>JACKHP010000016.1 GCA_020638905.1 Planctomycetota bacterium | reverse complement strand
CCCCCCCCCCCCACGACGCGGGACATGGGTCGTCGTGGACCGTCGTGCCGTGGGCGCCCGGCCTCTCGATCCCTGGTGCCCGCGTTCCGGCGCGGTTGCCGAGGCGAAGCGTGGCCCCACGGCGTGGAGACGCCCTCAGGGCCACGACAGCCCCTCCCGCCCCTCCCTACCGCGGGACCCAGTTGCGCAGCGCCTCCATGTAGTTCGCGCGCTCGTACGCCTTGGGATCGGGGCAGCGCACGAGGTTCATCGAGCCGCGGATCATGTCGAGCGACGGGACCTCGTGCTCGTTCATCCAGCGGCGCAGGTCGTCGAGGATCGTGCGCAGGTGCTGCGGTCCGTTGAGCAGCAGGCATGAGACGAGCTGGACGGCGTCGGCGCCGGCCATGATCGCCTTGACGGCGTCGAGCGCGGTGTGCACGCCGCCCGTCACGGCGAGGCCGGCGCGCAGACGTCCCGACAGGATCGCGAGCCAGCGCAGGCGCACGGGCAGGATCGAGCTGTCGGACGGGTGCACGACGCGCACGACCTCGAGTTCCTCGACGTCGATGTCGGGCTGCAGGAAGCGGTTGAAGAGCACCAGGCCGTCGACGCCGCGCGCGTCGAGTCCGTGTGCGAGGTGCGCGAGCGACGAGTAGAACGGCGAGAGCTTGACCGAGACCGGGATGGCGACCTTCTGCTTGACCGACTGGACCGTCTCGAGCAGGCGCAGCTCGACGTCCTGGCCCGTCTCCTCGGGGTCGGTGCACAGCTCGTAGCAGTTCAGCTCGAGCGCGTCGGCGCCGGCGTCCTCCATGAGGCTGGCGTACCAGAGCCAGCCGCCGGGTGTCGTGCCGTTGATCGACGCGACGACCGGGATCGAGACGGCCTCCTTCACGCGCGCGATCTGCTCCAGGTACTCCTCCGGACCGAGCCGGTCGCGGCTGCCGGCGGGCATGTAGGAGAGCGCCTCGGGCGAGCTGTCCTCGTGGTGCTCCTCCTGGCCGATGGTCGAGAGCTCCTCTCCGCGGATCTGCTCCTCGAAGAGCGAGCGCATCACGATCGCGGCGGCGCCGGCGTCCTCGAGGCGTCGCACGGTGTCGAGGTCGTCGGCCATCGGCGAGGCGCCGGTCATGAACGGGTGCGGCAGCTCGAGGCCCAGGTATCGGGTCGTGAGGTCCATGGACGAATCCTCGTTCAGGCGTCGGTCTCGGGGTCGGGGACGCTCGGCGTCGCGTCGTCGTCGGCACGCGCCAGCCGCGCGCCCGCGCCGTCGTGCACGGTCATGCCCGCGAGCTGCCGGTACACGTCCCAGCGCCGGCGCGCGCTGCGCTCGGCGCGGTGCGCGAGCATCTTGAAGCGGTCGGGATCCTGGCGCTCGACCATGCGGAAGCGTCCCTCGTTGTGCATGTACTTGGCGAGCGGGATCGACGGCGTGTCGCAGTCGAGCTGCAGCGGCGGCTCGCCGGAGGCGAGGCGTCGCGGGTCGTAGCGGTAGAGCGGCCACGCGCCCGACTGCACCGCGAGCCGCTGCTGCTCGGCGCCGTAGCGCAGGTCGTAGCCGTGGGCCACGCACGGGCTGTACGCGATGACGAGCGACGGCCCCTTGTACGACTCGGCCTCGCGCAAGGCCTGAACCGTCTGGTTGCCCTTGGCACCGAGTGCCACGCGCGCCACGAAGACGTGGCCGTAGCTCATGGCCTCCAGCCCGAGGTCCTTCTTCGGGACATCCTTGCCCGCCGCGGCGTACTTGGCGGCGGCGCCGAGCGGCGTGGCCTTCGACTGCTGTCCGCCGGTGTTCGAGTAGACCTCGGTGTCGAGCACGAGCACGTTCACGTCGCGCCGGCTGCCGAGGACGTGGTCGAGTCCGCCGTAGCCGATGTCGTAGGCCCATCCGTCGCCGCCCACGATCCAGACGCTCTTGCGCAGCAGGTCGCTCGCGCAGGCGGCCAGCTCGAAGCCCTCGCGTTCCTTCACGGTGGCCAGCCGCAGGACGAGCTCCTCGACCTTCTCGCGTGCGAGCGCGAGGCCGGTCTCGGTCGACTGGTCGATGCCCAGCAGCTCGTCGACGAAGGCCTTGCCGAGCCTGGGCTGCAGCGCGAGCACGAGGCGTCGGGCGCGCGCCAGGCGTCCGTCGGTGGCGACGCGCATGCCGAGACCGAACTCGGCGTTGTCCTCGAAGAGCGAGTTGGCCCAGGCGGGACCGCGGCCGTCGGCGGTGGTCGTGTAGGGCGTGGTCGGCAGGTTGCCGCCGTAGATCGACGAGCAGCCCGTGGCGTTGGCGATGATCGTGTGGTCGCCGAAGAGCTGGGTGAGCAGCTTGATGTACGGCGTCTCGCCGCATCCGCCGCAGGCGCCCGAGAACTCGAACAGCGGTTGCAGGAGCTGGCTGCTGCGTGCGTCGACCGTGGTCAACTTCGTGCGATCGAGCTCGGGCAGCGTCGTGAAGAACGAGAAGCCCTCGCGCTCGCGCGGCAGGTGCGCGTCGTGCGGCTCCATGTCGATCGCCTTGTGACGCGGGTTCGACCGGTCCTTGGCGGGACAGACCGTGACGCACAGCGAGCAGCCGGTGCAGTCCTCGGGCGCGACCTGCAGCACGTAGCGCAGGTCGGTGAGTCCCGGCAGGCGGCAGGCCGCGTGCCGGAAACCGTCGGGTGCGCCCGAGAGCGCGTGCTCGGGGACGGCCTTGGCACGGATCGCGGCGTGCGGGCAGACGAGGGCGCAGCGGTTGCACTGCACGCACACGTCCGGGTCCCAGATCGGGATCTCCTGGGCGATGTTGCGCTTCTCCCAGCGGCTCGTGCCGACCGGCCACGTACCGTCGGGCGGGAAGGCCGAGACCGGCAGGTCGTCGCCGCGCCCCGCGAGCAGCACGGCCGTGACGGCCTGCACGAAGTCGGGCGCGTCGTCGGGCACCATCGGCGGACGGTGCCGCGGCGAGTCGGCCTGGGCGGGGACGTCGATCTTGCGCAGTCCGCCGAGGGCCGCGTCGACCGCGGCCTCGTTGCGCCGGATCGTCTCGAGCCCGCGCTTGCCGTACGTCTTGCGGATCGCTTCCTTGACGTGTGCCACAGCCTCCGGCAACGGGACGATCTTCGTGAGCGCGAAGAAGCACGTCTGCATGATCGTGTTGATGCGCCCGCCGAGGCCGAGATCGCGCGCCACGGCGTAGGCGTCGACGGCGTGCAGCTCGAGCTTCTTGGCGACGATCTCCTCCTGCACGTCGCGCGTGAGGTGGCTCCAGACCTCGTCGGCCGGCCAGGGCGCGTTGAGCAGCACCTGCGCCCCGGGACGCGCGCACGCGAGCACGTCGAAGCGCTCGAGGAAGTTCACCTGGTGGCAGGCCAGGAAGTCGGCGCCGCGCACGAGGTACGGCTTGTGCAGCGGACGCGGTCCGAAGCGCAGGTGCGAGACCGTGGCCGCTCCCGACTTCTTGCTGTCGTACACGAAGTACGCCTGGACGCACGCTCCCGTCGCGTCGGCGATGATCTTGATCGAGTTCTTGTTCGCACCCACGGTGCCGTCGGAACCGAGCCCGAAGAAGACCGCCTGGGTCACGTCGTCGTCGACCAGCTCGAAGGTCTCGTCGACCGCCAGCGAGGTGTTCGACACGTCGTCGTGGATGCCCACGGTGAAGTGCGCGCGCGGGTTCGGCTGCTGCAGGTCGTCGAGCACGGCCTTGACCATCGCCGGCGTGAACTCCTTGCTGGACAGGCCGTAGCGTCCGCCCACGATCACGGGACGATGCGCGGTCGGCAGCGTGCCGCGCTGCTCGGCGTCGTGCAGCGACGCGACGACGTCGAGGTAGAGCGGCTCGCCCGTGGCGCCCGGCTCCTTGGTGCGATCGAGCACCGCGATCGCCTTGCACGTCGGCGGCAGCGCCGCGAGCAGGTCCTTGCACGGGAAGGGACGGTAGAGCCGCAGCTTGAGCACGCCGACCTTCTCGCCCCGTCCCGCCAGGAAGGCGACGGTCTCGTGGGCGGTCTCGGCGCCCGAGCCCATGAGCACCACGACGCGCTCGGCCTCGGGATGTCCGGCGTAGTCGACGAGATGGTAGCGGCGTCCGGTGCGCTCGGCGAACGCGGCGAACAGTCCGCGCACGATCTCGGGGCACGCCGAGTAGAACGAATTGACCGCCTCGCGCGCCTGGAAGAACGCGTCGGGGTTCTGCGCCGTCCCGCGCAGGACGGGACGATCGGGCGTCAGCGCGCGCTCACGGTGCTCGCGCACGAGCGTTTCGTCGATGAAGGCGCGCAGGTCGTCGTCGGAGAGCGTGTCGTACGAAGCGATCTCGTGCGACGTGCGGAAGCCGTCGAAGAAGTGCATGAACGGGATGCGCGTGGCGAGCGTGGCCGCCTGGGCCAGCAGCGCGAAGTCGTGCGCCTCCTGCACCGAGTTGCTGCACAGCATCGCGAAGCCGGTCTGGCGCGCGGCCATCACGTCGCTGTGGTCGCCGAAGATCGAGAGCGCGTGCGTGGCCACCGTGCGCGCGGCGACGTGCATGCAGAAGCACGTCAGCTCGCCGGCCAGCTTGTACATGTTGGGGATCATGAGCAGCAGGCCCTGCGACGCCGTGAAGGTCGTCGTGAGCGAACCGGCCTGCAGCGCGCCGTGCACGGCGCCCGCGGCGCCGCCCTCCGACTGCATCTCGACGACCTGCGGCACGTCGTCCCACAGGTTCTTGCGACCCTCGACCGACCACGCGTCGCAGAACTCGCCCATGGGCGAGGCGGGCGTGATGGGATAGATCGCGATGACCTCGTTCGTGCGGTACGCGACCGACGCCGTGGCCTCGTTCGCGTCGGTGGCGACGCGCTCGGCGACGCGGCGCTCGGACGGGGCGGGACGGTTCCGGGGAGGAGCGTCGGTTCCGGTGGTCATGGCGACACCTCGGACGGCTCGGGGAGGCTGCGCGCGGGCGGCGGGCGCGGGTCGCGGCGGATACGGTGCCGCGGCCGATCGGGGCTGCCGGGCAGGCCTCCGGGGAAGGCGTGACAGTGCAAGTGATCCAGAAGTCGCATTTTACTCGAATCGACAGGATCAGGCGAGTGCTGAGTCGGAAATATCCCGCGTCGTGCGGAAGTGAAGTGCCGGTTCTGCGGGGCGCGGCGGGGCGCGGAGCGCGGGGCAGGAGTCCGCGGAGAGCGGAGTGCGTCCCGCTGCCGCCGCGGGAGAGCCGGCTCCGTCCCGCCGAGCCCGCGCACCCTGGTGTCGGCCCGCGAGGCGACCCACAATGAAAGGTCGCGTCGCGCCCCCGCGGGACGCTCTCCAGGGAGCCGTCCCATGCTCGACCCGCTCACCCGCGAACGCCTCACCGGCTGGGTGGCCGACTTCTGCCACGGCGACGGACTCGTGGGACAGTCGTCGGCGGTGCGCGAGGCGGCGGCGCCCGTCCTCGAAGCGTGGCTGTTCGCCGCCTGCGAGCGGCGCGACGTCGAGCCCGAGGACCTCGGTCCCGACGACCTGCGCCTGGCGCTGCTCGAGCACGTCGCACGCCTCGATCTGCTGCCCAAGGTGCACGCGCGCGTGCCCGACCTGTGCCGCGACCTGCTGGCCGAGCTCGAGGACGCGGGACGGCTCTCCGACGGCCGCGATCTGGGGCTGCAGATGGCGGCCCAGCGCGAGGCCTACGCGCGCGCGGTCGAAGGGCGTCCCGACCCGATCACGCGCCCGGGCGCGAAGATCGGACGCAACGACCCGTGCCCCTGCGGCAGCGGCCAGAAGTTCAAGAAGTGCTGCGGACGCTGAGCGTGCCGCGCGGGTGACGGGCCGACGCGCGAGACGCGTCCGCTCTTCTCGGCCGCACGGGGTCGCGTGCGGTCAGTCGATCCGCAGACGCGCCTGCAAGCGAGCGCGGACGTCGTCGGGCAGCGGCCCGGGCGGCGGCGACAGGGCCAGGTCGACCGCGGCCGCGAGCAGCGCCCAGGCGTCGCGATCGACCTCGGGGAAACGCTGCAGCAGCGACTCGAGCTCGGCGCGCTCACCCCCGTCGAGCCCCTCGGTGCACTCGCGCAGGAGCAGCTCGTCGAGCCGCGCGCGGGCTGCGTCGTCGGACGGGAGGTGCGGGCGGCGCGCGACACTCACGGCGACGCCTCCTCGTCGGTCGTCACGCCGAGCTTCTCGCGCAGGCCGATCAACCCGCGCCGGATGTGCGACTTGACCGTGCCGAGCGGCAGCTCCAGCATCTCGCTGATGCGCTGGTGCGTGAGCCCGTCGAAGACCGCGAGGCGCACGCTGCGTTGCTGGGCCTCGGGCAGCGTGGCCAGCGCGGCGGTCACCCGCGCCACCTCGTCGGCCACCTCGAGCCGGTCGGGCGGCACCTCGCCGGCGCGCAGGTCTTCCTCGAACATCGGTTCGGACGGCGGCTGGCGCATCTTGCCGCGCACGCGGTCGATCAGCCGCCGGCGCGCGACCATGGCCACGAAGGTCGTCTCGGACGCGAGGGACGGGTCGAAGCGCTCGGCGTGGCGCCAGAGCTCGATCACGATCTCCTGCACCGCGTCCTCGGCGTCGGTCGGGTCGTTCAGGAAGCGCCGGGCGAGCGACCAGAGCAGGCCGCCGTAGCGGTCGAGCACCTCGCGCACGGCGGCGGGGTCTCCGGAAGCGACTCGGGGCAGGAGCGGTTCGGTCATCGCGCAGGTCGACGAAGGACGGGGCGCAAGGTACCAGATCGGACGCGTGCGGGTCGCTCCGGCCCGACGGTGACGCGCCCTCGCCGGAGGCCGGCGCCGGACGAGGAGGCCGCGACCTTCAGCCGACGCCCCGGCGGCCGGGGAGGTCGCCGGCGTCGCGATCGCGCAGCGCCAGGGCCAGCTCGCCGGGACCGAACCCGTCGCGCAGCGCGCAGGTCTCGCACAGCGACCACGGCGCGTCGCGACGCTCTCGCTCCTCGACGGCCTCGCGCAGGGTCATCAGGTCGACGTGTCCCAGGACGTGCTCGTGCACCGCGTCCTGGAAGCAGTCGTGGAAGCGTCCCTGGGTGTCGATCAGCAGGCTCGCATTGCGCGGCACGCAGCGGCAGCGCGCCGTGCGCCACGACTCGAGGATCTCGCCCAGCGGCGGGACGCGGTCGAGTCCCGAGTCGGGCAGGTCGCGCCGTCGCGCGATCTCGCGCGCGCTCTCGAGCGTCCGGGTCGGCGCATCGAGCGCGCCCCCGTGCACGTGCACGTGGGTCGACACGCCCACGTGCCGCACGCCGAGCGCGCGCAGGCGGGCCACCGTGTCGGGCAGCGCGTCGAGGCACTCGGGGAGCGCGGGCACGGCCACCTCGAGCCGTGTGCGACGCATGCGCGCCGCGTGGCGCAGGTTCTCGAGCACGCGCTCGTGGTCGAGGCCGGGCTGAAGCCGCGCCGCGAGCGCCTCGTCGGCCGCCGTGAGCGGGACGATCACGCGCTCGAGCACGCCGTCGATCGCGCCCAGTTTCCGTCGGTCGAGCTGCTCGCCGTTCGTGCACAGCCGGAAGGGCACCGCGTGCCCGGCCACGTGGCCGAGCAGCACCTCGATGCGCGGGTGCAGCAGCGGCTCGCCGAAACCGGCCAGCTCGGCGTGGCGGACGTCGCGCGGACGCAGGCGCCGCAGCACCGTGAGGAACGTGGTCTCGGTCATGGGACGCGCCGTCGACGCGCGCGCGTCGCGCGCGCAGAACGCGCAGCGCGTCTGGCACGCGCCCGTGAGCTCCACGAGCGCGACCACGCGGTAACGGCTCATCGCATGCCCTTCGTCAGACCACGGACACGGGTTCGCCCGTCATCTCCTTCAGGAACTTCGCGATGTCGCGGTTGCTCCATTCGTCCCAGCCCTTGCACGTGTCGTGCTCCGTGCACTGGACGTCGCACGCCGTCGGCATGCCGTGCACCTCCTGGCGCGCGAGCTGCCACAGGTTCGCGATCTTCTCGAGCTCCGAGCGCGTGATCTGCGGACGACGCTTGACGATCCAGTCGTAGCGCCGGCGCAGCTCGTCGTCGGACCACTGGTCGAAGCCGTGGCAGAAGATGTCGAGCCTTGCCGCCACCTCGCAGACCGAGTGTTCGTCGTCGGCGAGTCGCGCGAGGTGCCTGCGCAGCTCGTCGAGGGCCTGGGTGCGATCGAGGGTCTTCATGTCCCTGACCTCCTGGGACGTTCGGACCGACGGAAGCCGGGACCGGACGTCCCCGCGAGTAACTTCGCGTGATGCATTGTACCTCGGCCGGGCGCTCCTCACGCGGGGGCGTCGCGACCGCCCGACGTCGCTCGTCGCGCCTCGAGCCGGCGGTCGACCTGGCGCACCTTGAGCACCAGCGACACGATCACGAAGGCGATGCCGACCAGCGAGATCGCCAGCCAGCGGTGGCGGAAATAGAAGTCCGCGATGGCCGCCTCGCCCATCGCGTGGGCCTCCTCGGCGACCTTCGAACCGCGTGCCACGGGTTCCTCGACGAGGGCCGGGTCGAAGCGGTGGATGGCGACGCGCGCCTCGATCAGCGCGTCGGTCGCGCCGGTGAGGTGGAACTCGGCCTCGGAGACGGGCATGCCCTTGGCCTCGGCGTCGGCCAGCACCTCCTCGGCGCCGTGCACCTTGTCGTCGAGCGCCAGGATGCCGTCGTGCATCGCCTTGCCGATCGGCGCGCCCGTGTCGTCGGACCCGGTGTGGCAGTCGCTGCAGCGTTGCACCTCGTTCGGGTCGCCGTCTCCCTGGCTGACGAGCATCGCGTCGCTCGGCGGCACGATGAGGTGGTTGCCGTGGCAGACCATGCACTCGCCGAGTTCGTTCATCTCGAACACGGTCGCCATGGTCGACTCGCGGAACAGCTCGGCCTGGCGGCCGTGGCACGTCCCGCACACGAAGGCCAGGTCGGCCACGCCCGGCGGGCGCGCGCCGTGGTTGCCGTGGCAGTCGTTGCACGTGGGGGCCGAGAGGTCCTCCTTCTCGACGAGCTGCGTGTGGTGCACGCTGCGCTCGTAGAGCGCCTGCTGGTCGGTGGGGATGCCGTACTCCTTCATGTACGCGGCGTCGGAGTGGCAGCGTCCGCAGGTGGTCGCGACCTGCGTCGGGTGCACGGGGCCGTTCGGGTCGGAGATCGCGGTGATGCCGTGCGCGAGCGCGCTCGCCATCTCGCCCCCGGGATGGCGTCCGTGGCACGAGATGCAGTTCGCCACCTTGACGTCGCCCTCGGCCAGCTTCTGGCCGTGCACCGACGTGGCGTAGAGCTGCTCCTGGTCGACGCGCACGTCGGGGTCGAAGCGGCTCATGTACGCGGCGTCGGAGTGGCAGCGCCCGCAGAAGGCGGGCACGTCCTGCGGCGCGGGACGTCCGCGGAACCCGGCCGACGCGGCGTGCGCGAGGTCCTTCGCGTCGGGAGCGTCGACGTCGACCTCGGGGGCGCCGCCGTGGCAGTCGTGGCACGAGAGTCCGGCCGCGCGATGGACGTCCTGCTCGAAGTGTTCGACCGGGTCGTGGGCCGACGGGGGCATGTTGCGCGGGTCGGAGTCGGAGTGGCACATCACGCACGAGGTGGCCTCGTACGCGAGCGGCGGCGTCTGCGCATCCTGGGCGTGGACGGAGGAGAGCGCGGAAGACGAGACCATCAGCGCGAGGAGCACGACGTGCACGGAGTGTTCGCGACGGGTGTTCACGAGAGCCTCCCCACGATGGTCATCGCCACGATGAACAGCACGGTCAACAAGCCCAGCGACGGGAAGAGCAGGCTCTCGGCGCCGCGGCGACGCCGGTCGAGGACGACCGAGACGACGATCCACAGGCCGGCGATCACGCCGCCGACGATGCCGAGCGTCGAGCCCATCTCGACCATGCAGAAGGTGCCGAGCGCGGCGAGCGCCAGGCCGACGGCGATGATCGCCGAGCCCGCGGCGCGCGCGAGCGGATGGGGCGGCAGTCCCGAGGCCCCGCGGTCGAGGAACGGCACGAGCACGAGCACGAGGCCGCCCACGCCGAAGGCGAGCACGCCCAGCATCTCGCCCTCGAGTCCCAGCACCGTGGCCGGGATCATCTTGAGCGCCTGGTACATGAACAGGAAGTACCACTCGGGCTTGATGCCCGCGGCCGCCGACGAGAACGGGTCGGCCTTGTTGCCCAGCTCGAGCAGGTGCTTCGGGTCGAACAGGAAGTCGAACGGGAACAGCGCGCCCTTGGGCGCCGTGGGCGCCAGCACGATGATCGTGATGAGCAGACCGAGGATGGCGAACCAGCCGACCAGGTCGCGCAGCAGGAAGTGCGGCACGAAGGGCATCGGCGGGCCCTTGATGCGCGCGCGCTTCGGCGTGCTCATGCCGTGGAGCTGCACCTGGTAGAGGTGCAGGCCCATGACGACCGTGGTGAGCGCCGGCAGGATCGCGACGTGCAGGCCGTAGAAGCGCGAGAGCGTGGCGCCGGTGACGTCGGGCCCTCCACGCAGCAGCCGCACGACGAACTCGCCCATGCCCGGCATCGCGCCGGGGATGTCGGTGCCCACCGCGGTGGCGAAGTACGCCAGCTCGTTCCACGGCAGCAGGTAGCCCGAGAAGCCGAATCCGAGGAACAGGAAGAACAGCGCGATGCCCGAGACCCAGGTGAACTCGCGCGGCTTCCGGTACGCGCGCAGGAAGTACACGCTCCCGAGGTGCACGAGCAGCACGAGCACGAGCAGGTTCGCGCTGATCGAGTGCAGCGACCGCACGAGCCAGCCCCACGAGACCTTGGTCATGATGAACTGCACGCTCTCGTAGGCCTCGGTCGAACTGGGCCGGTAGTAGAGCAGCAGCAGGATGCCGGTGGCGACCTGCACCATGAACAGGAACAGCGCCATGCCGCCCATGTAGTACCAGATCGTGTGCTGGTGCCGCGGGACGGTCTTGTGCTCGGCGAGGCTCTTGAAGAGGTCGAGCCCGAGGCGTGCGCCCCAGCTCGAGCCACGGTCGGGCTCAGGCCCTGGAGACGACGATCTCGGTTCCATCGCTGCCCTTCCGCTTGCGGAGATTGACGGTGAACGCGGTCAGCGGACGCGGCGGCGGCCCGGCCACGTTGCGTCCGGTGAGGTCGTACCAGCCCATGTGACAGGCGCACATGATGCGGTGCTGCTCCGACGCGTACTGCACGATGCACGAGAGGTGCGAGCAGCGCGCGTCGAACGCGCGGATCTCGCCCTGCGGCGTCTTCAGCGCGATGCCCGGCTGGTTGCCGAACTTGAAGATGCGTCCCGAGTCGGGCTGAAGCTCCTCGGCGCTGAACGGCAGCACGACCGACGACGTCTCGGCCTCGCCGCTCTCGGGCGGCACGAGGTAGTTCAGCGCGGGATACAGCGTGGCCGCGCCCGTGAGCACGAACGCGCCTCCCAGCATGTAGTCGACCAGCTCGCGCCGGGTCGGCCCCTCGGCCGGTCCCTGCGTGTCACCGCCCTGGGGCGGTTGGGATGTCCCGGTCATGCCGGCTTCCTCCTGGGGTCTCGCGCGGGCTCCCCCGAGCCTCGCTAGTCGTCGTCTCCGGTACTGCCCGCCAGGCGCTCGGCGAGGTGCTCGGCCTCGACCTCGACGCGCGCCGGGTTGTGGAACGGTTGGGCCGCGAGCAACGCGGCGATGCGCGTGCGCACCTCGTCGGCGAGCTGCGGCGACGCGTCGCCGAGGCGCGACTCGAGCTCGCGCAGCGGACGGGCGGCGTCCTCGATCAGGCCGTCGTAGCGGTTGGCCGCGAAGTCCTCCTCGAAGTCGAGGTGGCAGAAGTCGCAGTTCGACTTGATCGCGGCGACCGACGGGTCGTTCGCCACGCCCGAATGGCACATGGTGCAGTCGAAGTCGACCATCGGCGGCTCCCGTCCCTCGACCACGTCGGCGCGCAGCGCGGCCTCGGCGGCGTGGCAGCTCGCGCACTGCTCGGGCTTCTCCTGCTCGTGGTGGCAGCTCGCGCAGTCGGCGCGCTGGACGAGCGTCGTGCCGTGCGGCTCGGCCGCGTGGCAGCTCGAGCAGTCGAGCTTCGCCTTCGCCAGGTGCCGCGCGTGGTCGAACGGCAACCCGCGCGCGCCGTCGAGCACGACGGACGCCTCGACGCCCACGTGGCAGAGCGTGGTGCAGCCCTGCTTCGAGGGCGTCCGCGGACCGACGTCGAAGCGCGGGGCTCGCACGCCGGCGTCGAGCGCGTCGACGCCCGCGCGCACGTCGCTCGCGGCGGAAGACAGCAGCTCGCGCACGTAGACGAGGTTGTGCACGCCCTCGCTCCTGTCGAGCATCACCGTCGAGACGAGCCCGGCCGCACGCGCGTAGCGCCGCTCGGCCTCGTCGCGGTCGCCCTCGACGCCTTCCTCGTCGAGCAGTCCGTGCAGCGTGGTGAGCCCGTCCTGCAGCTGCTTCACGCCGTCGCGCGTCTCGTCCTGCCAGCGCGCCGCCATGCCCTCGAAGCCCGGGCCGTGGCAGTCGAGGCAGGCCAGCGGATCGGCCTCGAAGGTGCTGCCCGCGGGCGGCGTCGGTGCGCCCGGGAACGGCGGACGGTGGCAGCCGGTGCACGCCACGCGCGCCATGTACATGACCGACGGCGAGTCGTCGACGTCGGCCACGCCGGTGCCCTTGTAGACGTCGGCGGTGACGCCGTGCGAGCCCTCGTGGCAGTCGGTGCAGTTCGCGCCGCCGCCGTGCTTCTCGAGCGGCGGCAGCCCGTGCTGGATCTCGAGGTGGCAGTCGAAGCACTGCACCGAGTGGTCGGTCACGTGGTTCTTGTGGATGAACTCGACCTCACCGATGCGGTCGAGGTGCGCCTGCTGGTTGTGGCACGAACCGCAGCGCTCCTTCGGGACCTCACCCGTGCCCCGCGTCACGTCGGCGTGGCACGTCACGCACTGGATGCCGCGCGAGAGGTAGTCGCTGTGCTGGAAGGTGAAGCCGTTCAGCTCGATCGACTCGGGCGGCGGGCCGTGGCAGCGGTCGCAGTCGTCGATCGGCTCGCTGCCCTCGCTCTTCTTGAAGTGGCACAGGAAGCAGGTCGAGGGCGTGACCGTGAGGTGGTTGCCCTGCACGATCTGGCTGTGGCACGAGGTGCAGCGCAGCTGCTTGTCGCGGCGCAGTCCGATGAGGTGGTCACGGTGGTCGAACCTGATGCGCCCGAAACGGATCTCGCCCTCGAGCAGCCGGTCGGAGTGGCAGCCCGAGCGCATGCACGAGTAGTCGCTCACCTCGGCCCAGGGCTTGCTGCCTTCGGTGCTCGTGACGTACTTGGCGAGCTGCGAGAGCGCCTTGAACTTGCCCTCGAACGTCTCGAGCAGTCCCGGCTCGTAGTGGCAGTCGACGCAGGTCACGTTCTTGTGCGACGACTGCTGCCAGCTCTCGTAGTACGGGACCATGTTGTGGCAGCTCTTGCAGAACTCGGGCTGCGTGGTCACCTCGAGCGCGACGAACGTGCCCGTGCCGCCGACCGAGATGCCGACCGCGACCACGATCGAGAGCGTCACCAGGATGCGGATGATGCGGCCCTTCATGAGAGCCTCCGGACGGCTCCCAGCTTCAGCCACAGGATGCCGCACAGCATCAGCAGCGAGAGCGCCAGGCCCGACGAGAGCAGCATGCGGTCGCGCGACACGTCGCGCTGGCGCGAGATCATCTCGCGTGCGCGGTCCTGGCGCTTCACGCCGTCCTCGAAGTGGGCGGCGATCGACCTCGAGTCGAGCGAGTGCGAGAGCGGACCGATCGAGACCAGCGCGCGCAGCGACTCGCGCACGTAGACGTCCTCGTGCGCGAGGAACAGGCCCTTGTCCTTGCCGCGCTGGATCTCGTCCTCGGTCTCGGCCATGGCGGCGCGCAGGCGCTCGGTGCCGTCCTCGACCACGTGGATCACCGCGGCGGCCGAGTCGTCGGTGCGGTGGCAGTGCGCGCAGCGTCCCGGCTCGTCGCCCTGCATGAGCCACGGTCCGGCGACGGCCGCCTCGTGCGCGCCGTGGCAGACCGCGCAGCCGGCGCGCAGGAAGCCCGGCTGGCCTTCGCGGTCGTCGTGGCATCCCACGCACGACATGTCGGCGGACCCGTGCGGGCTGGCCTTGTACTGCTCGCTCGTCGACTGGTGGCAGTGTCCGCAGACCTGCACGATGTCGGCGACGCCGGGCGGAGCGGCGCCGTGCGAACCGTGGCAGTCGGCGCAGGAAGGCGCACCGCGCGACTGCTCGACGAGCAGCGCCTGCCCGTGCACGCTGGCCGAGAACAGGTCGACCACGTCGGACGGCAGGTCGTGCGCTCCCATGAGCGTCGCGTCGGCGTGGCAGCGTCCGCAGGTCTTCGGCTGGTTGCGCGGCGCGGTGGGCGCGCGCGGGTCGGTGGCGGGCAGGATGCCGTGCGCGCCGTGGCAGTCGCTGCAGACCGCGACGCTCGTGTCGCCGGCCGCCAGCGCCATGCCGTGGTTCGAGGTCTCGTAGTGCGCGAGCTGGTCGGTGGGCAGGCCGAACGCGCGCATGCGCCGCGGGTCGGCGTGGCAGTCTGCGCAGAGTTTCGGCACGTCGGCGCGCGCGGGCACTCCGATGAAGCCGGCCGACGCGGCGTGGCTGGCCTGCTCGTCGCGCGCCGCGCTCGGATCGCCGCCGTGGCAGGCGATGCAGTCGAGCACCTCGCGGTGCACGCTGCCGGCGAGCTCGGTGCTCTCGAGGCCGTGGCAGGTCGTCGTGCACGAGGAGACGATGCGCACCGGGGCGGAGTCCTGGGCGGCGGGCGACGGGGCGAGCGCGACCAGCGCGACCAGCGCGAAGGCCAGGGTGACGACGGACGCGGGCGCTCTCATGGCGATCCCACCACACCGAGGAGGACGAGGGCCGCCACGACGGCCAGGCCCAGGACGCGCACCGCGAGCGCGCCGGTGCGCCCGGCGGGCGTCTGCGCGTCGAAGCGGTCGACGAGCGGCATGAACAGCAGCGCGGCCCACAGCAGCCCGAGCAGCAGGAGCCCCGTGCTGCCGAGCCGGTCGTCGATGGCCGAGGGCGCGCGCAGGTACCACTCGGTCGTGACGGTCGGCGCGTGATCGCGCACCGCGCCGCCGTCGTCGCCGAGACCGGGGGGCAGGAAGCCGGCCAGCAGCGCGAGCGTCGCGAGCAGCAGCAGGAAGAGCGTCGTGACGCGCAGCACGAAGTGCGGCCAGAGCGGCTCGCCGCCGGCGAGCGCGGTGCGGCGCGTCAGGATCTCGGCCACGCCGGGCGTGCCGCGCAGCGCGAGGGCGCGCCCGAGTTCGGGGCCGCTGACCGCGAGCGCGCGGCCTCGGCGTCCCTCGACGGGGGCGACGGAGAGGCCGAGCTCCTCGGCGCGGGCGATGACCGCGTCGACGGTGGCCTGGTCGACGCCGTCGTGCAGCAGGACCATCATGGCTCGTCTCCCTTGAGGCCGTGGCGTGCGACGAGGCCGACCGAGACCGCGATGCAGAGCGCGGTGATCCAGGGCAGCACGAGCACGTGGGTGGCGAAGAAGCGCGAGAGCGTGTCGGGACCGAGGGCCTCGCCCGGCGAGAGCCAGGCCGCGAGCACCGGGCCGGCGATCGGCACGGCGTGGATCAGGTCGAGACCGCGCTGCGCGACGGCCAGCCCGATGTCGTCCCAGGGCAGCAGCCGGCCGGTGAAGCGGAACGCGAGCGCGATGAGCAGCAGCAGCACGCCCAGCACCCACTCGCCCTCGCGCGGACGCAGGTACGCGCGGCGCAGGAACTGGCGCACGACGTGGGCCAGCACCACGATCACCAGCAGCTCGCCGGCCCAGGCGTGCATGCCGCGCACGAGCCATCCGGCCGGGACGTCGACCATCAGGAAGCGCGTCGACGAGTAGGCCGAGCCCGGATCGGCGTCGTAGTACAGCGCGAGCAGCACGCCGGTCACGAGCTGCACGAAGAACAGCAGCACCGCCGTGGCCGAGAGCCAGTGCAGGCCGCGGTAGCGCGGCGAGACGCGCACCGACCCGATCTCTGCCAGCAGCGCGGCGAGGCGCGAGCGGGCCCCCAGGACGGCGCCGCGCGCGCCGCGCAGCTTCGAGGCGCTCATCAGGCCTTCCTCCGCGTGACGTAGACCTCTCCGTCGCGCACGACCACGTCGTGACGCTGCAGCGGACGGGGCGGCGGGCCGGAGACCACGTTGCCCCACACGTCGTAGACGCCGCGGTGGCACGGGCACACGAGCTGGAAACGTCGCGGATCCCAGCCCACGAGGCAGGCGTCGGAGTGCGTGCAGGTCGACGAGAGCACGGTGAACGTGTCCTCGTCGCGACGGATCACGATCATGTCCTCGCCGTCGACCATGCGCGCCACCGCACCGCCCACCGGGATCGAGTCGGCGCGCGCCACGGCGTGCTCGCCGTTCGGCGAACGCTCGCCCTCGGGCGGACGCAGGAACAGTCCCAGCGGTCCGAGCACGCATCCGGCCGCGAGCACGCCGGTGGCGGCGATGGCCACGTCGAGCAGGTCACGACGGGCGAACATGCGCTGCAGCTCGTCGGGTGGCGGGTCGTCGAGCACGTAGTCGACCGCGGCGTCCATCTGGATCGACGCCGTGTCGGCAGCATCTTTCCGAGCACCGCCCAGGTGCATCACGAGGCGCGCGGCCCGGCGCGTCCAACGAGTTCGATAGGGGAGTGACTCGATCGCCTTTTCGAGACGCTCGAACTCCGCGGCCGTCAGGTCGGGGCGGGACACGATCAGCATGCCGGTTGCTCCCTTCTCGCCGCGCGCGTATCGTCAGCGGCTGTCTCGTTGTCAAAGGAGTCGAGTCGCGGGACGTCGCGGCGACGTGCCACGATCCCCGGCAGTCCCGGCGCGCGAGCGACGGGTGCGTGACGAGCTCCTTGATCCTTCGGAGTCCCATCATGTCGAAGAGCATCGTCACCGTGGTCTTCGTGAGCGCGCTGTTCGCTCTCACCGCGCTGGCATTCACCGCGGCTCCCGGGGCGGCGCCCGCCGATCCCCAGGCCGACGCGTCCTACATCGGCGCCGACTCGTGCAAGAAGTGCCACTTCAAGGAGCACAAGACCTGGACGGCCATGAAGCACGCGAACGCGTGGGCGTCCCTGGCGGAGAAGTACCGCGACCCGGCCCAGGTCGACGAGAACGGTCGCGCCTGCATCTCGTGCCACACGACCGGCTACGGTCATGGCGACAAGGGCGGTTTCGTCGACGCGGCGAGCACGCCGGGCATGGTCAACGTGGGTTGCGAGGCCTGCCACGGCCCGGGCAGCCTGCACGCCGAGGCGGGCAAGGCGCTCATGGCCGAGAAGCGCAAGTCGTTCAACGAGGGTGAAGAGCGGTTCATCACCCGCGTCTCGACCAACTGCACCCAGTGCCACAACCCGCACATCAACCACGACCAGTACAAGGAAGGCTGATCGCGGCGCCCGAGCGGCGCGACGCGACTGACACGGCGCCCGGGAGGGGAACCTCCCGGGCGCCGTCGTTCCGTGAGGCGACGTCGCGAGTGCGGCGGCGGGACGCAGGCGTCCCGAGCCGCCGGGGAGGCCGGGGCGACACGCGCGAGCGGGGGTCGTCGGCGTCCGCCGTCCGGTGCCGTCCCGCGTCGCGCGTGCGTGCCGTCTCATGTGCGCATCATCCCTGCACGACCGCCAGGATCATCATGACCACGAAGAAGATGCCCAGCGCCAGCGAGCAGCCGCCCAGCACGTAGGCCGCGACGCGTGTGCGCCTGGTGGGCGGGTCGGCGGCGATCGACGAGAGCGTTCCGGCCGCGGCGAGGCGCTCGAACTCGAGCGGGCGCTCGTGACGGAACTCGGCCTCGGTGATGCGTCCGGTGAGGAAGGCCGTGTCCATCGGGAACTTGTCGGGGCGCAGGTTCGCGTGGAACACGTGCACCGTGAAGATGAACGCGATGTCGAGCAGCGCCTCGATGCCGTGGATGATCACCGCGGCGTTCAGGAACCACCCGGGCACGAAGTGCGTGGCCTCGACCGGGAACCACAGCATCAGGCCCGAGATGCCGATCACGAACAGGCCCCAGGTCGCCGCCCAGAAGTCGAACTTCTCCCAGTACGTCCAGCGGTCGTAGCGCGGGCGCGGCGCCAGGAAGAGGAACCAGCGCAGCGTGGCCCACAGGTCCTTGAGGTCCTGGATGCGCGGGACCATCGAGTCGGGCCCGAAGAACATGCCCTTCTCGCGCTTCACGAGCAGGCGCCACAGCACGCTCGTGAAGAACGAGGCGAACAGCAGCACGAGCGCCACCGCCGCGTAGCGGTGGACGAGGCCCGCGGCCACAGGACCGCCGAAGAAGCCCATGAGCGTCAGCGCCCAGTGCTTGTCGGCGAAGTGCAGCGGCAGTCCGGTCGACGCGAGCAGCAGCACGCTGACCATCATCCAGACGTGGAAGACCACGTAGCTGAGGGGCCAGCGGCGCACGTAGCCGCCGCGCTCGCTCGCCGGCGGACGCCTGTGGTCGCCCGCCGCCAGTCCGCGGATCAGCCACAGCAGCGCGTGCAGGCAGCCCAGGATGAGGGTGCCGATGAACAGCGCGTTCATCGAGATCCAGATCAGGTTCAGCTCGGGGTACTTGGCGCCGTCGGTCGGGTCGGCGTGGACGAGGTAGTTCGTGAACTCGGTGTGTGCCCCCTCGTGGCACTGCGCGCAGGTCGAGACGATGTTCGCCGGGTTGATGGTCGAGGCGGGGTCCGAGGCGGGCAGGATGCGGTGGTTGCCGTGGCACGACTCGCAGGTCGCGATGCGTCCCTCGAAGCCCAGGTTCGTGACCTTGCCGTGGTAGCTGAGCCGGAACGAGCCGGCGCGCTCGGCGTGGCAGTTGGTGCAGGCCTTGATCGACTGCACGCGGAACTTGTCGTCGGCCTGCTGCATCGAGTGCGGCGCGTGGCAGTCGGAGCAGGTGGCGCCCTTGTGCTCGTCGCCGACCGAGACCAGGTTGTGGATGCTCTGCCGGTACTGCTCGAGCACGCCCACGTGGCAGGTGCCGCAGGTCTCGGCCACGTGGCTGCGCGAGACCGGCGAGGCCGGGTCGCCCTTGGCGTGGATGTCGTGGCCGCCGTGGCACGAGACGCAGGTCGCCGAGACGGTCAGTCCGGCGGTCAGGATGCCGCGCGCGTGCGAGTCGTCGGTGTACGGTTCACGCAGCAGCTCGGCCACGGTCGAGGTGGCCGGGTCCTTCTCGAAGTGGCACTTGCCGCAGACCTGGTAGACGTTGAGCGGGTTGAGGTGCGACTGCCGGTCGGACGGCGGCAGCACGTCGTGCGTGCCGTGGCACGACGTGCACGTCGGCGGCGTGCGTCCCGAGCCGTCGGCGGCCGTCGAGCCGTGCACGCTGGCGGAGAGCACGGCGGCGACGTCGTCGTGGCACTCGCTGCACGAGATCGTCGTGGTGTCGCTGCCGTGCGGCGGCTCCTCGTAGCCGTCGACGTGGCAGTCGGTGCACGACATGAGCGAGTGCACCGAGCGCGCGAAGAGCGGACCGTCGACCGTGAGCGCGGCGGCGGCGGCGTCACCGTCGACGAAGCCGGCCATCTCGGTCTGGCTGCCGTGGCATTCGAGGCAGAAGTCGTCCTGGGCGGTGCCGCGCGACGCGAAGACCGCGGAGAGGACGAGGACCAGCGTGGAAAGGTAGGAAGTCTTCACTGGTACACGTGCATGCTCTGTTCGGCGGTGGGGAGCATGTTCATGCCGAGGTAGGTGAACACGACGGCACAGAACGCGCCCACCAGCACGACCATCGACCGTCGTCCCGCCCAGCCTTCCATGAGGCGGAGGTGGGCGTAGAGCATGTATGCGAGCCACGTCACGAGGGCCCAGTTCTCCTTCGGGTCCCAGCCCCACCAGTCGCCCCAGGCGAACTTGCCCCACACGCCGCCCATGACCAGGCCGGCGGAGAGGGCGCACAGGCCGAAGATCGCGGCGCCGTGCGCGTAGGTCTCGAACGACCGGCTGCGCTTGGCGAGCGCCAGGATGGCGAGCGCGAAGGACACGAAGAGCGCCGCGTACGACATGAAGTACGTCACGACGTGCGGGACGAACCAGCCGCTCTGCAGCGCGGGCGGGAGCAGCACCGTGTCGACGTCGGGGCGGTAGAGCGCGTACCCGATGCCGAAGGCCGAGATGCCCGCCGCGAACGGGACGAGCACGAGCAGGCGGTGCATCGCCACGAGCACGAGCGTCACGAGTCCCACGCACCACGGGTAGAAGATCATCGTCTCGAACAGGGTCTTGAACGGGGGACGTCCCGCGTCGACCCAGCGGGCGACGAGCAGCGTCGTGTTGAGCGCGAAGGCCAGGACGAGCAGCACGAGGGCCGCGCGGCGCCAGCCGACGGCGTCCTTGCGGGCGCCCGGCAGCCAGGCCAGCAGCGCGCCGCCGTTCAGGGCGCCCATCGCGCCCACCCAGGGATGGATGGCGAGTCCGGCGTCGAACATCAGGAGTACCTCCGGGCGAGGATCCGCGGACGGACGTAGGCGATGAACAGCATCCCGGCGACCATGAGCGCGAAGCCGGTGAAGACCACCGGCAGGCCCGGGTCGCGCATGACCAGGAAGCCGCTGTAGGTCGGGTCTTCGGGACGGTAGTTCGACTGGTAGAACATGAAGCCGCCCCAGGTCAGCGGCTCGTTCACGCGCACGAGCGCCTCGTGCACCTTCTCGCCGTCGACGGTGACCGCGAGCCGGCTCGTGAACGACTTGACGTCGTCGCCGCGCTTGTCGAGCACGAGCACGCTGTTGCCGTCGGCCAGTTCGACCACGCCCTCGGGACGGGTGTGGTCGGCCGAGATGCTCACCCGCTGCACGGGGCCGCCGCCCACGCGGTGCTCGAGCTCGACCACCGGACGGTCCCAGCGCTCGCTGCGTGTGCCGGGCACCGTGACCTCGACGGCCGAGGGCAGCAGGCGCGCGTCGCGCACCGGAAGCCCGTCGAAGGCCTCGGCCAGCGGACGCGTGTCGACCACGCGTCCGTCGCGCAGCTCGCGCACGAGGCCGTCAGCGGCCACCGCCACTCGCTCGTGCGCGCCGAGGGTGAGCGCGTTCTCGCGCACGTAGACCAGCGGGAGCGCGTCGGCGGCCTGGCCGTGCTGGCTGCCGTAGTCGGGCATCTTCGCGAACAGCCAGCGCGTCTCGGGATCCTGTCCGTCGCGCAGGATGGCCACCTCGAGCGCCGGGTTGCGCGGTTCGTCGGACGCGCTGCGCGCGCTCTTCGACGCGATGTCGTACGTGAAGTCGGGCAGCGCGTCCATCACGTGCAGGCGAGCGCCCTGGGGCAGGGGATAGGTGCCGCCGGGCTCGACGTCGAGCTCGCTGCCGTCGGCCAGGCGCACCACGTGCCGCGCACCGTCGCCGGCGGGTGCCGCGATCAGGCGCTGCAGCTCGTCGGACGTGTCGACCAGGCGCAGGCGCGAGCCGTCGGGCAGCGAGAGTCCCGCATCGCCCGACGCGCCGGCCAGCAGTACCGACGGACGCGAATCGGCGCCCAGGGTGAGCTCGAGTCCGGGACGTCCCGTGCCGTCGGCCGACACGCGCAGCTCGCGCCGCAGTTCGTAGTCGGGCCAGGCCGCGACGACGCGCACGAGCTCGCCGCCGCCCACGGCCGTCCAGTCGTCGGTCTCGCCGAGCTGGAAGGCGCGCTTGACCTGCCACTCGCCCGAGTCGCCGGGCTGGTAGAGGAACAGGCGCCAGGCGTCGTCGTAGTGGTCGACGTCGAACTCCTCGAGCGTGACCGAGAAGCCCAAGGGCAGCACGCGTTCGGCGGCGCCGTCGGTGCGCACCATGCTCGACGCGGTCTGTCCCTCGTGCAGGTCGATGAAGCCCTTCGCGCCACCGATGCCGCCGATCAGGCCGCCGATCAGGATCACGACCACGCCGCCGTGGGCCAGGCCGTGTCCCCACATCGCCGTGCGCCAGACCTTGTTGCGCACGCACAGCAGCGAGAGCGAGAGCGCCATGAGCGCCACCAGCCCGCGGAACCAGGTCGAGTGGAACAGGTCGTCGAGCTGCAGGCCGCGCACGACGCGCGTGCCGGACTCTCCGTAGCGTGCCAGGTACTGGGCCGGCTCGGCGTTCTGCAGCACGAGCGTGCCGACCATGGTGGCCACCAGCAGCGAGCCCAGCATGGCGATCGAGAACGGCAGCGAGGTGATCGTGGCGAACAGCACGCGGCGGGCCACGAAGACGACCAGCGCCAGCAGCGCCGCGGCGACGGCGATCACCGTCCAGCCGAGGCCCGTGCCGTCGAGGGCGGGCGTGGACATCGCGCGCTGCAGGTGCGGTGCGACCACGAGCAGTCCCCAGACGGCGCCCACGAGCAGCGTGCTGCTCGCGATCGTCGGGTGGTGGACGCGCGGGTCGGAGAAGTGGGGGTTCGGCGAGTCGCGGTGCGCGTCGTCGTGCGCGGCCGCGGCGGGCGAAGCGCTGCCCATGCGCCTGACCGGCGCGGGTGCCGTGGTGGGGGTCATGTCAGCCATCCGAGGACGAGGATCTGCTGGACGAGGTGATGCGGTCGACGAGCGGGCCCAGCGCGTACGGCACGTCGCGCGTGCCCAGCGTCTGGGCCACGCCGGCGGTGAGCAGCGCGTCCTGCTCGACGTCGAGGTGCGCGAGGAGTCGCGCGAGCCCGGCGTCGTCGGCGCTGGCGGCCCAGTGCGACGCGGCGCGTCGCCGCAGCGACGGGTCGTCGACGGGCAGCCGTCCGCGCACGACGTCCTCGAGGACGTCGCGGGCGCGGGCGTCGTCGGACGCCAGGCGTCCGAGGTCGGAGACGGCGCGCTCGGGCAGCGAGCCCTCGGGCTCGAGCTGCAGGACGAGGTCGAGGACCTCGATCTGGGCGGGCGCGTGGGTCGTGTCGAGCGCGCGCAGGAGCGCGAACTTCTCGGCGCGGGGATGTCCGTCGGACAGCACCTCGCGTGCGAACCCGAGGTCGAGTCCGTCGGGGCGCGTCGCGGAGAGCGCGAGGAACGCGTCGAGGAAGGCGCGTTCGGTGCCGGCGCGCGGCGCGCGTCCGGTGGGGTCTTCGGCGGGATGCTCGCGCGTCGCGGGAGGCGCGGGGAGAAGGCGCGGCCGCGCGATCGTGCCGTCGTCGTCGAGCGACGAGACGCCACGGTCGGCGGCCGGGCCGACGAGCAGGTCGGCGGCGACCACGTCCGTCTTCGCGACCTGCCCGAGGAACGGAACCTCCGCATCCTGATGGGGCGCGGGAGCACCGCCCGACAGCCAGGCCCACGTCGCGAGCGCGAGTCCGAGCGTGGCCGCGCCGGTCGACGGGAGCAGGCCCGTCGACTCGTGCGTCGCGCGTCGGTCGTGTCGCGTGGAGGTCTTCACCGTCGGGGTCCTCCGGTGCGTCCCGCACCGTTCCGTTCCGGGAGGGGAGCGGGTGTGCGCCGCTCCCCTCGTGTGACTGTCAGCGGACCTTGTGGGCCACCTGCACCGGCTCGATCTTGCCGTCGGCGTGGCAGACGGCGCACGACTCGCCGCCCGACGGCGCGGTGTTCGCGTCGATGTGGGCGTGGGCCGCGTCGCTGTCGTGGCACGATCCGCAGGTGACGCCCCAGTTGCGCGTCGGGAGCGTGGCGTCGGGGTGCTTGCGCGCGCCCGGCGTGTACCACGACTCGTTGGTGTCGCCGTGGCACATGAAGCAGGCCTTCACGCCGTCGGGGAAGGCCGGGAAGGCCACCTCGGCGTACTGGTGCTCGCTGTAGTTGTTCGGATAGCCCTGGCCGAAGCCGACCACGGTGTAGTCCGACGCGTTGGTGAGCTCCTCGCCCATGTGGATCTTGTGGAGCATCTCGCGGAAGTCGATCGTGACCCCCGTGGTGGCCGGCGCGTTCGCCGCCACGTACGGAGGACGATCTTCCGATCCCGCCGTGCCGTGGCACATGAGGCAGGTGTCGACGCCGCCGCGTCCCGAACCGTGGAACAGGATCTGGTCGTGGCAGCGATAGCAGTTCGTGGGATCGCTGATGAGCTCCCACGGCTCGGGAGCCGTGGCATCACCGAAGAGGAACTCGAAGGGCGTGCTGTCGGTGTTGCCGCGGTAGGTCTGGGTCTCGTCGTAGAGGTCGACCTTCACGTTGCGGTAGCCCCAGAAGAGCACGCGGTACGTGCCGCCCAGCAGGTCGAGTCCCGACCAGTCGCCGGCCGCCTCGCCCAGGTCGGGCGAACCGTTCAGCGCGATGCCGTAGGTGAACGGCATCCTGAAGTCGGTCGTGTACGTGCACAGGACGACCGCGCCGTCGGGGATGCTGTCGCTCGCCGGGACCTCCTCGATCTCGCCGTTCTCGGCATCGACGGTGTAGTCGTCCGTGACCGTCAGCTTGTCGACCTCGACCGCCGCCACCGTGGCGTCCGCGTCGTGGTCGAAGGCCAGACCGATCGGGTAGCTGGTCGACGCGAGCGAGCCGAACCACAGCCGGTCGCCGTCGACGTACTGGATGACCAGGTACTCCTCCTCGGGGTTGCCCTCGTCGATCACGATCAGCTGATCGCGCTCGAAGCCCGTGGCGTCGGCGAGGTCGATGTAGTTCGCCGGGGCGAACGCGTCCACGGCCAGCACGTCGTCGACCGCCGGGGCGACCTTGCCCGTGACCACGTACACCGTCGTCGCCACGCCGTAGTCGTCCCAGAGCGGCATGCGATCGGTCGTGATCACGTCGTCGCCCGCCGTGCCGACGCCCGACGGCTCGTACTGGATCAGCTGGGGCAGGGTCGTCGTGTACGGCGGGTCGCCGACCAGCCGGCCCTTCGGGAAGCTGCCCTGGGTGATCAGGTTCATGTTCGACGTGGGACCGGACACGGCCACGCTCATCGAGGCCACGTCGGCCAGGTCGACGTCCATGTCGTCGTCGTCGGTGATCGTGAGCGTCACCTCGAGCACGTCACCCGGCTGGACGGCCGATGCGCCGAAGCCCGCGCCCATCGCCTGGACGCCCGTGATGTCCATGTGCAGGCCGGGGTTCTGGTCGGGGTCGAGCAGCGGGTGCAGGTGCGCGTCGCGCACGGCCAGGGAGGAGCCCGACTCCGCGTGGCAGACCACGCAGTTCGAGTCGTTCTCCTGCGCCGGCATCGGGTCTTCCTTGTTGGCGCTGTACGGGTACTCCCAGACGATGTCGTCGTGGCACGAGCCGCACACGTTGCGCGTCGGCTGCTGGTAGGCCAGCATGCCCTGGGCGGGCGCGGCGTCGGGGCCGTCGCCGTCGGGGTCACCGTGGCACTTGTCGCAGGCCGTCACGCCGCGGCGGATCGCGTCCTCGGCGGCCTTGGCGTCGGCGTCGAGATCGCTGTAGCCCATGTCCTTCGGCATCGGGTAGGCGAGGTTCGGCCAGAGCGGGAACATGATGTCCGAGAAGTCGACGGGCGTCGGGCTGAAGCCGAGCATCTCGTACGGCACGGGGTCGGCGGTGTAGTCGCGCGTCCCGTCGGGGTTCGTCGTGACGCCGTTCACCGACGGCAGGTGCGCGCCGTTGTGGATGCGGTGGATCATCGTCGCCATCGAGATGGTGACGCCGGGCGTCGCGCCGCCGGTGTTCTTGTCCTCTGCACCGTTGGTGTGGCACAGCAGGCACAGGCCGATCTCCTTGCGCTGCCCACCGTGGGCCTGCAGGTCGGAGTGGCACGCGTTGCAGTTCTGCTGCGTGACGACCTCGCGATGCGACATGACGGCGCCGTCGCCGAGCAGGAAGTCGTAGGTCACGTTGCCGATCGAGCGGAACGTCGTGCCCTCGACGGTGTACGGCCAGCGGCCGTACATGCCGACGGTGTAGGTGCCGGCCAGAAGGGCCTGCCCCTGGAGCTCGCCGTCGTCGGCGCCGAACGCCGTCGTGTCGTTGAGCGGCGCGCGGTACGTGTCGGGGATCGGCGTCGGGTAGGTGTACGTGTACGAGCCGTCGGCGTTCTTCACCGCCGCGGTCTGGACGTCGGTGGCCTCGGCGAAGATCGGGGCGTAGTCGAACGTCGGACCGGCGACCAGGATGCGCAGGCGGTCGAGCTCGTCGATGCCCCAGTCGCCGCCGTCGTCCTTGGTGAGCGTGAAGTTGACGCCGAAACTGTCGCCGGGCATGAACGCGCCGCCGGCGCCGGTGGCGCCCTCGAGGCCGAGCACGGTGATGATCAGCTCGGGAGCGTCGTCGGCCTCGGCGACGACGCTGTCGGTCGGCGTGGGATCGGGCGGGGCGGCCGGGTCACCGGCCTTGCCCTTCGAACCCTTGGGGCCGCGCTGGCAGCCGGTGGAGGAGAGCAGGACGAGCCCTGCCAGGAAGACCACGCTCGCGATCGTCCGGAGACGTGCGTGTCCGTTCGACGAGGTGTTCATGACGATCCTCAATGGGGCGACGCGGGCGGAGTCCGCATCGGGGGAAGGCGTGCTGGGGTCAGTGTGGCCGTTCACTTGTGGCACAGGATGCAGGAGGAGCCGTTGTCGACGTGGGGCAGCTTCACGTCGACGCCGTGGCACTGCCGGCAGTTCAGGCCGGGGCTGTGGTTGTCGGGCAGCGGGGTCGCGTCGAAGTGGCTCGGCGTGCCCTTGTGGCAGACCGCGCAGGTGTTGTCCTGCACGGGGAAGTGACAGCCGAAGCAGTGCGTGTCGCGCGGCGCTGCGAAGGTGCCGATGTGGCTGATCGGTCGGCTCTCCTCGTGGCAGCGCTGGCACGAGTCGGTCGTGTGGCAGGCGGCGCACGAGTCACGGTCCATCGAGGCGGCGATGCCGTGGGCGCGCAGCCGCCAGGCGTTGTCGTGGCTCGACGGCGGGTTGTCCTTGTGGCACTGGGTGCAGCTCGACTGCGTGTGGCACAGCGAGCAGTTGTCGACCGTGGCCCCCGTGTCGGCGCGGAACACCTGGCCGTGACGCTTCGTCCAGGCCGCGGCGTGCGTCGCGGGCTTCACGGTCGTGTCGATCACCGCGTGGCACGTGCGGCACTCGGTGGGTGCCTGCCGTTCGGTGTGGCACGTCGTGCAGTCGGCCATGCGCTCGGGACGCTCGACCGTCGCCAGCGTGGTCGACGAGGCCACGTCACCGTGGCAGTCGGCGCACGCGAGTCCGGCCTTGGCGTGGGGCGCGTGGCTGAACTGCACGTCTTCGGTGCGCGCCGGACGCTCGGCCTCGGCCGCCAGGGCCGCCGCCAGGACGTTCGTCGAGTGACGCGTCGCGTCGGGCTGCTCGGCGTCGATGTCCTCGTGGCACATCGCGCAGGTGGCGGCCTCGGCGTGGACGTACTCGCCCGCGCTCGCGCCGGCGTGGCAGTCCTCGCAACCCAGGCCCGCGTCGACGTGCAGCGCGTGCGGGAAGGCCACGTCCGCATCCATGAATCCGAGCTGCTCGAACAGGACGCAGCCGGTGACAGCGACGGCGAGCACGACGCACAGCGTCGTGTTGACGCCTCGCAACGTTCGCATCGATTGCTTCAGAAGCGCCATGTCATCTTCGCCGTGAGCGTCTGGAGGTTCTGGAAGTCGGCGTCCTCGTACTCGTATCCGAGCGAGAACGTCGAGGCCGGGTCGAGCTGCTGCTTGATGCGCAGGTAGTAGGTGCGCACGTGTTCGCGCTCGGAGTCGAGCAGATAGTCGCTCTTGAAGAGCGAGTAGTAGGAGCCGGCGGACACGCGCAGCGCGTCGGTGGCCTGCTTGGTGGCGTCGAGGCCCCAGGTCGAGGTCCCCTCGCCGTCGCCGTCCCACACCTCGCCGGTGACCGAGACGTCGAGCTGCTCCGGGTAGTGGATCGTGCCCGTCGCGAACCAGCGCTGGAACTCGCGGTTGAACGGGCCCTCGTCGGAGCCGTCGGCGAGGCGACGCACGTCGGTGCCGGCCTCGACGGTGAAGTCGTCGTCGAAGCCCTTGCTCAGGAGCATGCGGCTCTGGTGGTAGGGCGCGTACTCGCCGAGCACCGTGAAGTACGGGTCGAGCTCGGTCACGCGCCGCGCCTGGGGCTGCAGGAACTCCTTGTAGGAGAGCTGCGCCATGAAGTCGTTCTCGGCGTCGTACCACGTGCCGTCGACCTGCGCGTCGCGCGAGTGGTTCTCGAGCCGCGTGTACTCGCCGTGCAGGCGCAGGTTCTCCCCGACGCTCTGCCAGACGTTCATGCCCACGAAGTCGTTGCGCAGCTTGCCCGCGTCGGACGTGTCGTCGCGCAGGTGCATGGCGTCGAGGCGCACGCGCGAGCCCTGCCAGGGACGCGTCTGCGCGAAGACGCCGTAGACCGCGTCCTGCCGGGGGGACGACTCGAACTCGTGCGACGTCTGGCCGGCGTAGGCGCCGCCCGAGATGCGCAGCGGGCCGAACTCCTCGGTGTCGACCCGTCCGCCGTCGAAGACCACCAGCTCGGGCGTCTCCCACAGCGTCTGGCGACCGACGCGCATGGTCTTGAACGGGCCGACCCGGTGGACGTCGATCCAGGCGTCGTAGAGGCGCTCGGTGAGGCGGCTGTCGTAGGAGTCGTCGATGCTCGAGAAGGTGCCCGAGTCGTCGCCGTTGCGGCCGTCGACGTCCCAGGCCACGCGGCCCAGGACGTGCGCCGTGACGTCGTCCTTCGATTCGTCGCCGACGTCGACCGAGAGCAGGCCGTAGAGGTCGAGATCGCGGCTGTCGCCCGTCCAGCGGCGGCGGGCGCGCAGCGAGACGTTGCCCTTGACCTTCGATTCCGGCGCTTCGGCGGCCGCGCCGGTCGCGGGCTCGCCGCTCGTCTCGGCCGCCGCCTCGTCGATCGTCGAAGAGGAGGCGTCGAGGGAGGCGCCAGGTTCATCGGAGGCGGCGATCGCGGCGTCGTCGCTCACCACCGGGGGCCAGGTCGTGGTCGACCCGGCCGCGAGGGTGGTGGATCGGGGAGCGGCGCATCCCGAGAGAAAGATACTTCCTGCCGCGGCGCAGGTCGCGAGCCAGGTCGCACCCGAGAGCGAGAGGAGGGAGAGCGGTCCGTCGTGCTCTGCGTCGGCCATGTCGATCCCCGATCATGGGAATGCTGACCATCTTATCTCTTTATCTTCGGCCGATCAATGCCCAAGGGCGGAAGAAAAATGCTCCAAGTCCCTGATTTCGGGCCCATGGGCTGCCTCGGAAGGCGGTGTCGCATCGTGGATCCGGAAGTCTGGATCCGGAGCGGAAATGGTCGTCCCGTTTGCATCCTGCCACGCTGGCTCCCTTCGCCCCAGGATCCGATCGGTCACTCGGACGAGGTGTCCCCGAGCAGCTCGCTCAGGCGGGCGCGCGCGAAGGTCCATTCACGCATCACCGTGCGCTCGCTCACCTCGAGCGCGAGTGCGGTCTCGGCCACCGAGAGTCCCGCGAACCAGCGCAGGCGCGCGACCTCGGCGGCGCGTGCGTCCTCTCCCTCGAGCGTCGTGAGCGCCTCGTCGAGCGCGAGCACGCGCTCGGGATCGGCGTCGCCGGGCAGGTCGACGAGGGTCAGCGAGAGCCGCGCACGTTCGCCGCCGCGTCGCGCGGCGCGCACCTTGCGCGCGTGGTCGACGAGCACGCGGCGCATGGCCTCGGCGGCCGCGCCGAAGAAGTGGCGGCGTCCGGTCCAGTCGCTGCCGCGATCGCCGATCAGCCGCAGCACGGCCTCGTGCACGAGCGCGGTGGCCTGCAGCGTGTGCTCGACGCGTTCGTGCGCCATGCGCCGCGCCGCCAACGCACGGAGCTCGTCGTACACGAGGGCCAGCAGGTCCGACCACGCGTCGTCGCGTCGTCCGACCTCGGCCAGCAGGCGTGTCACGTCGCCGGACGCGTCGTGCACCGGTTCGGGTGCGTCGTCGTGGGTCATGGTTGGAGCAGGACCTTCGTGCATCCGCCGGGATGGCGGTCGAACAGGGCGTAGGCCGAGTGCGCCTCGCCCAGCGGCATGCGGTGCGAGAGCAGCACAAGGAAGTCGTCGGCCCGGGCGCGCGCGAGTTCGAGCGCGCGTCCCACGAGGCGGCGTGCGGAGCAGCGTCCCCCGGTCAGGCGCATGCCGGGGGCGGACTCGGGCGGCAGGTGCGCCGCGGAGCCGCCGTCGTGGACGCCGACCGAGCAGAGCGTGCCTCCGGGGCGCAGCAGTCCCAGCGCCGCGCGCGCCAGGTCGACGTTGCCGGTGGTCTCGACGAGCGCGTCGAGACCCTGCCCCTCGGTGCGGGCGCGTATCCGCTGCAGCGCGCGCTCGTCGAGCGGGACGGGATGCGCGCCCAGGCGCTCGGCCAGGGCGAGGCGCGCGGGGGAAGCGTCGATGGCGAGCACCTGCAGCGGACGCTCGAGCTGCGCGGCCACGAGCGCGCACAGTCCCACGGTCCCGCAGCCGAGGACGCCCACGCTCTGCCCCGGCTCGAGCGCCGCCGCGTCGATCGCGAAGAGTGCCGACGAGAGCGCGTCGCCCGCCAGCAGCGAGAGTTCGGCCGGCAGCTCCGCCGGACGACTCACGAGCGTGCCGTCCGCCAGCGGGACGCGCACGAGCTCGGCCTGCGCTCCCTGGAGTCCGCGTCCGCCCGAGACCCAGCCGAAGGTCTGGCCGTGCTCGCAGCACGCCGTCTCGCCGCGGGCGCAGGGCTCGCACCCTCCGCACGACGTGCTGAACGGCGCGAGCACCCGGTCGCCGGGCACGAAGCCGGCCACGTCGGCTCCCACCGCGGCGATCTCGCCCACGAACTCGTGCCCGAGGATCGTGCCGCGGTCGAGCGTCGGTGCGTGTCCGCGCCAGACGTGCAGATCGCTCGCGCAGATGGCGCTCACGTCGACGTACACGAGCGCGTCGCGCGGATCGCAGAGACGCGGTTCGTCGACGTCGTCGACCCGCAGGTCATACGGACCGTGCCAGCGCGCGGCCTTCATCGTGCGCCCTCGACGTCGCCCGGTCGGCGGGGACACGGGGCCAGGTGCGCACCGCTGCCGATCCCTCGCCGTCGGCCAGAGTATAGAAGGAGGCCGACGATCCGTGGGAAGAGAGGAAGTCGCCGCGAGCGGTGCGCGAGCGGCACGCCGGCATCCCGGGCGGCGGACGGGATCCCGCGAGCCCGCCTCAGCGCAGCAGGCCCCGGGCCAGCAGCACCAGGCCGCTCGCCACGAGCACGAAGTGCACCGCGCGCCGGAAGGCCCGTTCGGGCAGCCGTGTGTGGAGTTGCTGCCCGAGCAGCAGGCCGACGACGAGCGGCAGGACGGCCCAGGCGGTCAGCCCGAGCGTGGTGCGGTCGATCCGTCCGTCGGCGACATATGTGCCGAGCAGCACGGAGTTGAGCAGCACCCAGAGCGTGCACAGCGTGGCGCGGAAGGCTCCGCGATCGGTCAGCCGCCGCGAGAGCACGTACACGATGAGCGGCCCGCCCGAGGCGAAGAGCCCCTGGACGAAGCCTCCCGCCGCCAGGAACAGCGTGGCCACCGGCGCCGGCAGCTCGACCTGGGCCGCGTACGGGCCCATCCAGCCACGCAGCATCTCGAGCAGGCCGAGCAGCGCCACGAGGGCGCCGAGCAGCGTGCGCAGGAGCGCCGGATCGGCGGTGTGGAAGACGTACGCGCCGAACGGGAAGCCGAGCGCGCACCACGGCAGCACGTCGCGCAGCAGCGTGCGCCAGGCCACGTGCCGGCGGTCGCGCAGCGCGAGCGTCCCCGAGAGCAGCAGCGACGTGGGCAGGATGGCGGGCAGCAGCACCTCGACCGGCAGCAGGTGCGCGCCGAGCGCCACCGCGAGCACGTTCGCGCCGAAACCGAGGGTCGCCGCACAGGTGTAGGACGCCGCGACGACGAGCACGAAGCCGAGGATCACGGGCGCGTCCACGACGGACGCCCCGCTCAGCCGAGCGCGTCGGAGGTGCGAGCCGCAGCGCCCGCACCGCGCCGGCGCCGCAGCACCGACCACGCGAGCGGCGCGAACGGAGTGCCGTCGTCGAGGTGCGCGCGGAAGCGGATCTCGTGCAGGTCGACGAGCTCGAACCGCTCGTCGAACTCGGACGCGAGCTGCGGCGCGCCGACGGTCGGCGGTCCGGCGTCCTCGTTCGGCTCGTTCGCGTTGCCGGCCAGGCTGAGCCACAGCGAGCCGGGCTCCGTGACGCGCTCGAGCAGTGCGTGCAGCGCCGCGAGGTCGGCCGGCTCGCGTTGCAGGACGTGATACACGCCGCGGTCGAACACGAACGGGAACGGTGCGCCCAGGTCGCCCACGTCGTGCACGCTCGCCACGCGCAGGTCGGCCGACAGGCCGGCGGCGGCGAAGCGCGCGCGGGCGCGATCGACGGCCCGCGGGGCCACGTCGAAGGCCGTCACCGCGAAGCCGCGGCGCGCGAGTTCGAGGGCGTTGACGCCCGTCCCGCAGCCGATCTCGAGGGCGCGGCCGGGGGACAGCCCGGACGCGTCGAGCACGCGCCGGAGTTCACCCGACGGTTCGTCGTGGTCCCACGGGGTGTCCCCGTCGAGGTAGCGCTGGTTCCAGTCGGGCATGGCGCCCATCGTGCCGCACGCGGCGGCACGCTTGCCAGACCCTTCGCGTCGGCATGTTGCGAAGCGTGCGTGTTCTTCGGGGAACCGATCGGCCGGCCCGTGCGACCTCTCGGGCGAAACCAGATCACACCCGGAGTTCCGCCATGCGTCCCGTCGTCGTCACGTCCGTCGTGCTGCTCGCGCTCGTCTGCGGGAAGGCGCGCGCCCAGTGCAGCTCCTTCGCTCTCGACGTCGATCTGCCCACGGGAGTCGAGGGGCCGCGACTCGCCACGCCGGACGGCGCGCCGATCCTCGGCTCGGCCTTCTCGCTCGAGGTCACCGGAGCCACGCCGGGCAAGGTCGGCGAGTTGTATTTCAGCGCGCTGCCGATCGTGGCGCCGCTGCCCATCGGCGTGTTCTACGTCGACCCGAACACGCTCGTCGCGCCCGGGTTGCCGTTCGTCGTCGGTCCCGACGGACGTGCGCCGCTCGTCGCGCTGGACGTCGTCGATCCGATCTTCTGCGGCATCCAGATCTTCGGCCAGGCTGTCGTGAAGGACCCGGCCGCACCGTTCGGCTACGCGCTCACGAACGGTCTGCGCCTGCGCTTCGGCGTCTCGCAGGGCATCGCGTTCGGCCTCGAAGCCGACTACGGGACGGGCGAGTCGCCGCGCGGCCTCGTGGCCGCCGACTTCGATGGCGACGGACTGCCGGACCTCGCGGTGGCGAACACGTCGACCGGCGACGTGAGCGTCGTGCTCGGCCTGGGTGGCGGGACGTTCGCAGCCGGCGTGCAGGTGCCGATCGGATCGTGCCCCGGCAACGTGCGCGCGGGCGACCTCGACGGCGACGGCGCGCTCGACCTCGTCGCTCCGAACAGCGGCGGTGACGACATCGGGTCAGCGCTCGGCAACGGGGACGGCACGTTCGGCCCGGCCATCCCCGGCCCGTCGACACCGGGACCGCGCGGTCTCGTCCTGGGCGACTTCGACGGCGACCCGTGGCCGGACGTGGCGGTCTGCAACTTCTCGGCCGACACGGTCTCGATCTACCTCGGCGTGGGGGACGGGTCGTTCGTCCTCGGGCAGCAGTTCGCCGTGGTCGACGGTCCCTTCGACATGCAGACCGGCGACATGGACGGCGACTCGCTGCTCGACCTCGTCATCGCGGCGCGCAACTCGAACGACGCGCAGGTCGCGCTCGGCGTGGGCGACGGCACGTTCCAAGCGCCGGTCGCGTGGGCGGTGGGCAGTTCGCCGCGCAAGCTCGTGCTCGGCGACGTCGACGGCGACGGCATGCTCGACGTGGCGGTCGGCAACTGGAACTCCGACAGCGTCTCGATCCTGCTCGGCGTGGGCGACGGCACCCTCCGACTCCCGCTCGACGTGCCGACGCCGCCGCGTCCCACGCAGGTCGACCTGGCCGATGCCGACGGAGACGGCATCCTCGACCTCTTCGTGGTCACCAACGAGTCGTACGTCTCGGTCTTCCCCGGTCTCGGCGACGGGACGTTCGCCGCGTCGCTGCAGGTCGACGTGCTCGAGTCGCCGAACGGGATGCTCGCGGCCGATGTCGACGGCGACGGCATCCCCGACCTCGTGACGTCGAAGGGTCCGTCGGGTCCCGGAGGCTGTCCTGCTCCCACGGGCCAGCCGGGCGTGCTCGGCGTGCTCGTCAACCCGCTCGCCGAGTGACGCGCGTGGACGACCTCTCGTCGGAAGGTGTCCGTCGGGTCGCGGTCGCGCTCCTGACGCTGGCCGTGTTCGTCGCCGGGACGGGCACCGCGCAGGGCACGTCCGCGGAGCGACATGCGCGTGTGCTCGTGTACGGCGGCGGCGCGTCGCTCGGCTACATGGAAGGCTTCGCCGAGGCGCGTGGCCTCGAGCTGCAGCCGCTCGACGTCGACGCCGACGTCCAGCCCGAGGCGGACCTCGTGCTGCTGCTGTGGGGCGGCCGCGGCGGACGCGCGGGTCGCGGCCTCGGGCCGGCCGACGGGACGTCCCCGCTCGAGCACCTTGCCGACGCCTTGGATGCGCTGCTCGCGCGGGAGCCGGCGCCGCGCGTCGTGGCCTCGGCGCGCGCGCACGACGACCTGCGCGACGAGTTGCCCGAGGCGATCACGAAGCGCGTCGAGCGCGACCCGGCACTCGACGCGTACCTCGAGGTGGGCGTCGACCGTTCGAACCTGCGCCGGCTCCCGGGGTACCTCGCGACCACGTGGCTCGGCCGTCCCGGCGAGGTCGAAGCGCCCGTGGCGGACGTCGGGCGCACAGGCCTCTACCACCCCGAGCACGACCTGCCCTTCGACGACGTCGCGGCGTTCCTCGCCTGGGACGTCGCGCGGCGGCCCGATCTCGTCGACGCGCCGCGGGCGCTCGTGCTCGCGGTCTCACACCACTTCGCGGTTCGCAACCGCGATGCCGTCGACGCGCTCGTGCTCGGGCTCGAGGCGCGCGGCGTGCTCGTCGCGGCGCACCTCGCCGACCAGGGCGCGTCGTCCGCCGAGGTGTTCGCGGAGTTCGGGCCCGACGTCGTGCTCGACACGCGCCACGTCGTCCCGCGCGACGAGGACCGCGAGGCCGTCGACGCGCCCTTCCTGCAGTGCGCCACGCTCACAGGCCTCTCGATCGCGGAGTGGGCGGATTCGACGATGTCGGGGCATCCCCTCATGGGGCTCGAGACGCACGAACTCGCGGGGAGCATCGAGCCGCGCGTCGTGAACGGCGCGCGCGACGACGAGGGCCCCGAGGTCTTCGAACCCATCGCCGAGCGCGTCACGCGCGTGGTCGATCGTGCCCTGGCGTGGATCGCGTTGCGCCGCACGCCCGTCGGCGAGCGCACGCTCGCGATCTCCGCCGGGTTCGGTGGAGGGACGCCCGACGAGCAGCTGCTCGACACGCCGCGCTCGGTCATGGCGTTGCTCGGTGCGCTGCGCGAACACGGCTGGACGGTCGACCCGCCGGCCGACGCCGACGCGCTCGTGGCCGCGTGGAGCGCGCGCGAGTGGGACGGCTCGCAGTCCGACCTCGCGCGTCTCGTGCACGAGGGCCTGGTGACGCTCGTCCCCGAGGACGAGTACCTGCGCTGGTACGAGGAGCGTGTGCCGGCCGCGCGGCGCGCCGAGGTCGAGGCGCGCTGGGGTCCGCCGCCGGGGGACTTCGCCGTGGTGCACGACGCTCGCGGGGGCGCGGCGCTCGCCGTCCCGACGCTCGCGCTGGGGCGCGTCGTGCTCGTGGGCGGCTTCGGCTTCCCGCCGTCGGCCGACGACGACGACATGCAGGCCATCCGTGCGCGCATGCACGAGAGCCGTCCGCTGGTGCCCGACCACGCCATGCTCGCGGCGCGCTTCCTGCCCGAGGAGGGGCTCGGGGCCCAGGCGGTGGTGCGCTTCGGGTCGTTCGACTCCACGCTGCTCATGGAGCGTCGGCAGACCGGTCTCGGCGACGACGACTGGCCCGAGATCCTGGCCGGGACGCTGCCCGACGTGCGTCCGTTCAGCCTCGCGGCGACGACCTTCGCGATCCCCGCCCGGCGGCGCGCGGGGGCCGTGCTCGTCGGGTACCTGACGCCGCCGCTCGAGGACGCCGGTCTCGACGACGCGCTGCGCGACTTGCGCGACGACGTGCTGCGCTGGAAGGGCCTCGACGACGGTGCCCTCGAGGACCGCTTCGCGGCGTCGATCAGCGAGGCCGTCCGACGCGAGCGGCTCGACCGCGATCTCGACCGCCCGCTCGCGGAGGGCGAGCTGCTGTCTCCGGACGACATCGACGCTCTCGGGCGGCTGCTCGCGGAGATCGAGTCGGAGGCGATTCCCGGTGCGTCGCACGTGCTGGGACGCGCTCCCGGGTCCGGCGAGCTCGCGGCGCAGGTCGTCGCGGCGGCCGGGCCGCGCTTCGAGCGAGCGCTCGCGACGCTCTGTGCGGACGTCTCGTCCACCGACGACGAACACGCACTCGCCGAGCGCTGCGTCGCGCTCGCGCTGCGCGACGGGCTCGCGGACGTCGACGCGCTGCGCGCGCTCGGCGTGGCGCTGCCCGACGACGACGAGGCGGCGCGCGCGCTGCTCCCGGACGACGTGCGTGACGGGCTCGCGCTCGTCGCGCAGATGCGCGCCGGCTACGCGCGCACCGGGGACGAGCTGACGAACCTCGTCGCGGCGCTCGACGGGCGCTTCGTCCCGCCCGGGCCCGACGGCACGCCCGAGCGCAACCCCGCGGCGCTCCCGTCGGGCCGCGACATGTTCTTCTTCGATCCCGACGCTCTGCCGGCCGAGGCCGCCTTCGACCTCGGCGCCGAGCTCGTCGACGCGCTGCTCGCGCGCACGCTGGCCGATCAGGGGCACTATCCGCGCAAGGTCGCTCTGAGTCTCTCGACGAAGACGAGCCTGTTCGACCACGGCGTGTCCGAGGCGGAGGCGCTGTGGCTGCTGGGCGTGCGTCCGGTGCGATCGCGCGGGCGCGTCGTCGACGTCGAGGTGGTGCCCGCCGCCGAGCTGGGACGTCCGCGCATCGACGTCTTCGTCGAAGCCAAGCATTTCTACAGCGACACGCTCGAGTCGCGCGTGCAGCTCATCGACCGCGCGATCCGGATGGTGGCCGCGCTCGACGAACCCGACAACTACGTGCGCGAGGGGCGACTGCGCGCGCGCGCCTCGCTCGTCGCGGCCGGCGTCGCGGACGCGCGCGCCGACGTGCTCGCGTCCGCGCGCATCTTCGCGGTGGCGCCGGGCCGCTTCGGCAGCGGACTCCACGACGAGCTCTTCGAGCACACCGGCGTGTGGGAGACGCGCGCCGACCTGGCCGAGGTCTACATGGCGCAACACGATCACGTCTTCACCGAGGGCGCCTGGGGCGAGACGGCGCCCGAGGCCTACCGTGTGCAGGTGGCCGGCTCGGAGCTCGTGCTGCGCGGCTCCGGGAACCACGGCGCGCTCACCGGTCGCGCGCACGTCTCGGGCGCCAGTCTCGCGAACGCCATCGAGCAGGCGAGCGGCAGGGCGCCCGCGTACTACATCACCGACACCCGGCGCCCCGGACGCGAGGCGATCGTGCCGGCCGACGAGATGCTGCGACGAGACCTGCGCGCGATCCTGTTCAACGGGCGCTGGCTGGCCGAGATGCAGGACGAAGGTCGGCAGGGCGCGCACCGCATGTCGGCGCTCACGTGGAAGGTGCTGGGCTTCAAGGTGAACGTCCCGACGAGCGTCGACGACGGCACCTTCGAGCAGATCGTCGACGTCTTCCTGCGGGACGTGGAGGGCCTCGAGATGCCGGAGTTCCTGGAACGCACCTCGCCCGAGGCGATGCAGGAGATCACGAAGAACCTGCTCGAGGCGGCGCGCAAGGGATTCTGGAGCACGGACGCCGAGACGCTGGGCGAGGTGTCCACGGTCCACGCCGCTTCGGTGGCCCGGCACGGTCTTCTGCTCGACGAGAACGACCCGCTCGCACGCTTCGTGCAGGAGACGCTGCGCGCGTCGGATGACGTCGCACGCGTCGCGCTGGCCGACGCCTACGCCTCGGTGCTCGCGGGCGCGCCTCCGTCCGGCGCGGCGGGCCCGGCGCCGGCGGCCGTGCTCGCCTCGCCGCAGTCCGCGCCCGCGGAGCCGTCCGGCGTGGAGCCCGCGGCGACCGGCTCCGTCGTGCATGGCCCGCCCGGCGTCGAGCCCACGCAGGAAGAGCCCGTGGACGGGGCCGAGGCGCCGCCCGTCACGGGGCTGCGCCTCCTGCCGGCCGCGCCCGGTCCCCCCGCGGGAGAGTCGTCCGAGGTCGGCCCGCTGCTCGTGGCGGGTCTGCTCGTGCTGCTCGCCTGCCTGTTCGGCGGCGCCGTCCTGCGCCAGGGGGCCGCATGAGCGGCACGCTCGTCGATCTCACCTCGGCGGCGAGCGGTCCGCTGCTCGTCGCGGTGCTCGTCGTGCTCGCGCTCATGCTCGCGGCGACGACCGTGATGGCCGGGGGCTTCCTGCGCGAGGCGTGCGGACGTCGCGCGCAGTGCGCTGCGCTCGAGCACGCAGTGCGCCTCGCCTCGGTTCGCACGCCGGACGTCCGCGCGGTGCTCGCGGCGCTCGCCGCCGCTCCCCCGGGACTCGTGGCGCGCGCCGCGCGCCTGGCGGACGGGTTCGGGCCCGCCGCCGCCGACCGCGTGCTCTCGACGCTCGAGTCCCGCGCGCGTCGCGCGCTCGGCCGGCACACACTCCTCACGCGTCTTGCGCCGATGGCAGGGCTCGTCGCGACGTTGCTGCCGCTCGGTCCGGCGTTGGCGCGGCTCGCGGACGGCGACGTCGCCGCGCTCGCCGACGATCTCGGCGTGGCCTTCACCGCCACCGTCGCGGGGCTCGCCGCGAGCTGCGTCGCGTTCGCCATGGGGCACGTCCGACGCGGCTGGTACCACGACGACCTGGAGGCGCTCGAACTGGTGCTGCTCCGGTTGCACGGCGCGAGCGAGGACATCGACGATCCCGATGCGCCGCGGGGATCCGCGCACGCCGCGGGCGCACCCGAAGCGTTCGCGTTCGCGTTCGCGCCCGGAGGGGCCGGCCGGTGAACGCCCGGGAGCGCTTCGATCGCGTGCGCGCCCGGCGTCGAACCGATCGCCTCGGCGGCGAGGGAGACGATCCCGCGGCCGGGCTCGTGAACCTGTTCGACCTGTGGATGGTCTTCGCGGTGGCGGTGCTGCTGACCGCCGTGGGTGCCGGGTCCGCTTCCACCGTAGCGGGCGACGCGGTCGACGACGCGACCCGTTCGATCGACGCGAGACTGCGTGCCGCCGAGGATGAACTGAGCGGACACGGTGAGCGTCTGGGCGTCGCGTACCGGCTCACGTCGGGCGAGATCGTCTACGTCCCGGAAGACGACGGAGAGTCCGGCGCCGCCGCGCGCTGATGCGTCGTCCCGTCAGCCGGCGAGCTTGCCGGTGATCGTCACGAGTTCGGACGCGAGGTGCGCGAGGCGCCTGGCGGATCCTGCGTCGGCGAGCGCGCCGCTCGCGTCGAAGGCCTCGTGTCCCTTGGGGAGCGCGAGCTGTCCCGGCAGCACGTGCACGCCGATGCCCGAGAGGATCGCGCGTACGTGCACGAGCCCGCGGATGCCGCCCAGCGCGCCGGGCGAGGTGGCCACGAGCATGCATGTCTTGCCGGCGAAGGCCTCGAGCGGCTGCTCGTCGTCCGCCTTGCGCGAGAGCCAGTCGATCGTGTTCTTGAGCAGCGGCGTGATCGAGCCGTTGTACTCGGGGCAGCCCAGGATGAAGCCGTCGTGGGCGCGCACGAGCTGCATGAGCCGGCCGCGGGCCTCGGGCGCGCCGTGCGCGTCCTCGTCGTCGCCGTGGTAGAGCGGCATGGGGAAGTCGGCCAGGTCGATCTCGGTCACCTCGGCGCCGGCCTCGCGGGCGGCACGGGCGGCGGCGGCGACGAGCCGCTTGTTGAGGGAGTCGCGGCGCGCGCTCCCGGCGAAGGCGAGGATCTTCGTCATCTGGGGTTCCTTGGTCGGACGGGTCGGCGTGGGATGCGCGGGACCCGCTCCGCGTCACGCTCGGGTCCCGGGGACGATGGGATCGGTCGGGAGGCGATGCCCCGGATCACCGGCGCGCGCGCTCGGGTGCGGCGCACTCAGGCGATGTCGAGCAGCACGTGGTCGGGGTTCTTCTTGATCGCGGCGCGCTTGTCCCACTCGCTCGTGAAGAGCACCACGGTGCGGTCGCGGGCGTCGCGCGCCACGAGCGCCGTGGTCGGCGCGTGGAAGGTCTCGCGGTCGCCCTCGAGCCAGGCGCTGCACTCGTAGGGCATGGGGGTCAGCGTCGTCTCGACGCCGTACTCGTCGGCCAGGCGGTACTGCAGGACGTCGAACTGCAGACGTCCGACGGCGGCCACGAGAGGGTCGCGTCCGCCGTGCTCGGGCCACACGAGCTGCACCGTGCCCTCGGACGTGAGCTGCAGCATGCCCTTGTCGAAGCGCTTGCGGTGGCCGAGGTCTTTCGGCGCGATGCGCGCGAAGATCTCGGGCTGGAAGAACGGCAGCGGCTTGTGGACGAAGCCGCCCTTCAGCGAGATCGTGTCGCCGATGCGGAACGTGTCGCGGTTGATGAAGCCCACGACGTCGCCCGGGTAGGCCTCGTCGAGCGTGGTGCGGTCCTGCGCGACGATGCCGTGCGGGCGGGCCAGGCGCACGCTCTTGCCCGTGCGCTCGTGGTGCACGACGAGGTCCTTCTCGTACTTGCCCGAGCAGATGCGCACGAACGCGAGGCAGTCGCGGTGGCGCTTGTCCATGTTGGCCTGCAGCTTGAAGACGTAGGCCGAGAAGGGCGACGTGATCGGGTCGAGCGCCTCCTCGCGGCCGTCGGGCAGGTCGACGGGACGCGCGCCGGGCGGCGGCGCGAGCTCGACGAAGGCGTCGTAGAACGGCTCGAGTCCGAAGTTCGTGAGCGCCGAGCCGAAGAACGTGGGCGTCACCTCGCCGGCGAGGAAGCTCTCGCGGTCGAAGGGATTGCCCGCCACCTCGAGCAGCTCGAGGTCGTGCTGCGCCTGCTCGTAGAGGTCGGCGCCGACGCGCTCGGGCAGGCGCGGATCGGAGAAGTCCATGCGTTCGACGTCGGCCCGCTTCGCGCCGGCGGCGGCGGCCTTGGTGAACAGCATGACCTCGTTCGTGCGCCGGTCGACCACGCCCTTGAAGTCGCGTCCCTGCCCGATGGGCCAGTTGAGGGCGGACGCGTGGATGCCGAGCGCGCCCTCGACCTCGGCCAGCAGGTCGAGCGGCAGCCGTCCCAGCAGGTCGAGCTTGTTGATGAACGTGAGCACGGGGATGCGCCGCAGCCGGCAGACCTCGAACAGCTTGCGCGTCTGCGCCTCGACGCCCTTGCCCGAGTCGAGCACCATGATCGCCGAGTCGGCGGCGGTGAGCGTGCGGTACGTGTCCTCGCTGAAGTCCTGGTGACCGGGCGTGTCGAGGACGTTGATGATCGCGTCCTTGTACGGGAACTGCATCGCCGACGACGTGATCGAGATGCCGCGTTCCTGCTCCATGCCCATCCAGTCGGACGTGGCGTTCTTGCCCTTGCGGTTCTGCACCATGCCCGCGGTGCGGATGAGTCCCGAGTAGAGCAGCAGCTTCTCGGTGAGCGTGGTCTTGCCCGCGTCGGGGTGGCTGATGATCGCGAAGGTGCGCCGTCTGGCGACCTGTCTCGCGAGGGCGGCGTCGACGGGGAGCGTGCTCATGGGTCCGGTTTCTGCTGCGGCGGGGAACGGCGCAAGGTAGCCGCTGGACGTCGGAGGGTCCAGCGCGGGTGGGGGCGCCGCGCCGTCGGAGACCCGGCGCTTTGTAGATTCGCCTCCGCGCGAACCGGTGCGCAGCGCGCAAACCGCCCCGCTCCGCGTGCCGGGGGGCACTGGCATGGCGGTTGCACCGGGAGTCGTCCGGCGCGCGGTCGATCGTGCGCCACGAGCCCCCCATCCAGGAGGACAGACATGAAACGCATCCAGAATCCGTCCGCCGCGAGTCGTCGTCCCGTGGGCCCGCTGCTCGGCGCGGCGCTGACCTCGCTGCTGCTGCTCACCGGCTGCCCGGACGGCAGCGCGGAGAAGGCCGGAGCCAAGATCGACGACGCCGTCGAGGACGTGAAGGACAAGGCCGAGGACGTGAAGGACAAGGCAGAGGACATGGCCGACAAGACCGAGGACGCCGTCGAGGCCGCGGCCGACGAAGTGGAGAAGGACGACGACGGCCAGCCCTGACCGTCGCCCCCGGGAGCGCGCGCCGTTGCGCTCCCCCGCGAGTCGTGGGTGCGTTCGCGCGCACTTTCCCCGAGGAGCCCCGCCATGAAGCCGAATCGCCTGGGATGGATCGCGCTCGGCCTCGTGTGCGCGCCGTCGTGTGCCCACGACGCCGCGCGCGCCTTCCGCTGCGAGCTCTAGCGGCGTGGGCGGGTGACGCGTTCCTGCGTGCCCCGGGGTGCGGGCAGGATGTGGAAGACGTCCATGTCGGCGATGCACCACCCGTCGTCGGGTTCGCTGCGGAACGAGCGCAGGAGCTCGACCCGGGCCGATCCGGCGAGGCCGCGCAACGCGGGGCGGCGGCCGACGTCGCGCGAGTCCACGAGCAGCGTGGTGACGCCGGCGTGCAGCAGCGCGTCGAGGGTCGACGCCAGGTCCGGGCGGTCGCTCGGCCGGACGTACCGGTAGCCGACCTCGAACGTGGGATCGTCCGGCGCCTCGCCCGATGCGAGGGCCTCGTCGAGCGCGAGCTGGAGCAGGTCGCCGCCCTCGATGATCGCCACCGGCGGGCGGACGTTGCGCACGGTCCAGGCGGCCCACGCGTCGCGCACGTGCGGCGTCCCGATCTCGCGCGGGTCGGTCTGCACGCGCAGGTCACCTCGTGCGAGCGCCCACGCCGTGGGGGTCGCCAGCAGCAGGGCCAGTGCGAGGACGACCGGCGGTCGCGCGCGGGCATCGAGCAGCGCGCAGGTCCCCGAGACGCCCAGGACGAAGACGAGCGGCAGGGTGTCCACCATGTAGCGGGCGTCGCCGAAGACGTGGAAGACCGGGACGAGCCCGGCGAGGAGCGTGACCAGCACGACGGCGGGCAGCAACAGGCGCGGCGGCTCGGCGCCGCGGCGCGTCCTCCACCAGCCGAGCAGTCCCACGCCGAGCAGCGACGTCCAGAGCAGCGAGAGCTCGCGCACGAAGTAGAAGCCGACCTTGAGCACGCCGCCGCGCACGAACTTGTCGAACCACTGGGCGGGAGTGTGGCTGGAGAGGTAGTCGAGCAGCGAGGGGGTCGGGACGGACGGATCCCAGACCTGCGCGTAGCTGTCGACGAAGTACTTCGAATTCTCGCCGTAGGACATGGGCGAGCCGAAGGTCTCGGCGCGCAGGACGAGGTGCGGCAGCGACACGACGACGAACACGAGCGGCAGGGCCACGAGCGGCCAGAGGCGGCGGCCGCTCCGGACGCGGACGATGCCCGCCCAGGCGACGATCGCGAGCAGCACGAACAGCCCGTTCGCCTTGACCGCGTACGACAGGCTCGCGACGGCGACGGCTCCCAGCAGCGGACGGAGACGCCCGTCGGAGGCGGCGGCCCAGGCCACGCTGGTCAGCGCCAGGAAGAGGAAGAGCGGGTCGGCGTACGCGATGCCTGCCAGCCACAGGAGCGCGGGGGAACCGAGCATGGCGAACACGACGAGCCGCGCCGCGCGCGCGCCGGCCGCGCGACGGGCCAGCGACGCGACCGGGAGCATGCATCCCGCCATGAGCAGGATCGAGAGCAGCCGGGCCACGGGCATGGCCTGCGCCCGTCCTTCGATGCCGAGCAGGGACGTCACGGCGGCCAGCAGCAGCGGCCATCCCATGGGGTGGGCCCGGGCCGTCCAGTCGCCGGCGCGTTGGGCGAAGGCCTGGTCGATGTAGGACAGCGCGTCCTCGCGCAGCGGGACGTCGAAGGGCGCGCACACGACGGCGAGACACGCGAACAGCGCGGCGCCGAGCAGCACCCAGGCGAGGCTCGCGCCATCCGGCCGATCGGCGCGGGGGACTGCTCGGTCGGGCATGCGCGTCTCGCCGGGGATCAGTGCGCCGGACCGGGCGCGCCGGGTGCCGGCTTGCCGTCCTTCTCGATCGTCACGCCGTCGCACTCGTCGGGACGTCCGTCGCCGTCGGCGTCGGCCGACGTGCCGAAGAACACGTCGTAGAAGTCGCCCACGCCGTTGCCGTTGCAGTCGCGCTGGCACTCGTCGGGGATGCCGTCGGCGTCGACGTCGCGCGAGGTGCCGTTCGCGATGTCGAGCGCGTCGTCGACCGCGTTCAGGTTGCGGTCGCAGGCCGGCACGACGAAGACCGAGTCGACGTCCTCGAGGCCGAGGGGATCGGTGACCGTGCAGCGCACCTCCTGCCAGAACACGTCGCCGCTCGAGCAGTCGCCCTCGGGCAGCAGCTCGGTCGTCGGCTCGCAGCCCTCGAGCTCGGGCTGCGGGTGCGTGTGGTTGTCGTGGTGCAGGATGACCTGCCACGTGCACCCGAGCTCGCCGTCGGACGACTCGGCGTCGGCGCGCTGGGCCAGGCACGCGATCGGCGTGGGCTGCCCGAGCTCGTAGACGTCCCCCGTGCGCGGGCTCTGGACGTGCACGTACGGCGGCGTGTCGTCGAGGACCACGCTCGTCGCCGCGACGTCCAGCGCGCCGGCCGCGTCGGTCACGGTGAGCGACGCGGAGACCGCGTGCGGCGGGAGCGGCCCCTCGGGACGGGCCATGACGCGCAGCTCGGCGACGGTCGTGAACGCGAGCGTGCCGATGCCGCCCGGCGCTCCGTAGAGGCGGATCGCGTCGCCGTCGACCGGCGGGAAGCGGAACTCGAAGGTCTCGAAGTACGCGAGCAGGTCGCCGGGATACGGTGGCTCGCAGGTCCAGTCGGCGACGTCCGTCCACTGACCGTGTCGCCGCACCTGGATCTCCAGCGTCGCGAACCAGCCGCCTCCGGTGTAGTTGAAGCCTTCCTGGAACAGGATGCCGGTGAAGGTGCGCGTCCGCGGGAACGCGTAGCCGAACCAGTCGAGGCCGTGCTTGTCCGACTCGCCGCCCGGCCCGAAGTGGATCGTGTCGTACTGCAGCGCGACGTCGAGGCTGCCGAGCGGCGGACGCACGCCGTCGCGGACGACCTCGGGATCGGGGTTGCTGAAGCCCATGCTGCCCGGCGGGAAGAGCCCGTCGACGAAGAAGATCGGCTCACCGAGTTGCGTGACGTCCTCGCTCGGGAGGTTGCGCGTGACGTGCGGCAGCGGACTCCAGGGCGTGCCGTCGGAGAAGTCCCAGCGCACGTCGAGCGGCAGCTCCTCGGGATCGTCGCTGCCGAGGCCGTCGAAGACCACGTCGAGCGGCGAGTTCCCGTAGGGCGGGTCGGCGACGGCCACCGCCGTGGGGGGCAGGTTGTCCGCGGAGTACTGCACGTGGTGGAGCTGGGCCTTGCCGGTCAGCTTGTAGTCGATGTACCAGAGCGATCCGTCGGACGGGGCGACGTCGACCCAGGTGAGCTTGCCCGCAGCGACCGCGAAGGGCTCGACCGACGCGAGGCGATCGGAACCGTCGAAGCGCAGCACGCGGATCCAGCCGGCGCCGTAGTCGGCGTGGAACAGGACGCCGTCGTATTCGTCCGGGAACGAGCCGCCCGGATACCACGCGCCACCGATCGAGCAGTTGCCGCCGAACGTGTCGCCTTCGACCCCGGCGCCCGGGTCGCCGATCTCGAGCAAGGCCGCCGCTCCGCCGCCGTCGTAGACGGGCACGCGCGCGTGCTCTCCCTCGTGCAGCCAGTCGAGCGCCGGGCGATGGTGGACGAAGACCGGCGTGCCCGTGATCGGGAAGGCCGGCGCGCACGGGTTCGGCCACGACGGCGGCAGGAGCGAGTCCTCGACGAGCAGGTCCTCGAAGTGCAGGTACGGCATGTCGCAGCCGTGGATCCCGAACAGCGGATTGGGGGCGTCGGGGTTCTCGTGCAGGTTCGTGCCCGACCCCGACGGGTCGAGTCCTTCGTAGAGGGGCCAACCGAAGTTCGCGCCGCCGTCGCGCGCCAGCGAGAGCTCTTCGGCGTGACCTGCCCCCACGTCACCGATGGCGAGCAGGCCCGGATCGCCCGCGGCGCGGAACGGCGAGCCGCTGCCGGCCAGCACGGCGAAGCGGCAGGGATTGCGCAGGCCGAGCATCCACACGCGCGAACGCGGAGCGCGCGGCGCGGTCGGGTCGAAGAACGGGTTGCTCGGCAGGCCGTCGCCGGTGGCCGGGTCGAGCCTCAGGATCTTGCCGTTGTGACTGTCGACGAGCTGCGCGCGGAAGCCGACCGGCAGATCCTCCTTCGGCTGGATGATGCCTTCGGACAAGGCCGTGTCGCCCGTGGTCACCGCCGTGCCGTCGCCCATGCTGACCAGCAGCGTGCCGTCGTCCCCGAAGTGCAGGCTGCCCACGCCGTGGGACGTCGACGTGATCGGGAGGCCGGTCGTGAGCGATTCGCCGAGCAGCACGAGCCGGCTGTCGGGGAGCACGCTCGTCGAGCCGCCGGCGACGTCGACGGTGTAGCGCGTGATCCGGCCGATCGTGTCGACGTTGAACTCGTTCGCCAGCGGGTCGTACTGCGGCGTGCCGAAGAACTTCGCGTGGTGGTGGTCGACGACGTAGAGCAGATAGAGGTAGCCGTTGCTCGCGAACTGCGGGTCGAGCGCAGCCGAGAGGAGTCCGTGGTCGCCCCAGTTGCCGACCTCCTCGGAGATGTCGAGCAGCGGCGCGGCGGCGAGGGTCCCGTCGGGTTGCAGGATGCGCACGCGTCCGGCCTTCTCGCACAGGTAGACGAGCCCGCCCGGCGGGAAGGCGAGCGAGACGACCTGCTCGAGGTCGGACGCCACGACCTGATCGTAGAAGCCGGAAGGCAGGCCGATGGCCAGCTCGGCGCAGGTGCATCCGCAGCCGCAGTCCGAGGCTTCGCAGGCGTCGCAGGCACAGGCCCGATCGGCGGGGGGCCCGGCGCTCGCGAGCGCGACGGTCACGTCGCCGGCCTGGAGTCGCGCCGTCGCCCCCAGGAGGGCGATCGCGAGCAGGGATGGGCGACGTCGTCGAGTCGGCAAGCTGGACTCCCCCGGGGCGGTGCCGTCGGTGCCGGCGCATCAGTCTAACCCGAGGTCCGGCGCGCAGGGTCCGGCTCGGCGCTGCTTGAACGCCCGCCGGAGCACGGCTACGGTCGGCGGCCCCGAAGAGCGTCCCGCGGGTCCGCGCATTGGTCCATCTCGCCCTGGTTCCCCGCGTCACCCCGCGTCGGCTCCTGTCGACGTGCGCGATCGCGGCCGGCGTGGCGCTGCTGTGGTCGACCGATCGCGTCACGTCGTCGTGGGCCGTGAGCCTGCGCGGTCCGACGCTCGACCCGCTGGCCAACGATCTGGCGCGGCTCGGTTCGGTGGGTTTCGCACTGAGCGTCGTGGGTGGACTGTTCCTGGCCGGCGTGGTGCTCGATCGTCCCGCGTGGCGGCGCCTCGCGCCGCGACTGCTCGGCGCGCTCGCGCTCACCGCGCTCGTCGTCGTCGTGCTCAAGCCGACGATCGGGCGGCAGGAAGCCTGGTTCCACGGGCTGCCCGACGCCGACGCGGGCTGGATCGAGCGGCACTGGGGTCACTTCCCGTCGACGCACGCCGCGCTCGCGTGGTGTCTCGCGACCTTCCTGGGATGCGTGTTCCCGCGGGCGCGTCGACCTCTGTTCGCGCTGGCGGTGGCGGCCGCGGCGGCGCGCGTGTTCCAGGGCGCGCACCTGCCGGCCGACGTCTTCGCCGGTGCGCTGATCGGACTGCTCGTCGCGCGCCGCGCGTTCGCCCGCGCGCAGGCGTCCGGCGTGACGTCGGACGACGCGCGCGAGGTCGCCTCCCCGTCGCCGACCGCGCGCGCCCTCGCGCTGCTCGTGCTGCTCGCGGTGCCGCTGTTCTTCTTCCGCCTCGGCGGCCCGGGCTTCTTCGACCCGGACGAGGGACGCTACGCCGAGATCCCGCGCGAGATGCTGGCGAGCGGCGACTTCGTCACGCCGACGCTCGACGGCGTGCACTACTTCGAGAAGCCGCCGCTGCTCGCGTGGCTCGTGGCCGCGTCGTTCCGCGCGTTCGGACAGGGCGAGCTCCAGGCGCGCGTCGTGCCCGCGCTGGCGGCGCTGCTGGGCGTGCTCGTGGCGTACGTCCTCGGACGTCGCATGTTCGGCCGGCGCGCGGGCCTGCTCGGCGCGGTGATCCTGTCCACGAGCCTGTTCTGGGCGCTCATGGCGCGCGGACTCGTGATCGACATGCTCTTCTCGTCGCTGCTCTTCGCCGCGCTCGCGCTGTGGTGGTGCGGGCACGTGGCCGAGCGGCGCGCCGCGTCCTGGTTCGCGGGCTTCTGGACGGTCATGGCGCTGGCCGTGCTGGCCAAGGGTCCCGTGGCGCTCGTGCTCGTGGGCGGCACGGTCGGACTCTACGCGCTGCTCACGCGGCGTCTCGCGGCGCTCGTGCGTCCGGCGTTGCTGCTCACGCTCCCGGTGCTGCTGCTGGTCGGCGCGCCGTGGTTCGTGCTCGTGTCCCGCGCCGATCCCGAGTTCGACCACTTCTTCTGGTACCAGCAGCACGTGGCGCGCTTCCTCGGCGAGGAGGGACGCGGCTTCCACGAGCAGCCCTTCTGGTACCTGATCGCGTTCCTGCCGCTGCTGTTCTTCCCGTGGTCGGTCTTCGTGCCGGCGGCGATGCTCGACGGACGGCGCCGGCTGCTGCCGGCCGACGGCGAGACGCGCCGGGCGGCGGTCTTCCTGCTCTCGGGCGCGTTCGTCGTGACCGCGTTCTTCTCGGCCTCGAGCGGCAAGCTGCTCCCGTACGTGCTGCCGACCCTGCCGCTCGTGGCGCTGCCGCTGGGCGCGTGGTTCGACGAGCAGCTCGCGCGCGGCGGCGCGGCGTGGACGCGTCCGCTGCGCGTCGGCGCGCGGGTCGCGATCGGCGGCTTCGCGCTCTTCGCCCTCGCGGCCCTCGTCGGCGGCATCCCGGCCCTGGCCGAGATCGAGGACCGCGGCCCGGGACTCGCGCTGCTGTTGGCGCTGCCGTTGCTCGCCACGAGCTGGGTGGCCGCGCGCGCCCTGGCTCGGCGCGACCTCGCGCGGCTGTTCGGGACGCTCGCGCTGGGCATGGCGCTGACCGTGGCCGCGGTGGCCGAAGGCATCCACCAGACCTCGCCGAACCACTCGTGCCGCGAGCTCGTGCGCTACGTGCTGCCGGGGCTCCGGGCCGGCGGCGAGCTCGTGACCTACGACAGCTACCTGCCGGGGCTCGGCTTCTACGCCCGTCGCCGGCTGGTGGTCGGCAAGGATCCCGGCGAGCTCCTGTTCGGCAGCGAGCTGCTGCCGGACGACGAGCGCGCGCTCTGGTTCCCCGAGGGCTTCGACGAACTCGCCGCTTCGCTCGGGCGCGCCACGCCGACGTTCGCCGTGGTGCGCGACCACGACGTCGCGGGACGGCTGCTCGCCCGCCTCGGCCCCGGCGTGCACGAGATCGTCTGGAACAAGCGCCGTTCGATCCTGGGCAACGACGCGGCGCTCGCGCTCGTCCCGGCACGCGGTCGCGTGACGTGCTTCGAGTCGTTCGAGGACTACCCCGTGCCGTGAGCGCGGGAGTCGGCCGGCTCGAGCAGGACGAACTCGTCGAGCGCGCCTTCGCCGAGGGCTGACCGGCGCGTCGCCGCGCGCCCCGCGGTACCATCGCCGCCCATGGGAAGGACGCTGCTCGTCGGGCCGCTCGCGCATCCGCGCCTGGCCGCCGTGTCGGCCTGGCTCGCCGCGCGCGCGCCGGGCGACGAGTGCGTGCTCGTCACGCACGACGCCGCCGCGGGTTCGGCCTTGCTGCGCGCGCTCGTGGCCGATCCCGACGCGCCGCGCGCGGCCGCGTTCGGACGCCACCGCACGACGCTCACCGGGCTGGCCGCCTCCCTCGCCGCCCCGGTGCTCGCCGCGCGCGGCCTGATCCCCGTGGGACGCCTGGGCGCCGAGGCGCTGCTCACGCGCGTGCTGCACGAGGCGCGTGCGCGCGACGCCCTGGGACGCATGAGGCGCGTGGCCGACGCGCCGGGCCTGGCGCGCGCGCTGCTCGCGGTGCTCACCGAGCTGCGCGAGGACGACGTCGAAGACCTCGACGCGCACGACGCGTTGCTCGCGGCGCTGCGCGACGACTACGAGCGCGCGCTCGCGCGCGACGGACTCGTCGACCGCGCCGGCCTGCTGCGGCTCGCCACCGAGGTCGCGCGCGCCGACGACGACGGTCCCGCGGGACGGCACGCGTGGCTGGGGCTGCCGCTCGCGTTGCTCGATCCGCTCGTGACGTCGCGCGCCGAGCAGCGACTCCTCGCGGCGCTCGCGGCCCGCGCGCCCGACGTGATCGCCACGCTGCCCGTCGGCGACGAGCGCTCGCGCGCGCATCTCGAGACGCTGCTCGGCGTCGCGGCCCAGGCGTTGCCGCGCGACGACGAGACTCCCGACGCGCTCCAGCGCCTGGCGTCGGGCCTGTTCGACGAGTCCGCGGCGGCGGGTGGACGGGTCGAGCTGGGCGAGCACGTCACGCTGCTCTCGGCTCCCGGCGAAGGCCGCGAGTCGGTCGAGATCGTGCGGCGCGTGCTGCGTTTCGCGCGCGTGGGCGTCCCGTTCGATCGCATGGCGGTGCTGCTGCGCGCGCCCGAGCTGTACCGCGACCACCTCGAGGAGGCCTTCGAACGCGCGGGCGTGCCGGTGCACTTCGCGCGCGGCGTGCGCCGGCCCGATCCGGGGGGACGCGCGCTGCACGCGATGCTCGCGTGTGCGGCCGAGGGGCTCTCGGCGCGGCGCTTCGCCGAGTACCTCTCGTTGGGCGAGGTGCCCGACGCGCCCGCGGGGCGTCCGCCCGACGCGCGGCCGGCGAGCGAGCGCTTCTTCGAGACGCCGCACGAACTCGCCGAGCTCATGGGACGTCCGCGCGCGCACGACGATCGGCTCGAGGAGGCGTCCGACCGCCTCGCGCACGTGTTCGACGAGGACGACGAGCCGCTCGCGCGCGACGACGAGACGTCGTCCGACGGCGAGTCGCGCGACGGCGTGCGCGACGGGGACGACGACGTGCGCGGCGCGTCCTCGGCCGCGCCGCCGGGCACGGTGCGCGCGCCGCGGCGCTGGGAGACGCTGCTCGTCGACGCGTCGGTGGTGGGCGGTCACGCGCGCTGGAAGGACCGCCTGGCCGGACTGCGCAGCCAGTTGTCGCTCTCGCTCGCGGGGCTCGACGATCCCGACGATCCGTTCGACCCGCGCGCGGCGGCGCTGCGGCGCGACGTGGCCGCGGTCGACTCGCTCGCGGCGTTCGCGCTGCCGCTGCTCGACGACCTCGCGGCGCTCCCGGGCGAGGCCACCTGGGGCGAATGGATCGACGAGCTCTCGGCCCTCGCCACGCGCGCGCTGCGCCATCCCGATCACGTGCTCGCGGTGCTGGCCGAGATGCTGCCGATGGCCGCGCTCGGACCGGTGCCGCTCGAGCAGGTGCGGCTCGTGCTCGCCGAGCGCCTGCTGGCCACGACCGTGCGCGGCGCCGACGACCCGGCGGGGCGCGTCTCGGTGCTGCCGATCGAGTCGGCGCGCGGGCGCGCGTTCGACGTGGTCTTCGTCCCCGGCCTGGCCGAGCGCGTCTTCCCGGGACGCGTCGCCGAGGATCCGATCCTGCGCGACGAGCGCCGCGCGGCGCTCGACGCCGCGCTCGTCACGAACACGCAGCGCATCGCGCGCGAACGTCTGCTGCTGCGGCTCGCGGCGGGCGCGGCGCGCACGCACCTCGTGCTGAGCTATCCGCGTCTCGACCAGGAGCAGGCGCGTCCGCGGGTGCCGTCGTTCTACGCGCTCGAGGCGTTGCGTGCGGCCGAGGGCGAGCTGCCGGGCTTCGACGAGCTCGCCGAGCGCGCCGAGACCACCGCCGACACGCGGCTGGGATGGCCCGCGCCGTCCCGTCCCGAGGACGCCATCGACGAGTCGGAGCACGACCTCGCGCTGCTCGACACGCTGCTCGACCGTCCCGAGCTGCACGCCGTCGGCACCGCGCGCTACCTGCTCGCCGCGAACCCGCACCTCGGCCGCGCGCTGCGTTTCCGCGCGCGTCGTTGGCGTCCCGGCTGGACGCAGTCGGACGGTCTCGTGAAGCCCGACCCGCGCGCGGCCAGGGCGCTCGCCGCGCACGCCATCGGCGCGCGTCCGTACTCGGTCACCGCGCTGCAGCACTTCGCGAGCTGTCCGTACCGTTTCCTGCTCGCGGCCGTGCACCGGCTCGAGCCGCGCGAGGAGGCGGCCGGCATCGAGACCCTCGACCCGCTCCAGCGCGGCGCGCTCGTGCACGCCGTGCTGCGCGACGTGCTGCAGCGGCTGCACGACCAGGGCGCGTTGCCGGTGCGTCCCGCGACGCTCGACGCCGCGCGCGCCGTGCTCGACGAGGAGCTCGACCGCCACGCCGGCCGCGCGCGCGACGAGCTCGTGCCCGCCATCCCGCGCGTGTGGGACGAGGGCATCGCGCTCCTGCGCGCCGACCTGTGCGAGTGGCTGCGGCGCATGGCGTCCGACGACTCGGGCTGGACGCCGCTGCGCTTCGAACTCGGCTTCGGCCTGCCCGCGCGCGAAGGCATGGATGCGAAGTCGGCGAAGGACCCCGTGCGTGTCGCCGACCGCATCGTCCTGCGCGGCGCCATCGACATGGTCGAGCGTCACGCCGACGGACGACTGCGCGTCACCGACCACAAGACGGGACGCCTCACGCTGCGCAAGGACGCCGTGGTCGACGGCGGCCGCACGCTGCAACCCGTGTTCTACGCGCTCGCGCTCGAGCAGCTCGTCCCCGCCGCGCGCGTCGCCGGCGGGCGCCTGGCGTCCTGCACGAGCGCGGGGCGATTCGAGGAGCGCGTCGTCCCCCTCGACGACAAGGCGCGCTGGGCCGCCGAGCAGGTCGCCGGCGCGATCGGCACCGCGCTCGAGCAGGGCTTCCTGCCGGCCGCGCCGGCGCCGGACGCGTGCAGGCGTTGCGACTACCGCGCGGTCTGCGGTCCGTACGAAGAGCTGCGCACGGCGAAGAAGACGCGCAAGGGGTTGTTGAGTTTGCGTGTGCTGCGGGACTTGCCGTAGCGAGTGGGACGGGCGGGGGAGGCGCAGCGCGCGCGGACGCTACGAGGTCGGGAACCATGGCTGACAGTGCGCCCATTCCGAAACGTCATCGTCCCCAGGCGGATGACACCGAGGCGTGGGCCGAGCGGATGCAGTTCGAGCACTGGGGCCGCATGACCTCGCGCGAGACGTGCGCCCTACTGCGCGCGTTGTGCGAGTCGGCCCATGAGCTCGTGCGCGCGGGCATGGCCGCGCGCCATCCCGACGCGTCGGACGAAGAACTGGAGCTGCGCCTGGCGTGCGTGCGGCTCGGACGCGCGACGGTCGAGCAGGTGCTCGGGCGTCCGCTGCCGTTCGCGGACGACGGCGCGTGAGCGGGGATGTCGTCGGGGTGGCGCTGGTGTGGTCGGTGTCTTGCGGGGAGTGACGCCGACCGGGTCGCGCGGCATCGGTAGGCGTTCGCCGCTCAGCGCTTCTTGACTGCCTCGCGCGCAAGGATGCGGGCGTCGCGCTCGGCCTTCTGCTTCGCGTAGGTCGCGCGGGCGACGTCTTCGGGTTCGTCGAGATACTTCACACGCTCGTCGGGCGAGAGCAGGTCGGGGATGATGTCCCACAGACGCGCGCGAAGGGTCGGCCAGTCGACGGTCCAGATGCGGACGGTGCCGTCATCGGAGGCGGTGACGAGGCGCGTGCCGTCGGGGGACCAGGCGGCGGAGTTGACCGGAGCCTCGTGGCCGCGGAGGACGAGCGGCTCGCCGGAGCCGTCGGCGTTCCACACGCGCGCGGTGCTGTCGTCGGAGGCGGTGACGAGGCGCGTTCCGTCGGGGGACCAGGCGGCGGAGTTGACCTGAGCTTCGTGGCCGTGGAGGACGAGCGGTTCGCCGGAGCCGTCGGCGTTCCACACGCGTGCGGTGCCGTCGTCGGAGGCGGTGACGAGGCGCGTGCCGTCGGGGGACCAGGTGGCGGAGCGGACCCAGTCCTTGTGGCCGCGGAGGACGAGGGGTTCGCCAGAGCCGTCGGCATTCCACACGCGCGCGGTGCCGTCGCGGGAGGCGGTGACGAGGCGCGTGCCGTCGGGGGACCAAGCGGCGGAGAAGACCATGTCCTCGTGGCCGCGGAGGACGAGCGGTTCGCCGGAGCCGTCGGCGTTCCACACACGCGCGGTGCCGTCGCCGGAGGCGGTGACGAGGCGCGTGCCGTCGGGGGACCAGGCGACGGACAGGATCGAGGCCTCAAGGACGGCTCTGAGGTGGAGCAGCTCGCCAAGGGGCGACGCAGAGTGCGGGACCGAGACGTCGTCACCGCGGAGGACGATCGGCTCGCCGGAGCCGTCGGCGCTCCACACGCGCGCTGTGCCGACGAAGGAGACGGTGACGATGTGCGTCCCGTCGGGGGACCACGCGGCGGACCGGACCAAGCCCTCGTGGGCACGGAGGTCGAATGGCTCGCCGACGCCGTCGGCGTTCCACACGCGCGAGGTGCCGTCCACACAGCTGCTGAAGATGCGGCTTCCATCAGGAGACCAGGCGACAAGGATCACCCTGGTTTCAAAGTCGCGGTAGACGATCGGATCGCCGTTGCCGTCCGCGTTCCACACGCGCATAGAGTGGTTGCCGGAGGTGACGATCCGCCTTCCGTCGGGGGACCACGCGGGGGAACACCCCGAGGCCTCGTGCTCGCGGAGGACGAGCGGCTCGCCGGCGTGGTCGGGATTCCACACGCGCGCGGTGCCGTCGTCGGATGTGGTAACGATCCGAGACCCGTCTGGGGACCACGCGGCGGACAGGACCGAGTCCTCGTGGCCACGTAGGACGAGCGGCTCGCCGCTGCCGTCGGCGTTCCACACACGCGCGGTGTAGTCGTCGGAGGCGGTGACGACGCGCATCCCATCGGGAGACCAGGCCGCGGACTGGAGCCAGGCCACGTGGCCGCGGAGGACGATGGGCTCGCCGGTGCCGTCGGCGTTCCACACGCGTGCGGTACCGTCGGCAGAAGCGGTGACGATACGCGTCCCGTCGGGGGACCACGCTGCGGACCGGACCGAGCCCACGTGCCCGCGAAGGACGATGGGCTCACTGGTGCCGTCGGCGTTCCATACGCACACCAAGTCGTCGGCGGAGGTGGTGACGATGTGCCTTCCGTCGGGGGACCATGCGGCGGATCTGAGCCAGCCCTCGTGGCCGCGGAGGACGAGCGGCTCGCTGGTGTCGTCGGCATTCCACACGCGCGCGGTGCCGTCCGCGGAGGCGGTGACAATGCGCGTCCCGTCGGGGGACCACTCGGCGGACCGGACCAAGCCCTCGTGTCCGCGGAGGATGATCGGCTCGCCGGTGCCGTCGGCGTTCCACACGCGCGCGGTCCCGTCGTCGGAGGCGGTGACGATGCGCGTCCCGTCGAGGGACCATGCGGCGGAGCGGACCACTCCCTCGTGGCCGCGGAGGACAAGCGGCTCTCCAATGCCATCGGCGTTCCACACGCGCGCAGTGCTGTCGCCGGGGGCGGTGACGATGTGCGTCCCGTCGGGGGACCACGCGGCGGACACGACCACGCCCTGGTGCACGCCAAAGACGAGCGGCTCACCGGTGCCGTCGGCGTTCCACACGCGCGCCGTGCCGTCGGCGGAAACGGTGACGATGCGCGTCCCGTCAGACGACCAGGAGGCGGAGAGGGCTGATGCCTCGTGGCCGCGGAGCGTGGTCACCCGATGGTAATCACCGCGCGTCGACTTCATCGCCTTGGTCTCCACGAACGCGTCGCCTATGCTCGGCAACTCTCGCAGGATCATTGCTCGCATCGCCACATCGTCCCGGCAGTCCATCTCTGCCATGGCAAGCCACGATCTCCCGCGTGCGCGATCGCGCTCGCTCTCGGCCTCCACGCGCTTCTCGTCTGCGAGGTCCCGCGCCACCGTCAACTCGGTGGCCAGCTTCTCGAGTTGCACGTTCGCCGACGCGACCTCGTCGCCTTTCGCCTTCAGCTCCCCCGTGAACGCCGCAAAGCCCACCACCGCCACCGCCAGCAACACCACCACCGCCCCGATCGCCGCCGCCAACGGACGATTTCGCACGACCCACTTCCGCAGTTCCGCGATCGCCCCCGTCTCATACGCCTTGACCACGCGCTGCTCGAGATACGCGCGCAGATCCTCCGCCAACTCGACGACACTCGCATACCTGTCACCCGGCTCGCGCGCCATCGCACGTTCGCAGATCGCGACCAACTCGGCCGGCGCACCGGGCGCGACCTCGTGCAGCGGCTTCGGCGGACCCTCCTCGACGCGCGCGAGCACGCGGCGCGGCGCATTGTTCCCGCCCTCGACGACGTAAGGCATCCTCCCCGAGACCAAGTGGTACAGGATCGCCCCGAGCGCGTAGACATCCGACGCCGGCGACAGCCCGGCGATCTCGCCGCGCGCCTGCTCGGGCGGCATGTAGGCCGGCGTACCGACGATGTCGCCGTCCATCGTGACGAGCGGCGAATCCTCGGACGCCTGCTCGTGGCGCTCGCTGTGCAGCGAGGCGGTCGTCGCGGCGTCCGGACGCAGGCGCAGGTCGCGTGCGTCGGGACGTCCCAGGACGCGCGCGAGGCCCCAGTCCATCACGTAGACCTCGCCGAAGCGGCCGACCATGATGTTCGCGGGCTTGAGGTCGCGGTGGATCACGTGCTTGTCGTGCGCGTAGGCCATCGCCTCGCAGGCGCGCAGCAGCAGGCCGAGCGCGCGCGGCACCGTCCAGTCGGGCTCTCCGCGATGGACGCGCGCGAGCACGGCGCGCAGGTCTTCGCCGCGCACGAGCTTCATCGTGAAGAAGACGTGGCCCGTCGCGTCGAGGCCGAGTTCGTGCACGGGAACGATGCCGGGATGGTCGAGCTGCCCAGTGACGAGCGCCTCCTCGAGGAAGCGTGCGACCTGCTGCCGCGTGACGGGCGGCGTCGCGTGCGGGCTCGGCGTGCCGGCAGCCGCCGCACCGGCCGGTGGATCGCCGGACCGCTCCGGCACGCGTCCGAGCGTGACCTTCATCGCGAGGTTCCGGCGCAGCTCGTCGTCCCAGACGTGGAGCACGGCGCCCTGTCCGCCCTTGGCGACCTCGCCGCGCAGGCGATAGCGACCGCTCTTGTCGGGACGCTCGCCGAGCCGGCGCAGGAACTCGCTCGAGAAGTCGGACGGCTCGCCGCTGCGTCCCGGCGGCTCGAGCGTGATGCCGGGATCGACGTCCTCGCCGAAACGCTCGCGCAGCGCGGCACCGAGCGAGTCGCCCAAGGGCTCGGTGGACGCGGCGCTGCCGCCGGCGCTCGTCGCCAGTCCCATCACGACCTGCCACTGCGCGCGCACCTTGCGCATCGCCTCGGCGCGCTCGGGGTGCCGTGCGCACCAGGCCTCGAACGCGGCCTCGTCGTCGAGGAACGACCGCACGCGCTCGGGGTCGGGACCCGCGCTGTCGGCGTGGCTCTCCGCGCTCATCGGACTCGCCTCCTCCCGGGACGTCGGGCGAGTCTATCCGCGCGTTCGGTCCTGCGCCTACCCGGTCACGACGTCGCCGCGCGGGGTGCGCGACGCCTCTTCCGACCCGCATCGTACCGGCGCAGCGTGGATCGGGCCGGGTGGCCGAGGAAAACGCCCCCGAGCACCCGGCGCCCCCCGGGGACCTCCTCAGTCCCTTGCGGCTCCGGGGCGCGCGACCGATCCTGGGTCGCGTGACGAGACGCGCGGGAGAGATCGGCGGAGCATCCCGGCGTGCGGTCGCTCGTCGTCCCGTGGCGTCCGGCCGCGCGCAGCCGAGGAGCGTGTCGTGACGCCGCGCGCCGCGCCCGTCCCCCGCGAACCCGCCGACGCGCCCGCGCGTCGGCGCATCCGCGAAGACCTCGCGACGACCTTCTTCGTCGAGGCCGCGGCCGGCACCGGCAAGACGACCGCGCTCGTGGGACGCCTGCTCGCGCTGCTCGAGACGGGCACCTCGACGCTCGATCGCATCGCCGCGGTGACGTTCACCGAGAAGGCGGCGGGCGAGATGAAGCTGCGCCTGCGCACCGAGATCGAGCGCGCGCGGCGCGAGGGATCCGACCGCGCGCGGCTCGACGCGGCGCTCGAGACCCTCGAGGTGGCGCACATCTCGACCATCCACGGGCTGTGCGGGGAGATCCTGCGCGGGCACCCGATCGAGGCCGGCGTCGATCCGCTCTTCGTCGTCGCGGCGCAGGACGAGGCCGACGCGCTGCTCGCGCTGGCGTTCGACCGCTGGTTCGAGCGCGTGCTCGACGCGCCGCCCGAGGGCGTGCTGCGCGTGCTGCGGCGCGAGGCCGGACGCAAGGACGGCGGTCCGCGCGAGGCGCTCTTCGACGCCGTCAAGCGTCTCGCCGACGGACGCCACCTCGACGCGTCCTGGCGCACCGAGCCGTTCGCGCGTGGCGCGGTGCTCGACGAACTCGTCGCGCGTCTCTCCGCGCTCGCCGCGCTCGCGCCGCGCGCGAAGTCGGACAAGGACTGGCTGGCGCGCAACCTGGCCGAGTTCGGCACCTTCCTCGACGAGCTGCGGTTGCAGGAGTCGGTGCGCGGGCGCGACCACGACGCGCTCGAGCGCGACCTGGGCAAGCTGCTGCTGCCGTGGGGCGCGCACTGGCACTGGAAGGGCAGCCGCGAGTACGGCGACGGACTCGACCGCGACGCGATCGTGGCCGAGCGCGACGCGTTCAAGAACGATCTCGAGGCGGCGCTGGCGGCCAGCGAGGCCGGACTCGCCGCGCTCCTGCAGGCCGAGCTGCAGCCGGTGCTGGCGGCCTACGCCGAGCTCAAGCTGCGCGCCGGACGGCTCGACTTCCTCGACCTGTTGCTGCGCACGCGCGATCTGCTGCGCGACGACGCGATCGTGCGCGCCCGGCTGCAGCGCGCGTTCACGCACGTGTTCGTCGACGAGTTCCAGGACACCGACCCGCTGCAGGCCGAGATCCTCCTCCTGCTCACGGCGGACGACCCGGCGCAGAGCGATCCGCGGCGCGCCGTGCCGCGCGCCGGCGCGCTGTTCGTGGTCGGCGATCCGAAGCAGTCGATCTACCGCTTCCGCGGCGCGGACATGGCGCTCTACGAGGAGACCAAGGCGCGGCTCGTCCCGCGCAGCGCCGAGCTGCTCACGCTCTCGACGAGCTTCCGCGCGCGCCCGGCGATCCAGCGCGCGGTGAACGCGGCCTTCGCGCCGCTGCTCGACGGGAACGACGGCCAGGCGGGATGGGTGCCGCTCGAGCCCTGGCGCGCCGACGTGACGACGCGTCCGTCGGTGATCGCGCTGCCCGTCCCGAAGCCGTACGGACGCTGGGGCAAGGTCTACAAGAAGAACGTCGAGGACTCGCTGCCGCCGGCGGTGGGCGCGTTCCTCGACTGGCTCGTGCACGACTCGGGCTGGACGGTCGAGGACGACGGCGAGCTCGTGCCGATCCGTCCGCGGCACGTGTGCCTGCTCTTCCGGCGCTTCCAGTCGTGGGGCGGCGACGTGACGCGCGGCTACGTGCGCGCCCTCGAGGAGCGGCGCCTGCCGCACGTGCTCGTCGGCGGACGCAGCTTCCACGAGCGCGAGGAGGTCTCGGCGTTGCGCGCGGCGCTCTCGGCGGTCGAGTGGCCCGACGACGAGCTCTCGGTCTTCGCCACGCTGCGCGGACCGTTCTTCGCGCTGGGCGACGACGCGCTGCTCGTCTGGCGCGCGACGCACGGACGCCTGCATCCCCTGCGCAGGGTCGCGGTCGACGCAGAGGACGCGCTGCTCGCGCCGGTGGCCGAGGCGCTGGCCGTGTTGCGCGCGCTGCACAGGGGGCGCAACCGGCGTCCCGTGGCGCACACGCTCTCGCTGCTGCTCTCCGCCGTGCGCGCCCACGCGGGCATCGCGATCTGGCCCACGGGCGAGCAGTCCCTCGCGAACGTGCTGCGCGTGCAGGACATCGCGCGGCGCTTCGAGCGGCGCGGTGCGTCGTCGTTCCGTGCGTTCGTCGAGCGATTGGAAGACGACGCCGAGCGTGGCGTGGCGCTCGAGGCGCCGCCCGTCGAAGAGGGCACCGAGGGCGTGCGCATCATGACCGTCCACGCGGCCAAGGGGCTCGAGTTCCCGGTGGTCGTGCTGTGCGATCCGACCTGCCACGCCACGGGACGCCATCCCACGCGCCACGTCGACGCCGCGCGCGGGCTGCGCGTTGAGATGCTGTGCGGCTGCTCGCCGCTCGAGCTGCTCGAGGCCGCCGAGATCGAGCGCCTGCGCGACGCGCAGGAGTCGCAGCGCCTGGCGTACGTGGCCGCGACGCGCGCGCGCGAGCTGCTCGTGGTGCCCGCGCTGGGTGACGGCGGCGCGTACTCCGACGAAGCGTGCTGGCTCGACGGACTCGATCCGGCGCTGCGCCCGCAGCGCGAGGCGCGGCGCAAGGCCGCGGCGGCCCCGGGATGTCCGGGGTTCGGCGACGACAGCGTGCTCGAGCGCCCGCAGGAAGTCGGCGACGCGAACGACGGCGTGAAGCCCGGTCTGCACCGCGCCGTGTCCGGCGGACACGACGTCGTCTGGTGGGATCCCGCGGCGCTGAAGCTCGACGCCGAGGCCGCGGTGGGCCTGCGCCAGGAGACGATTCTGATGGCGGGCGAAGACCGTCTCGCGGTGGACGAGGGCGCGCGCGCCCACGCCGCGTGGCAGGCCGAGCGCGTCGCCACGCGCGGCGGCAGGCCCAGCGTGCGCGCGGCGCCCGTGACGTCGCTCGCCGAGCGCACGGCGCGCGACACGGCCGACGCCGGCGCCGCGCTCGTGCCGCCGGCCGATGCGGGCGTGCTCTTCGCGGCCGCGCGGGCCCGCTGGCGCGCCGACGCCGAGGCCGCCGACGCCACGACGCGCGCGGTGCAGCGTGCGTTGCGCGACGTCCCCGAGGTCGAGGTGCACGAGGTGGCGGGACGGCTGCAGCGCCGTCCGTCGGGCAGGCGCTTCGGCAGCCTCGTGCACGCGGTGCTCGCCACCGTCGACCTGCGCGCCGCGTCCGACGCGATCTCCGCCGCCGCGCGCCTGCAGGGACGGCTGCTCGACGCGTCCGCCGCCGAGATCGAGGCCGCCGCGGCGTCGGTGGTGCGCGCGCTCGCGCACGACGTCCTGCGCGCGGCCGCGCGGGCCGACGCGCTGCGCCGCGAGACGCCGATGCACCTGCGCCTCCCCGACGGCACCGTCGCCGAGGGCGTGGTCGACCTCGCGTACCGCGACGCCCTCGGCTGGACGGTGGTCGACTTCAAGACCGACGCGGTGCTCGACGACGAACGCCGCGCGTCCTACGCGACCCAGGTGCGGCTCTACGCCCGGGCGGTGGGCGAGGCGACGGGCGAGCGCGCGCGGGGGCTGCTGCTGCTCGTGTGAGACGCGCCCCACGGATCGCGGCGGCGCGCTAGACTGCGGGCGCCGGGGTCCTGCGAGGAGGAGTGCCGTGTCGAACCTTCGTCGAGTCGTGCTCGTCGCGTGCATGGTGGTCTCGGCCGAGGCGTCGGCGCAGATCGTGTTCCTGCCGCCGACGTCGACGCCGTCCACGACCGTGCCGGTGGCGCTCGCGGTGGGGGACGTCGACGAGGACGGCCACCTCGACGCGCTCGTGGCCGACACCGATCCCGTGGTGGGCCTGCTCCTGGGGCGCGGCGACGGCACGTTCGATCCCGTGCTGCTCGACGTGCTGCCCGAGGCGGAGTCGATCGTCGTCCCCGCGGGCGACCTCGCGCTGGCCGACGTCGACGGCGACGGCCACCTCGACGCGCTGCTGCTCGACCGCGCCACCCTGCGCGTCTGGCGCGGCGCGGGCGACGGCAGCTTCGCCTCGCCTTCCGTCGAGTCCCTCGGCACGGGACCGCACGCGCGCGCGCTCGCCCTGGCCGACCTGACCACCGACGGCATGCTCGACGTCGCGGCGCTGCACAGCGATCTCGGACAACCCGACGTCACGCGCACGAGCCTGCTGGCCGGCGACGGACTCGGCGCGTTCACGCTGCTGCAGGCCATCGCGAGCTCGACGGCGGGCTTCGACGTCGCCGTGGGCGACCTCGACGAGGACGGCCTGCCCGACGTCGCGATCACCCAGGCGCCTTCGTTCGCCGTGTCGTCGGTGCGCTTCTACCGCGGCGTCGGCTCCGCGTCGTGGCAGTCCGTGTGGAGCGACGTCGTGATGGGTTCGAGCTGTCGCGAAGGACTGCTGCTGACCGACCTCGACGGCGATGGGCATCGCGACGTGCTCGTGCAGGACACGGCCTTCGACCTGATCGTCGTGCGGCCGGGCCACGGCGACGGCAGCTTCGGGCCGTTCGTGAACACGTCCACAGGCAACATCAACCCGCGCTTCCTCGACCTGGCCGACCTCGACGCCGACGGCGAGCTCGACGCGGTCTCGGGCAGCGGCATCCCCGGACGCACGGGCCTGCTGCATCGCGCCGGACCGTTCGTGTTCGCGCCGCAGAAGCTGCTCTTCCCGTACGCGGGCTTCCTCGACGACCAGGCGCTGGGCGACCTCGACGAGGACGGTCGCGTCGACGTGCTCGAGAGCCGCGGCGGCAACTTCAGCCTGCCGCACGGAGCGCTCGAGGTGGCGCTCTGCCGCACCTACGCGCCGGGCAGTCCGTTCGTCGATCTCGGGGGACAGCTCGCCAGCGCGACGTCCGGCGAGCCGGTGCTCGTCGCGTCGGGCACGCTGGAGGCCGGCGACCCGTTCGGCTTCGCGCTGTCCGGCGCGCGGCCCGCGTCGAGCGCCGCCCTCGTGCTGGGATTCGCGCAGCTCGGCGCGCCGTTCAAGGGCGGCGTGCTCGTGCCCGCGCCCGACCTCGTCCTGGCCGGCCTGCCGGTCGACGCGTCGGGACGTCTCGAGATCTCCGGCACCTGGCCGGCGACGGGCGGCGGCTTCGACCTCTTCGTGCAGGAGTGGGTCGCCGACGTCGACGCCCCGGCGGGCTTCAGCGCCACGTCGGGCGTGCGCGCCAGCGTGCCCTGAGGGGTGGCGCGCTCACGTCGGGCGCGCGTCACTCCTCGCAGACGTATCCGTGAGCGGCGAGATCGACGTCGATGAGCTGCGAGAGCCTGCGGTTGCTCTCGGCGAAGTAGGTGCCGACGCGCTCGTCGATCTCGTCCTTCCAGCGACGGCGGAGCCGGGCTTGGAGTGGTTCGGGAGCGAGGTGATCGGCCAGCCGGATGGTCGGTCGGAGCAGCTTGCCGATGGGGCGGTTGTGGAGCGGGCTGTATCCGTTGACCGAGTCGCGCTTGAGGAACGGGTTCATCCGTCGTCGCAGGCAGACGGAGACCGGGCCGAGGGACGGATTGACGCGCTCGTCGAAGGGCGCGTCGTCCGGGGTCTCGGCTCCGCCGAAGCGGCTGACCGAGCGCACGAAGGCGCGCACGTTGGCCCTGAAGTCCTCGAAGAGCCCCACCATCACACGGCTGCGCCCGAACAGCTTCTGGTAGTAGGCGACCAGACGGTCGTACCGGAAGTTGTCGAGGCTGAACATGGGCCGCCTGTAGTCGGGCGGCGCGAAGGCGTAGTCGGCCAACGAGCAGGCGCCGCCCACGCGCACGTACTGGAAGTAGCTCGAGAGGATCATCGAGCGCTGCTCGCGGACCACCACGAGGATGCGGGCGTCGTCGAAGACGCTGCGCAGCCGATCGGCGATCTCCTTGCTGTCGTAGCCTCCCGAGTGCGGATTGCCCGAGAGCCGCTCGCCGCTCAGGACGGGCACGGCGCCCTCTTCCGTCGCCTGGGCGACCCGCGGCAGGTAGTGCGCGCGGTAGGACTCGGCGTCGAAGTCGAAGGAGTGGGGTGCGTGGAAGCGCGGCTGTTTGAGGCTCACGCGCATCCAACCGAGATCGCGGCGCGGGAACAGGCGCTCCTGCAGCCAGCTCGTCCCGGTCTTGTGGTAACCGATGTGGATGAGTGGGATGCTCTGCATGCGGGTCGTCGGGGTCTCCGCCGGATCGGTTCACGGGCGTGTCGGAGGTGCTGACGAGTCCCGGCTCACCACGAGGCCGCTCACGACGGCACGGGCCGAGGACCTCGGAGAGTCTACCTGATCCGCCCGCGCGCTTCGAGCGACGCACGGCGGCGAGCGTGCCCCGAGGGGCGCGCTGAGCGCTCACTCGAGTTCGAGCGCGTCGACGAAGAGCGGCAGCGACTCGAAGCCGGGCAGCGGCTCGACCTCGAGCGTGACGAGCACCGGACGTCCCGCGAACGCGCCCACGTCGAGCGTCAGGCGCGTCCAGGGGACCTTGGCGCGCGCGTCGTCGTCGAGCACGTCGCACGTCGCCCGCGCGCTCGTCTCGCCGTCGGACGCGACGAGCGTCGCGCGCGCGCCGCGTCCCAGGTCGACCGGCGCGGCGAGCCGCGCCACGAGCGTGGTCGCGCCGGCCGGCAGCTCGACGCGCGCGAGCAGGCGCGCCGGACGTCCCGCGTCGGACGGACGCAGCGCGAGCACGCCGCGCGCGCCCACCGGGGGATGCTCGCCGAGCGCCTTCCTGTCGACCTTCGCGATCCAGCGCGGGGAGCCGGGGATCGCGCCGACGAACGCGATCGCGTCGACGTCCTCGGCGCGGTCGAAGCGCAGCGTCGCGGGCGACGCGGGCGGCAGGCCGGCGAGCAGTTCGGCGTCGCTGCGCCCGTCGGGCTGCGCGACGAGGGCGCGCGGCCCGTCGTCCGCGTCGTCGGGCAGGTGCAGCCGCAGGCCCGGGACGACCGCGCCGTCGGACGCGGCCACGCGCGCGAAGAGCAGCGCCTCGTCGTCCCAGCGCTCGGCGGCCAGGGCGACGACGTGCTCGCCGGCGGGCAGCGCGAGCCGCACGCGCAGTGCGTCGGGGCGCGCGCGTCCGTGTTCGTGGTGCAGCAGCGCGGGACGTCCGTCGATCCACGCGCGCAGGCCGCCGGAGGCGCCGAGCCAGAGCCAGCCGTCGAGCGGCGCGTCGCACGTGAACGTGAACGCGGCCTGTGCGACCTCGCGCGCGTCGAGCCGCAGCGCGTCGACGAGATCGAGCCCGGCCGAGAGGTGGCGATGCTCCGTCCACGCGAGCCCCGAGACCTTGCGTCCGGCGGGCAGGACGAGCGGCGACTCCCGCGAGAGCAGCTGCTCGTGCGTGCGGTCGTCGAGCGGCCCGCGCACGATCCAGCGCCGCACGAACGGGACGTCGTCGTGCGGCAGGCTGGCGCGCCAGTGGTCCGACAGGATCTCGGGGGTGACGGGAGGGGAGAAGCGCAGGTCGAACGCCCGCGCGCCGCCGGTGTCGTGCACGTGCGCGGCGACCACGTTCGTGCCGGCTTCGACGGCCCGTCGCGCGGCCTTCGAGATCTCGTACTCGACCCAGCTGCCCTGGCTGAAGACCGGGGACGCGAAGGCCTGCTCGCCGTCGATCCAGACCTCGAGGCCGTCGTCGTGGATGGCCCACACGCGCAGCGGTCCGTCGGCCGGCGTCCACTCGAAAGCGCGCCTCGCCCACAGGTCGACCGTGGACCACACCGTGCGGACGGTGAGGCCGTTCGACCCCGGCGAGCCGAACCCCGCGGATCCACGCTCCCACGTCGTGTCGTCGAAGGACGGCTTCGTCCACGCGCGCGGCGGTTCGTCGGTGGTGTAGGCCCACGTGGCACCCTCGTCGGCGGCGTCCGACGCGCGCGGAAGGGTGACGACGGAGACCCTCGTCGCGTCGGACGTCGCCTGCGTCGCGCCGCCGGAGATCGTCGCGCGGCGCAGGAAGAGCAGCGCGAAGCAGGTGTTCTCGAGCGTCCCCCAGCCGCCCTCGGGCGACTCGTGGCCGAGGATCTCGAGCGCGCCGTCGCGGTACCACGGCATGTCGCCGATGCTGCGCCGGTCGTAGAGCGAGGCCACGCGCTCGATGCCGTAGAGCATGTAGTAGTGCCACGACGGGGCGCGTCCGAAGGCGGGATAGCGGTCGGCGATCACGCCCGCGTGGCCGAGCGGTCCGCCGCTGGGCGAGAAGCGTGCGTCGAGCCAGTCCCACGCGGTGGCCGTCGACTTGTCGGCCAGCGCGCGCTCCTTGTCGTGGCGCCCCGCGGCCTCGAGCGCCTCGCGCGCGACGAAGAGCGTCGTGAGGCCGGCGGTGGTCATCGTCCCCGAGGGTTCGGGCGAGAGGAGGGGATGGTACGAGTAGCCGCCGTCGGACGCCTGTCGGCGCAGCACGCCCTGGACGAGGTCGGCCCACAGCTTCGGCGGCGTCTCGTGTCCGTGGTGCGCGGCGGCACGCAGCGCGAGCGCGGCGAACTGCGTGTTCGAGAGGTCAGGTTCCCGGTCGGGATACGGCCAGAGTCCGGTGCGCTCGTCGAGGCGCTCCTCGAGCCAGCCGGCGGCCTCGTCGATGCGCGCGTCGTGGGCCGGGTCGCCGAGCGCGTCGAGCAGCAACACGAGCACCGAGACGGAGTAGGTGTGCACGAGCGGGCGCGGCAGCAGGGCGGCCAGCCCGCGCTCGAAGCACGCGTGCGTGGGCGGTACACCCGACTTGCGCAGCGTGTAGAGCGCGAAGGCCGTCGTGCCGTCGGGGTAGTCGGGGACGGAGCCCGGGTCGGCGCCGAGTGGCGCGAACGTCCCGTCGTCGCGCTGCGCGGCGAGCAGGCGCTCGACGCCACGCTCGATGGCCGCGTTCACGTCGAGCGCGAGCTGCGCCCGTGCGTCGCCGGCGGCCAGGCAGACGAAGAGCGTGAGCACCGTGCGCGCCGTACGCCGCGACGTCCGGGCCGGGACGCTCGCGACGTGGGTCATCCGTCGAGCTTCTTGTAGACCGTCACGCCGATGCCGAAGAACAGCGCGCCCGTGCCGATCAGGATCGCGCACGGCAGCGCCATGTCGCCCAGGGTGAAGCCGCGCCAGATGGCGCCCTCGACCGAGGTGATGGCCCACTTGAACGGGCTGATCACCGAGACCTGCGCGAGCCAGCCCGGCATGGCGAAGAGCGGGATCATGCCGCCGCCGATCATCGCGAAGGGCATCAGCACGCCCCACGACGCGCCGGCCACGGCGGCCTCGGTCTTCCCCAGCACCGAGACGGTCATCATGATGCCCGTGAAGCAGATCGCGGTGCTGACCATCGCGAGCAGCAGCAGCGGCAACGAGTCGACGCGCAGCCCCAGGGCGAGCGAGGCGAAGCCGAGCAGCACGGCCATGGTCAGCGTGCAGGCCAGGAAGCAGCCGAGCCCCTTGCCGAGCAGGAGCTGCGCGTGGCCGATGGGGGCCATGCGCAGGCGCAGCAGCGTGCCGGCGGTGCGCTCGCGCACGAGCGTGATGGCGAAGCCGAGCGAGACCGACATGAGTCCCCAGACGAGGGCCTGGGGGAAGGTGATGTCCCACGTCGAGCGCGGCAGGCCGGCGGTGTCGCGGCTCACGTCGACGACGTGGAACGGCGCCGCGAGTCCGCCGCCGGACTTCGCGTCGCCCGTGTCGTGCGGCGCGGCGTCGGACGCGCGGTCCGCGTCGCCGGATGCGGCCGTGCCGTCGGAGGTCGCCGTGGCGCCGTCCATCGCGTCCCAGTCGAGCTGGTCGAGGAACAGGCCGAGCGCGCCGAAGAACGTCTGCAGCACGAGCTTCTGTCCCGGGGCGATGTCGTCGGCCTCGGACACCTTGCGGCGCACGTCGGCCAGGTCGGCCTGCACCACGGGCTTGTCGCGGAAGCGGTCGAAGACGGCGCCGAAGACCGTCTCCATGAGGATGCCCTGCAGGAAGCCCGTCTCGGCCGAGCGTCCGGGGTCGATGCCGATCTCGAGCTCGGCGTCGTCGCCGCTGCTGGCGCCGAAGACCGCGTACGGGTTGTCGCCGAAGCCCGCCGGGATGCGCAGGTACGCGGAGCGGCGACCCTTCTGCACGAGGGCGCGGGCCTCGTCGAGCGTCGGGGACTCGATCGGCGCGGCGTCGCCGTCACCGATGCGCGTCAGCGTGACCGACTCGTTCGAGGAGAGGCGCTCGACCAGGGCGCGCGAGCCGTCGCTGCCGTCCTCGTCGACGATCGTGAGCGAGATCGCGCCGCGTCCGCCGTCGCCGTCGCCCCCGAAGATGGCGCCGAAGAAGAGCGCGAACATGAGCGGGAAGGCGAGGATCCAGAAGAGCGCGAACCGGTCGCGCACGAGCAGCTTGAGGTCCTTGAGCGCCAGCGTGAGGACGGCGTTCATGCGTCGCGCAGGCTCCGTCCGGTGAGCTGCAGGAAGACGCGTTCGAGGTCGGGACGCTCGACGCGCAGCGAGGCGATGTCGAGCCCGCCGCGGCCGAGCGAGGCCACGAGCTCGAACGGACGGTCGGTGTCGACGCGCAGCGTCGTCCCCTCGAGCCGTCCGGGGACCTCGACGCCGGACGCCGGAGGCGTCGCCAGCTCGGCCTGCACCACCGAGAGCCCGCCGTGCGCCTCGACGAGCGCGTCGACCGTGTCGATCGCGAGGATCCGGCCGTGGTCCATGATCGCCACGCGGTCGCAGAGGCGCTGGGCCTCCTCCATGTAGTGCGTCGTGTAGAGCAGCGTCATGCCGCCGTCGCGCAGCGACTCGATGCAGTCGAAGATGTGGTTGCGCGACTGCGGGTCGACGCCCACGGTGGGTTCGTCGCAGATCAGCACCTTCGGCTCGTGCACGAGCGCGCACGCCAGGTTGAGGCGTCGCTTCATGCCGCCCGAGTACGCCTGGACGCGTTGCCTGCGGCGGTCGGCCAGGCCCGCGAAGTCGAGCGCCCACGTGACGCGCTCGGCGAGGCGCGCGCCCGCGAGCCCGTACAGGCGCGCGAAGACCGCGAGGTTCTCCTCGCCCGAGAGCTCGTCGTAGAGCGCGAGACCCTGGGGTGCCACGCCGATCGCACGCCGCACGTCGGGACGCGACGGATCGCGCTGCCCGTCGACGACGATCTCGCCGCCGTCGGGCGTCACCACGCCCGCCAGCATGTGGATCGTCGTGCTCTTGCCCGCGCCGTTCGGTCCCAGCAGACCGAAGGCCTCGCCGGCCCGGATCTCGAACGACACGTCGTCGACGGCGAGCAGGTCGCCGTAGCGCCTGCGCAGGGAGCGGGCTTCGAGCATGCGCGGATCGTAGCGGATCGGGTGCCCGCACCGGAGGAACGATGCTTCCCGCGTCGCGCTGCGCTCGGGGCACGAGCCGGGTGCGGGCGTTGCGCCCCAGGGGACGCGCGAGCCTGCTTGGCGTAGAATGCGGCGCGCGGCCGGGGGGTCCTCGAAGGAACTGCACCGTGAAGCCGCACCCGATGTCCTCCCCGCGGGGCGTGCGCGCCGCGCTCGCCGCCGCGACCCTCGGCGCAGCGGTCCTCGTGGGGCACGCCCCGGGTCAGGTGGCGTTCCAGCACGAGATCATCGACGCCCAGCAGTCCGGTGACTGCAAGGGCATCGGCGACTTCGACGGCGACGGCCTGGTCGACGTGGTGCAGGGAGGCGCGCAGCTCGTGCTCTACATCTGGCCGACGTGGAGCCAGGTGCTGGTCGACGTGGCGCATCAGGAGTTCACCACCGACATGGCGGTCGGTGACGTCGACGGCGACGGCGACGTCGACCTCGTCATCCCCGACGGCAACTCGGGCGAGAACCTGCTCTGGTACGAGAACCCGCGCCCGGGCGGCAGTGCCCTGGACGGCTCCGCCTGGGTGCGTCACGCCATCGGTGCGCAGGGCGGGTGGGTCCACGACGTCGTGACGGGCGACCTCGACGGCGACGGACGCCTCGACGTCGTGGGACGCAAGGGAACCACGGCGATCTACTCCCAGCACACGCCCGGCGTCTTCACCCACACGGTGCTCACGGCGGCCTCCACGCAGGGCGAGGGGACGGACGTGGGCGACATCGACGGGGACGGCGACCTCGACCTGGCCTTCAACGCGTACTGGGTCGAGCAGACGTCGACCGGATGGGCCAAGCACGCCGTCGCGAGCGGCTGGCCGACGCAGGTCGGCGTGACCCTGGCCGACCTCCAGCTCGACGGACGGACCGACGTGCTGCTGTCGCCGGCCGAAGCCGTCGGCCAGCTCGCCTGGTACGAGGCCGCCGATCCCGTGCACGGCCCGTGGACCGAGCACGTCATCGACGGGAACGTGACGGGCATCCACACCTTCAAGACCGCCGACATCGACCTCGACGGCCGGCTCGACGTCGTCACCGCCGAGATGTTCGGCGACGTCGTGGTGCACTACAACCAGGGCGACGGGCTGGCGTGGACGCACCAGCTCGTGGGCACCGGCGGCTCGCACAACCTGCGGCTCGGCGACCTCGCCGGCGACGGGGACACCGACATCGTCGGCGCCAACTTCATCGGCAACGCGCCGCTCGAGACCTGGGAGAACGGAGTCGACCCCTCGGGCCGCGCCGTCGACCTCGGGCACGCCCTCGCGGGCAGCCTGGGATCGCCCTCGCTCACGGCCACGTCCTTCCAGCCGGGCGACGAGGTCGCCTACACGGTCGCCGGCGCGCTCCCGAACGCGCCGGCCGTGTTCGTGTTCGGGCTCCAGAAGATCGACGTGCCGTTCCACGGCGGGCTCTTCGTCCCCGACACGACCCTGCTCGTGCCGCAGGTCGTCGGCTCGCACGGCGCGTTCGGGCTCACCCTCGGGTGGCCCGCCGGCATGCCGTTCGGCTTCACGCTCACGGCCCAGGTGTGGGTCAAGGACGCCGGCGCGCCGCTGGGGTTCTCCTCGACGAACGCGGTCGACTGCACCGTGTTCTGAACCGCGGCGCGCCGCGGTGCCGCAGCGGGGCCGCATGCGCCCCGACGACGGCGTGCTCGTCCGCTCGGTCCGGACTCGCGCAGGCGAAGCCCGGCGCGCGGCTCGGGACGGCGGCCAGTTCTACATTCCACACACGCACGGAGCAGCGGGTCGGCGATGCCGGGCGGCGATCGGGCGCCCGGCATCGGTGTGTGCGTGGCGGCGACTCCGGGCGCCGGTTGGGCATGGCGTTTGCAATCCCGAGCCGCGGATCGCGCCGGCTCCACGTCTCGGAGCCGCAGGAGTCGGGTTCGGCGGCCTGGTGCGTGCTCCTCCCCCGGAGATCTCACCATGACGACGCTGCCCGCATGCCGTCCCGTACGGAGCCCAGGGCGCGACGCGCCGAGGCGCACGCTGAAGCTGGCCGCGTCCGCGCTGCTCGGACTCGGGCTGTTGTGGCTGGCCGTGCCGTGCGCGTCCGGACAGATCCCGTTCCAGCACCAGGTCATCGACGCGTCCGCGTCGGGGGACTGCAAGGGCATCGGCGACTTCGACGGCGACGGCCTGGCCGACGTGGTGCAGGGCGGTGCGCGTCTCGTGCTCTACCGCTGGCCGACGTGGAGCCAGGTGGAGGTCGACGTGGCCCAGGTCGAGTTCACCACCGACATGGCCGTGGCCGACGTGGACGGCGATGGCGACCCGGACCTCGTGGTGCCCGACGGACCCTCGGGGCAGAACGTGCTCTGGTACGAGAACCCGCGTCCGTCGGTCGGCGCGTGGGCCGGATCGGCCTGGGTGCGGCACCCGATCGGCGCCCAGGGCGACTGGGCTCACGACGTCGTGACGGCAGACCTCGACGGCGACGGACGGCTCGACGTCGTGACGCGCAAGGGCACGACCCACCTCTGGTACCAGCTCGCGTCCGGCAACTGGTCCCACGTCGGGCTCGCCGCCGCGTCGACCGAGGGCGAGGGCACCGACGTGGGCGACCTCGACGGCGACGGCGATCTCGACCTGGCCTTCAACGGCTACTGGGTCGAGAACACCGGCGCCGGCTGGACGAAGCACTCCGTCGCGTCGGGCTGGCCTGCGCAGGTCGGCGTGACGCTCGCCGATCTCGACGCCGACGGCCGCACCGACGTGCTGCTCGCGCCCGCCGAATCGTCCGGCAAGCTCGCGTGGTACGAGGCGCTGCAGCCCAGGACGGGCCCGTGGACGGAGCACGTCGTCGACGGCAGCGTGGCGTCGATCCACACGTTCAAGACCGGCGACATGGACCTCGACGGCGACCTCGACATCGTGACCGCCGAGATGTTCGGCGACGTCGTCGTGTACCGCAACGTCGGCGACGCGTCGTCGTTCGCGGCGCTGCTCGTCGACACCGGCGGTTCGCACAACCTGCGCGTGGGCGACCTCGGCGGCGACGGCGACCTCGACATCGTGGGTGCGAACTTCATCGGCAATCCCCCGCTCGAGGTCTGGCTGAACGGGACCGACCCGACGGGCTCGAGCGTCAGCCTCGGGCACGCGCTGGCGGGCAGTCTCGGTCTGCCGACGCTGGACGTCGCGGCCTTCGCCGCCGGCGGATCGATCGGCTTCGGCGTGGCCAAGTCCCAGCCGAACGCGCAGGCCGTGCTCGTGCTGGGATTCGATCAGATCGACGTCCCGTTCCACGGCGGCGTCTTCGTGCCCGACGCCGACGCGCTCGTGATGCTGCAGGTCTCGCCCCAGGGGACGCTGCAGGTCGCGCTCGACCTGCCTCCCGGCCTGCCCCTGGGCTTCGAGCTCTTCGCGCAGGTGTGGATCTTCGATCCCGGCGGGCCGTTCGGCCTGTCGGCCACGAACGGAGTCGTCAGCGCGATCTCGTGAGCTCCGCGCGCCGCGCTCGGCCGCACCTGCAGGGCCCGTCTCGCGCGGGGACGTCCGTGCGGACTACCGCGCGACGACTCCCGCGGGGGACGGGTCGTAGGCCTCGACGGGCGTCGCGTCGACGCCGTCCGCGGGGATCTCGTCCTCGCGATCGAGGGCCCAGAGCATCATCTGCAGCGCGAGCCGACGCATCGACGGATCGCGGAAGTCGTCGGGATGGCCGAGGGTCGTGAACGCCACGCGGCCGACGCGATCGGTGCGCGTCCAGGCGACCGGCTGCGTGCGCGGGAAGCGCGTCTCGTCGGACTGCTCGGAGTCGACCGCGCGTCCGAGCAGCAGCGGCGTGCAGTCGCCGTCGAGCGCGTCGCCTCCGCCGCTCACGTGGTAGAGCCACGACGCCGCCGTGAACGGCGTCACGCCGCGGAGGATGGGATGCCAGGCGACGACCGCTTCGGCGTCTGGGACGGTTTCGGCTTCGGGCGCGGCTTCGGCTTCGGGCGCGGCCGCGAGCGTCACCTCCGTGTGCGAGCCGTGCCCGTGGTGCGCGATCCAGTCGGCGCCGAACACGTCGCGACCGAAGTGCTCGGTGCGCGCGGCGCGCTCGTCGCCCTCGGGGTACGCGAACGCGTGGGTCGCCGTGCGGAAGCCGACCACGGGACGTCCCGAGTCGACGTACTGTTCGATGCGTGACAGCTCGTCGTCGGGCAGGGCGCGGAAGCGCGTGAAGAGCACCAGCAGGTCGGCGTCGCGCAGCGCCTCGAGACCGGCGATGTGGTCGGTCACCGTGACGTCGAGCGTGCCGTCGGCCGCGGTCGGATACAGCACCGTGGCCTCGACGCCGAAGTCGCGCGTCAGCATCGCGGCCAGCATCGGCAGCGATTCCTCGCTACGGTACTCGTCGTCGGCGGCCACGAAGACGACCTTGTCGGGCGGGTCGTCGCCAGGGTACTCGGTGAGCGTGTAGTAGGCCTTCTCGTGCAGCAGCGGCTGGCCGTCGACGTCGTGCAGCCCGACGACGGTCAACTCGTGGACGTAGCCCGCCTTCATGCCGTCGACGACGAGGTCGAGCGTGCGTCCGTCGTCGGCCACGCGCACGCCGCGTACGTCGAGCTGCTGCGTGTCGGTCTCGTCGCTGCCGTAGTCGCTGTGCAGCTCGTACGTGTAGCGGCTCACGTCGAACGCGAACGGCAGCGCGGTCAGCACGTTCACGGGTTTCGTGAGCACGAGCTGGAAGCCGTCCGGTCGCGCGCGCATCTCGGCGATCTCGAACGGGACGACGCCCGTCCAGACGAGGCGCTGCAGGCCGTACTCGCGGTCGCCGAGGCTCGGCCAGCCGCGGTCGGACATGCCCACGGCCAGGCTGCCGTCGCGCAGGAAGTGCGTGCGGATCACGCCCGACGCGAGGCCCTTCCTGAACGGGAAGCACGCGCCCTGGCTCACGCCGTCGACGTCCTCGAGGAAGACGCGCAGCACGGACGCCTGGTACTGGTCGCCGACGAAGACCTGGTGCCCGAACGGTCCGAACGCGCCGCCGGTCTCGTCCCACACGAAGCCGGACGGCGAACGTCCCATCTCGTCGTACGGGAACCACACCGCGGGCAGCCTGAAGTGCGGGATGCGCTTCGCCGCCGTGCCCATGAGCACGCCGTCGGGGATCTCGCCCGGGTGTTCGACCCTCGAGTTCGGCATGTTGCACGAGCCGATGCCGAGCGGGTGTCCGTGGAAGTCGCCCTCGCGCAGCACCGAGAGCTTGCTCGCGCCGCACCACTCGCCCTGGTTGTCGGTGTAGTAGAGCTCGCCCCAGGGCGAGGTCTCGACGCCGCACGGCGAGCGCAGGCCGGCACACATCCCGTCGATGCGTCCGTCGTCGCGCAGGCGCACGGCCCAGCCGCGGAACGGCACGCGTCCGAAGGGCTCGGCGTCGAAGGGACGGTTGAGCGTCACCCACAGCGCGCCGTCGGGTCCGACGCGCGGACCGAAGGCGTACTCGTGATAGCTGCCCGAGACGCTCCAGCCGTCGTTCACCACCGACTGCACCTCGGCGAAGCCGTCGCCGTCGTCGTCGCGCAACTCGGTCACCTCGGCGCGCTGGCAGACGAGGATGCGTCCCTCGTGGAGCAGCAGGCCGAGGGGCTCGTGCAGGCCGTCGGCGAAGAGCGTCCAGGTCGGCGCGTCGGACGTCACGTCGTGGATGCGCCAGACGTCGCCGCGGCGCGTGCAGACGAGCAGGTCGTCGTCGCCGATCGGCAGCAGTCCACCCACCTCGAGCACCACGTCGTCCGGCGTGGGCACGTCGAGGACGCGGTACACGTCGGCCTCGGTGAGCGCCGCGTCCCGGATCGGGGCGGCCGAGGCCGAGGCGGGGGCGGGCGCCGGCGGCACGGCGACGGGTGCGTTCGCGGGCGGCGTGCCGCCGTCGAGCGCGAGGCACAGCAGCAGCAGGGACGGGATCACCATCGCATCTCGACCTCGAAGCGCAGGAGCTTGGCGTCGCCCGGCGGGGCGGCGTCGACGAGCAGTTCGTCCGTCGGCGTGTCGGACGTCCCGTCGGCGCCGGACGGGGCGCGTCGCACCCGGGCCCGGGCGCCGCGCACGACGAGCCGCAGCCCGTCGTCGGTGATCCAGGTCGAGACGGGCTCGCCCAGGTCTGCGCCTCCGGACGGCTCGTCGTCGGCCGGCGTGATCGACCCGGCGACCGCCGCGCGCAGCAGCAGCCCCTGGCGTCCGTCGCCGGGAGCGCGCACGACGAACGCGCGCACGAGCCGGCCCTCGTCGACCGACAGTCCGGCGCGCAGCGACTCCTCGACCTGCACGCCGGCGCTGCGCGTGACGAACGTGGGACGGCCCTCGGCGTCGCGGCGCTTCTCGACCAGGCGCCAGCCCGCGGCGCGTCCCGTCTCGGACGGCCACGCATCGCGCGCGGCGTCGGACAGCTTCGCGAACGGTTCGGCCGGCGGCAGGTCGCGCACGTCGACGCCGAGCGGCGCCTCGAGCTTGCCGGCGCGCGCGCGCCACGTCCCCTGGACGTTCAGGAAGTCGCCGCGCCAGAGCTTCGCGAGGCGCACGTGCTCCTCGTCGTACGCCACGCTCACGCGCTCGGGGAAGCCCACCGCGAGCACGCGCGCCGAGAGTCCCTGCATGAACACCGCGCACCACAGCGCCTTGTCGACCGGGACGAGGTCGTACGACGCGCGGTCGACGAGCAGTCCGGGCGGCAGCGGCATCGCGTCGCCAAGCGAGAGGTACGTCCAGAGCGCGTCGGTCTGCGCCGCGGGATCGCCGTCGAGCACGTCCTTCACGACGCTCACGCCGTCCTCCCAGAAGGTCGGCATGCGCGTGCCCGGCCGCATCGCGAGCGGTTCGGCCAGGAAGCGCCGGAACCAGTCGAGTTCGAGCCGCTCGGGCATCTTCGCCAGGTCGGGCCCGGGGATGCCGACCGACTCGTAGCCCGCGATCTGGTGGCAGCTGATGCACGACAGCCCGGTGCGTCCCACGAGGCGGCGCCCGGCGACGATCGTCGCGTCGTCGGGTTCGGGCAGGGGACGCCCGACGTGCGTCGGCGTCGCGTCGGCGAGCGTCGCGTCGGCGTCGGCGAGCGCGGCTGCGCGCGGCGCGCGATCGGCGGCCAGCAGCGCCGGGACGAGGGGCGCGACGTTGTCGCGTCCGAACACGGGCATGCGCGCCACGACGTACGGACGGGCGCGCGCGCCCTCGACGAGCACGCGCTCGAGCCACGCGGGCCGGAGCTTGGCGCCGACGCCGCTGAGGTCGGGCGGCAGGCGTCCCTCGTCGCCCAGGTCGGCGCTGCCCACGAAGGCCGCGCGCACCGCGCCCTGGGCGCCGCCCGCGCCGTCGCGCGCATGACATGCGGTGCAGCGCAGCAGCGCGAGCGCGTGCGCGACCGCGCCGGCGGGCGGGTGTGGCGCGGCCAGCGTGTCGGGGACGGCCAGCGCGCGCGCGAGCGACGCGCGCTGGCTGTCCGAGAGCGTGTAGTCGGGCGCGCCGTGCGGGGGACGTTCGGCCAGGCAGCCGCGGGTCACGTCGAGCGCCAGCAGCGGCGGCGCGTCGGGCGCCCCGACCAGTCCCGGCAGCGGATGGCAGGCGGCGCAGCCGAGCGCGAGGTAGCGCTCGCGTCCGCGCTCGGCCTTGCGCGCGTCGAGCGTGAACGGCTCGGATCCCAGGGGAGCGTAGACGAGGCGCCGCGTCGAGAGCTCGCTCTCGGCGAACGGACGCGGCTCGCCGTCGACGATCCAGCCCGCGCCGGCGTACTCGTCGCCGCCGGCCTCGAACATGGTCACCTCGAGCGCGTGCCAGCCGGCGTCGAGCTCGAGCGTCGCGCTCTTGCGCGCCTGGCTGTGCAGGCCGTCGTTGTCGATCGCGAGCGCGCCGTCGAGGAACAGCTCGCTGCCGTCGTCCGACTCGACGAAGAGCTCGTGCGGGCCGGACTCGGCCACGAACAGCTCGCCCCTGAAGCGCAGCGCGAACTCGTCGTCGCGCGTGGCGTACGACGCGTCGATCGTCGGCGCCGTCGCGACCCGCGTCGGACGCAGCACGGTGAAGTCGGGCATCGTCGAGGGGAAGTCGGGCAGCTCGTAGGACTCGACGTCGAGCCCCGGACTGCGCCGCTCCTCGCGCGGGCCGGCCTCGGCCTGGGCGCGCAGCAGGTACGCCGCCAGGGCGCGCGCCTCGCCCTCGTCGAGCCGCTGCGACGGCATCTCCCCCGACGGACGGGACGCCAGCGGATCGAGCAGGAAGGCGGTGAGCGACAGCAGGTCGGTCTTGCGCGCGAGCCGGCGCGGTGCGAGCCGGTCGACGTGGCACGGCAGGCAGCCGAGCGTCTCGAACAGCGCGCGTCCCGCGTCGACGTCGAAGGCGCCGGGCGGCAGGGGATCGGGCGCGTGCGGTCCGCCGAGCGAGGCCACGAAGTGCACGAGCTCGTCGACGGCCTCCGCGCGCTCGTCGGCGTCGAGTCCGAGCAGCGCGTCGGGCATGCGCGAGTCGGGCTGCACGCCGCGCGGGTCGAGCAGGAACGCGCGTGTCCACGAGGGCGACAGGCGCGCCCCCGCGTCGGACAGGTCGGGCGCCGCGAGCGTGCGCAGGCGTGCGTCGGTGGACGACGGCGCGCGATGGCAGGCCGTGCAGTCGCGCGAGGCCAGCAGCAGCTCGCCGCCGGCGTCGACCGCGGCCGCGGGGGGCAGGTCGCGCTCGGCCAGCGCCGCGCGATCGCGCTCGCTCGTGCAGGCCGTCGCGACGAGCGCGACGAGCAGCGCGCCCGTGCGCGCGACCGGCTTCGACATGGGGGACTCCGCCGCGAGGTGCGCGCCACTCTCGGGGACCGGCGGCGCGTGGTCAAGGCGCGGGAGTCGCGGGGCACGCGCCGCGCCCTGGCGTCGGGCGTCGGGCGCGCGCATGGGTCCGCATGGGTCATCGGTCGCATGCGACCGCATGCGCGGGCACACGCTTGACGGTCGCGGAACGAGCGTCGATCCTGCCCTGTTCGGGTTGCGGGCGCGACAGATCGGCGTTCGGCCCGTCTCCCGTCCCTGGGCGTGACCATGAGCAACGCATCGTCCTCGACCGACGCGCCTTCCGGCGACGACGCGCCCCTGCGCCCTGCCACGGCCAGCGTGCTCGCGGCGCTCGTGAGCCGCGGCGTCGACCTGCCGGGGATCGAGCGTGCGGCCGTGGCGTCCCTTGCCGGACGCTACGAGGTCGTCGACGAGGTCGGACGCGGCGGCATGGGCGTCATCCTGCGCGTGCGCGACGCCGACCTGCGGCGCGAGCTCGCGATGAAGGTGCTCGACCGCAAGGGACGCACCGGCGCCGAGGAGTCGGCGCCGCGCGACGTGGCGCGCTTCCTCGAGGAGGCGCAGGTCACCGGGCAGCTCGACCATCCCGGCGTGCCGCCGATCCACGAACTCGGCCTGTCGGAGGACGGACGGCTCTACTTCACGATGAAGCTCGTGCGCGGCGGCACGTTCGCCGACGTCATCGCCCACGTGAAGGCCGGCACCGAGAACTGGACGCTCACCAAGGCCCTCGGCGTCGTGCTCAAGGTCTGCGAGGCGATGGCCTACGCGCACCACAAGGGCGTCGTCCATCGCGACATCAAGCCCGCCAACATCATGGTCGGCCGCTTCGGCGAGACCTACGTCATGGACTGGGGTCTCGCGCGCGTGCTCGACAGCAGCGCCGCGCCGACGGCGGGGGGGACGTCCACCGAACTGCTCGTCTCGCGCAGCATCGTGCACACCGACCGGCGCCAGTCGGCCGACGACATCGACACGAGCCACGTGACGCTCGACGGCGACGTGATCGGGACGCCGGCCTACATGGCGCCCGAGCAGGCGCGCGGCGACCTCGGCGCGCTCGGTCCGCGCAGCGACGTCTACGCGGTGGGCGCGATGCTCTACCACCTCGTCGGCGGGCAGGCGCCGTACCTCGAGCCGGGCGTGCGCGTCTCGCCGAACTCGGTGCTGCGCTGGGTGCTCGAGGGACCGCCCAAGCCGCTCGCGCAGCTCGCGCCCGAGGCGCCGCCCGAGCTCGTGGCGGTGATCGACAAGGCCATGGCGCGCGACGCCTCCCAGCGGTACGAGAGCATGCTCGCGCTGGCCGACGACCTGCAGGCCTTCATCGAGGACCGCGTCGTGCGCGCCTACCAGTCGGGTGCGTGGGCCGAGTTCAGGAAGTGGGTGCGGCGCAACAAGGCGCTGGCGGCGTCGTTCGCGGCGGTGCTCGTCGTGACCGTCGGCGCGCTCGCGGCGGTGGGCTTCGTCCAGGCGGCGGCGCGGGCCGAGGTCGAGCAGAAGAACGACGAGCTGGCCGACAGCAACGAGGCGCTCGGTGCGGCCAACGACGCGCTCGGCAGCGCGAACGCGCAGCTCGAGGATCGCAACGTCCAGCTCGCCAAGACGAACACGGCGCTCGACGAGTCGCGCGCGGTCGCCAACGCCGCGCGCGTCCAGGCCGAGCAGGCCGCCGCGCTCGCCGCCGCGAACGAGCGCATCGCCCGCGTCGAGAGCTACGCCGCCCACGTGAACGCGGCGGCCGTGGCGCTCGACCAGGGATCGCGCGGTGCCGCGCGCCGACACCTCGACGCCTGTCCCGAGGACATGCGCGGCTGGGGCTGGCGTCACCTCTCGCTGCGCGCCGACGCGGGCCTCGCGACGTACGTCGGACCCGACGCGCTCTTCTACGACTCGGCCTTCTCGCCCGACGGCAAGACCGTCGCCACCGCCTCCGGCACGTACTTCGGCTTCGGCGGAATCGACCACGAGGTGCGCCTGTGGGACGCGGCGAGCGGTGCGACGCGGGTGACCCTGCCCATCGAGGGCGCGAGCCCCCTGAGGGTGGCCTTCTCCCCCGACGGCAGCCTGCTCATGTGGGGCGACTCCTCGGGGTACATCACGATCTACGAGATCGCGCGGCGTCGCGAGCGTCCGACGCGCCACTGGATCGGGGGCTGGCCGCGCGTCCTCGACTTCCTCGACGACGAGCGCGTGCTGCTCTTCACGCTCCAGGACACCTTCGGCGCGGTCGAGGTCTGGAACGTGCGCACGCTCGAGGTCGAGCTCTCGCGCGAGACGACTCCCGAGCCGACGGCGGCGGCGGGGTCGTCCGACGGGGCCTTCGTCGCGGTGGGCTACGCCGACGCGTCGCTCGAGCTGCTGGCCGCCGACGGGACGACCGTCTGGCGCCGCGCCGGACGTCCCTTCGACCCCGAGAACCCGGGGGACGACGGCGTGGCCTGCCTGGCCTTCTCGCAGGACGGCTCGCGCCTCGCCGTGGCCGACGATCGGGGCGTGCTCCAGCTCGTCGACACGCGCGACGGACGCGAGCTCGTGGCCCGCGCCCTCGCCGAAGGGGTGAGCCAAAGGATGCAGTTCCATCCCGACGGCCCGTGGATCGTGTTCAGCGACCTGTCGGGATCGCTCGTGTTCGTCGACTCCGAGAGCCTGACCGAGATCGAGCGCCTGCCCGCGAGCGACATGAATGCGCCGAGCGTCGCGATCCGTCCCGACGGCGACATGATCGCCACCGCCGGCTGGGACAAGGCGCTGCGGCTGTGGGACGGACGACCCGGCACCGCCGCGCAGGTCGTGTCGGGCGAGACCGCGATTGCCCCCGGCCTGGGCGACAACGGACGCGACCTGCTCGCCTTCTCCCCGGACGGACGGCTCGTGGCCTTCTGTCCGGACGAGCGCGTGGTGCTCGTGGCCGACGCGTACACGGGCGAGGCGCTCTACCGGCTCGACGGCATCATGAACATCGTGGGTGCGCTCGCCTTCTCGACCGACGGTCGTCGCCTGCTCGTGCAGAGCGACGGCGAGGGCCTGCAGACCTATCAGGTCGCCGACGGGCGTCGCGTCGCCCAGGTGCCGATCACCGAGCAGGCGAACTGCGCCGACTTCGACGCCACCCGCACGCTGTTCGCGATGTCGCGCAGCGACAGCCCCGAGCTCGTCCACGTGTACCTCGTCGAGACGGGCGACCTCGTGGCCGTGCTGAGGGGGCACGAGATGGACGTGGGCTCGTGCCGGTTCATGCCCGACGGCCAGCGTCTCGTCTCGTGCTCGGAGGACAGGACGATCCGCGTCTGGGACCTGCGCACCGGACGCGCCGAGCGGGTCATCGAGTCGCCCGAGGACACCTACTTCCTCGCGCTCGCCGACGGCGGCCGGCGTGCGCTCGTGACCTCGATCGACCCGACGCGCAAGGGGCTCGACGAGTGGGACCTGGAGACGGGCGAGCACGTCGCCTGGCACCCGTCGGGCGTGCGCTCGGCGCGCGGCGCGCTGCACCCCGACGGCAGGCGCTGGGCCAGCGCCGACCAGCGGCGCACGGTGACCCTCTGGGACCGCGAGCGGGGCGAGATGTTCAGCCTCGCCGCGGGCGACTCCTCGATCCGCTGCACGGCCTTCGATCCTTCGGGGACGCGCCTGGCCGCCATCGACGGCGGCGGAGACCTGCACCTGTGGGAGTCGGAACCGTCGGAGGAGCGGCGCGCGGCACGCCTCGCCGCCGCGCCGCGCCTGCGCCTGCGCGACGAGGCGCGCGCGCTCGTGGCCTCGCTCGTCGAGGAGCACGTCACCGCGGCGCGCGTGATCGACGCGCTGCGCGCCGACGCGAGCCTCGACCCGGCGCTGCGCGACGCGGCCGTGCGCGCGGCGCGCGTGCGCGGCGACGATCCCACCACGGTGTTCGCGCAGGTCTGGGTGCGCCTGCTCGCCGAGTCGCTGCCGTCGGCCGACACGATCGCACTGGCCGAGTTCGTCGACGCCACCTGGGGCATCTCGCAGGAGGCCATCGAGCCGCTGGCCTACGCGCGGTTCGCGGCGGGCGACCTCGACCGCGCCGACGAGGTGCTGCGGCGCGCCGAGGCGGCGCGCTACGCCGACCAGAGCAGTTGCAAGATCGTGCTGCCGCTGCGGGCGCTCCTGTACCTGGCCCGCGGTGACGAGGCGGCGGCGCGGGTCTGGCTCGGCCGGGCGCGCACCGACCTCGAGCGCGCGCTCGTGCAGTCGAAGGCGACGGCGCAGTTCGTGACGATGAAGGCGCTCATGGCGCGCGTCGAGGCCGAGCTCGCCGGAGGCTGACGCGCGAAGGGAAGGTCGGATGCCCGGGCGGCGACCGCTGCGCCGACTCGCGCTTGACGCTCGCCGGACGTCGTCCGATCCTGCCTGATCGGGGCTCGCGCGTGCGAGGCGCGAACGACCCGTCCCCCGTCCCAGGCCGTGCCATGACCGCCGTCCCGCCCCCGAACGACCCGCCGTCCGACGCGGGCGCGCCGCTGCACCCGACGACGGCCAGCGTGCTCGCGGCGCTCTCCCGGCGCGGCGTGACGCTGCCCGGGGCGTCGCGCCCGGCGGCGGGAACCGACGTCGACGCGCCGCGCTACACCGTCCTCGACCAGCTCGCGCGCGGCGGCATGGGCGTCGTGATGCGCGTGCGCGACGAAGACCTGCGCCGCGAGCTCGCGATGAAGGTGCTCGACCGCGCGGGCAGGACGGGCGACCCGACCGCGAGCGACCCGCGCGACCTCGGACGCTTCCTCGAGGAGGCGCAGGTCACGGGACAGCTCGACCATCCCGGCGTGCCGCCGATCCACGAGCTGGGGCTCGACAAGGACGGGCGGCTGTTCTTCACCATGAAGCTCGTGCGCGGCGGCACGTTCGCCGACGTGATCGCCCACGTGCACGCCGGCACCGAGCACTGGACGCTCACGCGCGCCCTCGGCGTGGTGCTGAAGGTCTGCGAGGCGATGGCCTACGCGCACCACAAGGGCGTCGTCCACCGCGACCTCAAGCCCGCGAACGTGATGGTCGGCCGCTTCGGCGAGACCTACGTCATGGACTGGGGCCTCGCCAAGGTGCTCGTCGAGCGCAGCGAGCCCGGCGCGGCCATCGACGACAGCATGTTCGTCTCGCGCAGCATCGTCCACACCGACCGGCGCGAGGCTGCGGACGACATCGACAGCAGCCACGTGACCCTCGATGGCGACGTGATCGGCACGCCGGCCTACATGGCGCCCGAGCAGGCGCGCGGCGATCTCGCGTCGGTGGGCGCGCACAGCGACGTGTACGCCGTGGGCGCCATGCTCTACCACCTCGTCGCGGGACGGTCGCCGTACCTCGAGCCCGGCGTGCGCGTCTCGCCGCACTCGGTGCTGCGCTGGGTGCTCGACGGTCCGCCCAAGCCCCTCGCGCAGCTCGCGCCCGACGCACCGCCCGAGCTCGTGGCGGTGATCGAGAAGGCCATGGCGCGCGAGCCGTCGGCCCGCTACGCGTCGATGCTGGCGCTCTCCGAGGACCTGCAGGCCTTCATCGAGGACCGCGTCGTGCGCGCCTACCAGTCGGGCGCCTGGGCCGAGTTCAAGAAGTGGACGCGCCGCAACAAGGCGCTCGCGGCGGCGTTCGGCGTCGTGTTGCTCGTCACGCTCGGCGCGCTCGCGGCGGTGGGCTGGGTGCAGGCGTCCGGACGCAAGGCGGTCGAGGAGAAGAACGCGCAGCTCGCCGAGACGAACGGCGCGCTCGAGGACAGCAACACGCGTCTGGCCGAGACGAACGACGCGCTGGCCGACAGCCTCACGCAGCTCGGTGCCGCGAACGACGCCCTGGCCGAGAGCAACGACGCGCTCGAGGACAAGAACACCGAGCTGGCCGACGCGAACGCCGCCCTCGACGTCTCGCGCGCCGCGGCCGAGCAGGCGCGTGCCGCGGCCGAGATGAACGCCAAGGAGGCCGCCGACAACGCCGCGCGCGCGGCGCGGAACGAGCACCTCGTCGTGGTCGAGAGCTACGCGGCGCACATGACCGCCGCCGCGGCCGCGCTCGAACAGGGCGCGCAGGCCGCCGCGCGTCGTCACCTCGAGGCCTGTCCCGAAGACCTGCGGCGTTGGGACTGGCGTCACCTCGCCCTGCGCGTCGACGGCAGCCTGGCCACCTTCACGGGTCCGGCGTCGCTCCTGAACGATGTGGTCTACAGCCCCGACGGGCGACAGCTCGCCACGGTCTCGGGGCCGTTCTTCACGTTCGGCGCCGACGAATCCGAGGTGCGCATCTGGGACGCATCGAGCGGCGCGACGAAGACCGTCCTGCCGGTCGAGGACACGACGCCGATCTGCGTGACGTTCTCGCCCGACGGCGCGCTGCTGGCCTTCGGCGACTCCGACGGCTACGTCAGCGTGTGGGACGTCGCGCGCGAACGCATGCGTCCCACGCGCCACTGGATGGGCGCGTCCGTCCGGCAGCTCGTGTTCGCGGACACCGATCGCCTGGTCGTCCTGGCGTTCGAGATCGGCGGCGACTTCGGGCGTGCCGCCGTCTGGAACACGCGCACCCTCGAGGTCGAGTTCACGCACGAGGCGCAGCCCGCGCCGAGCGCCGTCGCCGTCTCGCGCGACGGCTCGCGCTTCGCGATCGGCTACGTCGACCACTCGCTCGAGGTGCGCGATCGCAGCAGCGGCGCGATGCTGCTGGGCCTTCCGCCGCGCAAGGGGCTCGTGAGCCAGGTCTTGCTCGGACCCGGAGCGCCGGGCATCCAGGGGCTGGCCTTCGACCCCGACGGGCGGCGTCTGGCCGTGACGGGCAGCGACCGCGTCGTGCGCCTGCTCGACGCCCACGACGGGCACGAGCTCGCCACGCGCGCGCTGTCAGGGGCCGTGCCGTTGGCGGTCGGGTTCCATCCCGACGGGCCGTGGCTGGTGATCACCGACTCGAGCGGCTCGCTGCGTTTCCTCGACAGCGAGACTCTCGTCGAGATCGAACGTCTGCCCGCCCACGACATCGCGGTGTCGGGACTCGCGGTCCGTCCCGACGGCGACGAGATCGCGACGACCGGTTGGGACGGCACGCTGCGCCTGTGGGACGGACGTCCCGGGTCGGCGTCGCAGGTGCTCGCCAATCGCGCGGCCAGCACCGAGACCGGCGGTCCCAACGAACGGGCGCAGAAGCTCGCGTTCTCGCCCGACGGCCGCTTCGTGGCGTGGGCCCCGGGTCCGCGCGCGGCGCTCGTGGCCGACGCGATCACGGGCGACGTGCTCTTCCGCCTGAGCGAGGCCGACAGCGCCATCGGCGGACTGACCTTCACGCCCGACGGCCGGCGCATCCTCGTGCAGACCGAGATCGAGGGACTGCAGGCGTTCGACGCCACCGACGGACGGCTGCTCTCGGCCGTGCCGGCGATCGACTACACGCGCTGGGTCGTCTTCGATCCGACCTGCACGCTCATGGCCAAGTCCATCCGCGGCAACCGGGTCGAGCTGTACCTCGTCGCCACCGGCGAGCTCGCGGCCACGCTCTCGGGCCACGCGGGGAACATCGGCTCGGCCGCCTTCACGCCCGACAGCCAGCGCCTCGTGACGGCCTCCGAGGACGGGGCCCTGCGCGTCTGGGACCTGCGCACGGGTCGCGCCGAGAAGGTCATCGAGACCGGCGACAAGCCGTTCGCCCTGCAGCTCGCCGACGGGGGACGACGCGCCCTCGTGACCTCGCTCGACCCGACGCGCAACGGCGTCACCGAGTGGGACCTCGAGACCGGCGAGCTCGTCGCGTGGCATCCCTCGAGCCACACGTCGTTCGACGGAGCGCTGCATCCCGACGGCACGCGCTGGGCGAGCGCCGACCTCGACGGCTCGGTCAGCATCTGGGACCGCGAGCGCGGCGCGATGTTCAGCCTGCCAGCCGGTGAGCACGCGGTCATGGTGACCGCCTTCGACCCGACCGGCACGCGCCTCGCCGCCGTCGACAAGTCGGGCCGCCTGTTCCTGTGGGACACGCTCGCGCCGGCGGCGCGACGCGCTGCGCGCGGCCCGAGCTCGTCGCGCCTGCATCGCACGGGCGAGGCGCGCGCCCTCGTCGACGCGTTGTTCGACGAACACCTGCTGGCCTCGCGCGTGCTGGCCGCGCTCGCCGGCGACACATCTCTCGACGCCGACCTGCGCGAGGCGGCCGTGCGCGACGTCCGCGTGCGCGGCGACAGCGCTCCCTGGGTCATCGAACGTCTCTGGCCGCGCCTGTTCGCCGCCGACGCCTCGTCGATCGCCGAGTGGCAGCCCCTCGCCGAGGAGGTCATGGCACGCTGGCCATCGTACATGGAGACGCTCGAGCCGCTGATCTACGTGACGATCCTGGGCGGCGACCTCGAGCGTGCGAGGAGCCTGCTGACCGAGGTCGTCGACGTCGGCTACACGTTCCAGCCCCAGGGACCCAAGGCCGCCTTCGCGCTCGATGCGCTGGAGCACGCGTACGCGGGGGACGCGGCCGAGGGACGGCGGCTGCTGCGCGAGGCGCGCGCCGATCTCGACCGCGCGCGGCAGGTGACGCCGGGCGAGCTGTCCGACCTCGCGGTCACCGAGCGCCTGATCGGGATGGCGGCCGCGCGCCTGGACGGGGAGTAGAGTCGGAGCCGAGGAGGGCGCATGCCGACACGGCGACGGATCGAGGGCGGCGCCGAGCGCTGGCTGCGCGTCTGCGTCGTCGCGGCGGCGTCGCTCGTCCTGGTCGGCGTCGTCGCGTATCTCGCGGAGTTCGGGCGCCTCGCCGCCGGCTCGGACCGCGAGCGGCCCGCGCTCGACGTCGACGACGCGGCGTCCGTCGCGGCGCCCGCGATGGACCTCGCACTCGACGCGCCGCGCGCCGTCCCCGAGCCGCTCGTGCTCGCGGCGCCGGACGGCGAGACGTCCGACGCCGCGGCGCGCGACGACGCCGCCTCGTGGTCGCACCCGGACGCGACGCGCGCGCTCGTGGTCAGCACCGTGCTCGGCGCGAGCGACGTCCCGTTGCCGGGCGTGCGTGTCGAGGTGCTCGACGCGCAGAAGCGTGTGGTCTCGCGCGCGACG
>JACKHP010000015.1 GCA_020638905.1 Planctomycetota bacterium | reverse complement strand
GTGTCCGGTCGAGTGGATGACGACGGCCCGCGCGATGCCGCGCGCCGGACGCGGTCGCCGCGCCGCGTGCGCGACGACCGCGTCGTGTCTCCCTACTGCGCGATGCCCAGCAGGCCGTTGCTGGCCGAGAGGCCGAGCGTGGCGCTGGCGTCCTGGATCCAGTACTGGAAATAGAAGCCCGCGCCGGCCGGCACGCCGCTCGCGAACTGGAACGGGACGGCAATCGTGCCCGCGCCGTCGGTGGGCACGGTGACGATCAGCAGCGGATCGGGCACCAGCGTCCCGCCCTTGAACGGCGCGTCGAGCAACGAGAGACCGATCAGCAACGCGGCCATGCTGTTGGGCTTCGCATTGCTCAGCGAGAGGGTCACCGGGTCGCCGTCGACGAGCGTACCGGTCCCGGCGAGTTCGGGGAGGCCGCTCACACCGGCCGTGCCCTCGCCCAGGTCGACCCAGGGCGAGCTGTTCACGAGGGTGAAATCGAGCGCGAGGGGGAAGGCGCCGTTGAGCGGAGCGGTCGAACCTCCCGGGAAGGGGAACGCGACCTTCCAGGTGCCGGCGCTGCGGATGAGCGTCTCGCCGTAGAGCGTGGTCGTGTCGGCGGCGTACCAGAGTTGGCCCTCGGTGAAATCGAAGGTGCTGCTGGTCGTGGTGAAACGCACGGCCGTCACGCCCCCCGCGGCATTGAGTTCGGCGGCGACGGCGGCGACTGCGGCCTCCGCCTCGGCCTCCGTGTGGAAGTCGAGTTGGCTCGCCCAACTCAGGTGCGAGACGTTGCCGACGAACGTGACATCGTAGACGTCGGAACCGACCGTCACGTTCGTCACGCTGCCCGCGACACCGGGGGCGACGAGGTTCACATCGGCGGACGCCCGACCCGAGGCGATCAGCAGGGACGCGAACGAGAGAGCGGCAGCGGTGGCCAGCTTGAAGGATGACATTCAGACGTTGTCCTTGACTCGGGAGACAGGCCTTGCAGCCGGGCGAGGCGAGCATACCCGTATCTTGATATTTGGCAAGCCAACCGGGGGCCGGCGGCTCGCCTTCGCCATCAGGCTTCACCTCACCTCGAGGACGAAAGACCGTGCCGTTCGGCCGGTCTCGAGTTTCCGCCGGACGCCCCGGGTTGCATCTCCGCGGCCTTCCGCACCCGACCGACGCAGGCCTACTCTGGCGTCGGCGGCCCGCCTCACGAGAGCCTTCGCGCGGAGGAGACTTCTGCAAGCGACACTCGCTGGCGCGGACGGTCCAAATCCCGGGGCAACGCCTCCGTCGTGACCCGCTCGTGACATGACTCCCGCGCCGACTTGTCCCATCCTGGCGACCTCGGCCCCCCACTCGAGACCGCCCGATGTCCGTCACCCGCTCAGTCTTCACCGCCGCCTCGTCGCTCACCCTGCTCGGCGTGCTCTGGACCCCGCGCGCGCAGTTCGTCACGCCCGACCCTCCGTCGCGCGCCGGCGTGCCCCCCGCCGCGGCGCTGGACGACGGCCCGGCGGACCCGGGCGTCGCACCACCGTTCACGCCCGTCGCCCGCATCTCCAGTCTCATGGCGGGCATCGGATGGGCATTCGGCAGTCTGCGTGACGTGCTCCCCCAGATCGACGAGGAGCATCGGCTCGACAGGATCGTCGCGTGCTCGGAGGTCATCGCCGAGCTGTCGAACGTCCATATGCAGCATCGCCGCAAGCCGGACTACATCGCCATGGCCGCCGACACCCGCGCGATCGCGCTCGAACTGGCGCGCGCCGCCCGTGCCGACATGCCGGACGAGAGCCGCTTCACGACGTTGATCGCGACGCTCGAGGCCTCGTGCAACGCGTGCCACGACGCCCAGCAGTAGCCATCGGATCGTGAGCAAGCGTCGTCGCTGGGATGCTCGCGCGACGCAGCCGCGGCCGACCGACGCCGGCGGATGCGCCCGCGACGTCCCCGCGACGACGAGAGCCCCCGCGAGGCCGCGGCCTCGCGAGGGCTCTCCTGCAGAGTGCCGCCGCCTCGGGACGGACGGTCGCGCGGGCGCGCTCCCGTCCGCCCGGGACGTTCAGCGGCGACGCACCGCCACCGGCTCGGATCCGGTGCGCTGCGCAGGCGCGAGATCGAAGCGGTCGAGGTTCATCACCTTGTTCCAGGCGGCCACGAAGTCGGCCACGAACTTCGTCTGCGCGTCGTCGCTGGCGTACACCTCGGCGAGCGCGCGGAGCTGGGAGTTCGAGCCGAACACGAGATCGACCGAGGTCGCGGTCCATTTCAGCTCGCCCGTCCTGCGGTCGCGGCCTTCGTAGACGTCGCCGCCCTCGGCCGACTTGCTCCAGACCGTGTCCATGTCGAGCAGGTTCACGAAGAAGTCGTTCGTGAGCACGCCCGGACGCGCGCTGAAGACGCCGTGGCGCGAGCCGTCGGCGTTGCCACCGAGCACCCGCATGCCGCCCACGAGCACCGTCATCTCCGGAGCGGTGAGCGCGAGCTGGTTCGCGCGGTCGACCAGCCATTCCTCGGTGCGCCGCCCACGCAGGTCACCGGAGAAGTTGCGGAAGCCGTCGGCGTTCGGCTCGAGCACTTCGTACGACGGCACGTCGGTCTGCTCCTGCGTCGCGTCGGTACGACCCGGCGTGAAGGGGGCGCGCACGTCGTATCCGGCCTCGGCCGCGGCGGCCTCGACGGCGGCGCACCCGCCCAGCACGATCAGGTCGGCGAGCGAGACCTGCTTGTCGCCCGACTGCGAGCCGTTGAAGTCGGACTGGATCTTCCGCAGCTTGCCGAGCGCGTCGGCGAGCGCGGCGGGCTCGTTGGCCGCCCAGTCCTTCGCGGGCGAGAGGCGGATGCGCGCCCCGTTCGCTCCCCCGCGCTTGTCGCTGTCGCGGTACGACGAGGCCGAGGCCCAGGCGGTCTTGACGAGCCGCGACACCGGGAGCCCCGACGCCATGATCCTGGTCTTCAGCGCCGCGACGTCCTGCGCGTCGACGAGGGCGTGATCGACGGCCGGCACCGGGTCCTGCCAGAGCTGCGGCGCCGCGACCTCCGGGCCGAGCAGGCGAGCCACGGGACCCATGTCGCGGTGCGTGAGCTTGTACCAGGCCTTCGCGAAGGCCTGCGCGAACTCGTCGGGGTTCTCGTGGAAGCGCTTGGAGATCGGACCGTAGATCGGGTCGAGCTTGAGCGCGAGGTCGGTCGTGAACATCATCGGCGCGTGGTACTTCGTCACGTCGTGCGCGTCGGGTACGTCTTCCTCGCCGTCCTTGGGCGTCCACTGGTAGGCGCCGGCCGGGCTCCTGGTCAGCTCCCAGTCGTAGCGGAAGAGGTTGTCGAAGTAGCCGCCCGACCAGCGCGTCGGGGTGGACGTCCAGGCGCCCTCGAGGCCGCTGGTGATCGTGTCGCCGGCGTTGCCCTTGCCGTAGGTGTTCTTCCAGCCGAGACCCTGTTGCTCGAGGCCGGCGGCCTCGGGCTCGGGCCCGACGTACTTCGACGGGTCGGCCGCGCCGTGGGCCTTGCCCAGCGTGTGACCTCCGGCGATCAGCGCCACGGTCTCCTCGTCGTTCATGGCCATTCGCCCGAACGTCTCGCGGATGTCACGCGCCGCGGCGAGCGGATCGGGCTTGCCGCCGGGCCCTTCGGGGTTCACGTAGATCAGGCCCATCTGCACGGCGGCGAGAGGGTTCTCGAGCTCGCGGTCACCGTGGTAGCGCTGGTCCTCCAGCCACTTGCCTTCCGGACCCCAGAAGACGTCGTTCTGCGGCTCCCACACGTCTTCACGTCCACCGCCGAAGCCGAACGTCTGCAGCCCCATCGACTCGAGCGCGCAGGTGCCGGCGAGCACCATGAGGTCGGCCCACGAGACCTTGCGGCCGTACTTCTGCTTGATCGGCCACAGCAGGCGGCGGGCCTTGTCGAGGTTCGCGTTGTCGGGCCAGCTGTTGAGCGGCGCGAAGCGCTGCGTGCCGTCGGACGCACCGCCGCGGCCGTCGGCGACACGGTACGTGCCCGCGCTGTGCCAGGCCATGCGGATGAAGAACGGTCCGTAGTTGCCCCAGTCGGCGGGCCACCAGTCCTGCGAGGTCGTCATCACCGCCTTGATGTCGTTCTTCAGGGCGTCGAGGTCGACCGTCGCGAACTCCTGGGCGTAGTCGAAGTGCTCGCCCATCGGATTGCTCTCGGGCGAGTTCTGCCGCAGGATCCCGAGGTCGAGCTGGTTCGGCCACCAGTCCTGGTTCTTCATCGGACCGGCCGCCGTCGACGCACGGGATCCGTCCTGCTTCGCGGACTCGACGGGGTTCTCGGATGTAGCCATGCGTGGAGTCTCCTGGGCGAACACGGAGGGGGCGAGGCACAGTGCGACGAAGCTCGTCACGATACGAGCGGTTCGGGGCGTTTTCATGAGTCCTCCGGGTGTCTCGGCCGGTCGCGGATGCGCGCCGGCTCGACGTGGCCCCGGTGTAGGCTTCCGACGACTCCCCGCCCAATCAGCAGTCGTGATGATCCTGATCAGGAAACCCGTGCGATTCGCCGGACGGGTGCATCCGCCTCCGCCGTGGGCGGGGCGAACTGCGCCATCCAGCGCCGCATGTCCAGGATCGGCCCATCGGCCGGCGAGAGCAGCGGCGCGTCGAGGTAGCGCTTGCGCTCGAACACGACGTAGTCCTCGCGCAGACCGCGCACGAGATGGCGCAGCGCGAGCGACGCCAGCACCGAGTCGACGAGCGGGAGGCGCGAACGGCGGACGAACGTGAGCATCGTGAACACGATGCGCTCCTCGTCGACGGGCGTGTTGGGGACGAGGAAGAGCGTGTCGGTCGGCAGACGCGAACGCATGACGAGGTGTCCGGGTCCCACGAGCTCGAAGCCGAGGGTCGTCTCGCGCCGGCCGCCGCGGTAGCCGAACGTGTTCACGAGATCGAAGCTGAGCCGCTTCGCGACGGGATCCTCGTGCCAGTTGCGGATCTCGCCCTTGGTACCCGGGTACGGCGGGAACGTCCTGGCGTGCAGCACCGGGCCGTGAGAGGTGTCCACCGCGTTCTCGCGCGGCTCGTGGACGCGGCTGCGGATCACCGCGCGATGCACGGGGCCCCGCTTCCAGTCGGGGCTGCTCGTCTCGGGCACCTCGGGCACGTCGAACCAGGGCGGCGCTCCGGTCGTGTCGTGCCAGACGTAGATCGTCCCGTTGCGCTCGACCACGGGATGCGAGCGCACTCGCGCACCCTCGGGCACCTCGCGGCAGAACGGCACCTGGACGCAGCGTCCCGCCCCGTCGTACGTCCAGCCGTGGAACGGGCAGCGCAGGGCGTCGTCGACCACGCGTCCGTCGCCGAGGTGCGCGCCCAGGTGCACGCAGTGCGCGTCGAACACCGAGACCGCGCCGGACGCCGCGCGATAGCCCACGAACGGCCGCCCGAAGAAGCGCGCGGACACGACCCGTTCGCGCTCGAGTTCGTGGCTGTAGCGGAACCGGTACCAACCCGCCGGATACGGGTGCGGCACGGTCACGGCGTTGGCTCGCTCACGACGCTCGCTCCCAGGGGACGAGGGCGAGACCCTGCCCGGCCTCGACTGCGCAGCACCGTATCAGCCCCCGCCGGAATCGCCCAGGATCCTGGCGCTCACCCGCGCCGGACGACTCCCGCCGGACGCCGCGCGAGATGCCCCCGCCCGCGCGGCGCACTCAGCCCGACGCGCTCGAACTCCGACGCGTGACGAGGGCGGCGAAGGCCCGGCGCTCGACCCACAGCAGGAACGCCGCGAGCGCGACGACGGCCAGCAGCATCGGCTCGAGGAGTCCCTCGCCGCCCATGATGAAGACGTGGAAGGCGAGGATGTTGACCACGATCGGACCCAGCACGAGCAGACCCAGGTTGCGCGTGCGCGGGACGGCCACGAGCAGTCCCCCGAGCACCTCGAGCAGCTTCACGAAGGTGAGGTACCCGGTGGGCGCGAACGCCCCCATGAAGAGCGCCGGCGGCGAACCCTCCGGCGGGGCAGGCTGCTCCGGCGCGAGGTCGAGCAGGACGACGAGTCCGGCGAAGACGAAGATCAGGCCGAGCAGCGCTCCGGCCACGGTGGGGACGAGCTTCTTCATGACGCGGTGCAGGCCTTCTCGAGCGGGGCGATGTCGAACATCTGCATCTGCGGTCTGGCCTTCCGTGGCGCGTCGGGCGCGTGCGCGGTCGTCGTCCTTCGGCCTCCCGCCGAGCACCGTCGGGACGATGTTCGACGCGACGCCGTAGCGGTCCCTGAGCCAACCGCACCTCTCGATCGTGCCACCTTCCGCGAGCGCATCCCAGAGCCTGTCGGGCTCGCGCGGGCCGTCCGAGACGGGGATTCCGGAGAACCGCGAGGCGCGCGCCGTCAGCGCCGGACACCGGGACGCACGACGTCCACCAGGAGCGCGCACGCGTCGGATCCTGGCTCGGCACCGAGGGCGCACGTCGTCGGGGTCTCGAGCCCGTGCACGAACAGGCTCTCGCCGGGGGCGAGCCTCACGGTCGGCGCGTCGCCCACGCGCAGCTCGAGGTCGCCGTCCAGCGCGTGGACGAAGGCCTCGCTGCCGTGCAGCGCGCGCTCGCACGGGAGGCGACGCGCCGTCGAGACCTCGCCGCGCACCGCGTCGCGGCGCAGCAGCACGTTCACGTCGCGCACGGGTCCGTCGAGCAGTTCGGCGGAGGTGGGCCATTCACCCGCGAACCGGTAGGGATGCAGTCGCAGGACGCGCGTCGGCGGCGCCGCCGCGCCGTGTTCCATCCGCAGCCCCGCGCCGGAGACGACCACGAGCACGCGCTCGAAGCCGGCGAACTGCGAGAACGGACCCGACGCGTCGACGCCGGCCCGCGCGACGCGCCACTCGAAGTCCAGCGCGCCGAAGTCGCCGTCGGGCGGGACGAGCAACAGCTCGTCGGTCGTGCCGCGTCCGTTCTTCCACGGACGGGTCACGACGTCGGCGGCCGTGAGGTGGACGAGCGTGGGTCTCATGTCGGGTCGCTCGGGGTGCGGACGGGCCTGGCGTGTCCCTCGCCGGTCCCTCAGCGCGCGAGGTCGCGGATCGCCCCGCGCAGCCTCGCGTGGCGGTCGAAGAGTCGCACGAAGTCCGACTCGCGCCGTCCGCCCTTGGCGCGGATGACGGCGGCCAGGCCGCGCCGTTGCGCCGCGGTCCAGCGCGCGACACCGGGCAGCGTGAGCACGAGCGGACCCCAGCGATCCCAGGCCACGCGCTCGCCCGGCGAGAGCCGCGACAGGCGCATGCCCAGCAGGCGCGCCGACTCGCTCGCGCAGACGCGGATGCCCTCCTCGCGATCGGCGCCGAAGCGCTCCGCGAGCATGGCGCTGATGCGCAGCCCGACCTGCTCGAGCGGGAGCGCGCCGACCACGTCGGGGCGCGAGCGCCCCAGCGAGAAGAACATCGGCGCCGCGGCGAGACGGTGGATGCGCGCGGGGCTGGTGCGGTAGCCGCGGTCGCGCTCCATGCGCGCGAGCTCTTCACGCACGAGCGTGCGCACCTCGGGGTCGCGTGGACGGAATCCGAGCTTGTAGTAGAACCACCAGGCGCCCGACTGCTGGCCCTCGTGGTTGTGGTGCCCCATCTGGTACGGGTCGACGGCGAAGCAGTCGGCGCCGAACAGCCGATGGACCATCGCCAGCACGCGACCGTAGATCGTCGCGGCCTCGCCGCCACGGAAGGTGTCGAACACGTTGTAGGCGATCTCGCTCGAGCCGAAGAGCGAGTTGCTCAGCACGTAGCCGATCGGCACCCGGTTCTTGATCGTGATGAAACCGTAGACCGACTCGAGCACGAAGCGCCGCTCGGGCGCCGCGCCGATGCACGCGAACTGCAGGCCGTCGCCGAAGTCGACGATGCGCACGTCGTGCTCGTCGCCGTGCAGGAACACGAGCAGGTCGCGATGACGCGCGACCATGAGCGCGTTCGCGAGCTCGACGAGCTCGCGGCCCTGCGCCGGGGAGACGCTCCTCACCCGCATGCGCGCCCCGCGCACCGCCGCGCGCAGGTCGGGACGCCGCGTGTCGAGCGGCCTGCGCTGCAGCACGAACGAGCCGGCGGGCCACCTCTCGCGGGTGCGCGCCGGCGTCGTCTCGCCCGGTTCGACCCGGAACGGCACGTCGAGCCCCTCGAACAGGAATTCGCGCGTGGCCTGCGGGACCGGCATGGACTCGAAACGCCGGCACAGGAAGGCGGCGTCGGTCTCGTCGGGCCCCTTGAGCAGCTGCAACCACTCGCGGGTCGAGAGGCCGGCCGAATCGGTGCCCAGCGTCTCGGTGAACGGCGTGAGCAGGTGCAGCATGTCGGCCAGGCGTGCGTGCGTCGTGAAGGCGTCCCAGTCGATGTGGATCGACCCGGGCCAGCGCTCGGCCAACCGCAGCGCCATGAGCCAGAAGAACGGGAAGTGCAGGCGCGTGCCGGCGATCCCCGAGTCGTCGAGCGCGCGTCGATGGCGCCTCAGGTCGGCGCGCCGTTCGAACTCGTCGAGCATGCGCTCGACGCACTCGAGCAGCTCGGGACTCTCGGGGTACGCGCGCCAGAAACAGAGGATCTCGTGCAGTCGCCGGACCTGCCCGGCATCGGGGAGCGCGACGCGTTCGAGCGGCAGGAGCGCGGCCAGCTTCTGCTCCGCCCGACCGGTTCCGAACGAGTCCTTCAGGGCCTCGAGGTCGCGCAGCAATCGGGCGGGACGAGTCACGTTCGGGTCCTCTCGGGGGTGAGCGGATCGGGGTGTGGCCGTCGGACCCGCAGGAGCGCCCGACGACGCGCAGCGCGGATCACGGCGGCCGGGACGCCGACGAGGGAGCGTCGCACCGACGAGGACGAGGGTCTAGCAACCCCTCGCGAAACTCTCGGGCGACGGACCCCTCACCGCTCCGGAGCGACGGGCCTCCGAGGTCGCTCGAGCCGACCGGCTCGCCTCGGGACGGCCCGACGTCGTGGCGGGCACGCCACCCCCACGACGACCGAGGCGCAGGGCGGACGCCTCGTCATCGGACGGCGACATCCCATCTCATCGCGCACACCATCGTCCCCACACAATCGCGTCCCGATTCTCACATCGCGCTTGCGCGGCGAGACATGAATCGTGTCCACTGTGTGGGTGTCCACTCGGGGACGGATTCCGATCCGTCCCTCCCCCCGGAGAATCCCAGATGTCCCTTGCATCCATGTCCACCGCCGAACTCCAGGCCGAGCTCGCTCGACGCCAGTCACAGGCCGGCAAGCTCATCGCCAAGCGCGACAAGCTCCTGGCCCAGATCGCCGAGCTCGACAAGGAGCTGGCGGCGTTCGGCGTCGCGGGTTCCGGCGCCGCGGCCCCGGCCAAGGGCAGGCGCGGCCGCCCGCCGGGATCGTCGTCCAAGAGCGGAGACGGACGGCGCGGCCCGCGTCCGAAGAACGACATCTCACTGCCCGACGCCATCGCCCAGGCGATGGAGATCCGCGCCGTCGCCTCGCCCAAGGAGGCGGCCGAGCTCGTCCTCTCGAACGGCTACAAGTCGAACGCGAAGAACTTCGGCATGCTCGTCAGCAACGCCCTGGCGAAGGACCCGCGCTTCAAGCGCCTGGGTCGCGGACAGTACGAACGCATCAAGTGAACCCGGCGTGCGTCCCGACCCGCGACCGCTGCGGGTCGGGACGCGAAGCGTCGCCGTCAGATGCTCACGGTGACGCTGTTGGTGACGGCTCCGCCGCCCGTCTCGCGGACCTGGTACGTGAACGACGCGCTGCCCTTGATGCCGGTCGCGTCGGTGTAGGCCCCGTCGTTCGCGGTGGTGGTGAGCACGCCGCCGTCGCGCACGACCTCGACGTTCGAGCCCGAGAGCCCCGTCCAGGCCAGGTCGACGCGGATCTTGCCCTTGACCTTGTAGATCGTGGCCGCGAGCGTCGGACCGCCTCCCCCGCCCGACGTGACCGTCACCGAGACCGTGTCCGAGGCACCGGCGCCCCCCGAATCGGTCACCGCCGCCGTCACCGTGTGGGTGCCCTGCGAGAGCGTGGCGCTCACGCTCGAGCCGCTGCCGAGCGACCCGTCGAGGTTGCTGGTCCACATGATCGAACCCGAGAGGTTGCCGTCCTCCGCGTCGGACGCGCTGCCGCTGAAGGTGATCGGCGTTCCCGAGGTGACCGAGGTGCCGTTCGAGGGCGAGCCGATCGTCACGCTCGGTGACTGGTTCGACGACCCTCCGCCCACGAGGTCCTGCCGGAAGTTCGCCAGGGTGCAGCGCATGCGCCTGGCCTGGTCCTGGGTGAACTCGGTCATGCAGGCGTCGTCCGAGTAGTCCATGTAGTTGTCGGTCGGGTTCGGCGTCCCGCACGACGAGCTGCTGCACGAGCCGCTGCCCTGGGGCGCCGCCTCGCTGTTCGTGTCGCAGATCAGGTCACCGCTCGTGTAGCAGCCCGGCGAGGAGGCCGTCGCGCAACCACCGTCGAAGGTGTGGTAGAGGCCGAGGTAGTGCCCGACCTCGTGGGTGGCGGTGCGTCCGAGGTGGTACGGCGCGCCGTACGGACTCGGCTTGCCCACGGCGGCCCAGTACAACCGCACGCCGTCCCACGGCTGCCCGACGACACCGCCTCCGCTGGGGACGTACGCGTAGCCGAGGTTGCCGCCCGCGCTGTTCGTGTAGATGTTCAGGTAGCGGGTCGTGTCCCAGGCGAGCGAGTTCCAGTAGGTCCCCTGGTCGTTGTACCAGGAGTTGCTCTTGGTGCGCGTGATGCCCGCCAGAGTGAACTCGATGCGCGCGTCGGTGCCGTCGGCACCGAGGCTGCCCGCGAACGCGCGGAAGTCCTCGTTGAGGACCTGCATGTTCTGCTGGATCGCGGTGTCGGTCACGTTGCCGCCGCCGCTCTTGGTCGTGATCACGTGCCAGACCACGGGGATCGAGTACACCACGCCGCCGCTCGGGGCGTACTCGGCCGCGGGGTTGGTGTTCACCGAACTGCAGTCCGACGTCGCACCCAGATAGGCCGTCGCGGCGTCGAAGAACTCGGGCAGCCGCCCCGTGCCGCAGCGCATGCCGTGCTCGGCGAAGAAGGGTGACGCCAGGTACTCGTGGAAGTCGGCGAAGACCTGGGGACCGCGCAGGTCCTCGGCCACGATGGCCCCGTCCTCGAGTTCGGTCACGCGGACCCAGTCGGGGAACGCCTGGGCCAGGAGCGGCGAGGCCGAGAGGGCCGCCGCGACGACGACGCGCAGCATGCGCGATGGGAGTGGATGCACGATGGAATGCTCCTGGGGTCGGAGCGGACATCGGGACGTGCGGGGACGACGCCACCGGCGTGCGATGCCCGCCCCGTGGGTGCCCGGGGAGCCGGCGGCAGAGCAGACCCTATCAGCCCCCGACGATCCGGGGAGGGCCTTCCTGGAGAAAGGGCGGGCGGACGCCCCGTCCGCTCAGCCCATGTGCTTGGCGATGAGCGCGTTCGCCGCGGCCGGGTCGCGCCGGCACTCGAGCAGCGCCGTGAGCATGAGCGGCGCCACGATCGTGGCGTCCGACTCGATCACGTACATCGGCGTCTCGGCGGTCAGCTTGTCCCAGGTGATCTTCTCGTTCGGCGTGGCGCCCGAGTACGAGCCGTACGAGGTGGTCGAGTCGGAGATCTGGCAGAAGTACGCCCAGGGCTTCACCTCCTCCTCCAGGTCGTACTTGATCGAGGGCACGACGCAGATCGGGAAGTCGCCGGCGATGCCTCCGCCGATCTGGAAGAACCCGACGCCCTTGCCGGCCGAGAGCTCCTTGTACTGGTCGTAGAAGGCGGCCATGTACTCGATGCCCGACTTGACGATCTGCGCACCGCAGTCGCCGAACTTGACGTGCGACGCGAAGATGTTGCCGAAGGTCGAGTCCTCGTAGCCGGGTACGACGATCGGCAGCCCGGCCTTCGCCGCGGCCAGCAGCCAGCACTGCTCGGGGTCGCCCTCGTGGACGCTGCTCGGCAGCGCCTGCACGAGCTCGTAGAAGTACTCGTGCCAGAAGCGCCGCTCGCCCTTCTCGTGGGCGCGCTTCCACGTCGGCACGAGCTGCTTCTCGACCTTGCGGAAGGCCTCGTCCTCGGGGATCGAGGTGTCGGTCACGCGCCGCATGCGGTCTTCGAGGATCTGCGTGTCGTCGGCCTTCGTGAAGTAGCGGTAGTCGGGGAAGTCCTTGTAGCTGTCGTGCGCGACGAGCCGGAAGAGCGACTCCTCGAGGTTCGCGCCGGTGACCGACAGCCCGTGGACCAGGCCCGCGCGGATGGCCGGCGCGAGGGTGATGCCCAGCTGCGCCGACGACATGGCGCCCGCGACCGCCCAGAACATGCGCCCGCCGTCCTCGACGTGGCGCCAGTACGCGAGCGTGGCGTCGCGCGTGGCGCGCGCGTTGAAGTTCTTGTAGTTCGTGAGGATGAACTCGAGCGTCGGCAGCATGGCGCTGGTGTCCGCGGGCGGCGTGGGTGGTGCGGGACGGAGGACCGGACACTCTGCCACGCGGGCCGTCCGCCGGGCAATCGGGGAGGCAGGGGGCGCAGGAGCGCGCCGCCCGTCCGACGCGCGTGCTACGCTGCGCGACGCCGACGCCGGACTCCGGGCGTCGATGACCGCCCGTCCCGCCGAGCAGTCGATGGCCGCTCCCGTCCCGCTGCCGCGCCGCCTGCTGGGCGTGCTGCTCAAGACGCTGCTGGCGTCGTGCGCGGCCCTGTGCGCCTTCGCGCTGCTCGAGGGCCTGGCCAGCCTGTGGATCGCCGCCGACGAGGCGCAGCTCGTCGTCGTCCTGCCCGAGCAGAGCCACAGCCGCTACGACGAGTTGCTCGGCTGGGCCCACGAGCCCGGCGCGCACGTGGCCGACATCTACGGTCCCGGCCGCTCGATCACGATCAATTCCCAGGGGCTGCGCGCGCTCGAGGAGTACACGTCCGAGGTGCCCGCCGGCCGCTTCCGCGTGGTCTGCCTCGGCGACTCGTTCACCATGGGCTTCGGCGTCGACGACCACGACACGTTCGCCGCGCAGCTCCAGGCGCTGTGTCCCACGATCCAGGCCGTGAACATGGGCATGGGCGGCTACGGCCTGGGGCAGGACATGCTCTGGTACGAGCGCGACGGCGACGCGCTCGCGGCCGACCTGCTCGTGTTCGCGTTCATCGACGCCGACTTCTACCGCACCGAGCTGAGCGAGTTCGTCGGATACCCGAAACCGGCCATCGAGGTGCGCGACGGCGAGATGCTCGTCACCAACGTCCCCGTGCCGCGGGTCTTCGGACGCGCCAGCTTCGGCCGGCGACTGCACAACTTCGTCGAGAAGACCGCGCTCTCGAAGCTGCTGGCCGGCGACGACGAGCCCGCTCCCGAGACCGAGGCCGACGACGACGCGGCGGTCACGATGTTCGACCGCGCCGAGCACATCCTCGACGCCGTCGTCGAGCTGGCGCGCCGGCGCCACCAACGGCCGATGCTGCTCTACCTGCCGACCAAGAAGCTCGTCTACTTCAAGCAGCGCTCCTCGATCTCACGCTGGGTGGCCGACTACGCCGGCCGCCGCTCGGTGCTCTACCTCGACCTCCAGCCGGCGTTCTCCGACTTCACTCCGGCGGAGCTCATCGAGGAGATCTACCTGCCCGACAACCACTTCGGCGTGCGCGGCAACGGCATCATCGCCGAGCGGCTGCTGGAGACGATCGCATCCCGCCTGCCCGACTTCCCGGGCTGCGACGGACCCAGGTAGGCCGGGCCGCCGGGACGCGCACGCACACGCCATCTCTCTCATTGACCCGTGGGCCCGCAGGACGATGATCGACTGCGACCCCAAACCACCGGAGCCGAACCGATGCGTCCCCTGCCGATCCTGTCCGCCCTGCTCGGAGCCGTCCTGCTCGCGGGCTGCCACGGCCTGCCGCTCACGATCCCGACCGAACCCGTCGGCCCCGGAGAAGAGGTCATCGGACCCGTCGACGGCTCCGCCACCGGCCTGATGATCCTGCAGTTCATCCCGGTCGGACAGAACCAGCGCTTCCAGCGCGCCTACGACGCGGCGCTGCAGAAGGTCGGCGCCACCCGACTCGTCGACGTGACCATCCGCGAGGACTGGTTCTGGGCCTACATCCTCAACGGCTACACGACGCACGTGAGCGGCACGGCCGTGCGTGGCCAGCGCGAGGACGACCGCGACATCTGGGGCGCACGCGACATGCGCTGATGCTCGGCGCGCCGAGCCCCGCGTGCCGGCCGGCTGCGTCGGCGCGCGGGGCCCGGCCACCGCGAGGCGCGGCCGCCGGGAGGCGCACGCCCCTTTTGATAGACTCCCGCCCGGCTCGTCCGACGCCGGCTCCGGGCCGTCCCGCCACCCGCCCCCCGCGCCGACGTGCTGTTCAACAGTCTCGAGTTCTTCGTCTTCTTCGCGGTGGTCTGGGGGCTCTACCTGTGCCTCCGCCATCGGGCGCAGAACCGTCTGCTGCTCGTCGCCAGCTACGTGTTCTACGGGGCCTGGGACTGGCGCTTCCTCGGACTGCTGCTGCTCTCGACGCTGATCGACTTCTACGTCGCGCGCGGCATCGGACGCACCGAGTCGCAGGCGCGCAAGAAGACCCTCGTCACCGTCAGCCTGGTGGCGAACCTCGGCATCCTGGCGTTCTTCAAGTACGCCGCCTTCTTCGCCGGCAGCCTGCAGGACCTGCTGCAGTCGTTCGGCTACAGCCTGCCCCCGGCGATCTGGAGCGTGGTCTCCGAGGTCGTGCTGCCGGTCGGCATCTCGTTCTACACCTTCCAGACGCTCAGCTACTCGATCGACGTCTATCGCGGCCAGATGAAGCCGGCCGAGAAGCTCGAGGACTTCGCGCTCTTCGTGGCCTTCTTCCCGCAGCTCGTGGCCGGGCCGATCGAGCGCGCCACACGCCTCCTGCCGCAGATCGAGTCGCCGCGCAAGGTCACCTGGGAGGGGCTCAACGCCGGCGCTTGGCTCGTGCTCCAGGGCACCTTCAAGAAGGTCGTGGTGGCCGACAACCTGGCCTTCGTGGTCGAGTCGGTCTTCCGTCAGGGCCACCAGAACACGGCCTGGGAGATCATGCTCGGGAGCTGGGCCTTCGCCTGGCAGATGTACGGCGACTTCTCGGGCTACAGCGACGTGGCCCGCGGCGTGTCGCGCATGATGGGCTTCGAGCTCATGCTCAACTTCAACCTGCCCTTCATCTCGACCAGCCCGTCCGACTTCTGGCGCCGCTGGCACATCAGCCTCTCGACCTGGCTGCGCGACTACCTGTTCTTCCCGCTGGGCGGCAGCCGCAAGGGCCTGGCGCGCACCTACTTCAACCTGTGGTTCACGATGGTCATCTCGGGCCTGTGGCACGGCGCGAGCTGGAACATGGTCGTCTGGGGCGCGTACATGGGTCTCGCCATGGCGCTGCACCGCATGCTGCTGCCGGTGCTCGAGAAGATCGCGTTCCAGACCCAGCCCATGCGTGCGCTGTGGTGGGCCTTCCGCGCCACGGTGAACTTCCAGATCTTCGCCATCGGCTGGATCATCTTCGTGCCGGCCACCATCGGCGTCACGGGCGACATGCTCTCGACGCTGCTGCGCTTCCCCTGGGACGTGGGCATGGCCGGACAGTGGGTGCAGCCGTTCCTGTTGCTCGTGAGTCCGCTGCTCGTGATGCACGCGCTGCAGGTGCGCGCGCGCGACCTCGAGTGCGTCCTGCGCTGGCCGTTGCTGCTGCGCGGCGCGACGTACGCGGCGGTGTTCCTGACGATCGTCCTGATGGGAGAGGACTTTGGACTCCCCTTCTTCTACTTCCAGTTCTGAGCCGCCCGAGCCGCTCGCGGAGGAGACGCCGGCCGGCGAGCCGGAGTTCCTGACGCCCGACCGGCCGCTCGACTCGTCGGTGCACGAGGGCGAGCGCACGGGATTCGCGCGCTGGCCCTGGGGCGGCCTCGTGGCCCTGGTGCTCGTGCTGCTCTTCGACAAGCTCGTGTTCGGCATCCACGGTCCCTGGGAGCGCATCGCGGCCATGCTGCCGCAGGAGTCGACGGCCGCGCTCGAGCTGGGCCTGGCGCGCGACCGGCTCGAGCAGCGCGCCGCGGCCGAGGCGCCGCACGACGAGCCGCGCGTGGTGCTGGTCGGCACGAGCCGCACCGACGCGGCCTTCCAGCCCGACACGATCCCGCAGGAGCTGTGGCCGCCGATCCGCTTCTACGAGCAGACCCACGCGCGCGTCTTCCCCCACGAGCTGCGCTCGATGATCGACGAGGTCATCGGCTACGAGCCCGACCTGGTGGTGACGCTGCTCTCCGAGTTCGAGCTGACGGTGCCGCTGCGGCTCGTCCCCCAGGCGACGGGCGGCAGCTTCTCGGCGCTCTTCGAGCTCATGCGCCTCACGGGACCCGAGTTCAGCTTCGAGCACCGGCTCGAGTTCCTGCGCATGGCCGCGTGCGGGGGGCTCGACGGCTACCGCTACCGCGACGTGGTCGGCAAGGCCGGACTCACCGCGCTGCGGCGCTTCCCCAGCACGCACCTGCACGCCACCGAAGGCATGGTCTGGCCCGAGGTCCCCACCGACACCCGGCCGATGCCGATGGACCCCGCCGCCGAGCAGGAGGCCCTCGACGCGCTCTACGCCTTCTACGCCGGCAAGGAGTTCGCGGTGCGCGTCGAGTTCCAGCAGATCCGCTCGATGCGTCCCGGCATGCACGCCGACATCAACATGGCGATCATGGAGCGCAACTTCGAGCTGCTGCGCGAGGCGGGCGCCGAGGTGCTCGTGATCGAGGGCGTCGACAACCCGCGCACCTACGCGCTCTACGACTACGCCGCGTGCCGTCCGATCTTCCTCGACTTCATGCAGCGCATGCAGCGCGAGCACGGCGTGCGCTTCATCCCGCGTGAAGAGCTGCCGCCGCTGGACGAGATCGACTTCCGCGACCTCACGCACAGCGGCAAGCTCGGCGCGCAGAAGTACACGGCGGTGATCATGCACGAGGCCGCGAAACTGCTCGTCCCCGGCTGGACGCCGCCGCTGCCCGACGCAGAGGTCACGCCCCCGCGCTGAGTCCGGCGCGACCGTTCGCCACGGTGCCTCCGACGGAGCCCGTCGGCCGCGTCCGGCCGCCGTCAGGTCGTCGACTCGCCCAGGTCGAGGCGCTGCGGCGTGTCCGGACCGCCGCCTTCGTGCCCGCCCCCGGGGGGCGTCGTCTCGTTGCCGCCGTACGACGACACGGTCCCGTCGGGCACGTCGTCGCCGGTCACGTCGCGGCCCGCGCCGGCGATGTCGGGACCGAGGACGCCGCCGTTGCGCAGCGCCACGTTGTCCTCGATGACCGTGTTCGTGCCGCCGTTGTCGATGCCTTCGTGGGCGTTGCCCACGCAGCGGTTGGCGCGCACGACGTTGTTCAGGTCGTTCGGCGTGGCGTCGAACTCGTACAGGTCGATGCCGTCGCCGCCGTTCGACCGGCAGACGTTCTGGACGATCGTGTTCGCGCTGCCCGAGACGAGCAGTCCGTCGCGCGCGCAGCCCGAGACGCGGTTCTTCACCAGCGTGCCCCCGCTGCCGAGGCTGCGGATGCCGACCGAGGCCACGCCGCGTACGACGTTGCGGTCGAGGGTCCCCGCGCTGCCCGTGTGCTCGATGCCATCGGAGCCGGAGCCGGCGATCCCGTTCTGCAGCAGCTTGATCGCGCTGCCCTCGGCGTCGATGCCGTCGTCGCGCGCGTCGCGCACGTGGTTCTTCTCGACCGTGCAGCCCGCGGACTGGTTCGCCTTGAGCGCCAGCCCGTCGGCCCCGGCGTCGCGCACGTCGTTGCGGGCCACGAAGAAGAAGCCGCTGGCGGTCACCTGGATGCCGTCGCCGCCCGTCCCCTGCACGCGGTTCGCGACGGCGTTCACGCGGTCGGGTCCGCCGTCGTCGAGGTCGATGCCCGCGCCCCCCGTGAGCTGGACCCGGTTGAGCCGCACGAACAGCCGTCCGCTGCCGGACAGGTCGATGTCGATGCCGATGCCACCCACCCGGGCGATGCGGTTGTGCTCGACGGTGGCCGCCACCGACGTGCTCTGCGCCGCGATGGACGGGTCGAGGTCGACGCCCGCGCCCGACAGGTCGGCGAGCGCGTTGGCGCGCACCTCGAACTCGCCCTTCTGTCCCGCGATGCCGGTGGCGCACTCGCTCACGCGGTTGTGCGCGATCGAGGTGAAGCTCGACGTCGACGAGGCCACCACGAGGAGGCCCTGGTCGGCGCAGCGGCGAACCGAGTTGTCCTCGAGCACGGCGTCGTCGCCGACCACCGAGATGCCCGGACCGGCGCCGCCGTCGATCGTGTTGCCGCGCAGCACCGCCCGAGCGCCCGCGCAGGCCAGCGTCTCGCGCACGCCGTCCGTGTCCCCGCCGTTGACCAGCGTGAAGTCCTCGACGCGCGCGTCGTCGGCCACGACGAACACGCACGGCGCCAGGAACTGCCCGTCGATCACGGCGCCCGCGCCGCGCAACGTCACGCCCGGCGTGGTGAGCACCACGTTCTCGCGGTAGGTGCCCGACTGCACGAGCACCGTGTCGCCCGTCGCGGCCGCGTCGATCGCGGCCTGGATCGTGGGGAAGTCGCGCGGCACGCGCAGGGTCTCGGCGCGTCCCGCGCCGACGAGCAGCAGGAGCGCGGCGGTGGTCGGGAGCGCGGTGCGGAGCGGGGTCATCTCGAACTCGTTCGCGGGTGGGACGGGGACGGCACCGTCTTCGCCGATTCGCGCGAAGGACCCGTGTGCACCGTGTGAGGGACGTGCGAGGGCGCGCCGCGTGCCGCGCGCTCGAGGCGACGGGCCACGCCGGATCGTCGGCCTGGCGCCAGCCGCCGTCCGTGCGCTCGGCCGGCTCGCCGGTCGGCGCTCAGCCGTCGACGGTGTCCGCGGCGGGCCCCGTGTCGACGCGCGCGCGCGCCGCGTCGCGCTCGTCGGACGAGAGCCGTGCCGCGAGCGCGTCGCGTCGCAACCCGGCGGACGCGTCGCCCTGCTCGGCGGCGCGCGCGGCCCAGACCCAGGCCGCGCCGAGGTCGACCGGCAGGCCCTTGCCCTGCTCGAGCATCTGCGACAGACGCGCCTGGGCCGACGCGAGCCCGCCGCGCGCGGCGCGCTCCATCCACAGCGCGGCGCGCGCCTCGTCGCGCGGGACGCCCTGCCCGCGCAGGCACAGCAGCGCCAGGTCGGCCTGCGACTCGATCGATCCCTGCCGCGCGGCGCGTTCGATCCAGCGCGCGCCCTCGGCGGCGTCGAGGGCGACGCCGCGCCCCTCGAGGTGCAGGTGCCCGAGGCGCGCCTGGGCGAAGGCCAGGCCCTGCTCGGCGGCCAGCCCGATCCAACGCGCGCCCTCGACGTCGTCGCGCGGCACGCCGCGTCCCTCGAGCAGCAGCGCGCCGTAGTTCGCCTGGGCCAGGGGATGTCCCTGCTCGGCGGCCTGACGCAGCCAGCTCGCGGCGCTCGTCTCGTCGCGCGCCACGCCCTCGCCGGTGGCGAGCATCAGGCCGAGGTCGGCCTGGGCGCCGGCGATGCCCTGCCGCGCGGCCGACGCGATCCACGTCACGGCGTGCTCGACGTCGACCGGCCCGCCCTCGCCGCGACGCGCCAGCGAGCCGGCCACGTACTGCGCCTCCGCCACGCCGCGCTCGGCCGCGCGCTCCAGCCACAGGCGCGCCTGGGCCGCATCGCGCGCCACGCCGTCCCCGGACAACAGCATGAGACCGAGGCGCGTCTGGGCCGACGCGTGTCCCTGCTCGGCGGCGCGCTCGAACCACAGTGCGGCCCGCGCGGCGTCGCGCGGCAGCAGGCGTCCCTCGTCGCACGCCGCGCCGAAGCGGAACTGCGCGGTGGCGTCACCGCGCTTCGCCTCGGCCTCGAGCGTCGCCAGCGACGACCCAGCCGGGTCGAGCACGGGCGGATCGCCGCGACACGCCCCCGTCGGCGACGCACACACGGCGACCAGCACCCACGCCGCGAGCCGTCCCGCCCGCGACCGCCGAGATCCGAGAGACGACACGATCGACGGAACTCCACGACAGGCCCGCGCCGGGCGCCCCACCCGCGGCGGGACGCGCCGTCCGCGCCTCGCGATCATGCCCGCTCGGCGGGCACGCGCAGAAGTCCCGTGCGCCGCCTTCACGCGAACTTCACGCGCACGATCAGCCTCCGGGGAGCCCCAGGCCGGTGACCTGCCGTCCCTCCGCGTCGACGCCGCTCAGGATCTCCTGCTCGAGGCGGTAGTACCACGCGCCGTCGTGCAGCACCCAGACCATCGAGTGGTCGGTGCTGCGCTGCAGGTCTGCCTCGCTGCCGATGCGCAGGCTGCCGCGGAAGGCCGGCGGCAGCCGTTCTGGACGCAGCGTCGCCTCGGTGTGCACGTCGACCGACGCCAGCCCGCGGGCCGGATCGAGTCGCAGCGCGCGCGCCTCGATCCGCCGCACGTCGAGCACGCCGTGGCCGTACGTCTCGAGGAACGACGCCAGCCCGACCCGCTCGCGCTGCGACGGGTCGACCAGCTCGTACAGCTCGGGCCACGCGTCGGCGCGCCGCAGGGCGAGGTACTCGCCCACCCGATCCGAGAGCGCCGCGCGCTCGCGCGCGACCTCGTCGCGCGTCGCACCCGTCGCCGCGCTCGCCGCTTCGGCCGCGGCATCGGCGGACCCTTCCGCCTCGGACGCCTCGAGCGCCGCCGTGCGCGGCGCGGGCGCGTAGCCGCTACGCCATCCGAGGGCGTCACCACCCACGCGATACAGGACCGCGGCGACGATCACCGCGAGCACGACGAGCAGCAGCCTGCGCAACGGGACCTGGGACTCCATCACGATCCTCCTTCGGCCTCGGCCGGCAGCACGGGTGACAGCACGCGCACGCCGCCCAGCCCGATGAACACGACCTCGTCTCGGCCGTCGCCGTCGACGTCGCCCGTGGCCACGTTGAACACGCCCTCGGTGCCGGCCAGCCGCCCGACGCTCTCGAAGACGCCTTCGCGCGTGCCGCGCACGAGCTGGATGCCGGCCTTGCCGGCCAGCACGATCCAGTCGACGTCGCCGCCCTCGACGTGCGCGAAGCGGCCGTCGAAGAACGACTCGTCCTCGGGCAGGCCCTCGCCCCAGCGGACCCAGCTCGAGCCGTCCCAGCGGTAGATGCACAGCGGATCGTGGCCGGGATAGACCATGCCGGTCACGAGCAGCTCGGAGAAGCCGTCGCCGTCGAGGTCGCGTGCGTCGAGTCCCAGGTCGGAGCCGCCGATCTCGGGCTCGGGCAGGCCTGCGGACATGTCCACGAGCGACTCGCCGTCGAAACGGAAGACCTTGGGGCCGAGCGATGTCGTGGCCGCGATCTCGGGGTGCCCGTCGCCGTCGAGGTCGGGCATCGCGACCTGCGCGCCGTACACGCCGGGCGGCAACAGGTCGGGCAGGCGCACGAACGTCCCGCCGCCGACTCCCGCGTAGAGCAGCAGACCGCCGCCGTCGTGGTGGAAGCCGAGCACCGCGAGGTCGACCAGGCCGTCGCGGTCGACGTCGCCCAGCGCCACGTCCGAGCACATCTGCCGCGCGTCGATGCCGGCGCGTTCGAGGCGCCAGCGACCGTTGCCGTCGCCCAGGAACACGTGCGGCGGGACGTCGTGGCCCGAGAACGCGATGTCGGCGTGTCCGTCGCCGTCGACGTCGGCCACCGCGCTGCCGCCGTATCCCATGTCGCGTCGCAGGCCGTCGACCGCGGCGTGCCAGCGTCCGTCGCCGTCGTTCAGGAACACGCTCAGCCCCTCGCCGGGCGTCGAGGCGTCGAGGCGCCGGATGGACGTGACGAGGTCCGCGTCGCGATCGCCGTCGAGGTCGGCCAGCACGCTGGCCCCACGCCACTGCCCCGCGACGGGCAGGCCCTCGGAGAGCGAGACGCTGGCCAGCAGCGGACGCGCGGGCGGCGGCGCGAAGACGGGCGCGTCGACGCCCGCTCCGAGGAAGTCGACGAGTTCGACCTCGGGCAGCGGCGGCGTCCCGGCCGCATCGCTCGCGGACGCGTCGGCGACGGACCGGGCGGGCGCGTCCGACGGCAAGCCCGCGTCCCGTGACGACACGGCGGGCGACGCCGTCCCGTCGACCGCGGCTCCGCTCCCGGACGCGACCCTGCCGCGCACGGCGAGCAGCACGAGCACGGCCACCAGCAGCACGACCACGCTCCACTCGAAGACGCGCGATCGACCTTCGTTCTCGTTCGTCATGGCACACCCCCGGGACGCTCCTTCGTACCGGTGCCGGCGCGCACCGGCCATACGGCGTACGGCGCAACGCGCGCGCGTGCGGTCCGCAGTCGCCTGCCCGCGCCGTCGCATGCGGTGACGCGCGGCCCGCCTCCGCATCGACCTCGTGGCGTCGAGCGCGGGTCGAGCGCGACTCGCACCTCACGCGTCGCTGCGCACTTGTTGGACGGATGCGCGTCGACGGTGCTCGAACTGCGTACCGCGATTACGACGCACACCGGATGTCCCGCATGCAGCCGCGCGCATAGCCTCGACGCAGCGGATCCGGGATCGAACGCACACAGGAGTGCCGGATGCGTCCCACCCGCGGATCCGCAACCCGTCCTTCTCTGGAAAGGAAGGTGTCACCATGAAGTGCCTGAAGCTCCTGTCCATCGCCCTCGTGGCCCTCGCGCTCGCTCCCGCGGCGCTGGCCGACGGACGCAAGCCCGGAAGCGTGCTGGTGTTCCCGGTCCATCGTTCGGGTTCGACGTTCGTCACCATCGTGAGCGTGACGAACACGAACACCCTGCCCATGACGCCGGTCTCGTTCGGCGGTGCGACCACGGTGCACTACGAGTACGTGAACACGGTCCACAACCCGGCCGACCCGCAGATCCCGCTGAACTGCGTGATCTTCGACCGGTACGAGTTCCTCACCCCGGCCGACACGTTCTCGGTGCTGACGACGTGCCACAACGCGGTGAGCATGACCGGCCAGGAGGGATACCTCGTCGTGTCGGCGCAGAACCCGTCGCTGTTCGACACGCCGTGGTCGTTCAACTTCCTGATGGGTTCCGAGCTGGTCGTCAACGCGTCCGGCGGGATGTACTGCGTGAACGCGATCCCGTTCCGCGCCATCGTGAGCCCGGGTGCGCCGACCGACCTGAACGGCAACGGGGCGCTGAACTTCGACGGCCTCGAGTACGAGGGCATCCCCGACGTGCTCTACATCGACAGCTTCATCGCGCTGGCCGAGTCGCAGCTCGCGCTGTGCAGCCTGTCGGGCGGACCCATGGCCACGAACACGCTCTACTTCGACGTCTGGAACGACAACGAGTTCCCGCTGTCGACCACGAAGATCATGGGCTGCTGGTTCGACCAGCCGCTGACGGCCGTGAGCCCGTTGTTCGCCGAGTCGTTCCTGAAGAACAACACGCCCCACGACCCGAACGAGCTCGATCTCACCTGCAGCGGTGTGGGCGGCATCGAGACGGGCTGGGCGCGCATCGAGAGCCTCGGTGTCTTCCTCCCGGGCGGCATCATGGTCTCGTCGGACGGTCCGGTGCTCGGCTGCATCACGGCCGGCCTCGCGACGGTCATCGACGGCGGCCACAACCTGTGGGAGAGCGACGCGCTGCAGTTCAACGGCGTGGCGTTTCAACCCTAGTCTCCCGCAGCAGGAAGCTCCGTGAGCGGGCGCCGGGCGCCACGCGGTCCGCGCAGGACCACGCGACGCACGGAGCCCCGCGGGCGCGACGCGTCGTCGTCGGGACGCACGTCGCGCCTCGCCAGGGGAGGGCGGACCCCGTGGGCCCGCCCTCCCCGCATCCCGTGACGCACCCGCGGCGCGCCGACGCGGACGTCGCGCGGACGCAGCGTCCCCCGACGCAGGTGTCTCCCCCGAGGCCCCGAGTGAGAGGATCCCCATGACAGCCCGCAAGCTGCTCGCGGCCGGCCTGGCCGCGTCGATGCTGTGCTCGCCGTGCGCCCGCGCCCAGGACGCCACCGGCGTGCTGCGTCTGCACGCTCCCGTCTACCGCACCACCGGCCACGGCGAGTCGCTGCACTACAAGCGTCTCTCGCCGCACCGCGCGCAGGTCTTCGACGTCGAGGTGACGCTCTACGAACACGGCGAGGCCGGCTTCGCTCCGGTCTTCACGCAGACGCTGCGCGTGCACACCGGGTCGTCCGCCGGCGCCGGCGCGGCCTTCGAGCCGACGACCGGCGAGCACTTCGTGCCCGAGCGCCGCATCGATGGCGTGCTCGACCTGTGCCTCGGCGGCGATCCCGAGCGCCCGCTGCCCGACGACCTGGCCTGCAAGGACCTCTGGTTCAGCACGCGCGTCACGCTCGGCGGACACACCTTCGGCGAGTCGATCAAGTGGCCCGTGGCGGCATCGGGGTACAGCCTCGGCCAGGAGCTGTGGCCCGCGCGCCTCGGGGCGTACACGCTCGATCCGCAGACGGGCGTTCTCGCGGGACCGGAGTCGACGCTGCTCAAGGGCGACCCCGGCGAGCCGGGACCCACCGGACCCGTCGGGCCGCAAGGAGACGTCGGCCCTCCCGGACCGCACGGTGCGCAGGGCGACGTCGGACCGCAGGGCGCTCCCGGTCCCGCCGGACCCCAGGGACCGACCGGTCCCGTCGGGCCGGCTTGGCAGGGCGACTCGCTCGGACACCTCGTCGTGACCGAGGCCGGACCCGCCGTGTGGGCCACGCACCCCGACGGCGACGTGCGCGCCAGCCGCAACCTCGTGGCCGACGAGAACGTGCTCGTGGGACGCGACGTCGTGGTGAGCGACGACCTCAGCGCCGGACGCAGCATCAGCGCCGGCGAGGACCTGCTCGTCGGCGACGACCTGACCGTCGGCGGCGACCTGTGGACCGAGGGCGCGCTGCGCGTGGGCAGCAGCCTCTCGTTCGGCGACCAGTTGCACCAGTGGCAGGCCGCGCTCACGAGCTACGGCGGCCTGCGCTTCGAGCGCGACGCCGACTGCGACGACTCGGCCCCGACCTGGTTCTCGTGGAGCAACTGCGGGCAGCTCGCGATGTACCTGAACGACGGCGAGGGCCTGCTCGAGTTCGGCACGCCGTCGCTCTACGTGAAGGGCAACATCTACGCCAAGGGCTTCGACCTGGCCGAGTGGTACCCGACGCGCGACGGACTCGCGCTCCCGCCGGGCACCGTGCTGGCCGTCGACGCCGAGCTGCCCGAGGGCGTGCGCGCGGCCGACGCCCAGCGCGACGACGCCGTGCTGGGCGTGGTCACCACCCGTCCCGGCATGGTGCTCGGACAGCAGCTCGACGACGAGTTCGAGGAGCTGCTCGCGGCTTCCGAGCGCGCGCTCGCCCAGGGGGACGTCGAGACCGCGACGTGGCTGCGCCGAGCGTGGATCGACGCGAACAACGACACGCGTCGGCGCGTGGGGCTGGCGCTGGCCGGACGCGTGCCGGTGCGCGTCGACCCGTCCAGCGCGCCCATCGCGCCGGGCGACCGGCTCGGCCTCGGCAGCCGCCCCGGCCTCGCGGCGCGCCACGCCGGACGCGGCCCCGTGCTCGGCATCGCCCTCGCCGCGTGGGACGGACGCGGCCCCGACGTGGTCGTGTTCCTGCAGCCGGCGTGCGCGGCGTCCGGCGCGAGCGCCACGGCGCCGGCGGGTCGCGTGCACCTCGACGCGGGCCGCGTGCGCGTGCGCGTCGCGCATCCGGGATTGGCCGCCGAGAGCGTGCCGCAGCTCACGTTCCTGGGCGATCCCGGCGGCTGGTGGTGGGTCGACGCGCACGGCGTCGGCTGGTTCGAGGTCGCCTTCGCACGGCCCGTGCCGGCGGCGCTCGAGTTCGCGTGGAGTGCGCGCTGACGAGGTGCCCAGACGACTTCCGGGCCGGATGCGCGTGTCTCGTCCGCGACGCGCCGCGTGACCCCATGAAAGGAGTCGCCGTCCGGCGCGCGTGCATCCGCCCTCGTCCCCCGCGCGAATTCGGTCGACTTCGTCGGCCGCGTGGCCGAGCATCGGCGGCTCGTCCCGGGGGACGCGCCGTGTGAGCGCAAAGTCCGCCCCCCCACGACCGACGCCGACGACTCGACGAACGCCTCCGTGCTCGCCCTGCTCGCCACGCCATTCCTGCTGGCCCTCGCCGCGCCATGGCTCGTGCGGACGTCCCCGCGCTCCGCCCCGCGGGTCTTCGCCGCGGCACTCGCCGCGCTGTGCGTGCACACGCTGCTGCTCGGCGACGACCTCGCCGCGTCCGGCGGACGGCTCGCGCTGACGCTCGACTGGGTCCCATCGCTCGACCTGGCCTTCGCGCTCTCGCTCGACGACCTCGCGCGCCTGTTCGTGCTGCTCGTCACGGGATTGGGCGCGACCATCTTCGCCTTCGCCGGCGCCTACTTCGGTCCGCGTCCCGACCTGGGCCGCACGTACGCGATCCTGCTCGTGTTCACCGGCGCGATGCTCGGGCTCGTGCTGGCCGACGACCCGCTCCTGCTGTTCGTCTTCTGGGAGCTGACGAGCGTCACCTCGTACCTGCTCGTCGGGCACTCCCACGAGGACGCCGGGGCGCGCACGGCCGCGCGCCGCGCGCTGTTCGTGACCGGCGCCGGCGGCCTCGCGCTGCTCGTGGGCCTGCTGCTGCTCACGCGCGTCGCCGGCGTCGAGCGTCTCTCGGCGCTGCCCGACCACGGACGACTGGCCGACTCGGCCCTCGGCGGCGCCGCGCTCGCGCTGTGCCTGCTCGGCGCGCTCACCAAGTCGGCCCAGTGGCCCTTCCACGGCTGGCTGCCGGGAGCGATGGCCGCGCCCACGCCCGTCTCGGCCTTCCTGCACTCGGCCACCATGGTCAAGGCCGGCGTGTACCTGCTCGCGCGCCTGCACCCGGCCTTCGGTGCGAGCCCGTGGTGGCACGCGACGCTCACCGGCGCGGGCGCCGTGACGATGCTGCTCGGCGCGCTGCTGGCCGTCTTCCAGGACGACCTCAAGCGCGTGCTCGCGTACACGACGATCTCGGCCCTCGGCACGCTCGTGCTGCTGCTCGGCCTCGGCTCCGACGCGGCCGTGCACGCCGCCCTGCTGCTGCTACTCGTGCACGCGCTCTACAAGGCGGCGCTGTTCATGGTCGTGGGCGCCGTCGACCACGCCGCCCACACGCGCTCGCTCGCGCGCCTGTCGGGCCTGCGCCGGGCGATGCCGGCGCTGGCCGCGGCCGCGCTGCTGGCCGCGCTCTCGATGGCCGGACTCCCGCCGTTGCTCGGCTTCATCGCCAAGGAACTCGTGTACGAGGCCAAGCTCGGCGCGGGCGCGCTCGCGCCGTGGGTCACCGGCGCGGGCTTCCTGGCCAACGCCGCCATGATCGCGTCGGCGGTGCTCGTGGGATGGCGTCCCTTCGCCGGACGCCCGCGCGACGACCTCGACGTGCACGCGCCGACGCTCGGGCTGTGGCTGCCGCCGGCCCTGGCCGCCGGCGCGGGCCTCGTGCTGGGCCTTCTCCCCGACCTGCTCGCGGGCGACCTCGTCGACCGCGCCGCGCAGGCGGTGCACGGCGAGACGACCTCCGTCGACCTGGCGCTCTGGCACGGACTCAACCCCGTGCTCGCGCTGAGCGCGCTGACCGTCGCCTCCGGACTCCTGCTCGCAGCGGGTCGAGACGCGCTGCTCGCGCGGGCCACGCGGCTCGCGCGCTGGGCGCGCTTCGGTCCCACGCGCGCGGTCGATCTCGTGCTCGAGCGGCTGCCGCGCGTGGGCGCCGCGCTCGGACGCCTGCTGCCCGAGCGCTCGCTGCACGGACAGCTCGTGCTCGCGCTGCTCGTGGTGGCCCTCGCGCTGGCGGCCGCGGCGGGCACGGCGCTGTCCGAGGTCGTCCGCGACGGGACGCGTCCCGAGCTGCACTGGCCGGTGCTCGAGACGTCGCTCGTGCTGCTCACCGCCGCAGCCGGCGTGGGTGTCGTTCGCGCCCGCCGCCGGGTGGGCGCCGTGGCCGCTCTCGGACTCGTCGGACTCGGCGTGTCGCTGCTGTTCCTCGTGCACGGCGGCCCCGATCTCGCGATGACGCAGCTCGCGGTCGAGGCCCTCGCCGTGCTGCTGCTGGTGCTCGTGCTCGTGAAGCTGCCCGCGCGCGACGCCGATCGTCGTCGCGTGCCGCCCGCGCACCTCGCCCTGGCGCTGCTCGTGGGCGCGGGGCTCGCCGCCGGCACCGCGCTCGCGTCGCTCGGCGACCCGCCGCGCGCACTCTCGGAGGCGCTCACGGCGCTCAGCGTGCCCTTCGGCAAGGGACGCAACGTGGTGAACGTGATCCTGGTCGACTTCCGCAGCCTCGACACGCTGGGCGAGATCACCGTGCTGGCCGCGGCGGCCGTCGGCGTCGTCGCCCTGCTGCGTCGTCCCCGCAGCGAGGACGCGACGTGAATCCCCTGCTGCTCGCGCGCGCCACCCGGGTGCTGGCGCCGGTCATGCTCGTGTTCTCGCTCGTGCTCCTGGCGCGCGGACACGACGATCCCGGCGGCGGCTTCGTGGGCGGACTCGTGGCCGCCGCCGCGCTCGTGCTCGTCGCGTTGGCCGAGGGCGGCGCCGCGCTGCGCCGCGTGCTGCGCGTCGACCCGCTCGCGCTCGTCGCCGTCGGACTGGCGCTCGCGCTCCTGGCCGCGCTCGTCGGCCTCGCCGGCGACGGACTGCTCGACGCCGCGTGGTGGTCGCAGCCGGTGCCCGGCTTCGGCAAGCTCGGCACGCCCGTGCTGTTCGACCTGGGCGTGATGCTCGCGGTGGTCGGCGTGACCCTGGCCTGCGTGCTGTCCTTCCTGGAGGACGGCTGATGCTCTCGCTCGCCACGCCCCTGCTCGTGGGAGTGCTCGGCGCCTGCGGCCTGCTGCTGCTGATGCGGCGGCGACTGCTCGAGCTCGTTCTCGGCGTCGCGCTGCTCGGGCACGCGGCCAACCTCATGCTGCTCGGCGCGGCGCGCGACCTGCCCGATCCGGCGCCGCTCGTGGCCCCGGGCGAGCTGCTGCCGCCCGCGGGACACGCCGACCCGGTGCCCCAGGCGCTCGTGCTCACGGCGATCGTGATCGGACTCGGCGTGCAGGCTTTCGTGCTCGCGCTCGTACGGCGTCAGGCGCAGTTGCGTGGCGACGACCTCGTCGATCCGCCGGCGACGGGGGACGTCCCGTGAACGGCTGGCTCGTGCTGCCGATCGTGGCGCCGCTGCTCGCGGCGGTCGTCGCGCTCCTGCTGCGCTCGCGTCGCGGCGCGGGACGGCTGGCGCTGCTCGGCGCGTCCGCCGCCATCGCCGCGGCGGGCGCGGCCCTCGTCGCGCACACCGCCGACGGCGCGCTCGCCGTGCTGGGCGTCGGCGGCTGGACGCCCCCCATCGCGATCACGCTCGTGGCCGACCGGCTCTCGTCGGCGCTCGTGCTCGTGACCGGCCTCGTGGGCCTGGCCGTCGCCCTCTCCGACGACGGCGAGGGACGCGCCGCGCTGCGCGGCGTGCTCGCGCCGATCCTGCTGGCCGGCGTGTGCCTCTCCTTCCTGACCGGCGACCTGTTCAACCTGTACGTCGGCTTCGAGGTCATGCTCATGGCCTCGTTCGCGCTCATCGCGCTCGAGGCCCGTCCCGGGGAGGTGCGCGCGGGACTGGTCTACACGCTGCCCAGCCTGCTCGCGTCGCTCCTGCTGCTCACCGCCGTGGGACTCACGTACGCCGCGACCGGCGCGCTCAACATGGCCGACGTCGCGCGGCGCCTGCCCGACGTCCCGCACGGGACGGCGCTGCTGCTGTCCGTGCTCTACCTGCTGGCGTTCGCGTCGAAGGCCGCGCTCGTCCCGCTGCACCTGTGGCTGCCGGGCAGCTACCCGCACACGGCGCCGCTCACCGCGGCGCTCTTCTCGGGACTGCTCACCAAGGTCGGCGTCTACGCGCTCTTCAGGGTGCACACCCTGATCTTCGCGCCGCTCGGCCTCGCGCTGCCGGACGTGGTGCTCGGCGCCGCGTGCGTGACGATGCTCGTGGGCGTGCTGGGCGCCGTGGCGGGCAAGGACCTGCGCACGATCCTCTCGTTCCACATCGTGAGCCAGATCGGGTACATGCTGCTCGGACCGGGCCTGCTCACGCCGCTCGCCATGGCGGGCGCGGTGGTCTACCTGCTGCACCACATCGTCGTGAAGACGGCGCTGTTCCTGGTCTCCGCCTGCATCGAGCGTTCGCGCGGGACGGGCGAACTCGCGCGCCTCGGCGGGCTGCTGCGCGGCGCACCGAAGCTGGCCGCGCTGTTCGGACTGGCCGCGCTCTCGCTCGCGGGCGTCCCGCCGTTCTCGGGCTTCTGGGCCAAGCTGGCCCTCGTGCGCGCCGGCCTCGACGCCGAGGCGTGGACGGCCACCGGCCTCGCGGTGGCCGTCGGCCTGCTGACCGTCTTCTCGATGTCGAAGATCTGGGACCAGGCCTTCTGGAAGGCCGAGCCCGACGCCGAGACATCCCTCGTGCGTCCGTCGCGGGCGTCGGGCGCCGCGCTGCTGGTGGTCGTCTCGCTGCTGCTCGCGGCGTCGGCCGAACCGCTCGTGCAGTTCGCACGCGGCGCGGCCGAGCAGCTCCTCGCGCCGGTCGAGTACCTGCGCCTCGTGGGAGGCGCCGGATGACTCCCTTCACGCTGCTGCTGGCGCTGATCTGGATCGGGCTCACCGCCGAGGCGAGTCCGGCCAACGCCGCGCTCGGCCTGCTCGTGGCCTGGCTCGTCACGCGCTGGCTGCCCTGTCCCGCCCCGCGCTGGACGTCGCTGCGCAAGCTGCCGCGGCTCGTGGCCCTGCTGCTCTTCGTGCTGAAGGAGATGCTCGTGGCGAACCTGCGCGTGGCGGCCTGCGTGCTCGACGAGCGCCGCGTGCGTCCGTGCGTCGTGGCCGTCCCGCTGCGGCTCACCGACCCGGCGGCGATCGCGCTGCTGGCGCACCTCGTGACCCTCACGCCCGGCACGCTCAGCCTCGACGTGTCGCCCGACGGACGCACGCTGTGGGTGCACGACATCCTCGACGGCGATCCCGAGCACGTGCGGTGCTCGATCCGCGACGGCTTCGAACGTCGCCTGCTGGAACTCTTCGCATGATCGAGGACGCGACGCTGTTCTTCGTGCTGCCCGCGCTCGGACTGGCGTTCGTGCTGGCCGGGTTCCGCGCGCTGCGCGGTCCGCACGCGGCCGACCGGGTGCTGGCCCTCGACCTGGCCGGCTTCGTGCTCGTCGGCGGCGCGGCCGGACTCTCGATCGTGACCGCCCAGCCGGTCCTGCTGGACGTGGCCCTGGTCGTGGCGCTGGTCGCCTTCCTCGGCACGCTCGCGCTGGCGCGCCTCGTGGAGCGCAGGTCGTGATCGCCGAGGCGCTGATCGCCGCCCTGCTCGTGCTCGGCGCGCTCTTCACGCTGCTCGCCGCGGTGGGCGCCCTGCGCATGCCCGACACCTTCGCGCGCATGTCCGCCGTCTCGAAGGCCGCGCCGCTGGGCGTGGGACTGCTCCTGATCGGCGCCGCGCTGCACGACGGCGACGTCCACGCCTGGACCCAGGCGCTGCTCACGATCGTGTTCGTGGCCGCGACCACGCCCGTCGGTGCCCAGCGCCTGGGACGCGCCGCCGACCGCGCCGGCGTCCCGTTCGACCCGCGCACCACGATCGATCCGGCCGCCGCGCTGCGTCCCGCACCCGGCGACGACGCCGCGCACGACTGAGCGCACCTCGTCGGTGCGCGTGCCGACCGGTGTGCGAACTCGGCACGGACGACCTCGCGCGTCGTCGACCCGTCGTCCCCGCCTCACCCCGGCCCGTCGATCTCCTCGGTTCACCGCACGCGCCGACGGGTGTAGGCTCGTGGGCGAACCCCTCGAGGAGGTCGCCATGGCGCGCGCGCACCGGTCGTTCGTCCCGTTCGTGATCGCGGCGCTGCTCGCCGCGCTGCCGGCTCCGTCCACTGCGCAGGACGTCGCGACGGACGCGTCCCATGCCGCACGCGCGCCGATCTACGACGAGGCGGCCGACGCGAACGTGTTGCTCGCCGACGCCGTGGCGAAGGCGCGCAAGGAGAACAAGCGCGTGCTCGTGATGTGGGGCGGCAACTGGTGCGGCTGGTGCCACCTGCTCGACGAGACGCTGCACACCGATCCCGACTGCAGGCGCGAGATGCTCTACGAGTACGAACTCGTGCACGTCGACGTCGGACACGGAGACAAGCACGCCGATCTGGCCGCGCGCCTCGGCGCGGATCACAAGGCCCACGGCTACCCGTACCTGACCGTGGTCGACGCCGACGGCCGGGCCGTCGTCCATCAAGAGACGGGTTCGCTCGAGGACGGGCCGAAGCACGACCCGCAGAAGGTGCTCGCCTTCCTGAAGGCCCACGAGGCCCCGCCACGCGACGTCGCGCAGGTGCTGGCCGCCGCCCAGGACGAGGCGCGCGCGAGCGGCCGGCGCCTCTTCGTGCACCTCGGAGCCCCGTGGTGCGGCTGGTGCCACAAGCTCGAGGACTGGATGGCGCGTCCCGAGGTCGCGGCCATCCTCGGCTCGGCCTTCGTCGACGTGAAGATCGACCAGGAGCGCATGACGAACGGCATGCTCGTGGCGACGCTGCTGCGTCGGGGCGAGGGCGGCGGCATCCCGTGGTTCGCGTTCCTCGACGCCGACCTGCGTCCGCTGGCCGACTCCGACGGACCCGACGGCAACATCGGCTTCCCGGTCGCGCCCGCCGAGATCGACCACTTCGTCTCGATGCTCGAGCGCGCCGACAGCACGCTCACGTCCGGGCAGATCGCGAGCCTGCGGACCTCGCTCGAGACGAAGTCCGCGACCGGTGCGGCGGGAGCTCACTGAGCGCGGGCCCGCGTCGCGAAGCCCGCGCTCACGGATCGTCAGTTCCAGTGCACGTCGCGTCCCACGGGGCACTCGACCGAGAAGCTGTAGTCGATCGTGCTCGTGGCCCCCGCCGCGATCCCGAGCTCCCAGCGCAGCGTGCCGGACGTCTCGTCGATCTCGGGCTCGACGTCGGCTCCCAGGAAGGTCACCTGGATGTCGTCCGTCTTGCTGACCGGGATCTGGTCGTCGACCTCGACCTCGACGGCACGCTCGTTGAAGTTCTCGACCGTGATCGCGTAGTGGTACGTGATGACCTGCGACTGGCGGAAGGCCTCGGGTCCCTTCACGTCGCGCGTCACGAGCTCGCGCTTGACCACGAGCGCGTCGTCGGGCCCGAAGCTGAACGCCAGCGGCTCGTTCTGCGCGGCGGACGTCACCTGTCCCGCGCCGACGTACGAGCCGTCGACGAAGAGCGACGCGCCGCCTTCGAGCACCGGGACGCCCGTCCCGTTCACGATCTCGCCGCGCAGCATGACCGAGTTGCCCAGCGCCGGCGTCGCGACGTACTCGAGCCGCGCGGGCATGCGCGCCGAGAAGGCCACCACCTTGTGCGGCGAGCTGTCGTAGGGGATCGACTCGCGCCGCGGGATCTCGTAGCGCACCGCGGCGAAGCGGTCGGCCAGGCGCGTCAGCGCACCCTCGATGAGGCGCCGATTCAGCCCGTACTGCGCGAGGTGCTGGTCCGAGCGACGCGAGAGCTGCTCGAGGTTGCGCCGGAACGTCTCGCGGTCCTGGCTGCGCTGGAAGCGCGTCTCGGACCACTTCTGCACCTGGTCGGAGGCCGACGACCCGAGGAACGAGACCTCCTTGGCGAGCTGCGCCATCTCGCCGTCGTCGAGGCTGGCGAGCAGCGGCTGCAGCTCGGGCACCGCGAGTTCGAAGTCGGGACGGCTCATCGCCAGCGTGAGCTCCACGTCCGGCCAGGCCTCGCCGGTCCACTGGACGATCTGCCCGTAGCCGACGACCTCGATCTCGCCCGTCGCGCGGTCGAGGTGCACGTCGTAGCTCGGCTTCCAGACCGCCGCGTCGACGATGTAGTGGATCTGCACCTTGCGCGGCCCCGCGCCGTCGGAGTCGAACGAGACGGCCACCTCCTTGACCTCCTTCGGCTTCTGTCCGGCGTACTCCTTGCGCTCCTGCGAGAGCGTGGCGAGCTTGCGGTCCAGCTCGCGCATGCGCTGCCCGAGCTCGCCGGCGCGCACGTCGCAGTCGAGCAGCCCGTCGTTCACGAAGCCGAGCACCTGCTTCCAGCCGTCCACCGCGACCTCGCCCTCGGCGAGCTGGCGGCCCATGTCGGCCGACAGGCGCTCCTTGACGGCGCCGTAGAAGAGCACCTCTTCCTTCAGGCGCGCCTCGTTGCGCGTCTCGGCCGCACGCGCGTCGGCCGCCTCGAGGATCGCGCGGTCGAGCGCCGCGATCTCCTCCGAGAGCGACTCCTCGAGGAAGACCGTGCGCAACTCGGTGCCGGTGATGCGCGCGCCGTCGCCGGCGCTGGCGCGCAACGTGTGCGGGTTGAGGTACGGGACGAGGTCGTGGAACGTGACGAGGTTCGCTCCGGCCCGGGCGTCGATCTCCATCTCGCGCGTGATCTCGGCGTGCTGCGGGAAGACGACGACGCTCGTGATCGGCGCCTCGGGCGCGGGCGCAGGCGCAGGCGGTTCGCCGTCGGACACGACGAGCGAGGCGCTCCACAGCACGGCGGACAGGATCGAAGGCGACATGGGGACGGACTCCTCCCAGGGCGGATGGCGGGACGCTCGCTGCCGGACGCGGTCGGGGCCGCCCGGCGTCGGGGCTCGTGCGACCCGGTGTCGCACGGGGCGCATCGAACCGCGCCCCCGCGCGCGGGTTGCGCGAGGAGCCGACGCCCGTCCGGTCCGGTCCCGCGGCGCCGCGGGCTCGGGCCGGGACGACGCGTGTCGTCCCCGCACGCCGGAGGCCGCGGCGTCAGTCGGCGGCCAGCCGACGCGGCGCGCGGCAGCCGGCGAGCGGCAGCAGCGCCAGCAGCGACACGGCGCTCATGAGCAGCCAGGCCCAGGCGTAGGCGTGTTCGCCGTGCGCGTCGTGCAGCTCGACGACGAGCGTGCCGGTCAGGCCCAGGGCCCACGACTCGCACAGGTTGGTCACGCCCATGAAGGCGCTCACCTGCGTGGCGGGGACGCGCGGATCGGTGAGGTCCATGAAGAGCGCGTACGAGATCGACGTGAACGCGCCCAGCACGACGTAGACCGCTCCCAGCAGCACGAGCAGCAGCGTGGGCGGCAGGTCGGCCAGCACGCCCAGCGCGAGCGCCGTGACCGCGGCCGCCGTGGCGAGCACCGCCGCGCGGGTCGCGCGCAGACGCGGGACGCGATCGGAGAGGCGTCCGCCGAGCAGCGCGCCGGCGGCCATGCAGACCAGAACGATCGCGCCGTAGAAGACGCCCAGCGTGTCGGACGGGACGCCCAGGTCGACGAGCAGCACGTTGGCCGTGCCCGCCGAGGCCTCGAAGGCCGCCCCGCCGATGAGCGCGAAGAGCAGGCCGCACAGCGTGCGCCGGGTGAGGAACGCATCGGCCAGGAGCCGCAGCCGGGCCTCCACGCGCGCCGCGAACCGCGGGCGCGCCGGAGCGTCGCCGCGCACCGAGGCGTCGCCCGCCGCGTCGTCGGACGCGGGCTCGCGCGCGCAGAACACGAGCAGCAGCGAGGTGCTCGAGGTGACGGTCACGAGCGCGGCCACGACGGACGTCCAGTCGTCGGCGCTCAGGGCCAGCGCCGCGAAGGTGCCGCGCCCGAGCAGCATGCCGGCCTGCATCCAGCCGTTGGCCGAGCCGCGCTCGTCGAGCGGCAGAGTCGAGACGGCCAGGCCGTCGACCGCCACGTCCTGCGTGGCCGCGCAGATCGCGTGCAGCAGCAGCACCGGCAGCAGCGCGTCCGGGGCGGACAGGTCGGGCCGCGCCAGGAGCGGGAGCAGCGTGGCCCCCATGGCGAGCTGCGCGGCCACGGCCCAACCGCGGTATCCCCAGCGCCGACCGCGCAATCCGTCGACCACCGGAGCCCAGAGCGCCTTGGCCGCCCAGACCAGCGTCAGCGACGCGGTCAGCGCGGTGATGCGCTCGACGTCGGCGCCCGACTCGCGCAACCGCGCGGGCAGCGCCCACCACAGCCAGCCGATCGGAGCGCCCTCGGAGAGGTACAGCGCCGAGAACAGGAAGGCGCGCCCGCGGCGGCTGGCGAGCAGGTTCACCGGGCCGTCAGCACTCGATCGTCCCCTCGTCGGGATCCTCGTACTTCACCGAGTAGATCTCGCGCATGCGGTCGGTCCACGGGCGCACCGTGCCCGACTGGCGGTTCTTGCGCAGCAGCTCGAGGTCGACGTCGTGCACCACGATCGTCTCGATGTTCGGCATGCTCTCGCTGGCCACCGCGTCGCGCGCGAACGGGAAGTCGGACGGCGTGAAGATGCCGCACTGCGCATAGTGCAGGTCGGCGTTGTCGACGAAGGGCACGATGCCGGCGCAGCCCGCGATGGCCGTGTAGATCTGGTTCTCGATGGCCCGCGCCTGGGCGCAGTGCCGCACGCGCAGGTAGCTGTAGCGCTCGTCGGTGTTGAACGGCACGAAGATGATCTTCGCGCCCTTCGCCGTCGCCACGCGGGCCAGCTCGGGGAACTCGATGTCGTAGCAGATCAGGATCGCGATCTTGCCGCGGTCGGTGTCGAACACCTCGACCTTGCGTCCGGGGTTCACGCCCCACCACTTCCGCTCGTTCGGCGTGATGTGGATCTTGTACTGCTTGCCGATCGTCCCGTCGCGGCGGAACAGGTACGAGACGTTGAACAGGCGGTCGTCCTCGACCACGAACTGGGACCCGCCGATGATGTTGATGTTGTACGACACCGCCATGTCGGTGAAGAGCTCGAGGTAGCGCTCGCTGTACTCGGCCAGCTTGCGCGCCGCCACCGACGGCGAAGGCGCGTCGACGATCGACAGCAGCTGCGTCGTGAAGAGCTCGGGGAAGACGACGAAGTCGCTCTTGTAGTCGCTCGCCAGGTCGACGAAGGTCGAGGCCTGCTTGGCGAACTCCTCGAACGACTCGACGCTGCGCATGCGGTACTGCACGAGACACAGGCGCACCCAGTGCACGGCCTGGATCTTGCGCGCGCCCTCCTCGACGTGGTCGAGGTTGACCCACTCGAGGAACGTCGCGTAGCCGCACGAGTCGGTGTCCGACGGGAAGTAGTTCGGGATCAGCTTCACGAGCCGGAAGCCGTTCGCGAGCTGCGTCGTGAGCACCGGGTCGTAGATGTTCTTCTGCAGCACCTCCTCGACGTACTCGCGCGCCGACAGGTGGTCGGCGTGCTTGTGGTAGTTGGGGATGCGTCCGCCGATGATGCTGCGCCGCAGGTTCTTCTCGCGCGCCAGGTTGCGACGCGCCTCGTACAGCCGTCGCGCGAGCTTGTGCCCGCGGAACTCGGGGTCGACCATGATCTCGATGCCGTAGAGCGTGTCGCCCTCGGGATCGTGGTTGCGGATGTAGCCCGAGTCGGCGATGACCTTCCAGTCGTGCCAGTCTTCGTACTCGTGGAAGTCGACGATCAGGCTGGCCGACGAGGCGACGATGTCGCCGTCGTACTCGATCACGAGCTGCCCTTCGGGGAAGGTCGCGATCTGGCTCTCGATCTGCTCCTTGGCCCAGGTCTGCATGCCGGGGAAGCAGTCGGCCTGCATCTCGATCAGCCGCTCGTAGTCGTCGGCGTGCAGCTGCCGGATGTGGACCCGGGTCTCGAACTCCGACAGGTCGAGCGGCGGCTTCTTGACGCGACGGGCCATGGACACTCCGGGGATCGGTGCGCGGACGATCGCCGATCGTAGCAGGTCGCGACGTGCGATGCGCCGTCAGCGGCCTTCGCCGCCGGACGCCGCACGCGCGCGTTCGGCGTCGGCCAGGCACTCCGCGAACGCCGGGTCGTCGCGCAGCGACGCGATGTCCACGGCCGTGCGCAGGCTGTCCGGCTCGTCGAAGCCGTCCGCGCACGCGGCGCGCAGCAGGACGAGCGCGCGCGCGCGGCGCGACTCGCGCGCCGACGCGTCGTCGCTCGCGTCGGACGCGCGCGCCAGGAGTCCCGCGGCGATGCGGCGCGAGCGCGCGTCGTCGGCCGCCACGGACGCCATGCGCGTCGCCGCGTCGTCGGCTCCGGCCGCATCCCCGTCATCGAGGCAGACGAGCGCCAGGTGCCACGCGGCGAACACGAGCGAGCGCCGCCACGCCCGCTGCCCGGGGGCCTCCGCCACCACCGGTTCGAGCACCGTCCAGGCCTGGGCGAGCCACCCGCGCGCCACGTCGAGCCGTCCCTCGTCGCGCGCGAGCGCACCCAGGTTCACGAACGTGCCGCCCAGGTTGGCCGTGTACATCGGCACGTCGGGCGCCGCCGCGATCAGGCGCCGCGCCGTGGCGACCGACTCCTCGAACGCGGTGCGCGCGTCGTCGCGCCGCCCGGGGATGTCGATCAGCAGCTCGCCGAGGTTGTTCCAGGCCGACGCCAGCACGCGCAGCCGCTCGGTCGAGTTCGGCAGCCGCTCTCCCAGGCGCTCGAGCCCCGCGATGCCTTCGCGCACGACGCCCTCGCCCTGCGCCGCGCGTCCCTGCAGGCCGAGCAGCACGCCGAGGTGCAGCAGCGTGTCGGCCACCGCCTGCTGGCCGGTCATGGTCGCCTCGAGCTCCGCGCGCCGCGGCAGCATGAGCTCGACGGCGCGCGCCACCGCAGCCGAGGCCTCGTCGATCCGCCCCATCTGCCGCGACACCGAGGCCAGGTTCGTGTACGCCAGCACGACGTCGGTCACGAGTTGGACGTCGGCGTGCTCGGGCCCCGTGCGCTGCAGGCGTGCGTCCTCGAAGTCGGCCAGCTCGGCGTAGGCCGCGACGGCGGCCTCGGGGTCGCCGAGCACGTCGGCCAGATACGCGCGCTGGCTGAGCGCGTCGTCGAGTGCGATCACCGCGGCGTCGTCGTCGGGCGCACTGGCCCAGCGCCCGCGCACCGCCGCCAGGGCCTCGTCGGCCGCGAGGGCGGCCTCCGGGTAGCGGCCCTGCAAGGTGAGCGCCGTCGCCCGTCCGGCCAGGGCGTCGCTGCGCAGCGACAGCAGTTCGTCGTCGGCGCCCTCGTCCGCGACGAGCGCGTCGACGAGAGTCAGGGTGCGCGTGTGCGCCGCCAGGGCTTCCTCGCCGCGTCCCAGCTCGACGAGCAGGTAGCCGGTGCGGAACGCCACGTGCGCGAGCTTGCGCCGCAACAGGAGGTCCTTGTCCTTCTGCGCCAGCAGCTCCTCGTAGAAGGCGAGCGCGCTCTCGAGGATGCGTCGGCGCACGGGCTCGAGGTTCGGGACGTCGAGCAGATGCTCCTCGGCGACCTGGGTGAGCAGCACGTCGACGGCGCGCTCGGCGCGCTCGAAGTTCGCCGCGGCGAGGTCGCGCTGGCGCTCGGCCTCGTCGCGCTCGGCCTGCACGAGCCTCGCCTGCTCGCGCTGCTGGAACGCGTAGGCCAGCGGTCCGCCGACGGCCAGCAGCAGCGCGGCACACAACCCCACCGCGAGGGCCGGATGGCGCTGGACCCAGCGTCGGGCGCGCAGACCGGCGCCCGGCCGCCGCGCGCTCACGGGACGCCGCTCGAGCAGCGCCTCGAGATCGGCGCCGAAAGCGGCCGCGTCCGGATAGCGGCGCGGCGCGTCCCGGTCGATGGCCGCCAGCACGACCGTCTCCGCGTCGCGCGGGAGCCCCGCGTTGAAGGCCCGTGGCGACGGAGGCGCCCCCGCGACGACCAGCTTGCGCGTCTGCTCGACCGACTCGCCCGCGAACGGCTGCTGGAGCGTGAGCAGCTCGTAGAGCGTCACGCCGAGTCCGTACACGTCGCTGCGCGCGCCGATCTGCGACGCGTCGCCGTCCATCTGCTCGGGACTCATGTACGCGGGCGAGCCGAGCATCTGCCCGGTGCCCGTGAGGCGGCTGCTGCCGGCCGCGCTCGCGAGCCCGAAGTCGAGCAGCAGGACGCGTCCCGCCGGGGTGAGCATGATGTTGCTGGGCTTGACGTCGCGATGCAGCACGCCCTGCTCGTGCGCGTGCTGCAGGGCCTCCGCCACCGCCCGCGCGATGCGGAACACGACCGCACTCCAAGATCCGACGAAAAGCGCCGGCACCGCGCGCGAACCCGATCCCGATCCCGATCCCGAACCCGAACCCGATCCCGAACCCGAACCCGAACCCGATCCCGATCCCGATCCCGATCCCGATCCCGACGCGACAGCGCGGGCGGCATCGCGCGTCGCGTCCTTGCGGGCGACGACGACGTCGACGGCGGCGCGCAGGTCGGCGCCGGTGAGGCGCGCCGGAGGACGTCCCGCGCACTCGGCCAACACCTCCTCGAGGGTCGCGCCGCGCACGAGTTCCATCGCGAGGTACGGGACGCCGCGCTCCTCGCCGCCGGCGAAGACCGGCACGATGCCCGGGTGCTGCAGCCGCGCGAGCGCGTCGAGCTCACGCCGGAAACGCTCGCGCGCGCCGGGGAACAGCAGGTGCTCGGGACGCACGAGCTTGAGCGCGACCTCGCGTCCGAGACCCTCCTGCACGGCCACGTGCACCACGCCCATGCCGCCGCCGCCGAGCTTGCGCAGCAGGCGGAAGCCGCCCAGCCGCTCAGGCACCGACGCGTTCGTGAAGCCGTACGCGTGCAGCGACGCGAGGCGCCGGCGCACGGCCGCGGCCTGTTCGGGACGCTGCGCCAGGAAGTCTTCGAGCGCGGGCTCGCCCTGACCGTCGAGCAGGTCGAGCGCCTCGGCCACGAGCTCGCGCAGCGCCGGATCGGACGAGGGATCGGCGCTGCCGGGGGCGACGTCGTTCATGGCGTTGTCAGGAGCCTCGGGTCGACCGGCAGGACGATCCCACGCGCGCGGGACGGCGTCCATGCCCGAAGCCGGGTTCGCGGGCGAGCGTCACCGACGGCGGGCCCCGACGACGACCCGGTCCCACGCGTCCGACGCCGTCGTCCCGGCCACGCCCCGCGTGCGCCTGCTAGACTGGATGCCTCGCGCCGCGTCCCGTCCGGTCGCGTGCCGCGCGCCCCCGTCCGCCCCGCTCCCGAGCCCATGTCCTCCGTCGATCCGCTGGCTTCGTCGTCGGACGGCCGCTCGCACGACGAGTTGCTGGCGGCCGCCCGCGAGGGTCGTCGCGACGCGCTCGAGGCGCTCATCGAGCAGCACCTGCCGGGACTGCGCGCGTACGTCCGGCTGCGCTGCGGTCCCGCGCTGCGCGCCAAGGAGTCGGCGTCCGACATCGTGCAGTCGGCCTGCCGCGACGTGCTCGAAAATCTCGACCGCTTCCAGCAGGGCGGCGAAGCGGGCTTCCGCGCCTGGCTCTACGCCACCGCGCTGCGCAAGGTGGCCGACCGCGCCGAGTACTGGGGCGCGCAGAAGCGCGACCTGCGGCGCGAGCAGCCGATCCACGGCGCGGCCTCGGGACCCGATCTGGGCGCGCTCTACGCGAGCGTCTGCTCGCCGAGCCAGCAGGCCATCGGACACGAGGCCGCCGAACGCCTCGAGCGCGCCTTCGACGCCCTCGCCGACGAGGACCGAGAGATCATCGTGCTCGCGCGCCTCGTCGACCTGGGACACGCCGAGATCGCCGAGCAGCTCGGCATCGCGCCGGGCACGTCGCGCATGCGGCTGTTCCGCGCGCTCGCCGCGCTGGCCGAGGCGCTCGGCGACGACGCGGTCTGACGCGCGGGGCGAGTGCCGTCACGCGAAAGGGCCCGGACGGCGTCGACCGCCGTCCGGGCCCTTGCTGGTGTGTGGAGAACCGTCGTGCGTTCGTGCGCTTCAGAAGGCCCTGTCGAGCACGAAGTTGCCGTCCGTGATGGTGACCGAGGCCGCCCCCGGACCGCCGACCTTGTTCATCGGACCGCTGAACTTGCCGATGAGCTGGTCGCCGGCCTTGCCCGTGATCTCGATCACGAAGCCGTTGCCGGCGATGTACGACGTCTGGTTCGGGTAGGCGCCCTCGGCGTACGAGACCGAGAGGAGTTGGCTCCCCGAGAGCGTCGCGGCGTTCCCCGTGAACGCGTCGTACAGCACGTTGATGAAGAAGCTGCGCGGATTGCTCGAGATCTGCGTGGCCGCCCAGCTCGTGGTGCATCCGGCCGGGCAGGCGGTGGCCCACTTGAGCTGGTCGGGGCTGCTGGCCTTGAACGCCTTGCCGCTCACCTTGCACGTGAACGAGACCTTTCCGGGCTTGGGCTGTCCGACCGTGCTGTTCTCGATCGTGATGAAGTCGGGGATCGTGACGCTGCCGACCTTGGTGGTGATCTCGATGGCGTAGGTGCCGTTGGCGAGCTTCTTCGGCAGCTTGAGGTTGAAGAAGCCGCTCTGGCCGCCTTCGAGCCCCTCGTCGATCGGCACCCACGACTTCACCGACGCCTTCTGTCCGCCGACCTTGACCTTGCCGCGCTTGGTGCCCATGAAGCTGGCCGTCACGAGCACCTCTTCGCCGGGATCGGCGGCCATCACGTCGGCCGCCACGTCTGTGATCGTCCTGATCGTGAACGTGTCCGCGGCGAGCGCGGGCTCGATGCCCTTGCCCTTGGGTCTGACGCGCAGGCCGTACTCGCCGGCGGCGGCCTTCTTGATCAGGACCGTGAGGCTCGTGTCGGAGTACTCGAGGACCTTGAGCGCGCTGCCCTTGGCCTTCTTGTCCTCGGTCACGAGTTCGACCTTGGGCCGCTTGGTGCCGAAGCCCGAGCCGTTCAGGGTCACGACCGTGCCCGTGGTGCCCTCGGTGGTCGAGAGCGAATCGATCGATTGGGAATTCGCGGGCAGGGCGAACGCGCACAACAGTGCGGCCGCCGCGCCGAAGAGACGCAGGGTGTGCATTCCGAGGTGTTCCGTCAGGATGTGGGACGCCCGCGGGGCCCGGTCGCACGTCGGCGCCGGACCCGCGGAGGAGAGGCTGCGACCCTCAGGCTGACACCAGAACCGGCCGAGTCAAATCGGGCCGGAGCGACGGCGGGCGCCCTCGAGCAGCTCACCTCGTCCGGTCGCGCTCAGCGCGCGCGCGGCGGGTAGCTCTCGCTCCACGGACGGACGCGCTCGAGCGCGGCGGCGGCGGCCAGCACGCCGGCCTCGTCGAAGCGGCGTCCGACGAGTTGCAGTCCCACGGGCAGGCCGTCGTCGGTGAAGCCGGCGGGCACCGACGCGGCCGGGTTGCCCGAGTAGTTGAAGGGATACGTGAGGCACCAGCCGAGCAGCGGATCGACCGCCACGCCGTCGACCTCCGAAGGTCCCGTGGTGCAGCCGTCGGTGGCGTTCGGGAAGCCGGCGATCGAGAGCGTCGGGCAGACGAGCAGGTCGAAGCGCGTGAAGACCGACTGGATGCAGTCGTGCACCTGGGTGCGCAGCACGTCCCAGCGCTTGGCCTGCACGGCGGACGGCTGCAGGCCGCGTTCGAAGATCGCCACGAGCTGCGGCGGGAGATCCTCGCGGTGGCTCCCCAGCAGGTCGACGCCGACGTCCTTCAGGTTCGCGGCCACGCTCGCGTAGAGCACGGCCATCTCGTCCATCCACAGGGCGCACAGCGCCTCCTGGGACGCGGGCATGCCGAGCTCGATCGCCTCGACGTGCGCGCCCGCGTCGCGCAGCGCGAGCACGGCCTCCTCGCTGACGCGCCTCACCTGGGCGTCGACGGGGAACACGTCGAGCGCCGGCGACCAAGCCACGCGCAGTCCCTCGATCGGACGCCGGCACGCGGCGAGCGGGTCGAGCCCGTCGAGCGGCGCGCTGTAGGGATCGCCGTCGTGCGGACCCATCATGACCGCGAGCATGAGCGCTGCGTCGGCCACCGTGCGCGCGAGCGGTCCGGCGTGCACGAACGGCGTGCCGAGGAAGCCGTCGGGCCGGTACACGCCGGGGATGCGTCCGTGCGTGGCTTTGAGTCCCACGACGCCGCAGCACGCGGCGGGGATGCGGATCGAGCCGCCCGCGTCGCTGCCCTGGGCCAGCGAGCAGAGTCCGTCGGCCACCGCCGCCGCGCTGCCGCCCGACGAGCCGCCCGCGTTGAAGCCCGTGCGGAAGGGCGTGCTCGTGGGTCCGAAGAGCAGGTTGTCGGTCACGCCCTTGTGCCCGAACTCGGGCGTGTTCGTCTTGCCCAGGAGGATCGCGCCCGCCGCCTCGAGACGCGCGATGTAAGGCTGCGTCGTGGCCGCCACGTGCTCGGCGAAGACCTTGCAGCCGAAGGTCTGGCGCACGCCGGCCAGGTCGTCGAAGAGGTCTTTGACCGCCACCGGCACCCCGTGCAGCGGTCCCAGCGGATGCCCGTCGACGAGCGCCTGCTCGGCCGCCCTGGCCGCCGCCCGCGCGCGCTCGTCGAGCCGCGTGACGTACGCGTTGTGCACGCCGTTGCGCTTGTCGATGCGCCGCAGGAAGGCCTCGGTCACCTCGACCGGCGAGAGCTCCTTGCGCCGGATGCGCGCGGCGAGCTCGACGGCCGGGAGGAAGCAGACGTCCTGCGGGGCGACGGCGGTCATCGGCGGGTTCCGGGGGAGCGGCGGTGCGAGGTCCCCCTGCGTACGCTCGTCGGGGCGCGCGTTCAAGCGGAGGATGCACGACGGGTGCGACCTCAGCCGTCGAGAACGCACACCGCGACTTCGGCCGTCTCACCCGCTCCGACGACGACTCGCGTGCCCTGGTCGACGACCTGCTCGGGGCTGGGGTGGCCAGCCAGGACGCGGTACTCGCCGGGCCGCAGTCCGCGCACCTCGCGCCGCCACGACGCACACGGGACGAACCCACCGGCGCGTCATCGTCCGTCGTCCTGGTCGTCGAAGCGCACGCGCACGTCCAGCTCGCGACACTCGCCGGGGACGACGCCGGCCAGCTCGACGCGACGGCTGCCGCGGCCCGGCACCGAGACGACGACCGAGGTGCCCGAGGGACCCGCGCCCACGAGCAGGAAGCGTCCGTCGGGCAGCGGCTCGGTGCGCACGGACGTCCCGCCCAGCGGCGGCTCGCCCGCCGCGACGCGTCGCTCCGCGCGCAGCGAGAGCGACGGGAACGGCGCGCCGTCGGCGTCGAGCACGCGCAGCACGAGGCGCGCCAGGGGATGCAGCACGAGCCGGTGCTCGCGCCGCGCGTCGGCCTCGAGGTCGGCGAAGACCTCCGGCTCGAAGCCGTCGCACGTCGCCAGGAGGTCCGCGCGCGGCACGTCGACGGCGAACAGCCTGCGTCCCTCGCGGCCGACGGCGCGCGGCATGCTCGCCGCCAGCAGTCCGACCTCGTCGGGAACCCAGCCCCCGGACGACACGCGGCCGAGGGTGACCTCGGCGTCGGGCAGCGCGTTCCCCTGGTCGTCGACGACCACGACGTGCGGCACGCGCCGTCCGTCGGGCAACGCGGCGCCTTCGACCACGGCGGGCACCGCGCGCAGCACCGGCTCGACGCGGCACGCGTCGCCGAGCGCGAGGCGCACGTCGTGCTCCTGGGGTTCGTGGAGCTCGGCCGAGACGCGCAGCGTGACCCGTCCCGCGGGGAGGCCGTCGAGCGCGAAGCGTCCGTCGGAGGCGGTCGTGCACCACGTGAGCCGCGGGTGCAGCAGCACGAGCGGGACGAGGCCGCCCTCGCGCACGTCGGGCGCGCACGCGAGCACGCGCACCACGGCGCCGTCGATCGGCCCTCCCTCGGCGTCCGTCACGCGGCCGACGACGCGCGCGCCGTCCTCGAGCAGCCACGTGCCCACGTCGTGCTCGGGTCCGACGATCCAGCCCGGGTTCTGGCGCCAGGTCGTGAGCGACCCGGGATGCGTGACGATCAGCAGCCCGCGCGGCGGCAGCGGACGGTTCGACACGCAGTCGCCGGGCCGCGGTTCGCGCGGCAGCAGGCGCGCGTCGAGCGCGAAGCGTCCGTCGGCGGCGCTCGTCGTCGTGGCCAGGTCGTCGAAGGCCAGCCGGCCGACGTCGAGCATCGGCTTGCCCGGTTCGACGTCGACGTCGAGCGCGGGCAGGGCCTCCATGCCGCGCGCCGCGAGCGTGCGCCCGTCGGGGACGAAGCGCACCGTCGCGCCCGGCACCGGAGCCCCGCGCGGATCGACGAGCCGCCCGCGCACCACGAGCGGATCGCCGGCCTCGCGCAGCGCCCGGGCCGCGTGCGGCGCCGCGTCGACCCGCGGCACTCCGCCGACGCGGACGCCGTCGTCCTCGCCGGCACGCGCCACGAGCACGAGGACCACGAACGCGAGCACGACCCGGATTCCCATGCGCTGCTCCTCGGGTGGACGCGCGGCCGCGCGCGCCCTCGGCTCCCCATGCGCCGGATGCCCGTGCGACCGGCCACGCGATGTCCGACGATTCTCGCCTGCCGCGCGTTGGCCGAGGATTCGCCGGTCGTCCGCCGCGCGCCGCCGTCATCCGTCGGTCGGCGGGGGGACGAGCGTGAGGTCGCACTCGGCCGTGACCACGTCCGGCACGACGATCGTCGCGACCGTTCCCGGGACGACGCGCGAGTCGTCTTCCACGACGGCGCGGTACTCGCCGGGCGGCACGGCTTCGATGCGCCAGCATCCCCGCTCGTCGAGCGCGGCACGCGCCATGCAGCGATCGTCGGACGCCACGAGCTGCACCTCGAGCCCCGCGACGTCGGCCACGGGGACGCCGTGCACGCGGCCCACGAGCGTGGCACCGCGCAGCACGAGCTCGACGTGCGCCTCGCCGCCCTGTTCGAGCGTGCACGGACGCGGCGCGCCGCAGACCACGTGCGGCGAGCGCAGCTCGAGCTCCCACGTGCCTCCGGCAGGCAGCTCGAAGCGGAAGCGCCCCGTGGCATCGGTGCTCGCCGAGAGCGGGACGGCCGCGGGCAGCAGCGCCGGCCGCGGACGCAGCGCGACGTCCACGCCCGCCAGCGGCGTGATGCCGAGCACGACGCGTCCCGTGAGCACCGCCGGCGCGAACCGTGGGACGACGACGTCGTGTTGCAGATCGTCGCCCGGTCGCAGTTCCAGCCGCTCGGGCGAGGTGTCGTCGCTCTCGAGCCGGTACGTCGCCGGAGGCAGCCCGAGGAACGCGAAGGCGCCGGCCTCGTCGGTGGTCGCGCGCATGGGTTCGACACCGCCGTCGTCCCGGCGCAGCGTGAGCTCCCGTCCCGCGAGGGGCGCGCCCTCCTCTGCGCGCAGCGTGCCCGTCAGCCGTGCGAAACGCTCGAGCCGCGGCTCGAGTTCGACGCTCCCAGCGACGGGCAGGACGAGCTCGCGCCGCGCGGCGGGAACCAGGTCGGTCGCACGCCCGTCGAGCGTGTACGTCCCGCCAGGAAGACCTGCGAACGTGAACGCGCCGTCGAGACCGCTCACCGCGCGGAAGGCCTCGTCGCCGAAGAGCACGTCGCTGCGCAGCTCGAGGATCGCGCCCACCACGGGAATCCCCCGGTCGTCGCGCACGACGCCGCGCACGATCGTCTCGCGCGCCAGGCGCACCTCGACCGCCCGCCGCGTGTCGGGCTCGGCGCCGTCGAGCGTGCGCTTCAGCAACGCGTAGCCGGGCGTCCAGGCGAAGAGCTCGGTGCCCAGCGTCCCGGCGCCGTGCAGCAGGACGCGCCCGTCGCCCAGCTCCTCCTGCCCGACCGCCTCGCCGAACTCGTCACCGACCTGCGTGAGACGACTCGCGTAGCAGTCGACGTCCGGGAGGGACGCGCCGCTCTCGTCGTCGACGAAGTGCAGCTCGAGCTCGGGAAGTCGGTGCAGCACGAGGCGCACGCCGTCCTCGACGTCGAGCCTCGCGCACAGCGACTCGTAGCCCTCGCGCAACCCGAACAGCGTCACGCGCGCGGCCCCGAGGTGCTCGAACGCGAACGAACCGTCGGCGGCGGTGCGCGTCGAGAACGCGGCCTCGAAGGCGTCCTGCTCCGATCGCGAGAGGTCGTCGATCTCGGCGCGATGCCCGAGTTCCGAGAAGAAGACGTGCGTCTCGAAATGCGAGAGCGAGTCGAGGGGATATCGCCGGGTGGCGACCGCCAGGGCCACGTCGCCGAGCGGGAGGCCGTCGACGTCGACGAGCGTGCCGCGCAACGCGCGTCCCGACGAGAGCGTCACGTCGCCGCAGCGCGCGCGCTCGCCGGCGACGAGCTCGACCTCCAGCGTGCGTCGCACGCGTCCGTCGCCCGAGAGCGTGAACTCGGCCTTGCCGGACGGCAGCGCGTCGAACACGAACACGCCGTCGGCGGACGTGACGACCCGCGTCAGCTCGGGATGCGCCACGACGCCGGCCCCCGACGGCGCGTCGCGCTCGCTCTCGCGCAGCTTCGAGAGCCGCACCACCGCGCCGGCCAGCGGACGTCCCGCGTCGTCGACCACGCGCCCCTCGAGCGGCGCCGCCGGGAAGATGCTCGCCTCGACGCACGCGACGGCGGGTGGCGACGTCGATCGCCCCGGGCGCCGAGGTCCCGCTCGCATCGGCGAGTCCGTCCTCGGACGGATCGACGAGCGCGCGGGCAGTGAGCCAGCGTCCTCGGCGTCGCTCGTCGCGGACCGGAAGTCGTCCAGTGCGAGGAAGCCGAGGTCGCGCGGGCCGCCGGACAGAAGGCCTGCCTGGGCGGCGGCGTACGCTTCACACGTCGCGAGGTCGGATCGCGACGAAGCGCAGCGCGACGTCGGGCAGCGCCGCGCCGTCTCGGACAGCACGCGTCCACGTTAGCACGAAGCGCTCACCCCTCGCGGAACGGGTGGAGCGCCTCGGCGCCTCGGCCGTCGGCGGACCCGGCCGTGAGCGACGCGCGTTCGACGGCAGCGGACGCGGCGAGCCGATTCTCCGTGCCTGCGTGTCGCGTCGAACCACGCCACGCCGGCCAGGCCGAGCAGAGCGCGACGACGATGCACCAGGCGAAGCAGAGATTCAGGGCGTCCTCCTCCGGGCGCGACACCGCCCTGGACCCCATGCGACGGACGCCTCCGCGAGCTCGGTCAAGCGATCCCCACGAGGTCCCGTCGCCCGCGCCGTGACGCAGAACCCGACGATGATGGGCCCCGGATCGGGGACCTCCTTCCAGGGGCGAGGGTGCGGCCCCGCCCACCGTCCGACAGGGGCGATCCATGACGCGCCCGTTCTGCCGTTCCGCCGCGGCACGGCGCGCGACCAATTTTGGCGACGTTCACCTTTGTCCGGGTGCAGACGGCGACGAGCCGTCTTCCACGTCGACAGGCCGTGGGGACGCGCCACGCCCCCGCGCGGCCGCGCGCCGGATCGCTTCGGCGACGAGCGCGTCGAGCGCCGCGCAGTCAGGCGCGACCGCGCAGGCGCGGCGTGCGGCCGCGCGGTGGCCCACGTCCTGCGTCAGGTCGCCGTCGAGCAGCAGCAGGTCGGCGGTGGCGCCGACGCCGATAGCCCTCGTGGTCGGCGTCGCCGCGCCAGAGCAGGATGGAGCGTAGCCGTGCGCAACGCCTCGAGCGGCGTGAGTCCGGCCTCGACGAGCAGCGCGAGCCGTCGTGAAACTCGCACCGGCGAGACCCGCAGCTCGTCGCTCGTGTCGGTGCCCGCCAGCAGCAGGGACGCCCGCGCGGTGCAGCTCGCCGACGAGCCGTTTCTGGCGCTCGTAGACGGCGCGTCCGCAGCGAGCTCGGCGGGCGGCGTCGCGGCCGACAGCGCGCCAGTCGTCGGCCGTCGCGGCGAGCGCAGGCGCAGGTCGTCGCTCTCGGCGAACACGTCGGCGGAGAAGGCGCCGCGAATCTGGACGAGCGTCGGTGTCTGCCAGACCTCGTGCTCGGCGAGCGCCGCAACAGCTTCGCGCGCGAGGGTCGTCGAAGGTCGGCAACGCCGCGGCGAGCCATCCGTCGACGAGCAGCGCCATCAGTCGCCCCGCGTCGGCCGCCGTCCAGGCCAACGCGTCGGGGATGGCGGCCTCGAGCACGGCGTCAGGTGCTCGATGTCGTCCTGCCAGCGCGCACCGCCCGGAGCGGCGTGACCGCCAGCAGGACGTGCCCCACGAGCCGCGAGCCCGCGGCGTTCGGCCTCGTCGGCCAGGGCGAAGTACGCCTGCGCGAGGCCGATCGTAGACCTTGATCGTGTCGAAGCCCTGCGCATCGAGCAAGGCGCGACGAGCGCGCGCCGCAGCCGCGTCCTCGGCGGCGAGGCCAGGCGAAAGGGGAGGACGCCGTCCACGGGCGCGGCGAGGTGAGCGACCCGCGGCGAGCGCAGGTCGGCGCGTTCGCGCGGCGCGGAGCTGAGGCGAGGTGCGTGCCATGTCTGCGCACGCCTGCACGCCGTGCGCACGTAGAGCGGGTCCGTGCAGCTCGGCGCGGCGCGCGCGACGCGAAGATGCGTGCATGTCCCACAGGCCGGGGACGACGAAGCGTCCCCGCCGTCGATCACCCGCGCGCCGGACGGCACCTCGACGTCGAGCGTCGGACCGACCGCCACGATGCGCTCGCCGCGCACGACGATCGCCTGCTCCGCGCGCACCTCGCCGCTGCGCACATCGACCACGCGCACGTCGCGCAGCACGAGGTCGGCGCCGGACGTCGGTGCCACGCAGGCCGCGCCGAGCAGCGCGACGACGAACGCGATCGACAGCGCGCGGCCCGAGCTGCGACACGACATGCGGACGTCTCCCTGACGACGCGCGCCCGACGTCCGTCGCGCCCGGGGTGCGCGCGATCCGGCGCCGGGCGTGCGCCGGGCGGACGGCATCATGCGCGACGCCCGTGCGTCCTGGAAGGGCGCTCCGCGGAGACCTCAGGGCACGCTGGCCTGCACCGCGTTGCTGAGCGCGACCCCGTACGGACCGCCGACGTCCTTGATGCCGTACTGGAAGGAGAGCACGAGGCCCGAGAGGCCGGGCTGCCACGCGGCCCACGCGATCGGGAGCTCGCCCGTGGCCGAGGTGCCGAGCGCGAACGACGCGTCCACCGGGACGGTCGCGAGGATGCCGCCCTTGAACGCCGACGGTGTGCTCGAGAGGGACACGAACAGGAAGCACAGCGCGGAGGGCGCGGCCGCGGTGAGCGTGAGCGCGCCGGGCGATCCGCCGAGCAGCGAGCCCGTGCCGACGAGCGACGGAGGTCCGGCGAGGCCGGCCAGCGCGAAGCCGAGATCGGTCCAGGCCGGGGTGCCGCTCGAGAGCGAGACGACCTCCACGCGGCCGCCGTCGAGAGCGCTGTGGCCGTTGTCCGGCGAGCCGACCACGAGATCGCGGATGCCGTCGAGGTCGACGTCGCCGGCCGAGGCGAGCGCGCTGCCGTAGCCGTCGCCGGACGCCCCGTCGAGCAGGAACAGCTGCGAGGCGTCCTTGCCCGAGATCACGCGCACGTAGCCGTCGACGCTGAACACGAGTTGCTCGGGGGCCCCGGCGGCCCAGTCGACGAAGCCGTCCAGATCGACGTCGCCGACGCCGACGACCGACGTGCCGAACTGGTCGTCGGGGCCGAGGCCCGTGATGCTCGCGAGCTGCGTCCCGAGGCCCGCCACGCCCGAGATCACGCGCACACGTCCGGCGTCGGTGGCGGGCGTGTCGTAGCCGGGGATGCCGACGAGCCAGTCGGCGACGCCGTCGTGGTTCACGTCCCCCACGGCCGAGACCGACGTGCCGGCGCGGTCGTTCGCGGCGAAGCCGTTGGCCACGTTGACCGTGAGCAGGCTCGTCGTGCTGCGCATGAGGTACGCGCGTCCCGCGTCGACCGTGCCGAGCAGGTCGAAGCCCGGCGCACCGACGAGGTACTCCTGCCTGCCGTCGCCGTTCAGGTCGGCCCCGAGACCGGCCACCGCGGCGCCGAAGCGGTCGCCGACCGTCGCGCCGTTCACCGTGCCGAGAGAGGCGCCGTTCACGCCCGAGTACGCGGTCACGTTGCCGTTCGAGGTGCCCGGCGATCCGACCAGGATGTCCATGCGTCCGTCGCCGTTCACGTCGCTGCCGCCGCCGACCGCCGCGCCGAACTCGCCCGAGTTGAAGAAGCCGCTCAGCGTGAACAGGATCGCGCCCGTCTTGCCCGAGATCGCGTACGCGTAGCCCTTCGTGGTGGACGTGTTGTCCTGCTGCGGCGCGCCGGCGACGTAGTCGGTCACGCCGTCGAGGTCGATGTCGCCGAGGGCGGCCACCGACGCGCCGAGATGATCGCCGTCGGCCGCGCCGTACGTCGTGCGCAGCACCGCCCCCGTCGCGCCCGAGAGCACGCGCACGCTGCCGCAGTCGATCAGCTCGCTCGGGACCGGGACCGAGAGCGTGCGGTCGTCGTCGGGACTGCCGACGAGCACGTCGGGCACGCCGTCGGCGTCGACGTCTCCGAGACCCGCCACGGCGCTGCCCGCGCGATCGCCGGCGCCGAGCGGCGCGCTCAGTCCGTACTGCTTGTGGAAGTAGTCGTGTTGCTCGAGACGACCCGCGGACGGCACCGCGCCCGAGGGACCCTGGCCGATGGCGTCGGGCGAGCCGAAGAGGAGTTCGTCCTCGTGGAAGTCGACTTCGGTGGCGCCGTAGTGCCCCGCCACGCAGGCTCCGAAGTGCTCGCCCGCGGTCTGGCCGTCGACGACGCGGTCGAAGACGCCGTCCTTGTAGATCGTCACGCGGCCCTTCGCCGATGCCTGGTCGGGCGAGCCGATGGCGACGAGCGAGGCCCCCCAGGTGGGATCGCTGCACGCGATCGACGCGCCGAAGCGACCGCTGCCCGTGAGCGTCGCGAGGTGTGCGGGGCCGGTCGAGTGATCGGACCAGATCTCGACGTACGGCGTGGCCGCCTCGGGCGCTCCCGCCGCGTACTGCAGGTACGGGGGCTGGGCGCCGGCATCGGGCCAGTGGATCGCGGCCACGCTCGACCCGAGGCGCCCGTTCGGCGCCGTGCCCAGCACGGTGAACTCGAACGCCGCGAAGGGCGAGGTTTCGAGCTTGTAGGCCAGCCAGACCTCGAAGCGCCCGGCGTTCGTCCCGCCGATGCCGCCGTCGAAGTCGGGGGCGCCGATGATGATGCCGTGGTACCCGCTCTCCGTGCGCGCGTCGAGCGACGCTCCGAAGTGTTCGTTGGCCTGGGTGCCCTGTCGCTCGAACGGCGGGTACGGGAGGAGTCCCCCGAGGGCCCGGCGGAAGAAGACCGCGCCGCAGTGGCTGCCCGCGGTGCCGTCGAAGTACGGCGCGCCGATCGCGAGCCCCACGAACGGGTCGATCCCGTCGTCGTACTCGCCGACGTATCCGATCGACGAGCCGAAGCGATCGCCCGCCGCGGCACCGGACTGCGTCGCGAGGACGTGACCGTCGAGACCCGAGCAGATCACGACGCTCCCCGCGTCGACACCGTTCGCGTCGCTGAACGGCGCGCCGATCGCGTAGTCGAGGTAGATGTCATTGTCGACGTGACCGCAGAGCGCGAGCGCCGAGCCGAAGCGATCGCCCGCCGCGGACCCGACGTGCTTGCGCAGCAGGCTGTGGTCCGCACCCGAGAAGACGTAGACCGCGCCCGCGTCCTCGCCCGCGCTGTCGTCCTCGGGGCAGCCCACGAGGATGTCGGGGATGCCGTCGCCGTCGGCGACGAACGCGTAGCGCAGGACGCTCCCGAACTCGGCTCCGTGGAAGTCGCCCTCGTAGGAGAGCAGCGCCGACTGGGCCGTCGCGACGCCGAGCGGTGCGAACAGCGCCAGTCCCAGCAGGGAGGCACGCCGGACGGGGAGGACGCGGGACCGGAGGTGCGGGGTCTTCAAGGGAGCGGCTCGACGGGAAGCGGTCGGTGGTGGAGTTCGCGGGGACTGCGGGCCGTCCACGGGCGGCAGGGATCCCAGCCGGAAGGCAGCCTCGGCGTTTCGGAATCGGCGCCCGAACACCCGCGGCGGGGGTTCAGCCGGGCCGCAAGGGGGTCCGCGCGCCCGCTGGGCGTGCCCCTCGGGCACCCGTCAGTCGACGACGAGCTCCACGTCGCCGAACGCGGCCTCGCCGTCGCGCACGATCCACAGGTCGCGTTGCGGCGAGCGGTGGCCGTCGGGGGCCTCGGCCAGGACCGTCACCGAGGGCGAGCTCACCGTGAACTCGAAGCGTCCGTCGAGGTCGACGGGACGCCCGCCGCGCGCAGCCAGCGGCGTGACCCCCTCGGCCACGCGCACGCGTGCCCCGCGCAGTGGCTTGCCGTGGCGCAGCACCCGTCCCGCGAAGCGCAGGTGGACGGGCGTCGTGAGCTCGATCTCGGTCGTCGTGCCCGCGACCACCCTGCACGCCGTCGAGGCGCGCGGCCCGAGCTCGGAGACCTCGTACGCACCCTCGGCCAGATCGAGGAACGTGGCCACGCCGTCGGCGTCGGTGGTCGCGCCCGGCGCGAGCACGCCGCCGAGCGTGAGCGCCGCGCCCGCACGAGGGACGCCGCGCAGATCACGCACGGTGACGCGCAGCGTGCCCGTGGGTGCGAGCGCGCACAGGCCGAGCGTGCGCCGCTCGCCCGCCACGACGCGCTCGACGCGCCATCCCTCCGACGCCCGTCCGGCGGACGACGCGCGCAGCCGGTACGCTCCCGGCAGCACGCGCAGCGCGTAGCGTCCGTCGGCGTCGGTGGCGACCGGCGCGGGACCGGCGAGGCGCGCGAGCGCGTCCCAGCCCGGCGACGACTCGCGCGTGGCGACCACGCGCGCACCCGCGATCGGCGCGCCGGACGGGTCGACCACGCGTCCGTCGAGCCGCGCGCCGTCATCCAGCACGAGCGTCGCCTCGCGCACGCGATGCGGCTCGACGCCCGGCGCGTCGAGCGCCTGGCGCGGGAAGCCGTCGGCCTCGACCACGACGCGCGTCGCGCCGCGTCCCGCGCCGCGTACGAAGCAACGCCCGGGCGAATCGCCGGCGACGATCTCGCACGAACGCGCCGACATCCAGGGACCCGCGGGCGTGCCCGCGTGCGCGTAGGCCGCGAGCACGCGCGCGTCGACCGCCGCGCCGCCCGCGTCGACGAGCTGCAACACGAGATCGCCGGGCGGCTCGAGCGCCACGCGCAGCGGCGCGTCCGCGTCGGCCGGGACGTCGCGTCGCGCGGGGAGCAGTCCGTCGGCCTCGACGAGCAGCACGCGCGCGCCGGCGCCCGCGGCGACGAACGCGAACGCGCCGCGCGCGTCGCTGAGCGTGCGCTCGACGTCGGGTTCTCCGACGAGCGCCTCCCACGCGGCGAGGGCGGGATCGGTGTCGCTCCCCGCGAGCGCGGCCGCGCCGCGCGCGGTCGTCGCGCCGGCGTCCACGCGGGCCGCCCGCGCGACGTCGGCGAGCAGCACGCGCGCGCCGACCACGGGACGTCCCTCGGGATCGAGCACCACGCCGGTGATCGGTGCGGCGCGCGCACGTCCGTCGACGACCACGTCGCCCAGGTCGAGCCGCGGGACGCGCCGCGAGGTGCGCGCGAGCAGGTCGAACGGTCCGATCGTCGCGTCGACCACGAGGCCGCGCAGGCGCAGCACGAGGCCGGCGATCACCGGCAGGCCGTCGAGGATGAAGCGTCCGTCGACGTCGCTGCGCGTACGCACCACGTCGGGCAGCGCAAACGCGGCGAGCGATGCGTCGGCGTCCTCCGCGAGCGGGAAGCCGCCCTCGCCCACGCCGAGTTCGAGGCGCACGCCCGCGAGCGGCGCGCCGGAGCGGTCGACGAGCCGTCCCGAGACGGACCGGCCGGGTTGCAGCACGAGGTCGCCCAGCTCGCGCGGAGCCGGGTCGACGCAACGCGTGGCGCAGCCCGGCGCCGAGATCGCGAGCACGCCGGAACGTCCGACCTCGCACGCCTCGACATCCAACGCGAAGCGTCCGCCGCGATCGGTGGCCGTGGACGGGAGCGCATCGTCGCGCCAGAACGAGCGGCTCGAGTCGGTCGCGGAGTCACCGCCGGACAGCACGCCCAGCCCGCGCCGTGCGAGCAGCGCGTCGTCGGGGACGGGCTGCACGCGCGCTCCCGCGATCGGCGCGCCGAGTGCGTCGACGACGCGTCCGCTCACGCGCTGGAGCCGCACGAGCGACGCCTCGTCGCGGGACGGCAGCCCGTCCGGCGCCGCGCCGCCGCGCGCGGAACCGGTCGTCGCGGCGGCGGAGGCCGCGCGCGCGGTGACGTCGACACCGGTCGCGCGATCGCCGTCGCCGCTCCCCGACGTCGGTTGCGCGCAACTCGCCACGAGCAGCAGCAGGGCGAGCAGGACGCTCGCCGGGGCCGTGTCCATCGGTCGCTCCCCTGGCGCGGAACCCACTCCCCCCGGCTCGGGGCCATCATCCCCGGATCGCCCGCATTCGACAAGGCGCCGCGCGTGCCGCGCGCGACGCGCATGCCGCGACACGCGCGACATCCCCCGCGTCGGACGCGAGCAGCCGTCACTCCGCCGGAGCGTCGTCTCCGCCGGCGTCGCCCGCGTCGCCGTCTTCGATCACCGGTTCGCGTCCGGCGAGCACGTCGAGGAAGCCCTGTCCGTAGCGCTCGGCCTTGCTGGGACCGATGCCGTGCACCTGCTCGAGCTCGTGCAGGCTGGTCGGGAAGCGGTTCGCCATGTCGCGCAGCGTGCGGTCGCTCGCCACGACGTACGGCGGGACGGACTGCGCCTTGGCCAGTGCGAGCCGGTGTCGGCGCAGCGCCTCGAAGCGCTCGCGCGCCTCGAAGTCGACCAGCTCGGTGTCGGCCGCCGACGTCTTGCGTCGTCCGCCGCCGGACGCGCGCGCTTCGCCGAAGCCGCCGCCTCCCCCGCCGAAGCCGCTGGACGCGCTGCGCCGGCCGCGCTTGCCGCGACGTCCGCCGTCGTCGCGCGACGCGCGCTCGACGCGCTCGCTGGGCAGCAGCAGCCGTGCCGGACGCTTGCCGGACATGACGTCCTTGCCCTCTTCGGTGAGCACGACCACCGGACGGTCGCCGCCGCGGAAGTCGACCCAGCCCGCGGTGACGCACCGCCGCAGCAGACGCACGATCCAGTCTTCGTCGCGCTCGCGCAGCACGCCGTAGGTCGAGACGGCGACGAGTCCCGAGCGCGCGAGCCGGTCGTCGGGCGCGCCGCGCAGCAGCTTGGCCGCGAGCTGCATGCCGTAGCGTCCGTGGACGCGCGCCACGCCCGAGAGCGCCTTGCGCACCACGAGCGCGGTCTCGTCGGCGTCGCCCTCGCCTTCGTCGACCGCGCGGCACACGTCGCAGCGGCCGCAGCCGGCGAGCGTCTCGTCCTCGTCGCCGAAGTAGCGCAGGATCGCGTCGTGCCGGCAGCTCCCGCCCTCGGCCCAGCGCATGAGCTCGAGGAACAGGTTCCACTTGTGCTTGCCGATGCCGTCGTTCTCGACGTCGCCGGAGTCGCGCTCGATCAGGTTGCGGCGCAGCGCGAGGTCGTTGGGACCCATGAGCAGCAGCCCGTCGGCCGGCTCGCCGTCGCGTCCCGCGCGTCCCACCTCTTGATAGTAGGACTCGATCGACGACGGCGGCGCGAGGTGCACGACGAGGCGCACGTCGGCGCGGTCGATGCCCATGCCGAACGCGTTCGTCGCCACGACCACCGTGAGCTCGCCGTCGATGAACCCGCGCTGGACGCGCTCGCGCTCGTCGGCCGACATGCCCGCGTGGTATCCGCCCGCGCGCCAGCCGCGCTCGACGAGCCGATCGGCCTCCTCTTCGGTGGCGCGCCGCGTGGGCGAGTAGATGATCGCCGTGCCCTTCGGGTCGACGGCGGTCTCGAGCGCCATGGCGAGCGCCGCGTCGACCGCGCGCCGCCGATCGTTCGCCGACGGCGCCTCGCGCACCGCGAGCGCCAAGTTCGGACGCGCGAAGCCGCGCACGAGCTGCGTCGTGCCGGCCGGCAGGTGCAGCTTCTCGAGGATCTCGTCGCGCACCACCGGCGTCGCGGTCGCCGTGCAGGCCAGCACGCGCGCGCCCGAGACCTCGTCGAGCAGCGCGCCGATGGCCCCGTACTCGGGACGGAAGTCGTGCCCCCACTCGCTGATGCAGTGCGCCTCGTCGACCGCGATGAGCGGCACGTCGAGGTCGCGCAGCAGCGCGCGGAAGCCCGGGTGCACGAGCCGCTCGGGCGCCACGTACACGAGCGCGTACTCGCCGCGCGCGATCTGCGCCATGCGCGTGCGGATCTCGCCCGCGTCGAGCGTCGAGGCCAGGAACGTGGCCGCCACCCCGCGCGCGGTGAGCGCCGAGACCTGGTCGTTCATGAGCGCGATGAGCGGCGACACGACGAGCGTCGTGCCCGGCAGCAGCGAGCCCGGGAGCTGGTAGATGAGCGACTTGCCGCCGCCCGTGGGCGCCACGAGCAGCAATCGCCGCTCGGACAGCAGCGTCTCGACCGCCTCGCGCTGCCCGGGACGGAACGCGTCGTATCCCAGGCGGCGCAACCCGCCGTCGAGGTCGAGCGGGCCTTCGGGCACGCGCGCGCGAGGCGCCGCGGACGCCGCGCCGGGAGTGGACGCGGCTCGGGCCGCCGCGAAGAGATCGCCCGAGCGCGGGGGACCGGGCCGCGCGCCGCGCGGTGCACCACGCGGATCTCCGGCCGGCGCGTCGCCGGGAGCGGGCGGCGCAGAGGGCGCGCCGGGCCGCGGCTCGCGGGCCTGCACGCTCGCCGGCTCGTGCATGAGCCAGTCGTCGTCGCCGTCGTCGTAGCCCTCGTCGGGCGGCGGAAGATCCTCGTGCGCGTTCCCGGGTGTCATGTCCGCATCATGCCTCGCGCCGACCGACGGGACCAAGCGCTGCGCGTCCGCACCCCTTCGACGGCCGCGTGGGGACGGCGTTGCACGCTCGACGAGCGGCTACGGTCTCGGCTTCGGCACCGAGAGAGCGCGTCCTGGACCGCTGCGCTCGGGGAACGCCGCGGCGTGCGCCCGCCGCCGCATCACTTCGGCTTCCACTCGCGGCCGTCGAGTCCCGGGAAGGTGACCGTGCACTGGCCCGCGGCCACGTCCGCGACGAGCGCCAGCCCCTTGCTGTCGGTGCTGCCCGTGCGGTGCTCGCCGTCGGCGCAGACGAGCTCGAACGGCTCGTGCGGGACGGGCTTGCCGCGCGAGTCGAGCAGCTCGATCTCGACCCACGTGAGTTCGTCCTCGGGGTCGGACCGGACCGGCGCCGCCGCGGCCTCGGGGGCCGGATCGATCGTGGTCAGCGCCGCGGGATCGAGGCGCGCCCCCCACGGACGGGCGAAGGCGAGCGCCACGAGACGCCGGTCGAGGAACGACTGCCCGAGGCGCCGCGCGAGCGCACGGGCGTCGCGCTGGTCGGCGGGCATCAACGCCGGGCCGTCGAGGCGCAGCATGGAGACCGCGGCCTCCCAACCGCCGGACGGCCCGCGGCCGGCACCCAGGAGGACGAGGCGCGGCAGGCGCGCGGCAGCAGCCGACGGCGAGAGCTCGCGCGGCGATTCGTCGAGGAACACGTCGGCCCCGCGCACCACGACGTACTCGATCGAACCCGAACGGACCATCCACTCGTGGCGCATGCCAGGAGACCTCGCACCCGCGGATCGTCGCCACACGTGCGACCGCACTGGCGAACGCGTGCGGCAGGGTATCATGCCGGCCGTGCGGGACGGCGTCCGGGGTGCGGAGGCTCCCGATGCACCCTGGGGCGCCTCCGGTGTCGCAGACCCACGTGGTGAAGTCGGGCGAGACCCTCTCGAGCATCGCCGCACTCCACGGCTTCGGCGACTTCCGCACGATCCTCGACGACCCGGCCAACGCGGCCCTGCGCGCGTTGCGCGGCGACGGACACGTGCTCGCACCGGGCGACGAGGTCGTGATCCCCGACCGCGTGGCCAAGAAGGAAGCCGTCGCGACGGCGGCGCGCAGCACCTTCGTGGCGGCGTTCCAGCCGCTGCACCTGCGCGTGCGCGTGCGCGACCTCGACGACGTGCCGCTGAAGTCCGACGTCGAGGTGCTGCTCGCGACGGGCGGAGCCGACGACGCCGTCCCGCTGAAGCCGGGCAAGGACGGACTCGTCGAGCGTCCCATCGAGCGGCGTCTCGAGCGCGCGGAGCTGCGCGTGGAGGCCAAGTCGATCAAGGCCGACCTCGTCGTGGGCGGACTCGACCCGATCGAGACGCTCGCGGGGCAGCGCGCGCGGCTCAACAACCTCGGCTACTTCGCCGGCTACGCGAGCGACGACAGAGAGCAGTTCCGCTGGGGCGCCGAGGAGTTCGAGAAGGACAAGAAGGTCGCACCGGGCGCGGTGAAGGACGAGGACATCGACCTCGCCACCGGGCTCGCCTCGCCTGCGTTCCGCAAGGCGCTCGTCAAGGAGCACGGCTCCTAGCCGCGCCGCAACCGACCGATGGCCAACCCGATCTTCATGATCGACGTGACCGAGGAAGGCGTGATCGCCACGCATCCCGGACGCTTCGAGCTGCCGCTGCTCGTGGCGCCGGTACCGGACGAGTCGCGCACCGAGTCGGTGGCCACGATCCGTCCGATGCTCGTCACGACGGGCTGCATGAACCTCAGCAACCGCGGCTTCGACTTCGATTCGTCGTTCGTCTCGCCGCGCGCGCGCAGCCGCTTCCTGGCCTTCGGAAAGATGATGCGGCACCTCGCGACGCACGATCCCACGGGCCAGAAGCGCCTGCCCCCGATCGCGATCTTCGGGCACACCGACCCCAGCGGCGACCCCGAGTACAACAAGACGCTCAGCGGACGCCGCGCGAAGTCGGTCTTCGGCGTGCTCGTGCGCGACGTCGCGCTGTGGGAGAAGCTCTGGAGCGGTCCGTTCGGCGGCGACGACTGGGGCACGAAGTCGATCCAGTCGATGCTCTCGTTCGTGGGCGGCGTGCCGTTCTACACGGGACCGATCGACGGCGCGAAGACGCCCGAGACGAAGAAGCAGACGGCCGACGCGATCAAGGCCTACAAGCAGGCGCGCGGCATCGAGCCGCCCGACTCGCTCAACACCGCCGCGTTCAGGAAGGTGCTCTTCAAGGAGTACATGGACGAGCTGTGCCGCATGCCCGACGGCCCGCCGCTCGTGCTCGACCCGAAGGAGGGCTTCCTGGCCCGCGGCAAGGACGCCGCGCACAAGGGCGACCTCATGGGCTGCGGCGAGTTCAATCCCGTGCTGCTCGTCTCGGCCGAGGACGAGAAGCGCTTCGAGAAGGCCAAGACCGACAAGCTCATCAAGGAGGAGCGCGACGCGGCCTACGAGAAGGACCGGCGCGTGCTCGTCTACAGCTTCCCGCACGAGACGCTGATCGATCCGAAGCACTGGCCCTGTCCCACCACCGGCGAGGGCAGCGCCGGTTGCAAGCAGCGCTTCTGGTCGGACAGCAAGCAGCGCCTGCTGCGCGCCGAGGGCGAGGCGCGCGAGTTCGAGAAGACCACCGACACGATGGCGTGCCGCTTCTACCACGCGTTCGCACGCTACTCGCCGTGCGAGGCCGGCGTGCGCCTGTGGACGATCCGCCTGCGCCGCGACGGCGCCAAGAAGGATCCGGAGCCGTTGGCGCGCGCGGCATTCGTGGTGCACGCGGGCGACACGCCCCAGGCGCCGGTGCTGCGCGGCTTCACCGACGACAAGGGCGAGCTCGTCATCCCGGTGCTGCACGAGACGACGACGATGACGCTCGCCGTCGACGTGTTCGGGCTCGAGACGCCGCCGCCCGACGGCGACGCGGCCGCCGCACCGGGCGCACCTGGCGCACCGGGCGCGCAGTCGTCCGGCGGGACGGGCGGCGCGACGGCGCCCGGCGCGGGGGGCGGCACGGGCGCGGGTGGCGCCAATCCCCCCGGCGCCGCCGACCAGACCGGCGCCGGCAACGAGGTCGCGGGCGTCGACACCGATCGCTTCGAGCACGAGGAGCAGTTCCTGTCCATGACCCTCGACGCCGGCGCGCTCGTGCCCATGTCGCAGGACGTGCTCGCGTCGGAGCAGCGGCTCTACAACCTCGGCTTCGGACGCCGCGCGCCCGGAACGATGACCGACGACGAGCGCCGCCGCGCCGTGCGCGCCTTCCAGAAGCAGCAGGGCGCGACGGTCACGGGCAACCTCGACGACGACACGCGCGCGCGACTCAAGGTCGCGCACGAGGGCGGCGCGCCGCCGGCGGTGACGCCGTGACCGACCTGCCGAAGAAGGCGCGCGATCGGCAGCGTCCGTTCCTGCGGCTCGACCCGCGTCCGGCGACGACGGCGCCCGACGGCGACGGCGCCGCGCGCGGCTGCTTCGTCCCGGCGGTGTTCGGCGACCTCGACCAGGCCTCGATCGACCTGCTCACGCAGAACGTGGCCGCGCTGGGCCTGCTGCACGACGTGCTGAAGACCGCGCGCGACGTGGTCAAGACCGCGAAGCCGATCATCGAGGCGATCCTGCTCGCGGCGGCGGCCGGCATCCTGGGCGCCACGGGACCGGCGGCGATCCTGGCCATCGTGCCGGTGGTCGCGCTCATCGTCGCGATCCTCGACACGACCGAGTCGATCCTCGACCTGATCGAGAAGAAGATCATCGGACGCTTCGCCAAGCGCATGCTGCCGCGCGCCTGCCGCGCGATGCCGCACCGCGTGGCCGTCAAGCAGGGCGCCTCGGACGTGCGCGTCGACGACGGCCAGCTCGTCGAGGTGGCCGGCCTGTGCACCGCGAGCTACGCGTCGCCGATCGACGTCCCCTTCGGGCAGTGGCAGCGCTGGTACGACTGGACGCTCGAGGTCCAGCCCGACCCCGAGTTCGCCAAGGTGCTCTCGCCCGCGCCGCACCCGCCCACCGACGCGACCAAGAAGCCCGAAGAAGGCGTGATCCAGAAGACGGGGACGATCGAGCTGCGCTGGGACCAGGGCGCGCTCGTGCCGCCGGCCGTCGACGACGCGCGCAACGGCGAGCCGAAGACCGCGCGCTCGGGACCCATGACCCGCGCCGACTGGAGCTGGCCGATGCCGGGCCAGTTCGTGTGGGCCGTCGGACGCTGGGTCTACGACTGCACGCGCGCCACCACCGCCGACGCGTCGGGACGCATGGCGACCATGCTCGCGCCACTGAAGGCCATCGCCACCGCGCGTCTCGAGGGCTTCCAGTTCCCCGAGAACGAGGGACCGGTGCCGGTCACGCAGTTCACGTTCTTCACCTGCAAGCGCGGCGGCTACATCGACCACGACGCGATCAACGACCGCGACTACGAGTTCCTGGTCGACCTGCCCGAGCTGCCCGAGACCGACGACGTGCCCTTCCCGATCGGGCGCACGAACAAGAACGGGACGGACTTCCTGCACGACACGATCACGCTGCGTCCGCGCCTGCTCGTCTTCGTGAACAGCGGCGCGTTCACCGAGGCCGGCACGGTGCTGCTCGAGCCCGAGATCACCCTCGTCCCGCCCGAGAAGGGACGCATCCCCACGCTCGCGCGGGTCAAGGTGCCCACGAGCAAGCTGCCGGCCACGGCCCAGGCCGCCGGCTTCACGCTCTCGCTCGGCTGGCACGACCCGGTCGGCGACCTCGGCCAGGACATGCGCCGCATCACCGTCAAGCTCGAGCGCATCGAGGGCAACCTCGGCCACGAGAAGCGCGACAAGCCCGACGAGATCACCGCCGTCGTCAAGGAGATCGAGCAGCAGCTGAAGGACGACGCCAAGAAGGACGTGCGCGACTCGCTCGAGAAGTCGTTCGGCGAGACCCTCGGCGGCTTCGCCGCGGGCCTGGTCGACAAGCTCATCGACGTCTTCGTCGACGAGATCGTCGACCGCTTCGTGAGCGCCCTCACCGGCGCCGTCGAGGACGCCCTCTCGAGCGACGAGGAGTGGCTCGTGCACGTGGGCGTGAACGGCCGATGGCGGGCGCACCAGTTCGACTTCGACGGCAAGCCGCGCGCCCTGGGCGAGACGCACGTCTTCCTGCTGCCGAAGAGCGAGCCGATCCGGGTGGCGATGTGCTCGGTCGACTTCGACCCGGTGGGCGACGTGATGCTCGACCAGCGCGCCAAGCGCCTCCTCGACCTCGACGGGAGCGCGCCCCTGTGGCCCTCGATCGTCGACCCGGCCGGCAACGCCGCGCAGAACCTGGCGATCAAGAAGCGCCTCGTCCTGCGCTACGTGTTCAAGCTGCTCACGACCCTCGGCGACGAGAACGATCCGCTCGGCTTCATCGACGCCAAGCACTTCGGCCTCGGCGACGGCGGCCATCCCGGATTCTTCCAGCAGGCCTTCGCCACGCGCGCCCTGGCCGACCAGCGCACGTACGTGAGCAGCCTCACCGCGCCGCTCTCCGACCACTCGGTGCACTACTCGATCGACATCGCCAAGCCGACCTGAGCGCGGCGGACGCACGGATCGCGCGCGCCGTGCGGCGTGCGCCGCCACGGCGGGCGCGCCGCACCGCGGGGCGCGACGTCGGCCGGCGGCTCAGTGCGCGAGCGGCGGATCGGCCACGGCGCCCGGCGCGAAGGGCACGCAGCCCAGCACGACGAGCCGTCCCGGCCGGGAGAGCACGTCGTCGTGGACCGGCGCACCGGCCGCGACCTCGGGGCGTCCGTCGCCGTCGGTGTCACCGAGGGCCGTGAGCGCCGCCCCGAGCCAGGCGCGCACGCCGAAGCCGTCGGCGGCGCACAGCTCGGCCCCGCTCGCGGAGACGAGGCGCACCCGGCCCGCGTCGTCGCCCGCGGCGTCGGACGAAGGCGCGCCGACGGCCAGATCGGCGCGTCCGTCGCCGTCGAGGTCGCCCGCTCCGCAAACCACGCCCAGTCCCTCGCCTTCGCCCTGGCCCGCGATGACGAGCAGTTGCGCGCCGCCGGCGCCGGCGCGCACATGCACCGCGCCCGCGTCGAGCGCGGACCCGTCGTCGCCCGGCGCGCCCGCCGCCGCGTCGGGGACGCCGTCGCCGTCGACGTCTCCGACGCCCGCCACCCACGTGCCGAGCTGGTCGCCCACGCCCGCGCCGAACAGCGTGCCGAGCGCGTCGCCGCCCTGCCCCGGCAGGACGACCAACGCCCCGCCGTTGAACGCGCCGCCATCGTCGAAGGGCGCGCCGACGAGCACGTCGGGGACACCGTCGAGGTCGACGTCGCCCGCCGCGGCGACGGAGAGCCCGAACAGGTCGAACGTCTCTCCCTGCCATGCCGCGAGCTCGGAGCCGTCGGCGCCCGACAGCACGCACGCGCGCCCCGCGTTCGTGCCACCCGCATCGGAGTCGGGCGCACCCACCAGCAGATCGGGGACGCCGTCGCGATCGACGTCGCCCACGCCGGCCAGCGAGCTTCCGAAGCGATCACCCTGGGCCGCGCCGTCGACCTGCAGCAGCAGCGCGCCGTCGACGCCCGAGAGCACGCACAGGCGTCCCTTGCCGCCCGCGCCGGACGGCTCGCCCGCGGCCACGTCGGGCACCCCGTCGCCGTCGACGTCACCCGCCGACGCGAGCGCCGAACCCAGCCGGGCGAACGCCTCGTCGCCTTCGAGCTGCCACAGCAGCGCGCCGTCGGACGACAGGAGCGAGACCCGTCCCGCCGACGGCTGGACGCCGTCGCGTCCCGACGCGCCCACGGCCAGGTCGGCGCGTCCGTCGCCATCGACGTCACCCGGCGCGACGAGCGCCGCTCCGAAGCGGTCGCCGGACTGGTCGCCCCAGGCCACGAGCACCTGGCCGGCCACCCGCGGATCGGACGCCTCGCCCGCCGTCACAGGCGCGGCCGCCAGCACACCCGCGATCGCGACGGCCGCCGACCCGCTCGCCCACCTCTTCATGGCTCGTCTCCCCGCGCCTCGCGCCCTCGAACGCCGGACGCCCGAGGCAGGGCGGTCGCGGTGACGCCCGCCAGAGGTCGGTGCGCACCCGGAGGACGGCCCGTCGCCGCCCGCGTTTCGCGACCCGAAAGCCGGCCGCGCATCCGCGCATCCGCGGTGCCGTGCCCGCCGAACCCACCCACGATCCTGAGTCCGGTTCCCCCCTCGCGCCTCCTCGCGGCGGGACGCTGCCCACCGGCGTGCGACGCTGGTAACCTCGACGCATCCTCCTCCTGGTCGACCGCCCGTGGACGCGACGCGCTTCGCTGCCGAGATCCTGTCCGCCTCCTCGTCGGGGCTCGCGCGCCTGGCGGCCGAGCGGGTCGTGCCGGCCCTGGCCAACCCGGCGGCCTACGGCAGCGACGCCTTCCAGAGCTGGCGCCAGCACCTCGCGGGACGCCTGGCCGACCTCTCGCTGGCCCTGGCCGAGAACCGCGGCGAGTGGTTCGCCGAGCAGGTCGGTTGGGCCAAGGTCGCCTTCCGCTCGCGCGGCGCACCCGAGTCGGATCTGCTGCTCAGCCTGCGCGCGCTGCGCGACGTGCTCGCGAGCGAGCTGCCGAGCGGCGTGGGCGAGGCTTCGGTGACCTGCCTCGACGACGTCATCACGCGCTTCGACCGCCTCGGGACGAGCGAGACCCCCGGCCTCTCGACCGAGTCGGGCGCGGGACGCCTCGCGTCGCAGTACGTGCTCGCGCTGCTCGAGGGCGACCGGCGCCGCGCGTGCGACCTCGTGCTCGATGCCGTGCGCGCCGGCGACATCACGCCGCAGGACGCCATCGTCCACGTGGGCCTCTCGGCGCAACGCGAGCTCGGCCGCATGTGGCACCTCGACGAGGTCACCATCGCCGAGGAACACTTCGTGTCCGCCACGACCGTGCGCCTCATGGAGCAGGTGCTGGGCCTCGCGACCTGCGCCCCGTCGAACGGCAAGACCGTGCTGGCCGCCGCGCTCGACAACGACGTCCACGACATCGGCCTGCGCGCGGTGACCGACCTGTTCGAGCTCGATGGCTGGCGGGTGATCTTCCTCGGCGCGCAGATGCCGGTCGAAGACCTGCTGTGGGCGTCCGACGCCTTCAAGCCCGACCTCGTGGTGCTCTCGGCCACCCTCGGCACGCACGTGCGCTCGGTGGCCGAGGCCATCGCACAGTTGCGCCTGCGCCGCGCCGATCCGCCGCCCGTGCTCGTGGGAGGCACCGCGTTCCTGTCCGAGCGCGAGGCCGAAGACCTCGTGGGCGCCGACGCGGTCGTCATGTCGGCGGGCGAGGCGCTGCCGGTCGCGCGGCGGCTCGTGGGACTCGACGACGCAGGGGCGTGAACGGGAGGCGGCGATCCCCCGTGCGCGGCCCGGCGACGTGCTCGGGTCCCGGCGCCCGGCTCCGCCGCGGTGGAGGAGGTCCAGGATGAGCGAGCAGCGGTTGCCGGAATGTCCGTCGAGTCCGAACTGCGTGTGCAGTCAGGCGGACGACGACGGGCACCGGGTCGAGGCGTTCCCGATGCGGGGCAACGCGGACGAGACGCTGGCGGCGATCGTGCGCCTGCTCGAGAGCTGGCCGCGCACGAAGGTCGTGGCGCGCGAGGGCCTGCTCGTGAAGGCCGAGTGCCGCACGCGGCTGCTGCGCTTCACCGACGACGTGACGTTCCTGGTCGACGAAGACGCTGGCTGCGTGCACGTGCGGTCGGCGTCGCGGGTCGGGTACTCCGACCTGGGCGCGAACCGCAAGCGCGTCGAGGCGCTGCGCACCGCGTGGCTCGCGGGGAGGTAGCGGCCCGCGCGTCGAGTGGCGCGGCGCTCAACCGTCCTGATCGTCGCGCGCCGCACGCTTCGCCTCGACCTTCGCGCGGTACTCGTCGAGCACGACGCGGTCCTGGCCCGCCTTGCGGCTCTCGCGCCACCAGGTGACCCAGTTCCGGATCGCCATCAGGCGCTTCGTCACGTCGAGCTCGGACATCCGGCTCAGGTCGCCGTCGATGAAGAAGGCCGGCGTGTGCGCCACGTGCTCCTGCCAGTCGACGATGAGCGAGTACGCGCTCCTCACGTCCCGTGCGTCGGCCATGTCGAGCCCGCGCACCGCGTTGAGGCAGGCCGGGATCGCATCGATCGGGTCGAGCGCCGCGACCTGCTGCATGAGCTCGCTGCGTCGATGACCGAGTGCGCCCCCGCCGTCGACGTACAGCTCGCGCAGCAGGGATGTCCAGCGCGCGAGCTCGTCGGGCGTGCTCCCGAGGACGGGCGGCAGGGGATCGAACGCGATCACCGTCGGCGACACGGGAGCTGCGACCGAATCCGATCCCGAGCCCGCCTCGTCGTCGCCCGTGTCGAACGGTCCCGCGAGCACGTAGTCGCGCACGCCGGGAGGCGGGTCGCGCACCTCGGGCGTCTGGGGCCAGCCGACCTCGCGTGCCAGGTCGTCGGTGCGCGAGCGGACGGCGCGCGCGAACTCGAGCAGCGTGGTCCGACCGTCGCCGCCCGCGAACGCGCCGGACAACGCGTCGCACAGCGCGACCGAGAAGACGCCGCGTCCGTCGGACCCGCGCGCGCTCGCATCCTCGTTCGGGCCGCACGCCACGTAGACCTCGGTGAACGCGTCGCGCGAAGGCGACGACGGCCCGGACGGCACGAGTTCGCTCGGCGGAGTGCCGCGCGTCCCCTCGCAGCCGTGGTCGCGCCAGGCGTCCCACACGACGAGACGCTTGGGCGCGGCGAGGTGCTCGACGAACGCGGTGACCTCTCCCACCGGCAGCGACCAGCCCAGCGGGTCGTCGGGACGCGCGTACACGTACGACTGCCCCAGCTCGCGATTCCACAGCATCGGGAGCGCGACGTGCAGGTAGACGAGGTCGTCCTCGTCGACGTGCTCCGCCAGGCGGGCGAGCTCCCAGCGCACGGAGCGCAGCGCGTTCACCTCGTCGTCGGCTCCGAGTGCGAGCACCACGACCTGCGACGCGGGGAAACCGGCGTGCGCCACGAGCGCGTCGCGCACGGCGTCGAGGTCGTCGACGGCGCGCTCGAAGGTGTGTCCCGCCGCGTCGGACGAGCCGTCCCAGCCGATGAGCAGGGCCCAGCGCTGCTCGTCGGCGCGAGCACCCGCGGACAGCGCGAGCAGTGCGACCAGGATCAGGGCTCTCTCGGGCGACGCTGCGCGGATCATCGATCGGCTCCTCGGGCTCCTTCCGAGGCATCATGGCCGCATCGCGGTCGGGCGCAAGGCCCCCCGGAACGCCAGCGAGGCCGCCCCGGATCTCTCCGGGACGGCCTCGCCGAGAGCGCGCGGGCGCGCGCAGAACGTCGATCAGAGCTTGACGACGTTCTCGGCCGCGGGGCCCTTCTTGCCCTTGACCGGGTCATAGCTGACGCGGTCACCCTCGTTGAGGGTGCGGAAGCCCTCGGCCTTGATGGCCGACTGATGCACGAAGCAATCGGGGCTGCCATCCTCGGGCGAGATGAAGCCGAAGCCCTTGGTCTCGTTGAACCACTTCACAGTACCGGTGGCACTCATGTGTAACCTTTGTGGGACGTGACCGGTCGCCCGCGATGGGTCGGTGGCCACGTGTGCTCGCGGGTCTGGACCTCCCGCGCAGGTTGCCGACGCAGGCGCGTGCTCCTCGCATGAGGGGCCCGATCCCACGGCGGCGTTCCTCTGCGGGCGACTTGGGTCCCAGGCAGCGCCTGGGATCGCGACGACCGCGGAGGAAGAGGGCGGTCCACTCTGGACCGTCCGATCAAGGACACATGATGCGCATCCCGAGGGCGCGAAAGGAAGCGCCAGATCCGGGAGCCACGCCCGCGCCCTGGCGCGCCGGGCGGGACCACGGACGCTCGCCGAGCCGCGTCCGGGCGCCCGGCCGGGGCTCGCCGGGCAACCCCCTACCCGCCGGCCTGGGCGCCGCGCGCCTCCTCGACCTCGGCCTGGCGTTCGCGCGCCTTCTCCATCTGCTCCTCGAAATCGGGACGGTACGGGCCGACGAGCAGACCGTGCCGGGGGTCGTCGAAGAGCGCCCGGTTCGCGTCGCGCGCCACGTCGGGCGTGGGGTCGGAGACCGACGACGCGATCTGGTGCACGAAGGCGTACACGAGGTGCGCCAGCCAACTGTCGCCACCGCCGCTGCTGCGCCGGGCGCGTCCGGTGCCCGACCAGAGTTCGACGCCGGTCGCGGCGTCGACCAGCCGCGCCCGGTAGAGCACCTCGGTGGACGAGTCGAGCACCGAGTACGACGTGCCCCAGCGCTCGAGCCGCACGTAGAGCACCGCGTCGGCGCCGAACACCTCGCGCAGCTTGGCGAGCGGGACCGCGTGCATCTCGACCGACGTCGGCAGTCCGTTCTCGCGCAGGATGCGCTGCACGAGCGCCACCGGGAACACGTAGTACCCGCGCTCGGCCAGCGGACGCGTCACGGTCGCCAGCCACGCCAGGTCGGCGTCGACCTCGGGCGACTCGTCGATCGGCGGCAGCACCAGGATCGAGTGCGGCATGTGGTCGAGGTACGCGCCGTAGTCGGGCGGCGTCGACGCGCACGCGCCGAGCGGCAGCAGCACGGCGAGCAGCAGGACCGCCGACGGCAGCGCGCGCTTCACTTGACGCGCTCCAGCATGCCGTCGATGAAGACGGTGCTCTCGGGATAGAAGGCCTTCTCGGCCGCGAAGTGGCGCAAGGTCGCCTCGCCGTTGCCGGCCAGGAACTGCAGGTATCCGAGGTGCGCGTGCAGACCCGGCGGCGGACGCCGGTCTTCCTCGCGCAGGTCGGCCTCGTACGCCTCGAGCCGGTCGATCTCGGCCAGCAGGTCGCGCTCGGAGAAGTCGTGCATCGTCGACAGCACCGAGTCCTCGTACGGTCCCCACTCGTACATCTCGCTCGCGCACGCCGGCAGGACGAGCAACGCCGCGCCGACGAGCCACGCGGCGCCCCGCGTCACGGAGCGACGCTCCACGCGCCCTGCTCGAGTCCCTCGACGAGGTGGTTCACCGCGTCGACGATGGCGAAGTCGAGCACCTTGCCGTTGAGCGTGCTGTCGTAGCCGCTCGTCCCGCCCGTCCCCAGGATCTCGCGGTTGCTGAGCTCGTACTCGCCGCCGCCCTGCACCGCGTAGACGACGGCGGACGTGGTCACGTCGACCACGTTGAGCGAGACCTTGGCGTAGGCGGTCTGGGTCTTGCCGCGGCCGAAGAGGCCGAAGAACCAGCGGTCGCCGGTGGTGCGGCGTCCGAACTCGGTCACCTCGCCGGTGACGACGTACTTGGCGCCGGCCAGCGCCTGCGCCTCTCCGGTGAGGCCGCTCTCGCGCTGCAGCTCGTCGAGGTTGTCGCGATCGAGCAGCGTGAAGCGGTTCGTCGCGGTCAGGTGCGTCTGCAGGATCGTCTTGGCCTGGCTGGCCAGCTTGTCCGGCCCCTCGGTGAAGAGCCCGCGGTTGTACTGGGAGCTGTTCGCGAACTTGCCGATCACGAGCGGGTAGCGCGTCCCCGAGAAGGGCGTCTCGTAGGTGGCCACGACGTTGGGCTCGACGGTGCGGTGCTCCTCGCTGGCGCAGGCCGAGCCGAGGACGACGAGCAGGACGCAACCCGCGAGGCGGGCCAGGGAACCGGGGACCATGGGACTTCTCCAGGACGGGCGACAGCCGCGGCGGACGGGCGAGTCTAGCGATCGCGCCCCGCGGGATCGCGCGCGAGGGGCCGTCCCCCGGTTTCGCCACGCCCCGCGCGACGGATGCCCGGCCCCGGGCTGCGCGTGGCCGCGCACGCCGCGACTCCCCCACGATTCGCACCGAACAGGCTCGTCTGCGCAGCCGGGACGCCCGGGACCTGATACCCTGACGGGGCCTCAACCTCTCCCTCCCCTCCGCGTCGACGGTCCCCTCCGCGGACGGCGCCCCGCGCGCCGCCGCGACCCGCGACGTCCTCCCGCCCGGCTGCACACCCCATGCGCTCCCTCTCCCTGCGGCGGCCCGCCCGCCGTGCCCGCGCGCGTCGCGCCCTCTCGTCGTCCGTTCTCGCGCTGTTGCTCGTCGCCCATGCCGACGCGCAGATCCCGCCGGGGTACTACGCGGGCGTCGACGCCACGAACGCGACCACGCTGCGCACCACGCTGCACGCGGCCATCAAGGACCACACCAAGTTCCCGTACACGTCGAGCGGCACCGACACCTGGAACATCCTCGAGGCGGCCATGGAGGACCCGGCCAACCCGGGCAACATCCTCGACGTCTACCAGAACGACAGCCACCCGAAGCAGGGCGCGGGCAACAGCTTCTACGAACGCGAGCACACCTGGCCGGTGAGCTACGGCTTCCCGAACGACGGCGCCGACAACTACCCGTACACCGACTGCCACATGCTGTGGCTGTGCGACTCGTCGTACAACGGCTCGCGCGGCAACAAGCCCTTCCGCAACTGCTCGGCGGCCTGCGGCGAGCTGCCCACGGTGTTCAACAACGGACAGGGCGGCGGCACCGGCATCTATCCCGGCAACTCGAACTGGACCAGCGGCTCGTCGACGTCCGGCACGTGGGAGGTCTGGATCGGCCGCCGCGGCGACGTGGCGCGCGCGCTCATGTACGCCGACGTGCGCTACGAGGGCGGCGTCCACGGCATCACCGGACAGCCCGAGCCCGACCTCATCCTGACCGACACCGAGGCGCTCATCGCGGCCTCGAGCACGGGCACCAACCTGAGCATCGCCTACATGGGCATGAAGTCGGTGCTGCTGCAGTGGAACGCGCAGGACCCGGTCGACCAGTGGGAGCGCGATCGCAACGACGCGGTCTACTCCTTCCAGGGCAACCGGAACCCGTTCGTCGACCACCCCGAGTGGGTCGACTGCCTCTTCTCGGGCTCGTGCTCGGGCGGCGACATGATCCCCCCGGCCCAGCCCACGGGACTGATGGCGAGCGCCGGCGACGGCCACGTCGTCCTCGACTGGGACGACAACACCGAGCCCGACCTGGCCGGCTACACCGTGTACCGCGCGCCGACGATGGGCGGACCGTACGCCTCGATCACCGCCTCGCTCGTCGCGGGCAGCATCTACGACGACGCCACCGCGACGAACGGCACCACGTACTACTACGTCGTGAGCGCGACCGACTCGTCCACGAACGAGTCGCTGCAGAGCGGCGAGGCCAGCGCCACGCCGATGGGCGGCGGGATGGGCGGCAGCGGCACGCCGTGGATCAACGAGATCCACTACGACAACGTCAGCACCGACGTCGGCGAGTTCTTCGAGATCGCCGGCCCCGGCGGCCTCGACCTGACCGGCTACAGCGTCGTCGGATACAACGGAAACGGCGGCGCGGTCTACGACACCTGGCCGCTGACCGGCACGCTGCCGGTGCAGGGCGCGTGCTACGGCACGCTCGCCTTCCCCGTGGCGCAGATGCAGAACGGATCGCCCGACGGCCTCGCGCTCGTCGACCCGTCGAACACCGTGCTGCTGTTCCTCAGCTACGAGGGCACGTTCACCGCGGTGGGCGGCGCGGCCGGCGGCATGCTGTCCACCGACATCGGCGTGGTCGAGGACGGCACCACGCCGATCGGCTTCTCGCTGCAGCTCACCGGCACCGGCAGCGCCTACGGCGACTTCACCTGGACGGCACCCCAGGCCGCCACGAACGCCGCGCCGAACGCCGGCCAGACGTTCACCTGCGGCGCGGGCAACGCGTGGGTCGACCTGGGCTTCGGCCTGGCCGGCGTGTCGGGCGTCCCGCTGCTCGAGGGCACGGGCACGCTGCTGCCCGAAGACCCGTACACGATCGCGCTCAGCAACGCGCGCCCGTCGGCCACGGCCGGACTGTTCCTGACGCTCGCGTCGACGCCGGTGCCGTTCAAGGGCGGCACGCTCGTGCCCTTCCCGTCGCCGTTCGTGTTCATCCTGGCCACGAACCCGTCGGGCGAGATCGCCCTCGGCTCGTCGACCGCCGCCGGCACGCCGGCCGGCATCGACCTGTTCGTCCAGTACTGGATCCAGGACCCGGCCGCGATCTGGGGCCTGTCGGCCAGCAACGCCCTGCAGGGCACGACGCACTGAGCGCGTGAAGGGCACGCGCGGCGGCGACGCCGCGCGTCCCCGCCGGCGATCCGCCCCGCGCTCCCGGGCACCTGCTAGACTGGCGTCCCTCCACCGAGGGGGACGCGTCATGGGAAGGACGCTCGTCGGACGGATCGCCGCGGCCGCGGCCATCGCCCTGCTGCTCGCCGCGCACGCGCGCGCGACGTCGCCCGTGCCAGTCGCCGGACCTGCGCCGCTCGCGGTCCGCTCCGACGGACTCGGCGCCGAGGCGCCGCAGCTCAGCGACGTCGAGTGGGTGCGCGGCAAGAAGTTCAAGCGCTACGCGCGCGGCACGACGTACGTGCTGCTCTTCTTCACCACGTGGCTCTCCGAGTGCGTGCGCCAGGAGGCGCGCCTCGACCTGCTGCAGGACGAGTACGCCGACCGGCGCGTCTCGGTCGTGGGCGTCTGCGCATGGCCGCTCTTCGGCACCCTGCCGGCCGAGGAGTTCTGCGACAAGCGCGGCGACGCGCTGCGCATCTCGGTGGTGCGCGACAAGAACAACGCCACGGCCAAGGCCTGGGACCGGGTGATCGACTTCCCCGACACGCCCTCGGTCGTGATCGTCGACGGCAAGGGCAGGATCGCCTGGGTCGGACGTCCGAGCCTGTTGCTGCGCGAGGCCCTCGACGCGGTGCTCGCGGGCGACGACGCGGCGCTGGCGGCGGCGTGCGAGCAGCGCGACGCGGCGGCGAAGAAGAACACCGAGCTCCTCGAGCGCCTCGCCAAGCTGCGCAAGTGGGAGATGTGGGACAAGGTCCCGGGGCAGGTCGACGCGCTGCTGGAACTCCTGCCCGACGCGAACGCGCCCTTCGCGCTCGACGCGTACTACGCACGGCTGAAGACCGACCCGCCCGCCGCCGACGCCCCCGCCTGGGGACGCCGCATCGTCGACGAATTCCTGTCCGACTCGCCGAAGCACCTCGACGGGCTGGCGTGGTCGATCGTGAGCCCGACGAGCGCGATCCCCGAGGAGCGGCGCGACCTCGAGCTCGCGCGACTCGCGGCCGAGCGCGCCTTCGAGCTGTCGCCGCGCGACTGGTCGGTGCTCGACACCCTGGCGCGCGTGCGCTTCCTCGCCGGGGAGACCGACGAGGCCGTGGCGCTGCAGGAGCGCGCCGTGGCCGAGGCCTTCTCGTCCGAGCAGAAGGAGACCGCCGCGCTGCGGCTCGAGGTCTACGTCGACGGCAAGGACGTCGATCCGGAACGGCTCGCGGCCAAGTAGGCGGACGTCGGTCGCGCGTCGGGCGCGGCCCCGCGGCTCGACGTCAGCCGTCCGTCGCGTCGCGCTCGGCGAGCACCGCGTCGGCGAGTTCGAGCAGCACGTCGGACGGCCGGCGACCCAGGGCCGCGGCGTCGTCGGTGTTCGTCTGGAACGCGAACGCCAGCTCGTGCCGCGGCAGCCAGCCGGTGCTCGCCAGGTATCCCGGCATGAAGCCGTCGTGGCCCCACAGCGGTCCCTGCGGCGTGTCGCGCAGCATGGTCGCCCAGCCGTAGCGCACGTCGGCGCCCAGCTCGGGCGCCGGTCCCGCGTCGAGCAGCACGCCCGCGTCGGGGACGAGCGCCGTGTGGCCGCCCCACAGCAGCCGGGCCCAGCGCGCCAGGTCGCTCGGCGTGCTCGCGAAGCCGCCGCCCGTCCACTCGAACTGCACGTCGAACACGAACGCGTCGTCGGCGCGCGTGCGCGCCGGGAATCCCAGCGGCAGCCCCGCCACCACGTGGCCCTGGGCCACCCCGGGGACGTGCCGCGTGTCGGTCGGCAGCGTGTCGCGCAGCCCGAGCGGCTCGAGCAGACGCTCGCGCACGAGGTCGACGCAGGGCCGTCCGGTGACGGCCTCCAGCAGCACGCCCAGCAGCACGTAGTTCGTGTCGGAGTACAGGAAGTCCGCGTCGGGCGCGAACAGCGGCTCGCGGTCGAAGACCCACGCCAGGCGGTCCCAGCCGGTCCAGACGCGGTCGGGCTCGGCCACGAGCGCGGGGAAGAAGCCCGGCGCGTAGACGTAGCGCGGCAGGCCGCTGCGGTGGCGCAGGAGCTGGCGCGGCGTGACGGCCGGTCCGTTCGGCAGGCGCGCGAGGAGCGCACGCTGGTCGGCGGGGAGCTGGTCGGACACCGGGACGTCGGGCGCGATCCGTCCGGCGGCGATCTGCTCGGCGAACAGCGCGACGAAGTACGTCTTGCCCACGCTGCCGGAGAGCATGCGGTCGGACGGCGTGAGCGCGCGCCCGGTGTCGGCGTCGGCCAGCCCGCGGGCGGCGGCCAGCACGCGTCCGTCGGGGAGCACCACGGCGCACGACGCACCCGGCAGGCCGCGCGCGAGGAGCGCGTCGAGGATGGCGTCGAAGCGTGCGACGATGCGTGCGTCCGACGCCTCGCGCGGCGACGGCGCCTCGGGGCTGGGCGACACGGCGGGTGGATCCTCGGAGGTGGCGCAGCCCATCAGCGCGAGCAGCACCAGGGCACGGACGAACGGGCGCGGAGCGGTCATGCGGCGAGCATGCCATCGCGGACCGGCACGCGCCGCGCAGCGCACCGACGGGTGCGATCCGCCGAAGGGCGCAGCGGCGGCCTCGCGCGCCGATCGGTATCATGCCGGACATCCGGCGCGCGCCCGCCGCGCGCGCCCGAGTCCGAGAAAGAGGAGCGCCGCGCCATGACGTCCAGCGACCATCCCCACCGCATCGTCGTCGGCATCGACGCCCACGGGCAGGCCGAGAGCGCCATCAACGTGGCGCTCGACCTCACGGAGCGCTTCGGTGCGACGCTCGAGCTCGTGCACGGCGTCGAGCCGGCGCACCACCTGCTGCCCGACCTCGAACCGCACGACGTGGCCGCGGCCAGGGCGGCGATCGAGACCGGGCTGGCCGCGTCGCTCTCGGGCGCGCGCATCACGGCCGCCCTCGAGAAGCACGCCCTCGTGGTCGAGAAGTCCAGGCACCCGGCCGAGCTCGTGCTGCGACGCGCGGCCGAGGCCGACCTCGTCGTGCTCGGACGCCACCGCCGACGCGGCCTGCTCGACCTCGGCAGCACCGCGCGCGCCGTGCTCTCCGGCGCACGCTGCCCGGTCTGGATGCAGTCCGGACCGGTGCGCGTCATCCGACGCATCCTCGTGCCGGTCGACCTCTCGACCGAGAGCCTCGCGGCGCTGCGCATGGCGCGCGCCTGGGCCGGCGCGTTCGACGCGCACCTGCACGTGCTGCACTGCTTCCAGGCGCCCGAGCTGTACCCCGGTGACGGGCACCCGATGGTGGGACCGACGTACGTGATCGACCAGATCGAGCACGACGCGCGGGCCGAGTTCGAGAAGGTCATGGCCGAACAGCCGTGGAGCGGCGTGTCCCACACGCTCGAGTTCGTGGAAGACCATCCCGTGCATCGCATCCTGGCTCTCCAGGACTCGGTCGACCTGGTCATGATGGGCAGCCACGGACGCACCGGCCTGGCCGCCGCGCTGCTGGGCAACGTGGCCTACTCGGTCATCCGCGACGGACACGTGCCGGTGCTCGCGCTGCGCGATCCGACGCGCAGCTGGCTGATCGAGGCCCCCGGACGCTGACGCCGACGACCGCGCGCGCATCCGTGCGCACGCGGTCCGACGCATCGATTCCGGTTTCCGCGCCCGCGCGGGGGTCGGATCACGCCTCTCCCCCACGGGTGTCGTGATCGGCACGGCAGGCGCCGTTCCGACCGCGAACGGCCCCCCGCAGAGCGCGTCATCCTGTATCCTCGTCCGTGCGTGGAGGTTTCCGTGGGGGATCCCGACCAGCCACCGTCGACCGCGATCCGTCCACGCCCCGAGGACGGGGGGGGCGATCCCGGCGCGACGTTGCCCGCCGAGGTGTACGCCGAGCTCAAGCGCGTCGCGGCCGCCGCGATGCGCGGTGAGCGCGACGACCACACGCTGCAGGCGACGGCGCTCGTGCACGAGGCCTGGCTGCGGCTCGCCGACCAGGACGGCGTCGTCACGCTCCCGCTGCGCGCGCTCGCGGCCCAGGCCATGCGTCACGTCCTCGTCGACCACGCCCGCGCCCGCACCACCGCCAAGCGCGGCGGACGGCGCGCGCGCCTGACGCTCACGGGGCTCGACCTCCCGGCCGGTTCACCCGACGCCGACCTGCTCGCCGTGCACGAGGCGCTGGGCGAACTCGAGCGGCTCGACCCGGTGCAGGGACGGGTGGTCGAGACGCGCTTCTTCGGCGGCCTGACGCTCGACGAGACCGCCGAGGTCATGGACCTCTCGCGCGACCAGGTCAAGCGCGCCTGGCGCATGGCGCGCGCCTGGCTGCACCGGCGCCTCAAAGACGACGGACCGTCGCCATGAGCTCCTCGCACGAGACGCCGACGAGCCATCCGGCGAGCGACACGCGCGCGTCCCGGAGTGACCCCGGGCGCGACGCCCACGCGGCCGACGCGCCCGGCGGCGACGCCCCCGACTCGGTGGCGGCGCGGGCGCTGCGCTACCGCGCGGTCGCCGAGCTGTTCGACCGCGTCTGCGACCTCGACGACGACGAGCGTGCGCGGGTGCTCGATGCGGCGCGCGCGCCGTCCGACGTGGTCGCCGAGGTGCGTGAGCTGCTCGCGCTCGACGCCGACCCGTCCGGCCCGCTGCCGGCCTCCGAGGCGTGGGACGACTCGCTCTCGCCCGAGGTCGGACACCGCGTGCGCCGCCTCGCCGCGCAGAGCCGCTCGCGCGCGCGCTACGAACGCCTCGAGCTGCTCGGCGAGGGCGGCATGGGCGCCGTCCACGTGGTCTGGGACCGCGTGCTCGGACGCCGCGTGGCGATGAAGTCGCTGCGCGAACGCGGACGCGCGGACAGGAAGGCCGACGACGCGACGCGGGCCGTGGCGCGCTTCCTCGAGGAGGCACGCATCGCGGGCCAGCTCGACCACCCGGGCATCGTGCCCGTGCACGACCTCGGCATCGACGCGTCGGGACGGCTGTGGTTCACCATGCCGCTCGTGCGCGGGCGCACGCTGCACGAGATCGTGAAGGACGTCCACCAGGGCGGCGGCGAAGAGGGCTGGACGCTGCTGCGCGTGGTCGGCCTGCTGCAGCGCGCCTGCGAGGCCGTCGGCTACGCCCACGGCAAGGGCGTCGTCCACCGCGACCTCAAGCCCGCCAACGTGATGATCGGCCGCCACGGCGAGACCTGCGTGATGGACTGGGGCCTCGCGCGCCTGCTCGGCGAGCCCGACGTCCACGACCTGCGCCTCGCGGCCGACGAGCTCGACGTGTCCGAGACGCTGCCCGTGCGCGGCTCGCGCCGCGACGGCACCGACGACTGGGACGCCTCGCCGCTCGTGACCCTCGACGGCGAGGTGCTCGGCACGCCGGCCTACATGTCGCCCGAGCAGGCGCGCGGCGACGTCGACGCGATCGGTCCCGGCACCGACGTCTACGCCATGGGCTGCATCCTCTACCAGCTGCTCGCGGGACGCATGCCCTACGCCCCCGACGAGGGACGCCTCGGCCCGCGCGCGATCTGGCGCGCCGTGCTCGAGGGTCCGCCGCGTCCCGTCGACGAGCTCGCGCCCGACGCCGTCCCCGAGCTCGTCTCGATCTGCGCCCGCGCCATGGCGCGGCGCATCGAGGACCGCTACGCGAGCATGACCGAGATGGCCGACGACCTGCGCGCCTTCCTCGAGGGCCGCGTCGTGCGCGCACACGCCACCGGCGCCCTCGTCGAGCTGCGCAAGTGGATCGTCCGCAACCGCGTCGTGGCCGCGCTGGCCCTGGCGCTCGTCACGCTCGGCGTCGGCGCCGGCTTCGTGGTCGCCGCGCAGGAGTCCCGGCGCGCGGCGCTGCTGCAGCGCGAGCTCGACGTGAAGGTCGTGAAGGACCTCGTGACCGACGTGCACGAGGTCGACGGCCGCGACATCGCGGCGCTCACCGACTGGATGGCGAGGCTCGACGATGTCCTGCTGCGGGCGCCGCGCTATGCGGCCCAGCTCGCGGACTTCGACCAGGCGCACGCCGACGCGGGGCGCGAACCCGTCGAGCGTGACCGCTTCCTGGCGCAGGTCGAGAGCGAGCGCACGCTGCTCGGGCAGTTCGAGGACGAGCTGGCACGCATCGACGCGCACCTCGAAGGGCGTCCCGACGCCGAGGGCCCGGCCGAGTCCGCCACGCCGCGCGACCGCGCGATCGTCGCCGCCGAGTGCACGAGACTGGCCGCGAGGGTCGCGCGTCGCGAGGGCGAGCTCGCCGGCATGCGCGCCACGCGCTACGTCGATCCTGCGCTCGAAGCGGCGTGCGCACCGCTCGTCGTGCTGAACGACACGCTCGCGCTGCTCGCCCGCGAACCCGACGGACCGCGCGCACGGGCCGCCGCGCGCCTGGCCGAACTGCGCGGACTCCGCGCGCGCACCGTCGACGCCGAGCGCGCAGCATGGGACGACGCGATCGCGTCCGTCGCCGACCGCGAGGCCTGCCCGCTCTACGACGGTCTCGTGATCGCGCCGCAGGAGGGGCTCGTGCCGCTCGGCCGCGACGCGAGCAGCGGCCTGTGGGAGTTCTGGCACGTGCCCTCGGGCGAGCGTCCGGTCCACGGCGACGACGGGCGCTGGACGATCTCCGACGACACGGGGCTCGTGCTGGTGCTCGTGCCCGGCGGCGCGTTCGACCAGGGCGCGCAGAGCGACGATCCCGGCGGTCCGAACTGGCTGCGCCCCGACCCGCAGCTCGGTGTCTTCGTGCCCGGAGACCAATGCCCCGTGCAGCACGTCTCGCTGGCTCCGTACTTCCTGTCGAAGTACGAGCTGACCCAGGGCCAGTGGCTGCGGCTCACCGGCTCGCTGCCGTCGACGCTCTTCGCCGGTCGTCCGCCGTCCGGGCCCGGCGGACTCCTCGCGCCGCGCATCTCGCGCAGCCACCCCGTCGAGTCGGTCTCCTGGGACGACTGCCGTGACGCCCTGCGCGCCTGGGATCTCGTGCTCCCCACCGAAGCGCGCTGGGAGCGCGCGGCACGCGCCGGTGGCGCGTCCGCCTTCGGACGCTCTCAGTCGTTCGCCGCCGTGCTGCGCCAGGTGAACTTCGCCGACACGTCGGCCGAGACGTTCGGGCTGCCCCGGCCGCTGCGCCTCGACTACGACGACGGCTGGGCCACGCACGGTCCCGTCGACGCCTGGGAGCCGAACGCGTGGGGATTCTCCGCGATCCTCGGCAACGTGCGCGAGTGGTGCCTCGACGGCTGGCAGGAGTACGACGAGGCCATCGACGTCGACCCCGTCACCGGCGAGCGGACCGTCCCGCTCGGAGGCATGCACACCACGCGCGGCGGCTCGTTCCTGTCCGGTCCGCGCGAGCTCACGGTGGCGTGGCGCGACCCGCGCCGGCCCGGGTACCAGTCCGAGGATCTCGGACTGCGCCCCGCGCGCGACCTCGACCCATGACGCCCGCATCCCGCACACCCTCGCCCACGCCCCGCGCGCCGCGCCCCCCGCCCGTGGCCGCCGCTTCCCCGGATGGAGTCCTTCCATGACACCCGCGCGCTCCTCGGTCGTCGCCGTGGTCGTCACGGCCCTGGCCGCCCTCTTCGCCGCACCGCTCGTCTCCGACGGCGTCTCGTCGGCGGTGTTCGAGGACATCTCGCTGGCGTCGAGCACCCTCACCCTGACGTCCACGAGCTCGATGACCTACGGCAGCGGCATCACGCCCATCGGCTGGGAGGTCACGACCGGCAGCACCGGCGTGCTGCTCAAGATCGTCCCCGAGGAGGACACCGCGCTGAAGGTCGGCGACTCGGCGGGCAACGGCGGCGTGAACATCCCCGACGGCGTGGCCACCGACGTCGTGATCTCGTACGTGCCGGCGCTCGAGCCCGACGTGCCGACGCAGTGCATCGCGACCTTCACGATCGAGACCGCCATGGGTCCCGAGACGTACACGCTCGACCTCGGCGTGCGCGGGGAGTGGGACACCACCGGCGAGATCGGCAACCCCACGATCCAGGACTACGGCACCGTGCCCGGCGATCCGACGCGCCTGCGCAAGCGAGTCTGGGTCGAGATCTTCGGCCTCTCCGCGTGCATCACCCTCATCGACGGCTGACCAGGAGCCCGACCATGGACACACCCACGACCACCCGCCGTCGCACGTCGCGCCGCGCACGCGCCCTCTTCGTCGCGCTCGTCCTCGTCGCGTGCACCAGGAGCGCCCTGCCGGGCGAGCCGGCCAGGATTCCACTCGCGCCGGTGGCGGACGACCCTCCGGCCCCGTCGGTGCCCGCCCCCGCGGCGAGCGACCCCGACGACCTCGTGACGCAGATCAGGCTCGCGTCCCTCACGCGCGTGCTCGTCGAGCTCGCGCTCGACCTGCCGCCCGACCCGATGCTCACCGACCAGGACGCCCTGCAGCAGCGCGAGCTCATCGCGCAGACGCAGGACGCCGTGATGCTCGGCCTCACGCGCGTGCAGCCCATCCTGCGCGCACCCCACCACGCGGTACGCCGGCTCGAGACGACGCCGTACATGGCCCTCGACGTGACGCTGGCCGAGCTCGTCCAGCTCCTGCAGATGCCGCAGCTCGTGCGCTCGGTCGTGCGCGACGAGACGTACTCCACGCGCGCGCTCGCCGCGCCGGCGCCGCCCGCGCCGCCGATCGACCGCAGCGTGCGCATCGTGTGGGACCACCAGGTCGCCACGGGAGGCTGCGCGGGCACGGGCCAGGTCGTCGTCGTGATCGACACGGGGGTCGACGACGTCCACCCGCTGCTCGCGGGCCATGTGATCTCGGGCAGCGGCGTCGGACGTCCGCTGGCCGACGACACCCTGGGATGGCATCAGGGCGACTGCGAAGGCACCAACTACGGGCGTCCGTTCGGGACGGGCTTCTCGCACGGCTCGCAGGTCGCCGCGATCATCAGCTCGAACGGGCACCTCACGCAGGGCGTGGCTCCCGGCGCGAAGATCGTCTCGATCCGCGTCGTGCGCGAGGACGGCAAGATCTACGCGAGCGACGTCGCGAAGGCGCTCGAAGAGGTCTACCTGCACTGGAGCACGTGCCACGCCGTGGCGTCGGTGTGCATCAGCCTGGCCTCCGAGACGCGCCATCCCGACAGCGCGTCGTGCGACGGCGACCCGGAGGGCGCGGCGATCCTGAAGACCGCGCTCGAGCTGCAGGCGCGGCAGATCGCCGTGGTGTCGGGCTCGGGCAACGACTGGGAGCGCGCGGCGATCTCGATGCCGGCCTGCCTGTCGCCGGTGATCTCGGTGGCCTCGTCGGACCTGGACGACGTGTTCGCGACCTACTCGAATGCCTCCGCCGACCTCGGCCTGATCGCGCCCGGCGACGGACTGCGTGCCTTCCCCCCGGGGGGCGGCGCGATCAAGATCGAGTCGGGCACGTCGATGGCCGGACCGCACGTGGCCGCGGCCTTCGCGGTGCTGCGCCAGTTCGCGCCCGAGGCCGACCTCGTCGACCTGGTCGATGCGATCGTCGGCTCCGGCCCGCTCGTCACGATCCCCAGCACGGGCGGGATGCAGGTGCACCGGCTCGACGTGCTCGCGGCGCTGCGGCTCGTCAGCGGCAGCGAGGCGCCCGACTGCATCACGGAGTCGCTCGACGCGGGACCAGCGGACCAGGCCGGATACTGACGCCCGCCGTCCCGCGCGCCCTACTCGTCGCGCAGCGCGACGACCGGGTCGACGCGGGCGGCGCGGTTCGCGGCCGGCAGGCCCGCCAGCACCGCGACCACGACGAGCGTGACGAACGAGGCCAGCAGCAGCGTCTCGTCGGCGCGCGGGACGAGTCGTGCCTCGTCGGTGAACGGCAGCGGTCCGAGCAGCGCCGTGGCGGCGGCGCCCAGGGCCACGCCGAGCGCGCCGCCCAGCGTGCACAGCAGCAACGTCTCGGTCAGCACCTCGGCCCGCACGCGCGCCGGCGTGGCACCCAGCGCCTTGCGCAGTCCGAGCTCGGAGGTGCGCTCGGCGACCGCGATGCCGACCACGTTCGCGGCACCGAGGCAGCCCAGCACGAGCGTCAGCCCGGCGATCGTGAGCACCAGCATCTCGAGCCCGAAGCTGGCGGCCGCAACCTTCTCGACGAAGGCGGTGTTCTCCTTGATGTCGATCGCGCCCGTGTCGTCGGCGTCGAAGTCGTACAGCGACGCGAGCGCCAGGCGCATCTGCGAGATCGCGTCGGACGCCAGGTCGGGACGCCGCGGCGCGAACGCGAGCTGCGAGACGTAGCGTCCGCCGTCGTCGCCCATCTCCATCGCCGTGGGGTACGGGACGAGCAACGAGTAGGCGAAGGTGGCCTGGCTCTCGTACGTGCCGATGATCGTGAAGCGTCGGCCGTTGCAGTCGATGCTCTCGCCCAGCGGCGGGACGCCGTCGTACATGCCCTCGACGAGCGGCAGGCTGAGGAGCGCCAGCTCCTCGCTCGCGGCCTCCTCCTCTTCGGTGAACCAGCGTCCGTTCACGATGCGCAGGTCGGTCACCTCGCGGTACGTGAAGCCGACGCCGATCACGCTCGCCCAGGGCCAGCTCTTGTCCCGTCCGAAGATCGGTCCGCCGCGCCCGGGACGGTACATCGGCGCCACCGCCGCCACCGACGGGCACGCGCCCTCGATCGCCGGCAGGTCGACGTAGCGGATGCGCACGCGCCGATCGCTGTGTCCGACGCCGCCGGTGCGCGCGTGGCGCGGCTCGACGATGAACTCCTTGCCGCCCAGGCTGCGCAGGATCGTGGCCGTCGTGTCCGGCATGCCCGTGGCGTACGCCAGCAGCACGTGCAGCGCCGCCGCGCCGAACGTCACGCTCAGCATCGTGAGCGCCGAGCGCAGCGGGTGTGCGCGCAGGCTGCCCAGCGCCTCGGAGAGCACCGAGAGCGGTCTCACGGCGCGTCTCCGCGCGGCGCGCGTCGACCCGCGAAGACGACGACGCGCGCGCTCACAGCTTGCCCCCGTGCAACGCCTGGACCACCGACGTGCGCGCGGCACGCGCCGCAGGCCAGAGCGCGGCGCCCAGGCTCACCGCCAGCAGCAGCACGCCCGGCAGCAGCGCCGCACCCAGCTCGATGCGCGGACTCGCGAAACCCTCCGGCAGGTCGATCGAGCCCATGGCCTCGACCCCCAGCATGCCCAGCGCGAAGCCCAGGCCGCCCGACAGGACGCACACGAGCGCCGCCTCGAGGAACACCTGCACGAAGATCCAGCGGCGCTTGCAGCCGAGCGCGCGGCGCAGCCCGAACTCGTAGGTGCGCGCGGCCACCGACATGAGCACCACGTTCGCCACGCCCACCGCGCCGAGCAGCATGATGAGCGATCCCACCGCGCCCAGGAACACGCGCAGCGCGCCGAAGACCGACTCGATGCGCTGCCCGCGCGCGATGGCGTCGTAGTACGGGATGAGCGTGTTCTTGTTCGCGGGATCGAAGCCGTGCCTGCGCGCCAGCGCGGTGCGCAGCTCGGCCAGCGCCTCGTCGCGCAGCCCGGGCGAGACCGGCCGCACCACGAAGAACTGGAAGCCCTCGGGCGACATGCGCTCCCAGGTCGTGAACGGCAGGAAGACCACGCGCCTGTTGCTGGTGTAGATCTCGTCGCCGGCCAGCTCCTCGTCGACCAGCGCGCCGACGACCGTGAGCCGACGCGTGATCGTGTCGTCGGCGGCGTTGCGCTGGAAGACCATCTCGATCTGGCGGCCGTACCACGGCTCGTCGCCGAACAGGTCCTCGACGGCCCCGTAGCCGAGCACGCACACCGGCAGCTCCTGGTCGATGTCGTTGCTGTCGATCCAGCGGCTGCCGGGCGCCAGCGGGATGTGGCAGATGTCGGCGTACTCGGGGTCGACGCCGATGGCCGAGAGACGCGTGCGCTGGCCGTCGCGGTAGACCTGCACGAACCAGTTGGCGGCCTTCGGCGAGAGCTCGGCCACCGCCGGCGAGCCGGCGCGCGCGAGCTGCATGTCCTCGGAGTCGAGACGCACGAACTGGTTGCTGCGCACGTCGCCGCGGCTGGTGGTGGCGCGGTTCACGCGCAGCAGCATGAACGAGTCGCCGAGCGCGGCGAGCGTCGCGCGCTGGGTCGACTCGAAGCCGCGTCCCACGGCCACCAGCACGAACACGGCGGCCACGCCCCACGCGATGCCGGCGGCCATCGGCGCGATGCGACGTCCCTCGCGGACGATGGACGACAGCGCCTCGACGAACAGCGCGAACAGGCTCACGGCGCGCGCCGCGCTCCCCCGCCGGGGCCGAAGCCCGCCGCTCCGCCGGGACCGGCGGGCAGCAGCACCTGGTCGCCCTCGTCGAGTCCGCTCGCGATCTCGGTCACGAGCCCGTCGGACAGGCCCAGCTCGACCTTCACGTCCTGCACCGCGGGGCCCGTGGGCGAGGACACGATCTTCAGCACCTTCCAGCCGTCCTTCCCGCGCGCCAGGGCGCGCTGCGGAAGGACGAGCGCGTCGGGGCGCTCGGAGACCACGAGCTTCGCGTCGGCGGTCATGTCGGGCTTGAGCAGCCCCTGCGGATCGTCGACGGAGATGCGCACCTCGAAGGTCACGATGCCGTTGTTGTCGACCGAGCCGGCGGGCGCGATGCGCGAGACCCGTCCGTAGAGCGTCTGCCCGCGGTGCGCGTCGACGGTGACGCGCACGGGCATGTCGACCACGATGCGTCCGAGGTCGACCTCGTCGACGCGCGCCTCGATGTACATCTCCTGCAGGTCGCCCAGGGTCAGGATCTGCGTCGCGTTGCCGCCGGCGGTGAGCAGCGACGAGACGCCGTCGCCCACCTCCTTGCTGCGCAGCAGCACCACGCCGTCGATCGGGCTGCGGATGGTCGCCTCGCGCAACGCCGTCTCGCTGCGGTCGAGCGCCGCGCGGGCCGACGCCAGGTTGGCCTCGGCCTCCTGGACCGACGCGCGCAGCACGGGCAGGTTGGCGTTCACCTGCGCGATGCGGAACTTCACCGTGGCGAGCGTCTGGCGCGCCGCGTCGAGCTCGTTCTCGGACACGTCGCCCGACGGGAACAGGCTCTCGAGCCGGTCGACCTCGCGCTGGGCGAACGCGAGGTCGGGATCGTCGAGCTTGACCTGGGCCTCGTCGACGCGCGCCTTCGAGGCCGCCACGCGCGCCTCGGCCGACGCGAGGTCGGCCTGGTCCTGCGCCAGGTTCGCGAGCAGCTGCTCGCGGTCGAGTTCGGCCAGCACCTGGTCGCGCACGACGACGTCGCCCTCGTCGACCAGGATCTTCTCGAGGATGCCGCTGGCGCGGCTCATGACCGCCACGCGCGCCAGGGGCTCGACGCGTCCCGAGGCGGTCACGGCGTCGATGAGCTCCTGCCGCTGGACGGTGACCACGCGGTCCTGGTCGATGGCAGCGACGGTGGGCTGACGGCCGTACGTCCACCAGCCCCAGGCGGCACCGCCCACCACCAGCAGCACGACGAGCAGCGTGAGCAGCACGCCGCCGCGTTCGCGCGCGGCGGGGTTCGATTCGGGACGCATCATGCGAGCGCGGGCTCCGGCGCGAACTGCGAGGGGGGACCGTCGTACTGCAACCTGCCGTCGCGCAGCGCGACCAGCCGCCGGGCGCGCGAGGCCAGGTTCGGATCGTGCGTCACGAGCACGAGCGTGCGCTCGGGGCCGCGCAGCGCGTCGAACAGGTCGAGGATCTCGGCGCCGGTCCTGCTGTCGAGGTTGCCGGTGGGCTCGTCGGCCAGCAGCAGCGCCGGATCGGTCACGAGCGCGCGCGCGATGGCCACGCGCTGGCGCTGTCCGCCCGAGAGCTGGTCGGGACGACGGTCGGTCTGCGCCCCGAGCCCGACCTCGCCGAGCGCGGCCATCGCGCGCTCCTTGCGTTCTTTCGCGGGCACGCCGGCGTACACCAGCGGCAGCTCGACGTTCTTGCGCGCCGTCGCGCGCGGCAGCAGGTGGAACTGCTGGAAGACGAAGCCGATCTTGCGGTTGCGCACCTCGGCGCGCGCCGACTCGCCGATGCGCGACACGTCCTCGCCGTCGAGGCGGTAGGTGCCGCTCGTGGGCGAATCGATGCAGCCCAGGATCTGCAGCAGCGTCGACTTGCCGCTGCCCGACGGTCCCATGATGGCCACGTGCTCGCCGCGGTCGATGCGCAGGTCGAGCTCGGACAGCGCGTAGACCGTCTCTTCGCCCAGGCGGTAGAGACGGGTGACCGCCTCGAGCTCGACACACGGCTGGGACGGCACGGAAGGCGACCCTCGGAGGGAGGTCTCGGAGACGGACGCCCGGGAGCGTCGGACGAGCGGGCGATTGTAGCGTGCGCGGCACTTCGTTCGCGCGGGGGCAGGGGATGCGCCTCCGACACGGAAGCACACGTCGATGCGTGGGACGACGCGCCCGGTCGGCGGCGCGCGTCCGGAGCGGGCGCGGGACGTGGCCGGCGCACTCGCCGGCGCACTCGCGAACGCATCGTCCGCGGGCGCGCCGTCCTCCCGGCGCGCCGTCCTCGCGTCAGTCTGGCAGCACGCGCAGGTCGGGCAGCGCGCCGAAGCTGCGCGCCTTCCTGCCCAGCAGGTCGGCGAGAGCACGCAGGACGTCGCGCGCGGCGCGCTCGAGGCGCTTGGCCGCCGGGCCGGGCTTGCCGTGCTCGAGCCGGGACAGGGCGCCCTCGACGCGCGCCGCCGCCCGGCCCAGCAGCTTGCCCGCGGCCTTCCCGAAGGTCGTGGGCTGGAACGCGCCGGCCAGCTCGGACTCGCTCACGTCGGCGGCCACGGCCAGCAGCGCGTCGCGTCCCGCGGCGGCCGACGCGGCGGCGGCCTCGAGGTCGGGCGCCGGCGCGGCGAGCCCGGAGAGCGCGTCGAGCAGCGGCGCCGAGGCCTCGACGAGCGCGTCGACGAGCGGGCGCTCCAGCGGTCCGCCGACGCCGGGGCCGACGAGCGAGAAGCCGCTGAACAGGATGCGTCCGCCGTGGATCAGGCCGGCGGCCCCGAAGAGCACCGAGAACGACGGCTCGTCGAGCGGCGCGACCTGGCTCGAGACGAGCGTCCACGACGCGACGTCGTCGGCGGACGTCGGCGTGCGGCGCGTGTACGTGCGCAACGCGTCCTCGTCGCGCACGATGCGCAGGTCGACCTGGTTCGTCCCGGGCACGAGCACCGGCGTGCCCAGCGCGCCGGACTGCGCCACCGCGTCGACCACGAAGCCCGCGAAGCCGTCGCCGTCGGAGAGCGTGCGGGCGCGCACGAACGTGTAGCGCGACGGATCGGCGTCGGGCGGCAGGTCGGCCTCCAGCACGCCGGCGGCCTTGCCCAGCAGCAGGCCCTCGAGCGAGTCGACCGCGACGGTGATGCGCGCCTCGAACGGTCCCGTGTGCACGCGGCTCGAGGACGCCGCGCCGTAGACGCCGGCGCCCTTGCGCGCCACGATCGCCACGCGTCGGTCGGGCTCCGGCTTGCCGCCGCCGGCCGACGCCGGCGCTCCGAGCGCCTCGGCCAGCGAGCGCGTGTACGGCACGCCGCCCGGGGTGCTCCCCGGTGCGGCGTGGACCTTCACCTTGCGCAGGCGCGCCAGCTTCTGCGTGCTCTCTCCCTGCACCTCGTCGCCGTTCGTGAACAGATCGAACGACGCGCGCCGTCCGTGCAGATCGGTGGGACCGAACGTGAGCGGCAGCCCGGCGGCGGCCTCCCAGGCCGCGGCGTCGTGCAGCGTCGGCACACAGGCCGGGTCGAGCGCGCCCGGACAGAACGCGGCGACGGCCAGGGCGAGCAGCAGGACGCGGGTCGGCTCGGCGGGACGCATCGGGACTCTCGGGACGTGGGCGGCCGACCGGCGCGGCGGAGTCCCCGGGGGGACGCTCCACGGCGCAGAGGCATGACGCATGACGCCCCGAGGGTAGCGCGCGACGGGCGCGGCGCCGAGGTCGCCGCTCGCACCGACCGGGGCTCGCGCGCCGGTCGCGCCTCAGCCCGCGGCGAGCAGGTCGGGCTCGTCCTCCCTGTCGATGCGCAGGAGGTGGTCGAGCGAGAGCGGGCCCGAGCCGCGCCAGATGAGCAGCAGCAGCGTGAACAGCACGAAGGCGGTGAACTGGAAGCTGACGTTGCTGCCGAGCAGGCTGCCGTCCTCGCCACCCGCCAGGTGGACCACCACCGCGCCCGCCAGGACGATCGCGTTCGCGGCGGCCGCCACGCGCGTCACGAACCCCAGCGCCAGGCTCGCGCCCCCGATCACGTGGGCGAAGACGACCGACCACGCGATCATCGTCTGTCCCTGGCCGAGGCCCTCGCCGAGGGTCGCCTCGAGCTCGGACATGTTCGTGATGAAGTAGACGCCCTTGATGACCAGCGCGATGCCGAGGTAGATGCGCAGCGCGTCCATCGGGCGGAAGTGCGCGAGACCCGGGACGAGTTCGCGCAGCGGCTTGCGCTGCGAGGTCTCGGCCCTGCGCGCGGCCATCGCCGTCGCGTGTTCCTGCGCGGCCACGCCCTCCTCGGCCTCCGAGAAGCGCACGCCGAAGGCGGCCAGCGAGGCGACCGTCACGAGGATGCCCAGCACGAGCAGCGCGTCGGCATACCCCAGGCTCTCGGAGCGGAACAGGAAACCCGCCGACACGGCGCCCAGGTTGCCGCCCGCGCCGACGATCCCGGCCACCGAGCCGAGCGCCTTGCGGTTGACGAACGGCACGATCGAGTACGTCGCCCCCTCGCTCATCTGCACGAACAGGCTGAACACGATCATCGTCGGGATGGCGAGCACGATCACGCGCATCTGGGAGAACAGGATCAGCGCCAGGCCCTCGACGGCCACCGCGAGGAACAGCCAGCGCACGCGCCCGTGCAGCCCGC
>JACKHP010000014.1 GCA_020638905.1 Planctomycetota bacterium | reverse complement strand
CGCCATCGTCTTCGACAACTCGGGCGACCTGCTCGTCTCGGTCGGCGGCAACACGAACGCGGGCGTCAAGTTCGTCAACATCGGCGACCTCCCCGAGTCTCCGTTGAGCGGCGCGGTGGTGCGCCTGAAGACCTCCCGTCCCGACTTCGACGGCACGTTCGAGTACGCGTTCACGTCGTCCGGGCTCGCGAGCGACGACCAGGTCGACGGCGAACTCGTCGACGTGATCCCCGGTCCGACCTACGAGATCGTCGCACCCGGCGTGCGCAACGTGCTGGGCATGGCCTACACCACGTCGGGACGGCTCTACGGCTGCGACAACGGCCCGAACAACGGCTACGGCTTCGGCTCGACCGGCCTGACGACCGACACGGGGACGCACGTCGCCTGGCCCGACGAGCTCCTGCTACTCGAGTACGACCACTACTACGGCCACCCGAACAGGAACCGCGGACGCACCGACGAGCGAGAGGTGCTCTACCACAACCTCACGGGCGCCACGGTGCCCGGGACCTTCACGCAGAAGATCTACCAGCTCAGCTCGTCGACGAACGGCATCGACGAGTACCGCGCGACGACCTTCCAGTCGCAGCTCCGCGGGCGGCTCGTGCTGCAGCGCTGGGACGACGACACGTCGCTCGTCGAGCTGGCGGCCGACGGACGCAGCGTGGTCGGCTTCGACCCGATCACCCCCGAGCTGCACGCGCTGGCGGTCAAGACCGGTCCGGGCGGCGCGATCCTGGGCGTCGACTACAGCGGCGACAAGCTCAAGGTCCTCGAACCCGTCGACGCCTCCGCCACGGGCCTGACGGCCTACGACATCTTTCCCTGGCGCGCGCCCGCCACCGGCGGCGCGAGCTTCGTCCTCGGCGGCGAGAACCTCGGCACGCTCGGCACGACGTCGGTCACGATCGGCGGCCTCCCCGCCACGCTCAGCTCGGTCACCTCGCGGCGCATCAAGGGCACCGTGCCCACGAACGGCTCCCCGACCACCGCGCTGCTCGACGTGGTCGTCACCGTGGGCGCCGAGAGCGTCACCATCCCGCAGGCGTTCCGGTACCTCTTCGAGCCCGGCAACGAGCCCGGCTCCTGGAGCGACATCCCCGACCTGCCGCAGGTCGTGAGCGAGACGGCCTGCGCGGCCATCGGCACCAAGATCTACGTGATCGGCGGCGACACCTCCAAGACGATGCGCTACGACACCGTGACCGGCACGTGGTCGTCGACCGCGGCGGCGCAGCGCCCGTTCCCGGGCGACCATCACGCCGTGCAGGTCTGGCACGACAAGCTGTACGTGATCGGCGGCGTGGGCAACGGCGCCGACGGCAAGGTGCAGATCTACGACCCGCTCACCAACCTCTGGACGGTCGGCGCCGACATGCCCTGGGGCGGCGGATCGGTCAGCACCGCGCTCATCGGCGATCTGATCTACGCGGCAGGCGGCTTCGACACCGGCGCGTTCACCGTGACCGACTGCGCCGTCTACGACCCGGCCCTCGACACCTGGACGACCGGCCTCGCACCGATGGTCGACGGACGCAACCACGCCGCCGCCGGCACCGACGGCGAGCGCCTGTGGGTCTTCGGCGGACGCGGTCCCGGCAGCGGCGACAGCAACGTGGTCGCCAACGGCTACGCCGACGTGCAGGTCTACGACCCCGTCACCGACACCTGGGACAGCAGCAACCTGCCCGGCTCCGAGCTCGTGCCGATGCCCATCGGCCGCGGCGGCACGTCCCGCGCGGTCATGTACCACGGTGAGTTCTACGTCATGGGCGGCGAGACGCTCACCGGGCCCGGGGCGACCGCCGACCAGGTCTACGACAGGGTCGACGTCTACGATCCGACCACGAACACCTGGCGCACCGACGCGCCGATGACCACCGCGCGGCACGGCGCCGACCCGGTGCTGTTCGACGGCAGGATCTGGCTGCTCGGCGGCGGCTTCAAGAAGGGGCACAACCCGACCGCGGCCACCGAGGTCTTCCGGCGGCTCTGAGCGCCGAGCGTCCGGTCACCCACGACCCGTCGACGGCTCGGCGCGCGCGACGCGCTCAGTCGCTGTCGGCCTCCCCACTCGTCAGGTCCTGGATCACCCAGGTCCCGCTGCGCGGGTCCTTCTCCATGGTGAGCAGGCCCTGCTTGACCGCGTCCTCGAGCAGACGGCCGAAGCTGCTGTAGCCGTGGTACTCCTCGCTGAACTGCGGTTGCAGGCGCTTCATCGTGTCCTTCACGAGCGAGCCGTGCAGCACCTTGTTCTCGCGCTGCAGTGCCGAGGCCGCCTGCAGCAGCAGGTCGAAGGCCTCCTTCTTCTTGGCGTCGACGCCCTTGAGGCGTCGCGCCCGGCGCTTGGGCTGGCGCACCAGGTCGTCGTAGAAGATGAACTCGTCGCAGGTCTCGACGAGCATCGCGCTGGTGCTCTTCTTGACCCCGATGCCGATCGTGAAGCGGTTGTTCTCGCGCAGCTTCGAGACCAGCGGCGAGAAGTCGGAGTCGCCCGAGACGAGCACGAAGGTGTCGATGTGCGGCTTCGTGAACGAGAGCTCGAGCGCGTCGACGACCATCTTGATGTCGGCCGAGTTCTTGCCCGTGAGCTTGCTGCCCGGCATCTCGGTCAGCTCGATGACCGCCTCGTGGAACGAGCGCTTGTAGTTGTCGAAGCGCGCCCAGTCGGCATAGGCCCGCTTGACGACCACGTTGCCCTTCTCGATCAGCCGCTCGAGCACGAGCTTGACGTCGAAGACCTCGATGTGGGCCTCGCGCACGCCGATCGCCACGTTCTCGAGGTCGATGAAGACCGCCAGCGTGCGGGAGTCCTCGAAAGCGTTCACCGTCGGCCCTCCTGGGACGACGCGTGACGCGCCGTCGGGATCGGCGCGTCGCGGTGGCGGCGCACTCGTTCACCGAGTGTAGACCCGCGGGACGCACGCGCGAAACGCCGTTCGCACGCCGGTGTCCCGAGGCGCTCAGAGACCGCGCACGTCGAGCACGGCGGAGCAGGCCAGCAGCAGCGCACCCGCGGCCAGCCACGCGGCGGCGAAGCGCGTCCGCACGGACCCCGGCAGCGCCTCGCGCAGCGGCGCCGCCGCGAGGCCGGCGAGGGCACCGACCGCTCCGCCGGCCACGCACGCTCCGCCCGGCGCGACCGACCCGACCCACGCCAGGAGGTGCTGCAGCGGCAGCATCACGAGCACCGCGCCGGACACGAGCAGCGCCGCCGCCGTGAGTCGTCCGCCGCCGATCGGAGACGTCCCGCGAGGGCGCACGCACTCGCTCGCCAGCGCCCCCGCCGCGAGCACCGCACCCAGCGGCAGGACGGCCTCGGGCAACGTCGTGGCGGCCAGCACACCGAAGGCCAGCAGCAGCGCCAGCGCGCCCGACGTGGCGGCGTCCGCCGACAGGCCCGGGCGTCGCAAGGCGCCGACGCATGCCACGCGCGCCCCCCACGTCAGGGTCGCCGCGCCGACCGAGGCCAGCAGGGCGCTGACGACGTTCCCGCGCTCGACGCCCACGTCGAGGCACGACGCAGCCAGCATCGAGCACCCCGTCGCACTCGCCCAGGCCAGGGCGACGCAGGCCGCCAGCAACGACGCCTCGAGCAGGGCCGCACCGAGGGCCGCGGCCACGACTCCGACCGTACCCGACGGCGCACGCTCGGGCACCGGCGTGCTGCGGGTGTCGAGCGGCGCGCGCCCGACGGACGGACGTCGACCGAGGCGCCGCGCCAGCACGAGCCCGCCGAGCAGCAGCAGCGCGCCGCCCGCCCACGGTGGCAGGAGGATCATCCCGAGTCCGGGCACGACGGTCATGCGCGACGCGTCTGCGCCGGACGCGCCGGTCCCGAGGTCCGTGCAGCCGCGCAGCACGCCCACGAGGTTCTCGGCGTGATGCTGGAGCGAGCGCAGCGAGAGCGCGTCCCACGTGTCGGACGCGCGGTGGTAGACCGAGGCGCCGGCGAAGAACGCGAAGTTCAGGCCCGGCAGGCCGGCGTCCCGGAAGATCGAGAAGTCGGTGTCGTTCGGCATGCGCCGGTAGACCGCGGGACCGAGCGCATCGCCGAACGCCGCAGGCGTCGCGGCGGCGAACGCACGCACGAACGCTCCGCTGCCGGTGCCCGTCTCGAACAGCGTCGACGGACCGCCGTTGCCGCGTCCCTCGACGTTCACCACCGCGCGCACGTCCGCGAACCAGGAGTCGCGCGCGGAGTCGCGCGCGAACAACCGCGCGCCGAGCAGGCCGGCCTCCTCGCCGTCGGTGAGCAGCACGATCACGTCGTGGACGGCGGGAGGATCGTCGCGCGTCACGAAGAGCGCCTCGAGCAGCGCGGCCACGCCCGCACCGTCGTCGCCCGCGCCTTCGCCGCGCGGCACCGAGTCGTGGTGCGCGACGAGCAGCAGCGCCGAACCGTCGCCCGTGCCGCGACGGCGCGCGAGCAGGTTCACCAGCGGCAGGTCGGGACGCTCCGCGACGTGCCCCGACTGCACGGCCAGTTCGAGGCCGAGCGCCCCGAGCTCGGACAGCAGCCGCGTGCGCAGCGGCTCGCCCGCGTCGCCGCCCGCCGGACGCGCCGTGCGCGCCTCGGGCATCAGTCGCGCCAGGGCGCGTTCGGCCGACGGCGACCGCGCGCCGGCCTCGTCCGCCGGGACGGGACGCGGCGGCAGCACCGCGAGCGCACCCCAGGCCTGCAGCACGCACCATGCGGCCAGCGCGGCCGCGACGACACCCCACCCGCGCGTTCGCATGGCGGCATGATACGCACTCGGGGACGCACCGCCCGCGCCTGCTACGATCGGATCGACCGCTCCCGGAGCCCCCCATGCCGCCCGCCTCGATCGCACTGCTGCTCGCCGCCGCGCTGCTCGGCGATCCGTCGACGCCGGACACGCCGCCCGAGTTCGGACGCGTGCGCTGGCTGCGCGACGTCGACGCGGCCTTCGCGGCCGCGCGCACCGACGGACGTCCCGTGGCGCTGCTGTTCCAGGAGGTCCCGGGCTGCGCCACGTGCGTGGCCTACGGCGACGGACCGCTCAGCCATCCGTTGCTGGTCGACGCGCTGCACGAGGACTTCGTGCCGGTGCTCGTGCGCAACAACGTCGGCGGCGCCGAGGCCGAGGTGCGCGCGCGCTACGACGAGCCGGCGTTCGCCAATCCCGTGCTGCGGCTGTTCGCGCCCGACGGTCACGAGCTCGTGCCGCGCCGCTCCGGCGCGTGGGACGCCTCGGAGGTCGCCGCGCTGCTCGTCGACGGCCTGGGCGCGGCCGGGCGCGAGGTGCCGGCGTGGCTGGACGTGGCGGCCCAGGAGACGCGCGCCGGCCAGGCCCGTCGCACGACGTTCGCGATGGACTGCTTCTGGGAGGGCGAGGCCGCGCTGGGCGCGCTCGACGGCGTCGTCGCCACGCGTCCCGGCTTCCTCGACGGACGCGAGGTGGTCGAGGTGTTCTCGCTGCCGGACGTGCTCGACGACGACGCGCTGTTCGCGGCGGCGCGGGCCGAGCACTGCACCCGCGGCGTGTTCGTGCCCGAGGCCGGACGCCTCGCGGCCGCCCGCCAGGCGCTGGGAGACATCGCGGTCCACGACGCCACCCGCGCACGCGACGCCGAGTCGTCCGACGCGCTGCATTCCCTCGCGGCGTCGCCGCTGCGCTGGTTGCCGCTCACGCCGCTGCAGGCCGTGCGCGTGAACGCCGCCCTGGCCCACGACGAGGACGTGCTGCCCTGGCTCTCGTCGCGTCAGCGCGGTCAGCGCGAGCTGATCGACGAGGCCCTGCGGCACGATCCGTCGGCCCTCGACGGCCTGCAGCGGCCCGCGACCACGACCGGACTGGCCGAGTACGAGCGGCGCCTCGCGCTGCGCCTGCTCGAGGCGCTGGTCGACGCCTCCCCGTCGCGCGGCGCACGCTCCGACGGCTGACGCGCGCCCACGCGCCGGTCACGACCGGCATGTCCCCGCCGGTCCGCGGCCGAGCGACGATCGGCGCCGTGCGGGCGCCGATCAGCGACGCGCCGTCACGGAAAGACCAGGTCGATGCGGTTGCTGAGACCCGAGCCGGCGATGCCACCCGGGTCGTGCGTCCAGGCCTGGAGCGAGATCGTGGCGCCCGAGAGCGCCGGGTCGTCGGGCAGCGGCACGGGCAGCTCGAGCAGGCCCGCGGGCCCCAGCGGGACGGGCAGCGGCCCGACCAAGGGTGGCAGGAGTTCGAGGTATCCGCCGAACTTGGGCAGCGGCAGGTGCGCGGCCTGGGTGCCGATCATGAGCTCGGCGATCTGGCCCGCGGGGCCGCAGGCCTGGAGGGTCACCAGACCGCCGAGTTCGACCTGTCCCAGCAGGCGCAGCCCGGTCTCGACCACCGTGTGCCGCGTGTCGATGCCCGGCAGCAGCAGCGTCTGGACGATGCCGCTCGGCCAGCGCAGGCGCACCTCGGCCGGGCCGGACGCGTCGCCGGTGCCGAAGTGCAGCGCCGGCGCATCGGTGTTGCCGAAGCCCGAGCCGACCATGAGCGTGCGCTGGACGGGGTCGCGTCCGGGCACGACGAGCTCGCCGTGCAGCCCGGCCGGGGTGCGGCTCGAGAGCACGCCGCGCGGGTCGAGTTGCAGCCAGTGGTTGCCGTTGCCCTGGTTCTGCCAGAGCACGTTGGCCTGCGCCGTGTCGGGAGCGTGCGACATGCCGCCCAGGTTCAGGTAGATGTCGACGTCGCCGTCCTCGTCGTAGTCGCCGAAGGCCACGCCGTGGCAGCGCGTCTCGCCCACGGCCTCGATGCCGCTCGCGGCCGAGGCGTCGGTGGCGATGAGTCCGCCCAGGCCGTCGGGCCGGACGAGGAAGAGGATGTCCTTGTAGGCGCCGTACGGCCAGCCGGTCCCGATGAACACGTCGGGGTACCCGTCGGCGTCGACGTCCGCCACGTTGTGCCCCATGTCCGTGTGGAAGCCCGTCTCCATGCCGTCGGTCACGTCGGTGAACGTCCCGTCGCCGGCGTTGAGCAGGAACGTCGTCGGCACGGCCGAGACCTGCGGCTGCCACTTGGGGAGGAAGACGTCGAGCCACCCGTCGTTGTCGAAGTCGGCGAACACGAAGCCGTAGTTCTGGTCGGGCGACAGGACGCCGGCCTTCGCGGCCACGTTCGTGAACGTCCCGTCGGCGTCGTTGTGGTAGAGCACGTTCGCGCCGGTGTAGTTGCCGGCGCCCACGTCCGGCCAGCCGTCGTTGTCGTAGTCTCCCGCGCCGCAGTGCCGGAACCAGCCCGTCGCGTCCATGCCGGCGGCGACCGTGACCTCGGTGAACTGCAGCGCGCCGTCGTTGCGCAGCAGGTGCACGCCGCCGGGGGTCGCGCCCGAACCGTTGTCCGACACGAACAGGTCGAGGTCGCCGTCGAGATCGGCGTCGAGGGCGGTCGTGCCGAAGGCGATGTCCGTCAGGTCGGCGTCACCGGCCGTCGCGCTCACGTCGGTGAAGCTGCCCAGCGTGTCGAGGTCGTTGCGCAGCAGCTGGTTGGCCTGGTTGGCCGCGAAGCCGCCGTTCGCGAAGTAGACGTCGACGTCGCCGTCGTCGTCGAGGTCGGTGGCCAGCACCGAGAAGGCGTCCTCGGAGTTGGGCAGGAAGCCCCAGGCCGCGGTCACGTCGTCGAAGGTGTGGTCGGCCTTCTGGCGATAGACCTTCTCGTCGCCGGGCATGGTGCCGCCGTATCCCGAGCCGCAGACGAGGTCGAGGCGTCCGTCGCCGTCGAGGTCGATCATGGCCGCGCCACGGCCGAGGTTCAGGAAGTCGACGCCGGCGGCGTGCGCCACGTCGACGAAGGTGGTCTGGGCGGCCGGGGAGGCGGCCAGCAGCGCGAGCAGGAGGCTCACGCGGGGTGGACGGAGGGACACGGGAGAGTCTCCTGCACCGCGTCCAACGGCGCCGGGGGGCCTTCGCAGAAGAAGAAGGTGCTGACGGGAGCCTCACATCCCGGCACAACCGTAGCAGATCGATCATTCTCGACCACCCTCTTGTGGGGATCGGGGCCGGCGCAGTCCCCGGATCCCGCGGGAGCGGGGGCCAGTTCGGCGTCTCCTCGGATCGATCGCGGCCCTCAGCGGTAGTCGTGCGAGGCGGCGCGCAGGGAGCCGCCGTCGCCCAGGGGACGCAGGCTCTCGACGCGCAGGTTGACCACGCCGTCGGCGCGTTCGAGGCGCCCCTCGGCCAGCACGAGCTGGCTGCGCAGGCCCTCGCGCCAGGCCTCGGCCACCGGCGGCGTGACGACCAGGTTGCAGAAGCCGGTCTCGTCCTCGAGGGTCACGAAGGTCATGCCGCGGGCGGTGCCGGGACGCTGCCGGCAGATCACCATGCCGGCCACCGCGACGCGCGGATCGCGTCGCTCGGCCAGGTCGCGCGCGCGCGCCACGCCGGTCGCATCGAGCCGTTCGCGGAAGAGCTCGATCGGATGGCGTCCGAGGGTGACGCCGCCCATGAGGTAGTCCTCGCGCACGATCTCGCCGGGGTGCATCGCCGGGAGTTCGAGGGTCGCCTCCTCGGGCAGCGGCTCGGCCAGCGGTCCGGGGACGCGACGCGCCATGCGCGCGACGCGCCACAGCGCCTGCCGACGACGGCGCTCGAAGCCCCGCAGCGCCCCGAGTCGCGCCAGGTGCTCCATGAGACGCTGGTCGAGTCCGGCGCGACGCGCGAAGTCCTCCGGGCTCGTGAACGGACCGCGCTCGGCGCGCGAGGCGAGCGCCGCGCGCACGGCCTCGGCGTGCCCTTCGCCGAAGCCGCGCACGGTGCACAGCCCGAGCCGCACCGCCACGCCGTCGCCGTCGCGCGGCTCGAGCGTCGACTCCCAGCCGCTGTGCAGCACGTCGACGGGACGCACCTCGACGCCGTGCCGACGCGCGTCGCTCACGAGCACCGCCGGCGCGTAGAAGCCCATCGGCTGCGCGTTGAGCAGCGCGCACAGGAAGGGCGCGGGATGGTGCCGCTTCAACCACGCCGAGACCCACACGAGGCGTGCGAACGAGGCCGCGTGCGACTCGGGGAAACCGTAGTCGGCGAAGGCCGAGAGCTGGTGCAGGATGCGCTCGGCCGCCTCGCGGTCGATGCCGTGCCGCGTCATGCCGTCGACGAGGCGCTCGGCCAACGCGCCCATGCGCTCGCGGCTGCGCTTGTGTCCCATCGCGCGACGCAGCTCGTCGGCCTCGCCCGGCGTGAAGCCCGCCGCAGCCACGGCGATCTTCATGCCCTGTTCCTGGAACAGCGGCACGCCGAGCGTGCGCCGCAGGATCGGCGCGAGCGACGGATGCGGATACGTCACGGGCTCGCGTCCGGCGCGGCGACGCAGATAGGGGTGCACCATGTCGCCCTGGATCGGCCCGGGCCGGATGAGCGCCACCTCGACCACGAGGTCGTAGAACGTGCGCGGCAAGAGCCGCGGCAGGCAGTTCATCTGCGCCCGCGACTCGACCTGGAAGACCCCCACCGTGTCGGCCGCGCAGAGCATGTCCCAGGTGGCCGCGTCGTCGGGCGGGACGGTGTGCAGCTCGAGCGCCCCGCGGCCCGCGGACGACGCGTCGCGCGACGCACCTCCCGCGGCGAGTCCGTTCACCAGCGCCAGGCAGCGGTCGAGCACGGTCAGCATGCCCAGGCCGAGCAGGTCGATCTTGATGATGCCCAGGGTCGCGAGGTCGTCCTTGTCCCACGGGACGACGGTGCGTCCCGGCATGGCGGCGGGTTCGACGGGCATCAGGTCGACCAGCGGCGGTCCGGTGATGATCATGCCGCCCACGTGGATCGAGAGGTGCCTCGGCAAGCCGCTCATGCCGCGCACGAGACGCAGCAGGTGCGGCAGACGGGCGTCGTCGACGAGCGCGTCCCAGGCCTCGGGCACGCCGTCGCGGTCGCTGTCGAAGCGCCGGTCGACCGACTTCGCGAGCGCGTCGACCTGCTCGAGCGGGAAGCCGAGGGCCTTGCCCGCGTCGCGCACCGCCGAGCGCGTGCGGTACGTGACGACCTCGGCGGCCAGCGCGGCGTGGTCGCGTCCGTAGCGCGCGTAGACGTACTGCAGCACGCGCTCGCGGTCCTGGTGCGCGATGTCGAGGTCGATGTCGGGCACCTCGCCGCGCTCCTCCGACAGGAAGCGTTCGAAGAGCAGCTCCATGCCGATCGGGTCGACCGACGTGATGCCCAGCGCGTAGCAGACCGCCGAGTTCGCCGCCGAACCACGCCCCTGGCAGAGGATGCCTTCGCGCTCGCAGAACGCGACCACGTCGTGCACCACCAGGAAGTAGCCGGCCAGGTCGAGGCGCTCGATCATGTCGAGCTCCTTCGCGAGCTGACGCGCCACCGCCGGCGTCACGGGACGGTAGCGCCGCCTCGCTCCCGCGTGCGCCAGGTCGTGCAGCACGCTGAAGGGCGTCTCGCCGTCCGGCGTCTCGAACGGCGGGAAGCGGTAGGCCAGGGCGTCGAGCGACCACGTGCAGCGTCGCGCCAGCTCGACCGAGCGTTCGAGCGCCTCGGGACAGTGCCGGAACAGGTGCGCGATGCGCTCGACCGGACGCAGGCAGAACTCGGCGTTGGGCAGCAGCCGCGTGGACGCCTCGTCGAGCGTCACGCCGTGACGCACGCAGGTCAGCACGTCGTGCAGCGGCTTGTCGCCGCGCCGCGCGAAGCGCACGCCGCCGGTGACCACGAGCGGCAGCCCGAGCCGCCCGGCCCGCGCCCGCTGGACCTGCTGTCCGCGGCGGTCGCGCTTGAGCAGCCGGTCGTGGACGGCCAGCGCGCAGTGCTCGCGTCCGAGGGCGTCGAGCAGGGTCTCGGCGCTCGCGTCGGGCAGGTGCGGACCGATCAGTGCGAGCAGCCCGTGCTCACGCGATGCGTCGGTGCGCGCGTCGCCCGGCACGGCGCACGCGCACGCGTCGAGCAGCGCGCCCAGCGGCGTGACGGGCCCGGTGCGGCTGCGCAGCCGCGCGGCGGACACGAGCCGGCACAGGCGCTGCCATCCGCCTTCGTGGCGCGCGAGCAGCAGCAGGCGGTCGTCGGCGCCGTCGGGACGTCCGTCGTAGGCCCGCGCGCCGGCGCGTTCGAGGGTGAGCGTGGTGCCGTGGATCACGGGCAGCGCGTGTCGCCGTCCCGCGGCGTGCAGGCGCGGACTGCCGTAGAGTCCGTCGCGGTCGGCCAACGCCAGCGCGGTGTAGCCGAGCGCCGCCGCGCGCTCGACGAGCACCTCGGGCTCGGACGCCCCGCGCAGGAAGCTGAAGGCCGACTGGCAGGCCAGCTCGGCGTAGCGCGGGCCGTCGCGCGCGCGCTTCAATCGAACTCTCCCAGGAGCAGCCAGCGGCGCGTGGGCATGTCACGGCAGATGCGCCAGATCGCGCCGTCGTCGGTGACGAGGTCGTGCTCGTCGCGCGCCCATGCGTCGCGCCACCAGCCGCCCTCGAGCCGGCGCGGCGCCGAGAGCCGCGCCACGCGCAGCTCGATGCGTCCACGGCGGAAGCCCACGAGTTCGCCGCCGGCCAGCAGCGGCACGAGCACCTCGGGACGCCTCAGCAGGCGCAAGGTCGGACCGCACGCCGGCTCGTCGCCGGGGCGCCGACGCGCGCCCCCGACGTCGCCGGGATCGGCGACGGACCCGACCAGCGGGACGCCGGACGCGGCGCGCGACGTCTCGTCGACTCCGCGCTCGGCCACGCGCGACGCGCCGCGCGCCGCCTTCGCCGCCCGCCCCGTCGCGCCCGTCGCCGATCCCGCGCGGGACGTCTTCGACGCCCGCGCGCCGGCGTCGCGCACGCCGTCACCCTCGGACGCGACCTCGTCCGTCCAGCGTTGCTCGAGCAGGTGCTCGCGCCGCACCCGCGGACGGCGCGCGACCTCGGGACCGAGCGTGGCCACGAGCCGCGAGAGCGCCTCGGCGCGCCGCGAGGCGTCGCGCGCCACCTCTCCGAAGAGCCCGTTCTGGTGCACCGCGAGGGGCGCCACCTCGGCCGCGTGCAGCAGCAAGCCGGTCACCGCGCCGCGCGGCGGACGCCGCTCGAGCTGCAGCGCGAGCAGGTCGAGCAGCAGCGGCGCGCGTGCCTCGGGGCTGGCCGGCAGCACCTCCCAGACCTCGGGCGCATGCGCGGACGGCGGACCGAAGACCTCGTCGGCCTCGACGTCGCGGGCCGGGTCGAGCTCGCAGCGCAGCACGAGCCGGCTCACCCCGCGGTCGCGCTCGTCGAGCGCCGTCGCGAGCTGCCCCAGCGCCTCGCCGAGCTGCCCGGCCAACGCGTCGAAGGCCACCGCCGGCGGTTCGACCCGGGCCAGCACGCGCAGGTCTTCGTCGGGACGCAGCGGGACGAGCGCGGCCTCGTCGTCGCCGCGCGCCAGCCTGTGCATGGCCACGCCCTCGGGCCCGTAGCGCCGCTCGACCGAGCCCAGCGGGAGCGAGGCGAAGTCGCCCAGCGTGCGCAGCCCGAGCGGTTCGAGCCGTCGCGCGAGCCCCGCGGAGAGCGGCAGCACCGCGAGCGGCAGGTGCGCCAGGAAGAGCGCCTCGTCACCGGGCGGGACGGCCACCGCACGCCCCGTCCGGGCGGCGATCTCGGCCGTGAAGCGGTTGCCCGCCAGCCCGATGCCGCGCGGGACCCCGGGCGCCAGGGCGGCCCGGATGGCGGCGATGGCGCCGGCCGTCCCGCGGTGCAGGCGCTCGGTGCCGCGCAGATCGAGGAACACCACCTCGCCGCGCGCCGAGAGCACCGGCGTGACGGCGAAGAGCTGCCGCAGCAGGGCGTCGTCGACGGACTCGAGCCACACGCAGGCCAGCACGGGAGGTCAGCCCCGGCGCCGCGATGGCGCGTCGGGGGCCCGTCCCGCCCGCGGACCCGTCGGACTCGGACGGTCGTGCCCGGGCGTGTCGGTCTCGGATGTCGCCGGCAGATCGACCCGCCGCTCGCCGCTCGCGCCGCGGTGCCGGCGCAGGTGCACGGAGAGCCTCGGCGGCGGCAGCTCGTCCCACGCGGGCCCTGCCCCGGGACGCAGTGTCACGTCGAGCACGAGGGACGCCGCCGAACCCGCGACGAGCGAGGCTCCGCCCTGCAGCAGCAGCAACGGTGCCTCGGCCCGCAGGGTCAGCCGCGCCAGCCGGAACCAGGCCGCCGCCGGACCCCGACGCCCCGCCGGGAGGTCGAGCACGAGGAGTCCGAAGGCTCGGCTGCGCAGCAGCACGTCGGCCGCGAAGAGCATCCGCGCGAGGTCGCCGCGCACGCCCGGCCCGCCGTCGCCGACCGCCCTCTCGCGCGGACGGACGAGCACGAGCGCACCCAGGTCGACCCGCGCGGTCGCCGGACAGAAGCCGCCGCTGCCGTCGATCCAGGCACACGGCACGCCGCGCGCCTGGGCCGAGCGCACCGCCGCCAACCCGAGGCTGCTGCGTCCGCGCCCGCGCACCTCGGCCAGCACCCCCGCCGGCCAGCCTCCGCCCAGGGCCCGATCGAGGTCGGCGTATCCACTGGGCAGCCGGACGCCCCCCGCCGAGCCCTCGGGAGGCTGCGCGGAGACGAACTCGGGCACGCGTCGGACCATGACCTAACATTGACCGAACATCGCTCGGCGGTCAAGCGGGCAGACGGCGCAATCGGGCCAGGAAGAAGGCGTCGCGATCGGGGCCCGGCAGGATCCGCACGGCCCGTCCGAGCTCGGGCAGGAACTCCCGTCCGCCGAAGGCCGTGACCCCCGGACGCGCGCCCTCGCCCTGCGGAGGCAGCTCCTCGAGCACGACCTCGCCCTCGCGCGCGCGCAGCACACGGTCGAGCACGGCCTCGTTCTCCTCGGGCGCCAGGGTGCAGGTGGCGTACACGACCACTCCACCGGGACGGGCGGCGTCGAGCGCCGCCATGAGCAGGCGCTGCTGCTGTCCCGCCAGGCGCTTGATGCGCGGCAACGACCAGAGCGGCTCGCCGGACGCGCGGCGCGCAGCCTTCGCGCGCCGTCCGCGGGGACGGCGTTCGAGCGGCGCCTCGGCGGACGGGTCGGGCGGCGTCCCGCGCAGGCGCGCCTCGGCCGAGCAGGGCGCGTCGAGCAGCACGCGATCGAAGCCGCCGGGGTGGCTGCGCGCGAACGTCTCGCCCGGCCGACAGGTCACCTCGGCACAGCGCACGCCCTGCTCCTGCAGGACGGCGCGCAGCCGGAAGACCCGCGTCCGGCTGCGGTCGTTGGCCAGCAGGCGTCCGTGATCCCCCATGCGGGCGGCCAGGTGGCAGGTCTTGCCGCCCGGCGCCGCGGCCAGGTCGAGGATCGTCTCGCCGGGCCGCGGGTCGAGCGCCGGAGCCGCGAGCTGGCTCGAGAGGCCCTGCACGAACAGTGCGCCGCGGCGCGCGGGCGCGCTGGCCTGCAGGGCGCGCAGCGCCGCCCGGTCGTCGAGCACGAACGCCTCGGGCAGCCCCGCCACCGGCCGCAGCGCGATCCCCTCGCGCAGCAGCTCGTCGACCACGTCGGACGGATCGCCGCGCAGGGTGTTCACGCGCACGGAGGGCAGGCGCTCGTGGGCCAGCGCGTCGAGCACGCCCGGCAGGTCGTGCGCGGCGACGAGACGCGCGAGGCGTTCGCAGAAGGCGGCGGGCAGGACCTGCGGGACGGGCACGCGCGACATGGCGCGGGGCACCTTACCGCGCGCGAGGCGCGTCCCCCAACGTCGGAGGACGCGCGCGGGGCGCCGTCGCCCTCGTCAGGACGCGGCCAGGTAGGCCTCGACGGTCTCGCGGTCGGGTCCCTTGAGCGTCATGCCGCCGAAGCCCGCCCCGGGACGGGTGAACTGCTCGGAGGGCTCGCCCTGCGCGTGGAACTCGGACAGCTCGGGGCTGCCGGCGCGGAAGACCCACAGCCGCCCGTCGCGCACGAAGGCCGCGAAGCCGGGACGCGAGGCCAGCCACTCGACGAGCGTGTCGCCCTCGGGCGACTTGAGCGTGCGTCCGCCGGGGCCGGCGCCGGGACGCGTCGAGTGCACCTCGGGCAACTCGTGGGACGCGGCGTACTTCGCGAGCGACTCGCTGCCGTCGCGGAAGATCCACAGGCGGCCGTCGACCTCGTACTCGAGGAAGCCGTCCTTGTGGAAGGCCTCGGCGAGCACGGCCTCGGGCTCGTGCTGCGCGGACTGCACGGCGGACGCCGACGGCGCGCCGGACGCGGTGGCGTCCTGCGACGCGACCGGAGCCGAGTCGTCGTGGACCGCGGGCGAGCCGCAGCCCACGGCGAGCGCCAGGACCACGAGGACGGACGAGCGGGAGCGGAGACGGAAGGTCGTCATGGCGACTGGGGGTTCCCTGCTGGGCGCCGGGGCGCGAGGACGGTCAACCGAAGCGGCCGGTGACGTAGTCCTCGGTCTCCTTGAGGCGCGGGTTCACGAAGATGTCCTCGGTCGGACCGAACTCGACCAGTCGTCCGAGGTACATGAAGGCGGTGAAGTCGCTCGTGCGCGACGCCTGCTGCATGTTGTGCGTCACGATCAGCACCGAGTAGCTGCCCTTGAGCTCGTCGATGAGCTCCTCGATGCGCCCGGTGGCGATCGGGTCGAGCGCCGAACACGGCTCGTCGAGCAGCAGCACCTCGGGCTCGGCGGCGATGGCGCGCGCGATGCACAGGCGCTGCTGCTGACCGCCGGAGAGCGCGAGCCCCGACTCGTGCAGCCGGTCCTTGGCCTCGCTCCAGAGGCCGGCCCCGCGCAGGCTCGACTCGCACACCTCCTCGAGCACCGAGCGGTCGCGCTCGCCGTCGATGCGCAGCGAGTAGACCACGTTCTCGAAGATGCTCATCGGGAACGGGTTCGGCTTCTGGAACACCATGCCGATGCGCTTGCGGAGCTGGATCACGTCGACGCCCGGCGCGTAGATCGAGTCGCCGTTCAGGCGCATGTCGCCGTCGATGCGCACCGAGTCGATCAGGTCGTTCATGCGGTTCACCGAGCGCAGCAGCGTCGACTTGCCGCAGCCCGAGGGACCGATGAGCGCGGTCACCTTGCCGCGCGGGCAGACCAGCGACACACCGTGCAGCGCGCGTACCGCGCCGTAGTAGAGATCGAAGTCGTCGATCTCCAGCACCGCGTCCTCGCGCGCGGCCGCCTCGTGCCGCACGGTCTCGAACTGGCGCCCCTGCTCGATCGACTCGAACAGTCCGCCGTGCCGCGGACGGCGCGGGACGGCGCCACCCTCGTGGGGACGACGGACGTCGAGCCCCGGCCGCGCGGGCGTGGGTCCGGTCGACGGGCGCTGCGTCTCGCTGGCCTCGATCATGGCGACTCTCAGATGTGCGTCCCCTGGAACCGACGGCGCAGGCGCGCGCGGACCCAGATGGCGATCAGGTTCAGGCTGACGATGATGGCGATCAGCAGCAGCGTGGTCGTGAAGACCATCGGCTTGGCCGCCTCGCTGTTCGGGCTCTGGAATCCCAGATCGAAGATGTGGAAGCCCAGGTGCATGAAGCTGCGGTCGAGGTGCATCGCGCCCGTGGGGATCGGCCCCAGCGAGCCCGACCAGTCACGCAGGTCGAGCGGCAGCTTGTCGACCAGCTTGACCGCGCCGACGAGCATCAGCGGCGCGACCTCGCCCGCACCGCGCGCGATGGCCAGGATCATGCCGGTCATGATGCCGGGCGCCGCGCGCGGGAGCACGATGCGCCGGATCGTCTGCCACTTCGTCGCGCCGCAGGCGTAGCTGCCCTCGCGCATCGAATTCGGCACGGCCGCGAGCGCCTCCTCGGTGGCCACGATGACCACCGGCAGCGTGAGCAGCGCGAGTGTGAACGAGGCCCACAGCAGGCCGCTCTTGCCGAACGTCGGGTTGGGCAGGTTCGCCGCGTAGAACGACTCGTCGATCCAGCCGCCGACGATGTAGCAGAAGAAGCCCAGGCCGAAGACGCCGAAGACGATGCTCGGGACGCCGGCCAGGTTGTTGACCGCGATGCGCACCGCGCTCACCGCCCAGCCCTGCTTGGCGTACTCGCGCAGGTAGAGCGCGGCCAGCACGCCGAACGGCACGACGAGCACCGACATGATAAGCGTCATGATCACCGTGCCGAAGATGGCCGGGAACACGCCGCCCTCGCTGTTGTGCTCGCGCGGACGGTCCCACAGGAACTCCCACCAGCGCGAGAGGTAGACGCCCACGCGCGCCACGAATCCGAGCTGGTTGGCGGGATAGCCGCGCACCACGTCGGCGACGGTCACGTCGAGCGTCTTCCCGTCGGCGGTGGCCATGCGCAGCGCGTAGCGGTCGTTCTCGGCGCGCAGCGCGGTGCGCCGCTCGTCGAGCGTGGCGTAGTCGCGCTCCGCGGCCGCCACCACGCGGTCGTGTTCGGCCTGCGCGGCGCGATAGCGATCGGAGTCCTGGCCGTCGGTCAGCTCGACCTCGCGCAGGGCCTGGCGCGCCTCCTCGATGCGGTGGTGCGTGTCGCCCACCGCGAAGACCTCGATCTCGCGCAGCTCGTCGAAGCGCGCGCGCGACGGCTCGTGTTCGCGCTCGAACGCGGCCCAGCTCGCCTCGGGCCCCTCGGCGACCACGTCTCCGTCGACCAGGAAGGCCGCGGGCGTGCCGTAGAAACGTCCCCAGGCCATGCGCTCGAGGACCACCGCCCACTCGGGCTGCGCCTCGGCCGCGGTCTCGTAGTCGTCGATCCAGCGGAAGTGCGAACCGGAGAGGTCGAAGTTGCCGGTGCGGAAGAGCCGCCGCCGCACCCGTCCGTCGGGGGACGCGGCCAGCGCGGCCTCGGCCGAGGCACGCACCTCGGGCTCGAGGAACGAGAGCATGTCGGCGTCGGGGACGTAGCGCTCGCTGTCGGTGATCTCGCCCATCCAGTGCTCGCCCGAGAGGCTCGTGACCTCGGTCACGTGCTGGGGCCAGAAGGTCGAGAGGCCCATCGTGAGCACCAGCCCGAGCAGCGCCACGATCATCAGCACCGAGACGATCAGCGCACTGCCCGTGAGCCACACGAGCGGCTCGCCGTGGGCGTACAGCGAGGTCCCGCGCGGGCGCCGCGGACGGTGCCCGCGCGCGGCGGGGAGCGTCGACCCCGGGGGTACGGGACGGATCGGCGGAGGCGCGGTCACGCTCACAGCTGCCAGGCCCTCCGCCGGAAGCGCTGACGCACCGTCTCGGCCAGCGTGTTGAGCAGGAACGTCATGCCGAACAGCACGAGCGCGGCCAGGAACAGCGTGCGGTAGTGCGTGCTGCCCTGCACGGCCTCGGGCAGCTCGACCGCGATGTTGGCCGAGAGCGTGCGGAAGCCGTTGAACACGTTCCAGTCGCGCACCGGCGTGTTGCCCGTCGCCATGAGCACGATCATCGTCTCGCCCACCGCGCGGCCGAGTCCGATCATGAGCGCCGAGAAAAGCCCGCTCATCGCGGTCGGGACGACCACGCGCATGGCCGTCTGCCAGGGCGTCGCGCCGGCCCCGAGCGAGGCCAGCCGCAGGTGGTCGGGCACGCTGGTGAGCGCGTCGTCCGCCAGCGTGTAGATGATCGGGATGATCGCGAAGCCCATGATGAAGCCGACCACGAGCGCGTTGCGCTGCTCGTAGGTGCCCAGCATGCCGCCGCGCGCGTCGAAGCCCATGGCGTCGAGGGCGTGCGAGACCGCCAGCGCGAGGCCGACGGTCAGCAGGGCGCCGAACACGAAGCGCGTCAGGTCGGCCAGGGCGCAGGCGCGCCGCGACCAGCCGCGCACGCGGGCCAGGAAGGCGGCGCCCAGGCCCCGCCCGAGCAGCAGCGCCGAGGCCAGCGCCGCCACGGGCAGCACCAGGATCATCCAGCCGCCCCAGGCGGAACCGCGCTGGCCGTCGAGCCACAGCACCACGTCGCCGGCGAAGAGCAGGTCCTGCACCGGACCGCCGAGCACGTCGGCCAGCAGCACGCCGCAGAGCAGCGCGAGCAGCATCGCCCCCATGCGCGGCAGGCCCGCGGCGCGCACCGCGACCGGTCCCGGCAGGAGCTGCCACAGATAGGCGCCGAGCAGCACGCAGAACGGGATCGCCACCAGGCCGGCGAGCACCGCGGGCAGCATGGCCTGCACGAACGGCGCGATCACGATCGCGGCCAGGAAGCCGAGCACCACGCTCGGCAGGCTGGCCATCATCTCGATCGTCGACTTGACCGGCGTGCGCGCGCGGCGTCCCAGGAACTCGCTCGTGAAGAGCGCGGCCAGGAGCGCGATCGGCGCGCCGAAGAGCATCGAGTAGAAGGTCGCCTTGACGGTGCCGAAGACCAGGGGCACGAGGCCCAGCTTGGGCTCGAAGTCGTCTGTGCCCGACGACGACTGCCAGACGTGGTCGGGCTTCTCGTAGCTCTCGTACCAGACCGGCCCGAAGAGCGCCGCGAAGCTGGCCTCGGGATGGTGCTTGTCCATCGTCCAGGCGAACAGCTCGCCGCCGGCCAGGGCCAGCAGGCCGTCCTCCTTCGGACGCAGCACGAGCAGCTCGGGGGCGCGCCCGTCGGGCAGCTTCGTCTCGCCCAGGAGTTGTCCGGACGTGACGTGGTGCAGCGTGACGCGTCCGTCGGCGAAGCCCGTCACGAGCAGGCGCGAACGCGACGACGGCGAGAGGCACGTGACGGCCGGACCACCGGACGGCACCAGCTCGTGGGCCGCGACGAGGACGCTGCCGTCGCCGCTGTCGGCGTCCTCGGGCTTGATGCGGAACCACGCGTGCACCGCGCCCGACGAGTCGCCCACCACGAACGTCGAACGGCCGATCATCCAGCGCAACGCGGTGATCGTGACGCCCGGCTCGGGCAAAAGGTCGCGCACCTCGACGAGGGCGGGTTCGGACGGGTCGCGCACGTCGAGGCGCTCGAGCCGTCCGTCGTCCCACACGAGCAGCACGACGTCGCCGCCGCCGTTGAGCAGCAGATGGTCGGGCGCACCCAGCTCGGGATGCGGCTCGTACGGCAGCTCGTGGGCGTCGAGCGTGGTGGTCGTCTTGCCGGTGAGCAGGTTGCGCTTGCTGCGCAGCTCGTAGTGCTCGAGCCGACCGTCGGCATCGAGTGCCACGAACACGCGCCGGTCGGCGCCGCCGGACGTGTCCACCGCGACGATGTCGTCGGGCAGCGTCGTCGCCAGCGGCGGGTCGAGCTCGAGCGCCAGGCGCTCGGTGCGGATCGCGCCCTCGGTGGTGGCCTGGGCCAGTCCCTGGCCCCAGGTCACGATCTCGCCCGGCTTCAACGCCGCGAGGGTCGCGTCGACGGCCTCGGGCGCGAGGAACTCGGACGTGGCCACGAAACGTCCCAGCCGCACCGTGCCGCCGCTGAACCCGAAGACCGAGTCCTCGCCCCCGAGGGCCTCGGACCAGGACAAGGGCGGCTCGGCGAACGGCGTGCGCTCGCCGATCTCGGCCCCGGTGTCGAGGCGGTGCAGCGCCAGGCGTCCGTCGCGACCGAGCACGGCGCCCAGCAGGCCGTTCTCGTCGGCCACCAGCCGCACCGCGTGCGAGCCCACCGCCGCCGCGCCCACGTCGCGCGCCGGCTGGATGTCGGCGTCGAGGAACAGCGGCAGCACGACCGACACGAGGAAGACGAAGATCAGCGTGACGGCCAGGATCGTGCCGACGCCGCCGATCGTGATGAGCACGCGGCTCGCGACTTCCGCGAAGCGCACGCCGGGACGCGTCACGCGTCGGCGTCCGCGGCCGGTGAAGGTCTTCTCGGCGGTCAAGGCGCCCGGCGCCTCCTGCGGGGACTGCCCGGCGACGTCCCGCGCGCGCACGACGCGCCGCGGGACCTCGCCGGGATCATGGCGAGCCGACTCGGATCAGTGCGTGCCGGCCCGCTCGAGCTGGAGGCCGATCGCCGCGAGCGACTCGGCGGCGATCTCGGCCGTGACCGGGTAGTACCCGGCCTTGACCACGTCGCGCTGTCCCTGCCGGCTGAAGATGTACTTCAGGAACTCGCGGCGCAGCGGGTCGAGCTCCTTGTTGGGTTCCTTGTTCACGTACAGCTTCAGGAAGCGCGCGAGCGGGTACTCGCCCGTGTACGCGTGGTCGGCGTCGGCCGGGATGGCCTCGCTGCGCTCGTCGAGCGCCAGCGGCACGGCCCGGACGTCGGCGGTGATGTAGCCGATGCCCGAGTAGCCCACGCCGAACTTGTCGGTGGCCACGCCCTGCACGACGGCCGAGCTGCCGGGCTGCTCCTTGACGGAGTCCTTGTAGTCACCCTTGAAGAGCGCCTTCTCCTTGAAGTAGCCGTAGGTGCCCGAGGCCGAGTTGCGTCCGTAGAGGCTGATCGGCTGGCGCGCCCACGCACCGGTCAGGCCCACGTCGCCCCAGGTGCGCGCCTCGGCCGGCGCGCCGCCCTTGCGGGCCTTGCTGAACATCGCGTCGACCTGCTGCAGCGTGAGACCCCGGACGGGGTTGTCCTTGTTCACGTACACGGCGAGCATGTCGATGCTCGTGTTGAGCTCGGTCGGACGGTAGCCGTACGCCTTCTCGAACGACTCGACTTCTTCCTTCTTCATGGTCCGGCTCATCGGACCGAAGTTCGCCGAGCCGGCCACGAGCGCCGGCGGCGCCGTCGACGACCCCTTGCCCTCGATCTCGACCTGCACGTTCGGGTAGACCGCGAGGAAGCCCTCGGCCCACAGCGTCATGAGGTTGTTCATCGTGTCGGAGCCCACGCTCTTGATGGACCCCGAGACCCCCTGGACGGCCTCGTACTCGGGAAGGTTCTCGTCGACCTTGACCTGGGCGGTCAGCCCGCTCACCAGCAGCAGGGCGATCAGGGCGGTTCGCAGCGAAGTGCTCAAGGGTAGGTTCCTCGGGAGGCATCGGGGACGCAGGGGCCTCGTCGGCTCCCGCGACCGGCGCATGTCATCAAGCCGGCGTGAGGCGCAAGCCTCCGCGGCATGAAGGTTATGTGAAGACGCCGAGAGGACGCCGCCTCCGGACGGCCTCGCGGGACGTCGCCGCAGACGGGTATCCTCTCGGCGTGCCCCGTCCCACCGAGACCGATCGCGCCATCTCGGCCCGCCGCCCGGGCGCCAGGCACCCGACCCCGGCCGCAGGATCCGCAGGGAGGGCCGCGACGCGGGCGACGCCGCTCGTCCGGCACGCCGCTCGGCTGGCGCTCGGCCTGCTGGTCTCCTGCGCGGGTCCGCCCACGGGCTCCGAGCCAGCCTCCGGACCGCCGGCCGGGCCGCGCACGCCGCAACCCGCCGGCTTCGCGCTGCCCGCCGCGGATGCCCCACCGCTCGACCGTCCGTACGTGGTCGTCCTGGGCACGGCCCAGGACGCCGGACTGCCCCAGATCGGCTGTCGCGGATCGGCGTGCGAGGCGGCCCGACGCGACCCCCGTCGGCGCCGGCTGGTGGCCTCGCTGCTGCTGGCCGACCCCCGCAGCGGCGCGCGCTGGCTGTTCGACGCCACGCCCGACGTGCGCGAGCAGGTCGAGCGTGCGCGGGGACACCCGCCGACGCGCGTCGACGAGGGGCCGCGTCCCCCGCTCTTCGACGGCGTGTTCCTCACCCACGCGCACATGGGCCATGTGAGCGGGCTGCTGCAGTTCGGACGGGAGGCCTACGCCGCACACGACCTGCCGGTGTTCGGCAGCCCGCGCCTGATCGACTTCCTCACGAGCGCCGAGCCGTACGCGTTCCTGGCCCGTGCGGGATACGTGGCGCCGGTGATGCTCGAACCCGGCGTGCCGCGTCCGCTGCACGCCGACGGCGCGGGACGCCCCGACCTCTCGGTCGTCGCGCTGCCCGTGCCGCACCGCGACGAGTTCAGCGACACCGTGGCGTACCTGCTGCGCGGACCGTCGGCGTCGCTGCTCTACCTGCCGGACATCGACCGCTGGCCCGACGGAGCGACGACGCTGCTGGCCTGGGTCGCCACGGTCGACGTGGCCCTCGTCGACGGCACGTTCTTCGACGGCGACGAGGTCCCGGGACGCGACCTCGCCGACGTCCCGCACCCGACGATCTCGACGACGCTGGCGCTGCTCGCCGACGCGCCGCTCGAGGAGCGGCGCAAGATCGTGTTCACGCACCTCAACCACGGCAACCCGGCCGCCGACCCGAGCAGCGCGGCGACCGAACGCATCCGCGCCGCGGGACTGCGCGTGGCGCGCGAAGGCGAGATCATCGGGCTCTGACGCGCGCCTCGCCAATGCACGCTCGGCGGTGCGGGCCACGGCGCGCGTCGGCGAGCACGGCACGCCGCACGGCACGACGAGCGTCAGCGTCCGACGACGAAGGCCTCGGGGGGCACGTCGTGCAGCGCCTCGCCGGACCGTGCCCAGCGCAGGCGCAGCTCGGCGCCCCCGGTCTTGTTGAACCACTCGACGACGAGCGCGTGGGCACCCTTCGCGAGCGGCGCCACGCCGCGCTCCTCGAGCGGACCGTGCAGGCCGTCGTCGTCGACGACGAGCCGGCCGTCGAGCAGCAACCGCGAGCCGTCGTCCGACGAGAGCGCGAAGGTGTACACGTCGTCCTCGGGGACGATCAGGCGGCCCGCATAGCGCAGCACGAGGTGCTCGCGCGCGGGACCCTCGTCGAGGGCGACGGCCGGCACGATGCCCTCGGCGTCGGGCACCCGGCCGGCGAGGTCGGGGAGCGCGTCGTACGTCCCGGCGAACTCGGAGCGGCGCAGGCCGGGACGTCCTTCGGTCGGCGCGCTCGCGGCCCACGGCTCGACGCGCCGCAGCTCGAGCCGCGCGACGCCGCTCACGGGGCGTCCGTCGTGGAAGGCGCGCGCCTGGACCGTCGCGCCGTCGTCGAGCGTGAGCGGTCGCTCGTAGAGCGGCGAGGTCGCGTCCGGACGGCTCCCGTCGACGGTGTAGCGCACCTCGAGCGCGGGCGATCCCGACTCGATCGCGACCTCGATCGGACGCACGAAGATCGGCGCCGGCACCACGATGCTCGGCGGACGGTACACGATCGGCGCGCCCTCGACGTCCAGCTCGAGCACTGGCACGACCACGTCGGGACGCGTGGCGGGCAGCGTCACGATCACGTCGCCCTCGTCGCGCGCCACCGGGAGCGACGCGTCGGGACTCTCCATGAGCGCCGCGCGCCGCACCGTGTTGCCCAGCCCGGGGACGACCAGGCGTCCGGTCTCGGGCCAGTCGAACACGTGCAGGAACAGCCGCGTGCCGTTCGCGTCGGAGCGCATCGTGCAGCGCCCCCACGGCAGCACGCCGAACGGGCTGGCCGTCGTGCCGTGGATCGCGTCGCCGTGCACGTCCATCCAGCGACCCATGGCCGCCAGGCGCTCGACGGCCTCGGGCGGGAAGGTCCCGCGCTCGGTGGGTCCCACGTTGAGCAGGAAGTTGCCACCCTTGCTCGCGATGTCGATCAGCGTGCGCACGAGCTCGTCCACCGACTTCCAGTCGTGGTCGGCGCGATTCCAGCCCCAATGGTCGTTCATCGTCATGCACGACTCCCAGTCGACCCCGGGCAGTCCCTCGGCGGGGACCTCCTGCTCGGGTGTCCCGAAGTCGCCGACGAAGCCCTCGTCGGTCAGGCCGGCCATGCCGCCGCGCCCCTTGTCGACGCGGTTGTTGACGATGATCGACGGCTGCAACGAGCGGCACAGGTCGTAGAGCGCCTCGCCCTGCTCGTGGGTCCAGGTCGACTCCCACTCGCCGTCGAACCAGAGCACGTCGATCGGACCGTACTTCGTGAGCAGCTCGGTGACCTGCCCGTGCAGGTACTGCACGAAGCGGTCGAACTCGGCACCGTCGGGCGACCAGTCCTCCCAGCCGCGGCGCGGCAGGTAGTCGGGATGGTGCCAGTCCATGATCGAGTGGTAGAAGCCGACGTGCATGCCCTGCCGGCGGCAGGCGGCCACGATCTCGCCCATGATGTCGCGCCGGAAGGGCGTCGACATGACGTCCCAGTCGGTGAGCGCGCTGTCGAACAGGCAGAAGCCGTCGTGGTGCTTGCTCGTGATCACGACGTACCGCATGCCCGCGGCCTTCGCCATCGCGACCCACGCGTCGGCGTCGAAGTCGACCGGGTCGAACTGCGACAGGAGCTCCTCGTACTGCTGCACGGGGATCTGGGCCGTGGTGCGGATCCATTCGGCGTGCCCGGTCTGGCCGTTCCACTCGCCGCCCGGCACCGAGTACAGGCCCCAGTGGATGAACAACCCGAAGCGCGCGTCACGCCACCACGCCATGCGCTCGTCGTGTGTCGGCGCCGTCGACGCCGCCTGGGCGTCGAGCCGCTCGCCGCCGGTCGCACACGCGCCCGAGGCCGCGACCGCGAAGCCCAGCAGCACCACCCACGCCATCGCCCGCACCGACATGCCCGACCTCCCTCGTGCGCGACGCGGGTGCGCCGCCGTCGACGTGACCCTGACCCGCTGCGCCGGCCGTCCCGGCGCGGGACCTGCTACTCCCACTCGATCGTCGCCGGAGGCTTGCTCGACACGTCGTACACGACGCGGTTGATGCCCGGCACCTCGTTGATGATGCGGTTGCTCACCCGCGCCAGGAAGTCGTGCGGCAACCGGCTCCAGTCGGCGGTCATGAAGTCGCTCGTGTCGACCGAGCGCAACGCGAGCACCGACTCGTAGCTGCGTCCGTCGCCCATGACGCCCACCGAGCGCACCGGCAGGAGCACGCAGAAGGCCTGGGACGTGCGCGCCATCCAGCCGCTCTTGGTGAGCTCGTCGCGGAAGATCAGGTCGGCCTCGCGCACCACGGCCAGGCGCTCGGCGTTCACCTCGCCCAGCACGCGCACCGCGAGCCCGGGGCCGGGAAACGGATGCCGCGCGACGATCGACTCGGGCAGCCCGAGCAGGCGTCCGAGTGCGCGCACCTCGTCCTTGAACAGTTCACGGAAGGGCTCGACGAGTTCGAACTGCAGGTCCTTCGGGAGGCCGCCCACGTTGTGGTGCGTCTTGATCGTCGACGTCGGACCGCCGTGCGCCGCGACCGACTCGATCACGTCGGGATAGAGCGTGCCCTGGGCCAGGAAACGCGCGTCGTCGATGGTGCGCGCCTGCTCGGCGAAGACGTCGATGAACGTCTTGCCGATGATGCGCCGCTTCTGCTCGGGATCGGTCACGCCCGCGAGCCGTCCGAGGAACTGCGTCGAGGCGTCGATCGCGCGCAGGTCGACGCCGAAGTGCCCGCCGAACGTGCTCACGACCTCGTCGGCCTCGCCCGCGCGCAGCAGTCCGTTGTCGACGAACACGCACGTCAGCCGCTCGCCCAGCGCGCGCTGCAGCAGGACGGCCAGCGTCGAGCTGTCGACGCCGCCCGAGAGCCCGCAGATCACCCGCGCCTCGCCCACCTGCTCGCGCACGCGCTCGATCGCGTGCTCGAGGAAGGATCCCATCTCCCACGTCGCCGCGGCACCGCAGCGGTCGCGCAGGAACCGTTCGAGCATCGAACTGCCGTGCTCGGTGTGCGTCACCTCGGGATGGAACTGCAGCCCGAGGAAGCGCCCGTCGAAGCCCTCGACCGCCGCGAACGGGCAGCCCTCCGAGGACGCCAGCGTACGGAACCCGTCGGGCAGGCGCGTCGTGCGGTCACCGTGGCTCATCCACACGACGCTGCGCTCGGGCGCGCCGGGGAGGTCGCTCGCGTGCAGTTCGGTGCGTCCGTACTCGCCGCCGCCCGACCCCGGTTCGACCGCCCCTCCCAGCGCGCGCACCGTGGCCTGCAGGCCGTAGCAGATGCCGAGCACGGGCACGCCGAGTTCGAGCAGTCGGCGGTCGAGGACGGGCGCGCCCTCCTCGTAGACGGAGCGCGGTCCGCCCGACAGGATCACGCCCTTGAGGTGGCTGCGGTCGCCGACGATCTCGTCGAGCGGCGCGCTGCACGGGTGGATGCGGCAGAACACGCCGTGCTCGCGCACGCGACGTGCGATGAGCTGCGTGAACTGGCTGCCGAAGTCGACGATGGCGACGCAGTCCTGGCCCTCGGCCAGGGAGCGCGGCGTGTGCGGCGCGGCGGACGGTGCGGTCACGCGGGACCTCTCAGGAGTTGCTGTGGTAGTTCGGGGCTTCCTTGGTGATCTCGATGTCGTGCGGGTGGTTCTCGCGCAACGACGCCGCGGTCACGCGCACGAAGCGCGCGTGCGTGGCGAGCCCGACGAGGTCGGCCACGCCGAGGTATCCCATGCCGGAGCGCAGCCCGCCCACGAGCTGGTGCACGTACGGCGCGAGCGGACCCTTGTACGGCACGAGTCCCTCGACGCCCTCGGGCACGAGCTTGTCGCTGGCGACGTCGCTCTGGCCGTAGCGGTCCTTGCTGCCCTCGATCATCGCGCCGAGCGAGCCCATGCCGCGCACGGTCTTGTACGAGCGGCCCTTGTAGAGCACCGATTCGCCCGGGCTCTCGTCGAGACCGGCGAAGAGCGCGCCGATCATCACCGCGTCGGCCCCCACCGCGAGCGCCTTGACGACGTCGCCGCTGTGCCGGATGCCGCCGTCGGCGATCACGCCCACGCCGGCGGGCCGCGCCACGCCGACCACGTTGCCGATGGCCGTGAGCTGCGGCACGCCCACGCCCGCCACCACGCGCGTGGTGCAGATCGAGCCCGGGCCGATGCCGACCTTGAGGCAGTCGGCGCCCGCCTCGATCAGGTCGCGCGCGGCGTCGGCCGTGGCGATGTTGCCGGCCACCACGTCGATGTCGAAGCGCTGCTTGATGGCGCGCACGGTCTCGACCACGTTCCTGCTGTGACCGTGCGCGGTGTCGACCACGAGCAGGTCGACGTCGGCCGCCACGAGCGCCTCGACGCGCTCGAACTCGCGCACGCCCACGGCGGCTCCGACGCGCAGGCGTCCGTCGTCGTCGCGGCAGGCGTCGGGCCAGCGCGCGGCCTCGTTGATGTCGCGCATCGTGATCAGGCCCGCGAGCCGCCCGTCCTCGCGCACGAGCAGCAACTTCTCGATCTTGTTCTGGTGCAGCGTGTCCTTGGCCGCCTCGAGCGTCGTGTCCGGGCCGGACGTGACCAGCCGCGTCGTCATGACCTCGGCGATGCGCGTCTCGGGCGAGCGGTGGAAGCGCAGGTCGCGGTTCGTGAGGATCCCGACCACGCGCTCGTTCACGTCGATGATCGGCACGCCCGAGATCTTGTGCCGCTCCATGAGCTCACGCGCGCGGCCGATGGTCGCGTCGGGCGGCAGCGTGACCGGGTCGGAGATCACGCCGTGCGCCGAACGCTTGACCTTGCGCACCTCGGCCACCTGCTCGTCGGGCTTGAGGTTCTTGTGGATGATGCCGATGCCGCCCGTGCGCGCGAGCGCGATGGCGAGCGACGACTCGGTCACCGTGTCCATCGCGGCCGAGAGCAGCGGCACGTTGAGGCTCACGCGCGGCGACAGGCGCGTGCGCACGCTCACCGCCGAGGGCAGCACCTCGGAGAAGCGCGGGAGGAGGAGCAGGTCGTCGAAGGTCAAGCCTTCGGAGACGATGCGCTGCTCGAGGGACGGGAACGCGGCGGCGCATTCGACGTCGGCGCCGGCCGCCCGGGGCTCGGGGTGGGCCGTGAACGTTTCCATCGGGCGATTGGACCACATCGCCACGAGCTTTGGAACAGCCGGCCCGCCGTCCTTCGCGTCCGACCCGAAACCCGGGCCCTCGGGGTTTCCCCCGAGGGCCCGGGCCGCGAGAAGAAGGAGGAGAGACAAGACTCTTCGGGCCGCGCCCGGGGTGACTTGATGCACCCGTCCCCACGACGTGTCGAGGGGCGATCTGGCTGACCGAACGGGCGCTTCAGCGCATCGCGCGCGGCAGCGGCGGGCCGGCCGACTCTTCCCAGCCGGGGTAGATCTTGCGCCCCGTGGCGTCCATCGCGGTCCACAACGCGGTCTGCGGCATCGTCCAGCCGTTCTCGTCGAGCCACGGTTCGTAGACCGCCTTCCACCACGAGTCGGGCGAGCCGGGCAACGACTGCAGCACGTGCGTGCAGTGCTGGAAGTGCGGCTCGGCCAGGGCCACGAGCTGCGGATCGCCGTCCTCGAGCACCACCGCGTAGAAGTGGCGCGCCGCCACGAACGCGCGCACGCGCTCGGGACCCTCGGGCAGCCCTTCGGCCTCCTCGCGCCACTGGTTCGCGAGCATCATGATCAGGTCGACGGCCACGTCGGCCGGGCGCGACTGGACCTGATGCTCGAGCAGGTCGATCGCGTCCCGTCGGCGCCCCGCCTCGGAGAGCGCGAACACGAGCCGGAAGAGCGGATCCTTGCGCGCCGGGCTGGTGGCCACCGCGCGGTGGAAGCGCTCGAGCGCCTCGTCGTGGCGGCCCAGGTCGAGCAGCGCCTCGCCCTCGTCCTGGATGAGTTCGACGCTGTACGGCCAGAGCTGGAGGGCACGCTGGAAGCACGGCAGCGCCGACTCGGCGTCGCCCTGCTCGAGCGACATCCGACCGAGGGTGGTCCAGGGCAGCGGATTGCCGGTGGGCAGCGCGGCCAGGCGGCGCAGGTCGTCGACCGCGGCCTGGCGTTCGGTGGAGGCGCCCACGCCGTCCGCGGCGGCGCCGAGGGCAGCCGAACGCGCCAGGTGCTCCTGCGCGTCGGCCAGCAGCATCGAGGCCGGCGCGCGCCACGCCACGAGGACCAGCCCGGCCAGCGAGACCGCCAGCGTCGCCGCGGCCAGGACGCGTCCGCGCCCGTCGGCGACCACCGTCTCGGGCGCGTCGCCCGGACGCTCGAGTCTCGCCGCGAGTCCGGCCACGAGCGCCAGCACCGAGGCCGTCGACGCGACCGTGAACGGGACCTCGAAGAAGCCGCACACCACGAACGTCGCCAGCGACCCGAGCATCCCCCCCGCCAACACGAAGCGCCGTTCGTCCGGCGCGCGACTGGCCGCGCGCAGCAGCACGATCACGAGCAGCGCGAAGAGCGACAGCAGCACGAGCACGCCGGGCAGCCCGAGTTCGGCGAAGGCCTGCAGCAGGTCGTTGTGCGCGTGGGGCTTGACCGTCAGCAGCGGCTCGTAGCGCGGATAGACCACGGGGAAGTTGCCCGCGCCCACACCGCGCAACGGTTGCTCCGAGGCCATCTCGACCGCCTTGCGGAAGAGCGTGCTGCGGAACACCGCGTCGTGGAAGTCGCCCAGCCCCAGTCCCTCGAGCACGTGCACGCCGTCGTAGAAACGGGCCTTGAGGAACCCGCGCACCGTCTCGGAGAGCGGAACCACGGCGCCGGCCGCCACGAACGCGCCCAGCACCACGGCCGCGCGCCTGCCGGGCGCCGGCAGGCCGCCGGTCGTGCGGCGCAGCGCCACGAGCAATCCGAACACGGCGCCACCGAGAGCCGCCGCGGCCAGGCCCGCGCGGCTCCCGAGCAGCACGAGGTACACGAGCAGCGCGACCACCGCGAGCGTCCACAACAGGCGCTTGCGGAGCTGCTCGGCGGCCAGCACGAGCGCCGCGCCGAGCGGCACCAGGATAGCCGCGTAGTTGGCCGCCATGTTGTTGTGCCGGAACAGCCACGACGCGTACTTGCGGTTGCTCTCCGAGAGCTCGGTGAAACCGTGCACGACCGGCGTGCCGTCGACGGCGAAGACGATCACGCCCACGACCACGAGCGCGGACGTCCAGCGGCGCAGGTCTCCCGCGCCGCGCACCACCGAGCGGAGGCCGCGCGAGACGCCCGCCATGCCCAGCAGCGCCGCCAGCCACGGCAGTCCGATGAGCGGGTTGTCGGCCCAGGTCAGCGAGATCGCGCCCCACGTGGCGAGCAGTACGAGCAGACGCTCGAAGCCCGACGCGCGCAGCCAGGGACGTCCTGCGAGCAGCGTGCCCAGGGCGTCGAAGCCGAAGACCAGCAGGCCCGCCGCCGCCAAGGCGAGCTGCTTGAAGACGAGCGTGTCCGCCTCGTGCGGATCGACCACGAGCGGCACGAGCAGGGCGAGGGCGACGAGCGCCCGCCGCAGCGGACTGGGGGGAGGCGGATCCACGTCGGGTCATTCTGACCCGGGACACGGTCCGGTGCCACCGCGACGCGCGGTTGGCGGGGGTGCGCACGTGTGACAGACTGACCCCATGTCGGGCCTCACCGAACATCGGCGCGAGCAGATCGAGATGCACCGCCAGGTGGCGGACATGTACCGCCGTCGGTCGGGCTACGCCTTCTCCGAGGCCTTCCAGCAGGAGCGCAACGACCTGCTGCTGGGCATGACCCCGGCCGACGACGACGGCCTCGCGGTCGACCTGGGCTGTGGCACCGGCATCCTGCTCGACCGCCTGGCGGGACGCTTCGCGCGCGTGGTCGGCCTCGACTCGAGCCAGGAGATGCTCGACGGCTACGTCGCCGGTCCGACGGCGCGCGGTGCGGTCATCCTGCTGCGCGGCGACATGACGCAGCTGCCGTTGCGCGACGCGAGCTGCGACGTGGTCCTGTGCCGCTCGGCGCTGCACCACATGGACGACGAGGTCGCCGTGCTGCGCGAGATGCGACGCGTGCTCAAGCCCGGCGGCTCGCTCGTGCTGGGCGAGCCGGCCAACGACAACGTGCTCACGCGGCTGGCACGCGCCTGGGTGCGCCGGCGTCCCAGCTTCGGACGCATCCACACCATCGACCGCGCGTACACGCGGGCGCAACTGCGCGAGCTGCTGGCCCGCGCGGGCCTGAGCGTGGTGCGCGAGGAGCGCTTCGGCTTCCTGGCCTATCCGCTGTGCGACAACCCCGACCTGGTGCCCGTGCTCAAGCACCTCCCGGCGGGCCTCGCGTCGGCGCTCGGCGCCGGACTGCGCGCGCTCGACCGGTTGCTGGCGCGCGTCCCGCTGCTGCGCAACCAGAGCTGGTACGCGATGCTCGAGGCGCGACCCGTCCCTTGAAGCGCGCGCTGCTCGCCCTGCTCGCCACGGCCGTGCTGGTGGCGGTTTTGCTCGCGCTGCTCGATCTCGACCTGGGCGAGCTGGCGACGCGCGTCGGCGACCGTCTGGCGGTGCTCTCGCCGACCCTCGTGGCGCTGGCCTTCCTGCTGTACATCGGGGTGTACGTGGGACGCGCGCTGCGCTTCGCCGTGCTGCTGCCCGGCATGCGCGCCAGCCTGCCGCACCTGGTCTCGATCTCGGCCCGGCACAACCTGCTCAACCTGGTCCTGCCGCTGCGCTCCGGCGAGATCTCGCTGCCCTGGATGCTGCGCACCGAGGCCGGACGCAGCCTGGCCGAGGGCGCGGCGGCGCTCGTCGTGGCGCGTGTGCTCGACCTGGGCAGCGTGGCCACGTTCATGCTGATCGGACTGGCCACCGCGCACACCGACACCGGCCCGCACCGCGTCGGCGTGCAGGCCGCGGCGATCCTGGGAGCGCTCCTGGTCGGGCTGCTGCTCGTGCGGCCGCTCGCGGCGCTCGCGCTGCGCTGGCTCGGCGGCGAGCACGCGCTCTCGCACGCGGCCGCGGTGGGCGGGCTGCGCGGGCGCGTGTCCGCGTTCCTGGCCCAGGCGGCCGGACACCTCGTGGCGCTCTCGCGCGGCCGTCTGCTGGTGGCCGGGCTGCTCTCGCTGCTGGCCTGGGCCTTCACCTACGCCTCACTCTTCGCGATCCTGCGCGCCGCCGGCGGCGATGATCCGGTGGGACGCGCCCTCGCCGCCATCGACGTCCCGACCCACCTCGTGGGCGCCACCGGGCTGCACCTCACGTCGATCCTGCCGGTCAACACGCTCGGCGGCGTGGGCGCCTGGGAGGCCGGCTGGACGGCCGGCTACGTCTTCGCCGGGGTCGACGCCGAAGCCGCCGGCGTGTCGGGCGTCGTCTCGCACGTGCTCGTGTTCGGCTTCATCCTCGTGCTGGGCGGCCTCGGCTTCCTGCTGCGCCCGAGGACCCCGGCCGCCACGTCCGTCGGCTGAGAACGGGTCCACGCCCCCCGCACGAGACGGATGCGCACGAGTCGTGCAGGGCACCCTGCCCGGGCTTGCGAACCCGCCCGCCGGACGGCATGATCCTCCCCTCGCGGTTCCGTCGTTCCCGACCCTCTCCCGGGGAGCCGCGTGACGTCGGGGTGTGGCTCAGCTTGGTAGAGCGCTACGTTCGGGACGTAGAGGTCGCTGGTTCGAATCCAGTCACCCCGACCACTCTCTCGCGTCGCCGGGCGGTGCGAGCCGCGCCTTCGGGACGGCGCGAATCGTCGCTTGCGCTCAGCCGCCGACGCTCACGAAGACCCCGCCGTTCTCCTCGGCCAGGCCCTTGAAGTCCTTGCCGCCGAAGGCACCCACGTAGATCACGTGCAGCTGGACGCCGCGGAAGGCGTTCACGCGCCGCACCTCCGCGCGGATCTCTCCCATGTCGACCGTCTTGCCCACCGTCGGCTCGCCGTCGGTGAGGAAGAAGATGGTGTCGATGGGATCCTTCGGATCGGTCACGAACGCGCTGTCGCGACGCTTGTCGACCTCTTCGCCGAAGGCGGTCATGAGCGCCAGGTAGGTGTTCGTCTGCCCGTCGGACGCGGTCGGACTGTTGAGTCCCATGCGCGCCCGGAAGGCCGCGCCCGAACCGCCCTGCGGCGTGAGCTTGCGCACCCAGTCGCTGGCCGCGCTCTTGGCCAGGATGTTCGCCTTGGTGGCCTTGCCCTTCCAGGCCTTCACGTCGGTGGCGAAGGCGATCACGTTGAAGTTCGTGCTGTCGGGCAGCGACTCGATCGTGTTGATCAGCTCTTCCTTGACGATCTCGAGCCGCTGCAGCGAAGCGTACTTGCGGCCGCTGCGCTCGAGCCGCTCGGGGTCGCCGAACGGCTCCGACATGCTCTGGCTCACGTCGATCACGAACAGGATGTTGTCGGACTTGGTCTCGATGTCCTGGAAGGTCTTCTTGGCCTTGCCGTACTTGCCGCCCGTCTCGGCGATGCGCTTCTTGGCCTCGGCGATCTTCTCGAGATCGGGCAGCTTCCAGGCCGACTCGGTGCGGTCCCACCACGACAGCCATTCGTCGGTCGTGTCGCCGAAGGCGCGCAGCGTGAGCGTGGTGAGCACCTCGAAGGCGTCCTCGCTCACGCGCGGGTCGGGGTCGTTGTCGAGCATCATGATCAGCGGACGGATGCCGTCCTTGAGCCGCAGCGACAACACGGCCGAGATCGCCTTCAGCCGCACCGATTTGTTCTCGGACGCGAGCGCGGCCAGCACCGCAGGCTGCGCGGCCGGGGCGTCGCCGATCGACACGAGCGCGTCGAGCGCGGAGATGGCCACCGAGGGCTCGGCGTCGGTCGCGAGCGGGACGAGGTGCTCGCAGGCCTGCGCGTCCTTCAGCCGCCCCAGCCCGGCGATGGCTCCCAGACGCACCTCGAGGTCCCTGTGTTCCAGCAGGTCGAGCAGCGGACCGAGCACGAACGGCTGCCCCATGCCCCCCATCGCCTCGGCCACGCCGGCGACCAGACGCGTGTTCTTCGAGGCCTTGCGGTCGAGCAGCACCGAGTCGAGCAGCCAGCGCGCGCCGGCCTCGTTCTTCGTGGCGGCCAGGGCGTCGACGGCTGCCGCACGCACGATGAACTCGTCGTCCTCGAGGGCCAGCGTGAGGGCCTGCACGGCGCCCAGGGAGTTCGTGCCCGACACCGTGAGCACCGCCTCGCGGCGCATCGTCGGCGTGTTGTCCTTGTTGCCGTAGAACTTCTTGAACTCGGCCACCAGGGCCGCGTCCTCGTCGCCGGCGACCGGGAACAGGGCGAACAGCGAGAGCAGCAGCATCGCGAGGTTCATGGCTTCCGAGTCTATCAGGTGTCCGACGGACGTTCCGGACGCCCCGCGCGCCCTCTCCGACGGACGGGCGAAAACGCCTCCCGCGACCGATAGACTGCCGCCCATGGCCAGTCACGACCTGCCGTCGCATCCCGATCTCGCCGCGCGCTCGCTGGCCTGGCTGCCGGCCGAGGCCTCGGCGCGCCGCTACGCCCGGCTCGTCGCGCCGCGCGGGGCGCCAGCGCCCAGCGCCGTGCTCATGCTGTTCGCCTCGGGGACGCGCCCGGCCGAGGTGCGCCGCGTGGCGCGCGCCACCGAGCGGCTGGGCGCCGCCGGCATCCCCGTCCCGCAGCTCTTCCGGGTGAACCTCGAGCAGGGCTGGATCCTCCAGGAGGACCTCGGCGACGTCTCGCTCGCCGGCGCGCGCGGTCGCGGCGACAACGTGGCCCCGGCGTACAGCGAGGCGGTCGCGTTGCTCGACCGGCTGCGTCCGCTGACCCTCGACACCTCGCCGAGGCCCCCGCTCGACCGGCGCCGGATGCGCGAGGAGCTGCACCAGTTCGCCACCCGCGGCCTGGGTCTGCACGAAGGGCCCGGCCCGGCGCTGGCGGCCGAACTCGACGCGCTGGCCGAGGCCTGCGCCGCCCTGCCGGTCGTGCTCTGCCATCGTGACTACCACGCGCGCAACCTCATGCTCCACGAGGGACGCCTGCGCGTGCTCGACCACCAGGACGCGCTGCCCGGGCCGCTGCCGTACGACCGCGTCTCGTTGGCCTACGACCCGTACGTCGCGCTGCCGGACGCGATCCGTGACCGCATCGCCGGCGACGCCGAGGGCACGTCGACGGTGGCCGTCCAGCGGCTGGCGAAGGCGATCGGGACGTACGGCGACAAGGGCGGGCCCTGGCGCCGCTGGATCGCGCCCGCCGCGCGCAGCGCGCGCCGCATGATCAAGCGCGACACGCTGCCCTTCCCGATGCTCGACCTGGCGTTCGCGTCGCTCGCGGTCGAGCCGCCGGCCGCGGCAGCCGGCGCGTGAACGTCCCGCGGCAGGCCGTGGTGCTGGCCGCCGGCGAGGGACGTCGGCTGCGTCCGCTCACCGACGCACTGCCGAAGCCGCTGGTCCCGTTCCTCAACCTGCCGTTGCTGCTGCACACGCTCGACCGGCTGCGCCGCGCGGGCGTCGAGCGCGTGGTGCTCAACGCGTGGCACCGCGCCGAACTGCTCGTCGCGTTCGCCGCGTCCGAGCCGGTGTCCGGACTGCGGCTCGAGGTCGTCGTCGAACGCGATCTGCTCGGCACCGGCGGCGGTCTCGCGCACGCAGCGCGTCGACTCGACGACGGACCGCTGCTCGCGCTGGCCGGCGACGTGGTGACCGAGGTCGACCTGCCCGCGCTGGCCCGGACGCACGCGGCGTCCGGCGCGATCGCCACGATGGCGCTGAGCGATGACGCCGACCCCGACGTCTTCGGAGCGGTCGAGTGCGACCCCGAGGGCCTGCTGACAGACATCGTCGGTCGAGTCGGGCGGCCGGGCGTCACGCGCCACGTGAATGCCTCGGTGCACCTCGTCGAGCGCGCCTTCGTCGAGGCGCTGCCCCACGACCGGCCCGCCTGCCTGGTGCGCGACGGCTACCTGCCGCTGCTGGAGCGCGGCGCGCGCTGCGCCGGATACCTCCACCCCGGGACGTGGGCCGAGACGGGGACGCCGCGCGCGCTGCTCGACGCCCAGGCCCGCGCGCTGGCCGGGGAGCTGCCCGTCCACCCGGAACTCCTGGCCCGCGGCGGTCGCCTGCTGGACGGACCCGCACTCGTGGCCGACGGCGCGCGCGTGGCCCGCGACGCCGAGCTGCTCGACGGGACCACCGTCGGAGCGGGCGCGGTCGTGTCGTCCCACGCGCGCCTCGAACGCTGCCTCGTCATGCCCGGCGCGCACGTGCCGGCCGGTGCGCGGCTCTGCGGCGCCGTCGTGTCCCCCGTCCCCGTCCCCCCCGGAGTCTCGTCGTCGTGAGCGGACCGCGCATCCTGGCGATCGTGCTGGCGGGCCTCGGCCTGCTGCTGTGGCTCGCGCTGGCCGGCGACGAGGACGCCGACCTCGTGCGCGGGCGCGAGGAGACCGAGCTGGCGTTCGGCAGCGTCCAGGCCGAGCTCGAGGCCATGCAGGACACCTACCACCAGCTCACGCAGCAGGGCCGCAAGCTCGCGCTCAAGGAGCAGTACGACGCGCTGCGCGCCGGCCTGGCGGTGCTGCGCAGCGAGCAGATGGCGCTGCTCACGAACGACGAGCTGCCGCGCCGGCAGCGCCTGCCCGAGCTGCGCAAGCTCGTCGAGCGGTCCGACTCACTGCTGGCGCAGGCGCAGATGCTCCACCGCCAGGTCGACGAGCGCTGGGGGTTCATCCAGGAGTGCAGTCCGTTGCTCGAGCGGGCGCGGGCGCTGCGCGACGAGCTCGCGGCCTGGGATCGCGACGGCGTCGAGTCGGCGCGGCGCATCGAGGTCCGCGCGCTGGCCGAGTCGTTCGCGGTGGCCGAGCAGCACGCGGCCTCGGCCGACCGTGCGTACGCCAGCGATCTCGAACAGGGGCGCATCCTGTGCCGCGCGACGCTCGACGGCCTGGCCGGACTCATCGCCGACCAGGAGGCCTTGCTCGAGACGCTGGGCGCCGACGGCTGAGCGTGCCGAAGGAGCGGCGTCCGCTCGCGGGCGACGCGCGGACGCGCGCCGAGGTCAGCCCCCGGGGACGAGGCGCGCCTGCAGCGCGCGCGCCTCGTCGTCGCGACCGAGTGCCCGCAGCGCGCGCGCCCCGACCACGACCAGCGCCGTGTGCCGCGGACGCCCGACGAGCGCCGGTTCGACGCGCGCCCAGGCCGCCGCCGGATCTCCGAAGACCACGTCGTGCAGCGCGCGCAGGGCGATCGCCTCGGGCAGGTCGGGCTGCAGGGCCAGGGCGCGGTCGAAGACGTCCTTCGCGCGGGTCGCCGCGTCGGGCGAGGTCGCTCCCCACTCGAGCAGCACCTTGCCCCACTCGAGCAGGATGTCCGTCGAGAGCGGGTTGAGCGCGTGCGCGACCGACAGCTCGGCGTCGGCCTCGGGCTGCCGTCCCAGACCGCGCAACGCCTTGCCCAGGAACAACCGCAACTCGGGGACGTCGCCCCACGCGTCCCGCAGCCCGACCAGGTCGTCGTACGCCGCGCGTGGGTCGCCCTCGACGAGCGCGGTGTTCGCCGCGTCGAGCGCGCGCACGAAGCCGGTCGCGCGACGCGGGTCGCGACACGGCGCGTCCGGTTCGGGACGCGCTCCACCGCCGCCCACGTAGCCCAGCTCGGCCAGCGCCTGCGCATCGCCGCTGGCACGCGTCGGAGGCTCGGCCTCGGTCGACGGCACGGCCGCGCGCAGCGGATGCTCGTCGCCGGCCGCGGGCGACAGCTCGTACGGATCGAGCGAGAGGTCGAAGAGCTGCCAGTCGCACGGATCGGCGCGCGGCGCACCGACCAGCTCGAGCACTCCCGCACGCACGCCGGCCAGCGGCGAGAAGCCGTAGAAGAACCACGGCGCCGCCGACTCGAGCGGCAGCGCCCGCGGCGGCGCGGGCTCGATCACCGCGCGTCCGTCGAGGCCGTCGGGAACCGGCAGGTCCAGCGTCGCGAGCAACGTGGGCGTCACGTCGAGCAGCGAGACCACGTCGTCGCGCACCACGCCCTGCGAAGAGAAGGGCGCGTCCTGAGGAGGCGTCCCCTCCCAGCCCACGACGAGCGGGACGTGCAGCGTGGCCTGGTGCAGGAGCACACCGTGGGTGTCCTCGCCGTGCTCGCCGAGGGCCTCGCCGTGATCGGACGTGACGAGCACGAGCAGCGGACCACGGGCCGCGCGCGTCGCGGCCTCGATCAAGCGACCGAGTTGCGTATCGGCGTACCCGACCTCGGCCTGGTACGCGGCACGGTCCTGTCCCTCGGGACCGCCGGGCGCGGCGTACGGTGCGTGCGGGTCGTACAGGTGAGTCCACACGAACCACGGGGCGTCCGAGGAGGATGCCGTGTCGAGCCACGCGGACGCGGCGTCGATCGTGCGGTCCCCGCGGCGCTCCTTGGGCGCGGTGGGCCCGCCGGGCACGTAGAGGTCGTCGTCGTAGACGTCGAAGCCGGCATCGAGTCCGTGCTCGTGCTCGAGGATCGCGCACGAGACGAACGCGGCCGTGGCGTAGCCCGCGCCCGCGAGGTGCTCGGCCAGCGTCGGAACCGCGAACGGTGCGGCGGTCACGCCGTTCACCGTGAGCCCGTGTCGCGCGGGACGCAGTCCGGTCAGCAGCGACGCGTGTGCCGGCAGCGTGAGCGGCGTGACCGACGTGACGGCGGTGAAGCGCGTGCCTCGCGCGGCGAGCGCCGAGAGGCTCGGCGTCGCCTCGGGACCCGCGTCCGGCGAGACGGCGTCCGCGCGCAGCGTGTCGATCGTCACCAGCAGCACGCACGGACGGCGCGCATCGCCTCCGCAATCGGCCAGCAGCGTCGCCGCGAGACACGCGACGACCAGGACGCGCGCGCGCGTCACGACGTCGTCCCGCGCTTGCGCAGCACGCGCTTGTCGCCGTGTCGCGCGGTGTAGCCGCGCGCGTCGAAGTGCTCGAGCAGCGGGATGAGGTACTTGCGCGTCGTCCCCAGCTCGTCGCGCAGCTCGGGGATGTCGATGCGTCCGTCGCGCGCGTTGCCGTGCGCCACGAGCGCCTCCGTCATGCGCTCGAGGACCTCGCGATGGAACAGGTGCTCGCCGACCGGGACGACCTCCCCGGCGGCGCGCAGGCTGTCGGTCAGCGCGCGCGTGTCCTTCTCGTCGAGGCCCGTGAGCGACGCGTCGACCGCGGGCGGCGTGGAGCCGGCGTCGAGCAACGTCTTCAGCAGCTTCTCACGCGCCTCGCGCAGCGCCGGAGCGAGGTTCACGCGGTGTCCGCGCCGGCGCACCTTGCCGCCCGGCGCGGTCTCGAAGCGCAGGTCGGAGGTCAGCACGGCGCGCAGGACGTCCTCGGCCACGTCGACCCCCGCGCGCACCGCCGCCAGGTCGACCCACTCCATGAGGGGCTGGGACTTGTGCAGCGCCTTCAGCGTCGCCACCAGGCGCTCGGCCACGTCGTCGACCGCCGCCGCGTCGAGCCAGCGATCGGAAGGCGTCTTCAACAGGTCGCCCGCGGCCACGTCCTCGGCGAGGGCCGCCTCGACCTCGGCCGGAGAGCGCGCCGTCTGCCGCGCGAGCTCGTCGAGGGTCGCGCCTCGGGCGCGCGCCGCCGAGACGGTCGCCAGCGCCAGAGCACGCACGTCGCCGAGGGCCGCGCGGCGCGCCCCCAGGTCGGCCAGCACGCGCGCCTTGCCGCGCTTGAGACGGCCTTCGCCGGCCTCGAGCACGAGGCCTCCGCCGAGCACCGCCATCGAGGCGGCGTCCCGCACGAGCACCCGATCGCCCGGCGCGGTCACGACCGGCTCGTCGAGTCGCAGCTGGACGAAGACGGCGCCGACCTCCTCGACCTCGCGCTCCTCGAGCACCACGGCGCGTCCCAGCACCTCGGCCGTCCCGGCGTGCAGGCGCACCGGATGACGCACCCGCAGCGGACGGCCCGTGTCGACGTGCTGGTAGGCCACCGCCACGAAGCGCGACGCGCGGAAGATCCCCGGATCGGCCACCACGTCGCCCCGGTGCACGTCGTCGACCGTCGCGCCGGCCAGGTTGAGCGCCGTCGAGTGCCCCGCGCGGGCCACCTCGACCGGGCGGCCGTAGGCCTGGGCGCCCCGCACGCGAACCGGCCGGGCGCCGCGCACGACCTCGAGCGCGTCGCCGAGCGCCACCCGTCCGCTGACCGGGACGCCGGTGACCACCAGCCCGTGGCCCTTGGCCGAGAAGACACGCTGCACCGGCAGGCGGAAGGGCCCTCCGTCCTCGTGCTCGGGGACGTCGTCGATCAGCGCGTCCAGCGCCGCGCGCAGCTCGGGGAGTCCCTCGCCGGTGACGCTCGAGAACGGCAGTCGAGGTGCATCCTGGAGGAACGTCCCGGCGACGAAGTCGGCCACGTCGTCGAGCGCCATCGCGACGAGTTCGGGATCGACCAGGTCGATCTTGCTGAGCACCACGAGTCCGCGCCGCACGCCCAGCAGGCTCAGGATCTCGAGGTGCTCGCGCGTCTGCGGCATGACTCCGTCGTCGGCGGCGACCACGAGCACGACCAGGTCGACCGAAGTGGCTCCGGCGACCATGTTCTTGATGAACCGCTCGTGTCCGGGCACGTCGATCATGCCGACGGTGCGCCCGCTGCCGTGGACGTAGGCCGCGAAGCCCAGGTCGATCGTCATGCCCCGCGCCTGCTCTTCGGCCAGCCGATCGGGATCCGTCCCCGTGAGCGCACGGACGAGCGACGACTTGCCGTGGTCGATGTGGCCGGCCGTCCCGACGATGACGCTCCGGATCGAGCTCATGCGCGCGGGCGCATCGCCGTCACGGAGAACTGGCCTGCAGCACCTGCGGGTCGTAGAGGATGCGCGAGCACATCTTGCAGACCACGAGATTGCGGGCCGCCAGCAGGCGGTTGGCGTCGTTCGGGGTCAGCAGCGAGAAGCATCCCTGGCAGGTGCGCCCCTCGGCCGGGACGATGCCGGTGCCGAGGGCGACGTACGCCCGGTCGTAGATCTTGAGCACGTCGCCGTGGATCGCACGCCGGATCTGCTCGCGCCGCTCATCGTGCTTGGCCAGGTCGGCGTGGTGCGAGTCGAGCTCGCGCAGGGCCCGCTGCTCGAACTCGACGTACTCGCTCTGGGCCTCGACCAGGCGCTGCTCGGCTTCGACCACCAGCCGCTCGCCCTGCTTGATGACCTCGAACTGCTCGAGGATCGACTCCTCGGTCTTGCCCTTCTCCTCTTTCTTGCGGGTGATCTCCGCCATGAGGAGGCTGTACTCGGCGTTCGACTTGGCCGTCAGCAGGTTGCCGTTGGCCTTCGACAGCGCCGCCTCGCGTTCGGCCAGATCGAGCTCGAGCGACTTGAGGTGGGTCCGGAAGCCCTGCAGCTTCTCGCGCTGGGCCTTCAGGATCGACTCGGCGTCGCGCGACTCCTTCTTGCGCGCGGCGAGGATGCGCGGGACCGCGTCGATGAGCTTCTGGACTTCCCCGCGCCTGGCGTCGACTTCGGCCAGGGCCACGAGTTGGAAGGTCTGTTGACGGGGTTCGTCTTCGGTCACGGGGGTGCCAACGTCCGCGGGCCGCCTGGAAAGAGGAACTGTAGCAGACCGAAGGCTCCAGGGGAAAGCTCCGCTTGCCGAGAACTCTCGTCGCGACCGGCACCGGCGCCCCGACGGCTCCGATCGCTCCGCACGGTCCGGGCGGCGCGCGCAGGCTCCGCACCCGGCGGCCGCGTCGGCGCACGGCCGCGCATCGCGCGCGACCCCGGAAACACACCCGCCCCGGAACCCGCGCTCGCGGGTTCCGGGGCGGCGTCCCTGCGAGCCGTCCGCGGACGTCTCACGTGGTCGGGCTCAGGTCATGGACGCGCTGTCGAGGAAGCCCTCGAGCATGCGGCTGCGCACCGGGTGTTGCAGCTTGCGCACGGCCTTGGCCTCGATCTGGCGCACGCGCTCGCGCGTCACCTTGAAGATGCGCCCGACCTCCTCGAGCGTGTACGTGTACCCGTCGCCGATGCCGTAGCGCAGCTTGATGATCTCGCGCTCGCGGAAGCTCAGGGTGTTGAGCACGCTCATGATCTTGTCCTTGAGCATCTCCTGGGCGGCCGCGGTGACGGGAGAGATCGCACTCTCGTCCTCGATGAAGTCGCCGAAGTAGCTGTCGTCGCCCTCGCCGATCGGACGATCGAGGCTGATCGGGTGCTTGCTGATCTTCATCACCCGCTTCGCCTCCTCGATCGAGATGTCGCTGTTCTTGGCGATCTCCTCGATGGTCGGCTCGCGACCCAGCGCCTGCACCAGCTTCTTGGTGACGTTGCGCAGCTTGCTCATCGTCTCGATCATGTGCACCGGGATGCGGATGGTGCGCGCCTGGTCGGCGATCGAACGGGTGATGGCCTGACGGATCCACCACGTGGCGTAGGTCGAGAACTTGTAGCCGCGGCGGTACTCGTACTTCTCGACGGCCTTCATCAGGCCGGTGTTGCCCTCCTGGATCAGATCGAGGAACGAGAGGCCGCGGTTGCGGTACTTCTTCGCGATCGAGACCACGAGGCGCAGGTTGCCGCTCGACAGGTCGCGCTTGGCCTCCTCGTACTGCGCGTAGCGCTCGTCGATGAGGCGCAGGCGGGCGGCCAGGCGACGCGGGGACTCGAGCGCCTGGACCTGCAGTGCGTCGAAGTCGGCCTTGAGCTCCTTGAACTCCTTCGAGGACTTGCGGTCCTCGGGGAAGTGCTTGAGCCGGCGCTCGAGGGTGGCCATCTCCTGGTGCTTCTCGCGCACCAGCTCGATCATCGGCTTGACCTTCTTGAGCTGGATCTGCAGCTCCTCGACGAGGTCGGCGGCCTTGCGGCGACCCCAGCCGATGCGCTGGAGCAGCAGCTTACGCTGCTGCGGCGCACCCTTGCCCGTGAGGTAGCGCGTGTAGTCGTCGACGAAGCGCGCATGGAGCAGGCGGAGCGTGTCGATGCTCCCGCGCAGTCGCGCGGAGACCTCGAGCTTGCCCGGCTCGAAACCGCTCGTCGAGACCTTGAGCGTGCGGTCGAACGCGAGGCGTCCGCACTCGACGTCCTCGATGATCTGCAGGCTCTCCTTGATCGCGAAACCGGTAGCCATGATGAGGCGCCGGAAGTGCCGTCGCGTGACCTCGATCTGGCGCGCGAGGTTGATCTCCTGCTCGCGCGTGAGCAGCGGGATCTCTCCCATCTGCGTGAGGTACATGCGTACGGGATCTTCGATGCGCTCGCTGGGCAGGTTGCGATCGGGGCCGTCGTCCTCCTTGACGGGACCGGCCGAGATCTTGTCCTGCTCGTCGACGACGTCGGCTTCGTCGAGGATGTCGATGCCCTGGTCTTCGAGCAGCGTCAGGACCTCGTCGATGTTCTCGATGTCGCTCGGGAGGACCTCGTTCATTTCCTCGTAGGTGACGAACCCGCGCTTCTTGCCGTTCTCCATGAGAACGCGGACGCTCGGATCCATCTTGTCGAGGGCTGCGATGGTGCTCACCAAGTCTTCTCCTGGGGGTCTGAGAGAGAGATGTCGGGTCTGTCGGACGACGGCGGACGTACGCGCGCAGGGTCGGGACCGCCCCGCGGGCCGGCGGACGTCGTCGGGGATCCCTGGGACCGCGGCGGGTTGGACCGTGCCCGCAGGCTGGAGTCCAGCGCCCGGATGGCCGCTTCGTCCTGGGAGATGTTCGTGCGTGCGATGGCGGCGCGCCGAGCGTGGCTTTCTAGCTCGGATTCGAGTCGACGCCCGAGGTGCTCGACGGCCTCGTCGAACGACTCGAGCACCGCTTCGGGCGGCGGGAAGAGCGAGCGCTCGAGGGCCGCCAGCAGGGCCGGCTCGCGCTCGGTGACGACCTCGCGCCAGGCCTGGGCGTCGACCGGGTCACCGGACAGCTCGAGCCCGAGGTCGAGCAGGCGCCGGGCTCCGGGATGGTCGATGGCGCCCGAGTCACGCAGTGCCGCGATCTCGGCGCGACGTCCACCGGCGGTGGCCAGGCCGGCGACGGCCACGAACTGGCAGCGCACGGTGGCCTTGGGCGGTGCCCGCCGCCCCTCGGCGGGACGAGATGCTCGCCCCACGTCGGGCGCCGAGACGCCGGCCACACGAGCCAACAGATCGCGGTCGAGCGCGCATTCGCGGGCCACGTCGTTCACGATCGCCTGCCGGCGCAGCGGGTCCTTGATCTCGTCGCACAGCGCGAGCACCTCGCGCGCCACCTGTTCGCGCCCGCCGGGCTGCCCGGGATCGAGCTCCGCCAGGGCTCGTCGGCACAGGAACGAGACCGTCCCCACCCCATCGCCCGCCAGGAGCTGCTCGAAGGCCTCGGCGTCGTGACGCCCGAGCCAGTCGCACGGGTCGGCTCCGTCGGGCAGGACCAGCACGCGCGACTCGAGACCCTGGGCCAGTGCCAGGCGCACCGCGCGCTCGGCGCCGTCGAGTCCGGCCGAATCGCCGTCCATCACGAAGACCAGGTTGGGCGCGCGGGTGCGCAGCAGCCGCAGGTGGTCTTCGGTGAGACTCGTGCCCATCGTCGCGACGGCCTCGGAGAGACCGCGCTGATGGGCCATCATGACGTCGGTGTAGCCCTCCATGACGAGCACGCGCCGGTTCTTGGCCACGGTCCGCGCCGCCTTGTCGAGGCCGTAGAGCAGTCGACGCTTGTTGAACGCCGACGTCTCGCGCGTGTTCACGTACTTCGGCTTCTCGCCGGGCACGAGCGTGCGCGCTCCGAAGCCGACCAGCGCACCGCTCGCATCACGGATGCCGAACCCGACCCGTCCACCGAAGGCGCGCGTGAAGCCCGCCGCGTCGACCTCGGCGGAGGTGAGTCCCGCCTGGCGGAGTCGCGCGAGGAAGTCGCCGGGGATGAAACCCACGTCGAAGGCGTCGAGCACCTCGGGCCGGAAGCCGCGCTCCTCCATGTAGGCGCGCGCCGGATTCGAGCGGCCGGCACGCAGCGCCTCACGGAACACGTCGGCCGCGCCCGTGAGAGCGGTGCGACTGCGCTTGAGGTCGGCCTGCCGGCGACGCTCTTCGGGACTCATCGAACCGAGGGTGACGCCCGCGCGCTCGGCGAGCAGTTCGAGCGCTTCGCGGAAGCCGATCCCCTGCAGCTGCATCACGAAGCTGAACGCGTCGCCACTGGCCCCGCACCCGAAGCACTTGTACAGACCCAGTCGAGGACGCACGTGGAACGACGGGGTGTCCTCGTGATGGAACGGGCAGCAGGCCCACGAGTCGTCGGGCCCGCGCGGCTCGAGCTCGCAACCGGCGAGGTCGCGCGCGAGTGCGTCGAGGCGCACGCGGCTCTTGATGAGCTGCTTCTCGGCATCGCGGTCGGCGAGCGCACTCATGCCGACCTCGACGCACGGCGAGGACGCGATACGCGCCCGCGACGACCGCGGTCCACGCACGACGACTCGGCTGTGGAAACTGCTGCACCCATCCGGCTTCGATCACACCTGTGCGAGGGACCACGAGGACCGGTGGCTCGGAGCCGGTCGACGTTCGGGGCCGAGGGCCCGACACGAGAGGAGATCGGGAACCGGGTCGGTGCGCACGGAGCGGAGCGCTCACGCTCGAGCGACCCGGCGACCGGAGACCCATCTTCCTGATGAATGCTCGTGACTGGCCCGGGATGCCCCGGAGCTAGCTTGGAGTCCGGTCGCAACCGGAAGGTGGGCGATGGCGCTCGCCCTGGGCGCAGGCTGTCCAGCGTTGGGACAGGTCGTACAATTTTAGCGCTTCCATGGCTTCCGCGCGTTCTTTTTGTCGATTTTCCTGGAGATCCAGGAGCGCGACGATCTCGGCCACCGTCCGGCCGGAGGCCTCGGCGAGCGAGTTGGGAAGGGTCTTGCGCCGGTTGTGGAAGGCCATGGCCAGGAACGCGGAGAGCGTTTCGAGCTGCTGGGGCGGGGGCCGATCGGCACGCCGTTCTCCGGCGATGACCACCGAATCGACCTTCGGGACGGGCCAGAAGGCGCCCGGCGGGACCTTGCGAACCCGCCGCAGGCGCTGGGTCAGCGCCATGAGCACGGCCAGCGGACCGAAGTCCTTGCCGCCGGGACCGGCGAGCAGGCGTTCGCCCACCTCGCGCTGGACCATGACCACGAAGCGCTCGGGTCCCGCGGGATGCACGGCGAGGGCGCCCAGCAACGTGGCCGAGATGCTGTAGGGCAGGTTCGCCACCAGGGCGCGACAGCCCCCCCAGTGATCCTCGACCACCGGCGCGATGCGGCGACCGGGGGCCAGCACGTCCGACTCGATCCAGGTCAGCCGCTCGCGCAGCTCCGGTTCGATCAGGTCGTCGGCGACGCGACGCATGAGCGGGTCGATCTCGACGGCGAGCACGGGAGCGCCCGCCGCGAGCAGGTGTCGGGTGAGCAACCCCGGTCCGGGGCCCACCTCGAGCACGCCCTCGCCGGCGTGCAGACCGGCCTCCTGGACGATGGTCGCGAGCAACCGGTCGTCCAGGAGGAAGTGCTGTCCGTGTCGCTTGAGCGGCGCGGCGCCGTGGGCGGCCAGCGCCGCCCGCAAGCGACTCAGACGGATGGCATCGATACCGGTCGGCTCAGCCCTTGGCCATCGGCACGAGGATCTCGACACGGCGGTTGTGCGCCTTGTCTTCCTTCGAGCTGCCCTTGGCCACGGGCTTGTACTGGGCCCACGACTCGATCGAGATGCGGCTCTCGTCGATGCCCTTCTCGATCAGGTAGGCGCGTACGGAGATGGCGCGCTTGGCGCCCAGCTCGATGTTGCCCGCCGGGTACTGGTCCTTGGTCTTGACCACCGGATCGGTGTCGGTGTGACCCGAGACCCGGATCGGCCCGCTGTCGGACTTGATCATGCCGACCAGGGTGTCGAGCGCGTGCTTGCCTTCGCTCGTCAGCGTCGCGCTGCCCGAGGCGAAGAACACGTCGGACAGGCCGCGGTAGCCGACCATGCCGTTGCCGGCGTTGAAGACCTCGAGACCCACGTCGGAGAGCGCCTTCGACTGACCGCTCAGCTCGCCGTACTTCTTGGCGTACTCGTCGGCCTGCTGCTTCGCGGCGGCGAGCTGGTCCTGCAGCGCCTTCATCTGCTCGCTGTCGACCGACCCCTCGGCCAGCGCGGCCTCCGCGCGGCTCAACTGGTCGCGCGTGAACTGCAGCTCGTCCTGAGCCGCCTGGAGCTCGTCCTGCACCTTCATGTACTTGTCGGCCGAGACACAGCCCGGCAGGACGATGCCCGCCAGCGCCACGAAGATCGACAACGTCCGGATGCCGCGCATCACGTTTCCCTCCCGCAATGGTGTGTGGGCGCCGCTCGCCAGAGACGACGCACGAGTCTCTACGCGAAGATCTGGGCCAGGAACCCGTTGAGTCCGTTGGTGCGGCCGGCGACGGCGCCGAAGGCCGCGAAGTTCGCCAGCGTGAGCAGGGCGAAGCCGAGGATGAGCAGGAACAGCATGAACGGCCCCTCGCTCGCCTCGGGGGCGGCCGCCATGGCGGCCGACGCGCGCGACGTGCGCCGACGCGGTCCCTCGTCGAGCTCGTCGGCGTCGTCGGAGTCACCGCCGAGGTCGACCTCCTCGATGTCGCCGCCCAGCTCGAGGTCGTCCTCGAGCACCAGCTCGTCACCGCCCGGATCGAGCTGCGTCTCGAGGTCGATGTCGTCGGTCAGGTCGAGCTCTTCGCCCAGGTCGATCTCGACCTGGCCGGGCTTGACACCCTTGATCCGCTCGATGTCGGCGGCCTTGAAGCGCATCGTGTCCTGGTCGCGGAACGCCCGGATCTCTCCGGCGGACACGAGCCGCTTGAGCTGTTCGGCCTCCATGTGGAGGTCGGAGAGCACCTCGTCGAACGAGTAGTAATCCTTCTCGGCCAAGGGAACGACCTCCGGAATTGCGGGCGGGAGGGACGGCTCGGGGACCGGGCGCCTGCGCCGGTGCGCCCCAGGGCCACGGGACCGGACCGCGGATTCGGATCTTAGGTGGCCTCCTGCACGCTTGCAACCAAACCGTGAAGGAAAGCTGATGCCTTTCGCCGGGAGCGCCAACCCCCGCTCAGGCCACGTCGGCGGGCGCGTCTGAGAACGTGCCGATCACCCGCTCGCGCAGCCGGTTGGCCTCGATCACTCCCAGCACCCGACCCGAGTCCATGACGACGGCGAAGGGCGACTGGGAGCGGTCGAGCGCCACGTAGACGCGGTCGAGCCGCAGCGACGCCTCGACGTGGGTCACACGCCTCACCTCGTCGCGGCGGGGCGGACGGAACCCGTCCCGCTCGCGCAGCATCGCCATGGGCACCCAGCCCATCACACCTCCATCGGCCTCGAGGACCAGCACGCGCTGGTCGCGGTGGCCGGGCGGTACGTCGAGGCCCGGACGGCCGAGGCGCGCGATGGCGAACGCCCCGAGCGGGAGCGCCTCCTGCGTCGCCAGGCGCGATCGCATGGCCAGCACCCCGCGCGCCACACGCTCCTGGAAGCCCGTCAGCAGACCCTCGGCCGCTCCCGAGTTCAGCATCGCCTCGCGCACCCCCTGGGGACGGGTCTCCTCGCCCGAACGGTGCCGCAAGGCGGCCGACAGACGTCGCGAGAACCAGGTCAGCGGCCACGTCGGCACGCGCAGCACGCGGTGCACGACCACGAGCAGCGGCATCACCGGATACAGCAGACGTTCGCGCCCGCGCCGGAAGGCGCTCTTGGGCAGCGACTCGGCCAGCAGGAAGAGCACCGCCGAGACGCCGAGCGTACCGACGACCTCGCGCGCCCCGACGTCCCACTCGACCAGCAGGAGCTGGGTCGCGTAGCTCGCCGCCCAGTTCGCCAAGTTGTTCGCGACGAGCAACACCGTGAGCAGCGTCGGCATGTCGGACAGCAGCGCGCGGGCGTGGGCCGCCGCGGGACTCCCGGCCTCCTGGTCGAGGTACATGCGCAGCCGGCTCGTGGTGTAGAGGCCGGTCTCCATGCCCGAGAACAACGCCGACGCGGCCACCGCGACGAGGAACAGGAGCAGCATCACGAGGCGTCCTCCGCCTCGTCGTGACGCGTCGACGCCCGCAGGACGACCCGCTCGACGCGCCCACGGCGAACCCCGACGACGCGCGCTCGCCAGCCAGGGAGCTGCAACTCGTCGCCCCGGGCGGGCACGCGTCCCAGGCGTTCGGCCAGCACGCCGCCCAGCGTGTCGGCGCGCCGCGACCCGAGCTGGAGACCGAGCTCCTCGGAGAGCGCGGGCAGCGGAGTGTCCCCGCGCACCACGAGCGTGTCGCCCATGCGTTCGACGAAGCGTCGCTTCGAGAGCGGCTCGATCTCCCCCAGGACGCCCTGGCTGAGTTGCGTGAGGCCGACCACGCCGGCCATCCCTCCGTACTCGTCGAGCAGGATGGCGAGATGCCGGCGCTCCTGGCGCAACCGCAGCACGAGCGCCTCGGCGCCGATCCCGAGCGGGGCGATGATCGCCGGCTCGAGCAGGTCGTCGAGCGGACGCGACGGATCGACGAGCAGGCGCGCCGCGTTGACGGTCCCCAGCAGGTTGTCGGGCGACCCGTCGACGACGGGGTAGTCGGTGTACGGGCGGCGGGCCATGATGCGCAGCCACGTCTCGCGATCGTCCTGGACGTCGAGCACCGTCACGTCCACGCGCGGCACCATGTGGTTTCGCGCACGCCGCTCGCCGAAGTCGACCACGTCGTGCAGCAGCGCCAGCTCGACCGCGTGGTACGCCCCGCTGGCGCCGCGCAGCGCGGTCTTGAAGTCGTCGCTGTCGGGGTCGCTCGTCTTTCCGTCGGGTGCGCCCATGAGCAGGTGCTCGAACGTGCGCGTGAGCCACGTCCCCAGCGCGACGAGCGGGGCGAGCAGCACCTGCAACCCGAGCAGCAGCGGCGCCACGCGTCGGACGAGCGCCACCGGGTGCACCAGCGCCAGCGTCTTCGGCAGGATCTCCCCCAGCACGACCATCAGCACCAGGCTTCCCACGGCGAAGCCCGCCGACAGTGCGGCGCCGAAGTCGTGCGCGAGATCGAGGCTGATCGACGCCGAGAGCGTGAAGTACGCCACGTTGACCACGAGGTTCGCCAGCAGCAGCGTGATGAGCAGCCGCGTGGGACGGGAGAGCAGCAACCCCAGGGCGGTGCTCTGGTCGGACAGCCGCCGACGCTCGCCGTGCTGCAACGAGAAGATGGCCGTCTCGGAGCTCGACATGAGCCCCGAACACGTCAGTAGCAGCACCATGAGCAGCCAGGTCACGACGTGACGGCGCCTCCCCGGGGAACCGCCCGGTCGTCAGACCGGATTGCTGAAGGTCTCCATCAGCTTCACCATCGGGCTGAAGAGCGCGAAGGCGATGGTGCCCACGACGAGCGCCACGAACAGCAGCATCAGCGGCTCGAGCGCCTTGAACAGCACGGTGATCGAGGTGTCGAGCTCGGTCTCGTAGTCCTCGGCGATGGTCACGAGCATCTGGTCGAGCTGTCCCGTCTCCTCGCCCACGTCGATCATGTTCACCACCATGTCGTCGAACACGCCGCTCTCGGCCAGCGGCGCGGCCATCGTCTCGCCCTCGCGGATGGCGTCGTGCACGTCGCCGATGGCCTCGGCCACCACGCGGTTGCTGATCGACGCACGCACGATCGAGAGCGCCTCGAGAATCGGCACGCCGCTCGACAGGAGCGTGCCCATGGTGCGCGCGAAACGCGCCACGATCGTCTTCGTGATCACGTCCCCGACGAACGGGATCTTCAGCTTGAACCCGTCGACGCGCCGGGCGAAGCCCTCGCCGCGCAACAAGAGCTTGAAGGTCACCACGAGCAGGACGGGGATCGCGAACAACGCCCACCAGTAGTCGACCAGGATGCCCGAGAGCCCGAGCAGCAGGCGCGTGAGCAGCGGCATCTCGGTGTTGAAGCTCTCGAACATGCCCTCGAACTTGGGAACGATCACGAGCATCGTCACGAGCAGGATGATGCCCGCGAAGCACATCACGAGCAGCGGGTAGGTGAGCGCGCCCTTGACCTGTCCCTTGATGTTCTCGCGCTTCTTGTTGAAGCCCGCCAGGCGGTCGAGGATCGTGCCCAGCAGTCCGCCCACCTCGCCCGCGCGGACCATGTTCACGTAGAGCCGGTCGAAGACCTGCGGGTACTTGGCCAGGGCTTCCGAGAGCGGCGCACCGCCCTCGACGTCGTCGGCCACCGCTTCGATGCAGAGCCTGAGCGGACCCGCCTTCTGCTGGCTCTCGAGGATGCGCAGGCAGCGCACGAGCGGCAGTCCGGCGTTCACCAGGGTCGAGAGGCGCGAGGTGAACTGCGACAGCTCCTTGCCCGGCACGCGGCGGAAGAAGCCGCGCTTGCCCCCCGCCGGACGGGCGGCGGGCGTGGCCGCCCGCGGCTTCCCCCCCGCGGCGGCGGGCTTCTTCGCCGCCGGCTTCTTGGCGGCGGGGCGCGCGGCGGCGGGACGATCGGCGGGCGTCATCACTCGGTCCTCGTTCGGGACGGTCGATAGGTACGCGTCAGGTGTCGAGCAACGTCTCGCGCAGCACCTCCTCGACGGTGGTCGACCCGTCGAGGACGGCCAGCTGGCCCGACTCGCGGAGCGTGCGCATGCCCTCCGCGATGGCGGCCTGGCGCAGGTCTTGGGTCGGGGCCCCGTCGAGGATCATGCCGCGCAGCCGCTCGCTGAGCACCATGATCTCGAACAGCGCGCGGCGCCCCTTGTGTCCGCTGAAGTTGCACGTCTCGCAGCCCTTGCCGTACGCCAGCCGACGCCCGCCGAGCGTCGTACGTTCGACTCCGAGCTCGCCGAGCACGCCATCGTCGGGGACGTACTCGACCCGGCAGTCGGGGCACACGCTGCGCACCAGGCGCTGGGCCACCACGGCCTCGAGCGTGGCCACGATCAGGTACGGCGGGATGCCGATGTCGACCAGGCGCGTGATCGTCGACGGCGCGTCGTTCGTGTGCAGCGTCGAGAGGATCAGGTGGCCCGTGAGCGCCGCCTCGACGGCGATGCGGGCCGTCTCCTGGTCGCGGATCTCGCCCACCAGCAGGATGTCGGGGTCCTGGCGCAGGATCGTGCGCAGCACCGAGGCGTAGCTGACGCCGATCTCCTCGGCCACCTGCACCTGCACGATGCCGTCGAGGTCGTACTCGATCGGGTCCTCGACGGTGATGATCTTGCGCTCGATGTCGTTGAGCTGGTTGAGCGCCGAGTAGAGCGTGGTCGTCTTGCCCGAACCCGTCGGTCCCGTCACGAGCACGATGCCGTGCGGACGACGCAGCAGCGCCGAGATGACCGCCAGGTCGTCGTCGCGCAGTCCGACGCGACCGAGGTCGAGCGAGACCACGCTGCGGTCGAGGACGCGCAGCACGCACGACTCGCCGTGCACCGTGGGCATGGTCGAGACGCGCAGGTCGATCGGCTTGCCGCCCAGCGACAGCTCGATGCGGCCGTCCTGGGGGACGCGCGTCTCGGCGATGTCGAGGTTCGACATGACCTTGACGCGCGAGACGAGAGCCGGAGCGAGCGAGAGCGGCGGCGACTCGACCTCGAACAGCACGCCGTCGACACGGTAGCGCACCTTGAACTCGGTCTCGAACGGCTCGAGGTGGATGTCGCTGGCCTTGTCGCGGATGGCCTGCAGCAGGACGTAGTTGAGCAGCTTGACCACCGGCGCCGCGGCGGCCATGCCCTCCTTGTCTTCGAGGTCGACCGAGCCGGCGGCGGTCTTGGCCTCCTTGATCGCCTCGGCCATGCCCGCCCCACCGGACGAGTTCTCGCGCGGCCAGTAGCGTTGCAGCGCGCGGTCGACCTGGGCGTCGTCGGCGATCATCGCGCGCACCTCGCCGCCGACGATGAACGAGAGGTCCTCGAGGACGTTCACGTTGACCGGGTCGGCCAGGGCCACCACGAGCCCCTTGCCCTCCTCGCGGATCGGGACGGCGCGGTACAGCGCGCAGGTCGCGCCGTCCATGCGCTTGCGCACCACGTCGGGGATCTGCAGCGAGTCGAGGTCGACCGGCTGCAGGCCGGCCTGGACGCCCAGCGCGCGCGTCAGCTCGTCGGTCTTGACGGCTCCCATCGCCACCAGGATCTCGCCCACGCGCCCGCCGGCGCGCTGCTGCTCGGCGAGCGCCTTGTCGACCTGGGCCTGGCTGCACGAGCCCCGCTCGACGAGGATCTCACCCAGGCGCTTGCGGCTGCGTGCGGCGCTCATGAGGCCTCGTGGCTCACCTTGAGGATCTCGGCGATCGACGTGACGCCCGCGAGCACCTTGCGGATGCCGTCCTCGCGCAGCGGCACCATGCGTCCACCGCGTTCGGCCTGGGCCCGGATGGCCGGCGTCGACTCGTTGCGGAAGGCCATGTCGCGCAGCGTCGCGTCGAGCACCAGCAGCTCGAACACCGCCACGCGACCGCGGTAGCCCGAGAAGCCGCACTCGCTGCAGCCCTCGGCGCGGAACAGCGTGCGTCCCTGCATGCGCTCGGACGTCAGGCCGATCGCCCGCAGCTCGCTCTCCTCGGGCTCGGCCGGACGCTTGCACGCCGCGCACAGCTTGCGCACGAGCCGTTGCGCCATGACCGCCTGGATCGAGGCCGAGACGAGGAACGGCTTGACGCCCATGTCGGCCAGGCGCGCGAGCGCCGAGGGCGCGTCGTTCGTGTGCAGCGTGGCGAACACGAGGTGTCCCGTGAGCGCCGCCTGGATCGCCACCTCGGCCGTCTCGCGGTCGCGGATCTCGCCCACCAGGATCACGTTCGGCGCCTGGCGCAGCATGGCGCGCAGGATGCGCGCGAAGTCGAGCCCGATCTTGCCGTGCACCTGCACCTGGTTGATGCCCGGGATCTCGTACTCGACCGGGTCCTCGGCCGTGATGATCTTCACGTCGGGGCGGTTCAGCTCGGAGAGCGCCGCGTACAGCGTGGTCGTCTTGCCGGAGCCCGTCGGGCCCGTGACGAGCACGATGCCGTTGGGACGCTTGATGATCTCGCGGAAGCGCTGCAGGTCGGCGTCGCCGAAGCCCAGCTCGGGGAGCGACACCAGGCCCATCTGCTTGTCGAGCAGACGCATGACCATCGACTCGCCGTGGTTGCTCGGCAGCACCGACGCGCGGATGTCGATCGGGCGCCCCGCGACCTGCAGGCCGATGCGACCGTCCTGGGGCTTGCGCTTCTCGGCGATGTCCATGCCGGCCATGATCTTGAGGCGCGACATGAGCGGACCGAGCAGGTGCTCCTCGTGCGTGGCGACCTCGACGAGCACGCCGTCCTTGCGGAACCGCACGCGGATGCGGCCGTCCATCGGCTCGACGTGGATGTCGCTCGCGCGCTGCTCGACGGCCGTGGCGATCATGCGCTGCACGAGCCTGATGATTGGCGCCTCGTCGGCGTCGACGTCCTCGTCGCCCATGGCCGCGCCGAGGTCGGTGTCGGGGCCCGACGCGTGCACGCCGTAGTAGTGCGCCATGGCGCGCGCCAGGCCGCCGGGCGTGGTGAGCGCCGCGCCCAGGTCGGCGTCGAGCACGAACTGCAGCGTGTCGAGCGAGAAGGTGCGCAGCGGGTCGTCGACGGCCACGACGAGCTTGCCGTCCTTGACCGCCACCGGCACCACCCGGTGCTCCTCGACCACCGCCGCGGGGACGCGCTCGATGACCGCCGGCTTGATGCGTCCCCCCCGCTCGACGTCGGCCTCGAGGTCGACGAAGGGCAGCTTCTGCTGCTGGGCCAGCATGCGCCAGACCTGGTCTTCGGAGGCGTAGCCGAGCTGGACGATGACCTCGCCCAGCGGAACGCGCCGGTTCTTCTGCACGGCCAGCGCCTGTCCGAGCTGACGCTCGTCGAGGACGCCTTGCGCCAGCAGCATCTCGCCCAGTCGACGGGACATGTCGCTCCGCACGGGAGGGGATCGGGGCGGGCATTCTCGGCCCGTCCCCGCACTGAATCAAGGAGCGCGGGCCCCGTGTTCCGTTGACCGCGGCGCGCGCGCGGACTAGGCTGCCACGGTTCCGGCCGTTCGGGTCCGGACTTCCTCCGGGGAGCCCGCACCGGGCGTCCCTGGACCTTCCAGGCCTGTGCCGTGACGTCGTGAACGAGAAGCCGCCCTGCGCACGCGTCCTCGCGCTGCTCGCGAGCCTGCTGCTCGTGGGCGCGTGCTGTCCTCCCAAGCGCGTCGACTACAGCACGCCCGAGGCGACCCTGCGCACCTGGCAGGCGCAGCTCTGCCACGACGATCCGATCGAGGAGTACGGCTGCCTCACGGCGGGACTCAAGCTCCAGATGGGCGGCTGGGAGACGTACTACGCCGCCCGTCGCAAGCTGCTCGAGGAGCAGCCGTTCTTCGCCTGGCTGCTCAAGACGTTCGACCTCCCCGGCCGGGCCGTCGAGACGCTCGTGCTCGAGGACGCGGGCGTGGCGCGCATGACCTTCGAGGTCGAGGGCCAGGAGTACGACATCGCCTTCGAGCGCGAGACCTGGGCGATCTTCGACACGCAGGACGACCCGTCCCCCACCGCACGCCTCGAGCGACCGATCGCCGACGTGGTCTACCAGCGCGGGGGGCAGCAGGTGCTGCGCGTCGACGAACCCCTGCTGTCGAGCGAGCAGATCCGGCGCCTGCGCGCGATCCGCGTGCTGACGCGCTGGAAGATCGGATCCATCTCGGGGCTGCTGACCCCCGCCGAGGTGACACCATGACGCGTTGGACGTACGTGTTCGCCCTCGGCCAGGCCGACGGCGACGGCAGCCAGAAGCAGCTCCTCGGCGGGAAGGGCGCGAATCTGGCCGAGATGACACGCCTGGGCATCCCCGTCCCGCCGGGACTGACCATCTCGACCGAGGCCTGCGCCTCGGTGGTCGGTCACGGCGGGACCTGGCCCGACGGCCTCGACATCCAGCTCGAGGAGGGCCTGGCGAAGATCGAGCAGGCCACCGGCCGTCGCTTCGGCGACGCAGCCGACCCGCTGCTGCTCTCGGTGCGCTCGGGTGCCGCCGTCTCGATGCCCGGCATGATGGACACGATCCTCAACCTCGGGCTGAACGACACGACGCTGAAGGGTCTCGCGCGCGACGGCAACGAGCGCTTCGCGTGGGACAGCTACCGGCGCCTGATCCAGATGATGGGCGACGTCGTGCTGGGCGTCGATCACGAGCGCTTCGAGGAGCTGCTCGAGTCGGCCAAGCGCGCCGCCGGCGTGACGCTCGACACCGAGCTCGACGCGCCCCGCCTCGAGAAGCTCGTCGAACGCTACAAGCAGCTCGTCCTCGAGAGCACCGGCCGGCCCTTCCCCGACGACCCGCACGAGCAGTTGCGCCTGGCGATCAACGCCGTGTTCAACTCGTGGAACACGCCGCGCGCCGTCAAGTACCGCCAGCTCAACGACATCCGCGGACTGGCCGGCACGGCGGTCAACGTGCAGTCGATGGTGTTCGGCAACCTGGGCGACCGCTCGGCCACCGGCGTGTGCTTCACGCGCAACCCGTCCACCGGCGAGAACCGCTTCTACGGCGAGTTCCTGCAGAACGCGCAGGGCGAGGACGTCGTCGCCGGCATCCGCACGCCGCGCCCGATCGACGAGATCGACGCGATCCTCCCCGGCATGCTGGGGCAGCTGCTCGAGATCAAGGACGTCCTCGAGCGCCACTACAAGGACATGCAGGACATCGAGTTCACCGTCGAGGACGGTCGGCTCTACATGCTGCAGACCCGCACCGGCAAGCGCACCGGTCCGGCGGCCGTGCGCATCGCGGTCGAGATGGCGGCCGAGGGCCTGCTGACCGAGGACGAAGCGGTCCTGCGCGTCGATCCCAAGGCGCTCGACCAGCTGCTGCACCCGGCCTTCGATCCGACGGCCGATCGCAACGTGGCGGCCACCGGCCTGCCCGCGAGCCCCGGTGCCGCCACCGGACAGGTCGTGTTCTCGGCCGAGACCGCCGAGGCGTGGGCCGGGCGCGGGCTCGACGTGATCCTCGTCCGCACCGAGACGTCGCCCGAGGACATCGGCGGCATGCACGCCGCCCGGGGAATTCTCACCGCGCGTGGCGGCATGACCTCGCACGCGGCGGTGGTCGCGCGCGGCATGGGCACCTGCTGCGTGGCCGGCTGCGAGCACCTCTCGATCGCGGGCGACCACCTGAACGCCCGGCTGGGGGACTCCCGGCTCGCGGAAGGTGACTGGATCAGCCTCGACGGCAGCACCGGCCAGGTCATGCTGGGGCGCGTCCCGACCGTCGCTCCCCAGCTCTCCGGCGACTTCGCCCGCCTCATGGAGTGGGCCGACGCGCGCCGCACGCTGGGCATCCGCACCAACGCCGACACCCCCGAGGACGCCCGGCGCGCGCGCGAGTTCGGCGCCGAGGGCATCGGCCTGTGCCGCACCGAGCACATGTTCTTCGCCGAGGATCGCATCGCCGCCGTGCGGCGCATGATCCTGGCCGACAACGACCGCCAGCGCGACGCGGCCCTGGCCGAGCTGCTGCCCGCCCAGCGCTCCGACTTCGTCGGCATCTTCACCGCCATGGCCGGCCTGCCGGTCACGGTGCGGCTGCTCGACCCGCCTCTGCACGAATTCCTGCCGCACGAGAAAGCCCAGCAGGAAGCGCTCGCGCAGTCGCTCGGCTGGTCGTTGCAGGACGTGCTCGAACGCGTGTGCGAGCTGTCCGAGCAGAACCCGATGCTCGGCATCCGCGGGTGCCGTCTCGGCATCACGCACCCGACGATCTACGACATGCAGGTGCGCGCCATCTTCGAGGCCGCCGGCATCTGCCAGCAGCGCGGCATCGACGTGCGGCCCGAGATCATGATCCCGCTCGTCGGGCACAAGGCCGAGCTGCAGAACCTCGTCGACCGCATCCGCGCGGCCGAGCCGAAGCTGCGCGAGACGTCCGGCTACAGCGGCCCGGTGCTGCTGGGGACGATGATCGAGGTGCCGCGCGCGGCGCTCACCGCCGGGGCCATCGCCGAGACGGCCGAGTTCTTCTCGTTCGGCACGAACGACCTGACGCAGATGGGCATGGGCCTCTCGCGCGACGACACGGGCCCGATCATCGCCGCGTACGTCGAGCGGGGCATCTACCCCGTCGATCCGTTCGCGAGCCTCGATCCCGACGGCATCGGACGGCTCGTCGAGATGGCCACGCGCGAAGGGCGCGCCGCACGTGAAGACCTGCACGTGGGCATCTGCGGCGAGCACGGCGGCGACCCCGCGTCGATCGCGCTGTGCCAGCAGTACGGGCTCGACTACGTGAGCTGCTCACCGTTCCGCGTCCCCATCGCGCGGCTCGCCGCGGCCCAGGCCGCCTTGCGCGCGCGCTGAAGCTCCGTCGACTCGGGACGCCGCCGGTCGCGACGCACGTCCCGGCGACGCGGCCGTCTACGGATTCCGGTCGCCCAGGACCGGACGCAGCTCCATGCCGCCGCGCGGGCGCACCGGCGTCGGGAAGGCCAGCAGTCGTCCCCGCCCATCGTCGCGCTGGGCCCCGGCCAGGACATCCGACACGCCGTCGCCGTCGATGTCGTCGAGCGCCGCGACCGCGTTCCCGAGATGCTCGCCGGGCTCGGTGCCGCGCACCGCGAAGAGCGGCGTCCCGGACCGTCCCGAGACGACGTAGGCGGCGCCCGCGTCGCGCCCCCCCTGGTCGTCGGACGGCGCCCCGATGACGAGGTCGGCGTGTCCGTCCCCGTCGAGATCGTCGGTGGACGCCAGCGACCAGCCGAAGCCGTCACCCTCGCGACCGCTGCGCAGACGCTGGAGCGTGGAGCCGTCGGACGAACGCGTCACGACGACTTCGCCGCGCATCCCATCGAGGCTGTAGGGCAGCGCCAGGACCGGCTCACGTCGACCGTCGCCGTCGAGGTCGTCGACGAACAGTCCGCGCGCCGGGAGGCCCTGCCGCCGCAGGGCCAGCAGGGTGTCACCGAAGGCACGCAGGCCCTCGTCGACGGGCAGGTCGCGGTTCGCGAGGACGTCGATCAGGCGCACGCCGCCCGCATCGGAGACCAGCAGGTCGTCGCGTCCGTCGCCGTCGACGTCGCCGGGAGAGAGCAGCAGTTCGCCCAGGTGGCTCGCGGCGCCGCGCCCCGCGACGACCGCCAGCAGCGAACCGTCGTGGCCCGAGTGCACCCGCACCTCGCCCGCGGCGACGGCGGCGAACGGGGCGGCCACCACCAGATCGTCGACCGAATCGCCGTCGACGTCGGCGACCACCAGGCCGTGTCCGAAGCCGGTCGGCCCTCCGAGCACCGAGAGCGTGTGTCCGTCGGCACCGGACACGAGCAGGACCTGTCCGCGACCGACGGCCGAGACCGCCAGGTCGCGCACCCCGTCGCCGTCGAGATCGCCCAGGCGCACGAGCTCGGATCCGAAGCCGTCGTTCGCCATCTCGGCCGTGCGCGTGAACAGCGGATGATCGGACTCGACCGGCCCCGGACCCGCCGGGGTCGCGATCGGAAGCAGCAGCACGGCCGCTGCGAACATGGTCGTGAACATGGTGCCTCCTCCTCTGGCCGAGCGGACGCCCCACGACGTCGTCCAGCGTACGCGCGCCCCCGCGAAGCAGGCATGTCCGGCCGTTGGCGCCGCTGTGACGCCGCACCAGGACTCGACGAGGCCCCGCGAGGTCGGCCCGTCTTCGGCCCGCGATGCCGGTGACTTGCGGGCATCACGCGAGCTCGGGACGGCGCATCCGTGGCACGTCCGGACACCGGCAACGCGTTGCCTCGTCCGGAGGCGCGCCGGTCCCTCCCGGCCGCCCTTCGGATGCGTGCGGGGCTCGGGCGGAGCTCGGGATGCCGCGCGCCGCGAGCAGGACATGCACGCCCGACGCGGGTCGGCCGCCGCTCGTTCCTCGCGGCTCGCTCGGGCGCCGGTCGGCGACGGCGTCCGGAGACGCCGAGCGCGACCGACGAGCGCTCAGCGCGACGGACGGTCCCAGAGCACGAACGCGTTGCGACCCTTGCCGCGGGCCTCCTGCGCACCCGTGAGTGCGCGCGCCAGGAACTCGTCGCTCGAACCGAGGTCGTCACCGGGCGCGCTCGCGCCACCGATGCTCAGCACGAGTCGGCCGAACGAGCCCTCGGCCACGCTGCGCAGCACGCGCTCGACGAACGCCTCCGCGCCGACCGCGTCGGTTCCCGGCAGCAGGATCGCGAAGCGAGCGTCGGCGATGCGGCTCGAGAGATCGGTGTCGCGGGAGGCGAGCAGCAGCTCGCCCGAGATGTCGAGCAACGTCTGGCGCATGCCACGCTCACCGTCCTCGGCTCGGATCTGGTCGAAGCCGTCGACGTCCGCCACGACGAGCGAGAGCGGCCAACGGTAGCGCCACGACTTCTTGAACTCCTCCTCGAGCCTGAAGAGGAAGTAGTCGCGACCGAGCAGCGACGTCTCGGGGTCGGTCAGGAAGTCGACGAGCCGCTGCTGGTCCATCGGTATGCTGTCCATCACTTTGTCCCTCGACGAGAGGCCGTTCGGCCCGAAGCTAACATGGAGCACGTCCTGCTCTGGCTCGAGTTCGCCGCAGCGGCCGCTATCGTCGTCGCGGCCGGGTTGAGCTTGACGCGAAATGCCGAGCGCCTGGCCGCGGCCATGGGATGGGGACACGCCTTCGCCGGGTTCGTGGTCCTGGGTTGGGCCACCTCGTTGCCCGAGGTCACGATCTCGATCTCGGCCATCACCGAGGTCGGCAATCCCGGCCTCGCCGCCGGCAACATCACGGGCAGCGTGATCTTCAACCTGGCGATCCTGGGCCTGCTCGAGCTGTTCGCCGTGCGCCGCCGCATCGCGTGCCACGGCGACCCGCGCGGCGTCATGCCGCTCGGTGTGTTCAACCTCGCCATGCTGACCGGCGCCATCGCGATCACCTTCCTGCACGACGACCTGGAGGGATCCGTCTGGTCGCGTACGCTCGGGGTCTTCCTGCTGGGCGGCTACACGCTGGCCACGCTGCACGGCTGGCGCGGACAGCGTGAGGGCGCGTCGAACGACGCGGACGGCGTGCCCGCCGAGACAGGCGACAGGCTCCCGGCGACGCTGCGCTGCCTGGCCGCCGGGGCGGTGATCATGCTCGCGGGCCTGTGGCTGGCGCGCATCGGCGACTCGCTCGCCTCGACGTACGCACTCTCGAGCAGCTTCGTCGGCACGCTCTTCCTGGCCAGCGTGAGCTCGTTGCCCGAACTCGTCACCGGCCTGGCCGCCCTGCGCCTCGGCCTGCTGACGTTGGCCGCCGGCTCGATCCTCGGGAGCAACATCTTCAACCTGGGCGTGCTGGGAGTGTGCGACCTCGTCTACCAGACCGGCGCCACCGCGGGACGACCGCTCGTCCAGGACGCGGAGCCACACCGCATGGCCGCCAACCTCGCGGCGGGACTGCTGCTCACGCTGCTCGGCATGCTGACGGTGCGACTGCGTGTCGCACGAGCCGCTCCCCGCGCGGTGGGCGCCGGAGCGGTGGCGATGCTGGCCGTCTACGTCGTCGTCGTGGCGCTGGCCTGAGCCGCGCCCGTCGCGACCTCAGGCGCCCTCGGCCGCGGCCAGGGCCGCGTCCGTCCACTCGAGGTTCGTGGCGCACGACTGCACGTCGTCGAGCTCGTCGAGCAGGTTGAGCAGCCGCACGAGTGTCTGCACCTGCTCGGCATCGTCGAGCCGCACGGTGGTCTTGGGCAGCGAGGCCACCTCGCTCTTCTCGGGCTGGAAGCCCGCCGCCTCGAGCGCCTCGGAGACGGACCCGAAGCGCGACGGCTCGGCCGTGATCTCGAAGCCGCCGTCGATCGCCGCGCAGTCGTCCGCCTCGGCCTCCATGGCGGCCATCATGACCTCGTCTTCCTTCTCGGGATCGGCGGCCACGAAGAAGACGGCCTTGCGCTCGAAGTTCCAGGCCACCGAACCGTTCTCGCCCATCGCGCCGCCGTTGCGGTCGATGGTGTTGCGCACCTCGGCCACGGTGCGGTTCCGGTTGTCGGTCAGCGTCTCGACCAGGATCGCCACGCCGCCGGGGCCGTAGCCCTCGTACGTGATCGTCTCCATCGCCGCGCCTTCACCCCCGCCGCTGCCCTTGAGGATGGCGCGCTCGATGGCGTCCTTCGTCATGTTGTCCTGGCGCGCGCGGTCGATGGCGTAGCGCAGGCTCAGGTTGGTCGCCGGATCGGCACCGCCGACGCGCGCGGCGTTCATGATCAGGCGCGCGTGCTTGCTGAAGGCGCGGGAACGCTTCGCGTCCACCGCGCCCTTGCGGTGCATGATGTTCTTGAACTGGCTGTGACCGGCCATGGGCTCCTCGGACGGGACCGGTGGGGCCTCGTCGGGGACGCCCTCTCCGGACCGCGTTCGACTCAGCGCTTGCTGAACTGGAAGCGACGACGCGCCTTGCGCTGACCGTACTTCTTGCGCTCGACCATGCGGCCGTCGCGGGTCAGGTGTCCGCCGCCGCGCAGCGCCTCCTCGAGGCCCGGCTCGACCTTGATCAGCGCTCGGGCGATGCCGAGGCGCAGCGCGCCGGCCTGGCCCGTGATGCCGCCGCCGTTCAGGTTCGCGAGCACGTCGAAGCGACCTTCGGTCGCCGAGTCCTTGATCGGACCCATGATCTCGTTGCGGTGGGTCAGCACCGGGAAGTAGTCGTCGAGCGCGCGGCCGTTGACCACGATGTTGCCGCTGCCCTGCTTGAGGCGCACGCGCGCCACCGAGGTCTTGCGGCGACCGGTGCCCCAGACGAAGTCCTTCGCCGAACCCAGGGAGACGGGCGCGCGGCTCGTCTCGGGACGCACCACCACGGGCTCGATCGTGTCGTTGTCTTCGGTCATGGGATCAGCTGTCCTGCTTCGGCAAGTAGGGCGTCATGTCGACGGCCACCGGCTGCTGCGCCGAGTGGATGTGTTCGGCGCCGGGGTAGACCTTGAGCTTCTTCAGCATGCGGCGGCCCAGGATCGTCTTGGGCATCATGCGCCGCACGGCCAGCATCACGAGGCGCTCGGGATGCCGCTCGCGCATCTCGCCCGACGACATCTCGCGCAGACCACCCATGTAGCCGGTGTGCCAGCGCTGCATGCGGTCGTCGGCCTTGTTGCCGGACAGGAAGACCTTGGTCGCGTTCGTCACCACGACGAAGTCGCCCGTGTCGGTCTCGGGGGTGTAGCGGGCGTGGTGCTTGCCCTGCAGGATCAGCGCGATGCGCGACGCCATGCGGCCCAGGACGGCGCCTTCGGCGTCGAAGTGGTGCCAGCTCTGCAGGACCTCGCCCGGCTTGGCTCGATAGGTCTTGTCCATGGTTTCTCGTGTTGCGGCGGCCGACAGGGTACGACCCGGGGACGTCCCCCAGGGACGCCTCTCACGGACCGGACTCCGAATCGGGGAGCATCCCAAAAGGTCGGCCGGGGATCAACGGCCCGCCCGCGCTCAGTCCGAGACGAAGACCTCGGGCTGCTCCTTCCAGAGCGTGACGCGCCAGACCCCGTACAGGCCGGGGTTGCCGCGGATGGCCGCCATGAGGTTCTCGACCCGGCGCTCGGGCGGCAGGTCGACCACGGCCAGGGGCGTCGAGCGCAGCGAGCGCCCCCACTCGATCTCGACGCCGCGGGTGGTCAGGAAACGCACCCTGCCGTCGTCGCCGCGGCTCACGCGGTCGATCGCGACCCGTCCCTCGGCGTCGATGCGGGCGCGGAAGGGCAGGATCTCGGCCGCGGCGGCGGCGCACTCGCGCACCGCGGCCGGGTCGCTGGTGCCCACGAAGAGCAGCGGGCGAGGCTCGACCTCGACCTGGCCGCGCCCCAGGGTGCGCCCGTCGGCCGAGACGAGCAGGTCGCCCGGCAGCGTGAGCACGGGTCGCCGCAGCCGCAGCGTGGCCCGGGCCTGGCCGGGGAAACTCGGCTCCAGCACGTCGACCGACTCGATCCAGTCGCTCGTGGCCGGCAGCGTCTGGCGCCAGGCGTCGAGGGCGTGCTCGTCGAGCAGCGGGACGGGGCCGCCCAGCGCCTCGCCGAGCTGCGCCGCCAGCCGCTGGGCCACCTCGACCGGCATCCAGTCGGGGAACGCATCGACGCGCACCCGCGACGGATCGACCAGGAAGCGCGGGTTCCCGTCCATCGCACCGCGCGCCAGATGGATCAGGCCCGCCACGCCCAGCAGGGCGACGAGCGCCAGGGTCAGAGGGGGCCAGGAGGACCGGGATGCGTTCGCTGCCGCCATGTGTTCGAAATTAGGCGCGAGGGCTCGGGTTCCATCCCGATAATTTCGGGACGCCGCGACGAACCCGAGCCCGAGCCTTCGTGACCGACCTGCCTCTCCCGCCGTCCGCCGATCCGCCGCCCGACCGGGACGGCGAGGGCGGGGACGAGTCGATGCCGCGCGCCCCGCGCGGAGGATCCTCCGGCGACGGGCGCGGCGAGGCGGCCGGCGACGATGCGAGCCGCCGACCCACGGGTGCCGACGACGCCGCGGGAGGTGCGGCCCGCAAGCCGCGCAAGCGCCGACGTTCGAAGCGCGGCGCGAAGCCGAAGTCCGCAGCCGGGACCCCGCGCGCCGAGGACGGCGCGCCGTCCGGCGAGACGCGACGCGGCACGCGGCGACGTTCGCGCGGCGCGGCGCGACGAGGTCCGGCTGCGGCGCCCGCGGCGCGCGCCCCGCTCGAGCTCCCCGACGCACCGCGCGACGACCTCGACGCGAACGCGCGACCGAAGCCCAAGCGTGCGACGCCCAAGGTCACGCTCGGCGGCGCGGTGCTCATCGGCGGCGGCGCCGGCAAGCGCAAGAAGGCCGCGCGTCCCCGCAAGCCCGAGCCGGTGGCCGGTCCCAAGGAAGGCACGATCTTCCGTGGACTGACGCTCAACCCGTTCCAGCAGCAGGCGCTGGTGCCGCTGCAGGAGGGCCGCTCGGTGCTGCTCGCGGCCCCCACCGGCGCGGGCAAGACGCTCGTGGCCGAGATGGCCATCGAGATGAGCCTCACGGCCGGCAAGCGCGCCATCTACACCGCGCCGATCAAGGCCCTCAGCAACCAGAAGTTCCGCGACTTCAAGGCCATCGACGTCGAGCGCGTCGGGATCATGACCGGCGACGTGACGATCCGTCCGCACGCGCCGCTGCTGATCATGACGACCGAGATCTTCCGCAACACGATCTTCGAGAACCCGGCCGGCCTGGACGACGTGCACACCGTCGTGTTCGACGAGGTGCATTACATGGACGACCCCGAGCGCGGCACGGTCTGGGAGGAGTCGATCATCTTCGCGCCGCCGCACGTGCGCTTCGTGTGCCTGTCCGCCACCGTGAGCAACCTCGGCCAGCTCGGCGACTGGATCAGCGCGGCCCGCGGCGAGGACGTCGAGGTCATCCGCCACACCGACCGGCCGGTGCCGCTCGACCACTACGCGTTCTTCCCCAGCAGCGGGCTGCGCAAGCTCGAACGCCCGGTACGCTTCCCGAAGACGCACGTCGAGGCGATGCGCAAGCGCGGCGGCGGAGGACGCGGCCGCCCGCAGCAGCGCAAGGACCCGAACGAGATCATCGACGTGCTCCAGCGTCAGGAGGCGCTGCCCGTCCTGTTCTTCTGCTTCTCCCGCAAGGAGTGCGAGCAGCGCGCGCGCGAGGTCGCGCGGCACCACGCCCTGCTGTCGCTCGACCACCAGAAGCGCATCGTCGAGCTGTTCGAGTCCACCTGCGAGGCGTTCGAGATCACGCCCAGCTCGGGCCTCGAGGAGCTGCACGGCCTCATCACGCGCGGCATCGCCTTCCACCACGCCGGCATGCTGCCGCTGCACAAGGAGCTCGTCGAGCGCCTGTTCACGAGCGCCCTGCTGCAGGCCCTGTTCTGCACGGAGACCTTCTCGCTGGGCATCAACATGCCCGCGCGCACGGTGGTCTTCTCGTCGCTGCGCAAGTTCGACGGCACCGGGTTCTCGTCGCTCAAGGTGCGCGAGTACCAGCAGATGGCCGGTCGCGCCGGACGCCAGGGCATCGACGACAAGGGCCTCGTCGTGTCGATCATCGACGACCACCGCATCCTGCCGGCCGAGGTCGACCACCTCATCGGCAACGACGTCGAGCCGGTGGTCTCGCGCTTCAACCTCTCGTACAGCACGCTGATCAACCTGCACCGCACGCTGGGCGACCGGCTCTACGAGGCCTGGGAGCGCTCGTTCAACAACTACCAGTGGTCGCGCATGAGCGCCAAGAAGCGCGAGCGCAACGAGCAGCGCCAGCGCGACGCCATCGACCGCCGCCTGCGGCTCCTCGGCGACCTGGGCTACATCACGCCCGAGGGCGTGACCGAGAAGGGACGCATCGCGGCGACGATCAACGGCTACGAGCTGCAGGTCGTCGAGCTGCTCGACTCGGGCCTGCTCGACTGGCTCGACGAGATCCAGGCGGCGATCGTGTTCTCGGCCATCTCGTTCGAGGAGCGCAAGACCGACCTCTTCCGGCGCCTGCCGAACTCGGTCATGGGACACCACCGGCGCGACGTCGAGGAGCTCGTCGACGGGCTGATCCGTCGCGAGCGGGAGCTGGGCATCCCTCCCACCGTCAAGCCGCCCAACTTCAAGGTCGGCGTGGTGGTGCACGACTGGTGCCAGGGCAAGAGCTTCGACGAGATGCGCGAGGACACCACCGCTCCGTTCGGCGACATGGTGCGCTCGATGAGACTCACCGTGCAGCTCCTGCGGCAGCTCCAGTCGGCGCTGCCGAAGACCCGGCCGCTGGTCAAGGTGCTCGACCGCGCGCGGCAGCTGCTGAACCGCGACGAGGTCGATGCCGCGCGTCAGCTCAGCCTGGGGTGAGACCCGGGCCGAGCGTCCGCGCGCGGACGACCGCGCAGCGGATCCGTCTCGTATGATCGAGGTCGCGTCGACGTGCGCCGTCCGACCTCGTGCGACGCCCGACGCGACCGTCCGTCGAGCAGGCTGCCCGGTGTCCGATCCTTGTCTTCCGTCCTCGCGGGACCTGCGTTCGCCGCGCAACTCATGTCCGTGGCGCCCGCTGGTGGCGCTGCTGGTGGCCGCGACCTGCCTCGGCGCCGCCCTGCTGCATCCCAAGGACGGCCCCGATCTCGACCTGCGCCTGCGCGTCGACGACGACGCGGTCGTGCTGCGCGTGACGCTCAACCTCGCGTTGCTCGACCTGCTCGTGGACGCCCCGCGCGCCCGTCCCGACGCGCTCGCTCCCGACGAGGCGGTCCCGCTGCGCGACGCGCTCGCCGCGCACCTGCGCCGATCGGTGCACGTGAGCGTCGATGGCGTCGACGTGACGCCCGTGCCGGGCGACTTCTCGACCTTCGCCGGCGACCCGTCGACGTCCGCCACGCTGTACCCGGTCTTCGGCGGACGGGCGGCCACGCAGGTCGCGCTCGTGCTGGCGTATCCGGTCAAGGCCGAGCCTCGCGAGGTGGCCTTCGCCTGGGACGACTACCCGCCCGAGCTGGCCGACCCGTTCGCACACGACGAGCGTGCGGCACGGGCCGAGGTGCGTCTGCTCGTCGAGCGCGGCGCGTCCGAGCGCAGCGTCGTGCTGACCGCCGACGAACCGGGATTCACGTGGCACGCCGACCCCGCGGCCGAGCGTCCCGCGCCGCTGCCGGTGCCGCGCGCGCCCGGCTCGACCTCGCGCCGCGTCCCGCTGCTGGCCGGTGCGCTGGGAGGCTTCGGACTGCTGCTCGCGCTGCGCTCGCCGCGCACACGCGCGCGCGTGCTGACCGGTGGACTGCTGCTCGCGACCGGTGCGGCGCTGTGGCCCTCGCCGATCGGCCGCCTCGCGCTCCCCGTCGCCTGGACTCCGCACGAGCTGCCCGACCGCGCCGAGGCGCTCGCGATCTTCACGCCGCTGCACGCGAACATCTACCGCGCCTTCGACTACGCCTCCGAGAGCGACGTGTACGACGCGCTCGCCCGCAGCGTGACCGGCGACCTGCTCGAGCGGCTGTACGACGAGGTGCATCGCAGTCTCGTGATGGCCGACCAGGGCGGCGCCGTCGCGAAGGTCTCGGCCGTGCGCCTGATCTCGGCCGAGGTCGAGCAGATCGGGACGCTCGGCGACGACCCCGCGCCGGCCTTCAGAGTCCTCGCGCGCTGGCAGGTCGACGGCGTCGTGCGTCACTGGGGCCACTCCCACGCGCGCACGAACGAGTCGCTCGCGCGCTACGTCGTGCGCGCCACCGACGACGGCTGGCGCATCGCGGGCCAGGAGGTCCTCGAACAGCGGCGCGTGTCGGCCGCCCCGCTGCCGGACGCGTCCGCGGGAGAGCCGCGATGAGCCCGCCGCCGAGGGTCGCCCTGCGCGACGTGAGCTTCCGCTACGCGCACACCGGCTTCCTGCTCGAGGTCGCGCACCTCGACGTGCTCGCCGGCGAGCGCGTGGCGTGCATCGGCGCGAGCGGCTCGGGCAAGACCACGCTCGCGCACCTGCTGGCCGGCATCCTGGTCCCCGGACGGGGACGCGTCGAGCTCGACGGACGCCCGTTCTCGACGCTGCCCGACGCCGCGCGGCGCGCGCGACGACTGGCCGAGATCGGGCTCGTGTTCCAGGAGTTCGAGCTGCTCGACCAGCTCACCGTCGAGGAGAACGTCGCGCTCCCGCTGCACGTGGCTCGTCCCCCGACGTGGGACGCCGCGGCGCGCGTCCGCGTGGCCGAGCTGGCCGAGGCCACCGGACTCGGCGCGCTGCTGCGCGCCAGGCCGCGGCGTCTCTCGCAGGGTGAGCGCCAACGGGTCGCGCTGTGCCGCGCGCTCGTGACGCGTCCCGCGCTGCTGCTGGCCGACGAACCCACGGGCAACCTCGACCCGGACAACGCCGACGCCGCGCTCGCCCTGCTCTTCGAACAGGCGCACGCGGTCGACGCCGCGCTCTTCGTCGTGACGCACGACCAGCGGTTGCTCGAGCGCTTCGACCGCGTGCTCGACATGTCCGCGATCGCACACGGGAGCGCGCCGTGAAGGGACTGCCGCTGCTCGCGCTGCGCTCGGTCGTGCACCACCGCACGCAGTCGATCATCCTGGTGCTGTGCCTGGCGGTCACGCTCACGATCCCCGCGGGCGTGGCCCTCGGACTGCGCGCGTACGAGTCGGCGCTCGTCGCGCGCGCCGACGCCACGCCCCTGGTGGCCGGCGCGCGCGGGTACCGCTTCGACCTCGTGCTCGCGGCGCTGGCCTTCCGGCGCGCGGACCAGCCGTCGATCACCTGGGGCGACGCCCGCGCCCTGGGACGCGACGGCGAGGCGCTCGTGATCCCGCTGCACCTGATGCACACGGCGCGCGGGCGTCCGCTCGTGGGCACCGGACCCGAGTACTTCGAGCTGCGCGGCCTGCACGCCGCCCGCGGGACGCTGCCGCTCGTGCTCGGCGAGGCGGTGCTCGGCGCCGACGTATCCGACGAGCTGGGCCTCGATGTGGGCGACACGATCACGTCCGACCCGACGGGACTCTACGACGTCGCGTCGCCGGGCTCGCTCACGATGCACGTCAGCGGCGTGCTGTCCCGCAGCGGCACGGCCGACGACCACGCGGTGTTCGTCGACGTCCACACGGCCTGGGTCGTCGACGGCCTGCTGCACGGACACGCCGAGGCCACCGCCGTCGATCCGAAGCTGCTGCTGGGACGGGACGCCGAGCACGTGGCCGTGGGTCCTGCGCTCGTCGAAGAGCAGGAGGTCACCGAGCGGAACCTGGCCAGCTTCCACCTGCACGGCGACCCCGACGCGTGTCCGCTCTCGGCGCTGCTGCTCGTGCCGCGCGACAGGAAGGCCGCCACGCTGCTCTCCGCGCGCCTCGGTGACGACGACCGGCTGGTCGTGCTGCGTCCGCGCGACGTGGTCGACGAGCTGCTCGCGTACGTGCTGCGCATCGAGGCGCTCGTCGACGGCCTGCTCTGGTCCCTCGGACTCGCCACGCTGCTGCTCGTGGGCCTCGTGCTGCTGCTCTCGGTGCGCCTGCGCCGCGGCGAGATCGCCACGCTGCGGCACCTCGGCGCGGCGCCGTCCACGGTCGTGCGCCTGCTGGCGCTCGAGGTGGCGTTGCTCGTGCTCGCCGCGCTGTCGCTCTCGGGCGCGGTGCTGGCCGTCGGCGCCGCGTGGCTGCCCGACCTGGCGCGCGTGGTATGAGGATCCGCGGACTCGTCGCGCTGCTGCTGGCCGGCCTCGCCGCGTGCGGCGGCGAGGCGCCCGCGCCGTCCTCGACGAACGCAGCGGACGCCGACGCGCGGCCCGTCGTGGTGACGACGTTCGCGCCCACGGCCTGCTTCGCGCGGCGCATCGCCGGCGACGCGATCGACGTGCGCTGTCCGGTCCCCGAGGGCGAGGATCCGATCTTCTGGCAGCCGTCGCGCGAGGTGCTCGAACGGTACCGCGCGGCCGACCTCGTGATCGTGAACGGCGCGCAGTACGAGAAGTGGGTCGCCACGGCGAGCCTGCCGTCCAGCCGGGTGATCGACACGGCCGACGGCTTCCGCGGCGCCTGGCTCGTGCACCCGGGCGCCGTCACGCACAGCCACGGCCCGGCCGGCGCGCACACCCACGAGGGCATCGACGGACACACGTGGCTCGACCCCGTCCAGGCCCAGGCCCAGGCCGAGGTCATCGCGCGGGCCTTCCAGTCGCGCTTCCCCGAGCACGCGTCGGAGTTCGCCGCGGGACTGCGCGCGCTCGACGCGGCGCTCGCGGACCTCGACGCGCGCTGGACGTCCCTCGCGCCGCGCCTGCGCGCACGGCGCGTGCTCGCGTCGCACCCCGCGTACGACTACGTCGCGCGCCGCTACGGGTTCGCGCTCACGAACGTCCTGCTCGCCCCCGAAGATCGCTGGGACGGGTCGACCGCGACGCTCGTCTCCGACGCCCTCGCGCAGGCCGAGCCTGCGGGCGCCCCCGCACTGCTGCTGTGGGAGTCGGCCCCGCGTCCCGAGGTCGTCGACGCGCTGCGCACGCGCCTCGGCGTCACGAGCGTGGTCGTCACGCCGGCCGAGAACCCGTCCCCCGCCGAGCTCACCGGCGACAAGGACGTGCTCGACCTGCTGTCGCAGAACCTCGATCGGCTCGACGCAGCCCTCGGCGACGGCTGAACGTCCGACCGGTTCGGAGGGGGCGTAGCGTCGACGCTGGCGATCGGCGTGACGCCGCTCGACCGCCGATCGCGCGCGCGGCGCCTACGGCTGCGTCGCCACGAGTCCATTCGTGGCGACGAAGCCCGCCGGGCCGGAGGGGTCGGCGATCCAGTCCTGGAAGACGATCTGCGTGCCGGGCGGCGCGGGACCGAGCCACGGGAAGGTGAGCGAGAAGGCCCCCAGCGGTCCCGACGGGATCGGACCGACCACGATGTCGGGGCTCGGCACGAGCACGCCACCCTTGAACGGCAGGCCGAGCACCGAGAGCCCGATGAGCACGTAGACCGGACGGTTCGGGTGGAAGCCGTGGAGAGCGAGCGTCGTGGGCGCGAACGGCTGGAGCGTCCCGGCGCCGACGAGCTGCGGGGGCAGGCCCGTCGTGCCGGCCAGGGAGCCGCCGAGGTCGGCGAAGAGCCCCGCGTCGGGGTCGACGCGCAGGCAGCCGTCGGCGCGCGGTGCGGGCACGAGCACGGCGTCGCCGCCCGGGACGCGCGCGAGCGCTGCCGGCGGCTGTCCGGTCGCCACCGACTCGACCACCGTCGCGCTCGCCGTGTCGATCGAGGTCACGTCGCCCGACTGGTTCACGACGACCTTGCTCCCGGGCCCGATCGTGACCGACCAGTTGCCGGTGGCCACGTCGAGGCGCGTGCCGTCGTCGCGCAACGCGAGACCCTGGGGCGCGTCGGGCAGCGGGACGATCGCGGTCGCGCCGGACGTGATCGCGATGCGGCGCACGTCGTCGTCGAGGAAGTCGGCCACCCAGACGGTGCCGTCGTCCGCCGAGATCGCCATCTCGAACGGCCACGTGCCGGCCGTGAGCGTGGACGTCACCGACGAGCCCGCGCCGGCGAGGGTGATCACCGAGATCGTCCCGCCGTCGCGGTTGCTCACGAGCAGGCGCACGTCGTCGGACGTGAAGACCGCGCGCACCGGCGCGTCGCCCACCGGCACCGTCGCGAACACCGTCCAGCTCGCGGTGTCGATCAGCGTGACCGTGTCGTCGAAGCTGTTGCAGGCCGCGAGCACGTTGCCGTCGTGGCCGAGCGCGAGGCCGCTGTTCTGCTGGAAGCCGAAGAACACGCTGCCCATCTCTCCCACCGGGAGCTTGGGCCCGTCGAGGGTGAGCGTGTCGAGGTCGATGCGCCAGATGCCGTCGGCGACGACGACCGACACGTAGGCGTAGTGGCCGTCGGGCGAGATCGCGACCTCGCTGTTGCGCGTCGACGTGGTCACGTTCGTGACCCCCAGCGTGACGAGGTCGATCACCGAGACGAACGTGCTGTCGAGGTTCGCGACCACCGCCCGGCTGCCGTCCGGCGTGATCGCGACGCCCGACGGACGGTCGCCCACCGGCACGATGCCCACGAGCGCGCCCGACTGCGCGTTCACGATCGTGGCCGTGTCGGACAGGATGTCGGTCATCACCGCGAGCGCGCCGTCGGGCGTGACGGCCACGCGCCGCGCCCGGTCGCCCTCGGGCGGCGGACCGCTCGGTACCTTGCCGACCAGCGCGCCGGCCGCGCCGTTCGTGGTCATCACGAGCAGGTCCTCGCCGTTGTGGCTGGAGACCATCGCGCCGCGCGCCGCGACCGGCGAGACCGCCCCCTGGTAGCACGCGACCTGGTTGTTGAGGTCCTTCACGAGCGCGCCGGCGAACGAGACGAGGCTGCCGCGGTAGCCGACGCACAGGCCGTACAGCCCGTCGGACGTGGTCAGGATCTCGTCGACCGAGGCGGTCGACAGCACCGGTCCGTGCAGGCCCGTGCCGAGGTCGATCACGATCACGCCGTTGAGCACCGACGCGATGGCCTTCGTCCCGCCGGGATTCACCGCGATGCGTCCGTCGAGGTCGACCGAGGTCGTCACGGTGGACGTGATCGAGCGCGTCGCCACGTCGAGGATCGACAGCGTGCGGGCCGCGAGCCGGTGCGCCACGACGACCGTGGCGCCACCCTGGGTCACGGCCATCCCGAACGGGAAGTCGGCGCACGGCACGGCCGTGACGGCGCCCGTGACGAGGTCGACCACGTCGAGCTCGTCGGCGCCGGCATTGCTGTGCACGGCCGTCACGTCGCCGGGACACACGAGGTCGACGAACTCGGCCGTCGTCACGCCCGACTCACCGGTGAGGCGCACGATGCTCGAGAAGCCCATCCCGAACACGCGGTGCAACTCCGTCGCGCTGCCGATGTCGATCACCGAGAGGCTGTTCTCGCCGGGATTGCCCACCACCGCGGTCGCGCCGTTCGGCGTGATGCGCACGATGCCCGGCTGCGAGCCCACCGGCACGACGCCGGTCTCGACTCCGGCGGCGAGGTCGACGATGGAGACCGTGTCGTCGGCGTGGTTCGCGGTGACCGCGTGCACCCCGTCGCTCGACAGCGCCATGTCGGACGGATGCCCCGAGAGCGCGATCACGCCGGTGACAGTCGTCGTGAGCGCGTCGAAGAGCACGAGGTTCATGCTCTCCTCGTGGGCGATGACGATCGTCGCGCCGTCGGGCGTGAAGGCGATCGCCGTGGGCAGGTCGCCCTCGAGGCCCTCGCCGTCGCCGAGCAGCGTCGACGTGAGCGCCGCGTAGGACGCCGCCCCGTCTCCTGCTCCTGCTCCCGCGCCTGCGGACGCAGCGCGCGCGGCGCGCGAATCCGGCGCTGCGGGCAGAAGGCCGCCGAGGGGATCGCCGTCGGGCGAGTCGCCCCCCGCCGGGACGTACGTGCGCGCACCCGGGGCGGGCGGCAGCACGAGCGCGTCGCCCGAGGCGGACGCGCGCGCGACGTCCCCGACGAACAGGACCAGGACGAGGGCAGCAGCGAGCGATCGGCCGCGCGTCATGACGAGGACTCCCGGGGTGTGCGGCGGCCGCGCGCACCTATCCTTCCGGAGCAGCCGTGCCCGCGGCGCCCCGACATCGTACGCCGGATCCCGGAGACTGGCGACCGGCGCCCGCGCTCGCTTCAATGAGCCGCATGACGACCACGCACAAGCCCGCGCGGGCCACGCGCACCGAGACCGATTCCCTGGGCGCCGTCGAGGTGCCCTCCGACCGCTACTGGGGCGCGCAGACGCAACGCTCGCTGCAGAACTTCAAGGTCGGGACGGACGTCTTCACGCGTCCGCTGATCCGCGCCCTGGGCGTGCTCAAGCACGCCGCCGCGTCGGTCAACGAAGACCTCGGCCTGCTGCCGTCCGAGAAGGCCGACCTGATCCAACGCGCCGCGCTGGAGGTCGTCGCCGGCGCGCTCGACGACCACTTCCCGCTCGTCGTGTACCAGACCGGGTCGGGCACCCAGACGAACATGAACGCCAACGAGGTGATCAGCAACCGCGCCATCGAGCTCGCCGGCGGCGTCATGGGATCCAAGGACCCGATCCATCCCAACGACGACGTGAACAAGAGCCAGTCGAGCAACGACACGTTCCCCACCGCGATGTCGATCGCGGCCGCGAGCGAGGTCACCGGACGTCTGCTGCCCGCCGTGCGCGCGCTGCGTGACGAGCTGTCCGCCAAGGCGAAGGTGTTCGCCGACGTGGTCAAGATCGGCCGCACCCACCTCATGGACGCCACGCCGCTGACCCTCGGCCAGGAGATCTCGGGCTGGGCCAGCCAGCTCGACCACGCCATCGCGCACATCGAGGCCGCCCTGCCGCACGTCTACGAGCTGGCCATCGGCGGCACGGCCGTCGGCACCGGACTCAACACGCACCCCGAGTACGCCGAGCGCGTCGCGCGACGCATCGCCGAGGACACCGGCCTGCCGTTCGTGTCCGCGCCGAACAAGTTCGAGGCGCTCGCCGCCCACGACGCGCTCGTGGCGCTCTCGGCCTCGCTGCGCGGGCTGGCGATGGCCTGTCTGAAGATCGCGAACGACGTGCGCTGGCTGGCCAGCGGTCCGCGCTGCGGACTCGGCGAGCTGCGCATCCCGGCCAACGAACCGGGCAGCTCGATCATGCCCGGCAAGGTCAACCCGACCCAGAGCGAGTCGATGACGATGGTCGCCGTGCAGGTCTTCGGCAACGACGCCGCCGTGGCCTTCGCCGGCAGCCAGGGCAACTTCGAGCTGAACGTCTACAAGCCGGTCATGATCCACAACGTGCTGCACAGCGTGCGCCTGCTGGCCGACTCGTGCGACGCGTTCCGCGAGAAGTGTGCCGCCGGCATCGAGGCCGACACGGCGCGCATCACCGCGCACCTCAACAACTCGCTCATGCTCGTGACCGCGCTCAACACGCACATCGGCTACGACAAGGCGGCCAAGATCGCCAAGACCGCCTGGGCCGAGGGCACGACGCTCAAGCAGGCCGCGCTGCAGCTCGGATACCTCACCGAGGCCGAGTTCGACGCCTGGGTCGATCCGGGCAAGATGCTCGGACCGCGCTGAGGCGGCCCGAGCCATCGACGCTCACCTCGGGCTCAGGGCGTGAAGCAGACCGTGATCGGGTTCGACGCGAAGCCGAAGGGCTGCGCGGTGATCATGGCGAAGTGGACCTCGATCCCCGCGGCCGCGGACAGCGGCCCGAGCGTGGAGAACTCCGCGACCGCCCGGCCGTTGCCGTCGAGGAACCCGAGGAAGTTCGCGAAGTACGGCGTGTTGGCCGCCCTCGGCCCAGAATGGGGGACACGCGGGATCTCCAGGAGTCGCGGGTGGATCGGACACGACCATGACTCCCGGCCGGCCACCGAGTGGGATGCGCTGCGAAGTGCGATCCGGGTGACGGGTGCGTCGATGGCTCACTCGCCTGCGGTCCTGCCCTCGGACCCGACCGCGGTCACCCTGCGATCGCTCATGGGACGTCGGCGCGGAGGGCGTTGCTGAGCGAGACGCCGCAGGCGGCCGCCGCATCGACGATCGCGTACTGCATGAAGAGGCTTGCGCCGGATGCGTCGCCCGGCCAGTTCGTCCATGCCAGCGGGATCGACCCGCTGTCGTCGGTCTGGAGCGCCGTGAGCACGGCGACCGGCACGGGGACCAGCGTGCCGCACTTGAAACTCGTCGGCGTGCTGACGAACGACAGCACGAAGATCGCCGACGCCGAGGGAGCCGCTCCGGACAACACGAGTGATCCCGCACTGCCTGCCGTGAGCGGGCCGATGCCGGTCAGCATCGGGAGCGCGCCCCCCGCCAACCCGTGGCCGAGGTCGTTCCAGGGCCCACCACCGTCGTCGACTGCGAGACACGCGCCGAACTCGGAGGTCGAACCGCTCGCGTCGGCCGTGGCCGTCGCGCTCACGGACCAGCCCGCGGGAACCTCGGCCGTGAGCGTCACGTCGAAGCTCGCATCTCCGGCCGCGTCCGTGAAGACCGTCGTGGATCCGACGTACTGCCGTCCCTCGCCGAAGCCCGACGGGTCGCAGGCGGGCGACGCGTAGAGGTCGAGGGTGAAGCCCGACGCCGGGCTGCTCGCGAGGGTGCCGACGACGCGCAGCGTGGAGTCCGTCCTCTCGGCGCTCAGCAGCTCGGGGAAGTTCTGCAGCCCGTTGCCGCCCGTGTCGGCGTCGAGCGGATCGTTCGGCGTCACGCCGGTGGCGAAGCCCGCCGTGATCAGGTCGATGCCCAGGTCGCCGTTGTCGTGGATCGAGTTGCCCACGATGCGCACGCCCGAGAACGTGTTCGCGACGCTCACGCCCGACAGCAGGTGCCCCGCGATCTCGTTGCCCTCACCCGCGCCCGTTCCGCCGATGACCACGTCCTGCACGGGTCCGAGGTAGAAGTTCGTCGTCTCGATGCCCGTCACGCTGCCCAGCAGGGGCTCGCCGTTCGCGTCGAGCCCGATCGTGTTGCCCGTGATCGAGAGTCCGCTGCCCGTCCCGTAGACGTGGACGGCGCTGCCGAGCACGCCGAAGAAGTGCGGGCCGATGCCGTGCCCGAGGATGCCGGCGATGCGGTTGTCGCGAAGCACGGTGTCGTGGTTCTCGCCCTCGAACTGGATGCCGTAGACCGTGGCGAGGTGGCCTTGCGACAGCCCGTCGGGCGTGGTCCCGATCTGGTTGTTCTCGACGCGGGTTCCGATCGAGTCGAAGATCTGCACCGCGAAACCGGACGGCCAGCCCTCGCTGTTCCAGGTGCCCAGTCCGGTGATGACGTTCCTGTCGCCGGGATCGGGACCGCCGATGCGGTTGTTCGTCGCCGGCTGTCCGCCACCGACCCACCCGAGCACGCGCACACGCTGGACCGTGTTGCCCACGACGACGTTCTCGTTCGAGCGGTCGATCTGGATGTAGCCGCCGGTGTTGCCGCGCACCGTGCTGCCCGAGCCGCCGAAGACCTCGATGCCCGTGGCGGTGTTGCCCTCGATGAGCCCGTTGTCGGCGGTGACCGAGAGTGTACTGCTGTCGATGCCCGTCACCGTGCAGCCGTCGCCGTTGAGATAGATCGTGGAGCCCCACAGCACGACCTCGCCGCCGTCGGGGTTCGTGTCGCCGGTGAAGGCCGTCTGCGTCGTGCCGTCGATCGTCACCTCGTCATAGGCCCGCCAGTAGAAGCCTCCGATCGTGTGCACGACTGCGCGGCCGGGAAGGTACCAGTCGAGGTACGTCCACTCGCTCGTCGGGATGGCGAAGCCGATCGTCTGGTGACCGGGCGTGTTGTTCGAGGCGGCCATCGCCTCGGAGAACGAGACGTGCCCGTCCGGCCCGGGGAGGTCGGCGACGGTGACGGTGTTCGGGTCGATGTCGATCACGTCCGACGCGATGTCGACGGTGATCGTCTGTGCGAGAGCCACGCCGGACGCCAACAGCGCGAGCGACGTGAGGATCCAGGAAGAACGTTCGGCGGTCATGACGTTTTCATCGCGCTTTGCGCGCGTCCGTCGGGGAAGAGTCGATCGGGTTCGGGTGAGTCGGAGACGGAGGACCCGGGCTGTGCACCCCGGGTGGACGGGCCCGCGTGCGGTGCCCGTCCGACGGCGGTCGTGGTCTGCTCGATCGCGGGAAGCATGGGCGACCTGTCGCAAGCCGCGTGCCGGCTGAGCGATCCGTGCTCACCGCGTCGGGATCCGACGGTCGTGATCGGGTGGAAGCCGGCGTGACGGGCTCCGCACACCACGGCCGAGGCGGCGCGGACGGATCCCGCGCTCGCACCGGGCAGGGTCGTCCCCCACGACCCGCCGGGATCGGCTCGCACCCAAGGACCATGCTCCCTCCAGGCCCCTCGGCGACATGTTCCTACCCGCGTGTCACTATATGGCGAACGCGCTCGGCTGCAAGCCCCCGCCGGGTTTCCCCGAGGCGGCGCCAAGGCCGCTCTCGGGAGGGAAGGGAGCGACGTCCCGTCCTGGGTAGGAACACCCGAGGGAGGTTCCGGACGGACCGCCGCCCCCATCCCGCGCTCGAGACGGCAAGCCCCGTGCCGATCGCCGTCCCGTCTGCACGCCCCTCTTCGGCGGCGATGCGCGGCTCCCGATCGCTCGCTCGCCGGCGGTCACGTGTCGAACCCGGACGCCATGTCCGGATCGTGCGCACGGGCACCGCCGAGCGACCAGCCCGGAGCCCGCTCACCGCGCGCGAGGATGCCCTCGACCTCGCGCGCGGATCCGGGGTCGTCGCGGCGACCCGCGCTGGGCACGTCGAGCGCCTTCCGGACAGGGCAGGCGTCAGAACGCCGGCGACACGATCGTGAGCGTGCTCGGCGACGAGAGCAGCAACTGGCCGTCCGAGACGTGCAGGCACTGGACGTCGAACGGCAGCGCCTCGAGTCCGAGGGACGTCAGGTCGGGCGCGCCGAAGTGCACCTGCAGGACTCCGTCGGGGCTCGTCACCGCGGCGACGAAGAGCGGTCCCTGGAAAGGGAGTCCGAGCGCGAGCGTCGACTGCTTGCCGGGCAGGTAGAGGAAGCCCGGGACGGGCGACCAGAACAGGCCCACGAGGTCGCCCTGACGGCCCTCGAAGCGCAGCAGTCCGGCCTCGCCCGCGCGCACTGGAGACGTGCCCTCGAGGGAGCGTGGTGTGGCCGGCAGGACCTCGACGACGCTCCCCGGGTCGACGTCCTCGTCTTCGCCCGGGGCCGCGTACACGTCGCCGCTGACGAGACCTCCCAGGCCGCCCGCGGTCGTCGCGTGGCGCCGGCGCAGGACGTTTCCGGAGCCGACGAGCTGGACACCGCCGCCGCCGACGCAGGTGGTCGGATCGTTCACGCAGGTGTTGCCGCCGTCGCCTCCCTGCGCGAGCGAGTCGACGAGCAGCACGCTGCAGGCGTCCTCGGCTCGCAAGCCCGGAGCGCCGGCGCCGGCCTGCTTCGGAGGCACGCCGTCATGGCCACCGTCGCCGCCCTGCAGCTCGGACTCGAACACGATCACGTCGCTCCCGATCGCGAGCAGCGCGGGCCTGCCGTCGCCGGCCATGCCCGTGCAATGACCGCTCGCGCAGGCCGTCCTGCCGTTCCCGCCGCGCAGGCTGGAGCGGACGACGATCACTCCGGCGCACGACTCCACACGCATGGCCGGCCACGCCTCGGTCTCGATGAACGAGGCCCCGATCCCGTTCAGGCCGGTCAGGACGCAGTCCTCGACCCAGACGAGGCCTTCATTGTCGAGACACGTCAGCGCTTCGGCGCCGAGCGCCGCCGGACCCCCGTCGAACGCCAGGTTCCGCAGGCGCACGAACTGCCCCTCCGCGAGGTTCCGGATCCCGAGGGCGTAGCCGGCGTTCACGGCCGGCCCGTCCCCGACGATGTCGAGGCTCTTGCCGTCGATCAGCGGCACGCTGAGCTCGACGTCGATGGCGCTGCGCACGAGGATCGTGTCCCCGGACGACGCGGCGTCGATCGCGAACGCGATGCCGAGGAAGTCGCCGGCGCCCGTCGCGTCGACGACCCAGACCTGCTGGGCCCGGGCCGGGACGGCAAGCGCCAGGACGAACGCCAGCAGCGGCGCCGAGATCGGTGATCGCACGATGGTCGTCATGCCAGGCTCCTCCCGCGCGACGGTTCCCCGTCACGATACCGCGGATCGGTGAGCCCGGGGCCGGCCGCCGCCACGCGCCTTCAGGCCCGCAGCGCCGCGACCATGCGGTCGAGCGTGTCCTTCGCGTCGCCGAAGACCATGCACGTGTGCGGGTGGTAGTAGAGCGGGTTGTCGACGCCCGCGTAGCCGGCGGCGCGGCTGCGCTTCATCATGAAGACCTGCTTCGCCTCCCAGACCTGGATCACAGGCATGCCCCAGATCGGGCTGGACGGGTCGGTCATCGCCGACGGGTTCACGATGTCGTTCGCCCCCACGACGAGCACCACGTCGGTGTCGGGCAGGTCGTCCTCGATCTCGTCCATCTCGAGCACGATGTCGTACGGGATGGCGGCCTCGGCGAGCAGCACGTTCATGTGCCCCGGCAGGCGTCCCGCCACGGGGTGGATCGCGAAGCGCACCTCGCAACCGGCCGCGCGCAGCAGCTCGGTCATCTCGCGCACGGCGTGCTGGGCGCGCGCCACGGCGAGTCCGTAGCCGGGCACGACCACCACGCTCTTGGCCGCGCGCAACGCCGCGACGACGTCGTCGACGGACGCCTCGCGCACCTCCTGCGCCGCTCCGTCGCCGCTCGGTGCCACGGCGGGCTTCTTGCTCTCGCCCGTGCCGAAGCCGCCGAAGACCACGTTCAGGATCGAGCGGTTCATCGCCCGGCACATGATGATCGAGAGGATCGCACCGCTGCTGCCGACGAGCGCGCCGGTCACGATCAGCAGGTCGTTGCCGAGCATGAAGCCGGCGGCCGAGGCCGTCCAGCCGGAGTAGCTGTTGAGCAGCGACACGACGACCGGCATGTCGGCGCCGCCGATGGCCGCCACGAGGTGCCAGCCCATGCCGAACGCCACGAGCGTGCCGAGCAGCAGCGCCCAGAGTCCGCTCGTGTCCTCGGCCGCGAAGAAGCGCGACCCGAGCCAGACCACGAGCGCGACGGCGACGAGGTTCAGAAGATGGCGCGCGGGCAGCAGCAGAGGCTTGCCGGAGACCGTCCCCTTGAGCTTGAGGAAGGCCAGGATCGAGCCGGTGAAGGTGATCGCGCCGATGATCACCGCGAGGTAGACCTCGACCAGGTGGATCGTGCGCGCGGTCCCTTCACCGTGGGTCTGCAGGTAGCTGGCGTAGCCCACCAGGATCGCCGCGAGTCCGACGAAGCTGTGCAGCAGCGCGACGAGCTCGGGCATCGCCGTCATGGCCACGCGGCGCGCCATCTGCGCGCCCACGAACGAGCCCACGACGAGCGCCGCGATGACGAGCACCCAGCGCGTCGTGCCGCCGTCGGCGAACGCGTCGGACGTGAGCGTGGCGAGCAGCGCCACGCCCATGCCCGCGATGCCGTAGACGTTGCCGCGCCGCGCCGTCAACTGCGACGAGAGGCCGCGCAGGCTCAGGATGAACAGCACGCTCGCGGCGAGCCAGCCCGTGGTGACGAGGATCGGATCCACGACGCGGTCACTCCTTCCGGAACATGCGCAGCATGCGCTGGGTGACCAGGAAGCCTCCGGCCACGTTGATCATCGCGAACAGCGCGGCGATCGAACCGAGCACGACGCCCGCGTCGATCTGCGGTCGCGCCGTGGCGATCAGTCCGCCGAGCAGGATGATGCCGCTGATCGCGTTCGTGACGCTCATGAGCGGCGTGTGCAGCGCGGGCGTCACGTTCCAGATCACCTGCCAGCCGACGAAGCAGGCCAGCACGAAGACCGTCAGGTGCTGCACGAAGGCCGCCACCGAGGGATCGGCCGTCGAGCCGTCGGACGTGGCGCGCAGCCAGACCCAGCCCACCGCCAGCGCGACCAGCACGAGCGGACCGAGCACGCGCATCGCGAGCGACGGCGCCTTCTTCGCCGGCGCTGCGTGCGCCCCCTTCTTCTTGCCGCCGGGCGCGCTCGCGACGGGCGTCGCCGGCTTCGGCGTCGCGGCGACGGGCGTCGCTCCGGACGCGGGCACGGCCGGCGCCTTGGGCGCGGCCTTGGGCGGTGGCCAGGTGACCTCGCCCGCGTGCGTGACCACCGCCGGACGGATGACCTCGTCGTCCATGTCGACGTGGAAGCCGCTGCCGCCGCCCATGTCCGCCAGCAGGTGCACGAGGTTCGTGCCGTAGAGCTGGCTGGCCGTGGTGGCGAGGCGGCTGGTGAAGTCCTCGTAGCCGATGATCGTCACGCCGTGCGCGCGGACCACCTCGCCCGGCTGGGTCAGGTCGCAGTTGCCGCCCTGGGTCGACGCGAGGTCGACCACCACCGAGCCCGGCTTCATCGAGGCGACCATGTCGGCCGTCCACAGCTTCGGCGCCGGACGCCCGGGGATGAGCGCGGTCGTGATGACGATGTCGACCTCGCGCGCCTGGGCCCGGAAGAGCGCCATCTCGGCCGCGATGAAGGCCTCGCTCATGACCTTCGCGTAGCCGCCCGCGCCCGCGCCGTCCTCGTGCACCTCGACGCACAGCACCTCGGCGCCGAGGCTCTTGATCTGGTCGGCCACCTCGGGGCGCGTGTCGAACGCCCGCACCACAGCGCCCAGGCCGCGCGCGGCCGCGATGGCCGCCAGTCCCGCGACGCCGGCGCCGATCACCAGCACCTTGGCCGGCGGGACCTTGCCCGCGGCCGTGATCTGGCCGGTGAAGAAGCTGCCGTACTGGTTCGCCGCCTCGACCACCGCGCGGTAGCCGGCGATGTTCGCCATCGAGCTGAGCGCGTCCATCTTCTGGGCGCGCGTGACGCGCGGGACCTGGTCCATCGCGAAGGTCGTGACCTTGCGCGCGGCCAGGCGCTCGAGCAGCTCGTGCGCGTGCGTCGGCCACACGAAGCAGGCCAGGAAGCAGCCTTCCTTCAGCAGATCGGCCTCGTGCACTCCCAGCACCGGATGCTCGGTGGGCGCGTCGACCTTGAGCACCAGGTCGGCGTCGGCCAGCAGCGCGCGCGCGTCGTCGACGATCTCGGCGCCGGCTTCGCGGTACTCGTCGTCGGGGAAGCTCGCGTGCTCGCCGGCGCGGGTCTCGACGGCGACCGTGAAGCCCGACTCGACGAGCTTCTGCACCGTGGCCGGCGTGGCCGCGACGCGCTGTTCGCCGGGGTGGACCTCCCTCGGGACGGCGATCCTCATCGGGCGGACTCGGGGACGGAGGAAAAGGACTCGATCGGGACGCAGCGCGCGCCCTCGCGGATCGTGCGGCTCGGACCGCGCGGGGCACGATCGTCGCCGCCCCGGACCGCGCGACGCGCGCGGAGCGCCGCGACGCCGAGGTTGCGCGTCGCGGAGTCCGTCGTTCGTGCGGACCCGGGAATCCGGTGTTCTACCGGACGGCGCACGGCGACGCCAGCGATTCGCAGCGTCGCGCGCGCCTCGCGCCGGCGGACGCAGCTCCCGTCGCGGTCCCGCTCGCGCCTCCCGCGCCGGCGGTCAGCGCGCCGCGGCGGCCGCGCGCGCGGCCGCCCGGCGTCCCGCGATCGACACGAGCCACAGGCCGCCGATCACGCACACGGCCGTCACCGCCAACGCCGGCTCGGGGCGCTCGCCCAGCACCGCCATGCCCAGTCCCGCCGCCACGAAGGGCTGCAACACCACGTAGGCCGCCGTGGTCGAAGCATGCGTGCGCGCCAGCACCACGATGTTCCCCAGGTAGGCCAGGATCGTCGGCAGCAGGACCACTCCCACCACCGCGGCCCACTGCGTCGCGCTCGTGCTCGCCGGCGCCCAGTCGACGTCCAACGCGAACCACGGCGCGGTGAGCGCACCGAAGGCGAACACCCAGGCGATCACCACGAGCCGCGGCAGGCGCGCGAGCAACGGCTTGGCGAGCACGAGGTAGGCCGAGTAGCTCACGGCGTTCGTGGTCATGAGCAGGTCGCCGAACGACGTGTCCGCCGCACCCACCGCCGCGCCGCGATGCAGGAAGAGCCACGCCACGCCGGTCACCGAGAGCGCGATGCCGAGCACGCGCGGCAGCGTGAGGCGTTCCTTCCCGAACAGCGCCGCCAACGCCAGCGTGGCCACGGGGATGACCGTCATGAGCAGGCCCGCGTTGACCGCCGTCGAGCGCGAGAGACCCTCGAGGAACAGCAGCTGGTTCAGCGTCACGCCCAGGATCGAGAGTCCGAACAGCGCGGCCAGGTCGCGCGCGGACGGCAACGCCGCGCGTCGATGACGCGCGACGGCGATGGCCATCAGCACCGTCGTCCCGACGAGCAGGCGCCAGACGAGCAGCGCGCGCGGCTGCAGCCCGCCCGGGCCCATGGCGACCTTGCCCAGCAGCGGGAAGACGCCGAAGCAGACCTGCACCGCCACGAGCAGCAGACGGGTCGAGCGGTCCAAGGGCGAGGTGTCCGGAGGGAGGGGCGGGGCGATGCGGGGGCGATCAGGCCGGCGACGGGTCGAGCTCGTGCCCCGCGGCGAGGCGCTCGGCCCAGGCCGCCATCGCCCGGCGGATGAGGCGTGCCGAGCGCGCGAAGACCGCCTCGTCCCAGCCGTAGGGATCGCCGACGTCGACCGGTGCGTCGTCGGCGATGGCCTCGTTGAAGAGGCGCACGCGGCGCGGTTCGATGTCGGGCCAGCACTCGAGCACGTGCGCGCGGTGCTCGCCCGTGGCGCACAGCAGCAGGTGCGATTCGCGCGCCAGGACGCCGTCGAGTTCGGTCGAACGATGCCGCGAGAGGTCGCAGCCCAGGGCGGCCGCGGCGCGCAGCGACTCCCCCAGGGCGGGTGCACCGTTCATCGCGCACGTGCCCGCCGAGCGCACGAGCACGTCGCGCACGCCGAGCTGCTCGAGCCGCGCCGCGAGGAACGCCGCGCCCATCGGCGAGCGGCAGATGTTGCCCGTGCAGACGACGGTCACCACGCGCACGCTCATGCGTCCCTCCCGCGGTCGGCCCGCGCGAGCTGCCGCTCCCACAGGACGTCGCGGTACAGGCTCAGCGTCTCGTCGATCATGCGCGGCAGCGCGAAGCGCTCGAGCAGGCGCATGTGCCCCGCGAGTCCGGCGGCGTGACGCGCGGCCGGATCGCCGAGCGCACGCTGCACCGCGCCCGCGAGCGCGTCGGGGTCGCCGGGCGGCACGAGCCAGCCCGAGACGCCGTCCTCGACCACCTCGGGAATGGCCGAGACGTTGCTCGCCACGATCGGCAGCGCCACCGCCATGGCCTCGAGGAAGACCAGGCCCAGCCCCTCCCAGAGCGAGGGCAGCACGAACAGGTCGGAGGCCGTGAGCAGGTCGGGCACGTCGTGCCGGATCCCCAGGAAGTGCACGCGTTCGCTCACGCCGAGCTGCGCCGCGAGCGTGGCGAGGCGCGCCTCGCCGTCGCCGAACGGATCGCCTCCCACGACGAGCAGGCGCACGTCGGCCGGCAGCTTCGCCATGGCCGCCAGCAGCGTGGGATGGTCCTTCTGGGGCGCGAGGCGTCCGACGCACACGAGCACCTTCTGCTGCTCGGAGAGTCCCAGCTCGGCGCGCACCTGCGCGCGCGTGCGACGTCCCACGAGCTGCGTCGCGTCGACGCCGTAGTAGATGCGCCGGATGCGGTCGGGCGGCACGCGTCCGTGTTCGGCGACGAAGCGCGCCACGTGGTCGGAGAGCGCCACGACCCTGTCGACGCGACGCATGAGCAGCCCATGGACGACGCCCACCGCCGGCCTGAGCAGCGCGCGCTCGTCGTTGTGCTTGCTCGAGATCACGCTCGGCGCCCGCGCCCGACGCGCCGCCACGCTGCCCACCGCGTCCGCCTTGAGCAGGTGCGTGTGCACCACGTCGGGACGCAGCCGTCGCAGCAGCCGCGTGAGCGCGAGCAGCGCCGCCGGCGCGCGCAGCAGCCCCTCCATCGGGACGCGATGGGGCTGGACGCCGCGGTCGAGGAACTCCTGCACCAGCTCGCCCTTGCCCTTGAGGTACACGACGTGCACCTCGTGCCCGGCTCTGCGCTGTCCCTCGCCCAGCCAGAGCAGGTGCTTCTCGGCGCCGCCCACGCCCAGCGTCGTGATCACGTGCACGATGCGCAGACGCGTCGGATCGACCTCGCCCGCGCCGGGCCGCGGACGCCTGGGGAGCGCGCTCATCGCCGCAGCACCTCGTCGTAGACCGCGATCGTGGCGTCGACCATCGCGTCGACGGTGAAACGCGCCGCCACTCGCTCGCGCGCGGCCTCCCCCAGCGCCGCGCGGCCCGGTGCATCGGTCAGCAGGTCGCGCACCGCGGACGCCAGCGACTCGACGTCGAGCCGCTGCACCACCACGCCGCCCGGCGGCAGCTCGCCGTCGAGCAGGGCTTCGCGCGATCCGTTCACGTCGGTGGACACGCAGGGTCGTCCGCTGGCCATCGCCTCGAGCAACGCGTAGCTCAAGCCCTCCCAGCGGGACGAGAGCACGAAGACGTCCATCGCGTCGTAGCAGGCCAGCACGTCATCGCGCCAGCCCGTGATGTGCATCCGCGCCGAGATCCCGAGGCGCTCGGCCTGGGCGCGCAGGTCGGGCTCGCGCTCGCCCATCCCGACGATCATCAGGTGGACGCCGTCGGGCAGCCGCGCGAGCGCGTCCAGCAGCAGGTCGTGGCCCTTCGCGTCGTTGAGCAGGCCGACCGTCCCCACGAGCGGCGCGTCGGCCGGGATGCCCAGCTCGGCGCGCACGGCCTCGCCCCCGGACGGGTCTCCGAACGCCGCCGGGTCGACACCGTTCGGCACGACCCGCGCCCGCGCCCGCGGGATGACGCCCAGCGCCTGGCCCTCCTCGAGCTCGGCCGCCGAGACGTGCACGAGCCGATGCGTGACCCGTCCCAGGATGCGCTCGGTGGCCAGGATCAGGCCCGGCGGCCCGGCCGGCTCGCCGCCCTGGCCGTGGCCGCCGTCGAACGAGAAGGCGTACGTGTGCGGCGTGTGGACCCGCACCGCGCCCGAGAGCAGCGCGCCGAAGCCGCGTCCCAGCGCGCCGGCCTTGCTGCTGTGCGTGTGGATCACGTCGAAGCCCCGATCGCACAGCACGCGCGCCAGTCGCAGCCCGTGGCGCAGGTCGGTCAGCGGACGGATCGGCCGCACCATCGGGATCTCGTGCACCGTGATGCCCGCCGCGCGCATCCGGCGCATGTCGTCGCGCATGCGCGGCTCGCGCAGCGCCGCGGCCACGACCTCGACCGACACGCCCCGCCGGTGCAGCCCGAACACGAGATCGCGCAGGTGGCGCCGCGTGCCGCCGATGGTGCACTCCATGACCTGCAGGACGCGCAAGGAGATCGGACCTCTGAGCGGGACGGGGAGCACGGGACCGCGGCACGTCGCGTCCGGCGCAGGCACGGGCTCGCCGCGCGCGCCGGAGGGCCGTCCCGGGTTGATACGCTCTGCGGAGGATCCGGCAGGCTAGCAGCGCGTCCCCCACGGAGGAAGCGCGCGAGCCGGCCGGCCTGTCCGTCCACCTCCTTCGGCAGACCGCGAGTCCCCGATGAAGATCCTCGTCACCGGCGGCGCCGGCTTCCTGGGACGCCGCATCGTGGCCGGCGCCCTGGCCGCGGGCCACACCGCCGCGGTCACGAGCCGGCGTCCCGAGTCGGTGCGCGACCTGCCTCCGGGCGTCGACGCCGTGGGCTGCGACCTGCGCCAGCGCGCCTCGCTCGAGGCCGTGCTCGCGGCCCAGCGTCCCGACGCGCTCGTGCACGCGGCCGCGGTGATCGCCAACGACGCCCCCGACCTGGTGGCGGTGAACGTCGACGCCACCGCCCTGCTGTGCTCCGTGCTCGCCGCGCGCGGCGGGACGAAGCTCGTGTTCGTCTCGAGCTTCGCGGCCGAGGACACGCCGTCGACGCCGTACAGCGAGAGCAAGCTGGCCGCCGAGGAGGTCGTGCGCGCGTCCGGCGTGCCGGCGGTGGTGTTGCGTCCGACGCTCATCTACGGACCCGGCGACGCGGCGAACACGCAGACGCTCGTCGAGCGCATGCGCTCCGGCAGCCAGTGGCTGCCCGCCGGCGGGCGGGTCCGCATCCAGCCGGTGTTCGTGGACGACGTCGCGGCGGCGGCGGTCGCGGCCGCCGAGCGCGACGTGGCCGTCGGCCGCACGTATCGCCTCGGCGGCGCCGAGCCCGTCTCGGTGCGTGCCTACCGCGAGGCCGTGCGCGACGCCAGCGGTGGACGGGCCGCGATCCGCGCCATCCCGCTGCCGCTCTTCGCGCTGCTGGCACGCGGCCTGGCCCTGGCCGGCAAGCGTGGGCCGCTGGGCGTGCTCGCGTTCCACACGTCCGACCACGCGGTCGACAGCTCGGCCGCCCGGACCGACCTGGGGTTCGCCCCGCGTGGCCTGGCCGAGGGACTCGGCTCCACCTTCCCGAGCTGACGGACGCCGGGGCGTCCGGCGCCGCTCGTCGTGCGGTGCGACGCGTGACCTCAGCGCGGCGCGAGACCCAGCGCCTCGACGTGCCGCAGCACCCACTGCCCCACCAGGTCGGCCTCGAGGTTCACGAGCTGGCCGGGCTCCAGCCCGCCGAGGGTGGTGCGCTCGAGCGTGTGCGGGACGAGACCCACCGCGAAGCCGTCGTCGCGCAGCTCGGCCAGCGTGAGGCTGACGCCGTCGACGGTCACCGAACCCTTCGGCAGGCAGCGCCGGGCGAACTCGCGGCCGCAGTCGATCACCAGCCACGTCTGTCCCGGCTGGACGTCGCGCGAGACGACCCGTCCCGTCTGCTCGACGTGACCCTGGACGAGGTGCCCGTCGAGCCGCGCCCCGAAGCGCAGGGCGCGCTCGACGTTCACGCGCGCCCCGGGCGCCAGGCCTCCGAGCGACGTGACCGCGAGGGTCTGGGTGATCACGTCGAAGGCGGCCGCGTCCCCTGCCAGCGCCGCGACCGTGAGGCACACTCCGGCCACCGCCACCGAGTCGCCCAAGGCCACCAGCGCCCGGGCGGGATCGTCGTCGGCCGGCAGGCCGTCGTCGGCGGCGCTCTCGGGTCCGGGCGGGCCGGGCCAGGGCTCTCCGGCCGGCGCGGGGCCCGGAGGTCCCCCCGCCGCGCCCTCGCCGGCCGGGGCGCGCAGCGGGGACATGTCGACGTGCAGCCGCCGGCGACCCTCGGCCTGCTCGACCGCCAGCACCCGGCAGGCCCGCTCCACGATTCCGGTGAACATGCCGCGATCTCCGAGTCAGGGAGGCCCGGGCGGCGCTCGGCGCGACCCGCCAGCCGCAGCCTTGACCTGTCCGGCCCCACATCTACACTAGCTGGCTTGCCTCGAGGGTTTAAGACCACGTCCTCCGGTCGCCGACGCGGCGCGCGAAGTCCCGGGCCCGGCCCGGGGCGCGAGCGCGCCTGACGCGGCCGGGCGGGCGTCGACGCGGCGGTTCGCCGCGCGGTCCGCCCGTCCGGAGTCGGCTTCGGTGAAGGTCACGGTGCTCACGCTCTTCCCCCGCCTCTTCGAGGGCTTCCTCGACGAGAGCATCGTGGGCATCGCCCGCGACAAGGGCGCGCTCGAGGTCGACCTGGTCGACTACCGCGACTTCACCACCGACAAGCACCGCACCGTCGACGACCGGCCGTACGGCGGAGGTCCCGGCATGGTGATCAAGCCCGAGCCCGTGTTCGACGCGGTCGAGGCGGTGCGCGCACGCGCCGCCGACGCCGACGCGATGCCGCTCGTGCTGCTCACGCCGCAGGGCGAGACCTTCGACCAGGACCACGCGCGGCGCTTCTCGTCCTGCGACGAGTTGCTCCTGCTGTGCGGGCGCTACGAAGGCTTCGACGAGCGCATCCACGAGGGCTTCGACTGGATCGAGCTGTCGCTGGGCGACTTCGTGATGTCCGGGGGCGAGATCGCCGCGATGGCGGTCATCGAAGCCTCGGCGCGCCTGCTGCCCGGCGTCCTCGGCCACGAGGAGTCGGCCGACCAGGACAGCTTCAGCCACGGCCTCCTCGACCACCCGCACTACACGCGACCGCCGAGCTTCCGCGATCGGGACGTACCCGACGTGCTGCTCAGCGGCGATCACGCACGCATCGCGGCCTGGCGTCGCGACCAGGCCGAGACCCGCACCGCCGCGTGGGCGGCGCGCAGGTCCTCCCGTCAGGAAAGGCAGTTCCGATGAGCACGCCCGTCGATTCCATCGAGGCGAAGTACGCCAAGTCCCAGCTCCCCGAGTTCAAGGTCGGTGACCACGTCTCGGTGGCCGTGCTGATCCGCGAACCGGCCCCCAAGGGCGCCAAGAACAAGGAAGACCGCGAACGCATCCAGAACTTCATCGGCGACGTGATCGCCATCCAGGGTCGCGGCCTCGGGCGCTCCTTCACCGTGCGCCGCGTGGTGCAGGGCGAGGGCGTCGAGCGCGTGTTCCCCTTCCACTCGCCGCTCGTGACCGACGTCGAGGTCAAGCGTCACGGCGACGTGCGGCGCGCCAAGCTGTACGACCTGCGCGACAAGAGCGGCAAGGCCGCTCGCATCCGCGAGCGCACCGTCCGCAAGGACGGCGAGGGCAAGGCCTCGGGCGACGACGCGTCCTGAGCCGTCCCCGCGTTCGACCCGGACGGCGGGCGCCCGCACCGCCGTCCGTCCTCATCGGCAGCAACCCGTCCGGAGTGCCACTGTGGCCAGCAGGCTGACCTGGATCGTCTTCGCCCTCGGCATCGCCATCTACGGCATGTGGGCCAAGCCCCTCGTGCTGGGTCTCGACCTGCGCGGTGGCGTCACCATGCGCTACGAGCTCGAGCCGCCGCCCGACTACGACAAGGCGACGCTCGACGACATGATCAACTCGACCGTCGAGACGCTGCGCAACCGCATCAACGCGTACGGCATCCGCGAGTCGAACATCACGCGCCAGGGCGAGCGCGAGATCCTGGTCGAGCTGCCGGGGTCGAGCAAGGAGGAGGCCGAGTCGGTCAAGGGTCTCGTCTCGCGCGTCGGCCGCCTCGAGTTCCGCATCGTGATGTGGGACGGCTTCCGCGACCCGAAGAACCTCGAGGACGACACGCGCAACGGCATCGTCATGGACACGGAGGTCGGGCGCCTCGCGGACCTCCTGGCGCTGCCCGAGAACAAGGGCAAGGCGCCGAGCGACCTCGACCTCTCGTCGCTCGAGCACCGCATCGACGACCAGGAGCTGGTCTACCGCTGGTACCCCTGCTCCGACGAGATGCTGCTCGAGAACCGCGGCATCGAGGAGCGCATGTCGACCGAGGAGGTCG
>JACKHP010000013.1 GCA_020638905.1 Planctomycetota bacterium | reverse complement strand
TCGTCGAGCTGCTCGTCGTGGTGGTGGTGCTCGGCATCCTGCTCGGCACGGCCGGGATCCCCACGAGCGGCGACGGGAACGCCTCGCTCGACCTCGCCGAGGTGCAGCTTCGCGACGCGTTCTCGTACGCGCAGAACCTCGCGTACTCGCTCGGTCAGCCGCACGGCGTCGTCTTCGACCCGCTCGAACACCGCTACGCGGTCGTCGGGCCCGACGGCCAGGCCGTCGCGAACCCGCTCACGCACGAGGGATTCGTGGTCGACTTCGGCGTCCCCGGCCAGCTCCAGGGCATCTACGTCTCGATGGTGAACTTCGGCGTCACGGGCCACGCCGGCATCTTCGACGGCGAGGGAGTGCCGGTCGAAGGCGGACTCGTGGTGCTCGGCAAGGGCCCGGTCACGCGCACGCTCGTGCTCGACGAGGCCACGGGCAACCTGTCGACGCTCTAGGACGCCTCGCGGCGGGTACGCTGGACGGTCCACCCCGGCCCGCGGAGCCCGCGATGGACGTGCTGCGCTTCTTCGACGTCGAGGCCGACCGCGCGTCCGACGAGCGCGTCGACGTGCTGGTCGAGGGACGCGGCGCGCGCGTCGAGCGCATCGTCTCGCTCGGACACGCGACGCCCGACGGCGAGTGGTACGACCAGCCACGCGACGAGTGGGTGCTCCTGCTGAGCGGAGCCGCCGTGCTGGAGTTCGACGGGGGACGGCGCCTCGAACTCGCCGCCGGCGACGGCCTGCGGCTGCCCGCGCACCTGCGGCACCGCGTCGCGTGGACGGATCCCGAGCGTCCGAGCGTGTGGCTCGCGGTGCACTTCGACGCCTGACGGATCCCGCGCGCTCAGGCGCCCGCGCTGGTCCGCTGCGCCAGGCGCACCAGGGTCGTGCGCGCGTCGTCGACGGAGGCGAGCGGCTCGTCGAAGTCGATGCGCAGCGTCTCCTCGCGGCCGCCCGCGACGACGCGCAGATCGAGTCCGCGGGCGTCGAGGCCGCGCAGGCTCGCCGACTCGACGTCGGAGCGTCCGGCGAGGACGTGCGCGTAGCGCAGCAGCGCCTCGGCGTGGTCGGCGTTCATGTGCTCGACGATGCGCGCCTCGGCGGCGGCCGGCAACTTGCCGTCGGCGCCGAGCGGCGTCGGCGGCGCGCCGTGCGCGTGTCCGCCCCCGCCGTGTGCGGCACCGTGGCCGCCTCCGTGCGGGCCGTGACCGTGCGCGCCAGCGTGTCCACCACCGCCGTGCCCGTGGCCCGCGCCGCGCAGCGGGACGAGGCGCTCGAGATCGCTGCCGTCGATCGTGTACGCGGCGCCGAAGCCGATCACGAAGCGTCCCGACTCGGGCGTCAGGCGCACGGCGCGGAAGTCGCCCATCGCCGTGATCTGCTCGGCGATGCCGCCGAAGCGGGCCACGAAGGCCTCGGCCAGCGCGGCGAACTCGGCGTGCTCGCGGGTCAGGATCTCGACCGCGCAGGCGTAGGTCAGCCGGCGTCGGGCGAAGACCTGCTGCGCCGCGGCCTCGTCCTCGAGGAACATCGCACTGGCGCGCCGGGTGGCCTCGAGCGTGGCCGAGTGCTCGGACATGCCCGACACGAAGCACACGATGCGGCGCCGCGCGTCGACCACGCACGGCGCGTAGCTGGCGAGGGGCTCGCCGTCCTTGCCCACGGTGCCCAGCACGACGCTGCGGAAGCCGTCGGTGAAGGTGGCGTACTCGGCCTGCGCGCGCGCGAGCGCGGCCTCGGGACCCTTCGCGGGAGGACGTTCGGTCGATTCGGACATGGCCTGGCTCGCGTGGGAGAGACGGCGCGCACGGGAGCGCGCGCCGAGCCGTCCACCATACACCCGGAGCGCCGACGAAGGGCGCGACGCGGGACGCCGTGCGCGTCGAGTCCCGGCGCCGACGTTGCTATCCTGCGCCGGATGCTCCGGGAAGGCCGCTGTCAGTGCCCGTGTTGCGACTACTACGCGCTCGACGCGCGCGGACGGCACGACGTGTGTCCGGTGTGCTTCTGGGAGGACGACGGCGTCGACCTGGGCGACCTCGACGAGGTCTCGTCGGCGAACCACATCAGCCTGCGCCGGGCGCGGGCGAACTTCGAGCGCTTCGGCGCCGCCGACCAGGCCGCGCTCTCGCTCGTGGCGCCGAAGGCGGCGCTGCGCGGACTGCGGCGCGAGGTGCGCGCGCCCGACTGACCGGACGGTGCCTCGCGCGGGCGTGTTCGATGAGAGCGCTCCGCCGTACCTCGGGCGTACAATCGCGACATGACCGCCGATCGCGCGGAAGGGCTCCTTCCGCAACCGCCGGGCGGGCCCGGCGACCCGTACGCACGCGTCGACTACCGGCGCCTCGTGGCGTGGGAGAAGCGCATCGCGCGCGAGGGTCCGTGGCTGCGCGAACTCCTCGAGGCGGCGCCCGACCGCTCGGTGGTCGACCTCGGCTGCGGGACGGGCGAGCACACGGCCTTCTTCGCCGACCTCGGTGCGCGCGCGGTGGGCATCGACAGCTCGCTGGCGATGATCGCCGCGGCCTGCGAGCACGAGGCCGAGGGCCGCGGACGCTTCGTGCTCGGCGACGCGCTCGACGCGCGCGCCCTGCTCTCCGGCCAGGCGCCCTTCGGTCTGGCGCTGTGCCTGGGGAACATGCTGCCGCACATCGAGGAGGACGCCACGCTGCGCGAGTTCCTGGCGGCGGTGCGCGGGGTGCTGCGGCCGGGCGGACTGCTGCTCGTGCAGCTGCTGAACTACCGGCGCATCCTCGAGCGGGGAGAGCGCTTCCTGCCGCTCGACTTCCGTCCGGCGCCGGCGCCGGCGCACGACGTGGACGACGCACGCGCCGACGACGAGCACGGCGACGCCTCGCCACGCGGCGCCGACGACGCGCGGCGTGAGATCGTCTTCCTGCGCATCCTGCGCGACGCCGGCGACGGACGCATCCTGTTCTTCCCCACGACGCTCGAACTCGACCCCGACGCCGACGAGCCGCTGCGCGTCGTGTCGAGCCGGCGCGTGGCCCTGCGCGCCTGGACCGACGACGGACTCGTCGAGCGCTTCGAGACGGCCGGCTTCGAGGTCACGCTCTTCGGCGACATGACGGCCGGTCCGTACGTCCCGCAGGAGAGCAAGGACCTCGTGCTCGTCGCGCGTCGACGCTGAGCGCGCGACGGGTCGAGGACACGAGGTGCTTCGGCGCGGCCGGCGGGCGTGCGCCGCGTCAGACGCGCTTCGTGATGCGGCGCAGCCAGAGCCCCAGCAGCGCGCCGGCGCCCGAGTCGCCGCCCTTCTTCGGGCGTCCGTCGTGCGTCTTCGACACGTACGGCACCGGCACCTGGACGACCTTCAGCCCGGCGTTCTTGGCGGCGGCCAGCGCCTCGGCCTTGATGCGGTGGTCGGGCGCCTTCAGCCGGCGTGCGATCTGGCGCAGTGCCGCCATCTTGAACCCGCGGAAGCCGCTCTCGACGTCGTCGACCGGCGCGCCGGTGCAGAAGCACGCCAGGCCCTGACGGCGGCGCGGCGAAGCGTCGTCGCCGCCCTCGGACACGCTGCGCGCGCCGACCACCACGTCGGCGCCGGCGTCGAGTGCCGCGATGAGCTTGGGCACCTGCAGGATGTCGTCGGTGCCGTTCGCGGCGCACTCGAGCACGTACTCGTAGCCGAACTCGCTCTCGGCGGCCCACTTGTACGACTCGCGCAGCGCGAAGCCGCGACCCTTGAAGCGCCCGGGACGGCGCAACAGGTGCATGCGCGCGTCGTCGGCGGCCCACGTGCCGGCGCGGCTCCAGGTCTTGTCGATCGAGTCGTCGTCGGCGATCAGGATGTGCAGGTCGGGGTCGTCGAGGTCCTGGAAGCGCTCGAAGACCCAGTCGAGGTTCTCGCGCTCTTCCTTGGTGGGCACGACGATCAGCGTGCGCGGGTGCTGTCCCGGCGGACGGGTCGGGATCCGCTTGGGCGGGATCGGGTCGTCGTACGTGCGGTTCGCGCCGGCGGCGGTCTCGTTCTCGGCCATGGGACGGTTCGTCGTGTCGTTGCGGGAGAGCGGTCGGGGACGGGCGGCGGGAGGTCGTGCGGCCAGGTGAGGTGGTCGGACGCGCGGCGCGCACGCGTCGTCGTCAGAGCGGGAGCTTCGTCCCCACGTTCTGGGCTTCGGCGCGGCGCAGCAGCTCGGCGCCCAGGGTCACGTCGAGCACGCCCAGTCCGAGGTTCACCGCGATGATGATCGGCTCGCCCTCGGGACGCTTCGCCGTGCCCTGCGCGAGCATCGTGCCCAGCGCGCCCGACGGATCGGCGATGCCCGCGAAGTGTCCACGCGACTTGTAGTACGCGTACTGCGTGAGGTCGTCGGTGATCACCAGGTCGGCGCGCTCGAACGCGGCCGGCATGAACGAGGCGTCGAAGTCGAGCGCCACGCACAGCGTTCCGGTCTGCAGCCAGTCGGCGTCGATCACCGGCGTCGGGTGCTTCACGATCGGCGCCGAGGTCACGATCACGTGCGCACCCTCGCAGGCCTCGCGCGGCTCGGGCGGGATGATCGAGGCCACCTCGAAGGTCGTCATGACCTCGTCGGCGAAGCGTGCCTGCACCTCGGGGTCGGGGTCGTACGCCAGCATGCGCTCGGTGTGCGGGAAGACCGACAAGAGCGCCTCGATGTTGATGCGCCCCTGCACGCCGCAGCCGATGATCGTCATGACCTCGGCGTTCGGGTCGGCGAAGTGCTTCGCGGTCACCGCGCTGCACGCGCCGGTGCGCCAGGCCGTGATCACGGACGCGTCCATGATCGCGGTGGGGGCGCCGCTGGCCGGGTCGTTCAGGATCAGCGTGCCGTGGATGTACGGCAGGCCGGCTTCGCGGTTGCTCGGGTAGCCGGCGACCCACTTGATGCCCAGCGCGCCCATCTCCTTCACGTGCGCGGGCATGGCGTGCACGAACGCGTCGTCCCGCGGGTGGACGTCGCTCTTCGGCGGCATCTCGGTGCGTCCGTGCCCGTGCTCGACGAGGGTGCGCTCGACGAGGTCGATCACCTCGGGCATCGGCGGCATGAGGCGCCTGACGTCCTCGGCGCTGAGGTAGCGGACGGTACGGGTCATAAAGGGTGCGGTCGCGTACGAGGAGGAGGCCCCCGGCGGGACGGACGGCCCCGGCGGGTCACGGCTCCCATTCGGCGAGCCGTTCGCGGATCGTGTCGGCGTCGTGCAGCGTGCCTTGGTCGGCGCCGGGGCAGAATGATGCCACATCACGCTCCCAGCTGTCTTCGTCGGCCACCAGCTCGGGCCAGAAGGGGAAGGTGCGGCACTGCTTCGGCCGCAGCGCGTAGATCGCGCAGCGCCGGTGCTCGTCGAGGAAGACGCACGCGTCGCCCCGGCTCACGAAGCTGCGCGAGCCGACGCCCTCGACGCGCTCGGTGTACTCGGACTCGAACGCCCGCAGCGAGAGGCCCAGGTGCGCCGCGATGGCCTTGCGCTCGGCGCGGGTCGAGAACACGTAGCTGAACTCGCCGTGGTTGCTGCAGCACCGTCCGCAGGCGGTGCACTCGAAGCGCAACCCGTCCTTCCACCAGGGGGACGCATCCTGCCGCCCGGCGGCGGGGCGCGTGCCCGCTCCCGACCGGGGCGCGGCGTCGCGCGCGTCGGCCGGGGAGGCGTCGTCCGCGGACGCGGCGGCGCGCTCGGCCTCGGACGCGGCCAGCGAGCGTCCCTTGAGTGCGGTCTTCGGCGGCGGCTCGGCGCCGGGGTGCGCGGAGGGCGACGGCGAGGAGGCGTCCCCGGTCGTCGCGGCGCGCTCGCGCATGGCTGCCTCGCGCGCGCGGCGCACCTCGCCGCGGCGCGTGGCCGGTCCGGCACGACGCTTGCCGCCGCGCCGTCCGCCGGGCGTCGAGGCCACGCTCAGGCCTCGTCCCAGGAGATGCTCAGCGGACGGGTGAACATGCGGTACCCGTCGGGGCTGCCGAGGAAGCCGAAGCCGCTCTGCTTCACGCCCGCCCAGGGCGGGTCGCCGGCGCCGCCCAGGCCGCGGTTCACGCCGACCTGTCCCGATTCGAGCCGGGACGCGAGCGAGCGCGCGCGCTGCGGGTCACCGCACCAGACCGACGCGCCCAGGCCGAAGGGCGAATCGTTCGCGAGCGCGAGCGCCTGCTCGGCCGAGTCGACGGGACGGATCGTCGCCACCGGTCCGAAGGTCTCCTCGCGCAGCAGTTCCATCGACTCGTCGACGTCGGTCACGACCGTCGGCTCGACGAAGAAGCCCCTGCCGGCGCGGGCGGTGCCGCCGGTCAGCACGCGCGCACCCTTGGCCCGCGCGTCGTCGATCTGCGCGAGCACCTGCCGCATCTGGCCGGCGTTGCTCATCGGTCCCATGAACACGTCGCCCCTGGGATCGCCGGCCACGAGGGCGCGCGCGCGCTCGGCGCACAGCTCGGCGAAGCGCTCGGCCACCGGACGCTCGACGTAGATGCGCTCGACCGAGCAGCAGACCTGTCCCGTGTTGCGCATCGACTCGCGCACGGCGAAGTCGGCGGCCTTCTCGAGGTCGGCGTCGGCGCACACGAGCATCGGGTCCTTGCCGCCGAGCTCGAGCACGAGGCGCTTCAGCGTGGGCGCGCAGGCGGCCATGATGTGCCGTCCCGCGGCGACGCTGCCGACGAAGCCGACCATGTCGACGTCGGCCGCGACGAGCGCCTTGCCGGTGGCGTCGCGTCCCTGCACGAGCACGAGCACGTCGGCGGGCAGCTCGGCCGCGAACAGCTCGGCCAGCGCGGCGCCCGTGAGCGGCACGACGTCCGACGGCTTGAAGACCACCGCGTTGCCCGCCGCCAGCGCCGGGACGATCACCTCGCGTGCCATCCCGAGCGGGAAGTTCCAGGGCGTGATGGCGGCCACGACGCCCAGCGGCTCGCGCGTGATGCGCGTCACCGTGCCGTCCTCGCGGGCCTCGATCGGCACGAGCGCGTCGCGCGTCGCCGTCGCGAGACGCCGGATGCCGCCGGCGCAGGCGGCAGCCTCGCGCCGCGCCTGGGCGATCGGCTTCCCCATCTCGGAGGTGATCAGGGCGGCCAGACGGTCGAGGGTGGACGGGTCGTCGAAGTGCGCGGCGACGCGCTGCAGAACGTCGACGCGGGCATCGATGCCGAGCCCGGCCCATGCGCGCTGGGCCCCCTTGGCGCGGGCCACCGCCTGCCGCACCTGCTCGGCGTCGGCGCAGGGGATGCGCGCCAGGACGTCACCGCTGCTGGGATCGACGTCCTCGATGAACTCGACGCCGGGAGCCGTCGCGACGGGGGGCATGGGGATTCTCCAGCTTTCCCCCCACCGATCGCGGGGGCCCGGTATTCTAGCGGACCGGTTGCCTGCGCGGCGATTGCAACCGACCTGACTGCAGACCCGAGAATTCCTTGGCACGTCGTCGACCGCCGGCTGTGGGTGGTGCCCGGTGGCTGGTCGACAAGGGGGCGATTCGAGGGACTGACGCCGGGCTCAGTTCCTCGCAGGCAACCGCTTCCGCACCCGTCGCCGCGCGCGCGACGCGTCGCCTCTGTGGAGCGGCGACGCGTCGCGCCCGGTTTGCGCGGGTGCGACGCGATGCGTGCGACGCGCGTCGGGGTGCGTCGCCAGGCCGCCGGAGGCCGCTCAGCGCCAGGTCACCAGTCCCAGCTCGGCCAGGTCGTCGAGGAAGTGGGCCACGTCGGCGACGGCCAGCGCGCCGAACTCGGCCGCGACCGCGTCGCGCACGTCGGACACGCTGCGCTTGCCGTCCACGAAGTTCAGGATCTCGAAGCGCACGTCGCCGGACGGCGCGCCCGCGCCGTACCACGCCGCGCGTTCGCTCGGCAGGCGGCGCGCGAAGACGTCGTCCGCGAGCGGGCCGCGGGTCGTACGCACGGCCACGCGCGCGTCGCGGGCCTCGCCCGCGGGGACGTGCTCGACGTCGAGTCCGCGCGCGGCGGCCGCGGCGCGCAGCGCGTCGGAGAGCGCCGTCCACTGGCGCGAGAGCGCGGTCGCCGCGCCGGACACAGCCGCCCGCGGACGCTCGCCGCCGCGGAACGTGAGCACCGAGGCCACGGCCTCGCTCGCGAAGCGGCTGCCGTGGTCGAGCACGTTCTGGGCCTCGATCCACGCGCTCGCGAGCCCGGCGTCGGGCGCGTCCGCGACGAGTGCGAACGCGCGTCGTCCCGCGTCGCCCAGGTCGCCCGCGGCACGCGCCGCGGTGAGCCACGCCAGGTCGGCCGCGCGCGCCTCGTCGAGATCGGACAGCACGAGCAGCGTCCCGGCGGCGAGCAGCTCGCAGCGTTCGAGCTCGACCGGGTCGACCTTGTCGGGCGTGTCGTCCGACGTGTGGTGGCTGTAGTCGGGGTCGTGCCCGAACATCGTGGCGGGGATCTTGCGGTCGAGGAAGACCATGTGGTCGCTGCCCGGCGCGTACGGCGTCTGGCGCCAGTTGAAGTCGGAGCGCGAGCCGCGCGGCGTGCGCACGTCGGTCTCTGCGACCAGACCGCACATGTCGAGCACCACGTCGTCGAGCACCGACGGAGCCGAGTCGAGGGTGCGCGTCGCGTAGAAGTGGCAGTGGAGCTGCTCGAGGTCCTCGCCGACCATGTCCATGTTCACGTTCGCGAGCACCTTGCCGCCCAGCGCCGGACCGCGCACGTCGTCGTGCGCGTCGATCCAGGCCATCGTGCCGTAGAACTCCGGCACCCACACGAAGCGCAGCGTGCGGCGCGGGCGCGGCAGGCGTCCGCCGTCGACGAGCGTGCGCAGCGCGCGGGCCATGTCGAGCAGCGCCGCCGAACCGCTCGCGTTGTCGTTGGCCGACTCCTTGGGATGGTCGAGGTGCGCCGAGAGCAGCAGCGACTCGTCGGGCAGCTCGGCCCCGTCGATCTGCGCCACGACGACGTCCATGAAGAAGGGCTCGAGTCCCGTGCCCTCGACCGAGCCGTGCAGCACGACGTCCTGCCCCGACTTGAGCAGGCGGCGCAGGCGGTCGCCCTGCCGGTGCGTGAGGTCGAAGCCGAACGTCACGCGCGCGAGCTCGTCGGTGCGCGGCCACATGCCGGTGTACTGCAGCATGTCGGGATGCTCGGCGGCGCGCGCGTCGTCGAGGTAGCAGACCACCGCCGCCGCCCCGCGTTCGAGCACCGCCTTGCGGTGCACCGTGCCGCCGTAGCCCGTGGCGAGTACGAACTTGCCGGCCACGTCCTTGCCCACGTAGTCGGCGTCGCTCTCGCCGCGACCGACGAACACGAGCGGCGCGGTCACGTCGCCCGGGTTGCTGTACGTCACGAGCGACATGGCGATCTCGGGGTAGCCCACGATGCGCTCGTCGGACGGGGAGACCATGCGCAGCTCGGCGCGGTCGACGTCCCAGCCCGAGGGCGACTGCCACGTCTGGTACGTCACCTTCCCGTCGGACGGGAACGACTCGATCCACGCGTGGTGCTCGTCGTAGCCCGCCGCGCGCAACTGCTGCAGCACGTACTGCGCCGCCTCCCGGTAGCCGCGCGAACCCTGCACGCGATGGCTGCGCGTGATCGCGATCACGTGCTCCTTCGCGAGCTCGCCCGAGAGCTCCTCGTGCAGGACGTCGCGCGTGCGCGCGTCGAGCAGGTGCGCCGTCTGTCCCGGGAGCGCCGCGGCGAGCAGCAGCACGGCGGCCGCGGTCGGGAACACGCCGCGGCGAGTCACGCATGTCGTCATGTCGGCGGAGGATACCGCTCGGCGTGCCGGCTCGGTCGGTCCGGTTCATGACGGTTCCGAGCGGTCACCGACTCGTGAGCTCGGCGACTGCACGCTGCGGGTCGTTCGGCGCCCGGACGTCGGTCGCGGGGCGAAGCTCGGTGCTCGCGACGACGCACCCCGTCCGGAGGCAGGCATGTCCCGATGTGTCCCGAGTCTGATCCTGATCGGAGTGCTCGGCTGCACGCCGCCCGACCTGGGAGCGGAGGGGCCCCGCGGCGCGCCGCGCGAGAGCGCGTCCACGACGCAGCCGCCCGGCGAGTCCTTCGACGAACTGCTGGTCATCCCGCACGCGAAGCCTGCGCAGCTCGCGCCGTTCGCGAGCTTCTGGCAGGGCACGCTCGCCACGCCCGGGGGGAGTGCGCGGCCGATGACGCTCGAGCTCCATCCCGTCAACGGCTGCTCCGAAGGCGAGCTGGTGCTCGACGACCCGCACGAAGCGCATCCGCTGAAGCTGCTGCGCGTGCGGACGGACGGCACGCTCGAGGTCGGATACCTCGAAGGACCACGCCTGCTGAGGGTCTACGCGCTGCGCCCCGACGGACGAGGGTTGCGCGGCGAGAGGACGCTGCGCGGAGACGTCCCGGCGTCCGACGCGGGAGGCGGGGTCGCGTCGGAGGGGGTCGTCCTCGAGCGGGCGTCTCCGGCCGATGCGTCGCCGAGTCTCCCCGAGCCCGGGAATCGCGGGTAGGCTGCGTCTCGTCGGCCGAGTCGTCGTCGCCCGGGATCAGACCGTGTGAGGGGATCTCGTGCGACGAGGCGTGCACGCATTCTCTCAGCGCTTCCTGCCGTGGGTCGGACTCGGGCTGCTGCTCGTGGCGTGGCCGGCCGGCATCCCGTCGGGCTCGACGCTCTACTTCCAGGAAGCGGTGCAGGACGCGGCGGCGGTGTACGGCGTCTCGCTCAGCAACGCGTTGCTCGCGGTGACGCCGTGACGCGTGGGGCGGTGTGGGCGGCTTCCGGGCGGCGCACCCACGCGTGTGACGCGCTCGCGACGTGCCGCACGACGAGGCGCGCGACGGGGGTATGATCGCGCACCGCGTCGGGGCGGTCGCGTGCTGTCGCGCGGCGTCCCGTCGTCCCCCGTCGTGAAGGAGCGCCCGCGATGTCCGAACCGAAGCCTCCGTCCGGCGCGCCGCGCGACCCGTCGCGGCGCGCGTTCCTGCGCGGTGCGCTCGCCGCGGGCGCGATCACGCAGACGTTGTCGAAGGTCGAGGCCGCGCTGGCCGAGCCGACGGTCGATCCGTCCGCCGCGGCGTCGGCCGACGACGAGGTCGCGACGCTCGCGGGCAAGGTGCCCGTCACGCTCTCGATCAACGGACGCGACACGAAGCTCTCGATCGAACCGCGCACGACGCTGCTCTCGGCGTTGCGCGTGCACGCCGACCCGCCGCTCACCGGCACGAAGGAGGTCTGCGCCCAGGGCAACTGCGGCGCGTGCACGGTGCTGCTCGACGGACGTCCCGTGTACGCCTGCCTGCAGCTCGCGATCGACGTGCAGGGACGCGCGATCCGCACGGTCGAGGGGCTCGGCACGCCCGAGGCGCTCTCGCCGGTGCAGGCCGCCTTCTGCGAGCACGACGCGCTCATGTGCGGCTTCTGCACGCCGGGCTTCGTGGTCGCGACGACCGCGTGCCTCGAGAAGAACCCGTCCGCGTCGCTCGACGAGATCAAGCACGAGCTCTCGGGCAACCTCTGCCGCTGCGGCACCTATCCGCACGTGTTCGCGGCGGCGCTCGACGCCGGCGCACGCCTGGGCGGCGAGCCGCGGAAGGACGCCCGATGACCGCGCCCGACAGCAACGCCGCGCAGATCGCCGCCGCCGCGGCGGCCGCGAACGCGCTGCCTCCCGCCGCCGACGAGCGCCCCGAGTGGACGCCGCGCGCCGAGATGACCGTGCTGAACCGTGAGATCCCGCGCCTCGACGGCCCGCAGAAGGTCACGGGACGCGCTCGCTACACGCACGACGTGCGTCTGCCCGGCATGGTGTACGCGCGGCTCGTCGTGACGCCCTACGCGCGCGCCGACGTCGGACGCATCTCGCTCACCGCGGCGCGCAAGGTGCCCGGCGTGGTCTACGCCGAGACGGTCAAGGCCGACGACGAGGGCGTCCGCTACCAGGGCTACGACGGCATCCTGGTCGTGGTCGCGGCCGAGACGCCCGAGGCCGCGGAGGACGGCGTGCGCGCCGTGCGCGCGAAGGTGACGCCGCTGCGTCCGCCGCTGGTCACGCCCGAGCAGGCGCTGGCCGACGGGGCGCCGCAGATCACGCGCCGCGGCAACGTGTCGAGCGAGAGCTCGCGCGGCGACTCCGACGCGGCGGCCGCGGCGCTCGAGGGCTGCGACGCGGTCGTCGAGGCGACGTACACGCTCCCCGTCCAGCACCACGTGTGCCTCGAGACCCACGGCTGCGTGGTCGACTACCGCGGCGGCGACTCGGCCACCGTCTACCACTCGTCGCAGTACGTCACCGGCGGACCGCAGGAGTTCGCGCAGTACCTCGAGCTGCCGCGCGGCAACGTGCGCGTGATCTGCGAGCACATGGGCGGCGGCTTCGGCAGCAAGTTCGGCGCCGGCACCGAGGGACTGCTGGCGTGCCAGACCGCCAAGGCGTTGGGGCGTCCCGTGCACCTCATGCTCACGCGTGAGGACGAGTTCCTCATGGCGGGCAACCGCAGCGGCAGCAAGCAGCGCATGGTCGGCGGCGCCACGAAGGACGGCAAGCTGCGCGCGCTGCTCGTCGAGGCCGACCGCCTGGGCGGCGTGGGACAGGGCTCGTTGCCGACGCCGCCGTACATCTACGACGTCGAGACGTCGTGGTCGCGCCTGCGCTCGGTGCACACGGCCACCGACAGCAACCGCGCGCAACGCAGTCCCGGGCACCCGCAGGCCAGCTTCGCGATGGAGTCGCTCGTCGACGAGCTCGCGTACGCGCTGTCGATCGACCCGCTCGCGATGCGGCTCGCGAACCTGTCCGATCCTGTCTACCACCGGCAGTTGCAGCGCGCCGCGCGCGAGATCGGCTGGGACGCCCATCCGCACAAGACGGCGCACGGCGCGCCCGACGCCGACGGGCGTGCGCTCGGCATCGGCTTCGGCGTCTCGACCTGGGGCAGCTCGTCGCGTCCCGACGCGATCGTCGAGGTGCGCATCCACCCCGACGGCTCGCTCGAGGTGAGCAACGCCGTGCAGGACATCGGACAGGGCTCGCGCACCCTCGTGGCCGCCATCGTGGCCGAGGAGTTCGGCCTGCCGGTCTCGGCCGTCACGCCGCGCATCGGCGACAGCTCGCTGCCGACCTCGGTCTACTCGGGCGGCAGCATCACCACCGGCAGCGTGGCGCCCGCCGTGAAGGACGCCGCCTTCAACGCGCGCACCGCCCTCGCGGCGCGGGTCGCCACCGCGCTCGGAGTCGAGCCCGACACGCTCGTCTTCCGCGGCGGGCGCGTCGAGGTGCGCGACGATCCGTCCGTCGGCATGTCGTGGAAGGGGGCCTGCGCGCTGCTCGGCGGCGACCCGCTCACGGCGAGCGGCAAGTACCGAGACCACCTGCACGGCGAACGCGTCCACGGGGCGCAGGCCGCGAAAGTCAGTGTCGACGTGCTCACCGGACGCGTGCGCGTGCTGCGCATGGTCTGCGTGCAGGACCAGGGCATCCCGTTCAACCGCATGGCGCTGCGCAGCCAGATCAACGGCGGACTCATCCAGGCGCTCTCGTACGGCCTGTTCGAGGAACGCGTGATCGACCCGATCCACGGCGTGATGCTGAGCGACGACCTCGAGGCCTACAAGATCGCCGGCGCGCAGGAGATGCCCGAGTTCACGGTGATCCTCGACGACGACGACGACCGCCAGGCGGCCATGGGCATGGCCGAGGCGCCCAACATCCCGGGCCACGGCGCCATCGCGAACGCGGTCTACAACGCCTGCGGGGTGCGCGTGCGCGACATGCCGCTGACCCCCGACAAGATCCTCACGAAGTGGTTGGAGATGCAGCGATGAACGCCTTCGCGTGGCAACGTCCGGGCACCGTCGCGCAGGCGGCGGCGCTGCTCCCGTCCGACGTCGACGACCGCTCGGCCGCGCTCATGGCCGGCGGACAGGACCTGCTCACCGAGCTGCGCAACCACCTCGTCGAACCCGAGCGCGTGGTGAGCCTGAAGGGCGTCGCGGGACTCGACGCGCTGCGCTTCGAGTCGGACGGTTCGCTCGTGATCGGCGCGCTCGTGACGCTCGAGCGGCTGGCGGCCGACGCCCAGGTGCGCGCGCGCCTCGCCGTGCTGGCCGAGGCGGCCCTGTCGGTGGGGAGTCCGCAGATCCGCGCGGCGGGCACCGTGGGTGGCAACCTGAACCAGCGTCCGCGCTGCTGGTACTACCGCAACGAGGCCATGGTGTGCCTGAAGAAGGGCGGCGACGAGTGCTTCGCCCAGTCGGGCATGAACAAGTACAACGCGATCCTCGGCGGCGGACCCAGCTACATCGTGCATCCGTCCGACCTGGCGCCCGCGCTCGTGGCGCTCTCGGCCGAGGCCACGCTCGTCTCGCCGCGCGGTGCGCGCACGCTGAAGCTCGAAGACTTCTACAAGCTCCCGAGCGAGGTCGGTCCGCAGCGCGAGACGGTGCGCGCGGGCGACGAGGTCATGACCGAGGTGCGCGTGCCCGCACCGGCCCCCGGCATGCGCAGCACGTACGCCAAGTTCAAGGAGCGCGGCAGCTACGACTGGGCGCTCTCGGCCGTGGCGCTGTGCCTGTGGACGTCCGGCGGCGCGATCGCCGACGCGCGCCTCGTGCTGGGCGGCGTGGCGCCGAAGCCCTGGCGCACGCCGTCCACCGAGGCGCTGCTGAAGGGACGCGTCGTCGACGACGAGACCTGCCGCCTCGCGGGCGTCGAGGCGCTGCGCGGCGCCGCGCCGCTGGCCGACAACGGGTACAAGATCCCGCTCACCCAGGGACTGCTCACGCGCGCCCTCCGGAGCCTGTCATGACGAGCCGCGACCAGCCCGCGCGCGAGCGCGCCGAGTCGTCCGCCGCAGCTGCGCGTGTGCGCGTGAGCCCGTTCTGCGTGCAGCTCGGCAGCAAGAAGATCCTCGGCCTCTCGGGACGTCCGCTCACGAAGTCCGACGTGCTCGACGGCAGCAACTGGTGCTGGTGCAGCCGCACGGGGCAGATCCTCGGTCCCGATCGCGAGCCCGCGCACCCCGACGACTGCGTCAAGGGACGCGCCTGCTTCGAGTCGCCGTGGAGCGAGCTGCTCTAGCGGCGACGAGCCCGTTCGTCGCCGCGCGCGTCCGTCACGCCAGCGCGCGCACCATCCGCAGTCGCGTCTCGCCGGGGCCGAACGCGTCGTCGTCCCGCGCCGCGACGACGAAGCCCGCGCGTTCGTAGAGCGCGAGCGCCGCGGCGTTGTCGGGCGCGACGGTGAGCAGCGCGCGGCGCACGCCGTCGGACGCGAAGAGCCCGAGCGCGTGGGCGAGCAGGCGTGCTCCCACGCCGCGCCCGCGCGCGGGCGCGTCCACGGCGAGCGAGAGGATCCACGCGTCGCCGGCGGTCAGCGCCGGGGCGCCGACCAGCGAGCCGAGGACGGGCCGGGACGACGCCTCGTCGTCGCAGGCCACGAGCAGCCAGCGTCCCCACAGGTCGTACGCCTGGCGGAAGAACACGCGCGGATAGGCGTGCGCGCCGAACGTCCGGTGGTCGAGCGCGGCGAGCAGGTCGAGCTCGGCCAGGGTCGCGGGGCGGACGGACAAGGGGGCGGCTCCCGGAGGCGTCGTGGCGCGGCGTCCCGGGCAGGATACGCCGGCGCGCCCGCCCCGGACGACGGGCGCGAACTCCGAGACCAAGCGTCGGAAGGCCTCCGCTGGCCGCCGGTGGCATCGCCGCCCGGGCCGCCGGGCCGTGTCCTCAGGCGCCACACGAAACCTCGTCTTCACCAGTGCTTCACAACCGGCCGATGGGTTACACTCCCCACGTGATCTCACGCATGCCGCGCCGGCGTGGGAGTCCGGACGCGCCTCGTCCCCCCGGAGTCGCTCGATGAAGCCGATCGTGACCTCGCTCATCGCCGGGCTGTGTGCCGGTGTCCTGACCGCGGGTGCCTACCTCTACGAGCACGAGGCGCCCTCGATCGGCCCCGTGCGGGGACGCTACGTCGAGGCGCGTTCGGCCGCGGTCTTCGCGGGCGCGTGCCACTTCAACGGCGAGGTCGGAAGCCAGGGGCGCGACGCGATCCTCGGCTGGCACCTCGTCGACGGTTCATGGGACGGGGTCGCGCTCGCAGGCGTCGACATCGTCGCCGCGGTCACGTCGTCCGAGAACCTGCGCGACGGAGCGGCACGCACGTCGGTCGTCTACCTCGACGCGTCGCTCGACGACGAGACGCGCAGCGCGGCCGAGGGATGGTTGCGAGCGCGTCAGCCCGAGACCGTGGGCGAGATCCTGACGGTGCGCGACACCGACGTGCACGTCTCCACCGCCGACGGCAACTTCGTGCTCGTGGCGGGCGACCGCATCGAGCTCGTGGGCGAGACGCTGCCCGACCGCTCGTGCTGCAAGATCCCCGAGAGCGTCTGGTACGAACCGCTCGCCTCGGGCCTCGGCCAGCCGCTCGTGGGCAACGCCTCGGTGTGCCGCTTCGCCGGTGACCTCGCGCTCCCGGCCTGGAGCCACACCGACCAGAACAACGTCTTCGTGAGCTGCTTCCGCGAGACCTGCTGCGACGCGGGACCGTGCGAGGGCGCCCCGGCCGCGGCTGAGTGAGGTCGGCCATGCGCGCGGTGGCGCTGGTCGGGCTGCTCGCGTGCGCGTCCTGTACGGTCACCGAGCGTTCGATCTTCGATGACGTCGGCGTCGACACGCCGGCGCTCACCGAGGCCCAGTGGAACGCCGCCCGGCAGAGCGCCGCGGATCCCGCGACGCGGCGCTTCTCGCTCGACTCCGACGACGTCGAGACGCGCGACGACGGCGACTCCGGGTCGTCGTTCTGGGTGATCCCCGGCTGGAACGCGGGACGCCTGGTGCGGGCCGACCGGCAGTCGCGTGTGCTCGTGCACGAGCAGGCCACCGCGGGGTTGATCGACGCGGCCGTGCTCCGCCTGCCGCTCTGGTGGTCGACGGAGCGCGCGCTCTTCCTGCCCGACGGACGCAAGGCGCGCAACGACTTCGCGGGCTCGCTCTTCTGGACGTCGTCCCATGCCGACGACTGGCCCGACGACGTGCCGCGCCTCGAGTCGTGGGGCGTCCCGTTGCTCTACGCGGGCTTCGCGTCGCGAGGCGGCCCGCAGGAAGAGACGATGCACTCGCTGCTGTGGGTGCTCGGTCCGATGTGGCAGACGTACGACGGCGCGGGGCCCGACGCGACACGCGGCTGGGCCTTCGATCCCCTGGCCCTCGGCGGGCTGGGCGGTCTGCTGTGGCGCTCGTGCGTGCTGAGCACGCCCGTACAGGACGAGGTCGCGCACGGTCCCCTGTTCGGGTACCTGGGCTGGTGGTCGCGCGACCGGAGCTGGATCGTCGATCCCGGCGACGACGGGACGCGGCTTCTCACGCGGGTGCGCGTCGGGGAGTCGTCGGCGACCGCGGCCGCCGCGTCCCGTCGCGACGAGCACATCTTCGCGCTGCTCGGCGGCCTGCTGTGGTTCGACGACGCGATGCGCGAGGGCGGCGTGCCGCGCGACGAGACGCACGGACCGCTGTTCGGCATGTTCGGCTGGGGACGCGAGGAGGGCGAGCCGGTCCTGCGCCTGTTCTGGTTCGGCATCCCGCTCTGACGGGTGTGGGCGGGGTGGCGGCACGCACCAGGCCCACGCCGACGAGCTGCCGCGTCGTCGGTGCACGCGACCGGAGCGGACCGCGCCGGACGCCCCCCCGCCACCCCCCGTCAGCGCACGAGCGTGTCGAACGTCACCGACCGGAACGTGGCGCGCACCGTCTCGTCGACCTCGTAGAAGAGGTCGCGCAGGCGGTCCCGCGGCTCGTCGGTCTCGACCGGCAGGCGGTGGTCCCAGGGCGACGGCTCGTGCGGGGGAGGCGGCTCGAACAGGTCGATCACGTCCTGCACGGAGATCTGCGCCGGCGGACGGGCCAGGCGGTAGCCGCCGCCGACGCCGCGCGAGGCGCGCACGAGTCCGGCGCGCACGAGCTGCTGCAGCACCTTCGCGAGCACCGTCTCGGGGACGTCGTGGCGCGCGGCGATCTCGCACGCGGTGCGGGGTTCGCCGCCGGCGCGCGAGAGCTCGAGCATCGACTGCAGCGCGTACTGCGTGCTCTTGTTGAGCCGTACCGTCTCCGAACCCGGACGCGGGCGGTGGTCGTGCATGTGCGCCTTCATGCCGTGGTCTCCCTGCGCCTCGCTTCCTCGAGATCGAGGTCGAGGCTGATGCGCTCGGCGGGACGGAAGCCCTCGCGCTGGAAGAACGCCAGCGTCGACATGTCGCCCCAGACGACCTCGGTGCAGAGCGTCTTCACGTTCAGCCCGAGCAGGTTGGTGCGCAGCTGGCTCACGAGCGCGTGTCCCACGCCGCGCGTGCGGAAGTCGGGATGCACGCCGACGGTGTCGAGCACGGCCACGGGCTCGGTGCGTCCGAACTCGCCGTACCAGACGCGCGCGATGAGGTAGCCGACGAGGCTGCCGTCGACTTCGCCCGCGAGCGAGACCTCGACGCCCGCGCCCGAGAGCGCCTGGCGCAGCTTGACCTTGAAGTACTCCTCGCGCCGGCGGCCGGTGATGCGGGCGTCGATCGCGATGACGCGTTCGAGGTCGTCGGGGCGCAGCCGGCGGACGTGCACCGACTCGAGCTCGAGGGCCTGGGTTCCGTTGCCTTCCATGGGTGTCCTCCTTCGGCGCGGGACGTGCGGCCTCACGCCGTGAGCTGTCCTCCGTCGACGCGAAGCACCTGTCCGGTCACGTGGCTCGCGAGCGGCGAGCACAGGAAAAGCGCCGCGCGCGCGACGTCGTCGGGCGTGCCGCTGCGTCCGAGCGCGGTCTCGGCCACGGCGCGATCGCGCACCTCGCGTGGCAGGCCGGCGGTCATGGGCGTGTCGATGAGTCCGGGGGCGAGCGCGTTGACGCGCACGCCCGACGCGCCGAGCTCGCGTGCCGCGGTCTTCGCCAGCGCGATGAGTCCGGCCTTGCTCGCGGCGTAGTTCGACTGGCCGAACTTGCCGCGCTCGCCGTTGATCGACGACACGAGCACGACGCTCCCGCGCGCGCTGCGACGCAGGTGCGGTGCGGCGGCGCGCAGCAGGAAGAAGGCCGTGTCGAGGTTCACCGCCATGACGCGCGACCAGTCGTCGTCGGAGAGCTTCCACAGCACGCCGTCGCGGGTGATGCCGGCGCAGTGCACAAGCAGGTCGAGGCCGTCGCCGTCGGAGACCACGTCGTCGACGAGGGCGCGCGCGGCGTCGGCGTCGCTCAGATCGCCCACCACGTGACGCAGGGGAGGGCGCCCGTCGCGTCCCTCGTCGCGGTCGGGCGCGGGGACCACGTCCGCGGCGGTGACGCGCGCGCCGGCCTCGCCCAGCAGCCGTGCGACGGCCGCGCCGATGCCGCCGCGCGCACCCGTCACGAGCGCCGTGCAGCCCTCGAGCGAGAGCAGCGCCGACACGCCCGCGGACTCGACGGGATGCACGCTCACGACGACGGCTCCAGCGCGACGCCCAGCGCGGCCAGCTTGCGCGCGCGGAAGGCGCCCCACAGCGCCGCGCCGATGGCGCCGGCCAGCACCGAGTCCGCGTGGCTGCGGATCTCGATCGCCGAGCCGGACGCCGCGGCGTGCTCGGCCAGGCTCTTCGTCAGGCCCGCGTCGGCGGCGAGTCCGCCGGTGACGAGCACGACGCCGCGCGCGCCGGCCGACGTGAGCAGCTTGAAGTAGCGCCCGGCCATCGAGTCGTGGATGCCCTTGAGGATGTTCCGCGTCGGGATGCCGCGCGAGACCATGTTGATCACGTCGGTCTCGGCCAGCACCGCGCAGATCGAGCTGCAGGCCTCCGACTCGGTGGCCTCGCACGAGAGCGGCCCGATCTCCTCGAGCGTCACGCCCAGGTAGCGGGAGATGTTCTCCAGGAACTGTCCCGAGCCGGACGCGCACTGGCTCGTCATGCGGTAGCCGAGCACCTTCGCGCGTTCGTCGACCAGGATCGCGCGCGTGTGCAGGGCACCGATGTCGATCGCCGCGCGCGCATCCGGGTCGAGCCACAGCGCGCCGCGTGCGTGGGTCGTCATCCCGTAGAAGTGCCCTGTGCGGAAGGCGACGATCTCGCCTTCGCCCGTGGTCGCCACGTAGCCGAGGTCGTCGCGACCCACGCCGGCGGCGGCCAGCGCGTCGTCGAAGGCGATCTCGACCACGCCCAGCGCGTCGCGTCGGCGGACGCGCTCGGTGCGTCCGGCGAGCATCTCGGCGCCCTCGGCGCCGCGGTCGCGCATGATCGCGACCTTGATCGCCGACGAGCCGACGTCGATGCCGGCGCACAGGAGCGGGTCGGTGCTCATGGGATCGTCTCCACGGGGGCGCCGTCGCGTGCGGCGGCGGCCGCGGCGCCGTCACCGGAGCGTCCGGAGCGCAGCGCGAAGAGCGCCGCGCCGAGCGCGCCGGTGTAGATCGAGTCGGGCGAGATGTTCATCGTCCGCGGGCCGTAGTTCTCGGTGACGAGGCGTCGCAGCGCGCCGGTCGCGGCGGCGTTGCGCGCCACGCCTCCCGTGAACGTGAACTCGTCGGAGACGCCGCCCGAGCGCGCCAGCAGCGACATGGCCCTGATCACGATGGCGCGGTGCAGGCCGGCCAGGATGTCCTCGCGCCGCTCGCCCAGCGAGAGCCGCTCGCGCAGCTCGGCGCCCGCGAACACCGTGCAGGTCGAGTTGATGCGCGCCGGACGGGTCGACTGCACCGCCAGCGGACCGAGTTCGTGCAGGCCGAGGTTCATCTCGTCGGCGATGTAGCCGAGGTAGCGTCCGCAGCCCGCGGCGCAGCGGTCGTTCATCTGGAACGACGTCACGATGCCCTGGTCGTCGACCTGGATGGCCTTGGTGTCCTGCCCGCCGATGTCGAGCACCGTGCGCGTGTCCGGGAACATCGTGTGCGCGCCGAGCCCGTGGCACAGGATCTCGGAGCGGATGCAGCCCTCGGGGAAGGGCAGGCGCTGGCGTCCGTAGCCCGTGCCGACCTTGGCCCACTCGTCGAGCGTGGTCGCCGCGGCGACCTCGACCGAGGTCTTCAGCGCGGCCGGCGCGGCGTCGTCCATCGCGGCCAGGGCGCGCTCGACGATGGCGTCGAAATCGGCCGCCGCCGTGGGGCGGTTCTCGACCTCGAGGATGGCCTTGTCGTACAGGCCCACGAGCTGGTCGAAGAGCGAGGCCCGCGGCGCGCCGCCGTCGTCGCCCGCGGCGCACGAACGCTTCGGCGTGTGGACGCGCGCGTGCTCCTCGGCGAGCTGCATGTAGAGGCTGCCCGCCAGGTCGCGGAAGAAGTCGGACTTGCGCGACGCGCCCTCGACGAACAGCGCGCCCGCCCGGGCGCGCATCCCTGCGACCACCGCGGCCACGCCGGCGCGCGTCGCGTCGACGATGGACGGGTCTTCGAGCTGCTCGGCGAGCACCGTGTCGAGCACGCCGAGCTGGTGGCGGTACTGCTGCTCGCGGAAGCGCCGCTCGAGCTCGCCGAGCAGCGCCGTGCGCGCGTCCTCGGTGAATCCCGAGCGCGCGAGGCCCGACGCGACCAGGCTGAAGCGCGTGTTGATCAGCGCCTCGGCCAGCGCCACCTCGCAGGCCACGTCGTAGTTGCTGCGGCTGTTCGTGATGCCGCGTCCGAGCACGGCGCCCTGCTCGTCGAGCACGACCGCCTTCGTGGTGGTCGAGCCGAGGTCGATGCCGACGGCGTACCTCATCGCGCGTCCCCCCGCGAGCGCTTCTGCTCGATCATCTGGAAGTACGACTCGAGGCGGTTCTTGATGTTGGCTGCCGAGAAGTAGCGCGGGTCGACCAGGTCGCTCTCGATGAAGCCGCCCGGGCGTCCCGTGCGCTCCTCGACCTGGCGCAGGATGAGCAGCTGTCCCGCGCTGAACGAGTTGCAGCTCTTGACCGAGTTGATCAGGAAGCCGTCGGCCTCGTAGTCGGTGACGTAGCGCGAGAGCATGTCGACGCGCGTGGGCAGGTCGAGGTTCGTGTAGCAGCCGAGGCAGTACTCGGCCAGGCTCTCGAGCGGACGGCTCGGGTCGTGGCGGAAGCCGTTGTCGTACACGCCGCCGACCTTCGTGTACGTCGACGCGACGACCACCGCGCCTTCGTCGACGAACATGCGCCAGAACTCCCGGAAGCTCGTCCAGTTGGGCGGACCCTCGACGACGACGCGGTAGCGCTCCTTCTCGAGCTCGCCGTCGGGCGTCACGGGACCGAGCCCGAGCCGCACGCGCTCGTCGATCTCGGCCCGCAGCTCGGCGTAGTAGTCGACCGCGTCCTCCGTCCCCCGGAAGGCGGTGAAGATCGGACCGATGTAGTACACGCCGCCGAAGTACGCGTCGATCGGCGACGGACGGTGCCTGGCCGACTCGAGCACGTGCACGAGGTCGTCCTCGGCCTTCGCCGAGCGTGCCAGGTGCTCGCTCAGCAGGTCCTCGTCGTACGCACGCCCGGTGATCCGTTCGAGCGCCGGGATGACCTTGCTCTTCAGCTGGTCGACGACGTACTTGCGCATCGCGTCGGTGATCGTCCCGCCGCCCTGGTAGGGGACGTGCAGCATCGCGGTCGGCGCGTCGTACTCCTCGCGCAGCAGCTCGAACCACTTCAGGAATGTGAAGCAGCCCGTGTACGAGAGCAGCAGCAGGTCGGGCTTCGGCAGGCGCTTGCCCGTGGGACCGACGTTGCCGCCGCGCGACATGCCGATGTCGCACTTCACGTACGTGCACACGTCCTCGCTGTGCCCGTCCTTCTCGGCGCGCGCGATGTAGTCCTTGCTCAGGCCGCGCATGCCCGACTGCAGCGCGTTGATCTCGGGCAGCACGGGCGCCACGCCGAACGACAGCAGCAGCTCGGTGAGGTTGCCGGGCACGAACGTGTAGACCGCCTTCTCGCCGCGCTCCTCGACCTCGGCCAGCCGGTCGAAGTGCGCCGCGATCATGCGCTTCTGGCGGTCCTGGCTGGCGTCCTTGGGGACGACGCTCGGTGCGCTCATGCTCCGCTCCACAGCTTGATCGAATCGGCGAAGGTCCCCGCCTGCTCGCGGATGACCTGGAACTGCCCGGCGTTCTCGGCGTACTTGAAGGCCGTCCACGGGATGCCCGCGCGTTCGACGGCGGCCACCGTCATGGGCTGGTCGAGCAGCGCGGGGTCGCAGAACGACGGAGCGCAGAAGATCACGCCCTCGGCGCCGCTGTGCTCGACGCGCCGCACGAGGTCGGCGCCCTTGGCCTCGCTCTCGCACCAGCGCGTCGGACTCGCGATCGCGTCGTGCAGGAAGGCCTCGACGAGCGCGTCGAGCGGGTCGCCCTCGGTCGGCACGTCGTGCCGGATCCAGCGGCCGACCTGCACGAAGTCGTCGTCGACGATGTAGCAGCCCGTGCGTTCGAGGGTCTTGATCAGCCCCAGCGGCGGCTGCTCGCAGAACGAGCCGGTGAGCAGCACGCGCGCCTGGTCCATCGGACGACGCTCGTCGTCGTCCTCGACGAAGGCCAGGTAGCGTTCGAGCATCGCGATCTGCTCGTCGACCGGCACCACGAGTCCGGCGCGCAGCAGCAGGTACAGCTCGTGCGTGGGCACCTTCCACGGCTGCTCGCGGCGCAGCTCGTAGAGCTCGCGCACGAGGCCGTTGGCGCGGTTGTACGCGACGATCGCGGCGCGCAGGCGCTCGGTCTCGAGCGGACGTCCGCCGTGCGCGACGATCTTGCGCGAGAGGTGCAGCAGGTCGTCCCGGTAGAACGCGCCGCCGACCGCGGGGTCGAAGTCCTGCGGCACGTCGAGGTAGTGCACGAGCTTGCCCGGGAACAGCATCGTCCACATGCCCGACAGGTTGCGGATCACGTCGCAGATCGCGGGGAAGACCACGCCGTCGAGCGCGTCGAGGCTGCCGTTGAGTCCCAGCTCGATCGTGCTGCGCGGGATGTGGCAGATGTACGACTGGTAGTACGCGTCGCCGCGGATGATCTCCATCTCGCCGCCGCCCATGAGGCCCACGGGCAGCACGTCCTGCGCCGCGAGCAGCTCGCGCGGGACGTAGATCGGCATGAAGCCCAGGGCCAGGCCGCCGGTGCGCCGCTTCCACGCGCGAACCGCGGAGAAGGACGTGTCGCGGTACAGCTCCTCGGCGTGCGACAGCAGGCCGGAGAGGTCGTCGTGTGCGTGCGTCATGCGTCGCTCCACCGGGGCGCGCGCTTCTCGACGAACGCGCGGATGCCCTCGACGGCGTCGGACGTCGACATGAGCCCGTCGAGGTAGAGGTGCGTGAGCTGGTCGATGCGGTGCGCGAAGCGCTCGTCGAAGTCGAGCCGCGCGGCGTGCACCGCGTAGCGCAACGAGGACGCCGAGCGCGGCAGCAGGTGCCGTTCGATCCACGCCAGCGCGGCCGCCTCGGGGTCGTCGGCGACCTCGTCGACGAGGCCGACGCGCAGCGCCTCGGCGGCACCGAGGCTGCGTCCCGAGGTGAGCAGGTCGTCGGCCACGGCGCGTCCGACGCGCTCGGGCAGCACGATCGAGGCCACGGGGGCGATCACGCCGAGCACGATCTCGGGCTGTCCGAGCTGCGCGTCGGGCGCGGCCACGAGGCGCTGGCAGAACGCGGCGAGCTCGAGTCCACCGCCCAGGCACTGACCGCGCACGGCGGCCACCACGGGCAGGTGCGTCGACGCGAGCGTGAGGAACATCTGGTGGAAGCCGCCGAGCATGCCGGCCACGCTCTCGGGCAGGTGCTCCTCGACGCTCGCGCCGAACGAGAAGTGGCGTCCCTCGGCGGCGAGCAGCAGCGCCTTGCAGCCCGGCGCTCGGCCCGCGTCGGTGAACGCGGCGTCGAGCTGCGCGACCATCTCCGCGTCGAGCACGTTGCCCTTCGGCGCGTCGAGGACGATGCGGCGCAGCGCCCCGTCGTGCAGGCTCTCGACGCGGATCTTCACGGGGCGCGCTCCGCGTCGGGCGGCGGCGCGGCGCGCAGCGGACTCTCGGCGTCGGCGAGGTCGTACTCGAGCTGCACGTACGGACCGCCGACGAATCCGTTCGCGCGGAAGAACGACAGGAACGGGACGTCGGTGCGCTCGACCATCGTGCGCACCATCCGCACGCCCGCGGCCGAGAAGCGCGCGCAGGCCGCGGCCAGCAGCGACGAGGCCACGCCGCGCCGCGCCTGGGACGGGTCGACGCCGACGGCGAAGATCCAGCCGCAGGGCTCGCTGCCGAACTCGAGCGCGCGCACCTCGCCGAGCAGGAAGCCCGCCACGTCGTCGGGCCCGTCGACCGCCAGCGCGACGCGCCCGGGACCGGGCGCGCGCAGGTAGCCCTCCATGACCGCGTCCCAGTCGACGGCCGGCGTCACGCTCGCGTGGAGCGCGTCGATGCGGCGCACGCCGGGCAGGTCGGCGGGACGCAGCGCGCGCACGACGCAGGCACCGCCGGAGTCCGATCCGGCGCTGCCGGCCGCGACCTCGTGGTCGCCCCGCACGGACGCGGCCACGTCAGGGGTTCCCCGCCGGGACGCAGGCGGGCTGCGTCCCGTGGGCGCGCGCGAGCACCTCCTCGACGAGATCGGGACCCCACGTGGCGCCCTCGGCGAGGCGCCGCCGCAGCAGCAGGAAGTCGGCCTCGCGACACTCGCGCGAGCCCTCGTGGAAGGCGCGGAAACCGGTGCGTCCCTCGGTCATCATGTTCAGCGCGAGCCAGGCGCGGTTCGATTCCTTGTTCGCGTCCCAGTGCTCGAGCTTGTGCTTGCGCACGCTCTCGATCGTCTTGGACAGGCAGCCGGGCATCGTGAGCGCGAGCTTCGTGACGAGCGCGTCGACGGCCGCGTCGAGGCGCGACAGGTCGACCGTCCCCTTGGCGAGCAGCTCCTTGCCGGCCGCGCGCGCGGCGCCGGTCTTCATCTCGCCGTGCACGATGCGTCCGTCGTCGCCGAGCCAGCGGTCGGTGACCACGAGCGGGTTCGGGACGAACGCGCCGTCGACCTTCAGCGCGGGCACGACGTCCGAGATCAGCCCGAGTCGCAACGCCTTGTACGCGCTCCAGTGCTCGCACAGCGTGCAGCTCTCCATCGCCGCCTCGATGCCGACGAAGAGCGGCAGGAAGTCGGTGCTGCCGCCGTCGGGCGCCGAGCCGTGGCGCGGCCCGGCCTGCCCGAACACGGCCAGGTCTTGAGCGACCGTGAAGTCGCAGGCCATGCCGATCTCCTGGCCGCCGGCGATGCGCATGCCGTTCACGCGGCAGATCACGGGCCTGTCGCACATCAGGATCGCCGAGACCATGTCGTTGAAGAGCCGCATGTACTGGCGGTACTCCTCGGGATGGCCGGCGTAGTACTCGGCGTACTCGGCGGTGTTCCCGCCGGTGCAGAAGGCGCGCTCGCCCGCGCCGGTGAACACCACGGCCACGCAGGCGCGGTCGTTGCTCGCGCGGCGCATGCCCAAGATGACGCCCTTGACCATCTCGGTCGTGTACGAGTTGAGCTGGCCCGGGTTGTCGAGCGTGATGCGCACCGCGTGCAGTCCCGGTGCGACACCGCCCTCGGGCGTGCGCACCGGCAGCGTCTCGTAGCGGATGCCGGGGACGGTCTGGACGTCGACGAGGTCGTGGTTCTTGAAGCTCACGGGTCAGGCCTCCGGGACGAGCACGACGCGGCGCGTGACCTTGTGCGCGTGCACGTCGGCGAACGTGTCGTTGATCGACGAGAGCGGACGGTGCTCGGTGAACGGCTCGAGCGCGACCTTGCCCGAGAGCACGAGGTCGAGCACCGCGGGATAGTGCTCGGGCAGGCAGCCCCAGTTGCCCTGGGCCGTCGCGTCGAGCGCCATGAGGTTGCTGAGGCGCACCGTCGCCTTCTGCGGCGTGAAGCCGACGAGCGAGAGCCAGCTCCCGTGGCCGAGAAGCGCGAAGGCCGACTCCTGGCCGGCGGTCGTGCCGGACGTCTCGAAGATGCGCCAGCGCCAGGTCGGCACGCCGTGCTGCTTGGCGAACGCCTTGACGTCGGACTTGAGCGCGCGCGCGTCCTTCGCCTTGGCGTCGAGCGCTAGGTGCGCGCCGTGCTCGGTGAGCGTCGCGAGCCGCGCGGGGTCGACGTCGATCGCGACCACGTGCGCGCCGAGCGCCGCGGCGATCTGCACGCCGAATCCGCCCACGCCGCCGGCGCCGACGAACACCGCGAGGTCGCCGCGCTGCAGGTCGCTGCGCAGGATGGCCTGGTACGGCGTCGAGACCGCATCGGCGATGACCGAGAGCGTCGGCAGGTCGATGCCCGCCGGGTTCTTCGACGCGTCGGCGAGGTCGGGCACGGGGCACAGTCCGTGGGCGGGCACCACGAGGTGGCTCGCGAAGCCGCCGTGCACGTCGTTGCCCGGGAAGATCTGTCGCGGGCAGATCGAGCCGCGTCCGGCGCGGCAGGCGTCGCAGTCGCCGCAGGGGATCACGGCCGGGACGACCACCGCGCGTCCGAGCCAGGCCTCGGCGCCGGGGCCGGCCTCGACGACCCGTCCGCTCACCTCGTGCCCCAGGGCCAGCGGCAGCGGATGACGCGTGGGCACGCCGTCGTAGAAGAAGCCGAGGTCGGTGTGGCAGACGCCGCAGCCCGCGACCGAGACCAGCACCTGTCCGGGGCCGGGACGCTCTTCGCGGCGCTCGAGGGTCATGGCCCGGCCCGGTTCGGTGACGACCCACGCTTCGACCTTCATTCCAGCGCCTCCCGCGGAGAGGACCTGCGGCCCTGTTTTCTATATGCAACCTGCAAGTCGCTTGACAAGACGCAAAACAGGACCAATAGGTCTTATTTGGAGCGGGCAGCGACCGGAAACCGGAACCGCCTGGCCCGTCCAGCGGGCCGATCGGGGCGATCTGGACACATCGACCGATGTTGATTTCAGCCTCGGACCGGCCCGCAAGGCCGCGGAACCGGATGCGGGCGAGTCGGGGAACGGCTTCCGCCGAGGTGCCTCGTCCCGGTCTACGAGACGGTCACGCCCGTCCTCGGCCGGAAGCGGGCCGTGAAGTGCGGCAGGTACCGCGGCGCCTCGACCATCTCCATGCCGGGCAGCGACGGGGCCAGGGCGGCCACCTCGGCGGCCACCTCGAGCATGCGGTCGACGTGGCTCTGGGTGTAGACGCGGCGCGGCAGCGCGAAGCGCACCAGCTCGAGCCTGGCGGGCGTGAACGAGCCGTCGTCGCCGCGGCGTCCGAACATGACCGACCCGATCTCGCAGGTGCGGATGCCGCCTTCGAGGTAGAGCGCGCAGGCCAGCGCCTGGCCCGGGTAGTCGTGGGCGGGGATGTGCGGCAGCAGCGCGCCGGCGTCGGCGTAGACCGCGTGTCCACCCGGCGGGTGCATGACGGGGATGCCGACCTTCTCGAGCCCCTCGGCGAGGTAGCGCACCGACGCCGTGCGGTACTCGAGGTACTTCTCGTCGAGCACCTCTTCGAGTCCGACGGCGAGCGCCTCGAGGTCGCGCGCCGCGCATCCCCCGTAGGTCGGGAAGCCCTCGGTCAGGATGAGCAGGTTGCGCGCGCGCTGGGCCAGCTCGGGGTCGTTCATCGCGAGCACGCCGCCCATGTTCACGAGGCCGTCCTTCTTGCCGCTGAACGTGCAGCCGTCGGCCAGCGCGAAGACCTCCTGCGCGATCTCGCGCACCGAGCGGTGCGCCTGTCCCGGCTCGCGCTGCTTGATGAACCACGCGTTCTCGGCGAAGCGGCAGGCGTCGAGGAAGAACGGGATGTCGTGCGAATGCAGGATCTCGGACACGGCGCGGATGTTCGCCAGGCTCGCTGGCTGTCCGCCGCCGGTGTTGTTCGTGATCGTCTGCATCCCCAGCGGGATGTTGCCGGCGTGCTCGCGGCAGCACGCCTCGAGCTTGTCGAGGTCGATGTCGCCCTTGAACGGCGCGGAGGTCTTCGGATCGGCGGCCTCCTGGCAGACGAGGTCGAGCGCCTCGCCGCCGTCGAACTCGATGTTCGCGCGCGTCGTGTCGAAGTGGTTGTTCGACGGGATGACCGAGCGTCCCTTCTCGACCACGAGCGCGAACAGGATGCGCTCGGCCGCGCGCCCCTGGTGCGTGGGGATGACGTGTGCGTAGCCGGTCAGGTCGCGCACCACGCGGTCGAAGCGATGGAAGCTGCGACTGCCCGCGTAGGCCTCGTCGCCGCGCATCATCGCGGCCCACTGCTCGGCCGACATGGCGGTCGTGCCCGAGTCGGTCAGCAGGTCGAAGGTGACCGCGTCGGCCGGCAGCGCGAAGAGGTTGTATCCCGCGAGCTCGAGGGCGGCCTGGCGCTCGTCGCGCGAGAGCAGCGCCAGGGGCTCGACGACCTTGGCCTTGAACGGCTCGAAGACGACGCCCATGATTTCAGACCTCCGGGTCGTGATTGCCCGAAGATACCGCCGGACGGGGGCTTGGGTCCAGGACGAGCGGGGGTGGAGAAGTGTCCAGCCGGCGAGCGGGCGATGTGGCCATCTCACCGCGAGACTCCGCAACGCCCGCGGGCCGCCGCAGTTCGTGACGCACTCCCTCTGGACGACCCGATGCCCGCCGCCCCGCCGGACCCGAGCTGCCGATGCCCGCCGCCCCGCCGGACCTGGGCTGCCGATGCCCGCCGCCCGAGCCGGAATCGAGCTGCCGCCGCGTGCCGCCCGAACCGGACGCCTCTCGCCGCGCCGCGTGCTCACCCTGCTCCACGCGTCGCTCACCGTCGCCTTGCTGCTCGCCGCGCTGGCCGCTTCCCAGGCCGACCGTCCGCTGCGCCTCGTCGTCGCGCATCCGCCCCGACCGTCGGCGCCGTGTGCGCCACCGACGCCGCCGGGACGTACGTCGCGCTCGAGCAGCTCTTCGTCGCGTCCGACGTGGCAATCGTCGGTGACCTCAACGACACGCCGTGGAGCACGCGCTTCGCCGAGCTCCTGACGCGCACGGGCCTCGTCGACTCGGGACGCGGACGCGGTTGGCAGCCCAGCTTCCCGGCCTGGCCGCAGGCGATGGGATGCTGTTCGGCATCCCCATCGACCACGCGTACCGCGCGGGGCGGATGCCGACCCATCGTCGAACCCGTCCGACGCACGCGTCATGCGCCGACCACGGCGAGGATCTCGTTGTGATCCGAGTTGCTTCGCCCATACGCTGCGCCCGGGCGGACGTGTCTCGTGCCTCGAGGGTGCGCAGCTGTTGGCGGGCTACGGCGCCCACGTCGCGTTCTTGCTCCGGGGCGGCGTGTGAGAGGTTCGGCGACGCCGGACGATTCGCGGAGGTGCGATGAGCGCAGCACGAACCGAACGACTGGACGATCGGCAAGGTTCGTGTCTGGACACGGGCTGCGCGGCCGTGATCCTCGGCGGCGGTCTGATCGCGTGCCTGCTCCTCCTCACGAACCGTGGGCTCGAAGACTGGACGCGTGAGATGCTCCCCGACGTCGAGCCAGAATTCGTATTCGAGGACGCGGGTCAGCGCCTGGCTCTCGTGCACGAGGACAACCGCCTCGTCGGGCGGATGTCGGCGACGCGGACCGACTGGAACGAAACGACGCCGATCGTCGCCTTCGACCTGGACGGGCGCGAGATCGCGCGCGGGGCGGCGTCGCTCGACGGGTACGACTATTCGTCGATCCGCGACGTGATCGAACTCGGCGACGTCGACGGCGACGGCCTGTCCGACACGGCCTTCTCGTCCTCGGATGCGACGATCGTCGTCGGGGGCCCCGACGCGCGCGACCTCGGCACGCTCGAGGCGCGCGCCGGGACGATCTCGCTGGCGGGCGATCTCGACGGCGACGGCTTGTGCGACGTCTTCTTCTCGCCGAACGACGACGGCGGACGCTGTCGCCTGCGCGCCGTGTCGTTCGCGCGCGGCGAGCCCGACGTCATCGCCGATTGGCCGACAGGCTGGTTCGAACACATCGTGCGCCTCGACGACATCGACGGTGACGGGCTCGACGAGCAACTCCTGATCGGCGTGGACCTCGATCCCGACAAGCCCGAGCGTTGGCACGACATCGACTTCGACGTCCTGCGCGTGTGGTCTCCGGGGGCGGGGCGCACGATCAGCGAGTCGCGCATCGAGTGGCCGGGTGAAGCGTTGGTGGGTGGTTCCTCGTGCGCGCTGCTCGGCGACGACCTCGACGGCGACGGCATGCGCGAGGTCGTGTTGGCCCGCGACGTGCGCATGAGGCCCGACTGCGTCGTGGCGTTCGACGTGGTGCGAGAGGTGACGCGCTGGACGTGGTTCGGCGACGAGTCGTGCCCGATCTCCGACTGGTGCGCGCCGCGCGAGCTTGCGCTCGCGCCCGACGTCGACGGGGACGGCCTGCGCGACGTGTTCTTCAGCGCGTCCATCCCGGGCAACCCGCCGAGAAGCGAGGTGCGCATCGACCTGCTGTCCGGCGCGACAGGGCGCCATCTGGGCCGCTTCGAGGGCGTGGGAGACGACCTCTTCGACGCGCTGATCGTCTCGCCTGGCGAGCCGTTCCGCCTCGCGCTCGTGATGCGCAGCCCGGGTGCCGGCCGTCAGCCGTCCCGCGTCGAAGTCCATCGCCTCGACGGATTGCTGCCGCTCTGCGTCGATCCTTGAGAGACCTGGGGAACAAGCCGGGATGCGCGCGTGCCCGTGGTCGCTGGTGGTGGTGAAACTCGAAAGACCTCGTCGCGCCGGCGCTCTACTCCGGCCACAGGTGCACGGCGTCGCGGCGGAACGCCTCGGTGATGCCGGCGTACTTGGCGTCGAGTCCGACGAACTGCGCCACGGTCATCGGACTCAGCGAGAGCGCGCTGCAACCGTGGGCCGCGGTCATGCGCGCGCCGAGCGCCGCCAGACGCGGCACCTCCACGTCGTAGTCGCAATGGTCGAGGAACACGAGCAGGTCGTGATCGGAGTCGGGACGTGCGTCGCGGCGCGCCCGCGATCCCACGAGCTTCAGGGCGCGCAGGCGTGCGCCGTAGGTCGCCGAGAGCGCGTCGACGAGCGCGTCGTAGATCCGCGCATCGTGGTCGTCGAACGTCGCGCGCACCTGGGCGAAGGGTCGTCCGAACGAGAAGTCGAAGGGTGTATCGGCCACGGGCGCGTTCGCGATCGGGTGGAGTAGCCGCGGGCGCGCGACGGCTTCGTGTTCGCGCTCGTGTGCCATTTCGATCGGCCGTGCCGGGTTGACGTCCGCGCCTGGCCGTCCGACCATCGTGCCATGGACGCCCGCTTCGCCATCCCCGCCGGCCTCGTCGCGCTGGTGTTCCTCGGCGCATGCAGCGACGCGCCTCCCGACGACCCGCGCATCGCCGACGACCACGCCGTGTGGGAGGTCGTGCTGCGCTCGAGCCTCGACGAAGCGCGTCCGCGTCCGATGTTCAGCGCCTGGGACGACGCGCTGCCCGTCGAGGAGCTGTACGTCGCGGCGAGGCGGCCCGGCGTCGAGGTCGACGGCGAGACGTTCGCGGGCAGTCCGCCGATCGAGGCTGCGACGGATGGCCGCGAGTGGCTGCTCGAACGGTTGCCCGGCCTCGAGCCCGCCGTGCTCGACGACTTCGTCGCGCGCAACGAAGCGCCGTGGTCGCTCGACCCGCGGCGCATCCACCTGCCGGTGCCGGTGGTGACCGGCCCCGACCCGCTCGACATCCCCGACGCGCAGGGCGGCATCGAGGCCTGGGCCGAGCAGCACCGCACGCCGTGCCTCTGCTGGGTGAGCGCGGTGGGCTACGACGCCGAGCGCACCCGGGCGCTCGTCGCGTACGCCACCTGGCAGGATCGGGATGCGGCCGGCGGGTCCTTCGCGCTGCTGGTCCGCGACGGCGACGTCTGGACGATCGCGCAGCGCTGCGACGTGTGGATCTCGTAGGCGCGTCGCGCGCGTGCCGGCGCGCCGCCGCAATCCCGGAGGTCGCTGCTCGACGTCCGCGGCGCGCGGGTAGAGTGACGCCGATGAGGCGGACGACGACAGGCGCGGTGCTCCCTCGGCTCGCCGGCTGCGCGACGCACCCTCCCTCCCCATCGCATTCCATCTGCTGCGCGCCGACGACGGGCGGCCGTTCGCGGGCCGGGCTCACCGCGTCGTGACGTGAGACGGGCCGTCCGATGCCGACCTCGTTCCTCGCTCCCGAACTCGTCTGGGGACTGCTGCCGCGCGTCGTCGGCGCCGCGTTCCTGATCGCGTTCGTCTCGTTGTCGCGGCAGGTCGTCCCGCTCGTGGGGTCACGCGGCGTCTCGCCGCTGCGGCACCGCATCGCGCGGCTGCGTCGCGACGTCCCGGCGCCGCGGCGTCTGTTCGAGATGCCGGGACTCGTCTGGCTCTCGCACTCCGACGCGGCCCTCGCCGCGCTGCCGTGGCTCGGCGCGTCCGGCGCGCTGCTCGCGATCGTCGGCGGTCCCGCGGGCTTCTTCGGACTGCTGCTGTGCTGGCTGTGCTGGCTCTCGCTCGACGTGTGCGGCCTGTGGCTGCCGTGGGACACGCTGCTGCTCGAGGCGGGCTTCCTCGCGCTCTTCCTGCCGGCGACGCACGCGCTGCCGGACGTGCACGCCGTCGCCGCGCCGCTGGCGAGCGTCGCGTTCCTGTTCCGCTGGCTGCTCATCCGGCTCATGTGGGGCTTCGCAAAGCTCAAGTTCGTCGGCACCGAGAAGGGCGACGGGATGTATCTGCAGGGCTTCCTGACCTGGCTGCCGATGCCGACGCCGCTCGGCTGGCTGTTCCAGAAGGCGCCCAAGCTCGCGCTGCGCGCCGGCTGCGCCTTCATGTGGACGGCCGAGGTCGTCGCGCCGCTGCTGTGCTGCTTCGACGGGACGCCGCGGCTCGTCGGCGCGGCGCTGCTCGTGCTGCTCATGACGGGCATCCAGTCGACGGGCAACTGGGGACACTTCAACCTCGCCTACGCCGGCCTGTGCGTGCTGCTGCTCGACACGCGCGCCTCGGTGCTCGACGTGTTCGGCGACGGCGCCGCGTCCGGAGCGTCGCAGGCGCACGCGACGTTCGTGAACGCGTGCATGGCCGCGCACTTCGTCGCCGGCCTGGCGCTCTTTCCGCTCAACAGCTGGGTCACGCAGGCCGCGACGCAGTGGAACGCCGACCGCTTCACGTGGAGACGTCCGTGGCTGGAGCGCCTGCTGCGCGTGGTGCGGCTCGTGAACCGGCTGCGGCTCGTGGGCGCGTACGGCGTCTTCCCGCCCAACACGAGTCCGCCGATCAAGATGGTGCCGGTGCTCGAGGGCAGCCACGACGGCCGGACCTGGACGACGATCCCGTGGCGCTTCATGCCGGTCGACGAGCGCAGCCCGCCGCGCTTCGTCGCGCCGCACCATCCGCGTCTCGACCACTCGTCGATCTACGTCGGGCTGGGACTCGAGGAAGGCGACCCGGTGGGCGGCCTGATGTTCGAGGTCAAGCCGTACGGCTGCTCGCCGTACTCGCGGCACACGTGGCTGCAGCGCGTCGTCCAGCGCGTGCTCGAGGGCGAGCCCGGAGTGCTCGGGCTGCTGGGGCCCGATCCGTTCGGGGAGCGTCGGCCGACGTGGGTGCGCGTCGTGCACGTGTGCCTCAAGCCCACGAGCCTCGCCGAGCGCCGACGCAGCGGACGCTGGTGGCACGCGCGCACGATGTGCGTGCTGCACGAGCCCGTGCGCAGCGATCCCTCGCTGTGGCAGCACTGGATCGCCGAGCCCGAGGGCGTGCATCCCGAGCTGACGCACTGGCGCAGGAGGAGTCCGGCGCTCGCACGCTTGCGCGCCGCGGTGGAGGAGGCGCTCCTGTCCGAAGCCGAAGCGCGAACGGCACTGTGCACCGCGGGAGACCTCGATCCGTCCGACGTCGCCGCGTTCTGGGACGACTTCGTCCCGTGGCTCGCCGCGCCCGGACGCCGCGACGACTGGGACGCGCTGCCGCGCACGGTCACGGCGGCGCGCGAGCGCTTCGGCGTCGAGCGCCTGCGTGCGTTCGAACGCGTCCACCAACGCGCGGTGCACGTGCTCGAGGCGCGCGTCGAGCCGCACGCGTACGGCGCCGCCGTTCCGCACTGGGACGTGGCGAACGCGTTCGACCTGTACGCGACCCTGGGCGCGGTCGTGCTCGACGGCGAGCGCGCGTGGGCGCGGCTCTACCGCGATCCGGGACGCGTGGTCGCCCGCGCCGCGAGCCTCGACGAGGCCGCGTTGCTCTTCCCCACGGCCCTCTTCCGCTGGGAGCACGTGCGCTCGCTGGTGCTCGGACTGCGCGCGCGCACGCGCCTCTCGCGCGCACCGCCGATGCCCTGGGGCATCGGCCGCCACGAACGCTTCCTGCTCGCGGTCGACGCGGGTCCGCAGTGGTTCCCGACGTGCATCCGCTCCGACGACGGGAGTTGGACGGTCCCGGCGGAGCCGTTCGAGGCCGGCCACTCCGCGAGTCCGTGACCCGGCGCCCGCTCAGCGCGCGGGACGCCGACGCGCCGCGGCTACTTGCCCTTGCCGCGCTTCGCGATCTGCGCCGCGCGCTTCTCCTTGGGCGTCTTGGCCGGCTTCTTCTTCTCTTCCTTCTTGCGGTCGAGGTTCTTGCCCATGGTCGTCGCTCCTTGCGGCGTGTTCGCGTGAGTCACGGTGCCGGAGTCAGGCCCCGACGCCCGGGTGCTGCGGTCGCGGGCGGGCCGCGGCGGCGCTGCGCCGTCCCTCTGCGGTCCGGCGTCCTGGGACGAGACCCGAATCTACTCCGCGCGGCGGCGCGTCGGTCAACGGAATCGGGCGCCGCGCGCGCGGCGTCCGCGGGATCGCGCGTCCACGCCGTCTCTCCCTCGACCTCGCGGCGAGGCACAGTAGACTGGGCGCCTCTCGTCGGAGATCCCACGTGACGCCACGCATCCTTCGCGGCATCGTCGGTCTGGCCCTGGCCGCGCTCCTCACGACGACCGGCGGCTGCGCCGCGCTCGCCGGCAGCTCGTCCGGTCTCGCGGCCGACGCGCAGCGTCCCGAGTGGTTCGGCGCCGACGACGAACAGGCCGTCGCGGCCGCCGAGGAGGACGAAGGCCACAGCCTCGGCCATCGCCTGCTGTTCTGGATCCCCAACCGCATCTTCGACGTGTTCGACATGGTGCGCGCGCGTCTGCGCCTGGGCCCCGGCTTCGGCCTCAGCGTGCGCGCCACCGAGTTCGCCGACGTGTCGCTCGGCGCGTACACCACGGTCTGGGTCGGGATCCACGGCCCGCGTGGCAGGCCCGGCATCCCGTGGCCGGCCTGGCTCGAGATCTACGCGGGCGCCGGCGTGAGCGTGGTCGAGCTCTCCACCGAGGACGGCCTCTTCTCGCCGCACTACGGCTGGACGGAGTTCGGTCTCGGCGCGCAGCTCGCGATCATCGGCTTCGACGTGGGCGTCGACCCGCTCGAGATCGTCGACTTCGTCGTGGGCATCTTCACCTTCGACATCATCGGCGACGACTTCTGAACGACGTCCGCCGTCGCCGCGACGCGCCGTGCGGCAGCGGCGTCGTCGTCCTCCGGTCACGTGCGACTCACGCGACCGCTCAGCGCACCGGCTGGCGCGCGCCCGCCCCCGGACCGTAGACGATCGCGTTCGCGAGCAGGCGCGCGGTGCCGCGCGTCTGGCCGCGGAAGGTCGGCTCGCCGGCGAAGAGCACGATCTGTCCCGCGCCCATCGACTCGACGGTGAGGTAGGCCGAGTCGGCCAGGCGTCCGGCGGCCTCGGGCCACAGCAGACCGGCCATGCGCAGCCGGTCGCATCCCGCGAAACGCACCGGCGTCGCCACGGGCGAGCGTGAGAGCAACGCGAGGTCGCCGCTCACGAGCAGCGGCAGCTCGGCGTCGCAGCCGGACGTGATCCACGCCTCGTCGTCGACGAGGCCGCGCAGGATGGCGCCCGCCGGCGCGAAGCGACGCTCCCACTCGTCCTGCCGCGCGGCGTCGGGGTCGACGAGCGCGTCCTCGGTCGCACTCGCGGTCGCGGTCTCGGAGTCGGCTCCGGACGCAGCCCCGTCGTCGTCCGACGCATCGCCCCACAGCTTCGCGAGGTCGACCGTCACGTCGCGCGCGGCGCGCTCGCGCTGCGCAGCGAACGTGTAGCCGTCGAGGTCGTCGAGCACGTCGCGGCGACGTACCACCGATCCGAGCGAGCCCGAGGCGGCCACGGCGCCGGCCGAGTCACCCAGCGCGACGAGCGTGCCGCCGGACGAGACCCACTCGGCCAACGCCTCGGCGTGCTCGCCGACGAAGCCGTCGAGTCCGAACGCGGCGGGCAGCACGAGGACGTTGTAGCGACGCAGGTCGTAGCCGTCGAAGGCCTGGGCGTCGAGCATCGAGACCGGCTCGCCCACGATCTGGTCGAGGTGGTACCAGACGTGTCCGAAGGCGTCGGGACGCACCGGCATGTCGGACAGCAGCGCCACGCGCGGCCGGGCGAGCGGCAGGAAGTGCCCGCCGCCCAGGTCGGGACCGTCGTCGGGCGAGCGTCCGCTCGAGGTCGCGTACGCCGGGACGCCGGCGACGAAGGCGGCGCCCTGCACGCGCGCGAACACGTCGGTGCCGTTGTCGGCGCGGCGCACGAGCAGGCTGCCGCGCGGATACGACCGTCCGCCGCTGGTGAACGGTTCGTCGGAGAGGTGCACGGCCAGGCCGGCTTCGAGCGCGCGCGCGGCGAACGCGACCGAGCGGTCGTCGCGTCCGTCGACGATCCAGCCGAACGCGGGGCGTCCGTCGACGGTCGCCACCACGCCGCCGGACGGCTGCGCGTCGGGCGCGCTCACGCGCTCGAGCCCGTCGGACGGCGGCGCGTCGATCCACAGCGCGTCGAGGTCGGCGAGCAGCGGCAGCGACCAGGCGGTGACGTCGTAGAGTCCGCTCTCGGCCTTGCGCTCGAGCTTGCTGCGTTCGCGCAGCACCGATGCGTCGTCGAGCCGCTCGTCGAAGCGCAGCATGGCCAGCACGCGCGGGGCCTCGGGCTGCAGCACCGGGACGACCAGCGTCCCGGCCGGCAGCTCGAGTTCGTCGGCGTGGACGCCGTGCGCGTCGTCGGCCGCCTTCGCGTCGAGCGCGTCGCCGGTGCGATAGACCTCGATGCCCTGGGCGAGCAGCAGCGACACGAGCGCGCGTTCGCGGTCGGGGTGGCTCCCGGGACGCAGCGCGAACGCGCGTCCCCGGAAGGGCGCCTCGGGATCGATGTCGAGCCGCGCCTGGGCCGCGAAGTCGAGCAGCACCGAGAGCCGGTGCTGGGACAGCGTGCGCAGGTTCGCCCAGCTCGCGGTGAGCTGGCGGTGCACCGCCTCGCGGTAGGTGCGGATGCGTCCGTTCGCGTCGCGCAGCGCGAAGCCCGACGTGCGCGCCTGCTCGTAGAGCATGCCCACCGCACCGCCCAGCGAGCCCCACGCGTCGGAGTAGAACGGAGCCCAGGCGTCGGCCCACTCGCGCGTGTAGTACGGCCAGCCGTGCGCGTCGAAGGCCGACGCGGCGTCGTCCGCGAAGACCTGCTGCCAGCGGTCGAGCGACGGCGGCAGGTTCGGGTTGTGCGGATCGGCCTGCGGGTAGAACAGGAAGGTGTCGAGCTCGCCCATCTCGTGCGCGTCGACGAAGAGCTGCGGGATCAGGTCGCGGGCCGCGCTCCAGCGCCCGCGGGTCTCGGGTTGCGTGCCCGAGAGCCAGTCGCGGTTCATGTCGAACTGGTAGTGGTTGCCGCGGCCCCACGGCCAGCGTCCGCGCTGCATCGCCTCGTGGTCGAGCGTGGGGACGCGTCCCGCCGACTGTTCGACCATGCCGAGCAGGCGCTCGCGTCCGTCGGGGTTCAGGCACGGGTCGATCACGATCACGAGCGAGTCGAGCAGCCCCGACACGTCGGCGTCGAGCCCCGCGACGAGGTGGTACGCGAGGGCCAGCGCGGCGTCGCTGCCGGACGTCTCGTCGCCGTGGATGCTGTAGCCCATCCACGCCACGGCCGGCAGGTCGCGCAGCAGGTCCTTCGCCTCCGACTCGGAGAGCCCGCGCGGGTCGTCGATGCGACGCAGCGCCGCGCGGATGTCGTCGAGCCGCGCCTGGTTCGCCTCGGACGTGACGATCGCGTGCACGAGGCGACGTCCCTCGAAGGTCTGCCCGTGCTCGACGAGCGTCATGCGCGGCGACTGCCGGGCCCACAGGTCGAAGCAGCGCAGGATCTCGTCGTGGTGCGCGATGCGGCTGCCAAGCGGCTGTCCCAGCAGGTCGTCGGGCGACGGGATCGACGCGTCGTGGTGCGCGTCGCCGAAGAACGGTTCGTCGTAGGAGAAGACGACCGGGTCGCCCTGTCGCAGCGGACGCAACCCGGGATCGGCCTGTGCCTGCGCGGACGAGGCGAGGACCGCGGCCAGGCACAGCGAGAGCGGCGCGCACGCGACGAGCCACGACGACGGACGACGGACGGACATGGGCGGAGGCGCTCCCGGGACGAGGCGCGCGAGTCTACACCCGGGTGGCGCGCGCGCGTCCGTCACGTCACACTGGCGCCGTGAGCCGTCCGCCGACCCTCCTCGCCGAAGCCCGGGCCGACTTCGAGGCGCGCTTCGGCCGCGCGCCCGCCGTGGTCGTCCAGGCCCCGGGACGGGTCAACCTGCTGGGCGAGCACACCGACTACGAAGGCGGCCTCGTGCTGCCGGTCGCGGTGGGGCGCGCCACGCTCGTGCTCGCGGCGCCGTCCCCGACGCCGGGCGTGCGCATGGCCAGCGCGGCCTGCGACGACGGCGCGCACGCGCTCACCGACGCCGAGGGCGCGCCCTTCCCGTGGGAGCCCGACGACGGCTCGGGCCTCCCGCGCTGGACGATCCGTCCGCGCGCGCTGCTCTCGGTGCTGCGCGAGGTCGGGCTCGCGCTGCCGGCGTGCGACGTCCTGCTGCACGGCGACCTGCCGCTCGGCGCGGGCCTCTCGTCGAGCGCGGCCCTCGGCGTCGGACTCTGCCGCGCGGCCGAGGCGCTGCACGGCCGCGACCTCTCGCCGCTCGAGCGCAGCCGGCTCGTCCAGCGCGCCGAGCACGCCGCCGGCACGCCCTGCGGCCTGATGGACCCGCTCGTGGTCTCGGTCGCGCGCGAGGGCCACGCGCTGCTGATCGACTGCGCGCGCGAGAGCTTCTGGCACGTGCCGTTGCCGCGCGGCGTGTGCGTGCTCGTGGCCGACAGCGGCGCGCGCCACGACCTGTCCGACGGCCACTACGCGCGGCTGCGCGCCGAGTGCGCGCGGGCCTCGGCCTTCCTCGGCGTGCGCAGCCTGTCCGAGGTCACGATGGAGGCGCTCGCCGCCGGCATGGCGCGCCTCGACGACGTGCACCTGCGCCGCGTGCGGCACGTGGTGTCGGAGAACGCCCGCGTGCGCGTCGCGGCGCGCGCCCTGGCCGACGGCGACTTCGCCGCGCTCGATGGCCTGCTCCGCGCGGGACACGTCTCGCTGCGCGACGACGTGCAGTGCAGCGTCGACGCGGTCGAGCGCCTGCGCGAGGTGCACGACGCGCTGGCCGACGCGAACAAGCGCTCGCTCACCGGCGCGCGCCTGACCGGCGGCGGCTTCGGCGGATCGCTCGTGGCGCTGGTGCGCCGCACGCGCGCCGAGGCGCTGCTCGACGCGCTGCGCGAGAAGGCGCGCGAGGCGCTCGGCGCCGAGGTCGACGCGTTCGTGACCGATGCGATGGGTGGCGTCGAACTGCTCGACGGCTGAGATGGTCCTACGGCGCGCGGGACGACGGCGACGGCCCGTCATGCATTGGGCGTGAAGTCGACGAGCCGCGCGTCGACGCCGTCGCCGTGGATGCCGTAGGTGCGGCCGTTCGTGCGCGGATCGGAGTGATCGCGCGTCGAGAGGTAGACCGTCTCGCCCCAGACCGAGTAGCGGCCCGCGCCCAGCCGTCGGATCTCCGCGTGCGAGACGTCGGAGAACGGGAGCTCGACGCCGTCCTCCGTGACCTGCACCTCGGCGGGACGTGCGCAGGCTGTGTCGCGCAGCGAGTCCGGCACCGTCGCCGTGTAGCAGCGTGACGGAGTGGCCTCGGCCACGCGTCCCGGACACGCCCGCGCGGCGAGCTCGGCACGGTAGGCACGCAGGTCGAGGTCGTCCGGGAAGCGCTCGGCGCACGCCTCGACGAGCGCGAGGGCGCGGGCGTGCTCGCCCGCGAAGGTCGCGGTGACCGCGTCGCGCAACTCGGACGCGAGCCCTCCCGGCAACCGGTATTCGTCCACCCGGCACCACCCGCGCCAGGGCGACAGCGTGGCCGCCCGTTCGTCGACGACGGGCCAATGGCGTGCATCGAAGTGCGCGTGCGCGTCGGAAGGGTGCCAGTCGGTGGCGATGTAGCAGGATGCGCACTTGTCGAACGCGGGAGCGTCGGTCCCGATGGTGTCGCGCAGCCGACGGTAGCGATCACCGTGCCAGATCTCGGTGAAGCTCTCGCGGCGCAGGTCGCCGCACTCGTAGCCGAGCGCCCCGATGCAGCAGGGATAGATGCGGCCGTCCGGTTCGACGTAGCTCCACTCGATCGCGTAGCGGCACGGCTCGGGTGGGCGGATCCAGCGGTCGGAGGCGAAGGACGCGGGTCCGCTGAACGTCATGCCCAACGAGCGCGCGAGCGCGGCCGCCTCGGACACGTGCTGGTCGCAGGCGTCCTGCTCCCAGTACACGGCCCAGTCGACGCCCATGTAGTGCTTGATCCACGCGTAGGCCCAGCTCACGCCGTCGAAGCCGCGTTCGTGGGCGAGGCGGACGAGGTCCGGCAGCTGCCGGAAGTTCTGCGCCAGGAGCGCCGCGTGGAACTCGAGCTTCAGCGACGACTCGCGTCCGGCCGTGCGGCGCGCCGCCGCGAGACGATCGACGCCCCGCATCACCGCGTCGAAGCGGGCTCCCTTGCGGATCCACTCGAACGTCTCGGGCTCGGGGCTGTCGACCGAGACCTGGACGTGCCGCACGGACGAGGCGCACAACGAGCTGCTGCGCGCCTCGTCGACGAGCATGCCGTTCGTCGAGATGAACACCGGCACGCCGTGCCGTGTCGCCTGCTCGAGGACGAACGGCAGCTCGGGCGAGAGGAAGAGCTCGCCGGACGAGTCGAGCCGCAACTGCTCGAGCCCCGCGAAGGTCTGGGCCACCACGTCCTCGACGAGCGGGTGCGCGAGACTCGGATCGTTCATCGAGAACTCGTGACCGGGCGACTTGCAGATGCGACACGCGATGTTGCAGCGAGCCGTGAGGTTGAGGTGCAGGACCCGCGGCGTGGATCGATACGCCACGGATCCGGGTGTGTCGGTGCTCTGCGCCATGCCGGGTCCCTCCACGCGTGCGACGCCGCGCTCAGCCGGCCGCCGCCGCACCCTCCGCGCCCTCGTCCCCGACGTCGAGTCGCGGACGTCCCTCGATCTCGGCGCGCAGCCAGAGGCGCGCCACGCGCCAGCCGCGTTCGACGGTGGGCGTCGAGACGCCCAGGATCTTCGCCGTCTCGGGGATCGTGAGCCCGGCGAAGAAGCGCAGCTCGACGAGCTGCGCGAGCTGTTCGTCCATCTCGGACAGGCGTTCGAGCGCGGTGTCGAGCGCGAGCATGTCGAGCGCGCGCGCCTCGTAGGCCGCGAGCGCGTCGTCGAGCGGGACGCGGGCGCGCTTGCCGCCGCGCTTGTCGGCGTTGCGCGTGCGCGCGTGGTCGACGAGCACGTTGCGCATCGCGCGCGCCGCGGTGCGCAGGAAGTGCGCGCGGCTCTCCCAGTCGGTACCGGCCTGGTCGACGAGGCGCAGGTAGGCCTCGTTCACGAGCGCGGTGGCCTGCAACGTGTGGTTGTCGCGCTCGCCGGACATGAGTCGCCGCGCGAGTCCGTGCAGCTCGTGGTAGACGAGCGGCAGCAGTTCGTCGGCCGCGGCGAGGTCGCCGTGGCTGAGGCGCTGCAGGAGGACGGTGGCCTGTTCGTTCGGCGACATGCGGCGGCGGCCTGCCTGGGGAGGGGACGGCCTCATGGTCTCCCGGATCGGCGATCCCGTCCAATCGGCGCGGGGTGGAGGGGTCACGGGCCGGCCCACGGCGACGACCGTTCGCCCGCCCGCGGCTCGCCCGGCGGGTCCATGAAGTGCCGCGCCCGGGGCTCGAGCCGCAGCAGCCGGGACAGCTCGGAGGCCAGCGCCGGATCACCGCGGCGGACGTCGGCCAGCAGCGTCGCGCGCTGGGCGGGCGTCCCGTCGAGCAGCCGCTCGAGCAGCGCGCGCAGCTCGGCCCAGCGGGCGGGATCTCTGTCCACGGGCGATCCTCCGGCAGCCGTCCGACGTCGGCCGGCGACGAGCAGGGCGGATTCGACGCGCGCGTCCCATCAGCGCGCCCCGTCAGCGCGCGTCGAGCTTGCGGCGCGCCTCGCGCACGAGCTGCTCGGCGTCGGACATGCCGAACAGGCCGATCTCGCGCTCGGCGCGCGACAGGTCGAGGCTCGCAGCGGCGGTGTCGCCCGCGGCGGCGTGCGACAGCGCGGTGAGCGAGAGCACCACGGCCAGCGGGAAGCGATCGCCGTCGGGGTCGAGTTTCTGCGCGCGCCCGAGCACGGTGAGGGCGCGGCGCGTGTCGCCGCTGCGCAGCCACGCGCCGCCCAGTACGGCGAGCAGGCGCGGGTCGCCCGGATGCAACGCGTCGGCCGCGCGCGCGCGGGCCAGCGCCTCGACCCGCACGGCGCGGCTCGCGAACGGCTCGAGCACCACCGGCCAGGCCGCGTTCGCGAGGCGCTCGGGATCCTGTCCGAAGAGGCGCGCGCGACGCAGCGCCTCGGCGCGCACGGCGGGCTCGAGCTCGGTGTCGTCGGCGAGGCGTGCGATCACGACGCGCGGGTCGACGTCGGCCGCGAGGCGTTGCTCGAACACGCGTCGTCCCTGCTCGGCCACGGCGGACGCCATGCTCCGCACCGCCGCGAGCTCCTCGGGTCGCGCCGTCTCGTAGACCATGACCGTGCTCTCGAGGCAGCTGAACAGCCGCTCGCCGGCGGCGTCGAAGGCCAGCGACGTGACCGGCTCGCCGGGACGCAGCGTGAGCACGCGCTGCGCGCTCGCGCCGTCCCAGAGCACGATCGTGCCGTCGCGTCCGGCGCTCGCGAGGCGCTCGGCGCTCGGGTGCCAGGCCAGCGCGAGGACGTCGCCGGCGTGTCCCGTGAGCGTCGCCGTGACGCGTTCGTCGGCCACGTCGAGCAGCTCGATCGCGTCGCGCGGCGCGCGGTCGCGCACCACGGCGAGGCGGCGTCCGTCGGGCGACCACGCGAGTTGCGTGACGGCGTCTCCGGCGTCGCCGACCACGTGGCCGGTGCCGGTGTCGGCGTCCCACAGGCGCAGCGTGCCGTCGTCGCCGCCGCTCGCGAGGCGTGCGCCGTCGGGGGAGAACGCCGCGGCGTAGAGCAGGATGTCGTGGCCCTCGAACTCGCGCAGCAGCGTGCCGTCGAGCGCGTCCCACAGCAGCAGTCGACCGTCCTTGCCGCCGGAGAGCAGGCGGGCGCCGTCGGGCGAGAAGACCAGCGCGTCGACGCCGCGCCGGTGGCGGTCGAGCCGCGTGCCGCGGTCGACGAGTCCGTCGCCGACCACGTCGAGCACGCGGATCGCGCAGCGTCCGTCGGACGAGGGCACCGAGGGACCGAGCGCGACGCTGCCGCCCGTCGGCGACCACGCCACCTCGTGGAAGGCCGGCGGCTCGAGGTCGAGCAGGTCGAGCGGCAGGCGCGCCCGGGCGTCCCACAGCACGACGCGCCCGTCGTCGGAGGACGTGAGCGCACGGCGTCCGTCGGGCGAGAGCGCGAGCGAGCGCGGGGCACCCATGTCGCCGCCGAACGCGGTGGCGCCCGAGAGCGAGGACGCGTCCCACACGCGCAGCTGGCCGTCCTCGGCGCCGGTCACGAACAGCGCGCCGTCGGGGTCGACGGCCACGCACGTCACGGGCGCGCGGTGTCCGAGCAGACGCGTCTGCAGCTCGCCGGTGAACGCGTCGAAGCGCTGCACGCTGCGTCCGGCGCCGGCGCACAGCACGCTCGCCCCGTCGGTCGTGAACGCCAGCGCCGCCACGGCGCCGTCGGTGTCGACCTCGATCGGCGGCAGTTCGCCCGAGATCGAGAACACGTGCAGCTTGCCGCGCTCGGTCCCGGCCGCGATCTGGTCGCCGGTGGGACTCATCGCGACCGCCTCGACCGCGCCGCGCGCGTCGTAGTACGAGAAGAGCGGACCGGTGTCGCGCGCCGACGCGTCCCAGACGTGGATCGCGCCGTCGGTCGAGCCCGACACGAAGGTGTCGCCCAGCGCGGAGAGCGAGAGGTCGGTGACCTGGCGCGTGTGTCCCACGAAGGGGATCTCGCGCTGGGTGGCGAGGTTCCAGGCGGCCACGCTGCCGCCGGCGTAACCGGCGAGCAGCAGGCCGCCGCCCTGGGGACCGAACAGCAGCGCGGTCACCGCGCCGGTGCGCCGCGTGCTGCGCAGGTGTTGCAGGAGCGTGCCCTCGAACGCGTCGAAGAGCACGATCTCGCCCTGGTCGTCGCCGAGCGCCGCCACCGGCGAGCCCGGGTCGTACGAGACCGCCGTGACCGGACGCCCGTGGTCGACGCGCGTCACCTCGGTGCGCGTGTTCTTGTTCCACACGACGGCGCTGCCGTCGAGCGAGCCGGTCACGAAGTCGGAGCCGAGGCGCGCGAAGGCCGCGTCGCTGATGCGTCCGTCGTGGGCGGCGACGGTCGCCAGGCTGCCGTCGGCCACGAGCCGCAGGTACGCCCACTCGAACCTGCGCAGCTCCTCGGGACAGGCCGCCAGCCGTCGCTCGGCCTCGGTCACCTCGGCGTAGCGCAGCCGTCCGTCGGCGGCCTCGATGTTCGCGGCGTACGTGGCGCGCGCCTCCCGTTCGCGCGCGGCCACGGCCTCGGACTCGCGCTCCTTCGCCAGGCGCTCGCCGTGCAGCGCGGCCTCGGCGCTGGCCCGCGCGCGCAGCTCGCTCGCGGACGCCTCGACCGCCGCGTCGCGCGCCACGATCTTCTCGCGGCTCAGCTTGTCGTTGAGGTCGAGCAGGAAGAACAGCGCGCCGAGCAGCACCACGAACGAGACGAGCGCCACCGTGGCGCCGCCCTTGTTGCGCACGATCCACTTGCGCAGCTCGGCCAGCGCGCCCGTGCGCGAGGCGCGCACGACGCGTCCCTCGACGAAGGCGCGCAGGTCGTCGGCCATGGCGCGCATCGTCGGGTAGCGCTCGCGGATCTCGCGTCGCATGGCCTTGTTGCAGATCGACACGAGGTCGGCCGGCAGCCGGCGCTTGAGGCTCGTGACCGGACGCGGCGGTCCCGCGCGCACCGCCTCGAGCACCGACTTGCTGCCGAGCCGCTGCCCGCGCCGCATGTACGGCGCCTGGCCCGAGAGCAGGAAGTACATGAGCGCGCCCACCGCGTACACGTCGGTGGCGGGTCCGACCGATTCGCTGCGTCCCAGGGCCTGCTCGGGGGACATGTAGGCGGGCGTGCCGACCACCGCGCCCTCGACGGTGCGCAGCGGGCTCGCCGGATCGCTGCCGTGGTCGCGCCGGTCGCTCTGCACCTGCACGAGCGTGCCGTCGGTCTGACCCGTGTCGGTCTGGGCGACGGGCGCGGCCTGGGTGCGTCCCATGACCTTGGCCAGGCCCCAGTCCATCACGTACACCTCGCCGAAGCGGCCGACCATGACGTTGGCCGGCTTGATGTCGCGATGGACGACGTCCTTGCTGTGCGCGTACGCGAGCGTGTCGCAGACCTTGAGCAGCACGTCGAGCGCGCGCGGCAGCGTCCAGCCGTCCTTGCCGCCGGCGTGCACGAGGTCGACGATCTCGCCGAAGCTGCGCCCGCGCACGAAGCGCATCGTGAAGAACAGGCGCCCCTGCGCGTCGCGCCCGATCTCGTGCACGGGGACGATGCCCGGGTGGTCGAGCTGCCCGGTGATCTGCGCCTCCTCGAGGAAGCGCGCGAGGCGGCGCTCCTCGGCCCCGGCGTCGGACGCGTCGCCGCGCGCCGGCAGCATGATCTTCATCGCGAGGTAGCGGCGCAGGTCGCTGTCCCAGGCCTTCAGGATCGCGCCCATGCCGCCGCGCGCGACCTCGCGTCCGTTCGTGTAGCGGCGGTACGCGGGACGAGCGCGCCCGAGGCGCTCGACGACGTGGGCGAACGAACGCGCCACCGTGGCGCCCTCGCGGCTGTCCGGTGCGGTCCCGGCCCCCTCGAGGTCGAGCTCGACCGTGGGATGGCCGTCGCCCGCGTCGGGCTGCGACGTCTCGTCGCCGAGCGCCGCGAGCAGCATCTTCGTCGGCGTGTCGGACGACCCGTCGTCGGCGCGGCGCGGGCCCGCGCCGCGCGCCGCGTCCCCGCCGCTCGTCGAGCGCTCGAGCTCGTCGTCGATGACGTCGACCTCGCCGCCGAAGCGGTCGAAGGCCGCCCGCAGCCGGCGCAGCTGGGCCTCGGCCCGGGGATGCTCGGCGCAGAACGCGTCGAAGTCGGCGCTCTCCGGTCCCTCGCGCTCGCTGCGCGCGAGCCACGCGTCGAACAGCGCCTCGACCTCGTCGGGCGTGACGTCGCGCGCGCCGTCGCCGTGCGGGGCCGGGGATCGCTGCGTCATGGAGGTTCGGTCCGGTGGCGGGCGCCGAGGGGACGCCGGAGCGCGCATCGTACCGGTGCGGCGCGGCGCGTGCCCGTCCCTCCGCCCGTCAGTCGCCCATCTCCATCTTCTGCGAGACGCGGTTCACGAGCGCGATCTTCGCGCGCCGGAACAGCTCGCGCGCGGCGCCCTCGGTGGGGCGTCCGATCTGCTCGGCGATCCAGTCCCAGCTGCCCTTGGCGTAGAGCCGCAGCAGGATCACCTCGCGGTGCGTCTCGGAGAGCTCGGAGAGGCACTCCTCGATGATGAGCTTGAGCTCGCTCTTCTCGACGGCGTCGAGCGGGATGTCGATGTCGGCCGGCGGGTCGAAGTGCAGCGAGCCGCTGTCCATCGCGTTGCGCACGTAGACGAACGCGCGCTCGCGGCGGCGGTCGCGCTTCTGCGCGTGGAAGTAGTCGACCGATTCCTTGATCTTGTGCTCGGCGAGCTTGGCCATCCAGTTGATCAGGCTCGACTCGCTGCGCATCTCGAAACGCTCGAACGTGCGCACCGCGGCGATGAACGTCTCCTGCACGATGTCCTCGGCCTCGACGTAGCTGCGCGCCCGCGGCCCGAGCCTGATCTTGACGATGCGCAGGACGCGCTCGTAGTAGCGTTCGAAGAGCCGGTTGTAGGCCTCGAGGTCGCCGGACTGGGCGCGTTCGACGAGCTCGATCGAGCGCGTGAGCTCGGCGTCCAGCGTGCCGCCGGTGGGGGCGCGGTCGGTCTCGTCCATGGGCTCTCCCGGTGGGTCAGGCGCGACGGGCCAGGATCGGCCCGCCGTCCCAAGGCGTCAAGCCGTCGGCGCCGCCCTCAGGATTCGGGCTGCGGTGCCGGCGCACGGATGGCGCTCTGCAGGTTCGCCCCCCGGATCGTCGGCGCCACGGTATCCTGCGGTCCGGACGCCGTGCCGGGCAGGGCCCGCGTCCCCGGGGAAGCCGCCGCATCGGGAGTCGAGCGCCATGAAGCCGAAGGTCATCCTCCGTACCGTCGTCACCTGCCTCGTCGTGCTCGTCGCGTCTCGCGGCGTCCACGCGCAGCCCGTGCTGCTCGAGTTCGACGACACCACGCCCAACGTGCTCTACGGAGACGGCGTGGCGCCCATCGCCGACGTCGACCTCGACGGTTTCATCGACGTGCTCGTCGCGGCCACGCCGACGGTCGGCTCGGTCAAGGGCTTCGTCGACGTCCGCTCGGGCAAGGACGGCAGCTCGATCCGCAAGCTCGTGCCCCCGTACACCGGATCCGACTTCGGGCACGCGGTGCTCGACATCGGCGACGTGAACGGCGACGGCGTCCCCGACGCGTGCGTGGGCGCACCCGGCACCGACGCCGCCACGGGCACCGCGGGACGCCTGACGGTCTTCTCCGGCGCGACCGGCGTCGTGCTCTACAACCTCGCCGGCACCGACGTCGGCGAGCGGCTCGGCTTCGCGCTCGCGCCGATGGACGACGTCGACCACGACGGCTTCCCCGACTTCTGCGTGTCGTCGCCGAACAAGGCGGCGCTCGTGCCGAACGGGGGACGTCTCACGGTCGTGTCCGGCGCCACCGGTCTCGAGCTGTTCCACTACGACTCGCCCGTCCCGCTGGCGCAGCTCGGCTGGTCGCTGAGCGACCTCGGCGACCTCGACGGCGACGGCCTGCGCGAGCTCGTGGCCGGCGCGCCGGGCGCGAACGCCAACACCGGCCTCGTGGCGATCTTCTCGGGACGCGACCTGAAGGTGCTCGCGCTCCTCGAGGGCACCGCCCAGGGCGGACGCTTCGGCGCGGGCTCCGCGGGCCTGGGCGACGTCGACGGAGACGAGGTGCCCGACGTCGCGGTGGGTGCGCCCGAGTACGGCATGCACCACGTCGAGCGCGGACGCGTCTCGGTCTTCTCGGGCGCCGACGGAGGCGAGCTGTTCCACGTCGACGGCGAGACCGACGGGGGGCTCTATGGCTCGGTCGTCGGCGTCCCCGGCGACGTCGACCGCGACGGACGGGCCGACGTGCTCGTGAGCGGCGCGAAGGGCACCTGGGTGCTGGCCGGCGACGGCGGCCGGACGATCTTCTTCGTCGAGGACGTGGCGCGTTCGGCCGTGGGCCTGGGCGACATCGACCGCGACGGGCACGCCGACATCTGCGTCTCGCGCCCCGTGTGGATCATCTCGGGACGCGTCCCGTCGCCGCTCTACCAGCTCGCGCAGGGCGGCACGTCGGCCGACGGCCCGGGCGACTTCGACGGCGACGGCCTGTCCGACTTCGTGGTCGGCGACCGCTTCATGAACCGCGCCTGGCTCGTGCGCGGGTACGACGGCGAGATCCTGCACACGCTCGACGGGCCGTCGTCCTCGTACTTCGGGTTCTCGTGCGCCGTGGTCGGCGACGTCGACGGCGACGGACGTGACGACGCGCTCGTCGGCGCGCGCCTGTACGACGGCGAGCGTGGCCTGGCGCGGCTCGTGTCGGGTCGCAGCGGCCAGACGATCTACGAGTGGGTCGGCCTGCCCGGCTCCGGCATGGGCGCGAAGGTCTCGGCCGCCGGCGACGTGAACGCCGACGGCATCCTCGACGTGCTCGTCGGCGCGCCGCGCGAGGACGCGCCGTCCAGCCAGGAGGGTCGCGCCCACGTCTACTCGGGACGCAACGGCGAGTCGCTCTACGCTCCCGCGGGCGACGCGGTGAACGACCAGCTCGGCGGTTCGGTGGCGGGCATCGGCGACATCGACCTCGACGGCTGGGACGACTTCGCGGCCGGTGCGCCGAATCCCGGCGACGACGCGACGGGCTACGTGCGCGTGTTCCTCGGGCGCACCGGCGACACGGCCTACACGCTCCATGGCGTGAGCCACGGCGACCGCTTCGGACGTTCGCTCACCGCGCTCGGCGACATCGACGGCGACGGCATCGGCGACTTCATCGCCGGCGCGCCGCTGGCCGATCCGCAGGGCTCGTCGGCGGGCGTCGCGCGCGTCTTCTCGGGCAAGTCGGGCGACGCGATCTACACGCTCTTCGGCCTCGGCGCCAAGGACCGCCTGGGCGCGCACACGGGCGCGCTCGGCGACGTCGACGGCGACGGCGTCCCCGACTTCGCCGCCGGCGCCACCGACAGCAGCGGCAAGGGCGTCGACACCGGCTTCGTCCGGCTGTTCTCCGGCAAGGACGCCGCGGTGCTCGCGACGATCGAGGCCGACAGCGACCACGACGAGTTCGGGCGCGGCGTCTCGGGCATCGGCGACGTCGACGGCGACGGCCGGCTCGAGCTGGTCTTCACCGCCGAAGGCGACACGGGCAAGGAGGTGCACGTCCACACGTTCGACCTGAAGCGCTTCCCCTGGCAGAACATGGGCGCCGGCCTCGCGGGCCAGCGCGGCATCCCCAAGCTGGTGGGCGAGGGCGACCTCGAGCCCGGTCGTCCGATCAGGCTCGACCTCGCGAAGGGTCCGTTCCTCGCGCCGCTCATGCTGCTCATGGGCCACGGTGCGGGGCACACGCCGTACTTCGGAGGCTACCTCGTGCCGACGCCGAACGTGGTCCTCGACGGCCTGTTCACCGACTCGGTCGGCGCGCACGTGTTCGACCTGACCTGGCCCGGCGTGCCGCAGGGGGCGACGCTCTACTTCCAGGCCTGGATGCAGGATTCAAAGGCCGTCGGCGGCTGGGCCGCCAGCAACGCGCTCTCGGCCACCTCGGGAGACCTGCGCTGAGCGACGGGACGACGACGCGGGAGGGTCCGCGGGGCGTGCGCGACGACGCGTTCGCCGAGCGCGTGCGCGAGGAGGCGCGGGGCGAGCTGCTCTACGCCGAGCGGAAGGCGCTCGCGGCGGGCGACGCCGACGCGATCGTCGAGAAGCTCGAGCGACGCTACCGGCGATACGCGTTCGGCCTGCTCGTGGTCAGCCTGTTGAACCTCGGTCTGATCGTCCCCGCGGCGCTCGGCCGGGCGGCGTCCGAGAGCATGGGGGGCGTGCTCGCGACACTCCCCCAGATCTCGCACGCTGTGCAGTTCGTGCTCTTCGCCGTCTTCTCGGACGCCATGCGGCGGCGTGCGCGGCGCTTCGCCGCACTGCGCGGCGGATCGCCGGCGGTCCGCACCGCCGACAGCCGTCGGCCGTAGGCGTCGCCGCGCGCCTCAGTCCTCGACGAGACCCACGAGGTGCGCGGCGATCCAGCCCTCGCCGCGCGGATGCACCACGGAGAGCCAGCCGTCGCGGCGCGCGGTGACCACCACCTCGTCCCCGGCGCGCAACGTGCCGCTCTCCGGCGCCTCGGCGTCGGGTTCGGCGTGCAGCACGCCGATGTCGGTGAGCAGGACGCCCTCGACCGGCGGCGGATCGAGGCGTTCGACGAGCAGGCGTCCGACGCCCAGCAGCGCGAGCAGCACGAGCGCCGCGCCGATCCGGCGCAGGACGGGACGCGTGCGCGCGAGCACGAACAGCAGCAGTCCCGCCAACTCGAGCCCGGCGGCGAGGAGCAGGTGCTCGCGCGGCGTGAGCAGCGCGAGCAGGCGGCCGAGCGAGTCGGCGAAGGTCTCCTCGCGCGGCGGTTCGAGGCCGAGCTTCCGACGTGCGACGGCGAGGTCCGCGCGCAGTCCGGCGTCGCGCGGCAGGTGGCGCAGCGCACGCCGGAAGCAGAGCACCGCCGTCGCGTCGCGTCCGCGGCGGAAGGCGCACGCCCCCAGGTCGGCCAGCACGAGTCCGCGCGAGACGTCGTCGTGGCCGAGCAGTAGGGCCAGCGCGTCGGACGCCTCGTCCCAGCGTCCCGCGTCGTACGCGCGCGCCGCGCGCTCGACGAGCGCGGCGGACGCCGGGTCGGAGGAGCTCGCGTCGGATGCCCAGGCGTCGGACGCGCCGCACGCCAGCAGCCACACGGCGCCGAGGCAGACGACGAGGGTGCGCAGTCGGCTCACGACGGATCTCCGTGTGCGCTGAAATGCGCCTCGAGCGCGGCGACGAGCCGGTGCAGCTCCCGCCGCGTGCCGTCGTGCGCCCCTGCCCGCGCGCCCGAGGCGGACGTCCCCGGGTCGGCCCCGCGCGCCGCGCCGCCCGCGTAGCGCGCGGCCACGAGCGCGTGCAGCGTCGTCGCCGCCCGCGCCGCCAGCTCGCGCGGGACGTCCCGGCGTGCGAGCAGCGCCTCGAGCTCGGGCGTCACCACCGCCGCGGCGGGCAGCCGCAGCCGGGCCGCGAGGTACTCGGCCAGAGCCTCGTGCGGCGCGTCCGGAGCGACCTCGAGGTGGCGCTCGAAGCCGCGCACCGCGTGCCGCGCGCGCACGCCGAGCGGGTCGGACAGGTCGCGCTCGCGCCTGCGTCCGAGCAGGGCGAGAGCGCCGGCCAGCAGCCACGGCAGTCCCAGCCAGGCCACCGCCGAACCCAACGACGGACGCCGTGGCACCGCGGGCGCGCTGCGCGGATCGCGGAAGCCGTGCACGTCGTCGACGCCCGGCGTGCGCTCCGGCGCGAGCGCGCGGGCGGCAGCTCCCTCGGCGTCGCGCACGCGCAGCGCGATCGGCTCGCTGCGCGCCACCGCCCAGCGCGCCGGCGGTCCGGGGTCGAGGTACGGGAACGCCAGCGCGGGGAGCGCGTCGACGTCGGCGCGCAGCGGCTGCACGTCGAAGCTGAACACGCGCGAGCGTCCCTCGACGCGATCGAGGCGCCCCAGCACGTGGAACGCGTCGGACAGCTCGTCCAGCGTCGGCGCGTCGAAACGCGTGACGTCGGCGTCGTCGAGCGCCGTCACGCGCAGCACGAGCTGCGTGGCCGCGCCCAGGTCGAGCTCGCGCGCCGCGAGCGAGGCGTCCAGCGCGAAGCGTCCCACCGCGCCGGTGAACCCGGCGGGACGGCCGGCGTCGGGCCACGGCAGCACCGAGAGCGTCGCGGGCGCCGAGGCGACCTCGTCCACGAGGCGTTCGTCGGGCACGCGTCCCAGCACGAGGTCGTCGCGGAAGCGCGTGGCGTACGCGAAGCGCAGGCCGGCCGTGCCGAGGTCGATTTCGCCGGGCGCGTCGACGCTCACGCGTCGCAGCAGCTCGAAGACGGCGAAGGCGCGTCCGTCGCGGAGCTCGTCGGGCAGGCGCCGGGCGCGCGCGACCGCGTCGTCCAGCGCGAACGACGCCCCGTCGGACGGCTCGGCGTCGCCGCCGCCCGCCGGCAGCAGGCGCGGGTCTTCGAGCGCCGGCGCGACGACCTGCACCGGCACGTCGAGCGCGCGCCGGAAGAGCGGCACCAGATCGTCGGCCAGGAAGCGCGCCTCGAAGCCGAAGCGCAGGCGCAGCGTCACGACCTGGTGCGCGAACGCGCGCGGCGGTCCGGCGGACAGCTCGACGAAGGCGTCGGATGCAGCGTCGCGCGTCGGCTCCCCGGCGTCCTGCGCCGCCGCCCCGGGCGCGAGGAGCAGCGCGCAGGCGAAGACGCCGACGACCGCGATCGTGCGTGACGCGTTCACCAGTCGCGCTCCACGCCGGACGAGAGCGCCTCGCGCCTCTCGCTGCGCAGCGCGCGCTTCTGGCGCTCCTTCTCCGCGAGCGTCTGCATCAGGCCGGCCACGTCCTGCGCCGAGAGCTCGTCGGTCTGGGCCTGCACGTCGCCCTCCTCCTCGCGCGTCTCGGTCGCCGTCGGCCGGGCCTCGGGCGGGACGGCGAGGATGCGCGTCTGCTTCGTCTCGTCGAGGGTGCGGTTGCCCGCGGCCTGCTCGCGCGCTCGCCGGAACTCGAGCAGGCGTCGCGCGGCGCGCTCGACGTTGCGACGCGCCTCGGGCCAGTCGTCGCGCGTGACCGCGGCCGACATCCACGCGTCGCGCGCGGCCTCGGCGCGCCGCACGGCCACGTCCCAGGCGAAGGGCTCGGCCTCGGGCCCGGACGCCTGGGCCGCCGCCTGCTCGGCGCGCGCCATGGCCACGTTGCCGCGCAGGAACTCGAGCGACGCGAAGAGCGCGCCCGCGTCGGACGCGGCGGACGCCCGCTCGAGCGCCTCGCCGGCGGAGCGCGGATCGCCCGCGCGCAGCGCCGCGAGCGCGGCGTCGTAGTGCAGGACGGCCGGAGCGTCGGCGCCGTCGCCCTGCGCCGCCGCGACGAAGGCGTCGCGCGCGTCCTCGAAGCGTCCGTCGTCGAACGCCGCGCGTCCGTCGTCGGTCACGCGGCCGCAGGACGTCGTCGCGAGCGCGCACAGCAACGCGACGAGCGCGGCCGTCGACGTGCCCCTGCGGTCGCCGGATCCCGCGCCGACGGCGTGCGCATCCCGCGCGCGTGCGGACGTCGCCGCGCGCGCGCCGACGACGCGGTGCCGCTCGGGCAGCGCGAGCTCGGCCAGCCACAGCAGCAGCGCCCCGAGCAGCGGCCACTGGAAGCGCTGCGCGCGCTGCTTGCGTCCCTCGCTCACGAGCGCCTGTTCGGCCCGCGGCAGGACGCGCGCCTCGAAGAGCTGCACGAGCGGCGCGGAGACCGTGTCGCCGTCGACGAACTCGCCGCCGCCCGCCGACGCCAGCGCGCGCAGGCCCGACGCGTCGCGGGACGAGACCACGTCGCGTCCCGCGCGGTCGCGCAGGAACGCGTCGCCCGGGCCGGCGTCGTCGAGCGCGATCTTGCTGCCGCGCTCGCTGCCGAAGCCGACGCAGTGCACCGTCACGCCGTGCGCGCGGCAGGCGGCGGCCACCTCGCGTCCGTGGCCGGCGAGGTCCTCGCCGTCGGTCAGCAGCACGATCGCGCGCGCGTCACCCGTCGCGGACTGCAGCGCGTCGAGTGCCGTCTCGAGCGCCGCGCCGAGGTCGGTGCCGCCGCGTCCCACGGCCAGCGGGTCGGCCTCGTCGAGCAGCGCGGCGAACGACGCGCCGTCCTCGGTGAGCGGGACGAGCAGGCGCGCGTCCCCGGCGAAGGCGACGAGCGCCAGCCGGTCGCCGTCGACGTGCCGCGCGAGCCCGGCCAGCTCGGCCTTGGCACGTTCGAGCCGGCTGGGGACGCTGTCCTGCGCGAGCATCGAGCGCGACACGTCGAGGCACAGGACGACGTCGACGCCGCGGCGCAGCACCTCGCCTCCCTCCTCGCCCCACACCGGACGCATGAGCGCCGCGCAGGCCAGCAGGAGGCCGCCCGCGAAGAGGACCGCGCGCGTGCGTCCGCGCGACGGCAGCAGGTCGCGCGCGAGGGACGATTTGCGCGGCCCGAGCCGGTCGAGGAGCCGCCGCGCGCGGCGCGCGAGCAGACGCGACTCGGCGAGCAGCAGCAAGGGCGCGAGCAGCAGCAGCGCCGCCAGCCCGGGGCGGTCGAAGAGCTCGCCGAGGTTCACGGCAGCACCTCGAGCGGACCGTGCCGCAACGCGCGCGCGGCGAGCAGCAGCAGCAGCGCGGCCACCGCGCAGACCTCGAAGCGGTCGGCGTCGCGGAAGCGCGGCGCGTGGCGCGGCGCCGTCTCGAGCGCGTCGATGGACGCCCACACGGCGGACAGCGCACGGGCGTCGGCGGCCTCGAACAGCCGGCCGCCGGTGAGCGCGGCGACGCGCTCGAGCTGGCCCGTGTCGGAGGACGTCGCGTCGCGCGCGGCGTGCGGTCCCACGCTCACGACGTGCACGCGCACGCCGAGCGAGGCGGCGAGCTGCGCGGCGTGCAGCGGCGCGATCTCGTCCGGCGTGAGCGCGGTGGCGACGTTCTCCTCGCCGTCGGTGAGCAGCACGACGACCTTCGAGGGCGCGTCCGAGTCGGACAGCACCGAGGACGCGCGCGCGAGCGCGGTGCCGATGCCCGTGGCGTCCTCCGGGCCGTCGCTCGCGACGGGCGTGGTGCGGCGCAGCAGCTCGCCGAGCGCGCGGTGGTCGAGCGTCGGCGGGCAGCGCAGGTCGGGGAAGCGCGCGAACGTGAGCAGCCCGATGCGGTCGTGGGGACGTCCCTCGACGAAGCGCTCGGCGGCGTCCTGCGCCAGGGCCAGTCGCGTGTGCAGCGGGTCGAGGTCGGTGGCGGCCATCGACGACGAGACGTCGAGCACGAGCAGCACGTCGAGTCCCTCGATCTCGAGCGGCAGCGGCACGCGCTCGACCGGGCGCGCGAGCGCCGCCACGACGAGCAGCAGTCCGAGCGCCGTGAGCGCGTCGGGCAGCGCAACCAGGCGCTCGCGCAGCGTGGACGGCAGCCCGTCGAGCCGCGCGAAGGGTGCGAAGTCGATCGCCGGCGCGCCGAGCCACCGGCGCAGCAGCCACGCGGCTGGCACGAGCAGCGCGAGCCAGAGCATGTCCGGGTCGCGCAGGCCGAGCTGCGAGAGCGGCGGGATCACGGCGCATCCTCGCGCGGAGCGCAGGCGTGCACGAAGCCGGACGCGTCGTCGAGCAGGCGCGCGCGGGCGGCGGCGTCGGGCAGGGCGCGTCCGAACTTGACCGCGTCGCAGCGGTGCAGGAGCGAGGCGAGGAGCGCGGGCGCGTCGCGTGCCGTGGGCGCCGCGGCGGACGCATCGCGCGCCGGAGCGAGCACGGCGCGCAGCGCGTCCACGATCTCGGGACTCGTGCGCTCGGCCGTGGGGACGCCGAAGCGCGCCGCGACGAAGACGCGCAGCATCCCGCTCAGTCCGAGCGCGAGTGCCTCCACCGCCGCCGGAGCGTCGTCGTCGGCGCCCGCCCGCAGCGTGTCGAGCGCGCGCAGCGCGACACCGACCGCATCGCGCGCCGACGACGCTCCGGCGTCGGGCGTGCGCGGCGCGCGGTCGTCCGCCTCCGCCTCGCGTCCGTGTGCGGGACGTCGCCGGGAACGCGCGGCGAGCAGGCCCAGCGTCGCGAGCAGCAACGCGCCGAGCACGCGCGCGGCGAACGCCGTCGGCGTGAGCGGTCCGTCGAGGGGCGGGCCCGGAAGCTCGGGCTCGGGGGCGTCCTCTTCGGCGAGCGCCGACGTGACGTTCAGCGCAACGGACTCGGCCGACGCGACCTGGCGCGCACCGCCCGCGCGCGGGACGGCCTCGAACGCCGGCGGGGCGAACTCGAGCGGTCCCTCGCCGAAGACCCACGCGCGGTAGCGCAGCGTCTCCTCGGTCACGCCGCCGGACGTCTCGCGTGCGCTCCCGACGAGGCGCACGAAGAGCGGACGCCACGCGTCGTCGTCGACGTCGCGCGGCAGCAGGTCGTCGCTCCAGCGGCGCACCACGGTGAGCTCGAAGGCCCGCCCGGAGGCGACGGTCGCGTCGTCGGCGGCGATGGACACGCTCTGCTCGAGTTCGGCGTACGCGGGCGCCGCGAGCGCGCAGGCGAGGGCGACGACGGCGACCCGCGGGCGCGCGGACGTGCGCGGCGGAGGACGCGGGGTCCGAGCGCGGGCGTTCACCGCTTCGTCCCGCGCAGCTCGCGCATGCGGAAGAACCCGAGGATCGGACGCGCCACCGCGTCCTTGCCTGGCGTGCGCGGGACGGGCACGTCCATGCGGTCGACGCCCGCGCGGCGCAGCGCATCGTCGACCTCGCGCCGCGCGGACGCGGCGCACTCGGCGTAGGCGGCGCGCACGCGCTCGGCCCGTCCGTCGACGAGGCGCGCTCCGCCGCCCTCGGGATCGCGCAGGCGCAGCAGCGCCGCGGGCAGCGCGGCGTCCTCGGGCGGCAGGATCCGCACGGCGATCACGTCGTGCCGACGCGCGCAGAGTGAGAGCGCCGACGTCCAGCGCGCGGGCGGCTCGAGGAAGTCGGAGAGTACGAAGACCACCGAGCGCTTGCGCACCACGCGCGAGACGAGCTCGAGCGCGCTCGCCATGCGCGTGCCGCGGCCGCGCGCGCGCAGCGCCAGCACGTCGCGCACGAGCCGCAGCGCGTGTCCCTGGCCCTTGCCCGTGGGGACGAACTGCAGCACGTCGTCGTCGAACGCCACGAGGCCGACCTTGTCGTCGTGGCCCACGGCGGCCAGGGCGAGGCAGGCGCACACGCGCGCCGCGGCGCCGCGCGACGACCACGCGGCGAAGCCGCCGTCCATCGAGGCCGAGAGGTCGAGCAGGAACAGCAGCGACAGCTCGCGTTCGTCGACGTATGTCTTCACGAACGGACGTCCCATGCGCGCGCTCACGTTCTGGTCGACCGAGCGCGGGTCGTCGCCTTCCTGGTACTCGCGCACCGTGTCGAACTCGAGTCCCGCACCGCGGAAGACCGACGTGTAGCCGCCGGCCATCACGCCGCCCACGAGGCGCCGGCTCCAGACCGCGATGCGGCGTACCTCGGCCAGCAGCTCGGCGAGCTCGTCGTCGCGTGTCGCCGCGTCGTCGTCGCGCTTGCGCTGCCGCTCGGGGTCTCGCATCGCCCGGCTCAGGGCACCGGGACGGCGTCGAACACCGCGCGGATCACGTGCTCGGAGTCGAGTCCCTCGGCCTCGGCCTCGTAGGTCGTGAGCACGCGGTGGCGCAGCACGTCGAAGCCGACGCGCTTGACGTCGTGCGGCTCGACGAACGCGCGTCCGTCGAGGAACGCCCGGGCGCGCGCGGCCTGCACGAGCGCGATCGACGCGCGCGGCGACGCGCCGTACATCACGAGCGGCGCGAGCTCGGGCAGTCCGGCGTCGGCCGGCGCGCGCGTGGCGAACACGAGGTCGACCACGTAGCGGCGCACCTTCTCGTCGACGTACACGTCGTCGAGCGCACGCCGCGCGGCGAGCACCTGGGACGGCTCGGCCACCTGCCGCACGACGGGACGCGGTCCGCTGTGCGCCATGCGCTCGATGATCTCGGATTCCTCGTCCTTCGTCGGGTAGCCGACGACGACCTTGAGCATGAAGCGGTCGACCTGCGCCTCGGGCAGCGGATACGTCCCCTCGAGTTCGACCGGGTTCTGCGTGGCGAGCACCAGGAATGGCTCGGGCAGCGCGCGCGTCTCGCCGGCCAGGCTCACCTGGCGCTCCTGCATGGCCTCGAGCAGCGCCGACTGGACCTTGGCGGGCGCGCGGTTGATCTCGTCGGCCAGCACGAAGTTCGCGAACACGGGGCCTTCGCGCACCGTCCACTCGCCGGTGCGCATGTCGTGCACCTGGGTGCCGAGCAGGTCGGACGGCAGCAGGTCGGGCGTGAACTGGATGCGCCGGAACGTGCCGCCCAGCGCACCCGCGAGCGACTGCACGGCGAGCGACTTGGCCAGTCCGGGGACGCCCTCGAGCAGCACGTGTCCGTCGGCCAGCAGGCCGATCAGCAGGCCGTCGAGCAGCGCGCGCTGTCCGACGATGACGCGCTCGACCTCGCGCACGACGTCGTGCAGGAAGGCGGCCTCCTGCGGGATGCGTTCGGTGTTCGCGGGTTCGGACACGGCGCGCGGCGCTCCTCGGGGGATCGGGCGGAGGATACCAGGGGGGCGCCGGCCAACGCGCGCGGACGGCTGGTCCGGACGGCGCGATCGCCTACACTCCGTGCGTCATGGATTCCGCGCCCGCCCTCCGTCCGATCGACCCCGTCCGCGACGCGCCGGCGCTGCACGCGATCTTCGGCGACGACGAGAGCTGCCGCTACATGCCGGAGCCCGCGCTCGCCACCGTCGCGCAGACGCAGGCTCTGCTCGAGCGCTGGACGACCGGACACGAGGACAGCTCGTGGGCGGTCTGCGAAGAGCCCGACGGGCGCGCGCTCGGCCGCGTCGCGCTCGTCCCGCGCGGGCCGGAGATCTGGGAGGCGGCCTGCATGATCTGCCCGGCCGCGCGCGGTCGTCGGCTCGCGGCGCGGTCACTGGCACTCGTGCTGAACCAGGCCTTCGACGCGCGCGGGGCGAGGCGCGTCTTCGCCGACATCGATCCGGACAACGTCGCGTCGGTGCGCACGTTCGAGGTGCTCGGCTTCCGCCTCGAAGGTCGGTTGCGAGCGTCCTGGAAGACGCACATCGGCGTCCGGGACAGCCTGATCTACGGGCTGCTGGCGAGCGACCCGCGTCCCTGGCACACGTAGCGCGCCCGTCGCGCGAGCCCGGATCCGGACGACTTCGAGCGCGTCGGCCGCCGGCGCCTGCCAAGCGCGTTCGGACGCAGCCGCCTCGCGTTGACCGCCTCGCCGCACGCCGCGTACTCTGCGCGTTCGTTCGCGCGTCGCAGGCATCCCTCGCACGCCGCCCTCGGGCCGGAGTCCTCACCATGCGCCTCCTCGCGACCCTGCTCGTGACCCTCTTCCTCGCGTCACCCGCGCTGCGCGCCCAGGAGATCGACCACAGCGCCCCCGACTACCGCGAGCGCACCTGGTGGGCGCCGACCGCGGCCGACTGGAAGAAGCCCTGCCTGATCCGCTGGCAACGCACCTGGGACGACGCGGTCGCGCTCGCGAAGCAGACCGGCAAGCCGATCCTCGTCGCGATCAACATGGACGGCGAGATCGCCAGCGAGCACTACGCCGGCGTGCGCTACCGCGACCCCGAGATCGCCGCGCTCTACGAGCCGTACGTGTGCGTCATCGCGTCGGTCTACCGGCACAATCCCCGCGACTACGACGAGCAGGGACGGCGCATCGAGTGCCCGCGCTTCGGCAGCGTGACGTGCGGCGAGCACATCGCGATCGAGCCGATCCTGTTCGAGAAGTTCATGGACGGCAAGCGCATCGCGCCGCGGCACATCGGCGTCGAGCTGCAGCCCGACGGCAGCCTGAAGGAGATGTACGACGTGATGCTCGTGTGGGACACGCAGAGCGTGTTCGACGCGGTCAAGAGCGGCTGGGAAGACCGTCCCGCGCCGCCGCCGGTGGTCAAGGGCGACCGCTCGCTCGTCGAGAAGGTCGCGAGCGTCGACTCGGCCGACCGCGAGGCCGTCGAGCAGGCCTACGTCGAGGGTGACGCGGCCCAGCGCCGAGCGCTCGTCGACGCGGCCCTGTCCCAGGGCGAGAAGGCGCCGGTCGAGCTGCTGCGGCTGGCGGTCTTCGGCCTCGACGACGACCTGGCGAAGAAGGCGCGGGCGGGACTGGCGCAGTCGACGTCCCCCGAAGCGGTCGACGTGATCGACGAGGCGTTGCGCGCGCCGCTCCCCGCGGACGAGCGCGAGAAGCTGGTGTCCGCGCTCGACCGGCTCGGCGCGCAGTCGCCGAAGGCGCGCACGCTGGCCGTGGTGCACCAGGGCCTGTCCGCGCGCTCGGCCGCCGTCGACGTGGCCGCCTGGACGTCCGCGATCACCGCCGGCGCGACGTACCACGCGGCGGGCGAGGCATCCGGCCTGGGCGGCAGCGGGAAGGCGGAGCCCGTGGCGGGCGAGGCGTCCGGCCTGGGCGGCAGCGGGAAGGCGGTCCCCGTGGCGGGCGATGCGTCCGGCCTGGGCGGCGGCGGGAAGGCGGAGCCCGTGGCGGGCGAGGCGTCCGGCTTGGGCGGCGGCGGGAAGTCGGAGCCCGTGGCGGGCGAGGCATCCGGCCTGGGCGGCAGCGGGTACGCCGCGCAGGGTGTCGGGGACGCATCGCGCGCCGCGACCGACGCGACGGCATCCCGCGGCGCATCGACGTCCACCGCCGACGCGAGCGGACTGCGGCCCGAGGTCGTCGCGGTGCTCGAACGCCAGGACGAGATCCTGGACGGCACCGACGTCGACGCGCACCTCGACCTGTCCGAGGCCTTCCTGCAGAGCGCGTACGCGAGCTGGACGTCCGATCCCAAGTACGCCCGCTACCTCTTCATGGACGCGCGCAACACGGCGCAGCGCGCGGAAGAACTCGGCGCGGACGGCTGGCGCGTCGACGCTGCGCTGGCCATCGCCGACTGGTACCTCGGCGACCACGGCCGGGCCAAGGACCACGCCGACGCGGCCGTGATGAGCGGCCAGCCGCAGGAGCAGCAGGGCTGGAACGCGATGGCCGTGCTGGCGATCTTCGCGCAGCAGCGCCAGACGGCGATCGAGTCCGCCATGCGCGAGAAGCGTCCGTGGCCGCCGCAGTGGCTGGCCGACGTGAACGCCGCGTGCTCGGTGCTGCTGCGCCATCCGTACGGGACGCTCGACCAGGCGCTCGCGTACCACGACTTCCTGGCCTGGCTGGGCGCGACGGGACAGGCCGACTCGGTGCTCGACGAAGCCCTCGCGCGCTGGACCGGCGCGACCGGGCTGCACGACCGGCTGCGCGCGCGCGTCCTGCGCGAGCACGGTGCGCGCGGGCTCGAGCCGGCCTACGACGCGCTCGTGGGACGCCTCGGCGACTCGCCGGTCCTGCAGCGCTTCGCCGCCGAGGCCTCGCGCGTGCGCGCCGAGTTCGGTCGCAGGCGCGGCGAGCCCGACGAGGCGCTCGCGGCGTACGCACGTGCGCTGGCGCACGCCGAACGCGCGCTGTCCGACGCCGACGTGCACGATGCGGCCGCGCGCGAAGCCGCGCTCGACCACGCCGGACGGGCGCGCATCGCGCTCGAGCAGGGCGACGACGCCACGGCCCTCGACGAGCTGGTCGCGTCGTTCGGCGCGGATCCGTGGAGCGCCGCCACCCAGGACGGCCTGAACATCACCGCCGTCGACACGGCCAAGATGCTGCTCGCGCGCCTGCGGGCCGACACGTCGGGCAGCGAGGAGGTCGCGCCGCGTCTCGCGCGCCTCGAGCGGGCGATGGACGACCTCGACCCGAGCCTGCTCGAGCTGCCGGCCTACGAGCGCGTCGAGTCGGACGAAGGCCGGTAGACGATCCCACGCAGTATGATCGGGGGACGGGCGGCTCGCGGTGTGCCGTCCGAACGGAGCCTCGTGCCCATGATGCGCCGTCGTCCCGCCTCGTCGGCGTTCGTGTCGTGCGCGTTGCTCGCGGCGCTGACGGGGTGTTCGCGCGCGGACCCGCCCGCCGGGAGCGAGGCGTCGGCCAGTCTGGTGATCGATCGCGTGCACGACCTCGTGTCCCTGCTGAGCGGGGCCGAGCGGTCACGCGAGAACTCGAGCGTGGCGCTCATGGGAGCCGCGATCGAGGCCACCGACGGCCGCGCGGACCTGGCCTACATCCGCAACCCCACCGGCGAGTCGATCACCTTCTCCGGGCTCGAGACCCGTGGTCCGGCGATCCTGCGCTTCGCCTGCGGCGTGGGGTACCGCGGTGACGCGATCGGCCCCGAACCCGTGGACTTCCGCATCGAGGCGCGCGACGAGAGTCGCGAGCATCCCCGCTGGACGAAGCTGTTCGACGAGCGCATCGACCCCGCCGGGCTCCCGCGGCAGAGCCTCGCGATCCCGTACGAGGTGCGGCTCCCCGAGCGTTCGCAGGCCCGCTGGTCGTTGCGCCTCTCGACCGAGCGCGCGGGCGGCGACGATCCCCCGCTGTCCTGGCCCGGGTGGCTGTCGCCGCAACTCGTCTCCGACGGTCGGCGCGTCGAGCGTGCCGAGCATCCCGTCCGGGTTCGCGAGCGGGTGCGCGCGTTGGTCGACGAGTTCGACGCGACCCACGTGCTCAGGCAGCGCGACGACGACCCGGTGACGCTCGCGATCCTCGATGCAGCCGAGGACGGCAACGAGGCCGGCGGCGAGAAGCTGTCGCTGCGCATGGCGGCGACGGCGCGGGTCCGATACCAGGTCGCGGTCCCGCCGCGCGCGCGTCTCGAGCTCGAGTACGGCGTCGACACGCGAGCCGGCTGGATGCTCCCGGGGGACGGCATGGTCTTCGCCGTGGACATCGACGGCGAACGCGTCTGGCGGGATCGGCTCGACGCCTACCGCCAGCGTCGCTTCCGCGGCTGGAAGCTGGACGTGCTCGACCTCGAGCCCTGGGCCGGACGCGTCGTGACGCTCGACCTCGCCACCGACACGGGCCCCGACGACCAGAACGACGTCGGGGGCTTCGCCGTGGCGACCCTCGTGGGGGAGCGCGACGTGCAGCGCCTGCTGGCCTCCGAAGCGCCCACGGTGATCGTGATCCTGGTGGACACGCTGCGCGCCGACCGGCTCGGCGCCTACGGCAACGCCGGCGGCCTGACGCCGACCCTCGATCGCCTCGCCGCCGACGGCGTCGTGTACCGCGCCGCGCGCTCGAGCGCCTCGTGGACGTTGCCCGCCACGGTCTCGCTGCTGACGGGCATGTCGCCCGTCGAGCACGGCGTCCTCGACGGCCGCCGCTCGACGCTCGTCGACGCCATCGAGACGCTGCCCGAGCGCTTCCAGTCGCGGGGATACACGACCGGAGCGTTCGTGACGAACCCGCTCATCGGTCCCGTGAGCAACCTCACGCGTGGCTTCGAGACGTTCGTGTCCGTGCCGTTCGTCGGTGCCCAGGCGCTCTTCGAGCGGGCCTCGGCCTGGATCGACGACAGCCTCGGCGCCGCGCACATGCTGTTCGTCCACGCGATCGACCCGCACGCGCCGTACGCGCCGGAGGCCGACGAGACACGTGCCCTCGACCTGAGCGGCTCCGATCCCACCGCGTTGTGGCTCGACATGCTCTCACGCGGTGCGTTCGACGAGGACGGCCTGCAAACGTGGCGCGCGACGGTCGAGCCGAAGTACGACGCCGACGTGCGGGCCTTCGACACCGCGCTCGGGCACTTCCTCGACGGACTCGCCGAGCGGGGCGTGCTCGACGACGCGATCGTGGCGGTCGTCGCGGACCACGGGGAGGAGTTCTTCGAGCACGGTCAGCGTGGTCACGGCGGCCAGCTCTACGACGAGACCCTGGCCGTGCCCCTGGTCGTGACGGGTTTCGGACGCAGCCGGCTCGAGCCCGCCGTCGTCGAGGAGCCGGTCGAGGCGCGTGGGCTGCTCGCGACCCTGTGCGAGGCGGCCCGGATCCCCGTGCCGGACGACGACCGGATCTCGCCGCCGTTGAGGTCGGAGACCCGCGGTGCGCCGATGTTCGGCATGACGACCCACGGCTACGAGCCTGGCGTCGAAGGCTGGACCGACAAGCTCAGCGTCGTCGCGGGAGGCTTCAAGCTGATCTTCACGCCCGCGTCCGAGCGCGTCGAACTCTACGACCTGTCGTCCGACGCCGCCGAGCTGCACGACCTCTCGGAGACACGACCCGAGATCGTCGAAGCGCTGCGGAAGACGCTCGAGGCGTGGTGGGCCTCGAGTCGAGCGGGCGGCGCCGACGAACCCGAGAGCCAGGCGGCGCGGGAGGCCCTCGAAGCCCTCGGCTACCTCGAGCGCTGAGGCACGCGCGCCTCAAGCGTCGAAGCGCGCGCGCATCTCGGCCGTCATCATCGGACAGACCGCCTCGGGCTCGCCGAAGATGCGCTTGCGGACCTTCGCCACGCCGTCGTAGGCCGCGTCGCGCAGCGCGCGCGGGACGAGCCGCAGCGCCGTCCCGATCAGGCACCACAGGCCGCCGAGACGCCGCAGCGCGCGGATCGCCGCATCGGAGCGCGCGAACAGCTCGCCGTCGGGGGTGAGCACGACGGCGCTGTCGGGCAGCGTGGCCCGGCGCGCCTCGTCGACGTCCTGCGCGAAGGTGTCGCCCTGCAGCGGGGCGAAGCGGAACGTCGTGCCGGTCGGATCTTCGGAGAGCAGCAGGCGCACGGCGCGGTGGCAGAGGCCGCAGTGACCGTCGTAGAAGAGGCGGTCGGAGCGCGTGTCGCGCGGGACGGGCGCGATCCACGCCGGGTCGAACGTGAACAGGAGCAGCAGCAGCATGCCGAACGTGAGATCGGACGCGTCGAGCAGCAGCGCGCCGAGCAGGTGCAGCGCGAGCAGCGCGCACCACGCGGCGAAGCGCATCCTGCGGAAGGGCGCCGTCAGCGGCGCGAGCGTGGCCACCGCCAGCGCGACGAACTGCGCCGGTGCGAGCAGCGCGGGACGCTCGACGATCCACGCCACGAGCGCCGTGGGGCGTGCGAGCGGATCGCGCAGCACGCGCTCGAGCGCCGTCCCGTCGCGCCATGCGGGATCGCGCAGCGCGAACGCGACGAACGCGAGGTGCAGCGCGCCGAGCAGGATCCAGCCGGCGGCCCACACGCGCCGATCGTGCGTCCAGCCGCCGGCCGGGTCGACACGGTTGCGGGCGTCCCAGGAGAGGTAGGGAGCGCGCGGCATGGCGGTGTGCAGCAGCAGCAACGCGCCGACGGTCAGCAGGCCGTGACCCGGCGACGGATCGCGCGCGGGCAGCAGCGCCCAGAGCAGCGCGAGCAGCACCGCCGCCGGACGGTCGAAGCGTCCCGCGGCGAGCAGCAGCGCGAGCGCCATGCCGAGCAGCACGCCCGCCAGCACGAGCGCTTGGGGACGTCCCACGATGCGCGCGATCGCGTCGGTGGCGGGGAGCAGCCGCTCGAAGTGCAGCAGCAGGCCGACGCCGAGCAGGATGCGCACGAGGCTGTACTGGCCGCCGGTCCAGCGTGAGGTGGGCAAGGCGAGGATCCTCGGGACGAAACGCGCCCATGGTAGCGCGTGCCGCGGGCTGCGTCGCGCGGGACGACGTGCGCGTGCCGCGACGCGCCGGCCGGTCGGCGCGTCCGTCGGGCCGGCGTCGCCTCAGTCGAAGAGCGCGCGGACGTGGGCCTCGTCGTCGTCCCACAGCAGGTCGACGCCGCACAGTCCCGAGCACGCGTCCAGGAACTGCAGGACGTCGATGCCGAGCGAGAAGCCCACGAACAGCAGGTGCACCCCGAAGTCGATGCGCGTCACGCCGATGCTGCCGGGACGGGACTCGTCGCGGTGGTCGGCCTTGATCAGGTTCACGAGCGCGTACTGCTCCTGGTCGAGGTACGCGCGCCGCTCCAGGCCGGACGAGAGTCCGCCGATGCGGTGGCCGAACTCGCTGCGCAGCATGCGTCCCTCGAGCAGCAGGCCGTGTCCGACCTGGTACCAGCCGTGGGTGTAGCCGTAGTCGTTGCCGACCCAGGCCGAGTCGCCGATGTAGCCGAGGCTCGCGCCGAAGACCGGCAGGTCGAACCAGATCATGGCCGCGGGACGGGGCGAGAAGCCGACGCCCACGTGGTACGCCTCGGAGAACTCCTTGCCGGCCTGATGCAGCGACGTGCAGGCGGGTCCGCACAGCGCGAGGGCTGCGGCGAGCAGGGTCACGGCGGCGCGCATGGCTCGTCTCCGATCGCGGCGCGACGGCCGCCGGGCCGGGACGCGCAGGGTCTGTCGCCCTATCGGCCGTCGGGGGGCCGCGTCTTGATCGCCGCCCGAACGCCGGAGGACGGCATCCGGCCGCGCCGCCGGCTGCGGCGCGACGTCCGTCGGCTGCATCCGCTCGGGGACCCGGGTCGCGCGGCGGGCGCACCCGTGCGATGCTCGTGGGCATGAGTCGAGCGAACGAAGCGGACGAGGGACGCGCGCCGCCCGAGGAGGCTCCCTTCGACGCGGCGGCCGTGCGCGCGTGGTTGACCGACGAGGTACCGGCGCTCCTCGCGCGGATCGACGCGCACACCTCCGTGCGCTGGGGATGCATGACGCCGCCGCAGGTCGTCGAGCACCTCGAGTGGGCCATGCGCGTGGCACTGGGCGAGGTCGAGCTCGTCCAGGCGGTGCCCGACGAGGCGCTGCCACGCCAGCGCGCGTTCCTGCGCAGCGCCGCTCCTCCGCCGCGCGAGCTGAAGCTGCCGGGACTCGACGCGCCGCCGCCGCTGCGGCACGCGTCGCTCGACGCCGCGCGGTCCGCGCTGGCCGACGTCACCGCGCGCTTCCTGCGCGACGGGTGCGGCGACCGGCGTCCCGTGCACCCGCTCTTCGGACCGATGGACGCCGACGACTGGCTGCGCCTGCACGCCAAGCACGTGCGCCACCATCTCGGGCAGCTGGGGCTCGTCGACTGACGGGCGCGCGGCACGCGCGACCTTGCGCGCCGCGCACGCTCGTCCATGATGGGGACCCCCGAGGAGGGCGTCCGCCGTGTCGCAGCGCTTCGTGTCGTCCGTCGTCGTGGTCGCGGTGTGCGCGCTCGGCGCGCTCGGTCCCGCGCCGCGTGCCCAGGAGGTTCCCGCGCTCGCGGCCGACGGCGGTCCGGACGACGCGCCGACCGCGTCCGCGACCTGGTCGACGCCCGCGCGCGCGAACGCGTCGGCGCCGCTCGGGCTCGACGACCTGCGGGCCGCGTCCAAGGTCATCGGGCTCGACCTGACCGACGACGAGCTCTCGCTGCTGCTCGGCGGCGTGACCCAGGATCGCGCGGGCTACGAGGTGCTGCGACGCACGGCGCTCGACAACGCCCTCGCGCCCGCCGTGACGTTCTCGCCGTACGTCGCGGGCGTGGCGCGGCGCGTGACCGTGGCGGTCGGAGAGGCGCATCCGGTGCCGGACGCGAAGCGTCCCGACGACCTCGGGTCGCTCGCGTTCGCGGACCTCGACACGCTCTCGACGCTCGTGCGCACGCGCCAGGTCTCGTGCGTCGAACTGGCCGAGCTGTCCCTCGCGCGGCTCGCACGGCTCGACCCGACGCTGCACTGCGTGATCACGCTCACGCGCGATCGCGCGCTCGCGCAGGCGAAGGCGCTCGACGCCGAGCTCGCCGCGGGGCACTGGCGCGGTCCGCTGCACGGCATCCCGTGGGGCGCGAAGGACCTGCTCGCGACCAAGGGCGTGCGCACGACGTGGGGCTGCAAGGCCTACGAGGACCAGCTGCTCGACGTCGACGCGGCCGTCGTCCAGCGGCTCGACGAGGCGGGTGCGGTGCTCGTGGCGAAGCTCTCGCTCGGCGCGCTGGCGTGGGGCGACGAGTGGTTCGGCGGGACGACGCGCAACCCGTGGAACCCCGAGCAGGGCAGCAGCGGCTCGTCGGCCGGTCCCGCGTCGGCGGTCGCGGCGGGCTGCGTCCCGTTCGCCATCGGCAGCGAGACGCTGGGCTCGATCGTGTCGCCGTCGGCGCGCTGCGGCGACTCGTCCCTGCGTCCCACGTTCGGGCGCGTGAGCCGGCGCGGTGCGATGGCGCTCTCGTGGACGATGGACAAGCTCGGTCCCATGTGCCGCTCGGCGCGCGACTGCGCCCTCGTCTTCGCGGCCATCGCGGGCGAGGACCCGCTCGACGAGACCACGCGCGGTCCGCGCTTCGTGGCGCCGCCGCGCGTCGATCCGAAGACGTACCGCGTGGGCATCGACGAGGCGGCCTTCCGCGGCTTCGACGCCGAGACGAAGGTCATCGAAGACCTCGCGCAGATGGGCGTCCAGCTCGTGCCGGTGGCGATGCCCGACTTCCCGCTCGAGGCGCTGCTCGTGGTGCTCTCGGCCGAGGCCGCCGAGGCCTTCGACGAGCTGACCCTCGACGGACGCGACGACCTGCTCGTGCGCCAGGTCGAACAGGCCTGGCCCAACGTCTTCCGCCAGGCGCGCTTCGTGCCGGCGGTCGAGTACCTGCGCGCCCAGCGCGTGCGCCGGCAGCTCATGCTCGCGATGGACGCGCTCTTCGCCGACGTCGACCTGTTCGTCTCGCCGGCGAACGGCGGGGCGTCCCTCGCGATCACGAACCTGACCGGGCACCCGTGCGTCGTGATGCCCTGCGGCCTGCGCGAGGACGGCACCCCGCGCAGCATCGTCTTCACCGGACGCCTCGACGACGAGGCGCGCCTGCTGGCCTTCGCCGACGCGTGGCAGCGCGCGACGGGGTACCACCTCGTCCACCCGGAGCTCTGACGCGCGCAACGAGCGCGCCCCCTCCGCGTCGGGCGTCCTCTGATACCCTCGTTCCTCCCCCGGGAGGACGACGATGGACGCCCGCGCCGACGCGCACCTGCTGCCCGATCCCGACGCGCCGTTCGCCGCTCCGGCCGTGCTCGACCCGCCGGCGCTCGCGGCCTGCATCCGCGAGCTCGCGCGGCTGCCCGACGCCCTGCGCACGACGGCGCGTCCGCTCGACGACGACCAGCTCGACACGCCGCACCGCAAGGGCGGCTGGACGCTGCGCCAGATCGTCCACCACGTCGCCGACAGCCACGTGAACGGCTTCGTGCGCCACAAGTGGGCGCTCACCGAGGAGCGTCCCACGATCAAGGCCTACGTGCAGGATGACTGGGCCGCGCTGCCCGACTCGCTCGAGGACGTCGAGTGCTCGCTCGGGCTGCTCGACGCGCTGCACCGTCGCTGGACGCGCCTGCTGCTGTGCCTCGAGCCGCACGACTTCGAGCGTCCGTTCGTGCACCCCGAGTCGGGGCCCACGACCGTCGGACGGAGCCTCGCGCTGTACGCGTGGCACGGGCGCCACCATCTGCGCCAGATCGAGCGCACCGTCGCGCGCGAGGGCTGGACCGTCGGCATGGCCGCCGGCGCGTCCGGCGACCGCCCGGGCGACGAGGGCGGCGGAGCGCTCGGCGCGTGATGCTCTCGGCCGTGCTCTTCTCGGGCACGGGGCTGCTGCTGGTGCTGCTCGCGCTGCCGCTGCTGCGCAGGCGCGTCAGGCCCAACGGGATGTACGGACTGCGCACGCGCGCCACGTTCGCCGACGACCGCGTGTGGTACGAGGCCAACGCGCGCAGCGCGCGCGACCTGCTCGTGCTGGGACTCGTGACGATCGCGGTGGCGTGGCTGCTGCCGCTCGTCCCCGGGGTGACCGAGGACGTCCACGCCCTCGGTCTCGCGGCGGGACTCGTGATCGGCGCGCTCGTGCTGGCCGCGGTGGGGGTGCGCCGCGCCGAGTCGCTGCTGCGCGCGCTGCAGGAGTCCGAGGAGGACGCCCCCGGACCTTGACTGTATTCGCCTGAACGAATACAGTCCGGCGATGGACCGCCACCCCGTGACGTCGCGCTTCGCGGCCTTCGCCGATCCGACGCGACTGCGCGTGCTGCTCTTCCTGCGCGAGGGGCCGCTGTGCGTGGGTGACCTCGTCACGCTGCTCGGCGTCCCGCAGCCCACGGCGTCGCGGCAGCTCGCGAACCTGCGCGAGGCCGGGCTCGTGCGTGCGACGCAGCGCGGACTGTGGGTCTTCTACGCCCTGGCCGAGCCCGTCGACGCGCTCCACGCCGCGCTGCTCGAAACGCTCGCGCACTGTCCCGCGCTGGCGAAGGACCTGCGTGCCGACGAGAAGGCGGCCGCGTCGCTGCGCCGCAAGGGGGGCTGCTGCCCGCTCGAGTCGGACGGCCCGGCGGCGTGCTGCTCGCCGTCGGCGAAGGCGGACGCAGGCGTGGTGACGAAGGCGAAGTCGAGCACCTCGAGGCGACCGGGGACGGGGAGCTCCCGATGAGCGCGTCGAAGCCGCGCGTGCTGTTCCTGTGCACGGGCAACTCGGCGCGCAGCCAGCTCGGCGAGGCGCTCCTGCGCGCGCTGGCCGGCGAGCGCTTCCTGTGCTGCAGCGCCGGCACCGATCCCCAGGGCGTGAACCCGCTCACGCTCGAGGTGCTCGACGAGATCGGACTCGACGCGCGCGCGCACACGTCGAAGCCGGTCGAGGCCTTCCTCGACGTCCCCGTCGAGCACGTGATCATCGTCTGCGACGCCGCCGCGCGGACCTGCCCGACCTTCACCGGCGCGCGCCACGTGCACCGCTGGCCCTTCCCCGATCCCGCCGCCGCCGAGGGGACGCACGCGCAACGCCTCGCGTCGTTCCGCGCGGTCCGCGAGGCCATCGCCGCGCGGCTGGCGGACTGGCTCGCCGCCGGCGCCCCCGGAGACGATCCGTGACCGACTCCACCCGGGACGCGCGTCCCGCGCAGGCTCCCCTGTCCGCGCCCGCCGCCGCCGCCGCGACGACTTCCTCCGAGCCGGCCTGTCCCCACGCGCGGCGGCTGTCGGTGCTCGATCGCTTCCTCACGCTCTGGATCGCGCTCGCGATGGCGGCCGGAGTGCTCGTCGGGCGCTTCGTGCCCGGCGTCCCGCAGGCGCTCGACGCCCTCTCGGTCGGCACCACGAACGTGCCCATCGCGCTCGGGCTGATCCTGATGATGTACCCGCCGCTCGCGAAGGTGCGCTACGAGAAGCTGGGCGAGGTGTTCCGCGACAAGCGCGTGCTGCTGCTCTCGCTCGTGCTGAACTGGATCGTCGGGCCGATCCTCATGACGACGCTGGCGGTGCTGCTGCTGCCCGACATGCCCGAGGCCATGACCGGACTCATCCTGGTCGGGCTCGCACGCTGCATCGCGATGGTGCTCGTGTGGAACGACCTCGCGCGCGGCAGCACCGACTACGCCGCGGGGCTCGTGGCGGCGAACTCGATCTTCCAGGTGTTGTTCTTCGGCGTGTACGCGTGGGTCTTCGTGACCTGGCTGCCGCCCCGGCTGGGACTGACCGGCGCCGTGGTCGACGTCTCGATGGGCGAGGTGTTCCGCACGGTGCTCGTGTACCTCGGCATCCCGTTCGCGGCGGGCCTGCTCACGCGCCTTCTGCTGCGTCCGCGCAAGGGCGACGCGTGGTACGTCGGCCGCTTCCTGCCGGCCATCTCGCCGATCACGCTCTTGGCGCTGCTGTTCACGATCGTCGTGATGTTCTCGCTCAAGGGCGAGAGCATCGTGGCGCTGCCGGGCGACATCGCGCGCATCGCCCTGCCGCTGGCGCTCTACTTCGCGATCATGTTCTTCGCGAGCTTCCTGCTCGCGTACCGGATGGGCGCCGACTACGAACGGGCGACGACGCTGGCCTTCACCGCCGCCGGGAACAACTTCGAGCTGGCCATCGCCGTGGCCATCGCGGTCTTCGGCATCGACTCGGGCGTGGCCTTCGCGACGGTCGTCGGTCCGCTCGTCGAGGTGCCGGTGCTCGTGCTGCTCGTGGGCGTCGCCCTGCGCCTCGGACGTCGTCTCTACGGACGCGATCCGCGCGCGGCCTGAGCGCGGCCCCGCGAGCCGTGCGGCGGGGGCGCCGAACCGCCATGCGTCCGCGGCCGCAGGAAATCCTGTCCGCCGCGGGACGCGGGCGGCGCATGGGCACCCGGCACGCGTCCGGTCCCCGGGGTTCGGCGCCGGTCCCGTCGTCCCCGGGGACCGCGGCGCGCGCCGTGTGCGCGCGCGGGCTCCGTCACCGCAGCTCGCGCGCCCGCTAGACTCGCCGGACGAGGAGGATGCCCCAGGATGTCCGCGCTCGCGCTCGCCGCCGTCCTGCTCGTCGCGTCGCCGGTCGGCGATGCGGCCGCGTCACCGGCCGAGGGCGTGCTGCACGGACGGGTCGTCGCGTCCGACGACCCGGGCCGGCGCGAGTTCGTCGTCATGCTGCAACCGCTCGAGCCGGCCGCCCTCGGGCACACGGCGCTCGTGCGCGACGGACGCTTCGCGTTCGCGCCGCTCGAGGTGTCGCCCGACGCGCACTACCGCCTGCTGCTCTACGAGACGCGCCGCGACGACGCCGGCGCGCGCCTGCTCGCGGCGCGTGCGTGGGCTCCGTCCGACGACGGCGCGTTCGAGCCGCTCTCGTTCGAGGTCGGCGCAGTCCGGCCCGACGTGCCGTGGCTCACGCTGCGACTGCTGCGTCCCGACGGAGAGCCGTTGCGTGGCGCGCTGACGATCGTGCCGCTCGTGCCGGGCTGCGAGGCGCTGCACGTCATGCTCGGCGCCGACGACGACGGCGTGTTGCGGCTGGGCACGGCACAGACGTTCGCGTGGCGCGACGGGGCGGCGCACGGCGTGTCCGACGGATTGCGCATCGAACTGCAGACGACGCACGAGCGTCCGCTCGTGCTGGGTCCGCTGCCGGTCACCGGCTCGCACGACCTGGGCACGGACACGCTGGCCGAGCTGTGCACGCTCACGGTGGTGCTGCGCGACGCGTCCGGCGAACCCCTGCACGAGGCTCTGGGGCGGGTCGCGTTCTTCGGTCCGCAGGTCACGGGCGACGAGCGCGCGCAGCCGCTGGCCTGGGTGCCGCTCGGCGGTCCGTGCGGGCCGATCACGATGTGCGACCTGCTGCCCGGCGACTGGGGCGTCGAGGTCGACCTCGGTCGGGACGGGCAGGCCTTCGGGGTGGCGCACCTCGACGGCGACGGCGAGCTCACGCTCACGCCGCGGCGGCATTCCTGGCGCGACGGACGCAAGGGCAAGCCGCACGCGACCGTGGCGCTCACGCTGGTCGGCGCGGACGGAGAGCCCGCCTCCGGTTGCGCAGAGCTCGTGGCCCTGGGTTCCCTGGGGAGTTCGCGCACGGCCTGCTTCGACGAGCACGGCGAGTCCCTGCTCACCGACGTGGCCACGGGTGTGTACCGCATCCAGGCCAGCGACATCGTGTGGTTCCGCGACATGGAGTTCCCCGGCCGACCGCGACGCCTCGTCGACGACGGGGCCCTGTGGATGTTCGAAGCCGGCGGCGTGTACGACCTGCAGCTCGTGACGCGCGACCACCCGTGAGCGCGACCTCCAGCCCGATCGCCGCGGGAGTGGCGGCGCTCGCACTGTGCGCCGGCGCGTGGTGGCTGATCACGGGCGACGCGCCGACGCCCGTCCTCGGGACCGAAGCCGAAGCCGAAGCCGAAGCCGCAGCCGAAGTCGAAGCCGAACCCGAATCCGCAACCGCAACCGAACCCGCAACCGAAGCCGAACCCGAACCCGAACCCGAACCCGACACCGACACCGACACCGACACCGACACCGACACCGACACCGACACCGACACCGACACGGCGCGCGCCGTCTCCCTCCCGGCGGCACGCGACCTCCCGCCGGGCACGCCGTACGTCGATCCGTTCCAGCTGCTCGTGGTGCCGCGCGGGCTCGGGGCGCCGGCGCGGATCGAGGTGCGCTACCCGGGCGTGCTGCGCCGGCAGACGTGTGCGCCCGGAGAGAACGCGCTGTTCCGACTGCCCTGGGCCGTGCCGTACGAGCTCGAGGTCACGGCGCCGCACGTGGTGCCGCATCCCGTCTACGCGGTCGACTTCATCGGACGCGGCGCCGCGCTCACGCGCGATCTCGCGTTCGACGAGGTGCCGCCGCTGCGCGGGACGTTGGGTGTCCACGGCCTCGAGGACGGTCCGGCGCTGCGCGTGCTCGCGACCGTCGAGAGCGACGCGCCGTGCAGGCGGCCGCGTCCGCCGCCGATCGAGGTCGCCGTCGACGACGACGGCGCGTTCGTGCTCGACGGACTCGCGCCCGAGCTGCCGTACCTGCTCACGGCGCTCGGCGACGGCGAGCGCCCCGCGCCGTGCGGCACCTGGCGCTGGACGCTCGAGCCGTCGCGCGAACCCGACGACGCACACGGTCCGCCGCGCGTGAGCGGGCGCGACCTGGTGCTCGACGCCGACGCATCCGAGAGCCCGTGGCTCACCGTACGTCTGCACGAACCCTCGGGCGCGCTCTGGACGGGTCCCGTCGCGGTGCTGTTCCGCGCGTCGGCCGCACCCACTCTGTCGACGCTGCCGCCGATCGGGCCGACGACGCCCTCCGAACTGGGCACGCTGCGCCTCGACGAGGTCGCCCGACGTCTCGCGGCCGCGCGCGAGGGACGCGTGGTGCTGCATCCCACCCTGGCCGTCGACGGCTTCTGTCCGATCGACCTGCCGGGTCTCGATCTCGCGGGACCGCACGACTTCGACGCGACGCTCACGCCGCTCACGCGCGTCACGCTCGTGCTTTGCGACGACGACGGCGCCGGGCTGGTCGGTGCGCGCGGGACGGTCGAGGTCTTCGGCGACGGCGCCGACGGCCGGCCCGCGACGCGTCCGATCGCGAAACGCGAGCTCGACGGCGGCGCCTTCGCGATCGACGTCCTGCCGCGCGGGACGCTCGCGCTGCGGGTCGTCACGTCGAACCTCGGCATCGCCTACGGCGTGCTCGAGCCGCGCGGAGCCGCGGCGAGCCTGGTCCTCGTGCCGAGCTTCGCGCGGGTGACGCAGCGGCTCGTGATCGACGTGCGCGACACCACCGGACGTCCGGTGCCCGAGGGCGAGGGATGGCTCAGGTCGCTCGTCGACTCCGACCGCCCGAGGGTCGTGGCGTCCCTCGACGCGGACGGCCGGCTCGACTTCGGCGACGTCCCCTGCGGGCCGTGGAGCGTGAGCGTCAGGGCTGGGTCGCGCTCCGCGTCGCTGTCACGCGCCGACGTCGTGGCCGGGTCCGACGCGGTCCTGGACATCACGCTCGACTGACGCGACGCGCCGCGACACGACACGCGTCCGTCGTGCGCCGCTTGGTAGGCTGAGGAGCGCCCTCCGCCTCCCGCGAGCCGTCGCCCGTGCGCCGCATCGTCCTGCTCGTCGCCTGCGTGGCGTTCCTGTTCGTGTTCGTCCCGCGCGGTGCGCACGCGCAGCAGGGCGCACCCACCGACCAGGTCGCGGTGCCGCCGGTCGCGCCTCAGCCCGAGATCGTGGCGCCCACGACCGACGAGGTGCAGAAGCTGCTCGACGAGGCCAAGGCCGCGCCGACGCCCGACGCCGACCGCATCGCGCAGCTCGAGCAGGTCCAGGCGATGCTCACGGCGGCCGCCGCCGCGAGGGCGAAGGCGACCGACTACGAGCGCCAGGCGGCCGAGGCGCCGGCGCTCATCGCCGGCCTCAAGGCCGAGCTCGCCCAGGCTCCCGACCAGTCTCCGCCGGTGGTCCCGCCCGACGCGACGCTGCGCCAGTACGAGACGGAGCAGTCGCAGGCCGAGGCCAACCGCGTGGCGGCGCAGAAGAGCGTCGACGACCTGGCGGTCGAGGCCCAGGCGCGCACCGACCGCACCGCGGAGATCCCCACCCTCGTCGCGCAGCGCAAGCAGCAGATCTCCGAGCAGACCGACGCGCTGCGTGCGCTGCCCCCCGACGACCTGCGCGCTCTCGTGCTGCGCGCCCAGATCACGGGCAACCAGGCCGAGGTGCGCGCGCTCGAGGCCGAGCGTGCGCTCTACGACGCGCTCCGCGACCGGCTGCCCCTGCGTCGCGACAAGGCCCAGCGCCAGCTCGAGCGCGCGCGCCAGCTCGCCAGCGCCTGGCAGGACCTGGTCACCAAGAAGCGCCAGGACGACGCCGCCGCCGCCGCCGCCGCCGCGCAGCTGCAGCGCGAGGAGATCACGGCCGACTTCCCCGAGCTCGCGGCGATCGCGAAGCGCAACCAGGAGCTCGCCACGATGCGCACCGGTCCCGAGGGGATCGCGGCGCAGATCGACGACGCCAAGCGCGCGTTCATGAAGAGCGAGGGACTCGAGAAGGACCTCGCCGCGCGCTTCGAGACGACCCGGCGCAAGGTGGCCCTGGGCGGACTCGGCGAGGGCACCGGGCTCTGGCTGCGGCGCGAGTACGACTGGATCCCCGAGCCCTCGCTGCTGAGGGCGCGCTCGGGAGAGCGCCGGCAGCGCTACTCGGCCTCGCAGTTCCAGCAGATCGAGATCGAGGAGGAGCTCGCCGACGCGAACGACGTCACGGTGCGCCTGCAGAAGCTCGTCGACGCGCGCACGGCCGCCGACGGCACGCTCCCCGAGGGCTACGAGTCCCTGGCGCGCGAGCTGCTCGAGACGCAGAAGACGCTGCTGACCACCACGCGCGACGACCTCAAGACGCTGATCGACCAGCTCCTCGAGCACGAGCGGTTGCACATCCGGCTGCTGCCCCTGGCGACCGCGTACAGGACCTACATCAGCGAGCGCATCCTGTGGGTGCGCAGCACGTCCGGGGGCGCGCTGCCCGACCTGGCCGACGCGGCGCGGGCCGCGGCCTGGCTGGTCGACATCCCCGACTGGCTCTCGGTCCCGCGCAAGCTCATGCCGCTCGTCGGCGAGCGGCCGTTCGAGGTCGTGGGCGAGCTGCTGCTGCTGATCGTCCTGGTCGCCACCGGCGGACGCGCGCGACGACGCATCACCGAGTCGTGCGAACACGTGCGTTCGTTCCGCACCGACTCGTTCCGGCACACGCTCACGGGCCTGCTCGCGGTGCTGTGGCTGGCGCTGCCGCTGCCCGTGGCGCTCACGGCGGCCGCGCGCCTGCTCTCCGACCTGCCCGACGAGCTCGTCGCGCGCGCGGTCGGCTCGGGGCTCGCCGAGATCGCGGCGATCCTCTACGTGCTCGACGTGCTGCGCATCGTGCTCAAGAAGCGCGGCTTCGGCGAGACGCACTTCCGCTGGCCCGAGGGCGTGGTGGCGGGCGTGCGCGTCGACCTGCGCTGGTTCGTGCCGCTCATGGTGCCGCTGCGGCTGCTCGCGGCGACGTTCGACGCCGAGGGATCCCCCGAGTTCGGCGACTCGCTCGGACGCCTGTGCTTCGTGGCCAGCACGACGGCGGTGGCGGTGCTCCTGTACCGGCTGCTGCACCCGTCACGCGGCCACCTCATGGAGAAGGGCCAGCGCGAGCTGACGAGCCTGCTGGGCAGGACGCTGCCGGTGTGGTTCACGCTCGCCGTGGGCGGCGCGGCCGCGCTCGTCATCCTGGCGCTGGCCGGGTACTACTACACCGCGTACCAGCTCGAGCTGCGCCTGCGCGACTCGGTCGGGCTCGCGGTGCTCGTGCTGTTCATGAACTCGCTGCTGCTGCGCTGGCTGTTCGTGGCGCGTCGCAAGCTGGCGGTCGAGCGCGCCCGCGCGCGGGCCCAGGCGCGGGCCGAAGCCACCTCGGCCGACGGCGACGAGTCGAGCGTGCGCGAATCGACCACCCTCGACGAGGACCACGTCGACATCCCGGCCATCGACGCGCAGACCCGGCAGCTCTTCCGCAGCGGCATCACGGTCTCGGCGGCGCTGGGCCTGTACCTCATCTGGGCCGGGACGCTGCCCGCGTTGCGCGGTCTCGACCGCATCCAGCTCTATCCGAGCATCGCGATCCGCAGCTCGAGCGACACGTCGGTCGAGGACATCATCACGTCGGCGTCGACGAACGGGACGCCGACGCCAGGCGTGGGCGCGGCGGCTCCGGCGGGCCCGGCGGGAGCCGCGGGGCAGGCGTCGGGGGCGACCGGCACCGCGCAGACCGCCAACGGCGCCGCGGCGACGTCGTCCGGCGGGGCGGCCCCGGGCGGTGCGAGCGCGACGCCGGCTCCCGGGCCGCTGCCGGGCATGCCGGCGGGCGCGGCCGAGGCGGACACGCCGCCGCCCGCCGACGTCAAGCCGGCGGTGGGCGTCGTCACGCTGGCCGACGTGTTCCTGACGCTGCTCGTGGTCGTGCTGACCTTCATCGCGGTGCGCAACATCCCCGGCCTGCTCGAGATGTCGGTGCTGGCGAGGCTGCCGCTCGACACGGGCGAGCGCTACGCGGTCTCCACGCTGATCCGCTACATCCTCGTGATCATCGGCACGTCGGTGGCCTTCTCGTCGATCGGCATCGGCTGGTCGCAGGTGCAATGGCTGGCCGCCGCCCTGACCTTCGGACTCGCCTTCGGCCTGCAGGAGATCTTCGCCAACTTCGTCTCGGGCATCATCATCCTGCTCGAGCGGCCTGTGCGCGTGGGCGACATCGTCACGATCGGCGGCGTCGAGGGACGCGTGACGCGCCTGCGCATGCGCGCGCTCACGATCCTCGACTGGGACCGGCGCGAGCTGCTCGTCCCCAACAAGGACCTCATCACGAGCAACGTGATCAACTGGACGCTCAGCGATCCCGTGACGCGCATCGTGATCGCCGTCGGCGTCGCCTACGGTTCCGACACGAAGCGGGCCCGCGAGCTCCTGCTGCAGGCGGCGCGCGACAACCCGATCGTGATGGACGACCCGGCTCCTTCGGCCATCTTCCGTCGCTTCGGCGACAGCACGCTCGACTTCGAGCTGCGCATCTACCTCGCGAACCGCGACCTCTGGCCGCAGGTCATCGACAGCCTGCACACCCAGATCGACGAAGCCTTCCGCGGCCACGGCATCGAGATCGCGTTCCCGCAGCGCGACCTGCACATCCGCTCGGCCGAGGGACTCACCGAACTCGCCGCGCGCATGGCCGACGCGGGCGCGCGGCGGCGCGGTGGCGAGGCGGGCGGCACGGCGGACGTCGGCGGCACGGCGGACGAGGGCCGTTCCGGGGACTGAGCTGCGAGCGCGCCGCGGCGCGTCGGTCAGGAAGGCCCTTCCCGAATCCCCCTCGCCTTCCTACAGCCAGTTCATGCGCCGCAGCGCCAGGAACTGCAGCCCGCCCAGACCGAGGATGATCGCGCACACGACCGAGAACGCGAGCGGGCTCTGGGCCCCGGGGATGCCGCCCACGTTGATGCCCAGCAGTCCGGTGAGCAGCGAGAGCGGCAGGAAGATCGCCGCGACCAGCGAGACGACGAGCATGCGGCGGTTCATGTCCTCGGCCTGGCGCGAGGCGAGCAGGTCGTGCGCGACGGTGGTGCGGTCGCGCAGCTCCTCGAGGTTCTCGACGTGGCGCGTGAGGCGTTCGGAGTGCTCGACGAGCTCGGCCAGGTGCTCGGCGTCGAGCACCGGGTGCTGCAGCGTCGTGAGCCGCGCGAGCACCTCGCGCTGCGGCGCGAGGTGACGACGTAGCGCGATGATCGTGCGCCGCAGGTCGGCCAGCTCGCGCTGCAACGCGCCCGGACGCTCGATGTCGAGGCGCTCCTCGAGGTCGTCGACCTTCTCGTCGAGGTCGAGCAGCGCGGGACCCATGCGCTCGAGCAGGTGCCAGCCGAGCCAGGTGAGCAGGTCGCCGGCGGCCTTCGGACCGCTGCCGGAGTCGAGCGCCTCGAAGACGTCCTTGACCGCCATCACGGGACGGCGCGAGGCCGACACCACGCGGCGCGGCGAGATCCACATGCGCAGCGCGACCATGTCCTCGGGGTCGGCGCCGGGGTTGAGGTTCACGCCGCGCAGCACGACCAGCAGCGCGTCGCCCGACACGTGGCAGCGCGGACGGCTCTCGGAGCAGACGAGCGCCTCGCGCATCGTCTCGGGCAGTCCCGACGACTCGAGGAACCACGTCGAGGTGGCCTCGTCGTCGGCGTCGACGTGCAGCCACAGCGGGCCGTCCTTCGGCGTCCAGCGCAGGACGTCGTCCCACGCGGGCACCGCGCGTCCGCCGCCCTGCCCGTCGAGGATGCGCACGCGCAGCGGCTTGGGCGGCGGAGACGTCATGACGGCTCTCCCGTGCGGGATGCGCGCGCTCCCCGCGCGCGCGTCGGTCAGTGCCGGCGGCTGATCATGTCGGCGATGAGTCCCGTGAGCAGCACCTGCACCGCGGACGCGAGCAGCAGCACCGGCGCGTCACCGATGCCGCGGTCGGGGTGCGCGAGGGCCTGTCCGAGGCCCCACGCGAACCCGGTCACGACCAGTCCCGCGGCCACCGGCAGGAACACCTTGAGCGGCTCGAAGTAGACCGACGCCCGCAGGATCAGCACCGTGAAGTTGAACGTGTCGCGGATCGGCTTGATCTTGCTGCTGCCCGTGCGCGCGTGATAGTCGATCGGGACGAACACCACCGGCTCGTCGCGCGCCAGCAGCGCGAGCAGCGTCGTGGTCGTGAAGCTGAACCCGTCGCTCACGAGCGGGAAGCAGCGCACGATGGGTTCCTTGCGCATGACGCGCAGGCCCGAGTTCAGGTCGGGGATCTTGTTCCCCGAGAGGTAGTTCGCGAGGGCCCGCAGGAACGCCTTGGCCGGACGGCGCACGAGCGGGATGTGCACGTTCGCGCCGGTGCGCGAGCCGACCACCATCGCCGCCTGGTCGTCGATGCAGCGTCGGTACAGCTCGGGCAGCCGCTCGTTGGGATAGGTGCCGTCGGCGTCGGTGATTGCCACGATCTCGGCCCGCGCCGCGCGGATCCCGGTCTTCAGCGCCGCGCCGTAGCCGCGGTTGCGGGCGTGGGCCAGGAGGCGCACCCGAGGCAGCTCGGCGGCCAGTTCGGCCACCTTCTCGGAGGTGCCGTCGGTGGAGCCGTCGTCGACCACCACGACCTCGTAGTCGATGCCGGAGGCGGCCATCACGGCCGAGAGCGCCTCGAGCGTCGGGCGGATGCCGTCCGCCTCGTCGTAGGCCGGGATGACGATCGAGAAGTCCATGCCCCGGGGATCCTACCCTGGCGCACCCCGGGCTCCCAGCGGGGGATACGGCCGTCGCGAGGGGCGCGCAGGAGGCGCTCCACGCGTCACGCGGCACGGGAGGCCCGCGGCGGTATCCTGGCCGTCCTCCGCCGGGACGACCCGGCAGTCCCCCGGGAACACGGCGGCCCCGTCCGCCGTCCAAGCGCGCATGCACCCGATCGCAGCCGACCGTCGTGGCGAGCGCGGCCTCGCCATCGTGCTCACGTTCATCGTGGTCATGCTGCTCGTGGTCGTCCTGAGCCAGGTCACGACCTCGTCGAGGGTCGAGTTCGACGGCGCCGCGAGCCAGTTCTCGACCACGCGCATGGCGCCCCTGGCCGACGCCTGCGCGCAGCACGCCGAGGCGGTGCTGCTGCTCGACCTCGAGACGACCGGCGACGACTCGGGCGGCGGCTCCGGCTCGGGCGGCGTCGACGCCTTCGGCGACGCGCTGGGCGGCTCGAGCGGCTCGCCGCTGGGCGACGACGCGGCCCAGATCACCTCGAAGACCGACAGCCAGCTCGACGAGTGGATGAACCCGTCGGCGCTGCAGCCGTCGCTGGGCGAGGGCTACACCGTCTACGTCGAGGTCATCGACGAGGACAGCAAGGTCAACCTGCTGGGCCTGTGGGCCGCCGACGAGGACAAGCGCGCCGCCTGGCGCGAGACGTTCGTGCGCCTGCTCGACAAGGCCTTCGAGGGCACCAGCCTCGACTTCTCGGCCATGGACGCCGACCAGATCGTGCGCAACCTCGACGACTGGGTGAACGGTCAGCGACCGGCCGACTTCCCGCTTCCGAAGCTGAAGCCGAGCCAGGAGGAGAAGGACGCCCAGGACAACCAGCTCGACACCGACATCATCGAGAACGACGAGCGCAACTTCCCGCTCTCGCTGGGCGAGCTGCTGTGCATCGAGGGCATCGAGCCCCGCCACCTGACGGGCTTCGTCGAGGACGACACCTTCCACCCCGGACTCGACCGCTACCTCACGCTCTGGAGCCACCTCGAGCTGCAGAAGCCGGTCGAGGACGACGACGACCCGTTCGGCGGCAGCGTCTTCGCCGACAAGGGCAACAAGATCGGCTCGCAGAAGGACGACCAGGAGGACGAGCTGCTCGCCGCGAACCTCGAACTGACCGCCGACGCCACGAACGACGGCCTCGTGAACGCGAACACCGCGCCCTTCGTGGTGCTGCGCGCCATCGCGCCCGACGACATCCCCACGACGTTCCTCGAGCAGCTCGTCGAGTTCCGCGACAAGGTGCACGAGACGCGCGACAAGCTCGCCGCCGAGGCCGCGGGCCAGAGCCTGTTCGACCAGTGGAACAAGCCCGACCAGAAGGACACGACCAGCAACTTCTCCGGCGGCCAGGACACGGGGCAGGGCTCGGGCCAGGGCGACAGCGGTCCCGACGAGCGCGTCGACGAGGAGGACGACCCGGCGCGCTACGTCTTCGAGACCCCCGACGAGGTCATCTCGAAGGTCGAGGAGGAGTTCGACATCTCGCTCGGCTTCGCCCGCGACGACGACAAGAAGGCCTTCACCGACTACCTGACGACCACCAGCCAGGTGTTCACGATCCGCGTCCTGCTCAAGGAAGACGCCACCGGACGCCGGCAGACCTACCGCACGATCGTCTGGCGCTCGGTCACGTCCGACGGGCCCCGCATCATCGTGCTCGAGCCGCTCGAGCCCTGTGCCGACCCGCGTCGCGACAAGGACCTGCCCGACGACCTGCAGGACATCAACCAGGACCGCTTCTTCTGAGCCTCCCCGGGGCCGGACGCGCCGGCCGTCGGCGGTCGATGGCTTGCAGATGACCGACGAGTCTCTTGAAGTCGGGGCCGGGGGACGGTCCGCGGCCGCCCGGGGGACGGTCGTTGACCCGGATCGCGCGGCTTCCCTATCTTATGGGGCTCGCCCGTGGTCACAGAAAGCCCGCTCCGGGACCGGTCCGCCTTGCTGATCCTCCTCCATCTGGACGCCGGACCCGACGAGCGCGCGCGGGTGCGCGACACCCTGACCGCCCTCGACGTGGCCGTCGAGGAGGTGCAGCTCGGTGACCGCACCGGCTTCGTCGTCGTGGGCGGCGAGCGCTCGCACCCGAAGGACAGCCTCGCGCGCATCCCCGGCGTGGCGAAGGTTGTCACGCTCACCGATCGCGCCACGCTCGTGCATGCCACGTGGAAGGAGGCCGGGCACGCCGTCTCGCTCGGTCCCGCGCGCTTCGGCGGCGGACACGTGTCGGTCATCGCGGGTCCGTGCACCGTCGAAGACCCCGACGCGCTGCGCGAGGTCGCGCACGTGGTGCGCGACGCCGGCGCCGCGGCGCTGCGCGGCGGCGTGTTCAAGGTGCGCACGTCGCCGTACGCCTACCAGGGCGGCGGGCAGAAGGCGCTGGCCGCGCTGCACGCCACGTCGCGCGAGGTCGGGCTGCCGTTCTTCACCGAGCTCACCGATCCGCGTCAGGTGCAGGAGGTCGGCGACCTGATCGACGGCGTGCAGATCGGCGCGCGGCACATGCAGAACTTCCCGCTCATCGAGGAGGCGGCGCGGCTGGGCAAGCCGATGCTGATCAAGCGGCACTGGGCCGCCGACGTCGACGAGTGGCTGAACGCGGCCGAGTACGCCCTGCGCTGCGGCAACGACAAGGTCATCCTGTGCGAGCGCGGCTGCAAGACGGCCGACAAGCACGTGCGCTACCTGCTCGACGTGGGCGTCGTGCCGTACCTCAAGCAGCGTGTCGGACTGCCGGTGATCGTCGACCCGTCCCACGCGGCGGGCGACCACACGCTCGTGCCGGCGCTCGCGCGCGCGGCCATCGCGGCCGGCGCCGACGGGCTCATCGTCGAGGTGCACCACCGTCCCGAGACGACGCGCTGCGACGCGCGCCAGGCGCTCTCGCCCGACGACTTCGCGCGGCTCGTGCGCGACGTGCGCGCGATCGCGTCGCTCACCGACCGCGTGCTCGCGGGCCCGTCCACGCCGCTGCGCAACTCGGCGGTGGGGGGCTGAGCCGATGACGCGACGCGCGTACCTCGCCGGCAACTGGAAGATGCACCTCGACCGCGGGTCGATCGCCGAGTTCTGCGAGGCGACGAGCGCCTTCCCGTCGGGTGAGGGTGCGCCGCGCGTGGGGCTCTTCCCGCCGGCCGTGTACCTGGCCGAGACGGCGGCCGCGCTGCGCGGGAGCGAGATCGTCGTGGGTGCGCAGACCGCGCGTCCCGAGGACCACGGCGCGTTCACCGGCGAGGTCGCCATGCGCATGGTGCGCGACGTGGGCGCCACGGCGGTGATCGTCGGGCACAGCGAACGTCGGCACGTGTTCGGCGAGACCGACGCCGACGTGCGCGCGCGCGTCGACGCGGCGCTCGCGCTCGGGCTCGAGGTCGTGCTGTGCGTGGGCGAGACGCTCGACGAGCGCGAGCGCGACGAGACGGCGACCGTGGTGCTGCGTCAGCTCGACGCCGGACTGTCGGGCATCGACGGCGCGACGGTGGCCGAAGCGGTCACCGTCGCCTACGAACCGGTGTGGGCCATCGGCACGGGGCGCACCGCCTCGCCCGGACAGGCCCAGGAGGTGCACGCGCTCGTGCGTGCGCGCCTCGCAGAGACGCACGGCGAAGACGTCGCCGCGCACACGATCATCCAGTACGGGGGGAGCGTGAAGCCCGGCAACATCGCCGAGCTGCTCGCCTGTCCCGACGTCGACGGGGCCCTGGTGGGCGGTGCGTCGTTGGACCCTGCGTCCTTCGCCGCCATCGTCGCCGCCGGGGTCGCGTGAGGAGAAACGATGGACTTCCTCATCCACGACATCCTGAACCCGACGCTGTGGGTGCTCTTCACCCTCGGCTGCGTCGTGGTGTCGGGCATCATCCTGCTGCAGGAGGGCAAGGGCGGCGGCCTGGGCGAGGCCTTCGGCGGTGCGGGCGCGCAGACGTTCGGCGTCAAGGCGCAGGGCATCGCGAAGGTCACCGGCTACCTCGCCGGCGGACTCGTCGTGATCGCGATCATGATCGCGGTGATCGAGTCGAGCTCCTCCTCGGTGTCGTCGGCCTTCGACAGCCCCGCCGCGCCGGCGGGTCCGGCGGACGGCGGCATGTCCGGCGGAGCCGCACCGGGCACGCAGCCCGTCGACGGCGGCGGCCAGACCGGCGGCGGCACGGACGAGAAGGATCCCTGACGCACTCGCGTCCCTCCTCCGCGACGCGCAGCGGGAGCACCGCGTGCAGAGCATGACCGGCTTCGGACGGGCCGTCGGCGGCCGCCGTGACGTGACGGTGGAGGTCGAGGTCCGCTCGGTGAACGGTCGGCACCTGACGCTGCGTCCGCGCCTGTCCCCCGAGTGGGGCTCGCTCGAGCCGACGGTCGAGTCGCTCGTGCGCGCGCGCGTCGAACGCGGCACCGTCGACGCGACGGTCAAGATCGCGCCGGCCCGTTCGTCGCCGCGGCCGCGCATCGACGACGCGCTGCTGGCGGTCTACGCCGAGGCGCTCGACGCGCTGGGCGGCGGCGACCGCGCGCAGCTCCTGCGGCTGCCGGGCGTGGTCACGCTCGAGGAACCCGCCGTCGACCGCGCGTCGGTCGAGCGCGCGCTGCGCGCCACGCTGGGCGAGGCGCTCGACGCGCACCACGCGTCGTGCGCGGCCGAGGGAGCGCGGATGGCGAAGGTCATGCTGCGCGAGCTCGCGGCGCTCGAGCGGCTCGTCAAGGCCGTCGGCAAGCGCGCACCCGGAGCCGTCCGCAGCCAGGCCGATGCGCTGCGCCGGCGTCTCTCGGCGTTGCTCGAGGGGCGCCCGCTGTCGGCCGACGAGCCGGCGCTGGCGCGCGAGGTCGCCCTGCTGGCGGACAAGACCGACGTCACCGAAGAGCTCGACCGGCTGGGCAGCCACCTCGTCGCCGTGCGCGAGACGCTGGCGTCCGACGGCGCCGTGGGGCGCCAGCTCGACTTCCTGCTGCAGGAGGTCGGACGCGAGGTGAACACCGTCGGCAGCAAGTGCAGCGACGTCGAGATCACCCGCTCGGTCGTGTCCATGAAGGCCTGCGTGGAACGCCTGCGCGAGCAGGCGGCCAACGTCGCATGAGCGAGCGCGTCGACACCTCCTCCACGGCCGGACGGCTGCTCGTGATCTCGGGGCCCAGCGGCTCCGGCAAGAGCACGATCATCCGTACGCTGCGCGACCACCCGCAGGTCGAGGTCTCCGTCTCGGTCACCACGCGTCGTCCGCGCGAAGGCGAGGTCGACGGACGCGACTACCACTTCGTCGAACGCGACGAGTTCATGGCGATGCACCGCGACGGACGCTTCATCGAGACGAACGACGTCTTCGGCAACGGCAACCTCTACGGCTCGCTGAAGAGCGAGCTCGACGAGGCGCTCGCGCGTCCCGGCCTGGTGTACGTCATGGAGGTCGACGTCGACGGCGCGCACAACATCCGCGCGGCGGGCTACGACGGCACGTACGTCTACATCGCGCCGCCGTCGCCCGACGAGCTGGCGCGCCGGCTGCGCGGGCGCGCCACCGACGACGAGGCCGAGATCGCGCGCCGCCTCGGCCGCGCCGCGAAAGAGGAACGGCAGGCCGGGATGGACGGCTCGCGCATCGTCGTGAACGAGACCGTCGAGCAGGCCGTCGACGAGATCCTGGGCCTCGTGAAGCTGGCCCGGCAACCGCATTGAACACCGCGTGGGCGCCCTGGCGCGTCCGCCCCCCCGCACACACCGAGCTACGAAGAAGGAGTCACATGGATCGCACGAAGGTCATGGAGCTGGCGGACAAGGCCGGCGGCCTGTTCCGTCTCACCGTCCTGCTGCAGAAGCGCGTGCGCGAGCTCGTGGCCGGACAACCGCGTCTCGTGATGACCGAGGAGGACGACCCGATCAAGATCGCGATGCTCGAGGTCGAGCAGGGCGCGATCGAGCTCGTCGACCTGTCCGACGAGGAGCTGAAGGCCCTCGAGGCCGAGAGCCAGATGGCCAGCGAGGAGGCCGAGATCCTCGAGGCGCTGCGCTCGCGCGTCACGAACGTCTCGTCGGGCGGCTTCAGCGCCGGCGGCGGTGACGACGACGAGGACGACGACGAGTAGGCGCAGGGCGCGCACCGAGCCCGTCGCATGATCGACCGGCCGGCGGTCCCCGATCCGGGTGCCGCCGGCCGCGTGCGTCAGACGTGCGTGTCCACCGGCGTGCCGGTGCGGTCGGGCGTGCCGGCGTACTCTGCGAGCAGGTCGCGCTCGCGACTGCGCAGCGCGCAGAAGCGCACGCCGACGAGGCGTCCGTCGTCGCCGCACGGGCGGCAGCTCACGACCTCGACCAGCGGCAGCGCCGCGATCGTCCCGTCGGGGCGGGAGAGCGCCACGTAGAAGCGGTCGCCGCGCTCGAGGCAGTGCGTCGCGCTCAGGCGCGCACCGTCGGCCGAGATGTCCTCGACCACGACCTGGTGGCGCTCGCTCCAGCCCGGCAGGCGGCGCAGCGACTCCATGTCGACCGGCTGGTCGAGCTGCAGGCGCGCACGCAGCGCGTACGTGCCGGCCGAGCTGGCGAAGCTCCAGGCGGGGATCTGGCAGCCGACGCGACGCTCCCGGCGGCGGTCGGAGCCCGACCAGTCGAACTCGTGCTCGAGCACCCACTCGGGCGAGCCCGGCATGGGACGCAGCAGCAGCGTCACGAGCACCGGATCGGCGCCCTCGGTCTGCACGCGCACGAGGAACAGGTCCTTGCGCACGGGCCAGGTGCAGGTCGCCGTCGAGACCACCGCGAGCCGCTCCTCGTCCACCTGCACGACCCACGCGCGCACCGGCGGCGCGGCGTCCTGCGGGTCGCGCAGCTCGACCTCCTCGAACAGCCGCGGCGCGCACGGGAAGCGCGAGTCGCGCAGGCGCAGCGCCCCGGCCAGCGACGCGGCCCGGGCGGCGAAGCGCGAGGCGCCGGCGAGACGGTGGCTCCGGCCGAGCTCGGACGCGAGGCGCTGGCGCAGGGCCATCGGCGCGCGCAGCAAGGTGCGGACGGCTTCGGGTCCGTCGCGGCCGAGCACCTCGATCACGAAGCGCGCGTCCTCCTCGGTCAGCCCGTGGTGGACGGCCACGAGCCGCACCGACTCGTGACGCTGCCGGCGGTGCGCCCAGGCGGCCCAGCCGCCGGCGAGCGAGAGTCCCCCCAGCACGAGCGCCACGTCCGTGAGCGCGTCGCCGGCCCCGGTGACACGGGGAAAGAGATTGATGAGGGATTCCGCGACCGCCACGATGGCCTTTCTCGACCCTCCCGCGGCGTTCCTTGAGGCGTCCGGGCGGGGTCGGACGACGCTCCCGCGCCCCTCGCCCGGCGAGGGGTCGGAACGGGAGCCGATCGGCGGATCTCGATCCCGACCCGAGGTGGCGGCCTCCGGCGCGGATCCCGACGCGACCCGGCTCCAGCCGGCGCCGCGCGCGGGGCCGTTCCGGGCCCGTTCGCCGCGGGCGGGGAGGCGGAAGCGATGGCGAAGAAACAGGCCCGGCGAAAGAGCCCCGCGCGGCAGACCGGCGTGCTCGCGGCGACCCTCGCGAGCATCAAGCGCCGGGCGTCCGGCGAGGGACTCAGCGACGAGGCCGCCGAGCGGCTGCGCGAGATCGTGTCCGTCGCGCTCATGGCGGTGACGGCCTTCGTGGGCGTGGCGTGCGCCACGTCCGGCCGCGGCGACAACCTGTGCGGCAGCACCGGCGAGGCCCTCGCCACGGGACTGCTCGGTGCCGTCGGCTACGCCGCCTGGCTGCTCGTGGGCTGCCTGCTGCTGTGGAGCGTGGCGCTGTTCATCCGCGCCGACCTGCCCGCGTTCGGGGTGCGCGCGTTCGGGCTGCTGCTGTGCATGGTCTCGACCTGCGCGCTGCTCGCGCACCTGTTCGGCGAGACCCCCGGTCGCCATCCCGCCGGCGGCTACCTGGGCGAGTACATCGACGTCACGCTGCGCCACTTCGGCGGACTGGGCGCCATCGGCACGCGCATCGTGCTCGTCGCGCTGGTGCTCATGTCGTTCGTGCTCGCCACGGACATCCTCTACTACGCCGCGCTCGTGGGCGGCGCGCGCTGGGTGGCCGAGAAGGGCGGCGAGGTGCGCGAGGCCGCGCGCGCCGCCGCCGAGAAGCGTGCGCGCGAGGCCGAGCAGCGTGAGAAAGAGGAGCGCCGCCGCGAACGCGAGGAGCGTGCCGAGCGCAAGCGGCAGGAGGCCGAGGAGCGCAAGGCCGCCAAGCTGCGCGCGAAGGAGGAGAAGGAGGCCGCCAAGGCGCGCCGCGCCGCCGAGCAGGCCGCCATCGAGCGCAAGGTCGAGCAGACCGTCGAGGACGGACTCGACGACGACGAGCTCGACGGGTCCGACGATCCGCAGGACGCCCTCGTCGAGGACGAGCCCCTCGAGGAGGTCGACGGCGACGAGGCCGACGAGACCGACGCCGAGTGGGACGACGAGGACTACGAGTACGAGGACGAGGACGCCGAGGCGGGCGACGCCGAGGGCGAGGAGCTCGAGTACGAGGACGAGCCCGAGGAGGACGACGAGGAGGAGGGCGACGAGGACCTCGAGGAGGAGGATCCCGACGAGGAGGACTACGACGAGGAGTTCGGTGACGACGAGGAGGACGCCGACGCCGACGCCGACGAGGAAGAGTGGATCGAGTACGAGGACGAGGCCGTCGAGTCGCCCGACGACGACGTCGAGGGAGACGACGACCTGGCGGCCGCCGCGGCCGGGCCGCGGGTGCGCGAGATCCGCGACGACGAGCTGTCGCCGGTCTCGGGCGACGGCACCGACGACCTCGTCCCGCGCGGCAAGCCGCGGACGGTGGCGTCGGCCTACGTCTTCCCCAGCGAGGACCTGCTCGAGGAGCAGGAAGCCGTCGACCAGACCGCCCTCGACGCGCTGCTGGCCGAGAAGACGCGCCTGCTCGAGAAGACCCTCGAGTCGTTCAAGATCGAGGCGCGCTGCGTCGAGATCCAGAAGGGTCCCGTGATCTCGATGTTCGAGATGTCGCTCGCACCCGGCATCAAGGTCGAGCGCGTGCGTTCGCTCGAGGACGACCTCGCCATCGCGCTGAAGGCGCGCACGGTGCGCATCGTCGCGCCGCTGCCGGGCAAGAACACGATCGGCATCGAGGTGCCGAACCCGCTGCGCGAGATCGTGCGCATGAAGGCGCTGCTGCACGCGCGCGAGTACGACGCCGAGAAGAACTCGCTGCCGATCTTCCTCGGGCGCGACGCCGCGGGACGTCCGATGGTCGTCGACCTGGCCAAGATGCCGCACCTGCTCGTGGCCGGCGCGACGGGCTCGGGCAAGTCGGTGTGCCTCAACGCGATCATCGTCTCGCTGCTCTTCAAGCTCACGCCCGAGCAGGTCAAGCTGATCCTGATCGACCCGAAGATGGTCGAGATGAGCCAGTTCTCCGACGCGCCGCACCTCGCGTGCCCGGTCGTGAACGACATGAAGCGCGCGCCCGGCATCCTCGACTGGGCCGTGCAGAAGATGGAGGACCGCTACCGGCTGCTGGCGCGCGCCGGCGTGCGCAACATCCACAGCTACAACAAGCTCTCGGACGCGCGGCTGCGCGCGCGCTTCGGCGACTCGATCGACGACGAGGACTTCCCGCGCTTCCTGCCGTTCATCGTGATCATCGTCGACGAGCTGGCCGACCTCATGATGACCGCCGCCAAGGACGTCGAGACGTCGATCACGCGTCTGGCCGCCAAGAGCCGCGCGGTGGGCATCCACATCATCCTGGCCACGCAGCGCCCGTCGACGAACGTCATCACGGGCCTGATCAAGGCCAACCTGCCGACGCGCATCGCGTTCATGGTCTCGAGCAAGATCGACTCGCGCGTGATCCTCGACAGCAACGGCGCCGAGCAGCTGCTCGGCCAGGGCGACATGCTGTTCATGTCGCCGACGACGAGCCACCTCGTGCGCGGCCAGTGCACGTTCATCAGCGAAGAAGAGGTCTTCGACGTGATGGCCGCGGTCAAGACCGAGTCGGGTCCCGAGTACGAGCGCGAGCTCGTGCAGCGCAGGTCCGACGCCGAGCGCGACCCGACCGAGGTCGACGAGCTGTACGACGCGGCGGCGCGCTTCGTGCTCGACACGCGGCGTGGCAGCGCGTCGCTGCTGCAGCGCAAGTTCGCCATCGGCTACACCCGCGCCAGCCGCCTGATCGACCTGATGGCCGAGGAGGGCCTGCTGGGCGAGTTCAAGGGCAGCCAGGCGCGCGAGGTGCAGATGTCGCTCGAGGAGTGGATCGAGCTCAACCCCGAGGCGCGCGGCGCGAGCGAGGAAGAAGAGGAGCACGCGGGCGCGTGAGGAGCCGGACGAGGGGCGCGCCGTGATCAAGTACCTCGGCAGCAAGCGCCTGCTCGTCCCGCGGCTCGTGGCGGTGGTCGACGCGCTGCCGGGCGTGCGCCGCGTGCTCGACCTCTACAGCGGGACGGCGCGCGTCGGCGCGGCGCTGAAGGCGCGCGGCTACCACGTGACGTGCAACGACCACAACGCGTTCGCGCACGTGCTGGCGCGTGCGTACGTCCAGGCCGACGGACGGCTGGTGCGCGAGGAGGTCGGGCAGCGCCTCGCCGAGCTGCGCGCGGTCGCCGAACGCGAGGGCGAGCGCGCGGGCGACGACATCGCCGCGATCGAACCCGCGATCGGCACTCCGACGGACGCCCGGTGCGCCGACTGGTTCACGCGCACGTACTGCGAGCGCGCGCGCTACTTCCGTCCCGCGAACGGGGCGCGCATCACGGCGGTGCGGCAGGCCATCGCGGCCATGCGCTGCGCGCCGGACGTCGAGGCCGCGCTGCTGGCGGCGCTGCTCGAGGCGTCCGACCGCGTCGACTCGACCACGGGCGTGCAGATGGCGTACCTCAAGCGCTGGGCCCCGCGCAGCGGACGCGCGCTCGAGCTGCGCATGCCGGTGCTGCTCGACGGGCCGGGGCGTGCGCTCGACCTCGAGGCGGTCGACGCGGCGCGCGCCACGCCGGCCGACGTGGCGTACCTCGATCCGCCGTACAACCAGCACAGCTACCTGGGCAACTACCACGTCTGGGAGACGCTCGTGCGCTGGGACGAGCCCGAGACCTACGGCGTGGCCGCCAAGCGCGTCGACTGCCGCTCGCGCAAGAGCGCGCACAACAGCCGTCCGCGGGCGAGGGCCGCGCTGGCCGAGGTGCTCGACGCGTGTCGCGCGCCGCGCCTGCTCGTCTCGTTCAGCGACGAGGGCTACCTCTCGCGGGCCGAGATGGAGGACCTGCTCGCGCCGCGCGGCGCGCTCGCGGTGCTCTCGACCGACTTCCCGCGCTACGTCGGCGCGAAGATCGGCATCCACAACCCGCGCGGCGAGAGGGTCGGCACGCCGGGACGCCTGCGCAACGTCGAGCACCTGTTCGTGGTCGTCCCCGACGCATCCGAACTCGACGCCGTGCGCGCCGCGTGGGACGTCTTCGGCGCCGAGGCCGAGGGTCGCGCGGGGGCGTCCGCGTCCGGCGTGACCCTCGCCCGGCCGACGTCGTAGGATGCGCGCGCCCCGGGACGAGGAGCGCACGATGGTCGCGGTCGGCGCCGGTCGTTCGAAGGCTCCGCGCGGCGGCCTCGTCGCCCTCGTGCTCGCGGCGGCGTGTTGCGCCCCGGGTTGCGCCTACGCCGAGGCTCGTGCCGCCGACCTGGCCGACATCGGCCTGCTGGAGCTGTCCGCGGGCTACGGCGCGCACGTGGGTGTGCAGCTCACCGACTTCGTCGGGACGGGCATCGGCTACTCCGAGCAGTGGGCGCTGGCGTGGCACGGACGCGAGGTCGGTACGCTGCACCGCAGTTCGGCCGGGATCGTCACGATCTTCCTGTCGTTCTCCGAACCCGAGCGCCACGCGATGTCGACCTGGGTCGGCGCGGCACCGCGCGCGGACGCCTCGGCCGAGGTCGGCGAGCAGGCGAACTGCCTGTTCGTCCCGATGGACTGGTGGTTCGGATCGCGGCATGCGGGACCCGGTCACGATCCCGGGTTCGAGCTCGCGCCGCGTGGCATCCGCTCGTTCGACGTGACGCTGGGGGCCTCGCTGATGCTGGGCGTGCACGTGGGCGTGAGCCTGGGCGATCTGCTCGACTTCGTGCTGGGCTGGACGGGCCTCGACATCGCGGGCGACGACGTCCCCGCGGACGAACGCACGCGCGACGATTGGTTCGCCGCACCCGCGCGCGAGCCCGCTCAGAACGTGTAGGAGAAGCCGTCGCTGCGGACGTTCGTGCCCAGCGAGAGGCGGTTCTTCGTGTCCGTGACGCGCACCCTGATCGTGTGCCAGGCGGATTCGCCGAAGGCGTGCTCGAAGACGGCCTGCTGGTACAGCCCGCGCGGGGAGTAGAGGTCGACGAGGGCCGCCACGTCGCCGTCGAGCGAGACCTCGGCCTGTCCCGAGCCGTCGTCGCGCACGGCGTACCAGGTGACCGAGTCGCCGAAGAACTCGTAGCTGAACGCGTCGTCGGCGGTGTCGCTCGACGAGATGCTGCCGCCGTGGCTGTCGGGAGCGGCCGAGCGTCGCCAGGTCTGTTCGTAGGCGACCTGGTCGTGGTTGTCGGGCACGCGGACGTAGCCGGGCATGCGCGACCAGTGCTCGCCCGCGTCGGAGCTGCGCCAGATCCAGTCGTGCGTCGAGAGCAGCACGGTGCGGTCGTGGACGAAGTCGGGCGAGATCGCCATGACGCGCGGCATCGCCAGCGGAAGGCCCTCGCCGACGGGCGTCCAGGAGTCGCCGCCGTCGGTCGAGCGGTAGACGCCCGAGCGCTGCGAGGCGCAGAACAGCGTGTGGTCGTGGGCGTAGTCGGGCGAGAGCGCGAGACCCTCGATGTCGATGCCCGCCGCGTCGGCGATGCCGACGTTGACCGCCTCCCAGGTGTCGCCGCCGTCGCGCGTGCGCTGGACGCCGCCGTCCTGCGCGCCGAGGAACACCGTGCGGTCGTGGACGAAGTCGGGCGAGATGGCGATCACGCGCATGATGAGCGACGTGAGCCCGTCCTGGACGAGCTGCCAGGTGTCGCCGCCGTCGGTGCTGCGCCCGCAGCCCAGGTTGCGTGAGGCGACGAAGACGGTGTGGTCGCTCGTCCACGCGGGCGAGAACGCGAACTCGCGCGAGCGGAAGTCGGAAGAGAGGCCGCGCACGACGAGCTGCCACGTGTCGCCGGCGTCGGTGCTGCGGAACACGGCGCCGCTCGTCGTCGAGCCCCGTTCGACGGACGACTCGGCCGAGCCGATGAAGAGCGTGTGGTCGTGGTCGAAGTCGGGCGAGACGCCGAGGCCGCGCACCGTGACCACGCTCGACGGCACGGTGAGCTTGGTCCACGTCCTGCCGCGGGTCTCGCTGCGCCACAGGCCGACGTGCCCGTAGAAGAGCGTGTCGTCGGTGGCGAACGACGGCGAGAGCGTGAGCGGCCCGGTGTAGGTCGACGTGATGCCGTCGGCGCGGGCCGTCCAGTCGATGCGCGGGAAGGGCACCGCACCGGCCTCGGACGGCGTCTGCTCGGCGATGCCGGGCACCGCGCCGGTGGGCGCGCCGCCCGCGTGGCCGGAGCCCATCGTGCCGGGCGTCGAGGCGCCCAGCACGGGCTCCCACGAGTCGCCGTCGTCGGGACTGAGGAAGACGCCGCCGCCGTAGTTGCCGAGCAGGATCGTGTGGTCGTGGACGTAGTCGGGCGAGAAGACCAGCGCGCGGTTGATGTGCTGGTGGTAGATGTCGCTCTGCCGGAAGGTCTGCCCGCGGTCGTCGCTGCGGAACACGCCCTCGAAGCTGCCGACGAGCACGACGCCGTCGCGCGAGAACGTCGGCGTGATCTCGACGTCGCGCCAGTGGTTGGCGGTCTGCGGCGTGAGCTCCTCGAGGCCGGCGTTCGAGATCGTCCACTTCGTGAACGGGCCGGGGCAGGTGGCGATGCCCTTGCTGGGGAGGGCCGCGACGAGCGTTCCGTCGTCCGCGAACTCGAGGTCGTTGACCGCGGTCTCGCGCAGCCCCGTGTTGCTCGGCTGGAACGTCGCGCCGGCGTCCGTGCTCACGAACACGCCCTCGCCGCCGACGACGGCCGCGAGGGTGGCGTCCGTGGCGAACGAGGGCGAGGCCTCGAGCGCGTGCAGCGGATCGGAGAGCTTCGCGCCCGCGCGCCAGGTCGCGCCGCCGTCGTCGGAACGCTGCAGGACCTTGGTGCCCGTGTACGCGATGCGTCCCGTCGGGCCGGCGAAGGTGATCTGGATCAGCACCGACTCGGCCAGGCCGTCGTCCGAGCGCGCCCAGTGCTCGCCGCGGTCGGTGGACAGGAAGCAACCGTCGTCGGTGGCCGCCAGCAGGCGTCCGCTCGTGGGGAAGTCGGGCGACACGGCGAGGTCGTGCACGACGACGTCACCCAGGCCCGCGCTCGTGTGCGTCCACGTGGTGCCGCCGTCGGTGGTGCGCCACACGCCGGAGCCGACGGCGGCGGCGAAGGCCGTGCGGTCGTGGAGGAAGTCGGGCGAGAAGCGCAGGGCGGCCACCGTCGACTGCACGAACTCGTGGCCCCACTCCTGCCAGCTCTTGCCGCCGTTCGTCGTGCGCGCGAAGACGACGTGCTCGGAGAGCCGGAACACGCCGAACGCGGTGCCGTCCTCGTCGAAGGACGGCGAGATCTCGATGGTCTCGACGGTGTCGTGCGGCGTGTGGGCCCGGGCGGGCAGGGCCAGCGTGAGCAGCGGGAGCACCATCCGGACGGCGGCGAGCAGCGCGCGCGGCCACGGACGCCGCGGGGCGGGGTCTGTCGATTCGGGCATCGGGCGAGGCGTGGGGGTGGGGTCGAGCGAGGCGGACATACGGCGGTCCGCGCCGGCGCGCGAGGCGGTCGCGAGCCGCGGCACGCCGCGTCGGTCCGTCCGGCCGTGCCCGGGGACGGATCGCGAGAGAGCTTACCACCTGACGCACGGATGCCCTGGACGGCCCGCGATCGCCCCGCGCGCGCCCTCGGTGGACCCCCGTGGAAACCCGCGGCTAGAATGCCCCGCTTCGCCCCGCCCCGCGGACATCCATGCCCGACTCCGTCCAGGATCGCACCGTCTGCCTCGTCTCGCTGGGGTGCAGCAAGAACCTCGTCGACTCGGAGGTCATGGCCGGGCACCTCGGACGCGCCGGGTTGCAGCTCGTGTCCGATCCCGACGAGGCCGACCTCGTCGTCGTGAACACCTGCGGCTTCATCGACGCCGCCCGCGAGGAGTCGATCGACACGATCCTCGAGCACGTCGCGCGCAAGAAGAAGGGACGCCTCAAGGGCCTCGTCGTCTCGGGCTGCCTGGTCGAGCTGCATGCGGCCGAGCTCGCGAAGCAGATCCCCGAGGTCGACGCCTTCCTGCCGCTCTCCGACTACTCGGGCGTGCCGTCGATCGTGCAGGCCGTGCTGGGCGGATCGCTCTCGCCCGGCGGCGCCTGTCCCTCGGCCGAAGGCGGCGACGTGCCGGGTGTCTCGCTCACCGGCGACCTCGCGCCCACGCGCGAGCTGCGACCCGGCGGCCTGCGCAAGGGTCCCGACGACGACCTCGGACGCGCGCTGCTCACGCCGCGCCACACCGCGTACCTGCGCCTGGGCGAGGGATGCAACCACGTCTGCGCGTTCTGCGCGATCCCCAAGATCAGGGGCAAGCTGCGCAGCAAGCCGCTCGAGGTGCTCGTCGAGGAGGCGCACGCGCTGGCCGCGCTCGGCACGCGCGAGCTCACGCTCGTGGCCGAGGACACCACCGATTGGGGCAAGGACCTTGGCGGCAGGCAGCGCCTGGCCGACCTGCTGCGCGCGCTGGGCGAGGTCGAGGGCATCCGCTGGGTGCGCGTCATGTACGCGCACCCCGCCACGATGGACGACGACCTGGCCGCGACCATGGCCGCCGTGCCGAACGTCGTGCCGTACCTCGACATCCCCGTGCAGCACGGCGACGCCGAGGTGCTGCGCCGCATGCGCCGCGGCACGTCGCCCGAGCGCATCCGCGACCTCGTGCGCAGGCTGCGCGAGGCGATCCCGGGCATCACGCTGCGCACGACGATCCTGACAGGCTTCCCGGGCGAGACCGAGGCGCGCTTCGGCCGGCTGCTCGAGATGCTCGAGGAGTTGCGCTTCGACCGCGTGGGCTGCTTCGTGTTCTCGCCCGAGTCGACCACCGAGGCGTTCACGCTGCGCGGACGTCCGTCGCGCAAGGCCGCCGAGCGGCGCCGCGAGGCGGTCATGCGTCTGCAGCGCGACGTGTTGCAGGCCTCGAACAAGGCGCGCGTGGGCGGCGTCGAGGAGGTGCTCGTCGACGCGGTGGGCGAACTGCCCGGGGCGCGCGGCATCTGGGCCGCCGCGCGTTCGGTGCGCGAGGCGCCCGAGGTCGACGGGCAGATCCTGGTGGCGCTCCCCGACGCCGATGCGGCCACGCCGGGCGACTTCGTGCAGGTCAGGATGACGGGCGTCCAGGGGTACGACATGATGGCCACGCTCGCACGATGAACGTACCGAACAAGATCACGACGGGGCGCCTGCTCGTCACGGTGGTGCTCTTCGTGTACCTCGTGGCGACCGACACCTGCGCGGGCAGCAACTCCTGGCACCCGATCATCGCCGGCGTGGTGTTCATCCTCGCCGTGGCCACCGACGCGCTCGACGGGTACTACGCTCGCAAGCTCGGACAGCTCTCGGACTTCGGGCGCATCGCCGACCCGGTGGCCGACAAGCTGATCGTCTGCGGCACGCTCGTCTTCCTCTCGGTGTCCCCCTGGGGACGCACGTTCGTGCCGGCCTGGATGACGGTCACGATCGTGGGACGCGAGCTGCTCGTGACCGCGCTGCGCGGCTACATCGAGTCGCGCGGCATCCCCTTCGGGGCGCGTTGGGACGGCAAGGTCAAGATGATCCTGCAGTGCATCGCGCTGCCGGCGATGTTCCTGTGGCGCTTCGTCGACCTGCGCTGGGGCGGCGGCCTGGCGTGGGCGCTCGATGCGACGTACTGGCTCGCGATGGGTTCGATCTGGATCACGTTCGTGGTGACGATCACGAGCGGCGCGCGTTACGTCCAGGCCGCGGCCGAGCTGCTGCGCGACGGCGAGCGCGCGGTGTGAGTCCCTCCCCCGCGAGCGCCGGGCCCGCCCGCGGCGCCGCGACGTCCGGGGACGGCGAACGCCCGTCGCGCTGGCGGCGCGCGCTCGGGACGGCCGGCGGGCTGGGCCTGCTCCCCAAGGCGCCCGGCACCTGGGGCAGCCTGGGGACGGTGCTGGTCGCCGTCCCGCTGCTGGGCCTGGCCGGCGGACCGGCGGGCGTGCTGCCCGCCGAGGCCGGCGCCGCGCGGCTGGTGGTGCTCGCCGCGTGCGCGCTGCTGTTCGCGATCGGCGTGCGCGTGGGCGACCGCGCACCCACCGACTTCGGGACGGAAGACCCCGGCGCGTTCGTGCTCGACGAGGTCGTCGGCCAGCTCCTCGCGCTGCTGCCCGCGCTCGGCTCGCCCATCCCGTGGTGGAAGTATCTCGCCGCGTTCGCGCTCTTCAGGCTGTTCGACGTGACCAAGCCGCCGCCCTGCCGTCGGTTGGAGTCTCTGCACGGCGGTCTCGGTATCATGGCCGACGACGTGGCGGCGGGGGTGTACGCGGCCTTGGTGCTGCTCCTCGTCGCGCGTCTCGTCTGACGTTCCGCGAGGGCCGCCGCACGGCGGCGCGGCCCCGCGACGTCGTCCCCGAGGTGCGTCATGTCGAGCGTCCAGAAGACCGACCGCAAGCTGCGCGGACTGCCCGTGGCGGCCAAGCTGGCGCTGTTCCTGGCCGGCGGCGTGGCGGCCTTCATGATCATCTTCGGCTTCGTGCTGGGACGCTTCCTGGGCGACACCGTGCGCGACCAGGTGCGGCGCACCGCGGCCGAGGCGGCGCGCGCCGCGTCCCGCGCCGACCTCGACACGTGGACGCGCAACTTCGGCACCGAGGACCAGGGCCTGTCGCCCCAGGAGATCTTCGACAAGAACCAGAAGAAGACCGGCTTCGACATGCGCCTCTACGAGCAGGACGAAGCGCGCATCGCCCAGCTCGAGTGGAACACTGGACGTCTGCAGCGCTTCGTGACCGAGGGCAGCAACGTGCTGGCCGCCGACGTGACGCGCTTCGGTCCGAACGGCGAGCGCCTGCTCGTGGCGGCGTCGTACGAGGGCGGACTCGAGTTCGCGCCGCTGGCGTCCAGCCGCGACGTGACCTACGGCGACGCGTACGCCCGCGACGGACTGTTCCGCGCCGGCGGCGTGTCGTACTACGCGATCCGCGGCGCGGCGCCCATCCGCGACGTCGACGGCAAGCCGGTGGGAGAGTTCGCGATCTACATCGTGGCCGGCGCCGTCGACGAGGCGGTCTCGAGCTTCGACCTCGCGGTGACGTACGCGGCGGGCGTGTTCATCCTGCTCGGGACCGCGCTGGCCTTCGTCCTGGGACGCATCATCACGAAGCCATTGCGGCTCCTGCAGGACGACATCCGCATCGTGGCCTCCGGCGACCTCGAGCACCACACCAAGCCCCACAGCAAGGACGAGATCGGCGAGCTGGCGCGCACCTTCGACCACATGACGCGCTCGCTCCAGGAGGCGCGCGAGTCCGAGCGCGAGGCGGCCGCGAGCCGGCACGAGATGGCGGTCGCGGCCGAGGTCGTGACGCTCTTCCCGCAGCACATGCCGCACGTGGCGGGGTTCGACGCCGGAGGCCTGCACGAAGACCCGCCGTCGCTGGGCGGCGACTACTACGACGTGGTCGAGATGCCCGGCGGGCGCGTGGGGTTCCTCTCGGTGGCGGCCTCGGGGAGCGGCGTGCCGGCGGCGATGGTCACGTCGATGGCGCGCTCGTTCCTGCGTGTGGTGGCGTCGGGCGAGA
>JACKHP010000012.1 GCA_020638905.1 Planctomycetota bacterium | reverse complement strand
TGCAGGCCCACCGGCCACATCCCGAAGTCGGCGGTGGCGAAGCCCGTCGTCGAGCAGACCGAGACGACCGTGAACGAGACGCTGCGCACGAGCGGCTCGAAGCCCGCCGGAGCCTGGGGCGTGTCGTGCAGCACCGCGACGCCGAGCACGATCGCCACGAGCAGGATGGCGATCCAGACGCGGGTCTCGGTGTTCCGGAAGAGGTCCATCGGACGGCCGCGCGCCGCCGCCGCGAGCAGCAGCAGGTTGAGCCCCGAGAGGAACATGAACAGCGTCGTGACCCACTGGATCGTCGGCGAGTACGAGGCGTACGAGTCGGCGCGCGTCCCGAAGCCGCCGGTGGCGACCGTCGCGAAGCTGTGGCAGATCGCCTCGAAGACGTCCATGCCCGCGGCGGTGAGGCTGAGCACCTCGGCCAGCGTGAGGCCGATGTAGATCATCCACAGTTGCCGGGCCACGTCGGCCACGCGCGGGAACAGGTTGCCGCGGTCGGGGTCGCTGCCCTCCGCGCGGTACAGGAACGCACCGCCCGCGCCGAGGGTCGGCAGGATCGCCACCGAGAGCGCGACGATTCCCATGCCCCCCACCCAGTGCGTGAGCGCGCGCCAGAAGAGCAGCGGTCGCCCCAGCAACGCCGGGTCGGAGAGGATCGACGCGCCCGTGGTCGTGAAGCCCGAGAGCGTCTCGAAGAGCGCGTCGACCACGTCGGGGATGGCGCCGCTCAGGATGAACGGCAGCGCCCCGAGCAGCATGAAGAGGATCCACGAGAACGTGACGACCGCGAAGCCCTCCTCGCGGTCGAAGTCGTTCTTGTCCAGGCGGAAGAGCACGATCAGCACGAGACCCAGGGCGGCCGACGCCGCCGAGGCCCATCCGAACGCGGCCGAGACGGTCAGCGCGGCGTCGGACACGACCGGTCCGTCGCCGTCGATGAAGACCATGATCAACGGGACGAGCAGCAGCCCGGCGAAGACCAGGCACAACCGCCCGAGCACGTGCAGGACGCAGGAGAAGCTCACGACTTCTTCGTCTTCTCTGCGGGACGTTCGACCGGGCGTTCCGCCGAGCGTTCCCCCGACTCGCCGGCCGCCGTCTCGCCGCCGAACGTGAGCCCGCCGCGGCGCGCGAACATGCGCTCGATGCGGTCACGCATGCCGGGCAGCACGAAGCAGACCACCACGTCGCCCTCCTCGATCACCGTGCGCCCGTGCGGGATGAAGGCCTCGGCGTCGCGCAGGATCGCCCCCACGAGCGCCCCGTCGGGCAGCTTGAGGTCCTTCAGCGACTCGCCGGCGCCGCGCGCGCCCTGGCGCACGACGAGCTCCATGACCTCGGCCGAGTTCTCGCCGATCTTCTGCACCGTCTGGACGCGTCCGCCGCGCGCGTAGCGAAGCAGGCGCCCGACCATCGTGAGGCGCGGGTTGATCACCGCGTCGATGTCGAGGCTGTCGAGCAGCTGCGCGATGTCGGGGTCGGCGGTGACCACGATGTTGCGCCGCGCGCCGCGCTTCTTGGCCAGCAGCGCCAGCACCAGGTTGTGCTCCTCGTTGTTGCCGGCCGAGATGAAGAAGTCGGCCGACGCCATGCGGCTCTGTCCCTGGATGTCGGAGTCGTTGGGCGACCCGAACAGCACCGTGGTGTCGTCGAGCTCTGCGGCCGCCGCCTGGCAGCGGTCGCGGTCCTCGTCGATGAGCACCACGTTGGTGCGGTCCTCGAGGCGCTTGGCCACGGCGATGCCCAGCCGCTCGGCGCCGTAGATGACCACGCGCTGGACGCGGTCGGAACCCGCCACGACCCGGCGGAACACCGGCAGCGACTCGCGCGTCATGAGCATGTAGACGCGATCGCCCGGCTCCATGCGGTCGTCGCCGTGCGGGACGATGTGCCGCCCCTCGCGCTGGATCGACGCCACCAGGAACGGCACGCCGGCGTAGTCCTCCTTGAGGCGCGAGAGCGGGCGGCCGGTGAGCACGCTGTCCTCGGTCACGTGGAACGAGCGCAGCAGGATCTCGCCGCCGGCGAAGTCGCCCACGTCGATCGAGCCGGGGGCGTCGACGAGCGCGACGATCGAGTCGACCGCGATGTGGTCGGGGTTGATGAAGCGCGTGATGCCCAGGCGCACCGGGTCGACGAGCGGGTCGGCGCTGCCGAAGTCGGGGTTGCGCACCCGCGCCAGCGTGCGCTTGACGCCCATGCCGTGCGCCGCGGCGCAGGCCAGCATGTTGACCTCGTCCTGGTTCGAGACCGCGACGAACAGCTCGGCCTCGCGCGTGCCCGCCGACTCGAGCGAGAGGCGCGAGGTGGCGGAGCCCTGGACGGTCTGCACGTCGAGCCGGTCGCGCAGGTACTCGAGCTTCTCGGTGTCGACGTCGATGACCGAGATGACGTGCCCCTCGTGCGCCAGCTCGCGCGCCAGGTGGAAGCCCACCGCGCCCGCGCCGGCGATGACGATCTTCATCGATTGTCCTCGCTCGTGGCCCCGTCGCCGGACGCTGCCGGGTCGGACGGAGGCCCGTCGTCGTCCGAGCCGGCGCCCTCGCCTGCGCCCGCGGGCTGGCCGGCGTCGCCGGCCGGCGCCGCGCCGTCGCCGCGCACGGCGGCCAGCGCGGCCTGCACGCGTCCGAGCGCCTCGAGGGCGCGCGCGCGGATCGTCGCGTCGTCGGCCGGCAGGCTCTCGCCGAGGTGCAGCAGGACGTCCTCGGCCTCGGGCAGCCGACCGAGCCGCTCGAGCAGCAGGCCCTGGCGCAGCACGAGGTCGCTGTCGCCGGCGTCCTCGGCGAACAGGGCCTCGATCTCCTGCAGGGCGTCCTCGGAGCGTCCGGCCTCCATGAGCGCCACCGCGTACGCGCGGCGCGTGGCCAGCCGGTTGACCTCGCCCTCGCCCTGCAGCTCGAGCAGCTGGCTGTAGTGCTGCGCCGCCTCGCTCCAGAGCGACAGCTTCTCGGACGTGAGCGCCAGCAGTTCGAGGCGCCGGTTGCCGTTGGGATACGGTGCGTTCGCCTCCTGGAGCTCGACCAGGCGATCGTGCGCCTCCTGGTAGCGGCCCTCGAGGTACAGGCCCTCGGCCAGGGCGCCGCGCGCGCGCGACACGACCTCGCGCGCCGCCTGCACGCCGGCGAAGCGGTTCACGACCTCGTTGCAGGCCCAGACCGAGAGGGACGGACTCCCGGCCTCACGCAGCGTGGCGGCCATGTCGAGCCACGCGCCCGCGTCGAGTCCGTCGCCGAGCAGCGAGAGCGCCTGGTGCGCCGCCGACAGGAGCCGCTCGGGCTCGCCGCCGACCCAGCGTCCGCAGGTGCGTCCGATGATCGGCACGGCGCTGTCGAGCCGCAGCGTCCCGAGCGCCGCGATGACCTTCTCGACGACCGACGGATCGGTCTCGCGCAGCGAGCGTTCCTCGAGCACGGCCTGCGCGCCCTCCGAGCGCATCTCGCCCAGCGACGTGGCCGCCTCGGCGCGCACGTTCTTGTCGATGTCGTCGGCCAGGTCGGCCAGCAGCTCGAGGATGCGCGGCCGCACGTCGTCCGCCGGCGGGACGGTCGCGCGCAGGCGCTTGCCGAGGGCGCGCGCCAGCGCGAAGCGGACCTGCGAGGGCTGGTCGGGCGACGTGAGCGACGTGGTCGACGCGAGCGCCGGACCGAGGTCGACGTCGGCCACGACCGCCTCGACGGCCGCCGCGCGCACGTCGGGCTCGTACGAGGCGGACATCCACGGGGCGAGCTCGGCGAAGACCTCGCGCGGCTGGTTCTGCGCGATGATGCGCAGCACGTTCACGAGCGTGGCCGACGGGACCTCGCTGCGTCCGATGTACTGCAGCAGCGGCGGGACGACCTGGGGCTGGTCGCGCTCGCCCGCCAGCGCGTCGACCGCGGCGGACGCGATCGGTCCCTCGCTGTTGCGCACGACCTGCAGCAGGACGTCCTGCACGTCGGCGCGGCCGCGCCCGAGCGTGCCGAGGGCGGTCACGATGGCCGTGCGCACCTCGTCGTCGGTCTCGCGCGGGACCTCGGCCGCGGAGCCGTTGCCCGTCGTCCCGTTGCCGTTCGAGGGACCGTTCGTCTCGCCCTCGGACGCCGCGCGCTCGACCCCGTATCCCAGGCAGCGCAGCAGGAGCGGCACCGCGTTCGCAGCCTGCTCCTTGTTCGGGTGCTGGCCGAGCCGCTGCACCGCCGTGAGCCGGACGCGCTGGAACTCGTCGGTCACCTCGGCCATGAGCCGGTCGACGTCGTTGCCCATGGTCGAGATGCGCGTCTTGACGATCTCGTCGTTCTTGCGCGCCATCTCCGCGGCGTGCTCCTCGCGCTGGCGCAGGAGTTCGCGGTCGATCAGCTGCACGAGCGGGAGGCCGGCGTTGGCCTCCCAGAAGCCGGGCCAGAAGTCGGCCGGCAGGGACTGCGCCGGACGCTCGTGCCGCGATAGTTCGCCCAGCGCCGCGTCGGCCTCGGCCCACGCCGGTCCGCGCAACTCGCGCAGCAGCGCCGGCACCGCGCGCAGGTCGTACGACTCGCCCAGCAGTCCGACCACGATGCGTCGCACCGCGACCGGCAGCGCCGGGTCGCCGAGTCGTGCCGCCAGGGCGGGGAGCACGTCGGCGCGCGTGCGCACCAGGTCGCGCATCGCGTCGGACGCCCGCGTGCGCACCTCGGCGTCGTCGGTGCGCGCCGCCAGGTCGGTCACGGCCGCCAGCAGCTCGGAAGCGTAGCGCACCTTGAACGCGCTGAGCACTCCCAGCACCGCGTTGCGCCGCGTGCCGCCGAGGGTCGCGCGCAGGGTCTCGAAGTCGCCCGCGTTGATCAGCGTGACGGCGTGGATCGAGAGCTCGTCGTCGCCCTGGCTGCCACTCAGCAGGGCCGCGCGCGCCTCGACCACCGCCGGCGTCGGATCGGGGCCGTCGTCCGCGCCGGACGCCTGTCCGCGGGCCGACCCGGAAGACCCGTCCTGGGCCGGCTCGGCGAGCGACGGCTGCCCGGCGTCGGCCTCGCCCGGACCCCGGACCTCACCCGCGGGATCCGTCCCGGCCGCCCCCTCGCGGGGCCCGTCGGCGCCCACGGACTGCATCCGCGCGCCGGCCGTGGCGGGCAGCAGCAGCGCCACCAGGAGCGCACCGCAGACCAGCGATCGGGGACGGGAGACGGAGGACGACGGGCGGCTCATCCGCGGATCCGCGGCGGAAGTCGGGACAAGAGATCCAGTATAGGATCCGGCCCCCCGGCGGGAATCGCGATGTCGGCCGCCGCCCGGTAGAGCGGTTCGCGCTCCGCCAGCAGCCGCCGCACCTCGGCCTCGGGCGACAGGGGCGTGAGCGGCGGCCGGGGCCGGGCCGACCCGCGCCGGACGAGCTCGTCGACCTCGACCTGCAGCCAGACCACCACGCCCGCGGCGGCCAGGGCGGCGAAGGCGTCGCCTCCCAGCACGGCCCCGCCGCCGGTGGCGATGACGCTGTCGCGGCGCTCGGCGGCCTGCCGCAGCAGCTCGCGCTCGAGTTCGCGGAAGGCCGGTTCGCCCAGGCTGCGCAGCGCCTCGTCGACCGGCAGGCCGACGCGCGCGGCGAGTTCGTCGTCGAGGTCGACGAACGGACGTCCGAGGCGTTCGGACAGGCGCCGACCGAGGCTCGTCTTGCCGCTGGCGCGCATGCCGACCAGCACGACGTTCGTCCCCTCGAAGGACATGGGACATGCGCTCCCAGACGGACGAACTCGGGGACGGCCGACTGCGGCGCGCGGGACGGGTGTCCCGTCACAAGGCCGCGCGACCAACGCCGGCGTGACGAGGATGGTAGTCCCAAGGGGATTCGAACCCCTGTCTGGTGCGTGAGAGGCACCTGTCCTAGACCTGGCTAGACGATGGGACCACCCGTCGGTCAGGGCGGGAGATTCTGATGGAGCCGCTCCGCGAATCCAAGCAGAATCTTGGCCCCGCCCCCCGGATTCCTGCGTCTTCGAGCACCTCATGACACGACGCGGAACGTCCCTGCTCTGGCTCGCCGCCGGCCTGATCGTGGTCGGCGCGGGCGTCTTCTACGGCCTGCGCCTGACCGAGGCTCCGAGCCGTGACGGCGCGCCGATCGAACTCGACGCGCCCGAGCCGAAGGCCCCGGGCAAACGCATGGACATCACGCCGACCGGGCCGCGCGCCGAGCCGTCCCCGGCCGAGAAGCCGGCCGGGGCGACCGTGACCGGGCGACTGGTGAACCGCGACCTCGTCCCGGTGCCCGACGCCGAGATCGAGCTGCGCGAGGGGAACACGCTCGGCATGGCCGGCATGATGCACCTGCCGCGACTCGGCAACCACCGGGCCACGTCCGACGCGCTGGGCTTCTTCGCGTTCACCGAGGTCCCCCCCACGAGCGAGCTCGTGGTGCACGCCGAGGGCGCCTTCGCCACCCGCGACGCAGGACCGTACGTGGTCGGCGCGGGCGAGCTCGTCGACCTGGGCGACGTGGTCGTCGAGCCCGGCATGCTCGTGCACGGCACGGTGCAGGGGCCCGACGCCGAGCGCGTGCGCCGTGCGCGCGTGGCGCTGCACGACGTCTTCGTGCGCAACGTCGGGGCCGACCTGCCCGACCCCCTGCGCGTCGTGCTCACCGACGACGACGGACGCTACGAGCTGCCGAACGTCCCGCACATGATCTTCAACCTCGTGATCGACGCCGACGGCTACGCGGGCAAGGTCGTCGAGCAGCCGACCGTGCCCGACCGCGCCCTGCCGCAGCTCGTCTTCGACGTGACCCTCGAGAAGTCCGTGCCGCTCTCGGGCACCGTGGTCGAGGCCGCCACGGGGCGTCCGTTGCGCGACGTCGAGATCTCGGCCCAGCCGGCGGGCCTCGGCCTGCCGCCGGGGGTGACGCGCAGCGACGACGAGGGCGCGTTCACGTTCTCCAACCTGATCCCCGGTCGCTACAACATCTGGTGCGACGCCAAGGGCTACGGTCGCAAGGGCCAGATCGTGACGGCCGACGACTGGGCCGACGGCGTGGCGTTGCAGCTCTACCGCGCGGCCAGCATCTCGGGTCTCGTGCTCGATCCCGACGACCGTCCGGTGGCCAACTTCGACCTGCTCGCGCGGCGCTCGTCGAACAAGACGGTGACGGGCTCGCCGATCGGGTCCTTCGAGCGCTTCCGCGGGGCCGACGGCGCGTTCGAGGTGACCGACCTCGAGGCGGGCTGGTACTCGTTCGAGGTCTGGGCCAAGGGCTACGCCGTGACGCGCAGCGATCCCGTGCGCCTCAAGCGCGGCGAGAACCTGACCGGCATCACGATCACGATGCAGCCGGGCGCGGCCCTCGTCGGACGCCTCGTCGACGACCTCGGCGAGCCCATCGCCGGCGCGCGCGTGTCGCTGCACCCGAACCACCTGCCCGAGGTCGAGTTCCTGCGCGGCGGCGAACCCGACGCGGTCTGGATGAAGGCCGTCAACAGCGCCCGCGACGGCACGTTCAGCATGCCCGACGTGACCGAGAACGTGTACCAGGTCGAGTTCGCCCACTCGTCGTACCCGATCGTGCGACGCAACGACGTGGCGGTCGAGGCCGGCGTGCGTACCTCGCTCGGCGACGTGGTGATCCCCCGTCCGGGGACGCTGCGCGGCCAGGTCGTCGACCGCTCCGGCGTGCCGGTGGCCGACGCCACCGTGTTCGTCGACGGCGAAGGCTGCAACCGCTCGGTGCGCAGCAACGGACAGGGCGACTACGTGGTCGACCGCCTCGCGCCGGGCCGCTACACGGTGCGCGCCAACCCCGCCACCCCGAACCTGGCCGACATCCAGGCCATGGTGCAGGCCGAACTCCAGCGCGTCACCCAGGAGCACCTGACGGGCGTCGAGGAGCGGGTCGAGATCGGCGCGGGCGAGACGCGCGAGTACCTCGTCAGGCTCGACTGAGCGCCATCTCGCCGCGCACCGCCGCGGGCATCGTGACGCGCACCGTGGTGCCCTCGCCGGGACGGCTGGTGATGTCGAGCGTGCCGCCCATGTCCCAGGCCAGCGAGCGGCAGATCGAGAGACCCAGGCCGGTGCCCTTCTGCTTGGTCGAGAAGAACGGCTCCTGGACGCGCGCGATCTGGTCCTCGGGGATGCCCGCGCCCGTGTCGCCGATCGAGAGTTCGACCAGGTCGTCGTGCGCCCGGGCCCGCACGAGCAGCCGTCCGCCGCTCTGCATCGCGTCGCGCGCGTTCGTGGCGAGGTTGAGCACGATCTGCTCGAGGTCGCCCTGTCCGCAGCGTACCGGCGGGAGGTCGGCGGGCACGTCGACGACGACCTCGATGCGGTGACGCCGCATGGTCTCGGCCAGCACCGCGAGCGTGCCCGTCACCGCGCGTCCCAGGTGGCCCTCGCCGAGCGACGTGGCCGAACCGCGCGCGAGCCCCAGCATGCCGCCGAAGATGCGCCGGCAGACCGTGACCGCCGACTGCACCGCGAGCAGGTCGCGTCGCAGCAGGTCGGGCGCCACGGGACGTCCCTCGTCGAGTTCGGCCAGCATCTGCTGCACGAGCGGCAGCACCGCGCCCAGGGCGTTGTTCACGTCGTGCGAGACGCCGCGCGCCAGACTCGCCATGGCGTGCTTCTTCTCGGCCTCGAGCAACCCGCGCTCGAGGTGCGCGGCGCGCTGCATCTGGCGGATGGCCATGGTGGCCTGGGGCAGGAAGCCGCGCAGCAGGTCGGCCTCGTAGGCCGTGAGCGTGTGCGGGTGGATGCACGCCACGCGCAGCACGCCGAGCACGCCCTCGGGCCCGACGAGCGGAGCCACGAGCAGTGAGCGCGCCGGCATCTCGTGCGCCAGCGAACCCGCGTCGAGCGCGTCGGCGAGGGACGTGTCGTGCCCGCCGTCCCAGCGCACCCAGCGACCGCTCGCGTCGCGGTCGAAGCCCAGCAGCTCGCCCGCGTCGAGCGCCGCCTGCGCCGACGCCCCGAGCGGGATGGCGAAGCCGATGCGCGCGCTCTTGGCCTTCGTCCAGGCGATCTGCTCGGCCACCAGCTCGGCCGCACCGGGGGTCTCGTCCTGGATCAGCACCGCCGCGCTGTGGTCGTAGCGCAGCAGCGACCGCAGCCCGTGCAGGATCTGGTAGAAGAGGTCTTGGGGACGGATCTGCTCGGTGATCTTGCGGTCGATGCGCGTGCGCACCTCGAGCAGGCGCAGCTCGTCGAGGCGCTGCAGCGCGTGGCTCATGGTGCGCGCGATGCGCGCCGCCTCCTTGCGCTCGTCCCGGTCGAACGACGCATCGGCGCGTCGGAGCACCAGCGAACCCCAGCGCCGACCGCGACGGTGCAGCGGCTGCACGATCATCTCGGGCCGTCGCGGCGCGCCCCGACGCAGCAGCTCGTGCATCGCCGTCGCGTCGAAGCACGCGTCGGCCGGCGCGCGGAAGCGTGCCTCGATGCCCCGGCCCCCGCGCAGCGGGACGACCACGAAGGCCTCGTCGGCGCGCAGGAATTCGCGCACCAGCCGCAGCCCGATCTTGTGCGCCTTGTCGGTGCCCCGCACCCGCGCGAGCTGCGACTCGAGCTCGCGCTGGAAGTGCAGCAGCTGCAGCTCGCGCTCGGCGTTCCTCATCGCGTCTCGGCGTCCGGTCGGGCGGGCGCCCCATCGTCGCGCGCCGCCTCGTCCGCGTCCAGCAGCAGCGACGCGAGCGCCAGCGTGCGTCGCGCGCCGTCGGGGGCCTCGATCGCGCTGACCTCGAACACGAGCGCGTCGTGGCTGGCCGTGAGCACGCACACCTCCTGGGTCGGCGAGCGCGGCAGCGATCCCAGCCGCACGGTCTTGCGCACCGTCCAGCCCGAGAGGCTGTCGTACGCCACCTCGCCGTAGTCGCTCGAGACGATCGTCACCGGTCCGCTCGTCATCGCCGCGTCCTTGAGCCGCGAGAGGTCGAGGGACGCCTCCACCCACGCCTCGGCGGCCGGCGCGTCGACGAACTCCATGAGCGCCACGAGCATCTGGCGCCCGGACCCGTCGACGTGCGTGGCCGCGACGATGCGCGCGGACGCCATCGAGCCGAGCAGCGCGTCGAGCCGTTCGGCCGGCAGCAGGTACATCGTGGCCTCGAGCGTGGCGCGCGTGGGCGTGAGCGCCTGACGCGTCCACGGGGGCGTGGGGAGCTCGTCGTCGAGCTCGGCCACGAGGGCGTCGAGGTCGTGCCGCGCGGCCGGGCGCGACGCGGGGTCGACGAACCACTGCGGGTGGTCGATCACGCTCGGATCCGCCGGCGGGTGGACGAGCAGCGCGTCGAGCGCCTGCCGTCCCCCGGCGGCCTCGAGCCCGCGCACGAAGTCCTCGCCGCGCGTGTACGACGAGCGCATGTCGGCCGACTGCACGCGTGCCGTCTGGCGCAACGCCTCTCCGAGCTCGTCCATCATGCGCAGCGTGTCGGGATCGGCCGAGGCCACCTCGGTGAACGCACGGAAGCCGTCGCTCCAGCCGAGCTGCCGGCAGACGTCGCGCGTCACGAGCTGCGCGTGGCCCTCGACCGCCGCCGACCAGACGGTGAACGCGGCGCTCTCCTCGAGCGCGGACATGGTCGCGAGCAGGTCGACGCGCGCGTCGTCCACGGCGTGCACCATCTCGTGCACGAGCACCGCGCCCAGCGTGCCGCGGGTGACGAGGTCGGTGCGTCCGCTGAGCGACGCCATGTGCTCGAAGGCCGCGGGCTGCACGAGCACGACGTCCTCGTCGAGGACGTACTTGCCCAGCACCGACGGCGCGAAGTCCGCGGCCGCCTGCAGCGAGCGCTCGGCCTGCTCGGGCGGCAGGAGGTGACTCCGCAGCTCGGCCTCGCGCCGCAGCACCGCGCGCATCTCGTCCTCGGTGCAGAGCAGGAGCTCGACCTCGAACGGGACGCGGCTGTCGAGTGCCTCGGCCAGCACCGGCGCCGCCTCGGCGCGCAGGGCCTCGAGCAGCCGCGGCCGCAACGTGACCGGCGCGTCGGCCGGCGGCACGCCGGGACCGTGCACGAGCACGGTGATCAGCGCCAGCACCGCGAGCCGCGTGACCACGGCGCCGGCCAGGGTGGGATCGTCGGACCAGGTGCTCATCGTGGGGTGTCCGGGGAGTCGGCCGCGCGCAGCATCGCCTCGACGACCTCGCGCACGGGAGCGACGCCCTCGCGGGACTCGACGTCGATCACGAGGCATCCGACGCACAGGACGTAGCCCTCGCCGAACTCCTCGCCGAGCTCGCACACCGATCGCCAGCCCGGGTGCCCGGCCACCTCGACGCGCTCCGTGACGGCACCGAAGCTCTTCGAGCGGCCCGAGGCCCCGAGCTCGCGCACCGGCTCGATCCAGGCCTGGATCACGTCGACGAGCGCCGCGGCCTGGGCCTCGGACGCGGCCTCGAAGAGCGCCACGTCGATCGTCGCGATGCGCTCCGGCCGGCCGGCAGGCGCATCGGCATCGGACGACGGCACGAAGCTCCCCATGCGTGCGGGACACGCGCCGTCACCGAGTGCCGGGCGCTCGTCCTCGGGCAGCAGGTACGCGAGACGGGCGGGAACCGCGTAGCCGTCGAGGAAGCGGTCGCCCTTCCAGGCGTGCCCGGGAAGCACGTCGAGCGCCGCGCGCACGAGGGTGTCGAGATCGAATCTCGGCGGACGCGACGCCGGATCGACCACCCACCCGGGATGGAAGATCACGCGCACGTCGTCCGGCGGGTCGTGCAACGTGGCGAGCACGAGATCCTCGCCCCCGAGATCGAGCAGCGCCTCGGCGAAGTGCTGCCACGTCGCCCAGGAGATCGAGTGCATGACCGAAGCGCGCAGCGTGATGCCCATCATCAGGCCGCCTCGGGACTCGTCGAGCTGCTTGGCAACCGCCGACCCGGCCTCCCAACCGGGCGTGTCGGCGTGCGCGAGCAGGTCGGCCGGCCAGCCGAGCTCGGCGCAGACGCGCTGCGACACGACGTCGGCGTGTCCTTGGCCCAAGGCTTCGGCCACGGCCGCGCGGCACGGGTCGGACTCGAAGCGCGCGAGACCGCCGAGCCGCGCCGCGTCGGCCGCGTGCACGAGCTCGTGGCCCAGGATCGAACCCACGTACTCGCGCGTGACGAAGTCCGTGGGCGGCAGCAGACCGGCCGCGACCCACGCCAACGCCGCCTGGTCCTCGAGGTCGGAGCGCACGTGGATCGAGCCGCCGTCCTGGTCGCACCAACCGAGGCACGCCTGCAGCGAGCCGGGAACGTCGTCGTCGGACAAATCGTCGAGCGCGGCATCGTGTCCGGGCTCCGCACGCAAGCGGGCCAGCTCGCCGGGCCAGTACGCCACGAGCCCCGCGGCGTCGATCGGGAACAGCGGGACGTCGAGCCCCGCGTCGCTGCCGAGTTGCCGCGTGAGCGCGGGCGCGAGCTCGGCGCGCAGGTCCTCGAGCAGCTCGGACGTGACGGCCACGCGGCGCGGAGGCGGTCCGAAGAACAGCGCCGCCACGCCGACGAGGAGCAACAGGCAGGCCAGGTGCGTGCGACGCGACGGCAGCGCCGGCACCACGTCGTTCACGCGTCCTGCAAGGCCGCGGCCTCGACGAGCGATCGCAGCAGCGCGACGAGACGCGCCTCGTCGCCGGTGACGACCACGTCGATCAGCAGCGGACCGCGCACGAGCACGCCCTCCAGCTTGCTCGGCAGTCCGGGGATGTGCAGCAGGACGCCCGACGCGTCGTCGACGTCGAGCCGGCGCTCGTCGAGGTCGTAGAGCCGGTCGCGCGTCGAGCCCGGCTCGGGACGCACCGAGCCGACGATCGTGCGCAGCCCCTCGCGCGCGCCTGCGGGCGTCTTCGCGTCGATCAGCATCACGCACAGCGGACGCAGCTCGGTCGGTTCGTCGACCAGTGCGTCCAACGACGCGAGCGACGTCCCTGGCGGCGCGGACGGGTCCTCGACGCCCCACAGCGCCAAGCCCGGCCAGGGACGATCGTCGGGCAGCTCGATGTCGTCGTCGCGGTCGCCCCAGCGCACCGCGCCCAGGTCGAACGTCCCCGCGAGTGGAAACCTGTCGCTCGGCGACAGCCAGCGTGTGGGAGACGCACGCCGTGCCGCCTCGAAGATCGCCGTCAGATCGAGGCCGCCCACGACGGCCTCGGCGGCGGGGCGTCGTGCGCTGAACATGCGCGGCATGAACTGCTCGTCGAGCGCCAGCGTATGCACCAGCGCTTCGTCCAGCGGATCGCGGAACCACTTGCCGATCGTGTCCCGTCCCAGCCACGCCGCCGCGCCGAGCCCGACCACCACCAGCGCTACGGCCGGCAGCCGACGCGGCGCGGCGTTCACTTCGCGCCGCCCTTCGCGAGGCGTTTCGCGAGCTTCTGCACCGCCGCGAACTCCTGCTTCGTGACCGGCTGGACGGACAGCCGCGAGCCGCGCCGCAGCAGAACCATGTCCTTCAGCGCGGGATCCTCGGCGAGCGTGGCGCGGTCGACCGGCACCGCGAACGTCTCGACGTGCGCGAGGTCGACCACGAACCATGTCGGCGCGTCCTTCTTCGACTTGGGATCGAAGTGCGGATCCTTCCTGTCGAACGCGGTCGGGTCGGGATACGACGCGCTGGCCACCTTCGCGATGCCCGCCACGCACAGCGGGTCGGCGTTGCTGTGGTAGTACAGCACGAGATCGCCCGGCGACAGCTCGTCGCGCAGCATGTTGCGCGCCTGGTAGTTGCGCACGCCGTCCCACATCGTCGTGCGGTCGCGCGCCAGGTCGTCGATCGAGTACACGTCGGGCTCGCTCTTCACGAGCCAGTAGCGCGCGGCCTTCTTCGCGCTCACGTCGCCGCCCCCCCGTCGCCGTCGCTGCCCGCGCCGCTCTTCGCCCTCGACTTCGGCTTCTCCTTGGGCGGCTTGGGCGGCGCGAGCCACTTCTCTTTGTAGTGCTTGAGCTCGGCGATCGACTCGCGGATGTCGTCGAGCGCGCGGTGCTTGTCGCCCTTCTTCGGCGCGCCGCCGATGGCGTTCACGTTCCAGCGCGTGGCGCACTCCTTGAACGAGCTCACGTCGATCGTGCGGTAGTGCAGCCAGGCGTCGATGCGCGGCATCTGCAGCTTGAGGAACATGCGGTCGCACCAGATCGAGTTGCCGCACAGGGGCGCCGAGCGCTCCTTGAGGTGCTCCTTGAGGAAGGCCAGCGTCTCGAGCTCGGCGTCGGCCAGGTTCGTGTTCGACAGGCGCACCTTCTCGGTCAGTCCCGACTTGGCGTGCATGTCGCGCACGATCGGGATCATGCGCCCGATGTGCTCCTCGCCGGCGTGGATCACGATCTCGGGACCCTCGGCCACGATCTCGAGCGCGCCGTCGGTCAGGATCGTCGCGATCTCGACGATCGTGTTCTGTCCGGGGTCGAGGCCTGTCATCTCGAGGTCGATCCAGCACAGGAGGTCGTCACGTTGCGCCACGTCGGGCTCCGTCAGGGGTCATGCGCCGGTCGGCCCCGGAAGCGGCCAGGAACCAGCGCTCGAGCAAGAGCAGGGTAAACAGCAGGTCGTGGGCCGCAACCTCGCCGCGCCGCTGGGCGTCGAGCAGGGCCGCCAGGGCCGCCTGATCGTAGATCCCGCGGGCCTTCGCGTCGGGACCCAGGAGCACCTCGCGGGCGTGATCGGCCAGCGGACCGCTGCGCATCCAGGCGTCGAGCGGAACGCCGAATCCGCGCTTGACGCCGTGGCGCAGGTCGGGCGGCAGCACGCTCGCCATCGCCCGCCGCAGGACGCGCTTGCCGTGCCGTCCACGACGCTTGAGCTGCGCGGGCAGGGCGGCGGCCAGTTCGAGCACGCGCCGGTCGAGGAAGGGCGAGCGCGCCTCGAGGCCGTGGGCCATCGACGCGATGTCGAGCTTCACGAGCAGCACGTCCGGCAGGTAGTGCGCGACGTCGAGGGCCAGCGCCTCGTTGAGTCCGAGGTCGCCGGGCAGGTCGGGACCGTACGGCGTCGGCGGCAGCAGGCGTCGACGTCCCTCCTCGCTCAGCACGGCGGCGAGCAGCGCGGTGGACGCGACCGACTTCCAGAGCGTGTTGCGCGCGCGCGGCGGCAGGCGCAGCGCATCGACCAGCCGCTGCAGACGCGGGCCGGGCGAGCGGTGTCCGCGTCCGAACGCGGCCGCGAGCAGAGGCGCCGCGAGCGTCAACGCCGCGCGCACCGGCGCGTACGCGGGACGCGCCAGCCTGCGCGCCAGGAGCAGCGCGCGGTGCCGGTCGTAGCCGGCGAACGACTCGTCCCCGCCGTCGCCCGTGAGCACGACCTTGACGTGCCGCGCCGCGACCTCGCTCACGAGCGACGTGGGCAGCGCCGACGCGTCGGCGAACGGCTCTTGATGCTGTGCGAGCACCGTCTCGAGCAGCTGCAGCCCGTCCGGCCGCAGGATCTCCTCGTGGTGGATCGTGCCGAACGCGCGCGCGACCTTGCGCGCCTGCGCCGTCTCGTCGTACGCCGCCTCCTCGAAGCCGATCGTGAACGTGCGCACGGGACGTCCACCGGCCTCGGCCATGAGCGCCACGACCGACGCCGAGTCGAGCCCGCCGGAGAGCAGCGCGCCGACCTCGACGTCGGCCATGAGCCGTTTGCGCACCGCGGCGCGCAGCACCTCGCGCAGCTCGTCGGCCGCGTCGTCCAGCGACGGACCGGTGGGATCGACGTCCGGCGACGGGACGAGGCGCCAGGTCGTGTGCACGCGCGTGCGTCCCTGCTCGCACACGAGCACGCCGGCGGGCGGCAGCCGACGCGCACCGCGCCACGCCGTGCGCGGCTGCGGCACCGCGCGGTACGCCAGGAAGTCGCCCAGCGCACGTTCGTCGGGCGTGCGGTCGACGTCGCCGTCGCGGCCCAGCGCCGCGAGCTCGCTCGCGAACGAGAGGCCGTGCGCGGTCTCGGCGTACACGAGCGGCTTCTGGCCCGTGCGGTCGCGCGCGAGCACGAGCCGGCCGGCGTCGGCGTCGTACAACGCGAAGGCGAACATGCCGTCGAGCCGGTCGACGAAGTCCGGGCCCTCTGCGTCGTACCAGCGACGGTAGAGCGGCAGGACGACCTCGCTGTCGCAGCCGGAGCGGAAGACGTGTCCGTCCGCGGCGAGTTGCGCGCGCAGCTCGCGGTGGTTGTAGATCTCGCCGTTGGCGACGAGGTGCAGCCGTCCGTCGACGGACGTCATCGGCTGCCGCCCGCGCTCGGAGAGGTCGACGATCGCCAGCCGCCGGTGTCCCAGCGCCACGGGTCCGTCGACGAGCAGGCCGTCGCCGTCGGGACCGCGGTGCGCGAGGGCCGCCGTCATGGCGGCGACCACGTCACGATCGCCGGCGCGTGTCGCGTCGAACCAGAGCTTGCCCGCGATGCCGCACACGGCTCAGGCGTCCTCCCCCGCGAGTGCCGCTCCGCGGGGGGACGTCCCGCGCGCCGCGCGCGCCGTCACTTCCCGAAGAACTCGGCCACCACGTCGACCACGGTCTCCTTCTGCTCGTCGGAGAGCTCGCTGAAGATCGGCAGCGAGACGGTCTCGCGCGCCGCGCGCTCGGTCTCGGGGAAGTCGCCCGCGTGGTAGCCCTGGTCGGCCACGCACGGCTGGGTGTGGCAGCCCGACGGGTAGTAGATCGCGCAGCCCACGTCGTTCTTGCGCAGGTGCGCCATGAGCGCGTCGCGCTTGCCGTCCGGGACGCGCACCACGTACTGGTTGAAGACGTGGTAGACGCCCTCGCGCGCGACGGGCAGTCGCAGGACGGTGTCGAGGCCGCGCTCGGCGAAGCGCTCGTGGTACTCGCAGGCGTTCTTGCGGCGTCCCTCGGCCCAGGCGTCGAGGTGCCTGAGCTTGATCGAGAGCACCGCGCCCTGGATGCCGTCGAGGCGGAAGTTGCCGCCCAGGATGCCGTGGTGGTACGCAGGCTCCATGCCGTGGTTGCGCATGATGCGCATGGTGTGCGCGAGTTCGCCGTCGCTCGTGGTGAGCATGCCGCCGTCGCCCGCCGCGCCCAGGTTCTTGCTGGGATAGAACGAGAAGCAGGCCACGGTGCCGAGGCAGCCGGCCGCGCGTCCGTCGGAGTCGCGGGCGCCGATGGCCTGGGCGGCGTCCTCGATCACGGGCAGGCCGTGCCTGGCGGCCACGGCGTTCACGGCCGCCATGTCGGCGCACTGTCCGAACAGGTGCACCGGCAGGATGGCCTTGGTGCGCGGCGTGACGGCCGCCTCGAGGCCCGTCGCGTCGATGTTGTAGGTGTCGGGATCGATGTCGACGAAGACGCACTTCGCGCCGAGACGCAGCACGCATCCCACGGTGGCGAAGAACGTGTACGGCGAGGTGATCACCTCGTCGCCGGGGCCGATGCCGAGGGCCATCATCGCCACGAGCAGCGCGTCGGTGCCGGACGAGACGCCGATGCCGTCGGTGGCGCCCACGTAGGCGGCGATCTCCTTCTCGAGCGTCTCGACGTACGGTCCGCCGATGAAGGCCAGCTTGTCGAAGACCTCGTCGACGGCCGCGCGGAGCTCCTCGCGCAGCGGCGCGTACTGGGCGTGGAGGTCGAGCAGGGGCACCTTGACGCGGGTGACGGGCATGGGGTCGGTCCTCTTCAGGGAGAGCGCCGCGCGGCGCGTGCGCTGCTGGCGAGGTTAGCATCCGACCGCGGGGCGACAGGAGCGCGCAGTCGGCCCCGGGGGAGCGCCGATCGTCGGTCGCACAACGGCCCGCGGGACCCTGCCGACGCACCGGCGGCACGATCCCGTGTCGAAGGTCGCGCGAGATGCCCTTCAGCCGCGCGGCAGGACGTCGGCGTAGACGAATCCCTCGCGCTCGACGACTTCGCCGGGCTCGATCGGCACCGGGTGCCGGAACATCGGCCCGTCCCACACGAAGGTGTGGAACTCGCCGTTCTCGCCGCACGGGTCGGCCCCCTCGGGCAACGCCTCCAGGAAGGCCTCGTCGTAGGGACGCCCGCACAGCTCGGCCGGCACCTGGCGTGGGTCGACGCAGGTCACCACCGCCTTCAGGCCTGCCGCGAGCATCGTGCGAGCCAGGGCCTCGGTCGGCCGCTGCCAGAGCGGGAAGATCGGGGTCAGGCCCGTGCCCTCCAGCTTGTCCTCGCGGTAGCGGCGGATGTCCTCGAGGAACAGGTCGCCGAAGGCCATCGTGGCGATGCCGGCCGCGCGCGCGCGGTCGACCACGCGACCCATCGCGTCTTCATAGTCGGCGTTGCTGCACGGGCTCGGGATCTCGGCCGTCCAGAGCGGCAGGCCGGCGGCCTCGGCCTGCCGCCGCAGGAGTTCGCTGCGCACGGCGTGCATCGCGACACGGTCGGCGCTGGCGTTCACCGTGGTCAGCAGCCCGACCACCTCATGACCCCGGGCGAGCAGCTCGCGCAGCGTCCAGGCGGAGTCCTTGCCGGACGACCACGAGAGCAGCACGGGACCGCTGGGCGCTGTGTCGGTCATGCCGGGACGGTACCAGACGGCTCGCGCCACGCGAGCCCTCGCCGCTAGAATGAACGGCGATTCCAGGCGGCCCGAGGCGCGGCTGCCCGGAGCGATCCACGGGGGAGAAGGTCCGCTGTCCGAGCCCGAACGCGAGAGGCGCATCCTCGACCTCGTGCAGGGGGCTCTCGACCTCGAGGCCCCGGAACGCGAGACCTGGCTGCGCTCGACGGGCGCCGACGACGAGCTGCTGCGCGAGGTGCTCGCCGTGCTCGCGCAGGACGACTCGGCACCGCGCCCGGGCGCCGCCGGCGGCTTCGTCCTGGGCAACGTGGCCGAGGGCGCCAGCCTGGGCAACTACACCCTCGTGCGACTCGTCGGGCACGGCGGCATGGGCGAGGTCTGGGAGGCCCGCGACACGCGTCTCCCGCGTCGGGTGGCGATCAAGTTCATCCACCAGCGCCTGCTGCTGCGCCCGCTCGTGCGGCAGCTCTTCCGTCGCGAGGCGCGGCTGGTCAGCACGCTCAACCACCCGAACATCACCACGATCCACGAGCTCGGGCAGCAGGGCGAGCGCGACTACATCGTGTTCGAGTTCCTGGAGGGCGAGACGCTCAACAAGCGCGTCGCCCGCGGTGCCTCGCCCCCCGCCGACGTGATCGCGCTCATGTTGCCGCTCGCGCGTGCGCTGGCCTTCGCCCACGAGCGCGGCGTGATCCACCGCGACCTGAAGCCGGCGAACGTGATGGTCACGAGCCACGGCGCACCGAAGATCCTCGACTTCGGCCTCGCCAAGCTCGCCGAGCAGGACAGCAGCGCGGGCTCGACGATCGAGACCGCCGACCTCGAGATGGGCACGCCGGGCTACATGTCGCCCGAGCAGGTGCATCGCCGGCCCGTCGACCGGCGCACCGACGTGTTCTCGTTCGGCTGCGTGCTGTTCGAGTTGCTCACGGGCAGGCCGGCCTTCCGCGGCAAGAGCCTGAGCCAGACCATCGGCGCGATCCTGACCCACGAGCCGCCCGCCGTCGACGGTCTCGTGCGCGACGTCCCGCGCCCGCTGGCCCACGTCGTGACACGCTGCCTGCGCAAGGACAAGGACGAGCGCTGGGCCTCGATGGACGAGGTCGCGGCCGAACTCGAGTCGATCGCCGACACGGGACGCGGTCTGCGCCGTCCCGTGCGCCGCCGCGACCTGCTCGTCGGGGCGGCGACGATCGCGATCGCCGCCATGCTCGGCTGGTGGTTCGCGCACGGGGCCGCGTCCGGCTCGTCCGACACGCCGGTGCTCTCGGTCGTGGTGCTCGGCGACTCGCCCGCCGACAAACGGCGGCAGGTGCTCGACCAGGCGTTCGGCACGGCCTTCGGCAACCTCGACGGACTGCGGCTCGTGTCGCGCAGCGCGCTCGCCGATCGCGCCTGGGAACTCGGCGACGACCCCGACGCGCTCACGAGCTCGGCCGCGCTGAGGGCCGCGAGGGAAGCCGGTTCGAGCCACCTTCTGCAGCTCGGCCTGGCGGACGACGCCGGCTCGACGATGCTCACGCTCGAACTGCAGACCGTCTCGGGCGGCGTCGTGATCTGGAACCGGCGACCGCTGCCCTCCGACGACGAGGACCTCGCCCTCGTGGCGGACGTCGCGCGCGAGGTGCTGGTCGCACTGCGGGTCGACCCCTCCGAGGCGCCCGACGAGGAGCGGCTGCGCGACCTGCTCGGCATCACGAAGAACGCCCGCATCCAGTTCGCCGACGGCCAGCGCCTGCTGCACGCGAGCGACTGGGCCGGTGCGGTCGAGCCCCTCGTGCGCGCCATCCGTGAAGACCCCGGCCACGCGCGCGCCTCGCTCGCGCTCTCGATCGCGCTGCGCTTCGCCGGCCGCGAGCCGGACGCCCTGTCGGCCGCCGAGGACGCGGTCGAGCGCGAAGACCGCCTGCAGGCGAGCGAACGTCCCCTGGCGCGCGCCAACCTGGCCTACCTCAACGGGCACTACCAGGCCGCCCTCGCGCAGCTCGCCGACCTGGGCGTGGTGTTCGACGGGCCGAGCGACGGACGCGACCCGTTCGCCGAGTACATCCTGGCCGAGATCGAGACCCACTCGTGCAGCGATCCCGCGCCGGCCCTGGGCGCCGAGCGCCTCGAGCGCCTGCTCGCGCGCGAACCCGGCTTCAAGCACGCCTACGACCACATGGTCCTCGACCGCGCCGTCCGCGGCGACATCGCCCTCGCGCGCAGCCATCTGGCCCAGTGGGAGGCCACCGAGTCGGTCGACCGCGCCAAGGTCCTCGGCGCGATGGTGACGGCCCTCGACGGCGACGTGGCCGACGCCTGGCGCGACGCGAAGACCCTCGCGGCCGGCGGGCTCGACCTCTACTTCGTGACCGAGATCGCCCTGCTCGCCGACGACTGGGACGCGGTCGAGAGCATGCGCGTCCCCGAGAGCCCGACCTACGGCGCCTGGGCCCGACGGCTGCGCGCCGCCTACCGCACGCTGCGCGGACGCTTCGACCCGGCCCTCGACGACCTGGGCGTGCTCGCGCGCCAGGGCTTCGTCGACGACGACGGCTTCCGCGGCGGCATGGGCGTGGCGGCCTGCGCCCTCGAGGCCGAGCTGCGCCTGCTGCTCGACGACCCGCGGGGTGCGCGCGACGCGGCCGAGTCGTCCCTCGTGCTCCAGCCCGAGGGCCTGCGGGCCCGCTACCTCGCCGGACGCTTCGCCGCGCTCACCGGCGATCTCGCGGCCGCCCGGGTGCACGAGGACGCGCTGCGCGGGCTCGTGGCGCGCACCCGCGATCCGTCCTGCGCGATGTTCTCCGACGGACTCGCGGCCGAGCTGCTCCTGCAGCAGGGCGACGCGAGCGGTGCGCGCGACCTGCTCACCGCGACGACCAGCCACTGGAGACCGGACTTCGACTGGTACGGCAGCACGAGCAGCTTCGCGGCGCTGCTGCTCGACACGCTGGCGCGGGCCTGCGACGCGGCGGGCGACGCGCCGGCGGCCGAGTCGGCGCGGCAACGGCTGGTCGACTCGGGCTTCGGACGTTCGACCCATCCCGTGCCGTACGTGCGGGCGCTCTTCGAGCTGGGACGGGCGCACCTCGCGCGTGGCGACGCCGCCCGGGGACGCGAGCTCCTCGAGCGCGTCCTCGCGCTGTGGGGCGACGCCGATCGTCCGCTGGCGCTGGTCGACGAGACGCGGCGCCTGCTCGGGAGCTGAGCGTCCGCGGGCGCGTCCCGCGCGGACGCCCGCGGCCCGGGCCCCCGACCTGCTAGGATCCCCGGCTCCCGTCCCGCCGTCGGACGGCGACCCGAATCGGGGTTTCGCGGACGGCTCGCCCAGCCGATACAGTCCCCGTCCCCCCGGCGACGCCCTGCCCCGCCGCGCCGCCGGCCCGCTCGCCGAGGACGGCCGCCCACCGACGCTCGCGATGCTGTTCAACAGCTTCAGCTACATCCTCTTCCTCTGGACCGTCTACGTCCTGTTCTGGACGTGGCGGGAGCGGCGGTCGCTGCGCCACACGATGGTGCTGCTGGCCAGCTACTGGTTCTACGGCCAGGCCGACTGGACGTACACGTCGCTGCTCGCGCTCTCGACGGTGATCGACTACTTCTCGGGCCTCGGCATCCAGCGCGCCCGCGAGGCCGGGCACGAGTCGGTCGCGAAGCGCTGGATGGGCGTCAGCCTGACCATGAACCTGGGGCTGCTGGGCGTCTTCAAGTACTTCGACTTCTTCGTCGGCAGCTTCGAGCAGGCCTTCTCGCACCTCGGCGTCGACGTGTCGCTCTGGCACCTCGACGTGGTGCTTCCGGTCGGCATCAGCTTCTACACGTTCCAGACGCTGTCCTACACGATCGACATCTACAAGGGACGCATGCAGCCGACGAGGAACTTCCTCGACTTCGCGCTGTTCGTGTCGTTCTTCCCGCAGCTCGTCGCGGGACCCATCGTACGCGCGGTCGACTTCGTCCCGCAGCTCGAGAACCCGCCGCGCTTCGACGCGCGCCAGCTCAGCTCGGGCCTGTTCCAGATCCTGCGCGGCCTGGTGAAGAAGCTGCTGATGGCCGACGTGCTCGGCGCCCACGTGGTCGACCTCGCGTTCCACGACGCGTCCAGCCTCGATCAGCTCGGCTCGGCGCGGCTGCTGCTCGCGACGTACGCCTACGCGCTTCAGCTCTACGGCGACTTCGCCGGCTACAGCGACATCGCCATCGGCAGCGCGCGCGTGCTGGGCTTCGAGCTGCGCAAGAACTTCGACGCGCCGTTCAAGTCGGTCAGCCTCGAGGACTTCTGGTCGCGCTGGCACATCTCGATGTCGAGCTGGTTCACCGACTACGTCTACATCGGCCTGGGAGGCAGCCGCATCGGCCTGTGGAAGGCCTGCCGCAACGCGTTCGTGGCCTGGACGCTGGTGGGCCTGTGGCACGGCGCCGCGTGGACCTTCGTGCTGTGGGGCATGTACCACGGCGCGCTGCTGGTGGTCGTGCGCATCGCGCGCCAACTCATCCCCGGCGGGAAGCTGCCCGACTCGTGGCCGGTCAAGCTCGTCAGCGGACTCGTCACGTTCCACGTCGTGGCGTACTCGATGGTGCTCTTCCGCTGCGCCGACATGACGAGCTTCTGGACGGCCACGCGCGAGCTCTTCGACTGGACCGGCGGTTCGCTGGCCGACGCGTGGGTCGCGCTCCCGTGGCAGATCCGCACGATCATGATCCTCGGCTACGCGACGCATCTCATGCCGGACCGCTGGCAGGCGCGCCTCGAGGGCGCGTGGGACCGCGTGCCCGCGCTGGGCCAGGGCGCCGTACTGGCCGCGTCGATCGTGCTGCTCTTCGCGCTGCGGCCTCCGGGCCTCTCGCCGTTCGTGTACTTCCAGTTCTGACGCCGTGGACGACCCCGTGACGACCCCCGCCGACCCCGCCCCCGCCGACGCGCCCCGCGGCCCGCGCTCCGTGATCGGCTGGCGCACGCTCGCGGTGGTCGTCCTGCTGGGCGGCCTCGAGTGGCTCATGCAGACCGCCGGCGCGCGCGACTGGTGGGGACTGGGCGGCATCGGCCACTGGGTCGTGACCGAGCAGAGCGAACGCTACGGCTGGGTCATGCTCCCCGAGCAGCAGCGCTGGTCACGCGACATGACCGTGCGTGAGGACATCAACGCGGAGGGCTTCCGCGATCGCGAGTGGGCGCCCCCGGTACGCGCCGCCGACGGCACGTGGCAGAAGGACGAGACGCTCTACCGCGTGGCGTTCGTGGGCAACTCGATGACCTACGGCACGAGCGTCCCCGTCGAGGAGACCTTCGCGCGCCGGCTCGAGGACGCGCTGCGCGAGCGCTTCGCCGCCGCGGGCGACCCGCGCGACGTGCTCGTGATGAACTTCGCCGTGCAGGGCTACGTCTTCGAGCAGATGGCGCGCGTGTACGAGGACGACATCCGTCCGTACCGGCCCGACCTGCTCGTGGTGCCGTTCCATCCGCACGACATCATGCCGATGAAGCCGAGCGTCGACGACCCGCACTACGACTTCCGCACCGAGGTCCTGCGCACCGCGACGTTCGACTTCCTGAACCGCACCATCATCAACCGCTGGATCCCCACCCTGCCGACCCGCGACCGCAAGGCGCAGAAGGAGTGGATCGACCTCGACACCTTCCTCACCGAGCAACCGTTCGCGCGCGAGGCCAAGCCCTACCGCGAGGCCGCCCAGGCCCGCATGGACGAGGTGCTCTCGGAGGTCGAGGCCGACGGCGGACACCTGGCGATCGTCTCGCTCCCGCGCTGGCGCAAGCTCTTCCAGCCGCAGATCCTCGGCGCCGAGAGCCTGTGGGCCGGCTGGACCTGGGACCGGCGCCCGCGCGTGGTGCACTGCAATCCGCAGCCGCTCTTCGAGCCGCCGATGCAGCCCCTCGTGGCCGAGATCCGGAGCAAGCAGCTCGAGGCCTGGACGACCCACGACCTGTCCGAGCTCACGTGGACCGACGCCGACGGCGTCAGCCATCCCGGCGACCAGCTCGAGCACGGCGACGAATCGCTCTTCCTGCTGCACGACACCGGCCACTACACCTCACGCGGGCACGCCGTGATCGCCGCGGCGCTCTACGCCGACCTGGTCGCCGGCGAGTGGATCCCCGCTCCCTGACCCCGGCCGGGTCTCCCTCTGGACGCGCGAAGGCCGCACGCCTCGCGGCGCACGGCCTTCGTGTGCGGGACGGGCCGTGGCCCCCCGCGCGGCGACCGGGGACGCGTCGGACGACGCGCCCCGCCGAACCTCAGAAGCCGGCCTTCGGCTTGCCGCCGTGGGCGCTCGCGGGCACCGGCACGTCGTCGACCCAGATCACCCGCACCAAGTCGACCAGTCCCGTGATCGGCAGGTAGGCCGTCTCGATCGGGATCGAGAAGATGCTGGCGATGAACTGGTAGCCGAGCGGCATGCCGCTGCGGCCGATGGCACGGCTGCCGGCGTAGGTCAGGTACTTGTGGTCGGGGTGGTAGCGCTCCGAGCGGAACTCGTCGCCGATCATGAACCAGGGCGAGAGGATCGAGTCGAAGATCGACAGGAAGATCGTGCCACCCACCTTGGGGATGGTGTGGATGTCCGACGCGACCCACTTCTCGGTGGCGCCGAAGGTGAGGTGGTTGTTGAAGCTGCACCCGCTCGAGGTCATGCCGAGAACGAGCACGACCGCGGTCAGCCAGACAGTAGCCTTCGAGGGGTTCCGGTCGGACACGTGCGACTCCCGCATGCTGGACACCTGGTTCGGGCAGGACGGGACGGGGCCCGCCTGGGTTCGGGGCCGGAGTCTAACGGTGCGCCACGGGGCGCACAAGACCGGCCGATCATCGACTCGGTCCTCTAGGCGGCTCGAGCGCCCGCGGCAACGCGGCCTCGCGGCGGACGACCCACGCCCCGAGCCGGCGGCGCGCGCGGGACCGATCCCCCCCGCGCGCGGGAGCGCGTCGTCGGGCCCTACCCCGGCCGGCGCGCGAAGAGCGGATAGCTGGCCTCGACCCGATGCTGGGCGCCGCTTCTGCCGAGCACGCTCGACATGAGTTGGAAGTCGGTCACCGGCAGCGGTCCCTCGCGGAAGGCCATGTGCTCGTCCATGAAGCGCAGCAGCTCGGGCAGCGGCGGCTGGACGAGGCGCGCCAGGGTCACGTGGGGCGCGAAGCGGCGCTCCTCGAGCTGCAGACCCAGGCGTTCGAGCCGACTGTGGACGCGGTGGTGCAGCGCGAGCAGTTCGGGGCCCCCGTCGACGCCGACCCACAGCACCTTGGGGGTACCGCGCGGCGGAAAGTGTCCCACCCCGCGCAGCTCGAGCGGGAACGGGTCGGCGCGCACGCCGTGCAGCCCCTCGGCGACGCGACGCGCGAGCGGCCCCTCGACCTCGCCCAGGAAGGCCAGCGTGACGTGGAACTGGCGATCGCGCACCCAGCGCGCACCGGGCAGGCCACCGCACAGGTGCTCGAGACCCGCCTTGACCGGCTCGGGGAGGTCGAGGGCGACGAACAGGCGCGGCATGGCCCGATCATGCCGACCGCGAAGGCGCGCCGGAAGGCGGCGCCGGCCTCAGGACGGAGGGGGGTCGTCGCTTCCGTGGCGGTCCCAGGCGTCCTCGTCGGGAGGCCAGGGGTCACCGCGGAGGTCGTCGTCTTGCTCGGGAGCGCCGGGCTGGTCGTCCCCGTCGGACCCGGGCGAGCTCGTCCCGCCGGCCTTGGGCAGCGTGATCATCAACAGCACACCCTGCTGGACGATCTGGGCATCGCCGCGGACGAGATCGCCGAAGGCCAGCGAGACCTGCCAGCCCGCGGGCTCGTCGGGGTTCGCCGGGGGGTCGGCGCGCCTGGCCCGGATCGTGAGCGAACCCCGGTCGAGTCTCACCGTCACGTCCTCGGGACGCGAGCTGGGCAGCTCCGCCAGCACCTCGTAGTCGCCGGCCCGCTCGACGACCCCGAGCTGGGGACGTTGTGGCAGGTGGCGATGGCTCGAGGCGGGGTCGCGGTTCCAGCGAGGTCCGGGCATTCCGGCAGGCTCCGACGGGTGAGGCCGGGGACAGTTGCAAACCGCGTGCCGCGCGAGCGATTCGAGCCCCGCGCGTCCGAGCCCGCGCCCGAGATCCTGGCGCGCCCAGGGCACACTGCCGCGCAGGTCCTCCCGGACGGCACGCCGTCCAGGCCAGACGGGTGACGCGGCGGGGGCACGCGCGGCGTGGCGCGCACCGACGGGCTCGCGAGCCTCGCGCCGATCCGGCCGCTCCTCGCGCCAAACTGGCGCGATTCGCAAGTGCATCCCATTGCCGCTCGGTCGGCCGGGGAGGCCGCCCGATCGCCGACCGGTAGGGCTTCACGCTCTGGGATCACCAGGCTCGAAGGCGTATGTTCGGGCGCCCCTGTCAGCTCTCGTCCGAGCGGAACGACCCGCCCCGGAAGGCCCCGAGCTGACCCAGACGTCCTCGCGGAGCCCCGAGTCCGGCGCCCCGCGAGCGGAGACGACGCTCCATGAACGGGTTGCTGGCCAGCCTCGGCACCTCCATCGGCCGCAAGATGGTCGTGGCGGTCACGGGCCTCATGCTGCTCTTGTTCGTCCTCGCCCACATGGCCGGCAACCTGCAGGTGTTCGCCGGACCCGAGGCGCTCAACTCCTACGCCGCGAAGCTGCAGTCGCTCGGTCCGCTGCTGTGGGCGGCGCGCCTCGGACTGCTCGCGGTGTTCGGCGTGCACGTGGCGCTCACGCTCAAGCTCGCGAGCGAGAACAAGGAGGCGCGCCCCACCGCCTACGCCCACCAGACCAGCGTGCAGGCCACCTCGGCCTCGCGGACGATGGTCATGTCGGGACTGCTGGTGGTCGCCTTCGTGCTCTACCACCTGGCGCACTTCACCTTCGGCGTCGTGCAGCCGGGCAATCACGAGCTGGTCGAGACGCTGGCCGACGGCACCACGCGGCACGACGTGTTCTCGATGGTCGTGCTCGGCTTCCAGAACCCGCTCGTGGCGATCTCCTACGTGGTTGCCATGGCGCTCCTGTGCTGGCACGTCAGCCACGGCGTGCAGAGCGTGTTCCAGACGCTGGGCCTGCAGAGCGCGCGTTCGCGCGACGCCGTCCGCAAGGCGAGCCTGGGCATCGCCGCGTTGATCTTCGTCGGCAACGCGTCGATGCCGCTGGCCTGCCTCCTGCATCTCGTCGACATCCCTTCCGGGAACTGACCCGCCATGCAACTCGACGCCAAGATCCCGTCCGGACCGATCGAGCAGCGCTGGGACGACCACCGCTTCGAGATGAAGCTCGTGAACCCGGCCAACAAGCGCAAGCACAGCGTGATCGTCGTGGGCAGCGGCCTGGCCGGCGGCTCGGCCGCCGCGACGCTGGCCGAACTGGGCTACCGCGTGCACTGCTTCTGCTTCCAGGACACGCCGCGTCGCGCGCACAGCATCGCGGCGCAGGGCGGCATCAACGCCGCCAAGAACTACCAGAACGACGGCGACAGCGTGTACCGCCTGTTCTACGACACCGTCAAGGGCGGCGACTTCCGCTCGCGCGAGTCGAACGTCTACCGTCTCGCGCAGGTGAGCTCGGCGATCATCGACCAGTGCGTCGCGCAGGGCGTCCCGTTCGCGCGCGAGTACGGCGGACAGCTCGCCAACCGCTCGTTCGGCGGCGCGCAGGTGAGCCGCACCTTCTACGCCCGGGGACAGACCGGCCAGCAGCTCCTGCTCGGCTGCTACGCAGGGCTCAACCGGCAGATCGCGCTGGGCAACGTGAAGATGTACCCGCGCACCGAGATGCTCGACGTCGTGGTCGTCGACGGCGCCGCGCGCGGCATCGTCGTGCGCGACCTCGTCACGGGGCGCATCTGGTCGGCGGCCGCCGACGCCGTGGTGCTCGCCACCGGCGGCTACAGCAACGTGTTCTATCTCTCGACCAACGCCAAGGGCTGCAACGTCACGGCCACCTGGCGCGCGCACCGGCGCGGCGCGGGCTTCGCGAACCCCTGCTACACGCAGATCCACCCGACGTGCATCCCGCAGTCGGGCGAGCACCAGAGCAAGCTCACGCTCATGAGCGAGTCGCTGCGCAACGACGGCCGCGTGTGGGTGCCGAAGGAGCCGGGCGACAAGCGCGCGCCCGGTCAGATCCCCGAGGCCGAGCGCGACTACTACCTCGAGCGCAAGTACCCGAGCTTCGGCAACCTCGCCCCGCGCGACATCGCGTCGCGCAGCGCGAAGGAGGCCTGCGACGCCGGACGTGGCGTGGGCCCGGGCGGGCGCGGCGTGTTCCTCGACTTCCGCGACGCGATCCAGCGCCTCGGCAAGGACGTGATCGAGATGCGCTACGGCAACCTGTTCGAGATGTACCAGCGCATCACCGACGAAGACCCGTACCAGGTGCCGATGCGCATCTATCCCGCGCCGCACTACACGATGGGCGGGCTGTGGGTCGACTACAACCTGATGAGCACGCTGCCCGGCCTGCACGTGATCGGCGAGGCGAACTTCTCCGACCACGGCAGCAACCGCCTCGGCGCGTCGGCGCTCATGCAGGGACTGGCCGACGGCTACTTCGTCCTGCCGTACACGATCGGGCACTACTTCGCGACGCACAAGCCGAAGCCGCTCGACACCGACCACGAGGAGTTCAAGCGCGTCGAGCGCGAGGTCGAGGAGCGCATCGCGCGCCTGATCGCCGTCGACGGCACGCGCACGCCCGACTCGTTCCACCGCGAGCTGGGCAAGCTCATGTGGAACGACGTCGGCATGGCGCGCAGCGAGAAGAGCCTGAAGCACGCGCTGTCGCGCATCCCCGAGCTGCGCGAGGAGTTCTGGAAGGACGTGCGCGTGCTCGGCGGCCGCTCCGAGATGAACACCGCGCTCGAGCACGCCGGCCGCGTGGCCGACCTGCTCGAGTTCGCCGAGACCATGGCCACCGACGCGCTCGTGCGCGACGAGTCGTGCGGCGGACACTTCCGCGAGGAGCACCAGACGCCCGACGGCGAGGCGAAGCGCGACGACGAGAACTACTGCCACGCGACCGTGTGGGAGTACACCGGCGACCCGGGCAAGCCGAACGAGCACAGAGAGCCGCTCGAGTTCGAGTACGTCCACCTGCAGACCCGCAGCTACAAGTAGAGACGGGACACGACGATGAACCTCACGCTGAACGTCTGGCGCCAGAAGGGTCCCCAGGACGCGGGTCGGATGGAGACCCACTACCTCAAGGACATCAGCCCCGACACGTCCTTCCTCGAGATGCTCGACCTGCTCAACGAGCAGCTCATGGGCGAGGGCAAGGAGGCGATCGCGTTCGACCACGACTGCCGCGAGGGCATCTGCGGCATGTGCTCGCTCGTGATCAACGGCGTCGCGCACGGTCCGCAGCGCGCCACGACGACCTGCCAGCTCCACATGCGCTCGTTCAAGGACGGCGACACGATCGACATCGAGCCGTTCCGAGCACGTGCCTTCCCGGTGGTGAAAGACCTCGCCGTCGACCGCTCGTCGTTCGATCGCGTGCTGCAGGCCGGCGGCTACGTCTCGGTGAACACCGGCGGCGCGCCCGACGCGAACGCGGTCCCGATCGGCAAGGAAGAGGCCGACAAGGCCATGGACGCCGCGGCCTGCATCGGCTGCGGCGCGTGCGTCGCGGCCTGTCCGAACGCCTCGGCGATGCTGTTCGTGTCGGCCAAGGTCGGGCACCTCGCGCACCTGCCCCAGGGCCAGCCCGAGCGCACGCGCCGCGTGGGCGCGATGGTCTCGGCCATGGACGGCGAGGGCTTCGGCAACTGCCGCAACTACTACGAGTGCGAGGCGGTCTGCCCGAAGGACATCAGCCGCGACTTCATCGGCGAGATGAACAAGGACTTCCGGCGCGCGGCCCTCGGCGGCCGCTGACGCGGCGCGCAGGCTCGCGCCCGCAGCGCGGGCCGGATCGTCGCCGGATCCCCGCTGCACACGGACGCGGCGTCGATCGACGCACGGTCGTCGGGCGTCCTCTCCGGCGTGGGGCACGCATCCCACGTCGACGGGGACGAGACGCGTGGGCCGTCCGCCGATCCGGCACCCGTCCGGCGTCGGGTCGTCGATCCGGGAGATGTCGCGTAGACTGGCGCTCGGCGCACCTCCGCTCCCCGAAGCTGCCGGCGGTGCGCCCCTCACCACCCGGAGTCCCCGATGTCACCCATCCGCGCCCTCGTCGCGGCCCTCTGCGCAGGGTCCGTGCTGCTCTCGTCCGTCGCCGCCCAGAGCCAGCCGATCCCGGCGCGCGCGCTGCCCTCGATGTCCGCCGACGCGCTGGTCGCCGCGCTGGACGTGGGCGACTTCACGGTCCAGACGCTGTCCGTCGAGGCCGCGTCCGGCGGGGAGACGCTCGTGCGCGTGGTGCTCGGTGACACGCCGTTCACGCTGGCACTGCTGCCCCACTCGCTGCGCGCGCCCGACTTCACCCTGCTCGTCGACGACGGACGCGGCCTGCACGCCGTCGAGGCGCCGGCCCCGACCACGGTGCGCGGCACGCTGCTCGAGGTGCCCGGCAGCCGCGTCGCCGGCTCGCTCGCCGACGGACGGCTCGACGTGACCGTGACCACGCCGGTCGAGACCTGGGGCATCTCCCCCGCGGCTCCGCTCGACCCGTCGTTCGCGGACGACGCGTACGTCGTGTACCGGGCGTCCGACGCGATCGACCGCGGCCTGCAGTGCGGGGTCGCCGCCGCCGCCGCGCACGACGCGCCGCCCTCCCCCGCAGGCTACGCCGGCCTCGCCGACGCGAAGGTGTGCGAGATCGCGCTCGACGCCGACTTCGAGTTCTACCAGTGGAACGGCAGCTCGGTCCCGAACACCGAGCTCGACATCGAGGACATCGTCAACCGCGTCGACGCCATCTACGAGGCCGATGTCGACATCCTCTACACGATCACGACCATCCTCGTGCGGACCACGTCGGCCGACCCGTACACGTCGACCAGCCCGGGCACGCTGCTCGGCCAGTTCGCCGCCGAGTGGAACGCGAACCAGGGCGGCGTCGTGCGCGACGTGGCGCACCTCTTCACCGGACGCAACATCGACGGCTCGGTGATCGGCATCGCACAGCTCAACGTGATCTGCTCGCTCGGCAACGCGTACGGCCTGTCCCAGTCGAACTACACGACGAACAAGTCGTTCCGCGCCGGACTCACCGCGCACGAGCTCGGGCACAACTGGAGCGCGCAGCACTGCGACGGACAGTCCACCTGCTACATCATGTGCTCGGGCCTCGGCGGCTGCGCCGGCAACGTGACCACCTTCGGCACGTCGGCCAAGAACGCCATCTCGAACAAGCGCGACTCGGTGACCTGTCTCGACGACGCGGTGCCGCCGCCGCCACCGGTCATCTCGTCGCTCACGCCCGACAGCGTGCCCGCGCTGGGCGGCGGCACGATCACGGTCGACGGTCCGGTCGACTACCTCAAGGTCAAGCAGGTGCTGGTCGACGGCGTCGAACTCCCCAAGGGGGTCGGCGGCTGGTCGGCGACGAGCGACACGCGCATCACCTTCGTGCCGCCCACGCCCAGCTCGCTGGGCGCCAAGTCGGTGCAGCTCGTGAACGCCGGCGGCGTCAGCAACACGGTCACGCTGAGCTACACCGAGACCGATCCGCCGAAGTTCGTCGGACCGTCGGTGGTGTTCCAGTTCAGCGGCGACCCGACCATCCCCTACCAGTGGGGCGCCAAGGTCGGCGACACGAGCTTCTTCGTGCTCGCGCTCGACGGCACGACGCTGCCGTTCAAGGGTCAGCCGTTCCTGGTGAACAACTTCGCGATCGTCGCGCTGCCGCTCGACGCCGCGGGACTCGCGGCCCTCACGCTGCCGATCCCGCCCGAGGCGGCCGGGCTGCTGCTCACGGTCTTCGCCCAGGTGGCGATCTCGTCGTCCGGCTCGCTGAGCCTGACGCCGGTGGTCTCGACGCTCATCCTCTGAGGGGACGACGGCGTCGGCGCGCCGCCGCGAACCCGCGCGGGTCGCGGCGGCCCGTCGGGTGCTCCGGGACGTCGCGCGGACGTCCCGTCGACGACGGAGACGCACGCGGGTCGCGCGCGCTGCGACGGGCTCCCGACCGCTGCTACGATGCCGCGATGTCCGCCCAGCTCGCCCGCACGCAACCGGCCGCTCCCGCCGACCCCCGGCATCGCGCCCGTCGCGCTCGCCTCCTCGGCGCGGCGCATCGCGCCCGTCGCGCTCGCCTCCTCGGCGCGGCGTGGGCGATCCTCTTCGCGCTCCCGTCGGCCTGCGGGTCCGGCGACGGCACGGCGGGCGACCCGTCCGACGGGACCGGGCGCATGGCGGCGCGCCTGGCCGACCTCGCGGCGCACGCGGACCCGGCGCAGGATCCCTACCTGAGCGCCCAACGCGCCGTGCTCGATCGCGAGCGCCTCGACGATCCCACGCTCTCGCCCGGCGACCGCATGGAGACGCGCGTCATGCTCGGGCGCGAGCTGCTCGTGTCGGGCGACCCGCGCGCCGCGGTCGAGGTCTTCGAGCCGGTGCTGGCCGACATGCGCGCCGCGGGCCCGGCGTTCTCGAAGGGCATGGTCACGAGCATCGAGGAGTTGATCGGAGTCTGCTGGCTGCGCCTCGGCGAGCAGGACAACTGCGTCCTGCACCACGGCACCGAGTCGTGCCTCATGCCGATCCGCGGCGACGGCGTCCACACGGTCACCGAGGGATCGCGCAAGGCGTTCGAGACGTTCTCCGGCATCCTCGAGCGCCACCCGAACGACCTCGTGGCGCGCTGGCTGCTCAACATCGCCGCGATGACCCTGGGCGAATACCCCGGCGGCGTGCCGGACGAGTGGCTCGTGCCGCCCTCGGCATGGGACTCCGACGACGACATCGGACGCTTCCCCGACGTGGCGCGCGAACGCGGCGTCGACGTGCTGGGCCTGTGCGGCGGCGTGTGCATGGAGGACTTCGACCTCGACGGCGACCTCGACCTGCTCGTCTCGTCGTGGGACCTCCGCGACCAGGTGCGCTACCTCGTGAACCGCGGCGACGGACGCTTCGACGACCGCACCGAGGAGTCCGGGCTGCTCGGCATCACCGGCGGGCTGAACATGCTGCACGCCGACTACGACTCCGACGGCCTGCCCGACGTGCTGCTGCTGCGCGGCGCGTGGCGCAAGGAGGCCGGCGCCGTCCCGAACTCGCTGCTGCGCAACCTGGGCGGAGGACGCTTCGCCGACGTGACCGAGGCGGCCGGCATGCTCTCGTTCCACCCCACGCAGACGGCGGCCTTCGTCGACTACGACGGCGACGGCTGGCTCGACGTCTTCGTCGGCAACGAGTCGGTGCCGCTCGAATCGGCCAGCAAGCATCCCTGCGAGCTGTACCACAACGACGGCGACGGGACGTTCACCGAGTGCGCCGCCCGTTCAGGCGTCGACGTGCTCGGCTACGTGAAGGGCGTGGCCGCGGACGACTACGACGGCGACGGACGTCCCGACCTGTACCTCTCACGCCAGGACGGCCCGAACCTGCTGCTGCACAACCTGGGCCCCGCCGACGGACGCGCGCGCGACGCCGCGCCGTCCGACGCGACGTCGCGCGCGCCCGCGGCGCCCGTGCGCGACTGGCGCTTCGTCGACGTGGCGTCCCAGGCCGGCGTGACCGAGCCCGCGTGGAGCTTCCCCACCTGGTTCTTCGACTACGACGCCGACGGACGTCCCGACCTGTTCGCGTCCGGATACCAGTGGCTCTCGGTGCGCCGCGTGGCCCGCGAGGCGCTCGGCGGCAAGCCCGGCGGCGAGCTCCCCCACCTCTATCGCAATCGCGGCGACGGCACCTTCGAGGACGTGACCGAGCGCGTCGGACTCGACACGCTGCTGCTCGGCATGGGCAGCAACTTCGGCGACCTCGACGACGACGGCTGGCTCGACCTGTACGTCGGCACCGGCGAGCCCGACTTCATGGCGCTCTATCCCAACCGCGCCTTCCGCAACGACGCGGGACGTCGCTTCCTCGACGTGACCACGTCCGGCGGCTTCGGCCACCTGCAGAAGGGGCACGCCATCGCGTTCGGCGACATCGACGGCGACGGCGACCAGGACGTCTACGCGGTGATGGGCGGCGCGTACTCCGGCGACCGCTTCCAGAACGCGCTGTTCCTGAACCCGGGCCACGCGGGGCACCGGATCGTCCTGCGGCTCGAAGGCACCGTCGGCAACCGCTCGGCCATCGGCGCGCGCGTACGTGTCACGCTCGAGCGCGCCGACGGCTCGCCGCGCGACGTGTACGTCACCGTCGGCACGGGCGGCAGCTTCGGGTCCTCCAGCCTGCAGCAGGAGATCGGCCTGGGCGACGCGCGCCGCATCGTCGCGGTCGAGGTGCGCTGGCCCGCGCCCGGCCTCACCGAGCGCTTCGACGGCGTCGCGCCCGACGCCGTCTACCGTGTGGTCGAGGGCAGCGGACGGATCGAACCGCTCGCCGAACTCCCGCCGCCCGCGGGCGATCCCGTCACGCGCTGACGACGCCGCCCGCTCAGGCCTTGCCCTGGTTCGCCACCGCCGCGGCCGCACGCGCCGCCGCCTCGGGATCGCCGAGGTAGTGGCTGCGGATCGGCGTCAGATCGTCCTCGAGTTCGTACACGAGCGGGATGCCGGTCGGGATGTTGAGCCCGACGATGTCCTCGTCGCTGATGCCGTCGAGATGCTTCACGAGCGCGCGCAGACTGTTGCCGTGCGCGGCGATCAGCACCCGCTGCCCCGCCTTCACCGCCGGCGCGATCTCGTCGTTCCATGCCGGCAGGAAGCGGTCCACCGTGTCCTTCAGGCACTCGGTGAGCGGGACCTCCGTCGGCGACAGGCCGGCGTAGCGCCGGTCGTGCCCCGGCCAACGCGGGTCGTCGCGCGTGAGCGCCGGCGGCGGGACGTCGTAGCTCCGGCGCCACAGCTTGACCTGCGCCTCGCCGTGCGCCGCCGCGGTCTCGGCCTTGTTCAGGCCCTGCAGGGCACCATAGTGCCGCTCGTTCAACCGCCAGCGCCGGTGCACCGGGATCCACATGAGATCCATGCCCTCGAGCGTGATCCAGAGCGTCTTGATCGCGCGCTTGAGGACGGACGTATAGGCCACGTCGAAGGTGAAGCCGCCCTCCTCGAGCAGACGCGCCGCCTCGCGCGCCTCGCCTTCGCCCTGCGCGGTGAGCCCCACGTCGTGCCAGCCGGTGAAGCGGTTCTCCTGGTTCCACTCGCTCTGGCCGTGCCGGAGCAACACGAGGGTCTTCATCGTTCGGGGGGCTCCCAGGGGTTCGGGGTGGTCCCGGAGCAAGCGGAACGCACTGCCCGTGCGCAGGCGCCTATCTCACCAAGCGACGGCGGCGGCGGCAAGGCGTGATCGGCGAGTCTTGCGGTCGGCGGGTCGGCGGGGGATGACTCCACGCGGTGGCTCGCTTGCTGGAGATCCGTGTGTGCGGACACTCCGGGTGCTCGGGGGCGACCGCCCCGCTCGAGCAGTCCTCGGCGCCTGCGGCGCCTGCGGAACTCGCTGGGCGATCGCCCCCTGCGCTCCTCCGGTCCGCACGCTCGACACGAGTCGCGAGGATCGAGCGCCGGCATTTCCCGCCGACTCGCAGCGTATCAGGCGCAGCGCCGTCGGCGATTCACACCAGACGGCACGCCGTCCCGAGCCGGCACGCAACTCGAAGCCGTCAGACTTCGCGATCATGCTCACGCACGAGACTCACCCCGGCGGCGCGCACTACCTGCTTCGAAAGATCCCTTGGCTCGACGCGCGCCCCGAATCGCCGCGAAGCCGCGCCCCAGCGCGCTGAGCTTCCTCCCGCTCCGGAATGCGCGCCCCGAGGCGCATGCCCAGCGCGCTGCGAGTTCCGCAGCCGCCGCAGGCGGCGAGGACTGTCCGAAGCTGCGCGATGCTGCGTGACGATGGTCAGTGGGCGCGCACACAGCGCTCCGAAGCGCCGCGCGTGCGGAGTGGGCGCCGCGTCACGCCGGCGGTTTGCTCGCGTCCGCCAAGCAGTTCATCCTTCCATCTCGCGAAGGGAGCGCCGCGCGGGCAGCGGCGGGCGATGTGGGACGGAGGCCAGGTGTTTCTTCACCTGGCCGCAGTCCCACGTCGTCCGACGCGTCGCGCAACGGGCTGACCTACGCCCCCACCCTCCTGCGCTTCATGTAGTTCATGCCGATCAGCAGCAGGAAGAACACGAGCGACGCCTGGACGATCGACTGCGGCCAGGTCAGGAACTCGCCGGCGGCGTCCTTCGCGGCGAACATCGATTCGACGCTCTCCTTGGCGAGCAGCAGGATCAGGATGCCGCCCAGCAGCTCCATGAGCGCCTGGCCGGTGATCAGGCCGGCCGCCACGAGGATGCCCTCGTGCGTGGTCTCCGAGACCTTGCGCGTGGCGGCGAAGCGCGCCAGGGCGCCGAGCATCATGCCGGTGCCGATGTACGAGGGCAGGTAGATGCCCACGGCGAAGGCCAGCGAGCTGAGGATGATGCCGCGCCTCTTGCCGACGTGGTCGACGACCACGGCGAGCAGTCCGAGCACCGCGCCGAACCCGATCGGTCCCCACGGGCGGACCGCGTTGGGGAGGAACAGCGAGCTCAGCACCGTCCCGAAGAAGCTGGCCTGCGGCGCGGGGAGCGCATCGGCATCGCCGAGGCCCAGGCCGCCCATCTCGAGGTTGCTCTGGTGCGCGATCCAGAGCGTGACGGGCACCACGATCGCGCCGCCGACGAGTCCGAGGATCTGGCCCCAGAAGCCGTCGCTCACGGTGAAGCCGTTGAGCTGCAGCGTCTTGTAGTCCTGGCTGCTGTCGTTCGCCGCGCAGATCGCCACGCACGCGGCCACGACGATCGGCACGATGAACGCGATGCCGGCGTGACCGTCGAGACCGAGGCCGAGGGCCGTCAGCGCGAGCACGAGCATGCCCATGAAGACCGTGCCCGAGACGGGCGAGGCCGAGCTGCCGACCTGCAGCGAGAGCAGTCCACCCAGGCCCGAGAGCAGCGAGACGAGCACGAGCGCCACCGCGCCGATCACCACCAGGTCGAGCAGCGGCGCGCCGACGCGCACCATCATCGCGACGAGCATGGCCATGCCGAGCACGATCGAGAGGTAGAGCCCGCGGCGCACGCCGGGAGACTGCTCGAGCAGCGACTGGTCGATCGGCTCCGCGCCTTCCACGGGATCGGCGCTCCTGCGCCCCTCGAGGACGTACATCACGAGGCTGTAGAGCACGGCCACCGCCATCGCCGCGCCGCCGACCCAGCGGAAGGTCACGTCGGGATCGGTCGCGGTGGGAGCCGTCGCGCGGTGCGCCGCCGACCAGCTCACCGTGGCCGCGTTCACCAGTCCCCCGAGGAAGACCAGGATCGCCGTGGGCAGCGTGAGCAGCGCACCGATGCCGAGATAGAGCGGCGCCGTCTCGACGGGGAGGTCGATGTGCGCGTGCTGTCCCAGGGGCTTGCCGCCCTCGTCGGTCATCCACGCCGCGGGCCCCCACGGCGCCGGCAGCGTGAGCTTGCCGACCTCTTCTTCCAGGTAGTGGAAGAACAGTCCCGCCTGGACGATCGCGCCGCCGAGCAGGCCGGGCACGAGCGACGTGAGCAGCCGCGGACGCTGCTCGGGGTTCGAGACCGCGGTCTCGATCAGGCGATCGCAGGCCACCGCCTCGGGCGCCGGCAGGCGCGGGTCGGTCAGGAAGCGCTTCGTGCCCAGCCCCACGAAGCCGAAGCCGAGGAACGACCCGGCCAGGCCTGCGAGGATGAGCACCGGCACGTCGACCGGCGGCACAGGGAGCCCCTGGTTGCGCGCCACGATCTGCAGGATCGGCGCGGTGAAGACGACGCCCGCGGTGACCGCGGCGCCGGCCGAGCCGGTGACCTGGCTGATGGCCAGGAAGCGCTTGAGCTTCGTCCCCATCGCGCCGCCGAAGAGCACCCAGCCGAGCAGCACGACGAGCGGACTCACGCCGGGCGTGATGCCGGCCTTCGCCGCGGGGATGACGAGCGCCGCCGCGAGCAGCATCGAGAGGAACAGGCCCAGGGCCAGTCCGAGGCCAGTGCCGCGCTTGTCCTGCGGCGAGGGGACGGACGCGGGCTCGGTCGACTCGGTCATGACGGGCGATCCGGCGGGACGTGGTGGCGTTCGACGACGGCGCGGTCGCGCGGACGTGCCCGGCACGCCGCGCGGCCTCGGGCGGGTGCGGCATACCGTACCCGAGCCGGACGCGCGCTTCCTAGCCGTCGCCGAGCAGCGCGGCGACCGCCGGGCCGCCCAGGCCGCTGCTCGCGCGGCCGCCGTCGTCGTCGACCACGGTCACGAACCAGAGCTCCACGTCGGGCGCTGCGGGATCGGCGCGCACCCGCCACGTCCCCGCGCCGGACGGCACGAGCGTCGCGTCACCGCACGTCCAGACTCGCTCGGCGAGGGGCACGTCGCCGATCGACTCGACGACCTCGGCGGACGCGGGCGGCGCGCGCTCGTCGGCGCGCACGTCGACCACGCGCGTGCCGTCCGCGAGCGCGTACGGCGCGGAAACGCGCGGCAGTCTCGGCGCGCCGCGCAGCGCGGCGTCGACGAAGCGCGGCACGTCCTCGAGCGCGCGCGCCTGCACGTGTCCGTGCTCGAGCCCGGGGACGAGCAGCAGCGCGGCGTCGGGCGCCAGCGCGCGGCTGCGCAGCACGATGTCGAGCGGGAAGATCGGGTCGTTCGTGCCGTCGACGAAGAGCAGCGGCGCGCGCATCGACGGCAGGAAGCGCGACGGGTCGTAGAGCGCCGTCCAGCGCGCGGTCCAGTCGGGCGGCAGCAGCGCGAACGTGTGCTCGAGGAAGCCGCCCTCGGGCAGCAGGCCGCAGCCGTAGATCGTGACCGCCGCGCCGAGTCGCTCGTCGAGTCCGGCCACGACGCATGCCAGCGCGCCGCCCCACGAGATGCCCACCACCGCGCAGCGCGCCGGGTCCACCTCGGGACGCTCGCGCAGCCACGCGAGCGCGGCCAGCGCGTTCGCACACGCGTGCCAGTGCCAGTGCTCGGTCACGGGACGGTCGAGGCGCCCGAAGCGGTCGAGCGGCGTCTGGTCGGGTCCGCCGTCGGGCAGGCGTTCGTCGTCGGGACCGCGCCCCGCGAGGTCGGGCGCGAGCGCCGCGTAGCCGCGCGCGGCCCACTGCTCGACCCACGCGGGCTCGGCCCGTCCGCCGCCGCCGTGCAGCAGCAGGACCGCCGGCAGCGAACCCGGCGCGTCGGGCACGCCCGCCAGGCTGCCGGGCGTGGCGTAGAGCGCGAACGCGCGGGTGGGACGTCCCTCGTAGCGCTCTCCGGCGAGGAAGAGGCCGCGCACCGGCTGCGCGTCGCCGTCCCACGCGAAGGCCGGCGCGGGACGCGAGAGCAGGTCGCGCAGCGTCGCGTCGTCACCGCGCTCGGGTGCGTCCCATGTCGGAGCCGTTCGCGGGCCGCCGGGCGGCGCGAACGCGTCCGACGCGGGGGCCGGCGCGCCGTCGGACGCGGGCGCCGTGCCGGACGCGGGCGCGGACGATCCGACATCCGCGGGCGGTGCGCCGGACGCGCCGTCGCCGCAGGTCGCGCAGGCCGCGAGCAGCGCGAGCGCGCCACACGCGCGCGTCGCGCGCGCGACGCGTCCCGTCGCGACGAGACGTCTCACCGGGCCGACGCGCTCGTCCCCGACGTCCCGGCGGACGACGCCTTCGTGCCGGGCGACGACGCGTCGCGCCCCTTGCGGTCGACCCAGCCGAAGCGCAGCGGCGGCGTGGTCACCTCGGGGTGCGCGGCGAAGATCATGCGGCAGGCCTCGACGCAGTCGCCGCAGCGGATGCACTCGGCGTCGCCGTAGCGCTCGCCCGGTCCGTCGACCGACTCGGGCGCGGCTTCCTCGGCCGGACGTCCCAGGCTCTTCGGGTCGATGTCGACGGGGCAGATCTTCTCGCACGCACCGCACTCGATGCACGGGCTGGGCGAGTTGCTGAAGACGATGCCGATCGGCGTGCGTGAGGTCACGAAGCGGTAGTAGAGCCCGATCGGACAGGCCGAGCGGCAGAAGCCGAAGCGCCACACGAAGGCGTGCAGGTAGCCGCCGGCCCACAGCGCGACGAAGACCGCGAGCGTGATCGCGCGCGCCTTCACGCTGCCCTCGAAGAGCACGCGCCAGTCGACCCACCAGAGCATGATCGCGCCCACGAACGTGGCCACGAACGCCGCGCCCAGCAGGTGGCTGACCAGCGTGCGCAGACGGCTGCCCTTGCGGTCGCGACGGCGCAGGTCGACGTCCTCGCCCAGGCGGCTCACGTAGCCGACGGGACAACCCCAGCCGCAGAAGAAGCGGCCGACGACGATGTTCGTGGTGAACGTCACGCCCCACAGGATCGCCACCGCCACCACGAAGCCCTTGAGCCCCGGGATGAACTCGACCGGCTCGCCGAGCAGCAGATGGTGCCCGCCCCACAGGTCGAGCCGCACGAGTCCGCTGAGCGGGACGGCCAGCAGGATGAGCTGGCTGAGCGTGATGACCACGATGCGCGTGAGCTGGTACGCGGCGCCGCGTCGCGCGACCGCCGAGAGGATGCGCATGCGGTCCTTGTCTTCGATGGGCAGCATGGGACCCGTCATGATCCGCACAGGGGACACTCCGTGCCAGTGTCGGAGCCGTCGTGCGACGACCCCCGTGCTCCCCCGTCGACGCCCGCGCGGGCGATCGTGAGCAGACCCGCGGCGAGCACGGCCATGCCCGCCAGGCGCAGCAGTCCTGGACGCGAACCGAAGCGCTGCAGCGCGCCCCGTCCCAAGAGCCCCGTGGCGATCAGCACCGGCGCGGTGCCGGCGCCGAAGGCCGCCATGTACGCCGCTCCCGCGCCCGCGTCGGGCAGCGCCACGGCCGACAGCAGCGCGAGGTACACCACGCCGCACGGGATCGCTCCGGTCGCGGCACCCAGCGCGAAGGGCCGCAGCGCACCGGGCACCTCGGCGCCGGCGCGCACGAGCGGACCGAGGTGCCGCGCGAGCGCCGCACCGACCGTCGTGGGACGTCCGAGCGGCGAGACGACGCGACGCAGTCCGGCGAACACGAGGACGCCGCCCACGGCCCAGGCCAGCACGCGCGGCACGTCGGACGAGAGTCCGCCGAGCGCTCCGCCGAGCCGCGCCGCGACGGCGCCCAGGAAGACGTAGGTGAACGTCTTGCCGAGCAGGTACAGCAGCAGCCCCGCCAGAGGACGCGTCCCGCGCGCGGCGCCCAGCGCGAACACGCCGCACATCCCCGCGCAGTGCGCCGCGTGCACGAGTCCGAAGAGCGCGCCGATCGCCAGCACCTCGGAGTTCATGCGCCGGTCCTCCCGAGCAGCGCGCGCTCGCGTTCGGTGCACGTCGGCGTCGGAGCGGCGTCCGTCGCCGGAGCGGCATCGACGTCCGTCGCCGGAGAGGAAACGGGCGCGGGACGCGACGCCGGAGCGGCCGTGGCGAGCGGACGCGCCGATGCGTCGGGCTGCCACTCGAGCAGCTTGTGGCTCGAGACGGAGACGGCCACGCTCGAGACGATCATGGCCGCCGCGGCCGCGATGGGATGCAGGCGTCCCAGCACGGCGAGCGTGAGCGCGACGCCGTTGTAGAGCGCGGCCCAGGCGAGGTTCCTGCGGACGGCGCGCGACAGCGCGCGGGCCGCGTCGAGCAGCATCGGCAGCGCCGACAGGTCGTCGCCCGGCACGACGACGCCGGCCCGGATGCGCGCCGCGGCCGTGCCCGAGCCCATGGCCAGTCCCACGTCGGCGGCCCCCAGCGCGGGCGCGTCGTTGAGTCCGTCGCCCGCGAACAGCACCACGCGTCCCTCGCGCTGCAATCCTTCGATCACGGCGAGCTTGTCTTCCGGCAGCAGTCCGGCGCGCCAGGGCAGCTCGAGCGGTTCGCACGCCGCGCGGGTGCTGCTCTCGCCGTCGCCCGAGAGCACGAGCAGCTCGAGTCCGCGGGCGCGCAGGCGCGCCAGCGCGCGTTCGACGCCGGGACGCACGCGGTGGCGCACCGCGGCCAGCGCGCACACGACGCCGTCCTGCTCGAGCGCGATCAGGCTGCCGGACGCCTCGGCACGCCGCGCGCGCGCGGCGTCGGGCCAGCGCGCGCCCGATTCGTCGATCCACCCGGGACGTCCGGCGCGGCTCGTGCGCGCGCCGTCGCGCGCGAGCACGCCGCACCCCGGCACGAGCTGCAGATCGCCCGCCGGTGCGGGGCCGTCGCCGACCGCCGCCGCGAGCGCATGACCCGAGTGACGGACGAGCGCGCGCAGCGTCTCGGCGGCCGCGGGCGATGCCGTCCACAGCAGGTCGAGCGCGCCGGGCGCGGTGAGCGTGCCGGTCTTGTCGAGGCCGATCGCCGTCACCTTCGCGGCGCGCTCGAGCTGTGACGCGTCGTGCACGAGGACGCCGTGCCGCGCCAGGGCCGCGCGCATCGCGCGGTAGGCCAGCGGCGTGGCGAGTCCGAGGGCGCAGGGACAGGACACGAGCAGCACCGAGAGCGCGGTGCGCAGTCCGGCGTCGACTCCCGACTGCATCCCCGAGCGCAGGCCGCCGACGACGGCCAGCGTCGCCGCGAGCGCGGCCAGCGCGCCGGCCCAGCGGTCGGCCGTGCGCATCGCGCGCGTCTCCTGCACCGGACGGTCGAACAGCTCGACGAGCCGCGCCAGGTGGCTGGCGCCCGCCGGACGCAGCACGCGCGCGTCGAGCGCCGCCGCCGCCACCACCGCGCCCGCCGGGAGTTCGACGCCCGCCGTCGCGCGCAGCGGCGCGTGTTCGCCCGTGACGTGGGCGCAGTCGGCCTCGCCCTCGCCGCGCTCGACGAGCACGTCGGCCGGCACCGACTCGCCGGGACGCACGCGCACGAGGTCGCCCGCGCACAGCGCGCCGGGCTCGACGTCGTCCTCGGCACCCTCGGCGTCGACGCGGTGCGCCACGCTCGGCAGCACGCCGGCCAGCAGCGAGGCGGCGTCCCGGCCGCGGCTCTTGGCGTGGGCCTCGAGGCGACGTCCGAAGGTGACCAGCACGAGCACCATCGTGGCGGTCTCGTAGTAGACCTCGCCGGTGCCCGTCCAGGTCGAGTGCAGCGACAGGCCGAAGGCGGCGAAGACCGCCACGACCATCAGGCCGTCGAGCCGGATGCGCGCGTCGCGCAGATCGGCCCATGCGCCCTGCACCACCGGCACGCCGAGCAGCACGAGCACGGGCAGCGCGAAGAGCGCCAGCATCATGCGTCCCATGTTGCGCACGGCGGCCAGGCCGGGATCGGCGCCGTCGGGGGAGAGGCCTTCGCCGTAGAGCACGAGGCTGAACGTCATGACGCCCATGGCGAGGAACGCCGAGAGCAGCAGGCGCGCCTCGAGGAACTGGCGCGGGCCGTCCTCGCCGCCGGCGACGGTCGACGCCAGCCGGCAGCCCATGCAGCAGAACACGCGGGCGCCGGCCGCGTGACGCTTGCCGGAGGGCCCCATCGGCAGGGCGCAATGCGCGCAGCGCAGGGGCTCGGCGAAGGCGGCGGAAGACGGCGCCGGCGCGTCGGGCTGGCTGTCGACCCCGCTGTCCATGTCCCTCGCTTCAGCCCAGGTCGGTCGCGACTGCCTCGAGCAGGAACGTGATCGTGTACCACGCCGCGAAGCCCAGGAAGCCCAGCCAGACGAGCTTCATGAAGAACGGCATGCGCCCGTGGCCGTAGGCGAACGGGTAGTCCTTGTGGTCGTCGCCCTCGGCGGGCGAGCCGTCACGCGAACTCGTCGTGGTCATACTTCATCTCCCGTTCGAGGATGTCGATCTTCGGCCGCTCGATGTCGGAGAAGTGCCCCTTGAGGAACGCGTACAGCAGCAACAGGAAGAAGCCGGCCGAGACGAGCAGGTACGTGGCCAGGTGCGCGCCCGCGAAGCGGAAGCCCTCCTGTTGCGCGAGGTCGTAGAAGAACTCGTAGAACTTGTACGCGAAGCAGACGGCCGCGGTCAGGATCACGAAGCAGAAGAAGATCAGCCAGCCGCGGTGCGCCACCTTCTGCCTGTCGGTGCGCGCGGCGGGATCGGTCGCGTCGGTCATTGCGCTTGCTCCAGGTGAGGCGGCGTCCAGGTGCCCAGCCACTGGACGTACGCGATGAGCGACAGCAGGTCGCTCGACGGTCCCTCGGCCTCGGCCACGAACATGCGTTCGGCTTCGCCGGCCAGGGTCGACGGCAGCGAGGCCTTGATCTGCGCCATCGCAGCCTCGGCCTCGGCCTTCGTCTCCCACACGCCGGGATAGCCGTAGGCGCGTTCGGGATCGAGCCCGGTGCGGTCGGCCTTGCCCGGGTCGATGCGGCGCATGACCTGCCAGCCCTCTCGGTAGAACCACGTGTAGCGCGGCATGATCGAGCCTGGGGTGACCTCGGCCGGGTTGAAGAAGTGCGCCACGTGCCAGTCGTTGCTGCGCAGGCGCCCCTCGTGGGTCAGGTCGGGCCCGACGCGACGCGTGCCCCACAGCACCGGCTGCTGCAGGACGTTGTTGTCGTGGTCGGACGTCAGCACCGGACCGAAGCGCAACGACTCGTTCGCCACCGGACGCACGTACTGGCTGTGACAGTGCCAGCACACCTCGGAGATGTAGAGGTTGCGTCCCTGGATGAGCGCCTCGGCGTAGGCCGCCTGCCAAGCCGCCTCGCTCTGCCCGCGGCGCGGGTCGGACGCATCGAGCGAGACGAGCTCGCGCGGCGTGAGCGCCGCCTCGGCCTGGCTGAAGCGCTGCGCGAACGAGACGGGGTAGGCGTCTTTCAGCGCCTTGAAGTCGGCCGGGACGTACGAGGCCAGGTCTTCGATCGTGGCCGCCGGCACGGCGTGGTCGGTGATCATGTACGGGTACAGGCCCGACAGCAGGAAGGCGAACGCGAAGCACGCCAGGCCGGCCACCAGGATGACGCTGCCGAAACGGTCCATGTCAGGCGGCCTCCGGGTCCACGAGATCGACGCGATAGTCGTAGGGCTTGCTGTGCCGCGTGGTCTGGAACAGGTTCCACACGAACAGGATCTGGCCGAGCAGGATCATCCCGCCGGCGAAGGTGCGCACCTCCCAGTAGGGACGCAGCGCGCGCACGATGTCCATCCAGGGCACGAGCGACTTGGCCATGAAGCCGTGCATCAGGCCCGCCGCGAGCAGGTCCACGAACATGATGAACAGGCCGATCATGGTCAGCCAGTACTGCCAGTGGTTGAGGCGCCGGCTGTACCAGTCGTTGCCCGTCAGGCGCGGCCACAACCAGGTGATGATGCCGATGCACCAGAAGGCGAACACGCCCAGCATGACGAGGTGCGCGTGTCCCGGCACCCAGTCGGTGAAGTGGATGATCTCCTGCACCGACAGCGTGGTGTGGAAGAAGCACTGCAGGCAGGTGATGAAGTAGAACACCATGCCCGTGTAGAACCAGCGGATCGGCAGGTTCGTGCGCAGCGCGTGTCCCTTGCCCCACATGGTGGCGAAGAAGTTCACCACCACGGTCGTGACCACGATCTCGACCGCCATGGTCGAGATCACCGCGCCGTACTGCACCGACATCGGGATCGACGAGAGCAGGAAGTGGTGCACGCCGTTCAGCGGGTAGAAGAACGCGAGCGCCCAGAAGCCGATCACCGACAACGCGTGGCTCCAGATCGGGGCGCGCAGGATGATCGGCACGAAGAAGTACATCAGGCCCCACCCCATCGGCGTCACGAAGAGGCCCACGAGGTCGTGGATGAACAGGCCGGCGGTCGCGGCGCCCGAGCTGCCGTTGAGCGTCCACTCGGGCAGCGTGTTGCCCATCACGTAGGTCAGGATGAGCCACACGATGCCGGCGGAGATGTACCAGAGCGAGACGTACATCTTGGAGTGCATGGCCTTGGCGATCGGCGTCAGGAACTGGATCGCCAGGAGCACCGCGCCGAACTCGATCAGGAAGTCGACGGGGATGTACACGAGGTGGAACGTGCCGGGCAGGAAGCCCGTCGGCGTCTCGCCCCACTCGACCGCCTGGCCGAACCCGAGCATCTGCCCGATCGAGGTCGCGAACATCAGGAACTGCCACACGACCAGGATGATCCACCCCAGTCCGTGGCTCGCCACGCGCCTGCCCGTGAGTCGCGGGACGGCGTAGTAGAGCGCGCCGATGAACGCGTTCACCAGGAAGCCGTAGGCGATCTCGTTCGTGTGCATCAGCCGCACGCGCCCGTACTGCAACCAACGGATGCCCTGGAACGGGTACAGGTCGAGGAACTGCAGCGAGACCAGGAAGCCCGCCGTCATCGACGTGAGCATGAAGAACATCGCGAAGGTGAAGTGCCACTTCACCAACGGCTTGCAGACGAGCACCGCCGCCGACGCCTCGGCGTGGGCTTCTTCGTGCGCGTCGTCGCCCGGCAAGGGCAGGGTCGTGGATGTCATCGCGCGGCGTCCTTGGCGTGGGCGGCGCAGCTCAACGGGTGCGGCGCCTCCTTGGTGTCCGGGTCCTGCAGGCTGACGATGAAGTGGACGAGCGCCCACAGGTCGTCGTCGCTGCCCGAGATCTGCGGCATGGGCGTGCCGTTGAGACCCGTCTTCATGCGCATGAAGAGGTCGCGCGGCGTGCTGCCGGCGCGGAACACGCCGGTGGTGAAGTCGCGCGGCACGACCTCCGCGTCCTTCCAGTCGCGCAACGCGTACGACGACGGACCGTCGCCGCGTCCGCCCGCGCCGTGGCAGGCCACGCACTGGGCGCGGTACAGCTCGGCTCCGTGCGCCACCGAGTCGGCGTCGTTCTCGGGCTCCTGCGGGACCTCGACCGGCCAGACGTCCTCGTACGCGTCCCCCAGCGTCTCGTCGAGGATCTCCTGCCAGTCGTCGCCCAGGATCTTCTCGAGCGCGTCGCCGTCGTCGAGCCGGTAGTCGACCTCGCCGCGCAGCATGCCGTACTCGGCCAGGTGCAGCACCCAGGCCGCGACGGCCTTGCGATCACCCTCGGCCATGAGCGGGAAGGCCGGCATCGACGAGCCGGCGAGTCCGCAGGTCACCACGTGCACGACGTCGGCCAGCAGCGGCAGCTCGCCCGACGGCGTCGAGCGGAACTTGAAGTTGGCCTGCTGGAAGTTGCGCGGGATCGGGTTCAGCCAGCGCGCGGCAGGACCGTCCCCCTGCCCCTCGGGGCCGTGGCAGCCGATGCAGTTCTGCGCGTAGACCTCGCGCCCGCGCACCGCGTCGCCGTGCGGCGGGTACTGCTCGAGGGTCAGTCCCGGCCGGACGGCCGAAGACGAAGGTGGATCCGCGGGGGTGTCGGCGGTCGAGGCGGCGAGCGTCAGGGCAGACGCTGCCGACAGGATCAGGACACCGAGAATCGTCGGCCCATGGGCCATGGAAGGGCTCCCGTCGACGGGATGAGCGGCACAAACGGACTGGCGGGTCGGGAGATTACGGCACACGACGTCCGGATTGCAAGCCCGAGAGCGCGTCCCTCACCGCGTCCTCGATGCTGCCGACCCCAGGGGGGCGAGACAAGCCCGACCCTCGGCGCCTCTCGGGAATCGCCCGCCGGGGACGAGACCGCGCCGCCTCGACCCCGGCACCGCGGGTGCGGCGGCTCAGGCCAGCAGTTCGAGCGCGCCGGGCAGTACCTCGGCGCGTATCCGCCGCCGTCCGTCGGCGTCGGCCGCGGGCGCCCAGACCTCGCCGTCGACGTTCAGCGCAGGGCCGTCGGGGACGTCCCACGTCATGCGTCGCGCGCGACGCGCGACGACGAGCGGGCCCGCCAGGTGCGTGCCGCGATCGACCCGCGCCAGCAGGCGCAGCAGCGCGAGGCGCCCCACACCCGGCACGAGCAGCACGTCGAGCCACCCGTCCGACGGGTCGGCCTCGGGGACGAGTCGCATGCCCGCCCCCGTGTGACGCGTGTTGCCGGCGAAGAGCAGGTGCAGCGGTCCGTCGAAGACCTCGTCGTCGAGGGTCACGCGCGCCGTGCGCGGGCGCGCGCGCAGCACGCACAGCAGCGACGCCAGACGGTAGCGCCGCGGACCGAGGCGACGCAGCCGCTCGGCGCGCGCGGCCACGTCCCCCACCAGGCCGAAGCCGAGCACGTTCACGGCGAACAGCTGCTCAGCGCCGCACGTCACACGCACCACGTCGAGTGCGCGACGCGCGCCCGCGAGCACGCGCCGGGCGGCCCGTTCGGGGGCATCCCTGCCGTCCAGCCCGAGGTCGCGCGCCAGCGCGTCTCCCGAGCCGGCAGGGACGAGCGCCACGGGCACGGGTCGCGTGCGCGCGAGCACGCCGTTGCACAGCTCGTGGAACGTGCCGTCTCCGCCCACCGCGACGAGCACGCCGTCGTCGTCGAGCGGCAGCGTGGCGGCCAGCGCGCGGGCGTGGCCGGGCGCGCGCGTCTCGTGCAACGCGACCTCGCGCCCCGCGGCGCGCAGGACCCGTGCGGCGCGCGCGGCCGCGCCGCGTCCCCGTCCGCCGCCCCCAAAGGGGTTCACGACGAGCGTGAGCGAAGCGGCACGGGACGCGGACAAGGGCGATCTCCGGGGCACGTCCGACGTCCACCCAGGCGGCGCGCAGCAGACGCGGTGCGCCGGGCTGGCCCGGCGCGGGCGCTCAGCCGTCCGAAGGCGCGCCGCCGCCGGCCTCGTCGTCCGAAACCTCGTCGTCGGCGCCTTCGAGGTCGACCTCCTCCATCGCGTCGGCGGCAGCCTTCGGTCCGTCGTCGTGCGCCCCGCCCAACCGCGTCACGATCGCGTCGAGTCGTGTCACGGGGACGCGCGCCAGGGCGTAGGTGCGCAGGTCGCCCTTCGTGTCGCCGAAGGTGTCGACCCACACCTCGACGATCTCGGCGCCCTCGAGCTCGCCCTCGAGCAACGGGGGGATGACCAGCATGTCGTTCGGGGACGACGGCCCGAGCCGCTCGGCCGCCAGCAGGCGCACCTGCCACGACAGATCGTCGAGGGAACGCGTGCGGGCCACGCCCTCGGCCGTGGTCGGCTCACCGTCGTCGGTCGGGCCGCTCTGCCCCACGCCGTACACGAAGCCGTCGGAGAGCGCCGGGTGCACCTGCACCCAGCGCGGCGGCGAGAAGAGTCCACAGCCCGAGAGCACGAGCACGGCGAACAGCAGCGGGACACGACGCATGGCAGCCTCTTTCGTCCCTCGGACGCGAGTCAGTAGCGCGCCAGGATCTTGTCGACCGCGGAGTGCGGCAACCGCACGAGCACCCAGGTGCGCTGCTTGAGTCCGGCCTCGCCCTTCTTGTCGACCCACACGTCGACGATCTCGACACCCTTCATGTCCGAGTCGGTCAGGTTGACCGAGTCGACACGCAGCGTGGTGTTGTGCGAGGTCTCGTGCATCTCGCTGATCGCGACGACCTCGGTCTTGATCTGGTACGAGAGGTCTTGCATCGCCCGGTCGATGGCGTACTTCTTCGACTTGTCGGGGTTGTGGTCGTGGGTCACGCCGGCCGAGCCGACACCGTAGATGTACGTCGCGTCACTGCTCGGGAAGTCGAGCACCCATTTCGGCGGGCCGAGGAGGCCGCACCCCGCGACGCACGCGAGCAACACGCCCAGCAGCAGACGACTCATCGGACACCCCCCTCGCACACGGGCTTGCTGGAAACGTCGGCGGCCCGACCGATCACCTGAATCGGTCGGGCCGCGTCGCGGGCCATCGGCCACCCGGGCTCAGCCGTTGAGCTTGAGGAAACCGGCCAGCTGCTTGTCGTCCATCTGCTTCATCTTCTCGAGCTGCTCGTCGAGCTTGCCCGCGTACTCTTCCTTCTGGGCCTTGATCATCTCGCGCTGCGAGTAGCGCGCGTAGGCGTCCTCGGCCGACTTCATGTACGCGTCGAAGAAGCTGGTGTCGAGCGGCATGCCGTACAGGATGTAGTAGTCGCCGGTCGCCTTGTCCTGCCAGCCGTCGAGCTGACGCGAGCCCGAGAGGGTCACGTCGGTCACCTGGCGCGAGATCTCCTCGTAGTACTCGACCGAGGAGGCCGCATCCATGTTGTAGAAGTCGCGGTTCGTGCTCTGGTAGTCCTCGGCCATGCTCTGCACCGCGACCTTGAGCACGCGCGCCATCTCGGTGCGCGCCCGCATGGCGGCCTTGTTGCGCTGCGCCGAGCGGTTCGGGTCGAAGTTGGCCTGGCCGACGGCGTAGATCCACTGCTCGCCGCCTTCCTCGTAGACGCCCTGGGGCTGGTCGATCCACTTCGGACCGCCTTCGCCCACGGGCAGCGTCGCGTCGGTCTTCTCGCCGTCACTGGCGCAACCGAGGACGGGGAGCAGGATCGCAGCCATCGCGACGAGAGCGAGGCGGGCACCAATCGTACGGGTCATCGTCGGTTCTCCGGGAAGATCGCGGTGCTGATCTTCACCGCGGTTGGGTCGTCGGTCCCTCGCGGCCGATCGGGCGCCATCGTGGTCGCCCTCCTGCCGCTCGGGGGTCTCTGGGGTCCCTCGCGGTCGACCGGGGGCTAGCCTGCCAAACGCGCGAGGGCGCCGACAGGGGGAATCCGGCGCAATCACACGGGACGACGGCCTGCTCGTCGGGGAGCGCCGGGGCGCCACGTCGTGGCCGACGCCACGGCCTGCGGCCGCGGCACGGCGCAGGGACGGACTCCCGCGCAGGGGACGCGGGCCGTCGCCGACGCGCCGCGGGACTCGTCCGCGTCCCGGACTGCCGCCCCCGCGCGCCTGCCCCTGCTCGGCGCCCCCGCGCGGATTCGCTGGATCCGCGGCGCCCCGTCTCCAGAATGGACCCCCATGCGCCGAACCCCGACCTGCCTGTTCATGCTCGTGCTCGTCCTCGCCGCCTGCGCCTCGCCCGGCGCCGACGAGGCCTCCTCGCCGGGATGGGTCGAATCGCCGACCACCCATCCCAAGGCCCCGGCCGCCACGCATCTCGCCGCCGTCGGGCGGGCCTCCGCGAAGGACGGCGATCCGCGCGCGACCGCCTACGCGAACGCGGTGAACCAGATCGCGCAGACGATCGAGGTTCAGGTGCAGGGCGTGCTCGAGTCCGAGTCGAAGAGCCTGCTGGTCGACGGCCAGTCGTCGTCGAGCGAGCGGCTCACCGAGACGGTGCGCCTGGTGGCCGCGCAGGACCTGCCCGGTGCGACGCTCGTGGACACCTGGCAGGATCCGCGCACGGGCGAGTTCGATGCGCTCGTGGCCGTCCCGCGCGAGCTGCTCGTGCGCAGCGACCTCGACGCCCTCGGGCGCGAGATGGAGGCCGCCACCACGTCGCTGCAGACCGCCGACGCGCTCGGCGGCTCGTCTCTCGGGCGCGCGCTCACCCACCGGCTCGAGGCCTACGACGCGCTGGCCCGCGGCGAGGCCCACGGGACGCGCGCGCGCACCGTCGCCTTCGGCGGTCCCCTGCAGCGCCCCGCCGAGGAGCAGCTCCAGCGCCTGCGCCAGCGCCTCGTCGCGGTCGAGGGCGACCTGCTGCGCTCGGTCGCCGCACTGCACCTCTCGATCGTCTCCGGCGACGACCAGGAGGGACACGTGGGCGCGCGCCTGGCGGAGCCGCTCGTCGCGCGGATCGACGCGGCCGACGACGACGGCACGCTGCACCCCGTACCCGACTTCCCGGCGCGCTTCCGCTTCGCCGACGGCGAGCTCGCGCAGCTCGCCGCGTCGGCGCTGCTCACCGACGCCGACGGCACGCTCGCGTGCAGCGTGACCGACCTCGCCAACACCGGACGCGCCGCGAACGCCGTGCTCTTCGAGCCCGACCTGCAGCGCATCGCGCCCGCCTGGCCCGCGACGCGCGTCCCGTCGCTCACCTTCCAGTACCGGCTGCCCACGCCGGGACAGACGCGCATCCTGGTGGTGGTCGACGAGCGCTACGAGGACCGGCCGCTCGACGACGGGCGCCTGCTGTCCGAGGTGGCGGGACACCTCTCGCGCAAGGGCTTCGCCGTGCAGTCGTCGCGTCCCGCGGGCCTGGCCGAGGGCGACGACCCGCTCTCGATGTCGGTCGACGCGCTGCGCGAGCGGCTGGCGCCGTCGTTCGACTACGTCCTGCGCGGCACGGGCAACGCGTCCAAGGGCGACCGCATGCCGCCGCTGCAGATGTTCCGGCTCGAGGCCTCGCTCGAGATCGTGCCGCTCGACGCGGGACGCACGCGCGTCGTGTCCAGCGGCGAGATCAAGGGCGGCGGCAACGACGACGCACCCGCGACGGCGGCCAACGCGCTGCTGCGCTACGCGCTCAAGCCGCTGCTGGCGCGGCTCGACGCCGACTTCTGCGCCGACTTCCTGTCCGACGGCGACGCTCCGTGAGCGGGGGATCCCCCGCGCCGGACGGCGATGCACAGCGTCCGCCGCACGTGCCGTTCGTCGACCGACACGACCCGGGGCTGCCGCCCGAGGAGGCCGCGCGGCGCTTCTACGAGGTGATGCGCAGGCGGCGTACGGTGCGCGCGTTCTCCGAGCGTCCGGTGTCGCGCGCGACGATCGAACAGATCGTGCGCGCCGCATCGACCGCGCCCAGCGGCGCGAACAAGCAGCCGTGGCGCTTCGTGTGCGTGTCCGACCCGGCGCTCAAACGCCGGATCCGCCTGGCCGCCGAAGAGGAAGAGCGCGCGTTCTACGCCGAGCGCGCCAACGCCGAGTGGCTGGCAGACCTCGGCCCGCTGGGTACCGACGCCGACAAGGCCTTCCTCGAGGTGGCGCCCTGGCTCGTGGTCGTCTTCAAGCTCATGCGCCGCGACGACGGCGGACAGGTCTACTATCCGGCCGAGTCGGTCGGGCTCGCGTGCGGGCTGCTGCTCGCCGCCGCGCACCACGCCGGACTCGCGACGCTCACCCACACGCCCAGCCCGATGGCGTTCCTCTCGCGCGTGCTGGGACGTCCCGCGCACGAGCGCCCGTTCCTGCTCGTGCCGATCGGCTACGCGGCCGACGACTGCGAGGTGCCGGCCGCCGCGCTGCTGCGCAAGCCGCTGGACGAGATCATGGTCGTCCACGAGCCGCCTCCGGCTGACGCCGACTGACGTCACGCCGGGGCGTCCCGCGACGACCCGCGGCTCGCACCGTCGCGCGACGCGCGTCACTCGACCGTGCGGCGCCGGTTGCGCAGGTAGTCGACGAGCACGAACGCACCCAGCCGGTCGGGACGCGAATAGTACGCCTGTCCCTTGTTGAGGCGCGTGAAGCGATCGACGAAGTCGACCAGCACCGGGTCGTCGGTGAGCATGAACGTCGTCACCGGGATGCCCAGCCGCCGGCAGTTCGCGGCCTCGTCGAGGGTCTTGTTCACCACGCGCTCGTCGAGTCCGAACGGGTTCTTGTAGACCGTGCCGTCGCGCTCGGTGAGCGCCGAGGGCTTGCCGTCGGTGATCATGAGGATGCGCTTGTTGGCCTGCCGGCGCTTGCGCAGGATCTCCTGGGCGAGCCGCAGTCCGCCGCGGGTGTTCGTGTGGAACGGTCCTGCCGAGACCCACGGCAGCTCGTCGACCGGCACGCGCACGGCGTCGTCGCCGAACAGCACCACGTCGAGCCCGTCCTTCGGGTAGCGCGTGCGGATGAGCTCGCACAGCGCCATCGCGACCTGTTTCGCCGGCGTGATGCGGTCTTCGCCGTAGAGCACCATGCTGTGGCTCACGTCGACGAGCAGCACCGTGGCGCAGGACGAGCTGTGCTCGGTCTCGAAGACCTCGAGGTCTTCCTCGGTGACGTCGAGATCGCCCAGTCCCACGCGCCTCAGCGTGTTGTGGATCGTGGTGCGCCCGTCGACGTGCGAGACGGGATCGCCGAAGCGCCAGCGGCGCGTCTCGGGCTGGCGCTCGCCGCCGGTGCCGTCGACCTTGGTGCGGTGCTCGCCCGCGGCGTCGCGCTGCAGCGCGCCGAAGACCGTGTCGAGCGCGTCGAGGCGCAGGCGCTGCTCGCCGCGCGGCGTGACGCGCAGGTTGCCCTGGCCGTCGCGCGCCAGGGTGCGATCGCGCTCGAGCCACGCCTTGACCTCGTCGAGCGTCAGCTTGTCGGGGAAGATGCCGTGCCGCCGACCGATGTGGTCGAGCCAGCGGAAGGCCTCGTCGACGTCGCCGCTCGTGCGCAGCAGCAGGTCGCGGAAGAGCTTCGCCAGCCGCTCGAGCAGCCGCTCGCGCGCGTCGCGCGCGGGGTCGTGGTCGCGGTACAGGAAGTCGCGCAAGAGAGCCGCTCCTCAGTCGTCGAGGCTGCGCGCCATGGCGTCGAACGGATCGGCGTAGGCGTGCCCGCGCACGAGTTCGTCGCGCGAGAGCAGCGCGCTCTGGTGCAGCGCCTCGAGCACGAGCTCCATCGCCGCCGTGCACTCGACCTCGTCGGACGGCTCGAGCGCCCGCTGCGCCAGCTCGCGCAGCCCGGCGATGCGGTCGAGCCGGCGGCGCATCTCGACCTCGGCCACGTCGTCGGCCACGTCGGCCGTCGTCCCCGCGCGGAACGACGCCAGGATCGGCAGGTACGCCTCGTCGTGCGCCGCGTCTCCGGGCCCGGCCGGCGCGAGTGCGTCGGGCAGCCGCTCGGCCAGCACGCTCTTGACCGCCTTGCCCATGAGGTGCAGCGCGACCGCGGCCACGCCCTCGCGCTCGCCCTCGTAGACGAGCTCGATCTTGCCGGTGACCGCGGACGTCGAACCGAACAGGTCGGCCAGGCGCGCCACCACGCGCCGCTCGCCGGTGAGCATCCCGCGCCGTTCGGCGCTGCTCACGACGTTCTCCATGAGCGAGATCGTCATGCGCGCCGAGACGCCGGACGACTGGTCGACGAACTCGCTCTCGCGCGCCTCGAACGCCACCTGCTCGACGATGCGCTCGAGCAGCTCGGGGACGACCACCTCGACGCCGTCGTCACGCCCCGTCCAGGCCTCCTGACGCGTGATCGCCAGCGCCTCGTCGAGCGTGCGCGGGTAGTGCGTCAGGATCTGCGACGCGATGCGGTCGCGCAGCGGCGTGATGATGTTCCCGCGGTTCGTGTAGTCTTCAGGGTTGGCCGAGAAGACGAGGCAGATGTCGAGCGGCAGCCGCACCGGGAAGCCGCGGATCTGCACGTCGCCCTCTTCGAGCAGGTTGAGCAGTCCCACCTGGATGCGCGCCGCGAGGTCGGGCAGCTCGTTAATGGCGAAGATGCCGCGGTTCGTGCGCGGGATGATGCCGTAGTGGATGACGCCCTCGTCGGAGAAGGCCAGCTTCTTCGTGGCGGCCTTGATCGGGTCGACGTCGCCGATCAGGTCGGCCACCGTGACGTCGGGCGTGGCCAGCTTCTCGTGGTAGCGCGCAGCGCGCGGCAGCCACGCGATGGGCAGCGCGTCGCCCTCGCGCGCGATGCGCTCGCGCGTGGCCGCGGTGAGCGGACCGAACGGATCTTCGTTCAGCTCGCTGCCCTCGACCACCGGGATCTCGTCGTCGAGCAGGTCGGGCAGCGCGCGCAGCAGGCGCGTCTTGGCCTGTCCGCGCAGGCCGAGCAGGATGAAGTCGTGCCGCGAGAGGATCGCGTCCTGGACGGCCGGGATGACCGTCCGGTCGTAGCCCACCAGCCCCGGGAACACGGGACGCCGCTCGCGCAGCCGTTGCACGAGGTTGCGGCGCATCTCGTCCTTGACGCTGGAAGGACGCCAACCGCTGGCCTTGAGCTCGCCGAAGGTCTTCGGGGTGGACATCGGGTTCGACACCTCCATCGGTCGGAGGCACCAGCGTAGCAGCCCGGCGCCCGGCCGCACGGCGGCGTGACGGAGGCAGGCGACCGTGCGGGCGCGACGGCCGGCGCGCGGCCTCGCGCTTGAATCCCGGACCTGGACATCCTTCGATCGGTCCATGAGCGGAGCGTTCCGGTTCGTCCACTGCGCCGACGTGCACCTCGACACGCCGTATCGCTGCCGCGACGCCGACCTGCGCGCGTGCCTGCGCCGCGCCGGACGGGCTGCCTTCGCGCGCGTCGTCGACCTCTGCCTGGACGAACGCGTGCACGCCCTGCTGGTGGCCGGCGACCTGTTCGACGGCGAGCGCCTCGCGCTGCCCACCGGCGCGTTCCTGGCCGAGCAGTTGCGGCGCCTCGTCGACGCGGGCGTCTCGGTCGTGGTCGCGACCGGCAACCACGACCCGCGCGATTCGTCGGCGCACTCCGCCGTGGCCTGGCCCGAGCGGCTCGTGACGCGCCTCGACGATGCCGAGCCGCGCGTGGTCGGCGTGCACGACGCGCGCGGCGACCTCGTGGCGCAGATCGTCGGCGCGGGCCACGCCGGCCCGCGCGTGGTCGAGAACCTCGCGGCGCGCATCGTGCGCCCCGCTGGCGACGTGCCTGTGGCGGGACTCCTGCACGCGCAGGTCGAGGCGGCTCGCGAGGGCGACGCGCACCGTCCCTACGCGCCGTGCACGCGCGACGACCTGCGACGCGCCGACGTCGACTACTGGGCGCTGGGTCACGTCCATCGTCGGCAGCGCGTGCTCGACGCCCCCGCCGCGTGGTACCCGGGCAACCTGCAGGGACGTCACCACGGCGAACCCGGACCGCGCGGAGCGTTGCTCGTGACGCTGCGCCGCGGCCACGCCGAGGTGTCCTTCCGCGCCCTCGCCCCCGTGCGCTGGGAGACGCTCGAGCTCGCCGACCTCGACGAGGTGCGCGACGTGGGCGCGCTCGGCGAGCGCGTCGCAGCGGCCTGGGCCGGACTGCTCGCGGACGACTGCGACGACGCGGCGACGTCCGGCCCGGGGCCGCGCGACGCGGCCCGAGGCGCGGACCCGCCCGTCGAGGGGCGTCTTCTGCGCGTCGTCCTGCGCGGCGCGTGTCCGCTGGCCGGCGAGCTCGACGAGTCGCTGCGCGCCGAACTCGAGGACGACCTGCGCGAACGCCTCGACGTGCTCTCCTGCGAGCTGCACCACGCGTCGCTGCACGTCCCCCTCGACCTCGACGCGCTGCGACGCGGCGACGACGCGGTCGCCCTGGCGCTGCGCCTGCTCGACGAGCTCGGGAGCGACGACCGCCTGCTCGACGCCCTCGCGCCGGCGCGCCTGGCGAGCTGCGCCGGCGACGACCTCGTCGCGCGACGCGCCGCGCTGCGCGCCCTGCTGCCCGGCCTCGACCACGAACTCGCCGCGGCGCTCCTCGCGGGACGTCGCCGATGAGGCTCGACGCGCTGCACGTCGAGCGCTTCGGCGCCCTGCGCGGACTGCGCGTCGAGGGCCTCGCCGACGCGTCGCTCGTGATCTTCTGCGGCCCCAACGAGAGCGGCAAGTCGACCCTCGCGGCGTTCGTCGAGAGCGCGCTGTTCGGCTTCGCGCCCGCGCAGCTCGCCGTCCATCCGTTCGCGCCGTGGGACGGCACGCCCATCGTCGGGGCGCTCGACCTGCGCCTCGCCGACGGACGCGCCGCGCGCATCGAGCGTCGCCTGTCCGACGCGCCCTGGTCGCGCTGGCTCGTCGACGGACGCGCCGCGTCGCTCGGCAACGCACCCGCACCGTGCGCAACCGCCGTCCCGCGCGCACTCTTCCGCGGGGTGCACGCGGCCCCGCCCGACGACGCGCTGCCGCTGGCCCGCGCCGCATGGGACGACCTCGAGCGGCGCCTGCTGCTGGGGCTCGTCGACCCGCGCCTGCGCACGCCGCGCGACGCGGCCCTCGCGCTCGAGGCCGAGGCGCGCGCGCGCTGTGGCGTCCTGATCGCGTGGGACGACCGCGCGAGCGCGCGCTGCGCGCGACGAGCTCGCCCGCGTCCGGCGCGCGCGCGCGGGAGGCCCGGCGCCGCCTGCGCTGGCAGCTCGAGCTGCGCGACGAGCGCGCGACCGCCGCCCGCGCGAACTCTCCGACCTCGGCGAGCGTGCTCGCCTGGGGCGGGCGCGCCTCGAGCGTCGCCTCGCGTGGCGTTCGCTGCGCACCTGCGGACGCCAGTGGCGCGCGCTGCACGTCGAGGCCGACGCGCTCGCGCGGCCGTCCTGTCCCCGGCGAACCGCGCGCGGCCCTCGAGCGCCGCACGCGCGAGGTCGAGCCGAGGCGGCGGCCGCCCGGCTGGCCGAGGTCCAGGCACGACACGACGCGCTGGCGGCCGAGGCGCGCGATGACCCGTGGCGCGCCGCGCTGCTCGCGCACGAGGACGTGTTGCGCGCGGTGGCGTCCGACCTGCTGCAGCGTCGCGGCCGAGGAGCGTCGCGCGACCGAGCTGCGCGCGGCCTGCGCGCGACGCGAGGCGGCCCTGCTGCGCGACGCCGCGCTGCTGCTCGACCGCCGTCCTGACGGACGCGCGCGCCGCGCGCTCGCGGCGCTGCCGCTGGCCGAGCTTCGGCGCGCGGCTGGCGCGGCTCGACGCGGCCGAGCGCGAGCTGCTGCGCCTGCGCGACGCCCTCGAGCGCGCGCGCTCGAGTGCGAGGCGCTCGACGACGCCGCGCCGCCGGCCGCCGACGAGGACGCGCTCGCGCTGCGACGCGACGCCCTGCTCGACCTGCTGCTCGAGGAGCGCGCGCTCGATCGCCTCGGCGACGGAGTGGGACGCCCCGCGGACGCGACGTCGGGCGCGGGGTTGGCGCTGGCGGCCGGCGGCGCCCTGGTCGCCGCCGGACTGCTGGCGTCCGCCGGGGAGCGCGCCCCGTGGTTCGCCGCCGGCGCGGCGCTCGCGCTGGGAGCGGCTCTCCTCACGGTGCGCGACGCGCGGCGTCCGTCGGGACGCCACGCCCCCGCGGCGTCCCGGGCGCGTCTCGCCGACGCTCGCGCGCGCCTGGAGTTGGACGACGACGTGCCGCTCGTGATCGCGCTGCGCGAGACCGAGGACGCCCTGCGCGCCGCGCGCGAGAGCGCCCGCACCCGGGGACGGCGTGACGTGCTCGCCGCCCGGCGTGCGCGTCTCCTGTCCGACGTCGAGCGCGCGCGCGAGTCGTTCCACGACGCGCGCCGGGCGACGTTCGCGCTGCTGGCCGAGGTCCCCGTGGCGCCGGCCCGTCTCGCCGCCGGAGGCCCCGAACTCCTGGCCGACGTGCGCATCCTCCAGGATGCGCTGGCGGCGCTCGACGAGCTCGCCGCACCCCTGCATCACCTCGAGCTGCGTGCCGCGCGCCGCGTCCGACGGGCATCCGCCCTGGCACGTCGCCTGGGACGCGAGCCCGGCAACGATCCCGTGCGACGCGTCGCCGCGTGGGCGGACGATCTCCCCGACGCGCAGCGCGCCGAGCGCGTCGCCGAGCACGCCCGGAGCGCGTTGCCCGCGGCCCGCGAGGAGCTCGCGGCGACGCGCGCGGCCTGCACGGAGGCCGCCTCCGCACGCCGGCATCTGCGCGAGCTCTTCGCCGCCCTCGCGCCCGACGGCGACCCCGACGAGGGACTTCGCCGCGCCGAGCGCGCCGACGCGCTGCGGCGCGAGGCGGACACGCTCGAGCGCGCGCTGTCGGCCGAGGTCCCGGCCTGGCGCGACCGCCTGGACGAGGCCGACGGCGGTGCCGAGTCCGACGCCGACACCGCGTCCGCTCCGGACAGCGACGACGAACTGGCGCTCGAGCGCGAGCGCGTGCGCCTCGACGAGCTCGCCGCGCGTCAGCTCGCGGCCAGCGAACGCCGGGCGCGCCTCGACGAGGAGCAGCGCGCGCTCGCCGAGCAACCGGGACCCGACGATCTCGACGGCGAGCTGGACGCACTCCACGAGGAGCTCGAGCGCGTGCGCGTGGCCCACGACCGGCGGGCGCTGCTCGCCGCGGTCCTGCGCGCGGCCGACGCGCGCTGGCGCGCGCTGCACGAACCCGACGTGCTGCGGCGTGCGTCGCGCTGGGTCGAACGTCTCACCGTCGGCCGCTGGAACGCCGTGCTCGTCGACGCGGACGGCGACGAGCCGCGGCTGCTCGCACGCGCACGCGACGACGACGCGGCGCGTCCCGTCGACGAGGCGCTGAGTCGCGCCACGCGCGACCAGGTGCGGCTGGCCTTCCGGCTCGCGCTGGCCGAGCGCGCCGACGCGGGCGAACCGCTGCCCGTCCTGCTCGACGAGGCCTTCGCGAACTGGGACGCGCCGCGCACCGACGTCGCGGCCGACCTCCTGCGCGCGGTGGCCGACGAGCGCCAGGTGCTGCTCTTCACCGCGCGCCCCGAGCTGGCCGAGCGCCTGGCCTTCCTGACCGGCGCGCGCCTCGTTTCTCTGCCCGGCGATCGTCCGTGCGCGGAAGCACCAGGGGCTCGCGTCGGCGCCTGACAACCGTGCGGTCGGCGAGTCGCGGGGGACGACTCCACGCGATCGCTCGGGTGCTGGAGCGCCGTGTGTGCGGACACTCCGGGTGCTCGGGGGCGACCGCCCCGCTCGAGCAGTCCTCGGCGCCTGCGGCGCCTGCGGAACTCGCTGGGCGATCGCCCCCTGCGCTCCTCCGGTCCGCACATTCGACACGAGTCGCGAGGATCGAGCGCCGGCATGCCCCGCCGACTCGCAGCGTATCGAGTGCAGCGCCGTCGGCGAATCACGCACGACGGCGCGCCGTCCAGAGCCAGCACGCAGTTCGATGTCATCAGCCTTCGCGATCATGCTCACGCACGAGGCTCACCCCCGCGGCGCGCACCACCTGCTTCGAAAGAGATGATGACTCGCAAAGCTCTCCGAATCGCCGCGAAGCCGCGCGCCAGCGCGCTGAGCTTCCCCCCGCTCCGGAATGCGCGCCCCGAGGCACATGCCCAGCGCGCTGCAAGTTCCGCAGCCGCCGCAGGCGGCGAGGACTGTCCGAAGCTGCGCGATGCTGCGTGACGATGGTCAGTGGGCGCGCACACCGCGGCCCGAAACGCCGCGCGTGCGACGTGGGCGCCGCGTCACGTCGGCGGTTTGCTCGCGTCCGCCAAGCCGTTCATCCTTTCATCTCGCGAAGGGAGCGCCGCGCGGGCAGCGGCGGGCGATGTGGGACGGAGGCCAGGTGTTCCCCCACCTGGCCGCAGTCCCACGTCGCCCGCCGCGTCGCGCCTGGGCCGACCTTGCAGTCCCCCCGACCTATTGCACCGCCAGCGTGGAGACGTTCGACAGGGAGATCACGCTCGTGCCGACGTCGGCGGCGATCCAGGTGAAGCTGGCGCCGGCGGCGCTGGCGTCGACGGTGATCGGGATCGAGACCTCGCCGCCGACGAAGGGGATCGGCGTGGGCGTGACGATGATCGCCGAGGGCAGCGGGACGCCGTTCACCTCGAGCAGCGCGATCATCGCGCCGGCCGTGCCGCCCTTGACCTCGAGCGCGATCGACTCGCCCGCGGCGGGCGAGAGCTTGCTCGCACCCATGGTCAGGATCGACGGCGCCAGGGTCTCGAGGCCGAGCAGGTCGCCGCCCTGGCCCGCGTCGTGGATGCCGACCACAGCGTCGCGCACTGCCGGCGGGTGCGTGCTGGTGAACTCGAAGTTGTAGAGCGTGTCGAACTCGAGCGGACCGGCCACCTTGTGCCCCGCCTCGAAGACGCCGGGGAAGGTGAAGGTCACGTTCTTGCCGGCCGTCGTCGGCACCCAGTCGTTCGTCGGGAGGTCGTCGATGTCGTGGAAGTAGTAGTCGGCCGTCGGTCCGGCCTGCGGCACCGAGAACGAACCCGGGCGACGGTCGGCGCGCCAGTTGAACAGGCCGTACTTGTAGTGCCAGGTGCCGTTGCCGAGGTCGTCGACCTGCGCCGCGAGCAGGATCTCGCCGTCGCCGTCGATGCTGCCGAACGTGTGCATGTCACCCCAGCGCAGCAGCGCGGGGCCCTCGATGAGAGGGTTGTTCGTGCCCGGCGTGCTCATGGAGAACGTCGAACCCGTGCTCGTGATCGTCGCCATCCGCGAACCGATGTTGTTCATGTTCGAGGCGTCTTCGCGCACGAGGTAGTCGGCCTCGTAGTAGTACGTCGCGCCCGGGTTCGCCAGGTCGACGTCGAAGGCCTCGAGGCGGTGGTTGACCGGACCGTTGCCCGATCCCGTCACGCTGCGCACGCAGTCGGCCGGCGTGCCGTCGAAGTAGCTGCCGAGGCACGTCCACTTGGCGGTCGACGGGTTCCACTCGCTGCGCGGGCCGAGCCACATGCGGTCGCCGTTGTTGCCCGTGCCGTACGTGTCGGAGCAGCCCAGGCCGAGGAACGTGCCGTTCGACGGGTGCTGGCAGGTGGTGCACTGGCTGTTCGAGAGCGCGAAGAAGCCGTGCTTGATCCACGAGACGCCGACCTGCTCGAAGCGTCCGCCGAGCTGGCGGTAGAGACCCATGGCGATGCCGGGGTGGTTCTCCTGCATGGCGGCCAGCCAGGGCACGTCGAGGTCACCGACGTTGCACGAGGTGGTCGACATGGACATGCCCGTGCGTCCCGAGCCGAAGGTCCCGGTGTGGCCCAGGTTCGAGAGGCTCGTCAGCAGGCCCAGCTTGACGTCCTTGACGGAACCCTCGAACGTGCCGGGGGCACCGTGCTCGTAGGGCGTGTAGACGTTCTGGCCCTCGGGCAGCTCGTAGCGACCGCCGTACTCCGACATGTCGAGGTCGATCTTGCCGTAGCCCACGACGCGGTTCGCGAGGTCGGGACGTCCGAGCTTCGCCGCCAGGTCGGGCGTGACGATCAGGTCCCAGGCCTTGATGCGCAACTGCTCGGGGGTCTGCTCGTGGTCGCCGGTGTCGGGAGCGACCGGCGGCTCGTAGCCGGGCTGGTCGCTGAAGAAGATCTTCACGTAGCAGAGCTTGAAGTCGTCGGTCGGCGACCCCGGCTCGCGCAGGAAGAAGTAGTCGGGATCGGCCTCGCCGCCCGGTCCGTCGTTGCGCACCTCGATCGGGCTCACCTCGAAGCCGGTGAAGTCGACGCCCAGGCCGGTGTCGGCGGCGTACAGGTAGAAGCCGCCGTCGACCACGAGCTTGCCGCCGACCACGCCGTACGGCTGGAAGTTGTCCTCACGGTTGCGCAGCACGATCAGGTCGGACGGCGGGTCCATGACCTGGAAGCCGACGAGGTCGCCGTCCATCGCCTCGGTGGCCGGGTCGAAGACCTCGGCGGTCGTGTGCAGCTCCTCGATGATCAGGCCCGTGTCCTCGAGGATGTCGTCGTAGAAGTGGATCGCGACGCGACCGCTGTCGACCTGCCAGGGCGAGAGCTGGGCCGCAGCGGGCAGGGCGAGGAGACCGACACCGGCAGCCAGGAGGGAGAGGCGCTGGGGTTTCATCGTGTCGACGGTTCCGGAGGGAGAGGGAGTCGGGTTCGCCGCTGCGCCCCGCGCGAAAGGCCGGGTGCGCGAGAGCGGGCGAGAGGAGAGTGGCCAGGAGTGTAAGGGCAGTCCCGCAGATCGTCGACCTCCGCGCGACACGTGGGGCATCCGTCCCCGGCTCCGTGCCCGAGTGCGCAGGGAGCGCCTGCGGGGGCGCGCCGAGCGCTCGCGTTCAACACGAGCGCGCGATCGAGTGATCGCGGGCTCGTGTCCGCACCCCGCGGCCTCCGCCGCGCGGATCCGGCCCGTCCGAGACCCGTCTCGGCCGCCGAGAGCCCGCGCGAGCGGCAGACGGACCCAAGATGGGTGCGCGGTCCGGCCGATCGGGGGTACCCTGGTGCGTCCCTTCGCCGTCGTCCCGGCGCGGGGCCCCGATGGCCAGCAACCGTCCGGACCATCCATGAAGATCAGCATCGTGAACCCGTACATCCGGGTCTTCCAGCGCAACTACGCGTTCCGGAAGACGCGGAACTGGCAGCCGCTCTCGACCGCCATCGTGGCCTCGCACCTCGAGGCCCGGGGCGGCTGGGAGATCCAGTTCCTGGACGCCCACGTCATGGGCTGGAGCGACGACGAGACCGTGCGCCGCATCCGCGAGTTCGGGCCGGACGTCCTGTACTACAGCAGCGAGCGCACCGACGCCTGGGAGCTGCCGATCCCGGACACGTCGTACATCACCGACTTCTTCGCCAAGCTCTTCGACGGCTGGACGTCGCCTCCCCGCTGGACCCTGCTCGAGGGGCCGCACGGCTCGATCTTCCCCGACGACATGCTGCGCAAGCTGCCGCGGGTCGACGTCGTGCTGCGCGGCGAGACCGAGCCGGTCTCGTTCAAGGTGCTCGACGCCCTGGCCGAGGGACGCGATCCGAAGGCCGAGCTCTCGGTGAGCTTCCGCGACGCGAGCGGGAAGCACGTGCACAACGTCGACGACCCCGACCCGGTCAAGTACCGCGACTTCCCGTCGCCCGCCTGGCACCTGCTGCCGATGGACCGCTACCGCGACGCGGGCGCGCCCGAGAAGCCGTTCGCGATGCTCGAGACGTCGCGCGGCTGCCCGATGCCGTGCGGCTACTGCTACAAGCAGATGTTCGGCGACCGGCAGAGCAAGCGCGACCCGCAGCAGGTGCTCGACGAGGTGCAGGAGGTCGTCGAGAAGTACGGCGTGCGCCGCATCATGTTCCAGGACCAGATCTTCACGCTCGACCGCAAGCACACCACCGAGATCTGCGAGGGCCTCATCGCGCGCGGCCTCGCGCCGAAGATCGAGTGGCGCGTGCAGACGCGGCTGAACGGCATGAAGAAGTCGCTGCTGAAGCTCATGAAGGACGCCGGCTGCGCCGAGATCTACACCGGCCTCGAGACCGGCAGCGACGAGATGCAGGGCGAGATCAGCAAGCTGACCCTCGAGGAGTTCCTCGAGTACCGCTCGTACGGCGAGACGATCGGACTGCCCATCTCGCCCAACTTCATCTTCGGCCTGCCCGGCGAGACCGAGCACACGGCCATGCAGTCGGCACGCTTCTACCACGAGCTCGGCATCGCGATCGTCCCGAACGTGAACATCACCTACCCGATGACGCGCTACCACGGCGAGGCCGTCGAGCGCGGCGACCTCAAGGGCGACACGTGGGACGAGGTCGTCGAGGGCGCGGGCCTGGTGGGCACGCACTTCGACAAGGCCACCATCGACCGCCTGCGCGCCCGGGCGCTGCAGCTCAACCGCATCCTGCGCTGGAAGAAGCGCGTCTGGGCGCTCTTCGGCAAGGACTACGGCAAGGGCGCCGCCGCGCGCATGCTCAAGCGCCGCGCCGCGCGCAACCCACAGCTCCAGCTCCCGCTCATCTCGTAGCGGACGACCGGCGGCCCGCGGGACGGCGCGCGGGACTTGTTCCGGTGCGCGCGCGGTTCCACACTGCGGCGCATGAGCGAACGCACCTCCGCCGCGCACGCCGCGTCGTCGCCGACCGCGCCGGTCGGCGACGAACGTCCGGCGCGTCGCTGGCTGCTCGCGGCGCTGGCCCTCGCGCTCCTGCTGCGGCTCGTGTCGTGGTGGCAGTCGACGCTCATGATGAACGACGGCCCGGACTTCCTGTGGCAGGCCGGGCAGATGCTGGCCGGTCACTGGGACGCGGCGTTGTCGCATCCCTATCTGCCGCTCTACGCCGCGGCCACGGCCGGCGTGGCGCGCCTCGTCGGCGACCTCGTCGTCGCGGGCCTGACCGTCTCGATCCTGTCGGGACTGCTGCTCGTGCTCGCGAGCTGGGGCTTCGGCAGGCGCGTCCCCGGCGCACGCGTGATCGCACCCTGCGCGGCCCTCGCGGCGGCGATCAACGTGCGCGCGGTGAACTACACCGCCGACATCCAGTCCGACGGACTCTTCGCCGCGCTCGCGCTGTGCGCGTTGTGGGCCATGTGGACGAGCCGCGAACGCAAGGGCTGCGCGCGCTCGGCGCTGGCCGCCGGCGCGCTGAGCGGGCTGGCCTACCTGACGCGCTACGAGGGCCTGTACCTGTGCGTCCCGTGGGCCTGGCTGCTGGGCGTCGCGCTCGTCGGGGGACGCGCCCGCGTGCCGATGCTGCGCGCCACGCTCGCGTTCGTCGTCGGCGTGCTCGCGTGCGTGCTGCCGTACGTGCTCGAGGTGCATGCGCTGACCGACGCCTGGGCGCTCTCGATCAAGCCCTCCGCCCTGCGCATGGGACTCACCGACGCCGACGAGTTCCTGCAGGCGCCGCCCGACAGTCCGCTGGGATGGCCGTTCATCCCGAGTCGCCGCGCATCGCTCGCGGCAGGAGCCGAGGCTCGAGCCGACGGCGCCGGCTCCGAAGCCGAAGCCGAAGCCGAAGCCGAGACCGAGACCGAGACCGAGACCGCAGACGGTACCCATTCCGCTCCCTCGCCCGGGGCCGAACCCGGATCAGGGCCCACCGGCCCGAGCAAACCCGACGGCAAGCCCGCGACTCCGGCACACGACGACGGACCGCACGAGGACGCGGCCCGCACGCCGGACGATCCCGCGCAACAGGCGGACGACGGCACCGCGCGCGGCGCATCACGCACGCCGGACCACGCGACGTCCCCCACCGACGGCACCCGCCCGGCGTGGACCGCCGCGGGGGTCGGCGGCGCGGCGGCGCTCGCGTCGCACGCCGCGACGGCCGTCGGCGCCGTGCGTCCCGCCCCGTCGCTGCCGCTCCTCGCGCGCGACGCCAGGATGCTCTCGCCGTTCGCGCTGGTGGCCGAGATCCTGCGCGGCTTCCTGCACACGCTGCGCGGCGAGGCGTTCGTGCTGGCGCTCGCCGGGGGCTGCGTGCTCTTCCGTCGGCGGCGCGAGCTGCTCGGCTTCCTGCTCGTGACGAGCGTCGGCTGGCTGGGCGTGCTCGCGATCCACCTGCACGTGAACGGCTACCTCTCGAACCGGCACTACCTGACCGCGATCGTCCCCATGCTGCCGCTGTGCGGCGCGGGCATCGCGTGGTTCGCGGCGCCGGTCACCTGGCGGCGCGTCGTGCTCGGCCTCGCGCTGTTCGAGTCGGTGCGCGCCGGCACGTGGCCCCAGCGCGAGGACAAGCAGCCACGCCTCGACGCGCTCGCCTGGGTGGCCGAGCACACGCGTCCCGAGCAGTGGTTCCTGACCCAGCGCCGACGCGACGGCTTCTACGCCGGACGCCGCGCGATCGTGACGAACATGCCCTGCCGCGACGTCTCGGTGCTCAAGAAGCTGCGCGAGTACGACGTCCCGTACGCCGTGTTCTCGCTCGACACCCTCGAGCACGACCAGCCCGAGTGGCTGGACGGGACGCGCTTCGCCGAGGTGACGCGCTTCAGCGACGCCGGCGAGACGGTGCTCGTGCTGCGTCCCACGTTCGTCGAGCTCGAGGACGGCTCCGCGGGACGCTGAGCGCGCACGCCGCCGCGCCGCTCAGCGCGGCTCGAGGCGCACGGGCTCGTCGTAGTACGCGGCGCCGCCGCCCGCGTCGGTCTCGACCGCGGGCAGGATGTCGTTCGGGCAGCCGCCGTCGCGCGCCATGCCGCCCTTCTCCATGAGCGCGACGTCGCGTCGGGCCGCCGGGTCGTGGACCACGCGCACGTCGAGCGCGCCGAGGCGCGACACGAGGCGTCCGTCGCCGCCGTCGGCGATGCCGGCCGACGCATCGGGGTGCACGACGACGCGCGGGGCGCGTCCGTCGCGCGGGAGAGAGTGCTGGCTGGCCTGCGCCGCCGGCGTCGAGACCGCCGTGAGCAGCAGCGGGAAGTCGGCGGACGTGGCCGGCGCGTCGTCGACGGCCTCGTGCAGCAGCTCGACCTTTCCGCTCGGCGTGGCGAAGACCAGGTCGGCGAACAGCACCTTCGGACGCCGGGGATCGCGCGCGGGCAGGGCCTCGAGCGGCGCGCCGCTGCGGCCCAGCGACGCGGTCAACCGACGCTTCCAGTCGTCGACCGAGCCCGAGAGCACGTCGGACAGGCCGAGTCGCGCGGCCAGTCCCTGCAGGATCTCGAGCTCGTGCCGCGGACCCGGCGAACCGACGAAGCGTTCGGCGAAGCGCGGCGCGCGCGATGCGACGTCGACGACGTCGGCGTCCTGCGGGAAGAGCGGCGGCGCGAGCACGGGACGCGACTCGCGCACCCAGTGGTTGCCGTACGCGCCGAGCACGTCGCTGTCCTCGAGCAGGGTGAGCGTGGGCAGCACGAGGTCGGCCACGTCCGTCGTGTCGGTCGGATGGGTGTCGACCACGACGACGAACTCGAGCCCGGAGAGCGCGCGCCGCACGGTGGCGCTGTCCGGCAGCATCGAGGCGGGATTGCCGGCGGTGATCCAGGCCGCGCGCAGGGGCGGGTCGCGCAGCGCGAGCACCTCGGGTCCGAAGCAGGCCTCGCGCACCTTGCGCGGCGCGTCGGGCAGCGCGCGGAAGACGTCGAGGTCGAACGCCGCGCGCCGCTGGAAGTAGAACGAGGCGCCGCCGCCGGGCACGCCGAGGTTCCCCGAGATCGCCGCGAGCGCGTCGAGCGCGCGCACCGTGCGGCTGCCGTTGCGCCGCCGTCCGAGGCCCCAGCCCACGAGCAGCGCGGTGGGACGCTCGACGAACGCGCGCGCGAGGCGTTCGACGTCGGACACCGGCACGTCGGCGCGCCGCGCCCATCCGTCGACGTCGTGCTCGAAGGCCAGCGCGCGGAAGCCGTCGACGTGGGCGCAGGCGGCGAGCCCGCGCGGGTCGGTCGCGCCGCGCTCGAAGAGCAGCCGCGCGACGCCGAACGCGAGCGCGTGGTCGCCTCCGGGACGCGGTCGCACGAAGGCGTCGCACAGCTCGGCCAGCCGGGTGCGCACCGGGTCGACGCCGACGATCGTCGCGCCGTTCGCCTTCGCCTCGCGCAGCACGGGCAGCAGGTGCACGCCGCTCGTGTGCGGGTTCTTGCCCCACACGACGATCGTGCGGCTGTTCAGCAGGTCGGACAGATCGTGGCTGTCGCAGACGCCGAAGTCATCTTCTTGCGCGGCCTCGCCGGCGCCCGAGCAGATGTCGCCCGACTTGCCGGTGACCGGTCCGAAGTGCGCGAAGAGCACGTCGGCCAGGGCCGTGAGCATGCCCAGCGATCCGCCGCTGCGGTAGTGCAGGATCGCCTCCGGTCCCGACTCGGAGCGGATGCGCCGCAGCGTCGACGCCGCGAGCTCGAGCGCGGCGTCCCAGCCGATCGGGACGAGCCGTCCGTCGACGCGCCGCATGGGTGTCGTGAAGCGCTCGGGCGCCTGCTGCCGCGCGAGGAAGCGCGACGTGCGCTCGCACAGGAAGCCGCGCGTGATCGGATCGTCGCGCACGCCACGCAGCGAGACCGGACGTCCCGCGTTGTCGAGGTGCAGCTCGAGCGCGCACGTGTCGGGGCAGTCGCGGTTGCAGGACGTCGTCCGGACGGTGCCCATCGTCGGCCTCGCGCAGGGAGCGGCGTCGAGTCTAGCAGTCGTGCTCCCGCCCGCGGCGGGGACGACACGGCGACGATGTGCGACGCACATCCGGAGGCGGAGGCGACCACGCCGCGATCGTGCGCCTTCCTTCCCACGGGCACCGTCGGCCAAGATGGGAGGCTCCTCCCGGGAGCCCCCATGGCCGGCCGAGCCCGATCTGCGTCCGACGGAGCGCCGTGCGCCGGCGCGGGCCGCCGCGACCTCGGGCCACGGCTGCTCGCCGTGGCCTTCGCGCTCCTGGCGTCGCTGGCGTGCGTCCTGCCGACGCCGTCCGTCGCCGACGCGGACCGTCCCGCGAGCTGGGCCGAGCCGGTCGAGCGCGAGGGACTGCCGAACCTGCACCGCGTCTCGGCCACGCTCTGGCGCTCGGCCCAGCCCACGCACGAGGGCATGCTCGCGGCGCGCGACCTGGGCGTCACGACGGTGGTCGACCTGCGCAGTTTCCACGGCGACGGCGACGAGCTCGAGGGGACGGGCCTCGGGTCCGTCCACATCTTCGCCAAGCCGTGGCACCCCGAGCTCGAAGACGTGCGCGCGTTCCTGCGCGTGGCCGTCGATCCGGCGCGTCAGCCGGTGCTCGTGCACTGCCAGCGCGGCGCCGATCGCACGGGGCTCATGTGCGCGGCGTACCGCATGGTCGTCCAGGGCTGGAGCAAGGACGCCGCGCTCGACGAGATGAGGGGCGGCGGCTTCGGTTTCGATTCCCGCTGGGAAGGCATCGTCGAGACCGTGCGCGAGCTCGACGTCGCCGCACTGCGCGCCGAACTGGGACTGGCGGCGTCCGACCATTGACCCGCACCCGAGCCCCACGCATCGTGACCTCGTGACGCCCCGCGATCCCCTCGACCGACTGCTCGACTCGTTCGCCGCGCGGCTCGGCGCCGAGGCGGTCGTGCGCGACGCGGGACGCCTGCACGTCTACGCCGGCGACGGGTCGCCGATGCACGACGCACTCCCGCGCGCGGTGGTCTTCCCGCGCGACACCGCCGACGTGGCGGCGATCGTGCGCGCCTGCGCCGACGCGCGCGTCCCGTTCGTGGCGCGCGGCGCGGGGACGGGACTCTCCGGCGGCGCGACGGCCCTCGACGGCGGCATCGTGCTCGCGCTCAACCGCATGGACCGCGTGCTCGCCGTCGATCCCGTCGACCGCACAGCGACCCTCGAGCCGGGCGTGCGCAACCTCGCGGTCTCGGAGGCGGCCGCCGAGCACGGGCTGTTCTACGCGCCCGACCCGTCCAGCCAGGCGGTCTGCACCGTGGGCGGCAACGTGGCGCACAACTCGGGTGGGCCGCACACGCTGAAGCACGGCGTCACGGTGAACCACGTGCTCGGGCTCACGCTCGTGCAGCCCGACGGACACGTGGTGCGCGTGGGCGACGGCGCCTGCGGCTACGACCTGCTCGCGCTGCTGACCGGCTCGGAGGGGACGCTGGGCATCGTGACCGAGGTCACAGTGCGTCTGCTGCGGCGGCCCGAGACGGTGGTCACGCTGCTCGCGGCGTTCGACTCGATCGAGGCGGCCAGCGAGGCGACCTCTGCGGTCATCGCGGCGGGCATCGTCCCCGCGGCGCTCGAGATGCTCGACGCCGAGGTCGTCACGGCCCTGCGCGCGGCCTTCGGCTTCGAGTTCCCCGGGGGCGCGCAGGCGCTGCTGCTCGTCGAGTGCGACGGCGTCCTGCCGGGCATGGACGAGGAGCTCGCCGACGTCTCGACGCTGCTGCGCGAGCACGGAGCGCTCTCGCTGCGCGCGGCGCACGACGACGCCGAGCGCGCCGAGATCTGGACCGCGCGCAAGAAGGCCTTCGGAGCCCTGGGCCGCATCGCGCGCCACTACTACACCCAGGACGGCGTCATCCCGCGCACGCGCCTGCCCGAGATGCTGCGGCGCGTGCGCGAGGTCGCGGCGCGCCGCGGACTGCGCGTGGCGAACGTGTTCCACGCCGGCGACGGCAACCTGCACCCGTGCATCCTGTTCGACTCCGACGACGACAAAACGAAGCGCAACGTGCTCGAGGCCGGGGCCGAGATCCTGCGTCACTGCGTCGAGCTGGGCGGTTCTCTCACCGGCGAGCACGGCGTGGGCGTCGAGAAGCGCGAGTGGATGTCGACGCTCTACGCGCCCGACGACCTGGCGGTGATGGCCCGCCTGCGCGACGCGCTCGATCCGTCGGGATTGTGCAACCCGAAGAAGGTGCTGCCGCTGGGCGCCGGCTGCGGAGAGCTCTCGGCCCTCGGGCGGAGGGCCGCGCTGTGAGCGCCGTCGATCCACGCGGAACGAGTGCGCACGGCTCCGCGCCGTCCTCCGCGCACGCTCACGCAGGCGACGACGTGCCCGCGCGGGACGCGCTGCCCGACGCCGCGCGCATGCGCTCCCTGCCGCGGCTCGAACCGCGCACGCCCGACGCACTCGCCGGCCACGTGCGCGCCGCGCACGCCGACGGACGCGCGCTCCTGCCCGCCGGACTCGGCACGCGCGCGCCGCGCGGCGCGCTGCCGGCCCGCGCCGACGCGTGGCTCTCGACCCGCGCGCTCGACGGGGTCGTCCACTACGAGCCGGGCGACCTGACGATCAGCGTCCAGGCCGGCCTGCCGCTGGACGCGCTCGATGAGCTCCTGCGTCCGCACCGGCAGCGGCTCGCGGCCCAGCCGTTCGCGCGCACGGGCAGCGTCGGCGGACTCGTGGCGTCCGGCGCCGAGGGCGCCCTCGCGCTGCGACACGGCACGGTCCGTGACACGCTGCTCGGCGCGCGCACGTGCCACGGCGACGGCGTGCTCGCGCGCAGCAAGGGCCGCGTGGTCAAGAACGTGGCGGGATACGACGTCCCGCGCCTGCTCGTCGGCTCGCTGGGGACGCTCGGCGTGCTCGTCGAGGCGTCGCTGCGTCTCGCGCCGCGGCCCGCGCGCTCGGCGCTGCGCGTCGCGACCTATCCCGACGCGACGCGCGCGCTCGCGGCCGCACGCGCGGTGCTCGACGCTGCGCTCGAGCCGGCGCTCGTCGACGTGCTGTGCGCAGCCGACGACGCGCGACCCGGCGCGCCACCCGTCCCGCGGCTGCTCGTGCTCTTCGAGGGCGGCGCGGCGCGGGTCGACGGACAGCTCGAACGGCTCGACGCGGTGCTGCGCGCCTCGCGTCCCGACGCGTTCGAGCTGCTGCGCGACGACGAGACGCTGCCGCTGTTGCGCCACCTCGACGACGCACCGCGCGGGCTGGACGACCTCGCCCGCGCTCGCGATGCCGCTCCTCCCGAGGCGGACACGAACCCCACCACGGCCGGATCGCACGCACCGGGCGTCGCCCACGCCGCGCACGACGTGCTCGTGCTACGCCTGCAGCGCACGCCGCGCACGCTGCCCGAGGCGCTTGCAGCGCTGCGCGACGCGACCGCAGCCGCGGGACTCGAGGCCACGTGGCTCGCGCGTCCCGGGCTCGGCTCGGCCACGCTGCGCATCGCGCCGCGGACACACGCTGTGCCCGCGACGAACGCCGTCCCGGCGTCGCGGGCGGCTCGCGACCCGTACACCCACGCGACGTTCCTCGCCGCGGCCGCGACGCTGCTCGACGCTCCGGGACGACACTCCGGCCTGCAGGTGCTCTCCGCACCGGACGCGCTGCGCGCCGATCCGCTGCGCGTGTTCGGTCCCCCGCCGCCGGCCTGGCGGCTCATGGGCGCGGTCAAGCGCGCGCTCGACCCACGCGCCGTGCTCGCCCCCGGTGTGCACGTGGGAGGACTCTGACGTGTCCGCCCCCGACGCCCCGCCCGCGCACGCGACGCACGCCGCGCGACCCCTGTCCGACGCCTTGCTCGACCCGAGCTGCGTGCACTGCGGCTTCTGCCTGCCGGCCTGTCCCACGTACTCGGTGCTGCAGACCGAGATGGACTCGCCGCGCGGCCGCCTGCAGCTCATCGAGGGGCTCGGCACGGGACGCATCGAGCCCACGCCTCAGGTCGTCGCGCACCTCGACGCGTGCCTGCTGTGCCGCGCGTGCGAGACCGCGTGTCCGTCGGGCGTCGCGTTCGGCGAACGCATGGAGGACGCGCGCGCCGCGTGGCACGACGCGCCGCGCCCGCTCGGACGGCGCCTCGTCGAGCGGATGCTCACGCGCGTCGTGGCGGCGCCGCCGTTCGTCCAGCGCATGCTGCTCGGCGTGGGCGCGCGGCTGCTCGCCCTCGGCGACGGGCTCGCGGCGCCGTTCCCGCTGCCGGCGCGGGTGCGCACGGCCTTCGCGCTGGCGCGGCAGTTCGACCCGCGCCGCGAGCCCGAGCTGGTCGAGGGCTTCGTCGCGATGCCCCGCGGCCGGGCGCGCCTGCGCGTCGGCCTGCTGCTGGGATGCGTCCAGCGGCACCTCTTCGACGACGTGAACGCGGCCACGGCGCGGCTGCTCGTGCGTGCCGGCTGCGAGGTGGTCATCGTGCGCGGCCAGGGCTGCTGCGGCGCCCTCGCGTCGCACGCGGGACAGCGTGAATCGGCGCGCTCCCTGGCGCGCAAGCTCGTCGCGGCCTGCGACGCGGCCGGTCCGCTCGACCGCATCGTGAGCAACGCGGCCGGCTGCGGCGCGGCGCTGCACGGCTATCCGCACCTGCTGCCCGACGACGCGGAGGCGGCGGACTTCGCCGCGCGCACGGTCGACGCGCTCGAGCTGCTCGACGAGCTCGGACTGCCGCCCGCGCGGCGCGCGGTCCCGCGGCGTGCCGTCTACCACGACGCGTGCCACCACGCCCACGCCCAGGGCCTGCGCGCGGCACCGCGCCGGTTGCTCGAGGCGATCCCCGGGCTCGAGCTGCTGCCGCTGCCCGACTCCGAACGCTGCTGCGGGAGCGCCGGGATCTACAACCTGCTCGAACCGCGCACCGCGGACGCGCTGCTCGACGACAAGCTCTCGCGCCTGCACGCCACGGGCGCCGACACGGTGCTCGCGGCCAATCCGGGCTGCCTGCTGCACCTGCGCGCGGGTCTGCTGCGCGCGCGCCTGCCGATCGAGGCGCTGCACCCGCTGCTGCTGCTCGACGCGGCCCACCGCGTGCTGCTCGACGACGAGGGCGAAGCACTGCTGGACGCAGACCACGCCGAGGATGCCTCGGCGTGACGCGGGTGACCGAGGCCGAGGTCGGACGCATCCTGACCCGCACCACGGGCTACCTGCGCACGGTCACCTCGCACTCGCTGCAGCCGTACCGGGGCTGCGCGTTCGGCAACGCGCTGTGCGGCGTGGGCTGCTACGTGCGTCACAACCGCTGGCTGCTGCGCGGACAGGCGTGGGGCTCGTTCCTCGAGGCACGCACGAACGCGGCCGAGTGCTTTCTTGCCGAGCACGCGCGCGAACGTGCCTGGGCGCACCGGCGCGGGGAGCGCTTCGGCGTCTTCCTGTCCAGCTCGACCGACCCGTTCGTGCCACACGAGGCGCGCTTCGGCGTCACCGCCGCGGTGCTCGAGGCGATGCGTCGCGATCCGCCCGACGTGCTCGTGGTGCAGACCCACGGGACGGGCGTGCTGTCCGCCGTCCCCGCGCTGGTCGAGCTGGCCGGTCGCTGCGAGCTGCGCGTGCACCTCTCGCTCGAGAGCGACCGCGACACGCTGCCGGGACTCCCGCGCCCCGCCGCCACGGTCGCCGCGCGCCTCGACGCGCTCTCCGCGCTGCGCGCCGCCGGCCTGCGCACCGTCGCGACCGTCTCGCCGCTGCTGCCCATCGACGATCCCGAGGCGTTCTTCGCCGCGCTCGCGCCCCGCGCCGACGCGGTCGTGCTCGACCACTTCATCGGCGGCGACGGCTCTCCGGACGGCTCGCGCACCCTGCGCACGCCGCTGCCCGCCGCGATGGAGGCCGTGCATCCCGGCAGCAGCCGCCTCGCGTACCGCGACGCGATGCTCGCCGTCGCGCGCCGGCACCTCCCCGGGCGGGTCGGCGTGGGCATCGACGGCTTCGCGGGGCGCCTGCTCGGCGCGTGAACCGTCCTCAGGACCCCGCGGCGTCTGGTCGGCGATGGACCTCGACGGTGACGTGCGCCGGGCAGGCGTCGGCGGGCAGCAGGCGCTTGTAGTCGTCCGGAGGACGCGGCGTGGACGCCACGAGTGCCACCTCGACCGCGTGCAGTCCCGGTCCCACGGACCAGACGTGAAGGTCGGTGACCTGCGTGTCGCCGTCAGCCTCGAGCGCCGCCACGATCGAACCGCGCAGCGGCTCGGGCGCTTGGTGGTCGAGCAGCACGCGACTCGTCTGCCGTACGAGCTGCAGCGACCAGCGCGCCACGAGCAGCGCCCCCACCACGCCCATGGCGGGGTCCAGCCACGACTCACCGAGCGTGCGTCCCGCCAGCAGGGCGCCGATCGCCAGGACCGAAGTGAGCGCGTCGGCGGCCACGTGCAGGTAGGCCGAGCGCAGGTTGTGGTCCTCGTGCTCGTGCTCGTGCTGGTGCGCATGGCCGTGGCCGTGCTCGTGGGCGCCACCCAGGACGAGCATGCAGACCGCGTTCACCACGAGTCCGAGGACGGCCACCACAAGCGCTTGGTCGAAGGCGATCGCCACCGGGTGCAGCAGGCGCGCGACGCTCTCACCGCCCATGAGCAGCGCGAAGACGGCGAGCAGCACGGCGCCCGTGAAGCCTGCCAGCGCGTTCACCTTGCCCGTGCCGAAGCTGAAGCGCGGCGACCCCGCGAAGCGCCGCGCATAGACGTAGGCCGCGGCGCTGAGCCCGAGGGCCACCGCGTGGGATCCCATGTGCAGGCCGTCGGCCAGGAGCGCCATCGACCCGTACGCCAGGCCGGCCGCGATCTCGGCCGCCATCATGAGCAGGGTCACGGCGATCACGAGCTTCGTGCGCCGCTCGGCGGGACGCACCACGTCCTGCCCGAAGACGTGATCGTGTTCCCAGGGAGGGATCGATTCGGCGTGCATGACGGGGCCTCCTTGGCCGTCCCGAGAGACGTCGCCGATCATGCTCCGCCGGCCGGACGCTCGCCACCCGGCCGCGGACGGCGCGCGTCAGCAGCCGTCGTCGTCGAGCTCGCCGCCGTCCTTCGGCTGCGCGGCGCCCGCCTTCGACTCGACTCCGCCCTTCGGCTCGCCGGCCGACTTCGGCTTTCCGTCGGCACCCGTCGCCCCGGGTTGCTTCTCGCCGCCGAGGTAGCCCATGGCGCGCAGCTCGTCCTCCTGCTGCGCGTCGATCTCGATCTCGTGGCGGCCCTTGGCCCACTCGGCGTCGCGCTGGTTGCGGTACTTGGTCCACTCGAGCAGCTTGGTCTGCAGCTTCTTCTCGAGATCGGGGTCCTTGCCGCGCACGTCGACGTGGGCGTCGGGGTCCCGGGCGAGGTCGTACAGGCCGGTGGTGATGCCGTCGGGATCGGCCTGGTAGAAGAGCTCCGGCGTCCGGATCGACATGACGTCGAAGTCGACCTTGGCGCGGTGCGCGTAGTGCACCGTGTCACGTCCGGCGAGCGAACCGCCCGCGCGGACGATCGAGGCCAGCGACGAACCGTCGGTGCCGGGCACCGGGGGCAGCCCGGCCAGCTCGACGAGCGTGGGGAACAGGTCGATGCCGCGCATGAGCCCGTCGATGCGCGCACCGTGCGGCAGGCCGTCGGGCCAGCTCAGCACGAGCGGCGTGTGCGTGAGCTCGGCGAACAGGTTGCGGTGTCCGTGTCCGTGGGTGCGCCGGTCCCAGAACTCCTCGCCGTGATCGGCCACGAAGACCACGAGCGTGTCGTCGAGCAGCCCGCGCTCGCGCAGGACGTCGAAGAGCGCGCCCAGCTCGTGGTCGTTGAAGCGCACCTCGTCGTCGTAGAGGTCCTGCATGTGCTGCTTGTCGGCGTCGGTGAAGTCGTAGCCCGAGTTCAGCGCGTCCTGGATGGTCTGCGCGCCACCGTCGATGGGTCCGTCGTAGGGCCCCGCGTAGCTCGGGAACACGTCCGGGTGGCTCTCGTACGGCGCGTGCGGGTCGACCGAGTGCAGGTACACGAAGAACGGCTTGTCGCTCTCCCAACGGTGGTCGAACCACTGCGCGACGGCGTCGACCAGCTTGTCGGCGTCGAACGCCGGACCCTTGCGCAGCTTGCGCGCGCCCGGGTCCTCGCGGGCGTCGAGCTCCTCGTAGACGCGGAAGCCGCGTCCGAAGCCGTAGCGCTCGGCGGTGGCCATCGTGACCGTCATGCCGGCCGTCGAGTAGCCGTGCTCGCCGAACCACTCGGGCGCCATCACGAGCCCCTCGGGCACCACCGAGGTGAAGCGGTCGCTGAAGGTCGGCGGGTAGCATCCCGAGAGCAGCGACGTGACCGACGGCTGGGTCCAGTTCGAGTGCACGAAGGCCTGCTCGAAGAGCACGCCGCGTCCGGCCATGGCGGTCAGGTTGGGGGACGTCTCGCGCTCGTAGCCGTAGGTCGAGAGGTGGTCGGCGCGCAGCGTGTCGACCAGCCAGATGAGCACGTTCGGGTGCTTCGCCGGCGCGGTCTCTGCGACGCCGGAGTCGCCCTCCGTGGACGCACCGTCGTCGCCGCCGCAACCCGCCAGCGCCGCCGCCGCCAGCAGGCACGCGACCCACCTCGTGCGGGGCCTCACCGCGGCCCGTCCTTGCAGCGACGCCGCGCCTCGAGGATGGCGTCGATGAGCTTCCGCGGCACCTCGGCGGCCGGCAGCGTCTCCTCGCAGCGCCCCAGCTCGTGGGTCATGCGGATCGTGGCCCGGAACGACTCGAGGTAGTCGAGGCACGGAGGGCAGTCGATCCAGTGCTTCTCGAAGTCCTTGCGCACGTCGTCGGGGAGGTCGCCGTCGATGTACGCCGAGAGGAACTCGACGAACTCGCGGCAGCACATGCCGGGATGGGACATCAGTTCTTCTCCGCCGATCGCATGTGCGGGTCGAGCACCGTGCGCAGCGCGACGCGGGCCCTGTGCAGCCGCGTCTTCACGGCGTTCGGCGAGACCTCGAGCACGTTCGCGGCCTCCTCGGTCGAGAGGCCTTCGATGTCGCGCAGCAGGATCACGTTGCGGTACGAATCCGGCAGGGTGTCGATGGCCTGGCGCACCGTCTGCGCCAGCTCGGCACGCTCGGCCAGGTCGGCGCCGGTCTCCGTCCACGCGCCGGGCAGCTCGAGGTGGTGCCCGTCGTCGCGGAAGTGCGGCAGCAGGTCCTCGATGGACGTCTCGCGCACACGCGCCTTGCTGCGCAGCTTCATGAGCGCGGCGTTGACCACGATGCGGTGCAGCCAGGTCGTGAGCTTCGAGTGGCCCTCGAAGCCGCCGATCTTGCGGAACGCCTGCAGGTAGGCGTCCTGCAGGACGTCGTGGGCCTCGTCGTCGCTGCGCATGAAACGCCGCGCCACCGCCAGCAGGCGCCCGGCGGTGGCCTCGACCATGGTCGCGAAGGCCCGTTCGTCGCCCGCACGCAACGCCGGCAGCAGCGTCTCGTCGTCGAGGTCGGAGGTGTCCTGCGTGCTCGTCATGGGCGGTCTCGCGGCCGGACGCGCACGCCTCGCGCGCGCCCGGCCCGATCGATCTTCAGCCGCGCGGCTCGGGCGCGCGCTCGAGCCAGCGCCGGTAGGCCTCGAACGAGTAGTCGCGCCCGAGGAAGTCCTTCACCAGCTCGGCGGCCGGCTTGCTGCTGCCGGGCTCGAGCACCTTCTCGCGGTACAGGCGGGCGGTGTCGACGTTCAGCACGCCGTCCTGCTCGAACTTGCTGAAGAGGTCCTTGGCGATGACCTCGGACCACTTGTAGGTGTAGTAGATGGCCGAGTAGCCCACGAGGTGGCCGAAGCTGGCCTGCATGTGCGCGCCGTCGACGTGCTTGAACGCGCTGTAGCGGTCTTGCAGCTGGGTCACGAGCGCGTCGGTGTCGAACGGCGGCGCGCGGTCGTAGCAGTGCAGCGAGACGGCCGCGTAGAACGCCTGGTGCGACGCGTCGATGCCCTTGCCGAACTCGCTGCTGGCGCGGATGCGCTCGACCATCTCGGCCGGGATCGGCTCGCCGGTCTGGTAGTGCTTGGCGAACGACTGCAGCGTCTCGGTGTCGAGCAGCCACTCCTCGAGGAGCTGCGAGGGCGCCTCGACGAAGTCCCACTCGTTGCTGATGCCGGCGTTCATGGCCCACTCCTGGTGGCCCGCGAACAGGTGGTGCAGCAGGTGGCCGAACTCGTGCAGGAAGGTGTTCACGTCGCCGAAGTCCATCAGCGCCACGCCGTCCTCGGCCTTCTTCGGGTCGGGGAAGTTGCAGACCAGGGTGGCCTGCGGGAGCTGCACGCCCTCGACGCCGTTGCGGTACGGGAAGCACGCGGCGTGGCCGTACTTGTTGTCGCGCGGGTGCAGGTCGAGATAGAAGCGGCCGACCTGGCTGCCGTCGGCGTCGAACATGTCCCAGGCCGTCACGTCGGGGTGCCACAGGACGAGACCCTCGACCGGCACGATGCGCACGCCGAAGAGCTTGCTGGTCAGGTCGAAGATGCCCTGCTGCACGGCCGAGAACTCGAAGTACGGGCGCGCCGACTGGCTGTCGAAGTCGAACTGCTGCTGCTTGACGAGGTCGCCGTAGTAGGTCTTCTCGTAGTCGGTCACCTGGGTCGCGTCGGGCTGGTCGCGACGCTTCGCGGCGAGCAGCATCGCGTAGTCGCGCTTCGCCGGGGCGCGCGCCACGTCGGCCACCTTGTCGATGAAGGCCGCCGCGGCCTCCTCGCTGCCGATCATCTTGTCGGCCGTGATGTACGCGGCGAAGTCGGGGAAGCCGAGCAACTGTGCCTTCTCGTAGCGCGCCGCGATGAGCTTCTCGAGCGTGGTCACGTTGTCGGGGTACGCGCGGTTCTGGTACTCGAGGTAGAGCGCCTTGCGCGCCGCCCCCGACTTCGCGTAGCGCTGGAACGGGATGTAGTCGGGGTACGTCGTGTCGATGTGGATCTTGCCGTCGGCGTCGGGCTTGTGCTTCGCGATGTAGTCGTCGGGCAGGCCGGCCAGGTCGTCGACCGAGTCGAGCGCGATCGAGCGCACGTCGGCGGCCAGCCGCTGCTGGTAGTCCTGGCTCAGCTTGAGGATCTCGTCGTTCAGCTCGACGATGCGCTTGCGGGTCGCGTCGTCCTTGTCGACGCCGGCCAGGCGGTAGTCGAGCAGCTCCTTCTCGACGGCGTAGCGCAGGCCGTCGTCGGCGCCGGACAGGTCGACCGCCGCGATCGCGTCGTAGACCCCGCGGTCGAGCGAGAGGTCGGTGGCGAACGCCGAGATGTCCTGGCGCGCGGCCGAGGCGGCCTCGCGCATGGCGTCGTAGGGATGCACCTCTTCGAACAGGCCGCAGTCGTTGTCGGCCGCGTCGACCTCGAGATAGATGCGGTCGAGCGGACGCAACGTGTTCTCGATCGTGCGTGCACCGTCGACCGAGAGGATCTGCTCGCGCAGCGCCTGGGCGTTCGCCAGGTGCTCGGCCACGTCGGCCGTGAGCTGGCCGGGGGCGCGATCGAGCGGGGTCGCGGCGAGATTGGCCGCCACCAGGTCGCCGTCCTGGGCGTGCGCGGTGGGAACCTGGCAGCCCAGCGCGAGGCTGGACAGGACGGCGCCGGCGGCGAGCCGGCGCAGTGCGGACGACGTGCGGGACATGGCGATTCTCGCGTGAAGGTGGTGCGGCCGATCCGGGTCAGCGTAGCGAAGCCCGTCGCGGGAGACCATGCCCCCGAGGACGGGCCGTCGCGCGGCCCCGCCCCCAGGCTGGCCCGTCCGCGGCCATCTCCGCGTCGAATGCACCCCACGGGGGATTCGCCCGGGACGCGGCGCCGAGTGCTCCCCGCCCGCCACGCGATGGACGCTCCGACGCGTCGCCCCTGCGCGCGACGCGTCAGCGCGGCTTGATGCTCAGTCCGCCGGACGCACGCAGTTCGATGCTGTAGCTCTTGCCCTCGCGCAGCTCGACGAACGGCGCCTCGCCGTGGATGGCGCGCACGCCCGCGGCGGCGGCCGCGTCGGGGTCGTTCGCGTAGTCCCAGAAGCGCGCCCACAGGCGCTGGACGAGTTCGGGCTCGTCGTCGCCGGCGTACGGCTCGGGACGCTCGCCCACGCTGTCGATCGCGACGCCTTCGCTGGGCTTCTGCTGCTCGCTGAAGATGCGCCGGAAGAGGCACAGGGACGCCCCGCGGAACGCGTCGCCGGCCTCGACGTACGCGTCGTCGAACTTGATCACGAGCGACTCGACGTAGGCGAAGCGCCCGGGGATCCAGGTCTCGACCGCCTCGCCGACGGGTTCGCCCTGCTCGTCGACGTCCTCGAAGCGCACCAGGGTCGCCTCGACCTCGCCGTTCTCCGTGAGCTTCTGCCCCAGCACGGTCAGGCGCGCCAGGCGCCGGTCGACCTTGAGATAGCGCAGCGCCAGCTCGAGCTCGGCGATGCGCGCACGCTGCTGCGCGACCTGCTCGTCGAGCTCGCCGATGCGCGCGTCGCGCGCGGCCACGTCGGCGCGCAGTCCGTCGACCTGCCGCAGCTTCTCGGACAGGTCGGCGTCGAGCTGCGCGATGCGCTCGTCGCGCTGGACGAGCTCGCGCTCGTGCCCGGCGAGCACGCCCTTGACCTCGACGAAGCCCAGCCAGCCGAGCCCCACGAGCGCGCCGAGCACCACCGTGCGGATGGCGTAGTTCAGCTTGCCGACCATCGCTCAGAGCCCCCCGCCGTCGTCGTCCTTCTTCTTCGGCTTCTTCTTGTCCTTGTCGGACTTTCCGTCGTCTCCGCCGAGCAGCTTGCCCAGCGCCGAGGAGGCCTTGTCCTTCAGCGCGTCCCCGGTCGATTTGCCGTCCTTCTTGTCGAGCTTGTCGCCCAGCTTGTTGCCGAGCTGCGCCTTCAGGTCGTCGGCGTCGGCGGCGTCGACGCCGAGCTTGTCCTTGAGTGCGCCCTGCAGTTCGTCCTTGGCGCGCTGCTTCGCGGCGTCCTCGGCGGCGTCCTGGAGGGCCGACGTGAGCGCGTCGTCGTCGAAGCTGATGCGCGGGTTGTCGAGCGGGCCGCGCAGGCCGAACGGCAGCACGACGCCGTCGACCGTCTGCTCCTTGCCGAGCAGGTCGAGCGTCACGTCGTGCAGCGTCACGTCGAGCGGCAGGTCGAGCTCGCCCACCTTGCCGTCGCCCCAGCCGCCGTCCAGCGCCAGGTCGAGCGAACCCTCGCGCAGCAACGGCCGTCCCTTGCTCTTGGGCAGGACGTCGGCCAGCAGCGCGGTGTCGAGCCCGCGCAGGTGGAACACGAGCGCGTCGCCGCCGCCCGCCGCCGACGTGCCACCGAGGCCCAGGTCGAGCAGCAGGTCGCCCGACCGCGAGCGCACCGTGATCGTCGGCGCCTCGGCCACGAGCTTCGGGTCGCTGGACAGGTTCGCCGCGCGCACGTCGAGCGGGTCGCCGGGATGCCAGGTCGTCTTGACGCCCTCGGCCAGCAGCTCGCGCACGAGCACCGTGGGCGATCTGTCGACGAGTCCGCGGGCCACGACACGCGCGTAGCCCAGCTCGTCGATCATGCGCTGCAGCTCTTCTTCGAGGGTGGCGTCGTCGGGCTGCGCGGCCCCCTCCTCCTCGGAGGGCGAGAGCTTCTCGAGCCACTCGCGCACGCGCGCCGCGCGCTCCTTGAGCGAGTCGTACTTCTCGAGGTAGTCGTCGACGGTCTTCTCGTCCTTCTTGGCGCCGGGCTTCTTCGCCGGCGGCTGCCTGGCCTTCGGCGGACCGCCGAGGCGCTCGCCGGGCACCGCGCGCGTCGCGCCGCTCTCGCCGTCGATGACCACCACGCGGTCGAGCGACAGGCGCTTGCGCAGGATGTCGTCGACCGCCACGTCGGCCTCGATGCGCCCGGCGCGGAAGACGTCGGTCGAGAGCGCCTCGGGATCGGCCACGGCCAGGTCGGTCAGCACGAGCTTGCCGCCGGTCAGGTCGAGCGAGAGCCCGCCCAGGTCGACCGTGGCGCCGTTCCAGTCGGCGAGTCCGTCGCGCACCATCGGCGCCAGCAGCGGACCGCCCAGCAACCCGGGGACGAACACGATCGTCGCCGCGCCGAGAGCCACCACGATCAGGCCCGAGACGCGCACCGGACGTTCCTTGCTGGCTTCGACGAGCTCCTTGTAGCTGTCCTGGCCGCCCTTGCCGCCGGCCAGCGCGAAGATGAGCAGCTTCATCCACCAGCTGTGCTCGACCTTCTCCTTGACCTTGCCGTAGCGCTGCGACTCCTCCTCGAGCTTGGCCATCTTGCGTCGGAAGGCGCCGATCGCGCGCTGCACGAGCCAGCCCACGATGAGCCCGCTGGGGATCGCCAGCAGCAGCCCGCCCACCGTGGCGTAGCGCTCGAGGCCGAGGAGCGCGAGTCCGGGCGCGTTCGCGGCCCACTTGATCGCCTCGTGCCCGGGACCGTCGACGAGCCAGCGTCCGAGGTCGAACGAGAGCGGCATGGCGGCCATGGCCAGCAGCTTGAGCGGCGCCCAGGCGAAGAGCGCCAGCGGCAGGCTGGCGTTCAGGATCAGCAGCAGGCCGAAGTGGAACAGCGTCAGGCCCAGTCCACCGCCCCAGGGGTCGGGGACGAAGGCGAGCAGAGCGCCCATCAGGCACGCCAGCACGATCTGCAACGGGTGCGCCGACCCACGCAGGATCTCGAGCCAATCGCGGATACCGAACACGGGCGTCTCCAGGACGGAAGCTGCGGTCCATCTTTCCGCATCGGCACGACGGAGTCCAAGGGCGCCCGGGCGTGACCGGCGCAGGGCCGCTTCCCGTGCCTTCCGCGGGGTCGGGACACACGCGCCGCGGACGCGCCGACGTGACTTCGTGCGCGCGACCGGACCCGCGCGGCGCGCGCACCTCGACCGTAGGATGGGCCGACCCCGCCGGAGGCCCGTCCGCCCATGACCGAGATCCAGACCTCGCAGGTCGCGCGCGTGTCGTGCGCCCGCCTCGCGCTGACCCTCGTCGCGCTCTGCGGCGTCGCCCGCGCGGAACCGGTCGTCCCGCCTCTCGTGGTCCGCGCCGCGCCCGTCGCCGCGCAGGACGAAGGCGCGCCGTCGCACCTGCGACTGCCGGCCATCCTCGGCGACCACATGGTGCTGCAGCGCAACGCCGACGCGCCGCTCTGGGGCTGGTGCGCGCCCGGCGCACGCGTCGACGTGAGCGCGTCGTGGAGTTCGCAGGCGTCCCTGGCGCACGCCACGGCCGACGCCTCGGGACGCTGGGAGACGACGCTGCGCACGTCGTGGGACTCCGGTCCGCACACGCTGCGCGTGACCTGCGGCGACGAGACCGTCACCGTGCGCGACGTGCTGCTGGGAGAGGTCTGGCTGGCGTCCGGGCAGTCGAACATGGAGATGACGCTCGAGCAGTCGGGCGGCGCGCCCGGCGAACCGGCCGGCGAAGAGCTCGTGGCATCGATGCACGTCGACGACCTGCGGCTGTTCCTCGTCCGGCGCGACGTGGCGGCGGCGCCGCGCGACGATCTGGTCGGCGCGTGGAGGGCCTGCACGCCCGAGACCGCGCGCGGCTTCTCGGCCGTCGGCGTGCTCTTCGGTCGCATGCTGCACGAGGCGCTCGGCGCGCCGGTGGGCGTCGTCGCGAGCAGTTGGGGCGGCACGCCGGTCGAGGCCTGGACGTCCCCCGCGGGACTCGCCGCGCTGGGCGGCTTCGACGACGTGCTGCTCGACCTCGCGCGCCTGGCGCACGACCCCGAGGGTGCGCGCCGGCGCTTCGACGAGCAGCTCGCCGCATGGCGCGTCGGGTTCGACGCCGCCGGTCCCGGGCCCGCGGGCCGCTGGATGGACGCCGCGTTCGACGACTCGTCCTGGCCCACGATGGAGCTGCCCGGGCGCTGGGAGGACAAGGGCCTGCTCGCCGACGGCATCGTCTGGTACCGGCGCTTCGTCACGCTGCCCGACGCGTGGCGCGGAGAACCGCTCGTGCTCTCGCTGGGTCCCATCGACGATCGCGACGTGACCTTCGTCGACGGCGTCGAGGTGGGTTCGATGCTGGGCGGGTCCGCGTGGGAGACGCCGCGCGTGTATCCCGTGCCGGCCGAGGCGACGCGCGACGGCGCGCTCGTGATCGCCGTGCGCGTGTGGGACACCGGCGGCGACGGCGGACTGCGCGGCGAGCCGTCGCAGCTCACGCTGCGGCGACGGGACGCGCCCGACCCGTCGCTGGCGCTCGACGGCGCGTGGCGATTCCACGTGGGGCTCGGCCCCGCCGAGATCCCCGCGCCGCCGATCCAGCCGCAGATCGGACCGAACTGGCCGACGACGCTGAACGCCGCGATGATCGCGCCGCTCCAGCCGCTCGCGCTGGCGGGCGTGCTCTGGTACCAGGGCGAGGCGAACGTGGGACGCGCCTTCGCCTACCGCGAGGCGCTGCCGGCGCTCATCGCCGACTGGCGCGCGGGCTTCCGGCGTCCGGCGCTGCCGTTCCTGATCGTGCAGATCGCGCCCTTCGCCTACGGCGGGACGACCACCGAACCGGCCGAGCTCAAGGAGGCGCAGTTCCTCACGCACCGCCGCGTCCCGCGCACGGGGCTCGTGGTCACCACCGACATCGGCAACCCGGCCGACATCCACCCGAAGGACAAGACCACGGTGGCGCGGCGCCTGCTCGCCTGGGCGCTGCACGACGTCTACGGACGCGCCGACGTCGTGCCCTCGGGACCGCTCTACCGCGCGGCGCGCGTCGACGGGACCACGATGCGCATCACCTTCGACCACGTCGACGGCGGACTCGCGCCGCGGGACGCGCCGCTGTCGTGCTTCACGCTCGCCGGCGAAGACCGCGTGTTCCACCCGGCGCACGCCGTCGTCGACGGCGACGAGGTCGTCGTGGACTGCGCGGACGTCCCGCGTCCCGTGGCCGTGCGCTTCGCCTGGGGTGCCGCCGACGAACCCGAGCTGCGCAACGGTGCCGGACTCCCCGCCGCGCCCTTCCGCAGCGACGCGTGGAAGGGAGCCACCGAACCGTGAGCCCGCTCGTCCTGCACACGCGCGTCGCCACGCCCGAGGACGGCGCGGGCCTCGCCGCGATCTACGCACCGATCGTGCGCGACACGCCGATCTCGTTCGAGGACGTCCCGCCCGACGCCGCCGAGATGGGACGCCGCGTGGCGAGCACCCTCGAGCGCTACCCGTACCTCGTGCGCAGCGACGGCAAGACCGTGCTCGGCTACGCCTACGCGACGACCTTCCGCACGCGCGCCGCCTACGACTGGTCGTTCGAGATGGCGATCTACGTCCACGCGCAGGCGCGCCGCTACGGCGTGGGACGTTCGCTCTACGCGACGCTGCTGGCGCTCATGCGCCACGCCGGCTACCGCACGGCGATCGCGGGCATCACCCTCCCGAACCCCGAGAGCGAGGCCTTCCACGAGAGCTTCGGCTTCCGTCCCGTGGCGCGCTTCGCCCACGTGGGCTTCAAGCAGGGACGCTGGCACGACGTCGGCTTCTGGCAACTCGACCTGGCCGGCGAGGCGCTGCGTCCCGAGGCGCCGCCGCGTCCGTGGCCGCAATGGAAGGACGAGGCCGAGGTCGAGGATCTGCTCGCGGAGGGTTGAGGGGCGCGAGAGCGCGACGACCGCTCCTCGCGTCACTCCGGCAGAGGACGGTGGTCGCCGCGCGGACCCGGGGTGAGGTGCACGAGCTTCGTCGGCTCGAGGATGTGCACGCGGTGCCACTCGCCGCGCGGGACGATGCAGGCCTCTCCCGGGCCCAACTCGAGCGCGGCGTCGGGGTCGCTCTCGCCGACGACGCGCACGCGTCCCGAGATGACGTAGAGGATCTCGTCCCCGTCGGGATGCACCTCGCCGCCGTGCGGCGCGTCGTGCTCCATCTCGACGATGCCGAGCGTCATCGCGTCGACGCGTCGCGGCATCCCGGGCAGGCGCTCGCGCGCCGAGATCGAGAAGTCGGCGCGCACGTCGAGCACGTGCGTCGAGACGTCCACGGGGACGATGCGGGGCGTGGTCATGACGTGTGTCTCCGCGAGGCGCGTGGGGCGACGCGAGGATACGGCGCAGGGCGCCCCGCGGGCGATCGCGCTCCCCGCATGGTGTGTGGAGATCGCACCGCACGGTGCGATGTCCGGTGCGCGCTCGGCATGCGCGCGGCGAACGTCCCTCCGCGCGCAGCGAGCGGCGTCCGCTGCACGCCATCGGCACGCCACGGCGCGGCGCGCGCGCGCGTGTCAGATCCCCGTGACGCGCAACGCCAGGGTCGCTCCCTTCCTCGGAGTGATCAGCATGCGCAGGCAACCCAGCCGCCACACCCGGAGCGCGACCTCGTCGTGCCTTCTCGCCCTGCTCGCGCTCGCGGCGCGCGCGCCCGGCCAGGACTTCAACGTCGACTACGGTTCGGCCACGCCCGTCCCGTCGACGTCCTTCGGTGGCGCGGCCGCGCAGCCCGGCACCTGGAACGGCATCAGCGGACTCGAGGAGTTTCCGGTCGAACTCGTCGACGTCGACGGCGTCGCCACCTCGGTCACGATCGACGCCGACCTGCCCTTCGGTCCCGCGACCTTCGATCACCCGGGCACGAGCGGAGACCTCGAGGGCCTGCTCGACGACTACCTCGACCTGCACTCGGTGCCGGCCGCCTTCCACGTCCACGGACTGCAGGCCGGCACGTACGTCGTCACCACGTACGCCTGGGCCCCGGACGAGGCCGCGTTCAAGACCGCGGTCACCGTGAACGGCAGCCACACCCAGCTCGTCGGCGGCAAGTGGCCCGGCATGCTGCGCCAGGGCGTCACGCACGCGCGGCACGAGGCCGGCCTCGCCGACGGCGAGGCGCTCGACATCCAGGTCTTCGGGTTCGGCAAGGGAACGTTGAACGGCCTGCAGCTCACGCGCATCGAGACCGCCTTCACCGATCTCGGCGGCGGCGTCGAGGGCGAGTCGGGACTGCCGGAGCTGTTCGTCCAGGGCGAGCTCGTCGCGCACACGCCGATCACGTTCTCGCTCGCGCGCGCGGCGCTGCGGACTCCCGCCACCCTCGTGCTGGGGCTCTCGCGCCTCGATGCCCCGTTCAAGGGCGGCGTGCTCGTGCCGGCGCCCGACGTCCTGCTGCCGCTGGGGACGACGAACGACGAGGGCACGCTGGACGTCTCGGCCGTGTGGCCCGACGGCGTGCCGTCGCAGACCGCGTTCTTCATGCAGTGCTGGCTGCCGGACGCCGCCGCCGCGCAGGGCTTCGCGGCCAGCAACGCGGTGCAGGCCGACGTGCCGTAGCCGCGATGCACTCCGGGGGGCGATCGGCGCCCCTCGGCCGCGTCGCCGGTGTCTCATGGCGTCCGGGGACGGCCCGCGCGATCGCAGCGTGCGCTCGCGGGTCGTCCCCGGAGCCCTTCGCGGAAAGATGCCGGGATGACGAAGCACCGCATGCCGATCGCCTCGCTGCTGCTGGTCGCGCTGCTCGCGGCGCCCCGGGCGCGGGCCGCCGACGGCGACGTGCCCTTCCGCGTCGAGCGCCTCGCAAGGGACGTGTACGCGGTGATCCAGCTCGACCCGCTCGGTCTCGCGAACCACGCGAACACGGTCTTCGTCGTGAACGAAGACGACGTCGTCGTGGTCGACACGCAGTTCACGCTCGAGCGCACGCGCGCCGTGCTCGCGGCCATCCGGGACGTCACGAGCAAGCCGGTCGGCGTGGTCGTGACGACGCACTGGCACGACGACCACGTGTTCGGCAACCAAGTCTACGCCGAGGCGTTCCCCGGCGTCGAATTCGTGATGCAGGAGCAGACGCGCGACGACCTCGCCACGCTCGGCGCCGACAACCGCGCGCAGCAGGTGGCCGGCGGCGAGGCCGCGCTCTCCGGCTTCCGCGACGCGCTCGCGAGCGGACGCGCGCTCGACGGATCGCCGCTGGCCGACGACGAACGCGCGGCCTACGCGAGCACGCTCGCCGTCGCGGGCGAGTACCTCGCCGACATGCCCGCCTTCGCGCCGCCCGCGGCGACGCGCAGCTTCGACGACGAGCTCGTGCTCACGCGCGGCGCGCGCACGATCCGGCTGCTGCACCTGGGACCGGGCGTGACCCGCGGCGACACGGTGGTCTGGCTGCCCGACGACGGCGTGCTCGTGGCCGGAGACCTCGTCGACGATCCGATCCCCTTCGCGTACCGCTGCGACGTCGCGGGCTGGATCGCCGCGCTGGAGACGATCGACGCGCTGCACCCGAAGCTCATCGTCCCCGGACACGGGAGCGTGCAGCACGACGACGCGCAGGTCGTGCGGCTCCGGACGCTGCTCGCGAGCCTGCGCACGCAGACACGCGCGGCGCTCGCGCGCGGCGAGACGCTCGACGAGGCCGTAGCGAGCGTCGACACCGACGCGTTCCGCGACGCGTTCACGGGCGACGGCGAGATGCGGCGCTTCCTGTTCGACGCGTTCCTCGTGGGACCCGCGGTGGCGAGCGCCTACGCGGAGGCCCAGGACGACGCCGGCGACGGGCGCTGAACGTGCGTCGAGCGCGTCGACGCGCGCACCGCGTCGGCGCGCGCGTCAAGGCTCGCGCGGGAGGTCCTGTCCGATCTCGACCGTGAGCCCTGCGGGGACGGGACGCTGCGCGGCGTCCACGAACCTCACGCGGGAGCGGTGCGGCTCGACGGCGACGATCTCGAGTGCCTCTTCGGCACGCGGCCACGCGTGCGCCAGCACGGGGCGCATCCCCGGTCGCACGCCGTCTTCGCGGCCGAAGTCGACCCAGGTCTCGTACACCTCGTCGGCGTGCGCGGTGACGCCGTGCAGCGCGTGATCGAGCACGAGTACGTCGAGGTCGGGCGGCAGGTCGGGCCGTCCACGCGGGTTCGTGGCGCACCCGCGCAGCTCCACGAAGGTCGTCCCGTTCCAGGCCTCGGGACGCGGCTCGAGGCCGGCGTTCACGGCGCGCGTGAACTCCGACGGCTCGCGCGCGTCGACGAGATAGGTGCGCCGGCCCCAAGGGACGACGACGAAGCGCGCGGTTGCGTCATCCGCGGCAGAGGCCGCCTCGGACGTCGCGGCGCGCAACGTGAGCACACGACCGTCGAGCGATGCGGCCAGCGCCACGTCGCCGGACGGGAAGCAGCCTTCCCGCATGCGCCGCGCGCCGCCGTCGGCTTCGAGCACCAGACGATCGGACCAGGATCCGCCGTTGCCGCGGGCGTACGTCCCCGCGAGGTCGGCCAGCGAGAGCGAGAAGGAGCGAGATTCGAGCTCGACCGGTTCGCCGGCGGGAGCCGAGGAGCCGGGTACGACGTCCAACCCGCCGACCGGCGTCGCGCCCTCGTGCGTGTCGCCGCACGCCGCGAGCCAAGCCACGACGACGGCGAGACCGAGCCGCGCGACGCACGGCGTCACGCGAGCATGCCTCGGTTTCGCCAGCAACGGACGCGCCACGCGAGGCACGTGAGGACGACGAACCACAACGCGATCGGGCCGATGAAGATCGGATCACCATCGCCGCCCGCGACCGCGACGACCAGCTCTACGGTCGACCATGCCGCGACACCCGCAACCCCTGCGGCCGGCCACACGGCGTGCCGGCTGTGCATCAGCAACAGCCCCGTCGTGATCGCAGCGAGCCCCGAATAGAAGAGATTGCCCAACCTCGCGTAGTGGCTCACGAGGAGGCTCGCCGCGGATTGCCCAGACGATCGACCCGTCGCCTCGAGCCACAACGAGAGCGAAACGATGCCGATGGCAGCCCACGCATAGATCACGAGAACGACGACGAGACCGAGCGTCCACCTTCGGTCGGGCGAAGTCCCCGTGTTGCCGCCGAGATCACGACTTGCGGTCATTCATGCTCCTCCGGGCGCCCGACGGGCGCGTTCACGGCCGCGCCCTCTCCAGGCTCAGGCTCATGGGGAGGCAGGCGCCGGTCGAATACCAGGTCGCGTGCAGGTCGCCGTCCGGGCCGAAGGCGAGGCTCGCCCCGCCACCCTGGGCGATGATGTCGTCCGGCCCGTCCCACGACAGCGAGAGCGTGCGACCTTCGAGCGAGATGTCGCTGAGCGGGGCCCGCTCGTTCCCGTCGACGATCGAGCCGGACGGCTCGCCGCCGCGCCCCACGCGCAACTCGAGCGAGACGTCGGAGTCGACGAAGTCTCCGCCGTGCCACGTGCGCGCGACCCACGAGCCGGCGAAGTCCTCGAGGCGGGGCGACCGGAAGCGCGCGTCGGTGGACACGATCTCGTCGCCGCAGGCGGGAAGGCCGGCGAGCAGGATCGCCGCCACGACGGCGAGCACGACGACACTCCGCGAAACGAGGCGGTGCATGGCGACTCCTCTGGGTGCAGGGGGCAGGCCTCTGGACCGGCCCCCCATGCGCCGAACGCTCCCAGGATCGGCCATCTTCGGTGCGACGACAAGGGCGCGGGCCTCGACGGGACGCGCCCGCACACGCGCCGCCCCGCGTGACCCGGGCCGGTCGAGCCGGCGCCGGGCCGGCGCGCCGCCGTCCCGCGTCCGCCCCCTGTCCTCCGCGGCTCCGAGCGTGCAAGATCGTCGTCCCCCTGCCGCCGCCCGCCCGTCCTCCGAGGAGCCGCCATGCCTGCCGACGAGTCTTCGCTGCCGCCGTCCGCGGTCGAGGAGCTGGGCTTCTGGCGCGACGAGCTCGCGCTGCGCGGCAAGCACGCCGACTCGGTGCGGCGACGGCTCGACCCGGCCCAGCGCGCGGTCGAGTTCCCGGACTTCCTGCGCGATCCGGTCATCCCGCTGCTGCGCGGGGTCTTCTCGACGACCGAGCCGCTGACCTGCCTCGAGCTCGGTTCGGGACCGCTCTCGTCGCTCGCCTGGGGCGTCGACGCGAAGCTGCTCGACGTGACGGCCGTCGACGTGCTCGCCGACCACTACCGCGCGCTGCTCGACGAGCACGGCCACGGCGCCTTCCCCGTGCGGCCCGTGGCAGGGACGGGCGAGACGCTGCTCGAGCGCTTCGATCCAGAGTCGTTCCAGCTCGTCTACGTGCGCAACGCGCTCGACCACACCGACGACCTGCCGCGCTCGTTCGACAACCTCGTGCGGCTCACGACCGAAGGCGGCGCGATCGTCCTGCAGCACCACCTCAACGAGGGGTCGCACCGCGAGTGGTCGGCCTCGCACCACTGGAACCTCGACCTCGGCGCGCGCGGCCTCTCGGCCACGCACCGCAGCGGCACGACGCACGAGGTCGGCGCGCGCAAGGACCTCGAGCTCGTCTACCTCAGCTACCGCAGCTACCTGCTCGACGGCTGGATCGACGTCATCTACCGCAAGGTCTGAGCGGCGCGCCCCACCGCTCAGCGGTTGCCGAGCCGCTCGAGCGCGAAGCTGTGCGGCAGGCGCACGACGCCCGGCAGGTTGGCCTTCTGCTTCACGCGCAGCGGACGCGCGTGCTTCTCGTGGTCGTAGTAGCGCAGCACCGTCTCGTCGACGAGGTAGGCCACGAGGTGGTACTCGCCCTCGAGCAGCGCGAGCGCCGGGAGCTGCAGACGCGCGCGATGCGCGCCGGGCGCGTAGAGCCCGGGCAGGTCGCTGCCGATCGAACTGAAGGTGGCCACGAGGATGTTGTCGTTGCGGAACAGCGCCGTGACGACGTGGATCACGCAGGTCGGATCGACGACCTCGAAGTCGACGTCCCAGACCAGGTCGGTGCCGCTCGGGACCACGTCGTCGAGCGGCGCGCCGTCGGCGCGTGAGAGGTGCGTGCCGACGATCTGCGGCAGGCCTTCGCCCACGACCTGCTCCTTGCCGGCGGTGTACACGCCCGGGTCGAGGTGCAGGCTGCGCTCGTAGTTCGCGTACGCGATCGTCACGTCCTCGGGCGGACCGCGCAGCTCGATCTTGCCGTGGTGCACCCAGATCACCTCGTCGCACACCTGGCGCACGTCGTAGAGCGAGTGGCTGCAGAACAGGATCGACTTGCCGCGCTCGCGGAACTCGTAGATGCGGTCGATGCACTTCTTCTGGAAGTACAGGTCGCCCACCGCGAGGATCTCGTCGATGATCAGCACCTCGGGGTCGATCGCCGTGGCCACCGCGAACCCCAGCCGCATGACCATGCCCGAGCTGTACGTGCGCACGGGACGGTCGATGTACTCGCCGAGCTCGGCGAAGGCGATGATCGACTCGAGCTTCTCCTCGACCTCGGCCAGGCTGAAGCCCTGCACCTGCGACGCGAGGTAGATGTTCGCGCGGCCGGTGAACTCGTCGTGGAAGCCCGTGCCGAGCTCGAGCAGGCTGGCGACCTTGCCCTTGATCGTGAAGCTGCCGCTCGTCGGCTGGCTCGTGCCGGCCAGGATCTTGAGCAGCGTCGACTTGCCCGCGCCGTTCTCGCCGATCAGCCCCAGCGAGCGCCCGGGCATGACCTCGAAGCTCACGTCGTCGAGGGCGCGGTAGGCCACGTGCCGCTGGCCCATCCCCATCGCCTCGGCCACCCGGCCGAACGAGGTGGGATAGATGCGGTACTCCTTGCTGAGGCCGCGCGCGACGATCACCGGATCCACGGGGACGGCTCCTGGGCGACGCGTCGGCCTGCGCGGGCTCGTGGCATGGCGGTTCGCGTCGGCTCCTCGGGAAGCGCGTCAGGATACCGATCGCCGGGCGACGGGTCAGCAGCCGTCGACGCGGGACGTCCGAGCGCGACGCGCGCCCGCGGGGCGCACGCCGCGAACCCGCCCGGCGTGCGCGACGCGCCCGTCCCGTGCGTCAGCCGGGACGCCGCGCGGCGAAGAACACGCGCCGAAACGTGAACAGGCACGGACGCTCGTCGGGCAGCACGGCCAGCAGCGCCTCGCGGTAGCGCTCGAGGAAGCGCGCGTAGGCCTGCTCGGGCAGGCGCCGCTCGTAGTCGGTGAGCGTCGTGCCGCGCACCCAGCCGACCACGTCGGCCGGCTCGGGCAGCAGGTGCGGATAGACGACCACGCGCACGTCGAGGTCGGTGAAGCCGAGGCCGTGCAGGATCTCGACGTAGCGCTCGGGCTCGAGCACCGGCGACTCCCGCACGAAGCCGCCGAGCAGCGACGCGAACGGCTCCTCGCGCGCGACCTCGACGGCCACGCGCTGGCTCGGGTGGCGGTGGTTGCCGGGCACCTGCACCGCGAGCCGTCCGCCGGGCGCGACGAGCCCGGTCAGCCGCGCGAGCAGCGCGGGATGGTCGGGCAGCCAGTGCAGCGCCGCGTTGCTGAACAGCACGTCGACGGGACCTCGCAGCGGCGGCGCCGCGATGTCGCCGCGCACGAAGTGCAGTCCCGGCAGGTCGCGCGGCGCGCGTTCGAGCATCGCGGCCGACGTGTCCAGTCCGATGGTCGTCGCGCAGCCGCTGCGTTCGGCCAGCCAGGACGTGCCCTCGCCCGTCCCGCAGCCGAGGTCGAGCGCCACGCCGCGCCGCGCGGACCCGTCGCCGCGCGCGTCGAGCGACCCGAGCATCCCGAGCAGGTCGCGCAACGGACGGCTGCGCTCGTCGGCGAAGCGTCCGTACAGCGCCGGACGCCAGAGATCGCGCCCGCCGCTCACGGGACGTCGTCCAGGCGCACGACGTTCGTCTGGTGCGCGCGCACGTCGACCGGCGCCCAGGCGCTCGCCGGCACGAAGTCGGACGCGTCCCGGTCGAAGGCCGAGAGCCGCACGCGATAGCGTCCCGCGAGCACCGCCGGCAGCACGAGCGCCGCGCCCTCGTCGTCGACGTGCAGGCTGCGCGTGCTGTGCTGCACGAGCGCGCCGGCGGCGTCGAGCTCGTCGAGATCGACGCGCACCAGCCGTCCGTCGGCCAGCGCCCGAGGCGGACGCAGTTCGAGCGCGCCGTGGCACGGCAGCTCCCAGCGCAGGGCGCCCAGGCGCGTGTCGTGCACGCGGCGGAAGACGCGTCCGCCCACGTGCGCCGTGAGCTCGATCTCGCCCGCCGGGAGCTGCTCGAACGCGCAGGCGTAGCCCTCCGCCGAGCAGCTCGACTCGATCGGACGGTCGGTGACCGTCACGCCGCCGCTCGTCCACGAGGCCGTGAGCGACTCGGCCGGCAGCTCGCCGCCGTGCACGTCGACGAGCTGCACCTCGACCCGCTGGGCGCGTTCGAGCTGCACGACCAGCGCGCCGCGGGACACCTCGGCCTCGGCGTGGTACGGCAGGCAGCCCGGATGCTCGACGCCCAGCGTCACGCGCTCGGATCGCAGGCCCGGGAAGACGACCGCGCCGTCGGGCGAGGTGCGCCCGCCGAAGGCCCGCTCGCCGGACGTCGTGAGCCACACGCGCGCGCCCGAGAGCGGACGTCCGTCGGGACCGCGCACGTCGACGCGCAGGTTTCGCGCGCCTTCGACCTCGCCGGAGAGCTCGACCTCGACGCGTTCGCCGGGCGGCACGCGCACGTCGTCGACGGCGTCCACGAGCTGGTCCCAGCGGTCGACGAGTTCGACGCGCAACGGGACGGGAAGCACGTCGTGCACGAGCAGCGTGCCGTCGTCGCCCGGCGCGAAGGCGACCGCGCGTCCGTCGGGACGCTCGCTGCGACGTCGCGGCACGCTCGCACCGACGTCGCGCGCCACGGCCTCGTCGAGCGCGGGGTCGACGGGCGCGTCGATCGCGTCCGGCGCGGCGAGCGGTCCGCCGCGCGCCACGACGAGCACCGAGGCCTGCTCGAGGACGCCGCCGTCGGGCATCGTCACGCGCACGACGAGTTCGCCCGCCGGACGCAGCGCGATCTGCCTCGGCTCCTCCGATCCCGCGGGCAGCGCGGCCCACGCGGCGTGGCGACCGGGCGCCGCGGCGAGCACCCATTCGTCGCTCTCGAGCGGCACGCGCACGCGCACCGCGCCGGCGGGCCCCGTCGCCCGGTGCCCCGAGCCGGGAAAGAGCTCGTCCTCGGGATCGCGGAAGCGCACCACCGCGCCGACGATCGGCGCGCCGAGCTCGTCGACCACGCGCAGCGCCACCACGCGCAGCGCGACGTCCGGATCGTCGGACGCGGCGTCGTCCTCGGAGCCGTCGGCGTGCGCGGCCGAAGACCCGTCACCCTCGCGCGACGGCGTCGTCCGCACGGCCTCGAGCGGCCGCTCCTCGCCCCGCGACGGGGACGGCTCGAGCCGCATCCCGGAGGGCGGCGCGCCGACGTCCGAGACATCGAGCGCGGCCAACCGGGCCGGATCCCGCGCGTGCGTCCCGCCGCCGGACCCCAGCACGACCCACGCGAGCGCGGCCGGCACCACGAGCGCCGCGGCCACCCAGAGCGGTGTCGTGCGCATCGCTTCCTCCACCGGATCGACCGTCCGCGCGGGACGCGGTCACCACGCAGGGCCTCCACTCTATGTGAGCCCGGCCCGCTGCGGGACGTCCGATCCGCGGAGTCACGCCCGGAACGCTTGCCTCGCCCGGGGCGCTTGCGCGAGGCTGGCGTCCGGTCGTGCGAGGCCGGCTCCGTCGAGGCCCCGCGCGCCCGATCCCGAAACGAGGTCTCCGATGCCGAGCGCCGAGTCTCCGTCCGTCGCGCTCGCACACCTCGCACGCCTGTCACGCGTCGCACGCTCGGGCCTGGCGCTCGCGACGCTGTCGGCCGCCGCGACACTGCACGCGCAGGACGCCGCACCCGCCCGCGCCTTCGCGCCGTCCCCCGCCGACGACGGGCCGCTCGTGCTGCTCAACGAGGTCGACGCCGACCAGCCGGGCAACGACCTGGCCGAGTTCGTCGAGCTGTGGACGTCCGCGCCGCGCACGGCGCTCGACGGCTGCTTCCTCGTGCTCTACGACGGACGCACCGAGGCCGACCGCGCGTACGCGGTGATCGACCTGCTGGGCCACGCCACCGATCGCGACGGATTGCTCGTGGTCGGCTCGCCGCGCGTGCCCGGCGCGCACCTGCTGGCCTTCTCGCGCGACGGCCTGCGCAACGCCGACGGCGGACTCGCGCTCTACCGCGCGCCGGGACTGCTGGCGTCCGACTTCGCGCGCACGCCGGCCGCGGCGCCGCCCGCGGGCGCGACCCGGCTCGACGCGCTGCTCGTCGGCGCGCAAGGCGATCCGTCCCTGGGCGAGGCGCTCGGCTTCGCCGCGCCGCTGAGCGAGGACGACGAGGCATCGTCGCTGCAGCGCGTGCCCGACGGCGGCGCGTCCGGCGACGCCGGGGCGTGGCTGTCGGGCGAGCCGTCCCCGGGCGAGCTCAACGGACGTCCGCTCGACGTGGCGATCCACGCCATCCAGGGGCGCGGCCACGTCTCGCCCCTGCGCGGACGCTTCGTGCGCGACGTCGAGGGCATCGTGACCGCCGCCCAGCGCGGCTGGTTCACGCTCCAGCAGGTGCCCGGCAGCGAGGACGACGATCCCGCCACGTCCGAGGCCGTGCTCGTGGCCGCGGGGCGCTTCCGCGTGCCGGCCCCCGGCGACCGCGTGCTCGTCACGGGACGCGTCGAGGAGTTCCTGCCGGGCGGCGTCGAGAGCAACCTGAGCGTCACGCGCGTCCTGCTGCACGACCCCTGGACGCTCGTGGCCTCCGGCGTCGCGCTGCCGCAACCCGTGCTGATCGGCGCCGCGGGACGCGATCCGCCGCGGCGCGTCTTCGACGACGACACCGAGGGCGGCGTGATCGGCAAGGGCCCGAGCACGTTCGATCCCGAGCACGACGGCCTCGACTTCTGGGAGTCGCTCGAGTCGATGCGCCTGCGCCTGGACGACCCGCCGATCGTGGGCCACAGCACCTCGTACGGCGAGATCGTCGTGGCGCCGCCGGGCTCCGACCTGCTGCCCTCGGGACTGCTCGCGGCGCGACCCGACGACTTCCATCCCGAGCGGCTGCTGGTCGACGACATGTTCGTGCGCATGCCGCCCTGCGACGCGGGCGACCGCGTTCAGGGCGCCCTGGTGGGCGTGCTCGACTACGGCTTCGGATGCTACCGGCTGCAGCTCACCGAACCGATCGCGGTCGAGCGCGGGGACGTGGGCTCGACGCCGGTGCCCGAGACCGACCCGAGCTGCCTCACGGTGGGCAGCTTCAACATCGAGAACTTCTCGGCGCACACGGAGCCCGCGCGCGTGGCGGCCGTCGCGCAGCGCATCGTCGACGACCTGCGCGCGCCCGACCTGCTCGCGCTCCAGGAGGTGCAGGACGACAGCGGTCCCATCGACGACGGGACGACGAGCGCGCAGGGCACGCTCGGCGTGCTGTGCGACGCGATCGTCGCCGCGGGCGGCCCGCGCTACCGCGCGCTCGAGCTGCCGCCCGTCGACGGCGAGGACGGCGGGCAGCCGGGCGGCAACATCCGCGTCGCGCTGCTCTTCCGCAGCGATCGTGCGCTCTCGTTCTCGGCCCGTCCCGGGGCGGCGTCGGCGGCCGGCCTGTCGGTCGTCACCGGCCTCGACGGCGGACCCAGCCTGGCCGCCAATCCCGTGCGCGTCGAACCCGACAATCCCGCCTGGCGGCACTCGCGCAAGCCGCTCGCGATCTCGTTCCGCTGGGGCGAGCACACCCTGTTCGTGATCGTCGTGCACCTCAACAGCCGCGGCGGGGACGACCCGCTCGAGGGCGCCTTCCAGCCTCCGCGCCTGCCGAGCGAGGAGCAGCGTTCGGCCCAGGCGCGCGTGCTGGCCGAGTTCACCAAGCGCATCGTGACGCTCGACCCACGCGCCGACGTGCTGCTGCTGGGCGACTGCAACGAGTTCGCGTGGAGTCCGCCGCTGCGCGAGCTGGCCGACACGACCGGCATGTCCGACGTGATCGGCCGCGTACCCGACGCGCAGCGCTGGAGCTACGTCTACCAGGGCAACGCCCAGGTGCTCGACCACCTCTTCGCGAGCTCGGCGCTGGCCGCCCGGCTGCGCGCGACGCACGTCGTCCACCGCGACGCGCACCGGCACGACGGGGCCTCCGACCACGACCCGATCTGGGCCGCCTTCGCGCCGCGGTACTGAGCGCGTCCGACGACCGGCGTGCGGTCTGCCCGGGGTGCGCATCGCATCCAGCGATCGGCCGCTGCGGCGCGTAGGAGCCCGAGGCGTCCGGACGCCTCGGGGATCGCTCCGGGGGCCCGGCTCCGCGACGCGTCCGGCGTCCGACCGTCGCGCGGCTCCCTGACGGACCCTTTGGGTTCCCCGCGTCGGGGGGCATCGTCTATCGTGACCGCTCCTCGCCGCATCCTCACCTTCTCGCGAGTACACGCAGAATGAACGCGCTGCTCCTCGGCCTCGTGCTGACCCTGTTGCCCGTCGCCGCCCCGCTGGCCTCGCCCGCGGCCGACGACGCCCATCCCCACGTGCTGCTCAAGACCACGCTCGGGTCGATGCTGCTCGAGCTCGACGCCGAGAAGGCGCCGATCACCGTGGCGAACTTCCTGCAGTACGTCGACGACGGCCACTACGACGGCACGATCTTCCACCGCGTGCTCAAGGACTTCATGGCCCAGGGAGGCGGCTTCGACACCGACCTGAACCAGAAGCCGACGCGCGCGCCGATCAAGAACGAGGCCGACAACGGCCTGAAGAACGTGTACGGCACGATCGCCATGGCGCGCACCGGCGAGGTCGACTCGGCCACGTCGCAGTTCTTCCTGAACGCCGTCGACAACGACTTCCTGAACCACCGCGGGCCGGGTTCGGCCTTCGGCTACTGCGTGTTCGGCAAGCTCGTGGCCGGCCTCGACACGTTCGAGGCGCTGCGCCGGGTGCCCGTGGTGCAGAACGCGCGCGTCGGCAACGAGGTGGCCTACCCGACCGAGCAGGTCGTCATCCTGCACGCCGAGCGCGTGGCGCCCGACGCCGTCGAGGCGGTCAAGGCGCGCATGGAGAGCGAGGCCGCCGAGGCCGTGGCCGCCCGGCGCGCGGCACTGGCCGCCAAGGTCCAGCAGGGCATCGGGTTCGTGGGCTCGAAGGGCCTCGACCCGAAGCAGGGCGTGCAGACCGACAGCGGACTCTGGTACGTCGACGAGAAGGTCGGCGACGGTCCGATGCCGCGCGTGCAGGACGACGTCGAGCTGCACTACACCGGCTGGCTGGCCGACGGCACGCAGTTCGCCAGCTCGCACGACGGCGAGGGCCAACCGATCACGTACGCGCTCACGAAGTTCATCGCCGGCTGGCAGCAGGGCGTGACCGGCATGCACGCCGGCGGTGTGCGCTGGCTGGTGATCCCGTCCGAGCTGGCCTACGGCGCCAAGGGACAGGAGCCGAACATCCCGCCGGACGCGACGCTCGTGTTCAAGGTCGAGCTGCTCTCGGTGCCGCGCTTCGCGGGCCACGACGAGGCGCTCGGCTTCCTGCGCAGCCAGGGCGTCGACCCGACGGCCGGACACTTCACCGAGAGCGGCCTGTGGGTGCTCGACGTGGTCGAGGGCGACGGACCGAAGCCGATGCCGAGCGACAAGGTGACCGTCCACTACACGGGCTGGCTGCCGGACGGCACGAAGTTCGACAGCTCGCGCGACCGCGGGCAGCCGACCTCGTTCGGCCTGCGCCAGGTCATCGCCGGCTGGACGGAAGGCGTCGGCGACATGAAGAAGGGCGGCAGGCGCTGGCTGGTGATCCCCTACGACCTGGCCTACGGCGTCCAGGGACGTCCGCCGACGATCCCGCCCAAGGCGACGCTCGTCTTCGACGTCGAGCTGCTCGACTTCTGAGGCGCGGCCCCGGTCGCCGGTCGCCCGCGTCCGGGCGACCGGCGACGTCACGCGCAGGTCGCGCCCCGGCGCGACCGAGTCCGAGGCGCCTTGCCGCGCGCGAGCGCCACGCTCGACGCGGCGAGTTCCCTCGATCGCTCCTTGACGCCCAGACGCCTCAGCCGATCAACCAGCCGGGCAGCGCGGAGGCCTGTTCGATCCAGCGCACCATCTGCGCCTCGTCGTAGCCGTCCTCGGTCACGTCGATCCAGCGCGCCTCCTTCGCGGCGCCACCCGGAGGCACGGGACGCAGCGACGTCCCCTTGAAGAAGGTCACCTTCACCGCGCGCGTGAAGACGTGGAACGAGAGGAACCAGCCCCCGCCCTCGATGCCGTAGAAGGGCGAGTTCCACTTGACCGCCTTGCGCACCTCGGGCACCAGGCGCATCACGAGCGCGTCGAGCCGACGCGCCACGTCGCGCTTCCAGCCCGGCACGGCCGCGAGGTACGCCTGCACGGGCGCGTCGCCGTCGGCCTTCGCGATCTGCGGGTTGCCGCCCGCGAGCAGCTCCAGCAAGACCGCCGGCCCGGCAAGAGCCGACGCAGGGGCACCCTGCGCCAGCGCTCCCGCGGTATCCTCGGGCCCCCGGGCTGCGGAGGCTGCGCCATGCGTCGTCGTGAGTTCCTGCAGATCGCGGCTGCCGCGGCGGCGCCGGCGCTCGTCCCCGCGCGGGCGGCGGCGGCGCTGGCGGCACTGGCGTCCGACGAGCGCGATCCGGCCGAGGCCGCGCGCGACGAGGACCTGTGGTTCGACGTCCAGCGCGCGTTCACCGTCGACAGGAGCCTGGTGAACCTCAACAACGGCGGCGTGAGTCCCGCGCCAGCGATGGTGCAGGACGCCATGGTGCGCCACCTCGCGTACAGCAACGAGCTGCCCGCGTACACGATGTGGCGCGTGCTCGAGCCGCAGCGCGAGGCCGTCCGGCAGCGCCTCGCGCGCCACTGGAAGGTCGACCCGGAGGAGATCGCGCTCACGCGCAACGCCTCCGAGAGCCTGCAGATCTGCCAGTTCGGGAGAGACCTCGCGCCCGGCGACGAGGTGCTCACGACGACCATGGACTACCCGCGCATGATCACCACCTTCGAGCAACGGGTGCGGCGCGAGGGCATCGTGCTCAAGCAGATCGAGCTGCCGGTGCCGTGCGA
>JACKHP010000011.1 GCA_020638905.1 Planctomycetota bacterium | reverse complement strand
GGCTCGGGCTCGGGATCGGCTTCGGCTTCAGCTTCGGCTTCGGCCTCGGGTGCCGGTCGTCGCGGGTCGCGCTCAGGCGCGCTTGCGGACCGACTTCACGAAGCCGAGCGCGAGCGAGGCGAGTTCTCCCCAGCGCGCCTTGGGGACGCCGCGCGCCACGTTCGCGGCGCCGATCTCGAAGGCGATGCGCCACTGCGCGCGCAGCGTGCGCCACGCGAAGAGCACCGAATGCCGCGGGTCGTAGATCGAGGTCGCCTCGGATGTGAGACCGTTGAGCTCGATGACCTTGATCGACTCGCCGCGCGCGAGGTGCTCGGCCGACGGCACGCGCACGTCGTAGCGTCCGAAGTGGAAGCCCGGGAAGGTCTTGCTGATCGCGTCGATGCGGTCGACGAGCGCGGGTGTCGCGAGCCGTTCGCCGTCGAGGAAGATGCAGCCCTTGCAGTGCGTCCCCAGCTCGGCGAGGCGCACGCGCTCGCCGGACGCCGGGACGCGCACGCTCGCGTCGAGGTGGTTGTCGAGGTAGACGCGCGCCATCGCCACCCCGCGCGGGTCGTCGAGGATCAGCCGCTCGAGCGTGCGCCGTCCGTCGCCGACGACGTCGGGGAACACCTTCTCGGTGATCGCGAAGACGTGACCCTTCGGCTCGTCGGGAGCGCGGTGGTAGAAGATGCCGAACTCGACGCCGTCCACGTACTCCTGCACCAGGGTCTCGACCGGCGCGGCGGCGAGGTAGCGCTCGACCTCGTCGCGCGCGCGCGCGAGCAGCACGCCGAAGCCGCGCTGTCCCGCGTCGGGCTTGAGCACGATCGGCCAGCCGAGCCGGTGCTCGGACACGAAGCGATCGAAGCGCGCCATGCGCTCGGACGACGGCAGATCGCCCGGCAGCAGCTCGGAGGCCGGCAGCGCGTCGCCCGCGCCGCGCAACTGCTGCAGGATCGCGTCCTTCGACTCGCCCACGAGGCCGCCGCCGGGGATGCCGGGGTTGACCGCGGTCACGGTACGCAGTCCGCCGTGGCGCAGCGCGAGCCACGCCACGTACGGCAGGATCGGCGGGTAGACCATCCACATCGGCCAGAACTCCCAGCGCGTCCAGCGCAGCCAGAGCCCGACGAGGCGCCGGCGTCCGGCGTGGGTGAACGACGGGACGAGCAACTTGAGCACCACGAGCAGCGCGACGGCGAGCGAGACGAGCGCCAGCAGCGCGTGGCCCTCGACGCGTGCGAGGACGTCGAAGGCCGCCTCGCCGGCGAGCATCGCGAGGGCGACCAGCGCGGGCGTCCAGAGCAGGCCGGCGAGCACGAACCAGAGCGCGAACCAGGCCGCCCGTGTGCCCAGGATGCCGGCCGCGAGGTAGGTCGGCAGGCGCATGCCCGGCGTGAAGCGCGAGATCACGATCACCGCCGGACCCTTGCGCTCGAACCAGCGCGTGCAGCGTTCGAGAGCCGCCGGGGTGACCATCCACTTGACCGGCGCGCGGCGCACGGCGGCGCGGCCCAGCAGGCGCCCGGCCACGAACAGCAGCATGTCGCCCACGAAGATGCCGGTGAACGAGGCACTCGCCGCGGCCACGTAGCCGATGCGTCCGGTCGCGGCCACCAGGCCGGCTCCGATGCAGGCCAGGTCTTCGGAGACGAGCGTCGCGGCGGCGATGCAGAACCAGACGATGACCAGCAGCACGCCCTGGGCCGGCGGCACGACGGACGGGTCGAAGGGACGCGCCGCGTCGGCCAGCCGCTGCTCGGACGCGTCGGCGCGCCGCGGCGCCTCGCCGCGCTCGACCTCGTCGACGAACTCGCCGATGCGTCGCGACAGCCGTCGCGCCTCCTCGGTGCGGAAGACGAGGAAGTGGTCGCTGTACGACTCGTCGAGTTCGCTGTGCGGGACGATGCGGTGGTGTTCGCGCGCCGCCTCGATCGGCACCAGGAAGTCGTCCGGGCCGTGCACCACGAGCACCGGCATCTCGAGCCGCTCGAGGATGCCGCGCAGCGGACGCTGGTCGGTCTCGGCGAAGTTGCGCGCGTACGCCACCGCCTGGTCGAGCCCGCGGGCCGTCCCGAAGTCGGGGACGAGCTGGCGCAGCGTCCAGAGCGCGCCGAGCTGCAGCACGTGCACGGCGTGGTTGAGCGCGTGGCTGCCGAGCAGCTCGAGCTCCTGCACGCCGATGGCCGCCACGAGCGTCACCGACGCGATGCGCTCCGGCGCGCGCTCGGCCGCGTGCAGCACGGGTCCGCCGCCCATGCTGTAGCCGACGAGGTGCGCACGCGGGACGTCCAGCGCATCGAGCATCTGCAGCAGGTAGTCGGCGTGCGCCGCGATCGACATGTCGGGCACGTCGACCGTCGAGAGTCCGCTGCCGGGCAGGTCGGGGACGAGCACGCGGTGGTGCTGCGCCAGCGCCGGCACGAGCTTCGCGAGTCCGGCGCCGCTGCCGGGGCTGCCGTGCACGAGCACGACCACCGGCGCGTCGGGGCGTCCGTCGTCGGGGCCCACGTCCTGCACGTGGACGGCCACCGTGCGATCCTCGCGGACGCCGTCGCGCACCGCGTGCAGCAGCAGGTGCGGCGTCCCGTCGTCGGGCGGATCGGCCGGGGGCACGATCAGCACGAAGACGTGCGAGAGCAGGAGCGCCGCGAGCCACAGCATCCCGAGCACGCGCAGGGCTCGTCGCACGGGACCGCGCCGGCGCGGCGGCACGGACGGGGAGCCCGGCGCCGACGCAGCGTCCACCCGGGTCAGCCGCCGAGGCCGGTGCGCGCCCAGTGGCGCAGCGTCGACGGGGCCACGCCGAACTCGGGCGCCACCTGCACGCCGTGGGCGCCCAGCGTGACCGCGATGAGCGCGTAGTGGTGCACCGTGTGGCTGGCGAGGAACATGAGCTCGCGCCGCACCGACGACGGCGACCAGGTCTCGTCGGGGGGCGCGGCGGGATCGACGTCGGCCTTCACGTGCAGCGCGACGGTGTCGTCGTCGAGGCCGAGCGCAGCCAGGTCGCGCACGAGCGAGCCCAGGCGCGCGATGGCCACGCGCCGCTCGGTCTCGACCTCGGGGTCACGCTCGCGCAGGTCGTAGTCGACGCGCCCGCGCGCCACGTCGCGCACGAAACAACGGTAGTAGTCGAGGACGTGCCGGAACTGCGGCCCCACGCCGCCCGCGGGCAGACCCGGCGGACGCGCCACGAACAGCTCGTCGTCGAGGGACTCGAGCAGCGCGATGCCCTGTCGCACGAGGGCCACGTTGTCCTGGATCAGGCGCATGGAGCCGTCTCCGGAGCGCGTCGGCCGTCGAGTTGCGCCGACACCGCGTGGTGCAGGCGCTCGGCGAGCTCGTGACGCGACGCCGCGCTGACCGCGACGGGTCCGAAGACCACCCGCGCCTCGATGCCCGGCAGTCCGAGCAGGCCGTAGAAGTGCTTGAAGAAGGTCATGTCGCCCCACCAGCACACCGACTCCGAGGCCGGTGGTGACCCGTCGGGGGTCGTGTAGCTGAGACTCGCGTAATGCACAGGATGCCCGATCTTGACCGCGGGATCGAGAAGGGAGGATCGGAACGGCAGGACCGAGTCCCCCCCCGAGCTGGTGCCCTCGGGGAAGAAGACCACCCCCCGTCCCTCGGCCAGGATCCCGGCGATGCACTCGTTGGCGCGCACCACGTCGCGGCGGCTGTCGCGGTCGACGAAGATCGTGTTCCCGATCCGGGCCAGGCGCCCCATGAGGGGCCAGCCGGACACGTCGGCGCGGGACACGAAGGTGGCCGGGACGAGGGTCATCAGGGTCACGATGTCGACGTAGCCCAGGTGGTTGCTGACCAGCACGAAGGGCGTCCGCGGCGGGGTGCCGCGCGTGTGCGTGCGCAGGCCGAGGATGCGCGCCACGGTCCGGGCCCAGGTGCGTGCGATCGCGTCGTGGAGCGCGGCGCCGCGGGCGGGCGAGAGGCGCCGGGTCGTCGGGACCGTCACGACGTGCAGGACCCACGTCCCCACGCTGAGCGTGACGAAGAGCAGCAGTCGGATCGGGGCGCGCAGGTGTCTCACGCGGGACGCGGCTCTCGGCCGCTCAGGCATCGAGCCCGAAGGTGGCGCGCGAGCGCGGGTCGAGGCGCCGGGTGTCCATGACCACGAGCCAGTCGATGGTCTTGAAGGCGTGGTCGACCGCCGGCTCGCTGTACACGAGCGAGTCGAAGCGCAGGTACGTCCCGAACAGCGGCGGGATCTTCACGCCCGCGACGGCCGCGTCGGACGGCGGCGGCGCCACGCACTCGAACCCGGGACGCGCCCTGACGAGGGTGCCCTCGAAGACGTGCCCGTCGCGGCGCAGGCGCTCCATCGTGGCGGCGCCGTCCCACGGGTCGCGGCTGGTGAGCGAGCAGCAGCCGAAGACGTACCGCTTGCCGGTGGCGTTGACGTAGGCCGCGAGGCCGCGCCAGAGCGCGAAGAGCACGCGCTGCTTGCGGTGCGCCGGCGCGATGCAGGCGCGTCCGACCTCGATCGACTCGCTCAGGATCTCGTCTCCGAGCATCGGCACCTCGAACTCGCCGTCGGAGTAGAAGCCCCGGTGGCGCGTGGCCATCTCGGGCGTCTGCATGCGGTAGGTGCCGATGATCGTGTCGGTGCGCGTGTCGATCACGAGCAGGTGGTGGCAGCCGGCGTCGAACGGGTCTTCGTCGCGGCGTGTGAGGTGGCTGCTGTCGAGTCCCTCGCCCAGCTCGACGTTGAAGACCTCGTAGCGCAACCGCTGCGCGGCGTGCAGCTCGTCGAGCGTCTGCGCGAAGCAGACCAGGTAGCGGTCTTCGGTGAGGCGGCAGTCGGGGGCGCCGGTGAGGAAGGCCTCGCGGGCGGTCTGCGTCCGATCGTCCGGGGCGGCGGCGGAGTCGCGCATGGAGTGGATCCGTCGGGTCAGGGGCGCGAGAGCGGCCGGTAGGTCTCGGGGTCGGCCGCCAGGACGAGGAGTTCGCCGAGGCGCCGCACCCGTCCCGTGATCTCCACGGGTTCCGCCACCATCCCGAGCACGCGCGCGTTCACCATACGTCCTTCGCTGTCGGTGAGCACGAGGCAGGTCGATGTCCCCGAGGGGTCGCGGACGAGCAGGACGGGTGGGATGCCGCCGGAGATGCAGCGGATGGCGCAGGCCTTGTGGGGCTTGAGCCGGCCGGGGTTCATGACCCCCAGGAAGCACTTCGAGTCGACGATCTCGCCCACGAAGGTCGCCGTCCCCAGGTCGACGGCCGAGGGAGGCGGCAGGCTGCCCGGCCCGTCGTCGAGCACCTCGATCGAGCCCGGCACGAGTTCGACCATGGTCAGCCCGCCGCGGTGCACCAGGCTGCCGGACAGGCGCGCGCGCCGCCCGTCGAGACCCGCCACGTCGGCGGTCGCGCCGAACTTGAACGGGCGCACGAGCGGATAGCGCGAGACGCCGCCCGCCGAGCCCGGCCGCGGCACGAGCAGGCTCGGCACGGGATCGGTCGCGAGCCGTCCCTCGAGGGTCGTCACGACGCCGTACTCGAAGGTCGCCGGCTCGAGCCGGCGCTGTCCGAGCACGGCCAGCAGCGCCACCGCGAGCGCGCCGAGCAGCGCGACGCGCACGAAGTCGCGCGTGCGGGCGGACGACGCCGGCGGCGTCGCGTCGGACCAGCCCACGAAGAACTCGTCGGACGCGCTCACGTCCCGTCCCCGCCGGACGGGATGGCGCACGGCCGCGCCGGAGCCTCGGGCGGACGCGGACGCGGGTCGAGGCGCACGCGTCCGGCGACGACGTGTACGGCGAACGTCGGCACGACCTCGGTGAACGGCGGCGGCGAGCGTCCGTCGTCGGGACGGTACTGGTACCCGTGCCAGGGGCACGTGATGCAGCCGTCGAGGATGCGTCCCTCGCCGAGCGGGCCGTTCTGGTGGCGGCAGGCGTTCGCGACCGCGCACAGCCGCTCGCCGTCCCGGAAGACCGCCACGCGATCACCCGCGGCGGATACGAGCGCCGCCCGTCCGTCGGCCAGCTCGTCGAGGGCGCACACGTCGAGCAGGCCGTCGGCTCCGGGCGTCGGCGCGGCGTCGAGGGCGCGCTCGCCTCGCGCGGCGGCCACGTGCAGTCCGAGCACGAGCACGAAGCCGAGGCCCGTGAGCGTCGCCAGCACCGGTCCCGTGTCGGATTGCAGCAGGCCGAGCGTGACGTGCATCACGAGCAGCGCGTAGGCCACGTACACGAGCATGTGCAACGCCTTCCACGCCGGCGCACCCAGGTTCGCCAGCCAGAAGTCGTGGCTCGTGGCGGCCATCACGAACAGGATCACGAGCGCCGCGACCCCCAGCGGCTGGAACGGGAACTGCGCGACCGAGCCGAGCTCGCCGTTCGCCGAGAGCACGCTCACGAACGGATCGGCGTCGCCGAACCCGTGGAACTGCACGAGCGAGAGCGCGCCGTGCACGAGCGCCATGAGGAACATCGTCACGCCCAGGTGACGCCGGTTGTAGAGCAGCGGCAGGAAGCGCGGGTCGAGCCGGCACAGCGGGCCGATGCACAGCACCACGTGCAGCAGCAGGTACGCGCCCGTCCCGAAGGCGCGGATGAGCAGCGTCTCGGCGGTGGCCTCGGGCTGCCACACGAGCATCGCGCCGGCGAAGGCGAGCAGATAGAGGACGACGCCGAGCAGCAGCGTGCCGTCGTAGCGCAGCTTGCGCGGACTCCAGCCCACGGCGCGGTAGGCGAGGGTCACGGGACGTCTCCCCGCGGCAGCGGCGCGCGGTCGAAGAGCTCGCCGTGCGCGAGCGCGTCGAGCAGCAGCGTGCCGCCGCCGCGTGCCGCCGGCGCCGGCAGCCGGAACGCCCGCGGCGCCGTCCCGTCGAGGCTGCCGAGCAGCAGCGCGTCGGACGGCAGCGCGTCGCCGGCACCGTCGCCGGGCGTCCACAGCACGAGCACGTCGGGCCGTCGCGGGTCGTCCCCGGGACGCAGCCGCAACGTGGCGTCGGCGCCGAACCACAGCTCGGCGGAGACCGGCAGCGTCGCGAAGTCGAGCGTCGTGCGCAGGTCGGCGGGGCGCTCGGGCCGCACGTCGCCGCGCAGCGCAGGCGGCACCGGCGACGGCGGCGGCGGGTTGCGTCCCGCGAGGCCGGCCAGGAAGCCGAGCGGGACGAGCACGGCCAGGGCGCCGGTCACGCGCCGGTGCCGACGCCGGAGCGGGCCGATCACCGGGCATCCTCCGTGGGGAGGGAAGAGGCGGGGGCGTGCGGGAGGGCGGCCCGGTCGTGCGGCGTGGCGCCGGGCGCGGCGCGGGCTCCGCGCGTCCAGCGCAGGAGCAGGAGCGGCCACAGGGCCACGACGCCCGGCAGCACGACGAGCTTGAAGCCGAAGCTGCCGGTGCGCGCCAGCGGGTCGATGCGTCCCGCGCCCACGGCCAGGAACGGGACGGCGAAGAGCAGCCCCGCCGCGAGCCAGGCGGCCGCGGTCCAGACGACGATCTCGGCGACGACGACGGGCAAACGGATCCTCCCGGGGCGGCCCCCGGATGTGCGACCGTGAGGCGCACATTGCCTGCAATCGACGGACGCGCCCGGGGACATCCCCCCGCGCGGCGGACAGCATAGTGCTCGCGCCGGGGTCGCGTCGATGCGCCTGCAACGCCCGGCGCGTCGGGCGCATCGGAGCGCGTTCCCGGACGCCGTGTCCGCCGTCCCACGCCGAGAGGTCCGCCGATGTCTCCACTCGCCCGCGCCGTGTTGGTCGTCCTGACCGTCGTCTCGTCGTCGTTCGCCCAGCAGGGCCGCAACCCGTCCGCCTGGGACCTCGGCGAGGGCCACCTCGCGCTCTCGGGCTGGGATCCGGTGGCGTACTTCGACGAGGGCGGCGGCGTCCCGACGCGCGGTACGTCCGAGCACGTGCTCGAGCATGAGGGCGTCACGTACCGCTTCGCGTCCGACGAGCACGCGCAGGTCTTCGCGAAGGACCCCGCGCGCTTCGAGCCGGCGTACGGTGGCTGGTGCGCGTACGCCATGTCGCAGGGCAAGAAGGTCGAGGTCGACCCGCGCGCGTTCCGCATCGGCGAGGGACGGCTGCTCCTGTTCTCGTCCGACGACTACGTGCAGGTCGACGGCAGGTGGGCGAAGGACGAGCACGCGCTGCTCGGCAAGGCCGACGTGCAGTGGAAGAAGCTCTCGGGCGAGGAGGCGCGCAAGCCCGATCCGTCGACCTGGCGTCCTGTGCGCGAGTTCAACCTGACCGGCGACTCGCTGGCCATCGAGGGCTACGACCCGGTCAGCTACTTCCCCGAAGGCGGCGGCACGCCGACGAAGGGCAAGGAGTCGCTCGCCGCGACGCACCTGGGCGTGAAGTACCTCTTCGCGAACGAGAAGGACAGGAAGCTGTTCCTGTCCGATCCCGAGCACTACGAGCCGCAGCACGGCGGCTGGTGTTCGTACGCGATGGGTGCGAAGGACGAGAAGGTCGAGGTCGACCCGAAGGCCTTCCGCCTCACGAGCGGCCAACTGCACCTCTTCTACGACGGCTGGCTGGGCGACACCCGCGACGACTGGGACGAGGACGTCACGACGCTCAAGCCCAAGGCCGACACGAACTGGAAGAAGCTGCTCGAGGCCGCCGAAGCGAAGCTCCAGACGAAGCCCTGACGCGCGGAGGGGGCGGCGGCGGCGGGTCGCGGGGGGATGACTCCACGCGAGTGCTCGCATGCTGGAGATCCGTGTGTGCGGACACTCCGGGTGCTCGGGGGCGACCGCCCCGCTCAGACAGTCCTCGGCGCCTGCGGCGCCTGCGGAACTCGCTGGGCGATCGCCCCCTGCGCTCCTCCGGTCCGCACACTCGATGCCGGGCGCGTGAACGACGCGCCGGCACGCCCCGCCGACTCGCAGCGTATCGAGTGCAGCGCCGTCGGCGATTCACGCGAGAAGGCGCGCCGTCCAGAGCGGGCACGCAGCTCGAAGTCGTCAGCCTTCGCGATCATGCTCTCGCACGAGGCTCACCCCGGCGGCGCGCACCACCTGCTTCGAAAGATCCTTTGGCTCGACGCCCTCTCTGAATCGCCGCGAAGCCGCGCCCCAGCGCGCCGAGCTTCCTCCCGCTCCGGAATGCGCGCCCCGAGGCACGTGCCCAGCGCGCTGCGAGTTCCGCAGCCGCCGCAGGCGGCGAGGACTGTCCGAAGCTGCGCGATGCTGCGTGACGATGGTCAGTGGGCGCGCACAGCGCGTGTGAAACGCCGCGCGTGCGACGTGGGCGCCGCGTCACGCCGCCGGTTTGCTCGCGTCCGCCGAGCAGTCCATCCTTTCTCTCGCGAAGGGAGCGCCGCGCGAGCAGCGGCGGGCGATGGTCGACGGAGGCCAGGTGTTTCTTCACCTGGCCGCAGTCGACCGTCGCCCGACGCGTCGCGCAATCGGCCGACCATGCAGTCCCTACAACCGATCGGGCGAGACCCTCGGGCGCAGCCTCACGCTCTCGTCGTTGGCGGCGTGCTCGAGCAGGGCGAGCAGTTTGGGCTTGTCGGCGGGGAGCGTGCCGCCGACGGGGAGCATGTTGCTGGCGTGGTTGCCGCGATAGACGGCGCGGCAGTCCATGTGCTCGATCATCGTGCGCTGCTCGCGCAGCAGGGCGCGGTCGTCGGGCAGCACGAGGCGGCCGCTCGCCACCTCGTCGGCGAAGGGCGTGCCGGGGACGGGCGTGACCGTGAGCGTCGACACGAAGCGCGGCTGCATCTCGGTGATCAGGGTGCCCGACGCGACGGCGTGTTCGTGTGACAGCTCGACGCCTCCGACGCCGAGCAGGAGCATGACCGAGAGCTTGGCTCCGGCGTCGACCACGCGGCGCGCGCCGTCGACGAGCTGCTCGCGGGTGACGCCCTTCGCGATGCGTTCGAGCACCACGGGATGCCCCGACTCGGGCCCCAGGTAGTACATCGAGAGGCCGGCGGCGGTGAGCTCGCGGATCTCGTCGGTCGACTTGGCGAGCAGGCTCTGCGGCGAGGCGTAGACCGAGACCCGTCCCAGCCCGGGGAAGCGCGCGCGCAGGTCGCCCAGGATCTCGAGCAGCCGTGCCGTGCGCAGGATGAGCGCGTCGCCGTCGGCCAGGAAGACGCGCCGCACGCCCCGCGGCCCGTAGACCGACGCGGCCAGGTCCATGTCCTCGCGCAGCTCGTCGAGGTCGCGTGGACGGAAGCGCTTGGCGCGGTACATCGCGCAGTAGGTGCAGCGGTTGTACGAGCAGCCGAGGGTGGCCTGCAGGATGAGGCTGTCGGCCTCGCTCGGCGGACGGTAGACGGATCCCTCGTAGCGCATGACGCCCATCGTAGCCGGGCCGAGGGCGGTCTCCGCGACGGAGGACGTCCAACGGCGGGCCCTCGGCGGCCGTCCCAGACGCCCCGAGGCGATCGCGCGCCCGGCGCCGCGGGACGCCCCGAGCCCCGGTTCCGCGCCCGAGTTCGTCGTGGAGCCCGCCGCCGCCCGATGCCGATCGTGTGTCCCGGCATCCCCCTCCGGTAGAATCCCGCGCCATGTCCAGACCGACCCTGTTCGCCGCCGTCCTCGCGATCCTGCCGGCCCTGGCCGGCCCCCTCGCCGCCCAGGATGCCGTCGATCCGGGCCGTGCGCCGAAGCTCGCGCGCGACACCGTGCCCCTGGCCGAGGACACGGACAACGACTGGGCGCGGCCGGTGCCGCCCGGGTTCCACATCGGTTCGTACGGCTCGATGCTCGCCGCACGGGTCTCGTCCGACGGGGTGGTCGACTCGGGGCTCGGACTGCTCGAACTCGTCGACGCATCCAGCGGCCAGCGCGTGGTGCCGCATCGCATCGCGTACGGACGCGGGCCGACGATGACCGTCCTGTACGACACCCGCATCGGCGGACTCGATCTCGACGTGGGCGTGGCCGCCGACGAGACCGGCACCAAGGACACCCGGCTCGTGGTCTCCGAGCAGGTGCGCATCGTGAACCGCGGCACCGAGACCGAGTCGGCGAAGATCGCGTTCCGCCTGAGCGCCGGCGACGTGACCGATCCCTACGCCCGGCCGTACGGGGCGTGGCCGTTCCTGGCGCCGCCGCTGGCCGTGGCGCCGACCTTCGCCGACGAGGGCGAGGGGCTCGTCGCCCGCGACGGTGCGATCGCGCTGCAATGGGTGGGCGTCCAGCCGTCGGTGCGGGTCTCCGACACGGTCGACTCGCCCGACGACACGGCGGCCACGTACACCTACGAGATCACGCTGCCTCCCGGCGGTGTGACGTACCTCGAGGTGCGCATGGCCGGCCCGCCGCCGGTCGAGGGTCCCGACGAGGCCCGTTTCCGCAAGGCCTTCGCCCGGCGCAACATGGCCGACCTCGAAGAGGTCCTGCGCTGGCAGTGGCAGTTCCGGGGCAGCTTCTCGAGCTTCCTGAGCGCCGACGACGGCCTGCGCAAGACGATGGTCGGCTGCATGCACGTGCTGCGGCTCTTCGGCGACACGCACTACGTGGCGACGGTGCTGTCCGACCGCCCGTACGGACACCCGCCGCGCGACGCCGCGGTCGAGCCCGAGATCCTGGGCCTGCTCCTCATGTACAACCTCGAGGAGATCGCGGCCGACGACGTCCCGCGCGTGATCGCGCGGCTCGACTCCGATCTCTCGACGCTCTCGCCCGAGCGTCGGGTGGCCTACCTGTACGGCCTGGTGCAGGGCCTGCGGCTCGCGCCGCTGCTCGAAGGTCGCGAGGTCGTGGCGCGCGCCGTGCTCGACCACGTCGAGACGGTTCCGGTGCGTCCGTGGCTCGACCCCGACGTGGTGCGCGCCGACCTGGTCGAGTTCGTGAACTCCGCGGGACTCGACGGCGCCGACCAGATCCCGCCGCTGACGTGGGCCGACCTGCCCGACGACGGCTCGACCCCGGCGCTCGTGCTGGCCTGCCGCCGCGCGCTCTCGGCTGACGACGCCGAGGCGGCCTGGGCCGCCTACGCCCAGCTCATGGAGCGCGGCTGCGTGCGCGGCATGGGCGCCTGGGAGGAAGGCGGCGAGATCGACGGACGCTACTCGATCGCCATGCTCGAGCTGCTGCGCGAGATGCTGATCGACGACCACGGCAGCGACCTGGTCTACGGCGCGCACGTGCCGCGCGAGCTGGTCGAGCCGCACGCCGATCTCTCCTTCCACTGGATGCCGACGCGCTTCGGCCTGGCCAAGGGCCAGATCTTCTTCGCCAGCAAGAAGATCATGGGCGCGTGGCTGCAGCTCATCCCGACGCTCGCGCCCGAGCGCGTGCGCGTGCGCCTGCCGCAGGACGTGCGTCCGCGGCGCCTGTTCGGGAAGCCGACCGGCGGCGAGGCGCAGATCCTCGACGACGGGTCGATCCGCGCCTGGATCGATCGCGAGAGCGGAGAAGGCCTGCGCCTCTCGGTGGCCGTGGGCGACCTCTCCGCCCTGTACGGCAGCGACGATCCGGACGACGCGGCCGAGGGCGCCGACGAAGACGGGTGATGCGGTGAGCGGCAAGGCACGCCGCGGCAGCGACTTCGACATCCGCCTGCTCGACGGACGGCGGACGCGCATGTTCTACGACGTGCGCGACGACGAGGCCGGGCAGCGCCTCGACCAGTTCCTGGCCGGGCGTCTCGTGTGGCGTTCGCGCAGCAGCGCGCGCAAGCTGCTCGACGAGGGACTCGTCGAGCTCGACGACCGCAGCGCCCGTCCGTCGCGCAAGGTGCGGGCGGGCGAGCGGGTCGTCGTGCACCTGCCGCGTCCGATGCGCGACCGCTCGCTGCTTGGCAAGCTCGGCCAGGGCGAGCCCGAGACCGATCCCGAACTGCCGCGCCTGTTCGAGGACGAGCACCTGATCGCGATCGACAAGCCGGCCGACCTGCCCGTGCACCCGTCGGGACGGCTGCTGCACTTCACGGTCATCACCGCGTTGCACCGCCAGTACCGCGACTTCGACGACCCCGAGCGGGACGTGATCCCCAAGCTGTGCCACCGGCTCGACCTCGAGACGAGCGGCGTGCTGCTGGTGGCCAAGACGCACCAGGCGCTCGTGCACGTCCAGTCGCAGTTCGAGCGGCGCACCGTCGAGAAGGAGTACCTGGCCCTGGTGCACGGACGGGTCGAGCCCGACGAAGGCCTGATCGACCTGCCGATCGGGCCGGCCCACGACCCGACGGTCAGGCACCGGCGCGCCATCCGCCACGACGTCGGCCTGCCGTCGCGCACGCGCTACCGCGTGGCCCGTCGCTGGGCCGAGCACACGCTGCTGCACATCCACCTGCTCACGGGACGTCACCACCAGATCAGGGTGCACGTCTCGTCCATGGGTCATCCCGTGGTCGGCGACAAGATCTACGGACGCGACGAGGGCATCTTCGAGCGCTACGGCGAGGGCACGATCACTGCCGACGACCGGCGCGTGCTCGAGGTCCCCAGGCAGGCGCTGCACAGCCACGCGCTGGCCTTCGACCACCCGGTCGCAGGACGTATGCGCGTCGTGTCGCCCTGGCCGCCCGATCTGGCCGCGTACACCGAGAGGCTGGGCCCCGACGCGTCCTGATTACGGGCGTCACGGATTTCCTGCGCGTCGCCCGTTGGACAGATTCCGGAAGTGGCCATAGACTCCGATCGACCTCGGAGGAGGGCCCTTCGACACCCGCGGCGGAATGAGAGCCGCCGCGCGGCTGGGTCCAGAGAGGGCAGGCAACTCGACACTCTTCGGAGCGCAGGCACCAAGATGCATCCACTCACGAATCGGGCCGTCAGGCTCGTGGCGCTCGGACTCTGTCTCGGCGCAGGCACGGCGTCTGGGCAGTACGCCCTGCGGGACAAGCTGGTCGGCGTGACCGGCACGAATGTGGCGATGGACGCCTCGGGGCGCTCGATCAAGGTCGATCGCGTCCGTGCCATCCACACCACGGACAACTCGCTCGAAGGCGGCACGGCCTACCTGATCCAGAAGGACCCGTTCCTGGCCTACCAGCTGGGGCGCAACCTGAACTTCCGCGAGTTCCGCGTCCGGGACGGTGTGCTCGGCAAGGGTGCCGCCAGCCAGCTGGGCGGCCCGATGCCCGACGGCACCACGGCCAAGCTGACCACGAACAACACCGTCGGCTGCCTCGCGTGCCACAACGCCCCCGACGGCAACCCGGGCGGTGGCATCAACCTCGCCAAGGACTCCGGCTTCGGACGCCAGGCGCCGCACTACTACGGCGCGGGCCTGGTCGAGATGATCGGCATCCAGACGCGCACCAAGATGCTGCAGCAGCTCGACACCAACCTCGACGGCTGGGTCTCCGCCGCCGAGGCGGCCGCGGCCGGTCCGTCGCTGACGGTCGTGCCGGCGCCCGGAGAGGCGGCGCTCGACTTCGGAGACCCGCAGCTCGACGGAGGGCTCACCGGCAAGCCCTCGTTCAACAACATCGTGGTGGTCTGGTACGTCGACGGCAACGGCGTGCACGTCCCCGGCGCCACGGGCGTCGACGGCGTGACGACCTTCGGCTACGACTTCGAACTCGTGGTCTGGGGCTGGGGCCAGGGCGCCGGACGCGGTGCGCTCAACCCCACCAACCGCGCCTTCCTCTGGGATCCGTTCAACGCGCACTCGGGGCTCGACGCCTACGACCCGACCAGCAACAGCGATCCCGACGGGGACGGTCTCGCGGCCCCGAGCCTCTCGGGCGCGATCCAGTTCCCGGCGACGCACAAGTCGCCCGACCGCGGCGTCCACCTGCACGCGAACGGTTACAGCCTCGACGACCCGGACGGCGACGAGTACCTCAACGAGATCAGCGAGGGTGACCTCGACCTCGGCGAGTGGTTCATGCTCAACGTCCCGGCGCCCGCGTTCCGCGGCACGCCGGCCGAGTACGACGACGGCGTGGCGCTGCTCGACGGGATGGACTGCACGTCGTGCCACACCGCCGACTGGAAGCTCGAGGCGCAGGGTGGCGACTTCGCCGGCGACCGGCGTCTGTTCGACTTCCCCGTGACGTGGAACGACGCGGCCCAGGAATTCCAGGGCAAGCTCGTCCCGCTCTGGACCCAGGTCGGCGACGTGTTCGTCCCGAACCGCGGCGAGTACACGGTGAGCGGCGTGTTCTGCGACTTCCGCCACCACGACCTCGGACCCGAGATGCACGAGATCGGCTACGACGGCGTGGTGAACCGTCCGTTCCGCACGGCGCCGCTGTGGGGCGTCGGCTCGGGCTTCCCGTGGGGACACGACGGCCGCTCGCTCACGCTCGACGACGTGATCCGTCGTCACGGGGGCGAGGCCGCCGCGTCGCGCGCGCTGTACCTCGGGGCCTCGGTCGGCGACCGGCAGGCGCTGCTGCGCTTCCTCGGGAACCTGCAGCTCTACGACATCGAGAGCCTGCCGGCCGACATCAGCGGCGACGACATCATCAGCAACGCCTTCGTGGTGCAGGGAAAGGACACCGGATACGAGCGCTTCAACGCCGAGTGGCTGTTCAAGATCCCGGTCAGGATCCAGGGCGACGTGCTCAACGCGAACGGACAGCTCATCAAGTCGTCCGCCGGCACGAACATCCGCAACGCCTACGGCACCGACCTGGCGTACCTCAAGGACAACGACGGTGACGGCTGGCCCGACGTCTGGGACCCGAACGACACCCAGGTCGGCTACAAGAACGGCAAGAAGTGACCTCCCCCGGCTCCATCGGAAACCACGAGATGAACCTCCTCGAGAACTTCCGCCGCCGGACGGTCATGATTCCGGCACTCGTCACCGGCGTCGCGTTGACGCTCGGCACCGCCTCGGCGCAGTACGCCGAGCGTCCCGCGTTGCTCGGCTCCGGCGAGGCCGGTGTCGACGTGTCGGGTCGCTCGGTCAAGAACAAGCGCGTGCGCGCCATCCACACCACCGACGACTCGCTGCTCGGCGGGACGGCGTACTTCTACGACAAGGACCCGTTCCTCGCGTACCAGCTCGGCCGCAACCTGAACTTCCGCGAGTTCCGCAAGCGTGACGGCGTGCTCTCGAAGCTCAAGGTGAGCAACCTGATCGGACCGATGCCCGACGGGCACACGGCCAAGATCACGGCCAACAACGCCACGAGCTGCACGGTCTGCCACAACCAGCCGTACGGCACTCCGGGCGGCGGCATGAACTTCGCCAAGGACGCCGGTCGGGGACGCAACTCGCCGCACTACTTCGGCGGCGGCATCATGGAGATGATCGCGCTGCAGATCCGGGCCGACATCCTCAACCAGCTCGACTCGAACCAGGACGGCTGGGTGAGCATCGCCGAGAGCCAGGCCTACTCGGGCAACGTCAAGGTGCGTCCGACGCCGGGCGCGCCGTTCATCGACTTCGGCAGCCCCCAGCTCACGTTCGGCACGACCGGCGTCCCGGACTTCAACACGATCCTGCGCGTCTGGTACGTCGACGCGAACGGACAGGAGCTGCCGCAGGTCACGCGCGTCGACGGTCTCAACTCGGTCGGCTACAACTTCGAGTTCGCCACGTTCGGCTGGGGACAGATGCCGGCCGGCGGCGAGCACGGCAACTTCCGGGCGATCAACCCGACGCTGCGCGCCTTCTACTGGGACCCGCACAACGCGCACGCGGGTCTGCAGGCGTACGACCCGACCACGATGAACGACCCGAACCTCGACGGCATCTCCGAGCCGTCGCTGGCCGGGGCGCTGCAGTTCCCGGTCACGCACCGTCCGCCCGACCTGGGCATCTTCGTGCACCCGCTCGGCTACAGCACCACGGACCCCGACTCCGACGGGCACTTCAACGAGATCTCGGAGGGAGATCTCGACCTGGCCGAGTGGTTCATGCTCAACGCGCCGCGTCCGGCGTTCGCGGGCACGCAGGCGGAGTACGACGCCGGCGTGCTGACCATGAAGAACCTGGGTTGCACCGGGTGCCACATCGCCGACTGGACGATCAAGGCCAAGTCGACGGTGTTCGCCGGTGACCGCCGCTTCTTCGACTTCGACGTGACCTGGAACGACAGCGAGCAGCGCCTCGAGGGCAAGGTCGTCCCGCTCTACACCAAGGTCCGCGACGTCTACCAGCGCAACTTCTCGACCTTCGACGTGCACGGCTTCTTCACCGACATGAAGCAGCACGACATGGGCGAGGGCTTCAAGGAGCTGGGCTACGACGGCGTCGAGAACACGATCTGGCGCACGGCCCCGTTGTGGGGCGTCGGCAGCGGGTTCCCGTGGGGTCACGACGGTGCTTCGATGACGCTGCACGACGCGATCATGCGCCACGACGGAGACGGCGCCGCGTCGAAGGCGGCCTACGCCGCGGCCAGCCAGGCCACGAAGGACCAGCTGGCCGACTTCCTCGGCAAGCTGCAGCTCTACGACATCGAGTCGATCCCGGCCGACATCGACGGCAACGACATCATCGAGACGAACTTCCTCGTCGCCGGCGTCGACACGGGTGTCGAGCGCTTCAACGCCGAGTGGCTGTTCAAGGTGCCCGTCGAGGTGCAGGGACCGGCGCTCAACGCCGACGGCGAGACGGTCATGTCGTTCGCCGGCCTGAACGTCCCCGACGCGTACGGCGAGCTGCTGCCGTACCGCATGGACACCGACAGCGACGGGTGGCCGGACGTGTGGGACGTGCAGCCGACCATCCCCGGCTACAAGGACGGCGTCCACTGAGGCTCGTGCACCGATCGCGCGGCGATCGGTGAAGACGGTCCGGAGGCCCGGCGGGCGCGCGTCGCCCGCCGGGCCTCCGCCCCGTCGTGGGACGCTCCGCGAGCCGGCTTGGCGCGACGCGCCGCCGGCCGTATCGTCGCGGGCATGAGGATCCCGCTGCAGCTCTGCCTCGCGACGGCTCTCGGCGCCGTCGCGCTCGCCGTCGCCCCGTCGTCCGCGACACCCTGCGTGCCGCCCGCGGCCGCGGCGCCGCGCCTGGCGATCCCGGCGTCGCCACCGCTCGGAGGCGACGAGGGCGGATTCGACCGCTACGTGCGGCAGCAGGCCGAGCGGGCCAAGCTCGCCACGCGCAAGCGCGACCACGAGGAGGCCGAGCGCGCCTGGCTGGCGGTGCTCGAGATCGATCCCGTGTCGCTCGACGCGCTGAACGGACTGGCCGATGCGGCGCGTGCCCGCGACGACGCCGACTCCGAGGCGCTGGCGCTGGCCGACCTCGTCCCGCTCACCGCGGCGCGCGTCGCGGACGGAGAGCGCAAGCTCGAGCGTCCGCTGGCCAAGCTCGTCGAGCGCCAGAAGCAGGTCGACCCGTTCGCGGGACGGGCCGACGAGCTGCTCGCCGACTTCGGCGCGGCGGTGCGCCAGAGCGCGCTCGACTACCGCGAGGCCGGCTTCCTGGGGAACGCCCTGTGGGCCTGGAGGCGCCGGCTCGACACGGTCTCCGCCGGCAGCGACGCGGCGCAGGAGGCGCTCGACTCGATGGAGGCCGTGCTGCGCGAGGGTCCCGACTGGCTGGCGAAGACCGGGCTGCTGCCCGACCTTCAACCCGGCGGCAAGGACGAGGAGTGGATCCGCGCCTTCGACGCCGCGCACGACAGCTGGAGCAAGGTGGCCGAGTTCCCGACGCCGCACTACCGCGTCAAGACGAACGCGGGCTACCGCATCGGCGCCGGCGCCGCCGCCGTCATGGAGCAGGTGCACGCGTTCTACCGCGACGTGTGGGGCATCGTGCAGGACCCTCCCCCGAAGGTGCCCGACCCGACGCGCCGCAACCTCACCGTGCCGCCCATCGACGTCGACATCTTCCGCACGCACGACGAGTACAAGAAGCGCTCGGGCGGCCCCGAGTGGAGCGGCGGCCTGTTCACCGGCTCGGAGGTCATGACCTACGACCACGGCGAGGGCGGCGGCGGCAACTCGTTGAAGGCGACGTTCCGCACGCTGTTCCACGAGGCCAGCCACCAGTTCATGCACGTGGCCGTGGGGCCCTCGGCGCCGTCGTTCATCAACGAGGGCGTGGCCTCGCTCTTCGAGGGCATCGAGATCCTGCCCAACGGCTCGATCGTGCGCGACCTGCCGGTGCCCGACCGGCTGACCGAGCTCGCGCGCCGCATCCGCGACGAGCACTTCTCGGCGCGCGAGATCATCGGCGGCGAGAACGCGAACACGAACGAGCCCAAGTTCTACGCGCCGCGCTGGGGCTTCGTGTACTTCCTGCGCATGTACGTCGACGAGCAGGGCGCCTACGTCTTCCGCGACCGGCTCACCGACTACATCTACGAGTTCAAGCGCGGCGGGGTCGGCGACGCGATCGAGCACTTCGAGCACTTCTTCCTCGACGTGCTGAAGGTGCCGGGCATGGCCACCTTCGACGACTTCGACAGGGTCTGGAGGCAGTGGATCCTCGACCTCGACGCCGAGCGCAAGAGCGGCAGCACGCGCCTCGACGACTACAAGAAGCGCGGACGCATCGAGGGGCTCAAGAAGCAGTACGACACCTCGTTGCGCTTCTACGAGCGTGCGCTCGACGTCGACCCGTCCGACCTCGACGCGCTGTGGGGACTGGCCGAGGCCGCCAGGGCGCTGGACGACGCCGACCGCGCGACGTTCGTGGCCCGGCGCTTCCTCGACCAAGCCCCGGAGGACGACAAGCGTCGCGCCGAGGCCGCCGCGCTCGTCAAGGCGCTCGATCCCGAGGCGTCCGACCGGGCGGACGCGATGCGCGACCTGGTCGGCGGCATGGCGCTGCTGGCGTCCGACTACGACCAGCGCGACATGTCGCTCATGGCGATGCGCGTCGGCCACGCGGTGCTCGACCTCGACCCGTTCCAGGACTCGGCGCGCGCGCTCGTGACGCGCCTCGAACGCGAGACGGGGCGCTCCGTCCTGCGCTGGGAGCGCGTGTTCAACGGCTTCGACCTCGAGGGCTGGTGGTCGTCCGGCGGTCAGGGCCCGTTCTTCGTCAAGGACGGCGCGCTCGTGTGCGACTACTCGAAGGTGGCCGGCGCCGACAAGGACGCGGGCTCAGGCGTCTCGATCTACCGCACGATCTTCCTCGACCGCGACGTGCGCGGCGACTGGACGCTCGAGACACGCATCCGCACGCGCCCCGACTGGGAGATCGCGGGCATCTGCTTCGGCGCCGAGGGCGAGCGCTTCGAGGCCGTCGTCCTGCGGCACACCGGCGACGCGACGAACAACGTCGACTTCGGCGCCTTCGACGGCGACTGGACGTTCCACGGCGACGGCTCGATGAAGGCCGCGTACGATCCCACGAGCGACGACGGCGTGCTGTTGCGCATCTCGGTCAAGGGACGCGACGTGTCGGTCGTGATCGACGGCACCCCGCTGCCGATCATGGACGGCGGCAAGCAGGTCGACGCGCTGCGCTATCCCCCGGCCGCCCTGCGCGGCGACGTCGGGCTGCTCGGCAGCCAGGGCGTCACGCGCTTCACCGACATGCGCCTGCTCGCGGGGCGCGCGCGCTGAGCGTCCGTCGCCTGTGGTCCCCGGCAGCGCCCGTCGGCATACTGGGGGGACGGTCCGGTGCGCCGACGCGGCGCGCCGCGATCGCGCACCCTCCCGGGGACGCCCCATGGGCCCGCTCATCTCGATCAACGATCACGTCATCGTCTGCGGCTACGGCAGCACGGGGCAGTTCGTGGCGCGCGACCTGGCCGCCGAGGGGCTGCCCGTGGTCGTCGTCGACCGAGCCACCGAGCGCGTGAGCCTGGCCGAAGAAGACGGCCACACCGCCCTGCTGGGCGACGTGCTCGACCCCGAGGTGCTGCAGGAGGCGGGCATCGAGCGCGCGCGCGGCATCATCCTCGGGCTGCCGTCCGAGAGCGACAACCTGTTCGCGACGATGACGGCGCGCGAGCTCAACCCCGACGTGTTCATCATCGCGCGGCACACCTCGAGCCACGCGCGCGAGAAGTTCCTGCGCGCCGGCGCCGACCGCGCCGTGAACCCGTTCGAGGAGACCGGACGCCTGATCGGCAACGAGTTCCTGCGCCCCGCGGTGGTCGACCTGATGCGCATCTTCACGCGCGAGTCCGACACCGAAGACGAGGTGCGCGTGCGCGAGATCACGATCGAGAAGGGCAGCACGCTCGTGGGCAAGTCGCTCAAGCAGGCCGACGTGCGCGCGCGCTTCGACATCATCGTGATCGCCATGCGCAAGGCCGGCGACAGCACACGCTTCAACCCCGATCCCGACCGGGCCTTCGAGACCGGCGACGTGCTGGTCTGCATGGGACGCCTGGCGAAGCTGCGCGCGCTGCACGACATGGGGCGCGGCCTCAGCGGCTGACGTCGCCGTCCGGCGCCCGGGCGCAAGGCGGCGAGCCCGGCGTCCGGCGGGGCGCGCCTTGCCCGATCCGACCGGGCGTGGTGCCATGGCCCGATGGATCCGGTGGAAGAACGGGTCGTGCTGGCCTTCCTCGAGCGCTACGCGTCCGACGCGCGCGCCGGCGCCGTGCGTCCGCGCGAGGAGTACCTGGCGCTCTCCCCCGGGCATCGCGAGCGTCTCGCGCGGGAGCTCGACGCGCTCGAGGGGGACGTCGACCCGCCGCTCGACGTCGGGTCCGGCGCCGACGCCGAGGGCGGGACGCCAGGGCCGTCCGGCGCGCCTCCCGCGGCGCGAGTCCTCGGGCCGTACGTCCTGCGCTCGCTGCTCGGACGGGGCGGACAGGGCACCGTCTGGCTGGCGGAGGACCGTCGTCACGACCGCCCCGTGGCGCTCAAGCTGCTGCCCGGATTCCTGGCACCCGACGGCGGACTCCCGGCGCGCGCGCGGCGCGAGGTCGAGGCCATCGCGCGCCTCGATCATCCCGGGCTGTGCGTCGTGTACGAGGCGGGCGAGATCGACGGACAAGCGTACCTCGCCATGCGTCCCGTGCCGGGCCCGACGCTGGCCGAGCTGATCGCGCGCTGGCACGCAGGACGTTCCGCGTCGTCGACGCCGTCCGACGGCGTCCCGCGTTCTGAGCTCTTCGCGCGCGTGGCGCTCGTCGAGCAGGTGGCGCGCGCGTTGCACGCGGCTCACGAGGCCGGCGTGGTGCACCGCGACGTCAAGCCGGCCAACATCGTGGTGCACGAGAGCGGACGTCCCGTGCTGCTCGACTTCGGACTCGCGCGCGCCGACGACAGCGCGCTCCCGACGCTCACGCACAGCGGCGAGCTCGTGGGGACCGTGGCGTACATGTCGCCCGAGCGTCTCGCGGGGAGGGGCGGCGACGACCCGCGCACGGACGTCTGGTCGCTGGGCGTGACGCTCCACGAGGTGCTCACCGGGACGCGTCCGTTCGAGGCGCCGTCGGTCGAGCTGCTCACGCGGCGCATCGCGTCCGAGGAGCCGCGCGACCCGCGCCGGACGGTGCGCGGCGTCCCGCGCGACCTCGCGGTGGTGCTGGCCAAGGCGCTCGAGAAGGCTCCCCACCGACGCTACGCGAGCGCGCTCGAACTGGCGGACGAGCTGCAGCGCGTGCAGCGCGGGGAGCCGGTCCACGCGCGCGCCGTCTCGCCCGCGGGGCGCGCCGCGCGCTGGATGCGCCGCAATCCGGCGCCGGCCACGCTGCTGGTCGTGCTGGGCGTGGGAGCGGCGGCGGCCATACTCGTCGCGCTGCGCTTCTCCGACCTGGCCACGCGCGAGGTGGCGGCGCGACGCGAATCGGACGCACGGTTGGCGGCCGGCGCGCTCGAGCAGGCCAGCCTGCTCGAACTGCTGCGTCCTCCGGGGCGCCGCGCACGTGCACTCGACCTCGTCGGACAGGCCCGCGCGGCGCTGGAGCGCGTCGGCGCCAACGTCCCGGCCGGCGGGCAGTCGCGCGCCGTGCGCCTCGGCCTGCCCGCGGACCTCGCGGCGCGACTCCCGACGCGCGACGACCTCGCGCGCGCGGCCACGGCGGCGCTGCTCTCGGCCGACCTCGACCTGCTGCGCGACCTGCAGCGCAGCACCTTCGGATCGGGCGCCCTCTCCCGCGACGGCGACCTGCTCGGTCTCTCCTGGGTGGCGCCCGACTTCCTGACCTTCGGTGTGCGCACGCTCTCGGTGCCCGACGGCGTCGAGCGCGCGCGCATCGACGACGGCAACATCGTCTCCTCCGCGTACGCGCTCGCGCTGAGCCCGGACGGTCGGCTGCTCGCCGCGCCGCATCGCGACCTGCAACGCATCGGCGTGTGGGACGCCGACGACGGTCGCCTGCTCGTCTCGCTCCCGATGCAGGACGCGCTGGGCGCGGGCGCGATGCGCTGGGCGCTGGCCTTCGACCGCGAGGGACGGCGCCTGGCCGCCGTGAGCGCGCCGCGTCCCGGCAGGTCGGCGGACGTCGGCGGCGTCGCGGTGTGGGACGTGGCGAGCGGCGCCGCGCTCCTCGTGCGTGCGCTCGCGGCGCCGCGCGAGGAACCGTTCGTGGCCTGGGCCGACGACGATTCGTCCCTGCTCGTCCCCGACGGGAGGGACGCCGTGCGCGTGTTCGGCGGCGCGTACGGAGTCGGCGGGACGGACGGCGTGCGGCGCGCGTTCGTGTCCGGAGTGCGGCGCGCGTGGCTGTCCGGCGCGTCGGGTCGACGGGTGCTCGCGCTGTGCGACGGCGACGACGACGGTGACGTGCTCGCCACCGCGGACGTCGACGGCATAAGCGTCCCGCGGCGCGTGCCGCTCGGCGTGCGCACGGCCGACGGGGCGCCCGCCGGGCCGCATCCCGACGGACGCGTGCTGGCGCTGGTCGACGACGAGCGCGCGCTGCGTCTCGTCGACGTGGGGACCGGCGAGACCCTGGCGCGCGTCGCCGACGCGCACGAACGCGCGGTCCAGTGCGTGGGCTTCGCGGCGGACGGCGCGCTGCTCGTGTCCCACCCCCAGGCGGGGACGACGCGCGTCTGGCGCGTCGCCTTGCCCGATGCGCTCGTGGTCTCGTGCGGCCTACCGCCCGGTCCGTGGGCCGTGACGCCCGACGGACGCTGCGTGGCCCGCCTGGACGCCGCGTCCTGCGCCGTCGTGCTCGAGGACCTCGCCGGGACGGAACGTGCCCGCGTCCCCGTCGGCCCGCCCGACGGGCCGGCCGACACGCGGGCGAGGTTGCACGTGGCGGCCGACGGACGGCGCGTGCTCCTCGTCGAGGACGAGCGCGTGGTCGTCCTCGAGGGCGCCGGGTCGGCGTCGTCCGGCATCGCATCGCAGGTCACGCACCTCGCGTCGGACGGAGCGCGGGTGCTCGACGCCGCGGTGCTCGACGACGGACGCGTGCGCCTGCTCGAGCGCGAGGACGGCGCGCCCGCCACGCTGCGCGACGTCCCCGGCGGGACGCCGCGCGTGTTGCCCGACGCGACGCGCGAGGCGTTCCTCACGCTCGAGCGGCGCGGCGCGCGGCTGCTCGTGGTGGCGGCCACGGGCGCGCGTCCGCCCGCACGCCTGTCCACCGGACGGGTCGTCGTGCTCGACCTCGAGCGCGGCGGCGAGGTGGTGCTGCAGGGCGTCCCCGAGGACGCGTTCCGCGACGTGCCGTCGGCGGCGTTCGATCCGCTCGGACGGTTCGTCGCGGCGCACGTGTTCGCGCCCGAGTCCGTGGGCGACGCGCGCGACAGCGCACCGGACGGCGCGCGTCCGCTCGACAACCTGCTCGAGCTCTTCGACCTCGCCGACGGTCGATGCGTGCGCACGCTGCCGCGCGCCTACGGCAGCGCAGGCGTCGCCTGCGCGTTCTCGCCGGACGGCGCGTGGCTGGCCGTCCCCGAGGGACGCCGCGTGCGCCTGCTCGCGCTGCCGACGGGCGAGGAGAGGCTCGATCCAGAACTCGTGCCCGGACGCGTGGTCGCGGTGGACTTCGCCGACGACGGCGCGCTGCTCGTGCTCGACGAGGCCGGCGCGCTGCGGCGCGTCGACCTGCCGGCGCTGCTGCGCGAGCTCGCCGACCTGGGACTCGACGTGCGCGACACCGGTCCGCCAGCTTCGTCGGCGCGCGAAGGAGACGCATGACCACGCGGCGCGCGAGCGGCCTCGCGTCGCTCAGCGGGCGATCTCGAGCGTGGCGGCCAGCGTGGCGCGCGTGACGCCCTCGAGGAACTCGAGGTCGACTCCCTCGGGCGTGTCTTCCGGGCGATGGTACGCGTCGCTGCGGAAGTCGCCCGTGTCGGTGAGCAGGATCGCGGGGATGCCTGCGTCCCAGTAGCGTGCGTGATCGCTGCGGCGCGCGTCGGCGAACCAGCCGCCGATGCGGTTGGCGCTGTAGTACGGCAGCTCGGGGATGTACGTGTCCGCCGCGTCCTCGAACGCGTTGCCGAGGCCGCCCGACGACCAGTCGCCGATCACGGCCACGAAGTCGCCCGTCGACGGCATCCACGTCACGAGCGGGATGCGCGCGGGAGCGTCCTGGGTGTTGGGCTCGTGCCGGCACCAGCCCACCGAGTCGAGGTCGAGCAGGCCGAGCAGCGTCTCGTCCTCGCCGCGTTCGAGGAGATGCGCCACGTGCACGGCGCTGCCCAGCAGGCCGGCCTCCTCGCCGGCGAAGAAGCACAGCCGCACCGTGCGCGGCGGGGGACGGCGCGCGAGCGCACGGGCGATCTCGAGCAGCGCCGCCACGCCGCTCCCGTCGTCGGACCCGCCGGGAGCGCCCGGCACCGAGTCGTAGTGCGCCGAGAGCTCGAGGACGCCGGCGCGCCCCGACGTGCCTTCGAACTCGACGAGCAGGTTCGGCGCGGTGACGCGGGTCGGGGGACCCTCCGTCGCGAGCGAGAATCCCTGGACCTCGCGACCCTCGGCCCGCAACCCGCGCGCGATGCTCTCCATCACGCGCGCGCCGTAGCGGGCGTAGAAGCCGGGATACCGGACCTGCGACGTCCCGTCGCCGCCCTCGATGGGACGCAGCTCGGCCGTGAGCGTGCTGCCCGGCACCGTCACGGGCACGTCCTCCTCGCCCACCGAGAGGCCGAGCGCCTCGAGCTCGCCGCGCAGCCAGGCGACGGCGCGGGCCGTCGCCCGCTCGTCCTCGATCGGACGCGGACCGAGCGAGCACAGCTCGCGCAGGTGCTCTCCGAGCCTGGCGCGATCGATCTCGTCGAGCACCTCGGCGACCTCGGCCCGGCGCGGGAGCGCGCACCCGCCCGCGAGCGCGGCGAAGGCGAGCAGCACGACGCATCGTGGTGAGATGAGCCTCTTCATTCGAGCAGCATCCCCTGCACCGCGGGCATGTCGCGCAGGCGCGTGCGCAGGCGCTGCCAGCGCTTGTTGGCCTGGTCGGGCGTCCAGCCGAGCAGCGCGCCGACCTCGGCGTGACCGAGGCCCTCGAGCCCGCGATGGACGAGCAGGCGCCGGTCGTCCTCGTCGAGCTCGAGCACGCGGGCCAGGAAGCGCTGCATGCCCTCGTCGCGGGCCACGCGGCGGCTGATGGTCGTGGCGTCCTGGGGCAGGGAGTCGGCGCGACTGGCCAGCGGTTCGAGCGCCGTGCCGCCGCCGCGCGCGCTGCTGCGCGCCAGCCGCCGCAGGAGCGACTGCGCCACGCGCGACGCGACGCCGAACGTCCAGCCGCGGAAGTCGCCGCGCGCGGGATCGAAGCGCGCGAAGCTCCCGTAGAGCTGCACGAGCACCTCCTGGACGAGGTCGTCGGCGTCGAGCACCGAGCCCAACGGACCACGCACCTGGAGCGCGGCCCAGGCGCGCAGCGCGGGTGCCAGCGGCTCGTACGCACGGGCGAATTCGCCCCGCGCGGCTCTCGTCTCGTCCCTGTCCATCGCGGTCATCCTATCCGGTCGGACACGCGTGGACGCATCGGGCGCCGTGGGGCATGATCGGGGATTCGCCGGACGGACCCCGAGCGTCCCGTCGCGGCAGACCGCGCTGGGAGTGCACCCATGACCGTCGTGACCCGTGTCGCCCCGTCGCCCACCGGCGATCCCCACGTGGGCACGGCGTACGTGTCGCTCTTCAACTGGGCCTGGGCGAAGCGCAACGGCGGGCGCTTCATCCTGCGCATCGAGGACACCGACCGCGCGCGCAGCCGTCCCGAACACGAGGTCCAGATCCTCGAGGCACTGGCGTGGTTGGGCATCGTGCCCGACGAGAGTCCGGCCGTGGGGGGGCCGTACGCGCCGTACCGGCAGAGCGAGCGCGGCGCGCTCTACGCCGAGCACGCGCAGCGACTTCTCGCATCCGGACGCGCCTACCGCTGCTTCTGCACGTCCGAGCGGCTGGCCGCGCTGCGCGAGGAGCAGAAGGCCGCCAAGGCCGACCTCGGCTACGACGGCCTCTGTCGCGCGCTCGACCCGGCCGAGGCCGAGCGGCGCGCCGCGAGCGAGGAGCACGTCGTGCGGCTCGCCGTCGACAAGGCCGGGACGACGCGCTTCATCGACCTGCTGCGCGGCGAGATCGTGATCGAGAACCGCACCGTCGACGACCAGGTGCTGCTCAAGTCGGACGGCATGCCCACGTACCACATGGCGAACGTGGTCGACGACCACCTCATGGGCGTGACGATCATCATGCGCGCCGAGGAGTGGATCCCGTCGGTGCCCAAGCACGTCATGCTCTACGACGCCTTCGGCTGGACGCCGCCGACGTTCGCGCACGTCCCGTTGCTGCGCAACGCCGACAAGAGCAAGATCAGCAAGCGCAAGAACCCGACCTCGCTGCTCTGGTACCGCGAGCAGGGCTACCTGCCCGAGGCGCTGCTGAACTTCCTCGCGCTGCAGGGCTGGCGCCCCGACGGGGACGTCGAGCTGTTCGACGTCGACACGTTTGTGGAGCGCTTCGAGCCGTCGCGCATCAGCACGGGCGGACCGGTCTTCGATCTGACCAAGCTCGACTGGGTGAACGGCGAGAAGATCCGTGCCCTCGCTCCCGGCGAACTGGCCCGGCGGCTCGTCTCGGGGGGCTTCGCCGCCGGCTGGACCGAGGAGCGGCTGCTCGCCGTGCTGCCCCTGTTCCGCGAGCGGCTGGTGCGTCTGTCCGACTTCGCCGACCAGGCGCGCTACCTGCGCGAGGCCGTCGAGCCCTGCCTCGACGACCTGCTGCCGAAGATCAAGAAGGAGGACCCGGGCGTCGTGGCCGCCGCTCTGGCCGAGGCGGCCGACCTGCTCGAGGCACGGGCCGGCCAGGCCGACGAGCCGCGCGAGGAGGCGCTGCGCGCCCTGGCCGCGTCCCGGGGACTCAAGGTGGGCAGCCTCTTCATGGGCCTGCGGGTGGCCGTCACGGGCCGGGGCGCGAGTCCGCCGCTGCTTCCGTCGATCGACCTCGTGGGCGCCGCCGAGAGCGCCCGTCGGGTGCGGGAGCTGGCTGCGCGGCTCGTTCCGGCGTGCTGACTTCGGTCGTGTCGTCGATGCCGCTGAGCGCCTGGGCTTCCGGCGGCCAGGTGGCTCCGCGCGTGTTGAAACGCTCATTCTGGAATGACACCATGACCGGACGGGTTGAGGGGACGCCGCCCGAATCGGCGAACTCTGGGCAGGGCACCATGATCGACCAAGACAGTGTCGTGTGGGTCGTCGAGGACGACGAATCCATGCGCGAGAGCCTTGTCACGACCCTCGCCTCGACACGCACCGACGTGCGCTCGTTCGAGAGCGGCCGCGATTTCCTCGAGGCCTTCGACCCTGGGCGCCCGGGCTGCGTGGTGCTCGACATGCGCATGCCCGGTGTGAGCGGGCTCGAGGTGCACAAGGTCCTCGTCGAGCGCGGGGCCGAGGTGCCGGTGGTGTTCGTGACCGGCTACGCGGACGTGGCGGTGGCGGTCGAGGCCATGCGTCACGGCGCCTTCGACTTCGTCGAGAAGCCGTTCGAGGCCGACGACATCCTCGAGCGGGTCGAGGCGGCGCTGCACCACGGACGTCGCGAGTTCCAGCGCGTCCGGCGACGGAACGTGGCGCGCCAGCGCATCGAGATGCTCACCGCGCGCGAGCGCGAGGTGCTCGAGTTCGTGGCCGGGGGCCTCTCGAACAAGGAGATCGCCGAGTCGCTCGGCATCTCGCGCCGCACGGTCGAGGTGCACCGGAACCACCTCATGACCAAGATGGGCACCGGCAACGTGGTCGAGCTAGTGACCATGTTCCGCGACGCGGCCGAAGGGGTCTGACGGGTCGCGCGCAGGGCGCGGCAGGACGCGGCAGGACGTCGCGTCCGCCCGGCGCTCAGGGCGCTTCGGAGCTGCCCACCGGCGGCCGGTCGAGCGGCACGCTGCGCACGTCGGCCCGGGGCAGGACGATCACCGCCCGCGTCCCGCCTCCCTCGCGAGCGGACACGGCCAGCGCGCCGCCGTGGTCGGTCACGATGCCGTGCGAGAGCGACAGGCCGAGGCCCGTCCCGCCCTCGTCCTGCCGCGTGGTGAAGAACGGATCGAAGATGCGATCGCCCGCTTCGGGGTCGAGGCCCTCGCCGTCGTCGACCACCACGATCGAGATCGACTCGGCGTCGGCGCCGGCCGTGATGTCGACGCGCCTGGCAGCCGCCTGGATCGCGTTCTGCACGAGGTTCACCAGGACCTGCTCGAGCTCGTGTCCGTTCGAGACGACGTCGGGCAGCGAGTCGGGCAGCGCGGACACGAGCGCGCAACGGCTGCGCTCGGCGAACGAGCGCACGAAGTCGATCGCGGCGTGGATCGTCGGCACGAGGTCGCGCGCCTGCCGGTCGCCGCGCTCCTGGCGCGCGAAGCGGAGGATGCCGCGGGTGATGCGCGCGCAGCGACGCGCGTCCTGTTCGATGCGCTCGATGCACGCCAGCGCCTTGGCCGGCTCGTCTTCGAACGCACGCTGCGCCGCCTGCACCGAGAGCAGGATCGCGCCCACCGGGTTGTTGATCTCGTGCGCGACGCCGGCGGCCAGCGTGCCGATCGAGGCTAGGCGCTCGCGGTGCACGAGCTGCTGCTCGAGCTGGCGTTGCCGGCGCTCCTGCTGCTTGTGCTGCACGACCACCGAGGCGGCCGCGGCCAGCAGGCGGACGTCGTCGGCCTCGCGCACGTCGTAGCCTTCCTCGCGGCCGGCCGCGACGAACAGTCCGACGATGCCGTCCTCGGCCACGAGCGGCAGGACGAGCACGGGTCCGAGGTCGACGAGCGGTCCGTCGCGCTCCGGGGACGGACCGCGCGTGGCCACCACACGGCCGTCGGTGAGCGCCCCGACCAGCGGTGCGGGCAGGTCCCGCCGTGCGATGCGCGTCGGATGGCACTCGCCGTCGCAGCAGGCCACGACGTCCAGTCCCGCGGGGACCTGCTCGGCGACGAAGCCCCGCGCGCTGCCCGTCTGGGCGAGCAACGCGTCGAGCAGGAGGCCGGCGGCGCCCTCCCAGTCGTTGCGCTCGAGCACGCGTGAGAGGGCCTCGTTCACGGGCTGCAACTGCTCGGTGTGCCGGCGCAGGTCGGCCTCGGCGACGTGCCGGTCGTCGATGTCGATGCAGGTGGCCACGATGCCCTCGTGTCGTCCGTCTGGTGCGACGAGCCGCTTGGACGTGATCGCGAACCAGCGCCAGCTCCCGTCGGCCGCGCGTTTGCGCGCCTCGAAGACGACCGGGTCGGGCGAGGCTTGCACGCGTGCCGGCAGGTCGGCGAGCAGCGGCCGGTCGTCGGGATGCACGTAGTCGAGGTAGCCGAACTCGCGCGTGGCCTGCCCGTCGATGCCGAGGTACTCGCAGTAGGTGCGGTTCACGAACGTGCAGCGTCCGTCGATGTCGCCGACCCAGATGGCCGAGGGCGTGGCGTCCATGAGCTGGCGCAGACGCTGCTGGGCCTGTGCCTCGATGCGCGCCGCCGGCTCGGAGGCCGCGAGTGTCGCCGACACGAGCACGCTCAGGCTGGCACTCGTCGAGAAGATCCACAGCTCGGTGGCGTGGAGCACGAGCGAGGGCGAGCCGGGCGCGGGGGCGTGGCCCGCGACGACGGCGAAGACGAGCACGATCGTGGCGCTGTACGACAGGCGCAGGTCGCTGATGAGCGCCGTGCTCACGAGCAGCGGCAGCGCCAGGAGCTGGATCGTCGACTCGGGCAGCGCCCCCGGATAGGCCGCGCCCAGGAAGGCCAGCGTGGCGAGCCCTGCCAGCAGCGCGTAGCGCGCGCCGCGCAGCCTGCGCACCGGCGCGGGGGGATCGCGCGACGCCCAGGCCAGGACGAGCGGCGTGAAGAGCAGCACGCCCACCACGTCGGCCATCCACCAGGTGAAGAACACGTCGATGTCGGGCGGGGCGGGCGCGCGCGCCAGCGGCCCCAGCGCGAACGTCGCGCACAGCGCCGGCACCACGGACGCCACCACCGCGCCGAAGACCACGAGCCTCAGCACGTCCCGCGTGCGGCGCAGTTCGTCGCCCAGCGGCACCACGCGGCGCAGGAGCCAGGCGCCCAGCACGGACGCACCCGTGCTGCCGACGACCATCACCGCCGCAGCTGCCGGGGGCAGGTCGTACAGCAGCGCGGCGATCGACGCGCCGGCCACGACGCCGGGCAGCATGCGCATGCCGCCCACGAGCAGCGCACCCAGCGCGATGCCGCTCGGAGGCCAGAGCAGCACGAACTGTCCGTTGCCCGCGAGCCCCGTGGCGGACGCGGCGCCCACGCCCCACGCCAGCGCCACCAGGGCGTTCGTCGAGAGCAGGCGACGCATCGACATGCCGGACCGCACTCCTCGGCTCGGGTCGCTCCCCGGTCGCGACCGATCGGGCGTCACTCTAGCAGACCGCCTCGTGCAGCCTGCACGTGCGACGTCGGGGGACGTATGCTGTGCGCCGTCCCGCCGTCCCGCGCCACGCGAGGTGCCCGATGTCCGTTCCGTTGCGGCTCACGAATCCGCATGCCGTGCTGGCCGCGCTCGAGATGCGTCCCAAGGACGTGCTCGAGGTGCGATTGCCGCGCGAGGGCGCCGGCGACGCGTGGCAGAAGCTGGCGGGCAAGGCGGCCAAGGCCGGCATCCCCGTGACGGCGCGGCGCGACGACGACGAGGCTGCCGGGCGGCGGGGCGACGGCGGGCGTCCGCGCGCGCCGCGCGGTCCCGATCGACGCGGCGGGCCGGCGCGTCGCGACGTGCGCGGCACCGAGGCGCCGCCCAAGGAAGGGCGGACCGGCGGCGGGCTGGCGCTCGTGCGCGAACGCGAGGGGCTCGACGTCCACGAGCTGTTCCCGAAGGGCGCCGCGCGCGCGCCGGGACACGGCCTGTGGCTCGCACTCGACTGCATCCAGGACCCGCGCAACGTGGGCGCGGTGTTCCGCTCGGCGGCCTTCTTCGGCGTGCGCGGCGTGCTGCTCTCGAGCGACCGCAGCGCGCCGCTCACCGCGGTGAGCTACGACACCGCGTCGGGTGGACTGGAATACGTCCCCTTCGCGTGGGCCAGCAACCTGCGGCGCGACCTCGACGTGGCGCGCGAGGCCGGCCTGTGGATCCTGGGTGCCGACGAGGACGGCGAGCGCGACGTGACGGCGGTCGACAGAGCCCGCGACTGGATGCTCGTGGTCGGCAACGAAGAGAAGGGTCTGCGTCGCCTCACGCGCGAGGCCTGCGACGAGATCTGCCGGCTGACGCCGAAGGGGAAGGTGCGCTCGCTCAACGTGTCGGTGGCCGCGGCGGTGCTCATGGCCACGCTCCGCTCAGCGTGATGCGCCGCGTGCGCAGGACGCGATGCGCCGTGTGTGCAGGACGCGCGACTCAGGTCGACTCGGACGCCGCCGCGCAGGCGACGCACTCGCGCGTGTCGGGCAGCGCGTCGAGACGCGTGCGCGGGATGTCGCCGCCGCACGTGGCGCAGGCGCCGAACGTCCCGTCGGTCAGGCGCGCCAGGGCCTCGTCGATCGCGAGGGCTCGCTCGGCGTCGCGGCGGAGGATCTCGCGTTCGCGGCTGTGGGTCGCCTCGCCCGAGGCCGCGTCGCCGCGGTCGAGGACATCGCGCGGGTCGTGCTCGAGATCGCGCTCGACCTGGTCGACGTCGCGCGCGAGCTCGTGCCGGAGCGCGAGCAAGAGGGACTCGTAGCGGCGTACCTCGTGCGCGTCGAAGCGCTTCGACATGACGCGTCTCCTGGGGAACGGCGCGCGGCGTCGCGGGTCGGGCCCGTGCCGTCACGGGCTCGGCCCGCGCCGCGCATCGCCCTCCAGGATCGCCACCGCGCCGCCGCTGTCAACGCGTCGCGTGACGATCCGCGGGACGACCTCGCCGCTCCCCGTGGCGTCGCTCCGCCCTGCGCCCACGGACCCGCCGATCGGGGGTAGACTCGCCCGGGGTCGGCCCGATCGGGTCGCTCCGTCGGCCGCGGGTCGACCGGCGCCGCCGTGACGAAGACGAAGGGGAACTCACCGTGCCGAACCGCCGCCTGACCGTGACCTTGATCGCCGGACCGCTCGTGATGCTGGCGTCCGAGGCGCACGCGGCCGATCCCGTGCCCGCCGGAGCGCTCTCGTGCGCCGGCGACGCGCAGCTCCACTGGACGGCGGAAGCCGCCGACGCCGACGGAGACCTCGCGTCGCTGCACGTCACGCTGCGGCGCTTCGCCGACGAGGCGGGGTGCGCGGGGGGTGCGCCCGTCGAGAAGACCGTGGTGCTGGCCGACGAGGACGGGGCGGGCGGCGCGCCGATGCTCGTGACGTCCGGCGCGGTCGCGGCGCTCGAGGGCCACGCCTACCAGCTCGTCGTCGAGGCCACCGACGCGCAGGGACACGTGACGACGTTCGAGTCGCCGTGCGCGACGTGCGACACGCCGGCCGACATCGAGATCGTCGTCCCGAACGGGACGCCCGTCCCGGGCAGCGGCAACGTGGTCCGGACCGACAAGCTCTCGGTGGACGACGACGGCAACGTCTACGCGCTGGTCGTCACCGACACCGGCGACTCCGGCGCCGACGAGTGCGTGCTGCTGAACGGGGTGCCGATCCTTTTCGAGGGCCAGGCCGTCCCGGAGCCGAGCGGCACCACGGTCAGTCACTTCCTCACCTCCCGCCCGAACGGGAGCTCGTGGCTCCACTACCCCTGGACGTGTTTCCTCGACGGGCCCGGCATCGACCTGACGAACGACGAGGCGTTCTTCGTCGGCGACTCCCTGGTCCACCGGCGCGGCGACATCGCCACGCTCCCGGGCTTCACGCCCGGCACGATCTACAGCGACTTCCATCCGGGGACCATCGACGACCACGACGCGTTCGTGGTCGGCTGCGTCATCGACGATCCGTCCAATCCTCCGGGGATCGATTCGGCGCTCGTCGAGATCAGGCTCGACCCCGACGGCCAGATCGCGAGCGAGGAGCTGCTCGTCAAGTCGGGCGACACGAGCCCCGGTCTCGGAGGCGTGGTCACCTCGCCGTCGACCGGCGGACCGCACAACGCGCTCGGCCAGCTGCTCATGCACGTCACCATGTCGGGGCTCGATCCGGCGTCCAACGAGTTCCTCCTGCTCGACGACGAGGTCCTCGCGCAGTCTGGCACGCCCTCGATCGTCCCGGGCCGGAACTGGCTGGGGGTCGCACCCGAGCTCGACCTGAGCGACACGGGACGCTGGGTCTTCTCGGCCACGATCGACGGCGATCCCGCCAGTGATCGTGTGCTCGTGAGCGACCAGGGCAAGCTCGCGCAGGAGGGCGACACGCTGCCCGCCATCGCGGGCTTCCACCTCGGGTACTCGCCGTTCACGCGCGTGTTCATGGGCGACAACGGCGACGTGCTGTGGTACTCGACGTGGGACGACCCCGACACGACGCACGACGCGGGACTCTTCCTGAACGACCTGCTGCTCGTCCGCAAGGGCGACGCCCTCGACGGCCAGCGCATCAGTCGCATCTACGCCTCGGGCGGCCACGTCTCGATGAGCCCGAACGGCGAGTGGGCGGTCTTCACCGCCGAGTTCGACGACACCCCGGCCCAGGCCGTGCGCGTCTGGATCGGACCGTGGACGTACCTCGGTCACGGCCTCGCCGGCAGCGGTGACCAGACGCCCGTGCTGCGCGGCAAGGGCAGCCTGACTCCCGGCTCGACCGTGCGGCTCGAGCTCTCGCACGCGCTGCCCGGCACGACGACCGCGCTCGTGCTCGGCTTCAGCGAGATCTCGGTGCCGTTCCGCGGCGGCGTGCTGGTGCCGGCGCCCGACCGCGTGCTGCTCGGCATCCCGGTCGACGGGACGGGCGCGCACACGTCGAGCTCCACGCTGCCGGCCGGCATCCCGTCGGCGACGCCGATCTGGTTCCAGGCGTGGGTCACCGACCCCGGCGGTCCGGCGGGTCTCAGCGCGAGCAACGCGGTCAAGGGCATGATTCCCTGAAGATCGCGTGAACGTCGCGGGCGGCGCGGCGCCCGTCGCGCCGCCCGCGTCCGACGGTCGAATCGCCGGGGTCCCGGCTGATACGTTGGTCCGTCCCGACCGTCCCCCGGTCGGCCCTCGGGAGACCGATCACCGCCATGTCGAGTCCAGCGTCCGTCCCGGCGCCCTTCCGCAGCGCGGCCGTGCTCGGCGCGGGCGTGATGGGCGCGCAGATCGCCGCACACCTGGCCAACGCCGGACTGTCCGTCGAGCTGCTCGACCTGCCGGCCGACGAGGGCCCGCGCAACGGACGCGTCGACGCCGCCCTCGCGGCCGCGCTGAAGCTGCGTCCCGAGCCGCTCTTCGCGCCGGGCAACGCGCGTCGCATCCGTACCGGCAACCTCGAAGACCACCTCGAGCGCCTGGCCCACGTCGACTGGATCGTGGAGGCCGTCGTCGAGCGCTACGACGTGAAGAAGGAACTCTTCGCGAAGGTCGCGAAGGTCGCCCGTCCCGACGCGGTGCTCTCGACGAACACGAGCGGGCTCTCGGTCAACAAGATCGCGTACGAGCTGCCCGACGACGTGCGTCCGCGCTTCCTGGGTGCGCACTTCTTCAATCCCCCGCGCTACCTCGAGCTGCTCGAGCTCGTGCCGGTCGACGAGACGAGCCCAGACGTGCTCGAGCGCGTGCGGCACTTCGCGCGCCTGCAGCTCGGCAAGGGCGTGGTCGTCGCCAAGGACACCCCCGACTTCATCGCGAACCGCATCGGCGTGTACGCGGCCATGATCGCCATGCGCCGCGTGACCGACGACGCGTACACCGTCGACGAGGTCGACGCGCTCACGGGGCGGCTCGTGGGTCGTCCGAAGTCGGGCACGTTCCGCACGGCCGACGTGGTCGGCCTCGACGTGATGGACATGGTCGCGCGCAGCCTGCTCGAGGCCGTCGAGGAGGACGAGTCGCGCGAGACGTTCCGCCCGCCGTGGCTGCTCAAGAAGCTCGTCGAACGCGGCTCGCTGGGACAGAAGTCCGGCGAGGGCTTCTACAAGAAGGTCGACGGCAAGATCCTCGTGATCGACCCCGAGTCGATGAAGTACGAGGCGCCGTCGGGCAAGCTCGACGTCGAGCCGTTCCGGCGCGCGGGCGGACTGTTCGAGCGCATCGCCGCGCTCTACGACGACGACGGGCGTGCGGGCGCGTTCTTCCGCTCGACGACGCACGAGCTGCTCGGGTACGCCGCGCGCCGCCTGCCCGAGATCGCCGACGACGTGGCCGACGTCGACGCCGCGATGCGGCTCGGGTTCGGCTGGCGGCTCGGTCCCTTCGAGCTCTGGGACGCGCTCGGGTTCTCGCGCGTGCTGGCCGACATGCGCAAGGCGCGCGTGGCGTTGCCGGCCTGGATCGAGCGCATGGAGGCCGAGGGCGCCGCGAGCTTCTACGACCGCACCGACGAAGGCCTGCTCTCGTGGTCACCCGCCACGGGCTCGAGCGTGGCGCACGCGATGCCGCCCGACGAGATCGAGTTCGGCGAGCTCGCCGCGCTGCCCGAGGTCTGGACGAACGACGACGCGGCGCTGCTCGACCTGGGCGACGGCGTGCTGCTGCTCGAGTTCCGCAGCAAGGCGAACACGATCGGCGCCGAGGTCATGGCGGGCTTCGACGAGGCGCTCGAGCGCCTCGGGTCCGGCGACTGGGCCGGGCTCGTGATCGGCAACGGGGCCGAGCACTTCAGCGCCGGCGCGAACCTGGCCGAGATCCACGAGGCGGCGACGCGCGGCGACTGGGACGTGCTCGAGGCCGCGGTGGGCGGCTTCCAGGATCTCACCCAGGCTCTGCGCCACGCCGTCCGTCCCGTGGTGCCGGCCACGCGCGGACGCGTGCTGGGCGGCGCGTGCGAGCTGACGATGGCCTGTCCGCACGCGGTCTGCGCCGCCGAGTCCTACGTCGGACTGGTCGAGATCGGCGCCGGACTCATCCCCGCCGGCGGCGGCACGACGCGGCTGGCGGCCTGGGCGCACGAGCGCGCGGCGAGCGACGCCGCCGAGCACGTGGCGCCGTTCCTGCGCATCGCGTTCGAGTCGATCGCCACGGCGCGCGTGGCGACCAGCGCGCAGCAGGCGCGCGACATGGGCCTCGTCCCGGCCGACACGACGATCGTCATGAACGCGCGCCGGCGTCTGTTCGTCGCGCGGCAGGAGGTGCTGCGGTTGTCGTCCGAGGGATACCGTCCGGCGCCGATGCGGTGCGTGGTGCGCGTGCTCGGCGCCGCGGGGCGGGCCGCGCTCGACGTGGGCGTGCAGCACATGCTCCTGGGCGGCTTCGCCGAGGCGTACGACGCGCAGGTGGCGAACAAGGTCGCGTGGGTGCTCACCGGCGGCGACATCCCCGGACCGTCCGACGTCGACGAGACGCACCTGCTCGACCTCGAACGCGAGGTCTTCCTGTCGCTGCTGGGCGAGAAGCGCACGCAGCAGAAGATCGCCGACCTCGTGCTGCGCGACGCGCCGTTCGCGAAGCAGCTCGCCGCCAAGGGCCTGGCCACGATCACGAGCGTGTTCCGCCGCAAGCGCCGTCCGGCGGGTCCGGCCAAGGGCGGCAAGGAGGACGGACGATGACGCAGCGCGAGGCGTACCTCGTGAGCGCGGTGCGCACGCCGGTGGGGCGCGCGCACAGGGGCGCGCTGGCCGACACGTCGCCCGTGATGCTCGGCGCGGGCGCCGTGCGCGCGGCGCTCTCGCGCGTCGACGGCCTGTCGTCCGACGCGATCGACGACGTGCTCATGGGCTGTGCCATGCCCGAGGGCGAGCAGGGCCTCAACGTCGGACGCCTCGTGGCCCAGGCCGCGGGCCTGCCCGACTCGGTCCCGGGCGCGACGGTGAACCGCTTCTGCGCGTCGGGCCTGCAGACGATCGCGATGGCGCACCAGGCCATCGTGTCGGGTGCGGCCGAGGTGATCGTGGCCGGCGGCACCGAGTCGATGAGCCACGTCCCCATGGCGGGCTACCACTTCGTGCCCGAGCCGCTGCTCGTGGCGAAGCAGCCCAACGCGTACATCTCGATGGGACTCACCGCCGAGATCGTCGCCGAGCGCCACAAGGTCTCGCGCGAAGATCAAGACGCCTTCGCGCTGGGCAGCCACGAGCGGGCCGTGGCCGCCCTGTCCGCCGGACGCTTCGACGCCGAGACGTTCGCGGTGGCGGTGCGCCGCATGCGTCCCGGCGACGGCGCGCCCGAGGTCGTCGAGCTCGAGCTCGCGCGCGACGAGGGGCCGCGCGCCGACACGACGCTCGAGGCCCTCGCGCGGCTGAAGCCCGTCTTCAAGAAGGGCGGGACGGTCACCGCCGGCAACGCGTCGCAGACGTCCGACGGCGCGGCGGCGGCGGTGCTCGTGTCGGCGGCGACGCTCGAGCGACTGGGCGCGCGTCCGCTGGCGCGCATGGCGAGCTTCGCGGTGGCCGGCGTGGCGCCCGACGTGATGGGCATCGGTCCGGTGCTGGCCATCCCCAAGGCGCTGAAGCTGGCCGGACTCGCGCTCGACGACATCGCGGTGATCGAGCTCAACGAGGCCTTCGCGTCCCAGGCGCTCGCGGTCATGCGCGAACTCGAGCTCGACCCCGAGCGCGTGAACCCGAACGGCGGCGCGATCGCGCTCGGCCATCCGCTCGGCTGCACGGGCGCCAAGCTCACGGCCACGCTGCTCGCCGAGCTCGAACGACGCGAGGCGCGCTGGGGTCTCGTGAGCATGTGCATCGGCGGCGGGATGGGCGCGGCCGCGGTCTTCGAGAACCTCGCGCTCTGACGCGCGCTCCCGCGAAGACAGCCTGTCGCCGTGGCCCTGCCGGTCCGGCGTGCCGGCTGCTCACACGAGCAGGCCACGGCGACAGACCGGCCCCAGACGCGGGACGTCGTCCAGGTCTGACGCGTCCGTCATGGAACTTCTTCACGCGCGGTGCTACGCGGCCGCGCCGCCCGGGGACGTCGATCGCGTACCCTCGCGGGGTCCGCCGGAGAGCCGACCCGTGAACGATCCGTCCGCCGAGAACGAGAGCGCGCCCGACGCGGCGTCCGCGTCCGAGCCGTATCGCGCCGACCTGCTCGCGGGGGAGCACGTGCTCGTCACCGGCGGCGGCACGGGACTCGGCGCCGCGATGTCCGCGCGCTTCTGCGAACTCGGCGCGACGGTCACGATCTGCGGCCGCCGCCGCGCGCCGCTCGAGCAGACGGTGGCCGCGTTGCGCGCCGCCGGCGGACGGGCCGAGGGCGTGCCCTGCGACGTGCGCGATCCCGACAAGGTCACGGCGCTGCTCGACGAGGCCGAGCGGCGCGCGGGCCCGGTGACCCGGCTCGTGAACAACGCGGCCGGCAACTTCCTCTCGCTCAGCGAAGACCTGGAGCCGCGCGGCTTCGACGCGGTGATCGCGATCAACCTGTACGGCAGCGCGCACGTCACGCTCGCCTGCGGACGCCGCTGGATCGAGCGCGGCGGCGGCGGCGCGGTGGTCTCGATCGGCACGACGTACGCCGACACGGGCGGTCCGTTCGTGATGCCGTCGGCCGCGTCGAAGGCGGCCATCGTCGCCATGTCGAAGTCGCTCGCCGTCGAGTGGGGACGCCACGGCATCCGGCTGAACGTGATCGCGCCCGGGCCGATCCCGACGAAGGGTGCGTGGACGCGGCTGATGCCCGACCCGACGTTCGAGCAGCGCATGCGCGACGGCGTGCCGCTGGGGCGCTTCGCGACGTCGCGCGGGCTCGGCGACCTGGCGGCGTTCCTGCTCTCCGAGGCGTCCAGCGTGATCACGGGCCAGGTGATCGAGCTCGACGGCGGCGCGCGCCTCGCGGGACACGGTTCGTTCGCCGAACTGCTGGCCCTCGGCGAGGCGCGTCTGCGGCACACGTTCGAGGCCCTGCGTCCGCCGCGCAAGTCGTCACCCTCGGCGGACGAACCAGCCTGAGGTCATCGACCGTGGCGCCCCGCGCCGGAACCGCGTCCCCGCGTCGGGAGCGACCGCGCGCGGGACGCCGTCGCGGTCGTCCGACGCTGGGAGCCACGATGCCCGCACCGTACACGCTGCTCAACCGCTGGACGTCCCTGGTCGCCATGCCCGGCGGCCCCGAACTCTTCTCGGCCGAGGTCGCGCGCATGGCGCCCTACACGGGTTCCATCGCGCCGCGCATCCGCGCCCTCGGTCCGGGACACGCCGTCGTCTCGATGGACGACGCCCCCGCGCTGCGCAACCACCTCGGCGCGATCCACGCGGTGGCGCTCGCGAACCTGGGCGAGGTCGCGTGCTGCCTCGCGTTCCTCTCGGGGCAACCCGACGGGACGCGCGCCTGCCTCGCCGGCCTGGCGATCGCCGTGCACCGGCGCGCGCAGGGCCCGATCACCGCGCGCTGCCGCTGCGCGCCGGTGCCGCGCGGGTCCGTGTCCGAGATCGAGGCCCGCATCGAGGACGAGGACGGCTCGCTCCTGGCGCTCGTGACCGCACGCTGGGACCTGGCCGGCCTGGGCGACTCGTAGCGTCGTCTCGCGGGAGCCCGCCGACGGCGGCGCGCGCCTTCGCCGCATGTCGCCCGGCGACGGCGCCGCCCCGCGCCTGATATCCTCCCGGCGTCGGACCGGGGCCGCGCGACAGGGCGTCGCGAGGGGGAGCCCGGCCGTGACCCGCCGGATCCGCCCCATGACCGCCCGCCGCGCCGTGCCCGCGTTCCTGTCCGCGCTGCTCGTGATCTCCCTCGCCGGATGCGCGAGCGACGAGCGCGATCCGGTGATCGACGGCTCCGACGCGACGGGGGTCGCGTCCGGCGCCGACAGCTCGCTGCCCTCCGTGACGGAGACCGCACCCGTGACCGCCGAAGGATTCTACGCCCTGCACGCCACTGACCTCGACGGGGACGACGTCCCGCTCTCGGCCTACGCCGGCAAGGTGGCGCTGGTCGTAAACGTGGCGTCCGAGTGCGGCTACACGCCGCAGTACAAGGGACTCGAGGCGATGTACGAGGCGCTCGAGCCGCACGGGTTCGTGATCCTCGGCTTCCCCAGCAACGAGTTCGGGGGACAGGAGCCGGGCGACGCCGGGCAGATCCGCGCCTTCTGCTCGAACGAGTACGGCGTGACCTTCCCGCTCTTCGAGAAGTGCGAGGTGCTCCCGGGCACCGGCCAGTCGAACGTCTTCGAGTACCTCCAGGCGCAGACCGGCGAGGCGCCCGGCTGGAACTTCTGCAAGTACCTCGTGGGACGCGACGGCAAGGTGCTCGAGTTCTTCCCGAGCCGGGTCGCGCCCGAGAGCGCCGAGCTCGTGAAGGCCGTCGAGGCGGCCCTGCTCTGAGCCTGCTCGAGCGCGTGGCGGAGTGCACGGCGCACGACCCGTCGCTCTACGTGCCGTTCGTCGTGACGGGAGCCGCGATGGGCGCCGTGCGTCGCGACCGCCTGCCGCTGCTCGACGCACACGACGACCTGCTCGATTCGCGCTACGGACGTGTCGCGTTGCGCGACGCGTCGACGTCCGACGAGCGCACCCGGCACTTCGCGCGCCTGGCCGAGCGGCTGGCGGCCGAGGGCCACGTGCCGCGGCTGCTCGGCGAACGCTACGCGGTCGCGCCGCGCTTCGGCGCCGATCCGCTGCTGCTGGCCGACCGCGCCGCGATCCCGTTCTTCGGGCTGCGCGCGCACGGTGTGCACCTGCACGGCGTGGTGCACCGCGCCGCCGAGCGCTGGCTGTGGATCGCGCGACGCGCGCGTGACCGCACGACCTTCCCCGGCATGCTCGACAACATGGTGGCCGGCGGGCAGCCGCACGGCCTCACGCTGCGCGAGAACCTGCTCAAGGAGTGCCACGAGGAGGCCGGCATCCCGGCCGCGCTGGCGGGGCGCGCGGTCGCCACCGGGGCGGTGCACTACCGCGTCGACGTGCCGTCGGGCCTGCGCGACGACGTGTTGTTCCTGTACGAGCTCGAGCTGCCGGACGACTTCGTCCCGACGAACACCGACGGCGAGGTCGAGTCGTTCGAGCTGCTACCGGTGGCCGAGGTCCTGCGCCTCGTGACCGAGACGCGCGAGTTCAAGTTCAACTGCAACCTGGCGCTGATCGACTACTTCCTGCGCCACGGCGACGTGGGTCCGGGGCACGCCGAGCACGCGGAGCTGCTGCGTCTCCTGCAGCGGCCGGGGCCCGACGAGGTCTGACGCCTCGTCGCGCGAGGCGGCCGGCGACGGGCGCTGCGGGTGGCCGACGCTCCGGCTGCGCGATGTCGCGCCCGCGTCGCGCGAGCGATACGCTCTGCCGGCATGACGACCGAGCGCACGTCCACCGAACCCCTCGTGCTGCTGACGATCGCCGGCGCGGTGCTGGTCTGGTCGGGCCTCGCTCCCGCCGACCGGCCCACGTGGTGGCTCGAGGTGTTCCCGGTGCTCGTCGCGGCGCCGCTGCTCGTGGCGACGTACCGGCGTTTCCCGCTCACGCCGTTGGCGTACCGGCTCGTGCTGCTGCACGCGATCGTGCTCATGGTGGGCGGACACTGGACCTACGCCGAGGTGCCCTTCGGCGACTGGCTGCGGGACGTGCTCGGCCTCGCCCGCAACCCGTACGACCGCATCGGGCACTTCGCGCAGGGCTTCGTCCCCGCGGTCCTGGCGCGCGAGCTGCTGCTGCGCACCTCGCCCCTGCGCCGCGGCGGATGGCTCGTCACGCTCGTGCTCGCGGTGTGCCTGGCGATCAGCGCGCTCTACGAACTCGTCGAATGGGCGGCCGCGCTGGTCTTCGGCGGCGGGGCCGAGGCCTTCCTCGGCACCCAGGGCGACGAGTGGGACACCCAGTGGGACATGTTCCTGTGCGGCGTCGGCGCGAGCTGCGCGCTGCTGCTGCTCGCGCGTGTGCACGACCGCGCGCTCGCGCGGCTGGGCGGGGGCGGCGCGCGCTGACCGGGGGCCGGCGAGCGTCGCAGGACGCAGCGTCCCGGGCCGATGCGGCGAGCACGATCCCGGCGTCGCGCGCGCACGACGGGCGATCAGTGCGCCGAGGCGACCGCGCGCCGGTGCCGCCCGAGCAGGCGTCGCGTCCAGGGATGGCGCAGCAGCGTGCCGGTGCCGAGCAGCAGCAGCGCGGCCGCCGAGAGCTGGCCCAGCAGGCCGCCGCCCGGGCCGTGGCCGTGTCCTCCGGGGAGCGCGATCGCCGACGTCCCCAGCCAGCCGTCGAGGGCCAGGCCGGCGGCGACCGAGGCGACCACGATCGTGCCGAGGTAGCCGAGCACGCTGCGCGAGCCGAGCTCGGCGCGCAGCACGCCGAGCGCGCCGAGGTTCGTGGCGGGTCCGACGAGCAGCAGCACGAGCGCGGCGCCGGGCGAGAGTCCCTGGGCCACGAGCGCCGCGGCGATGGGGGTGGACGCCTCGGCGCAGATGTAGAGCGGCACGCCGATCACGACCATCGCCAGCATCGAGCCGAGGGAGCCGCCGGGGATCGACGTCCAGAGCGAGGCGGGCAGCCAGTGCGCGATGGCCGAGGCCGCGAGCACGCCCACGACGAGCCAGCCGAACACGTCGTCGAACAGGTCGACGAACGCGAAGCGCAGCCCGCGTCGCAGGCGTTCGCCGAGCGGACGGTGTGAGTCGTCGTCGAGCGTCGGATCGCACGCATCGGCGCAGCACGACGCGGACGACGTGGCGCCCGCGGGCCTCGCCGACGTGGCGTGCTCCGCGTCCCCGCAGCACGCGGACGACGCGGCGTCGCTCGCCGAGGCGTCATGGCCCGCGGGCGTCGGGTCCTTCGCATGCCCGTGCACCGCGTCGGCCTCCGGCGCGCGCCGTTCGCGCGCGTTCTCGAGCAGGCCCGCGGCCAGCGCGGTGACCGTCGCGGCCACGGGACGCACCACGGCGAAGAGCGGTCCCATGAGCCCGTAGGTGAGCAGGATCGACGTCACGCTCGTCTCGGGCGTGGCGATCAGGAAGGCCACGGTGGCGCCCTTGCCGGCGCCCTTGCGGCGCAGCGCGAGTGCCGTGGGCAGCACGCTGCACGAGCACAGCGGCAGCGGGACGCCGAGCGCCGTGGCCAGCAGCACCGACTTCGTGCGCGCGCCCGAGAGACGCGCCATGAGCGCGCGCGAGACGAGCAGTCCGTCGAGCAGTGCGGCCACGAGGAAGCCCGCGAGCAGGTACGGAGCCGCGTCGGCCAGCGTGTCCCAGGCACCGAGCAGGAAGGCGCTCACGGCTCGCTCCCGTGCTCGAGCGCGGCGCGCACGAGTTCGGCCACGTGGTCGTCCGCCAGGGCGTAGATCACGTGCTTGCCGTCGCGGCGTCCGCTCACGAGGCCCTCGTTGCGCAGCAGGCGCAGGCGGTGGCTCACGGTCGAGAGCGGCTCGCCGTCCTCGGCCAGCTCGCTCACGCAGGCCGCGCCGCGCGACAGGGTCTCGAGCAGCCTCAGCCGCGCGGGGTCTCCGAGCGCCTTGAAGAGCCGCACCGCCCGGGCGAAGGCCCGTGGCGACCACGCGCTCGGCTCCCGCGGTCCGTGCTCGTGCTCGCACTCCTGTCCGGCGGCGGTCAGGTCGGAGGGCTTGGGGGCGGTCTCGTTCATGGCGTCCTCGACGGGCTCGTGATCATCGGTTGCATGATTGTACAACTGTACACATCGGCAACCAAGTCACGAGGATCAGCGCGCCGCACCCGCGCTGGACGACCCGCTCGCACGGCGCGCCGCGGTTCCCCGCGCTGGACGCTGGCGTCGCGCGCTTCGCTCGGCCACCATCGGCCCCCGCGCGGTCGGGGTCCCCGCGCGGTCGCGTCGCCGTGCGGGACGCGACCGGCGCCGCCCCGCGGGCCGCCCGTCGGCGTCGCACCCCCGGGGCGCCGGCGCGCATCCCAGCCGCTCGTTTCGCCGATCGTCCCCTCGCCCCCCGGGAGCGCATGACCGACCTCGTCTGGATCTTCGCCGTCTCGCTGCTGGGCGGCTACCTGCCGCTGCTCGTGCACTGGACCGACCGCCTGCGCCACGCCGCGCTGGCGCTCTCGACCGGCATCTTCCTGGCGGCGGTGTTCCTGCACCTGCTGCCGTCGCTGGGTGGACTCGTCGACGGTCACACCGGCCCCGGCGGCCTCGACGGACGCACCGTGTGGCTGTGCGTGCTGCTCGGGTTGCTGGGCGTGTACCTCGTCGAGGCGCTCGTGCTGCGCACGCACGACAAGGACGAGAACCATCGCCACCGCGCCGTGGGCTGGGCGGCCCTCGTGGGACTCACCGTGCACGCGCTCACCACGGGTGTCGGCTACGCGGCGGCCAGCGCGCGTCCCGACGTGAGCGACGCGATGCTCATGGCGATCCTGACGCACAAGGGCTTCGAGTCGTTCTCGCTGCTCACGGTCTTCCAGCTCGGACACTTCCCGCGTCGGCAGACGCTGCTCATGGTGCTGCTCTTCTCGGCCGTCACGCCCGCCGGCGCGTTGGCCGGCAAGCTGTTCGCCGACGGGCTGGCCGACTCCGGCGTGCTGATCGCCACCGCGCTCGCCGCCGGCACGTTCCTGTTCGTGTGCGTGGGCGAGCTGCTGCCCGAGGTCTTCCACCACCGAGAGGACATCCTGGTGAAGATCGGGTTGCTGGCCGCGGGCGTCGGCCTGACGATGATCGTGCACTGAGCGCGTGCGTCGTCGCGCGGCCGGGCCAGGCGCGGTCGGCGGGAGGGTCAGGCCACGCCGGGTCCCGCGTAGTCGGTCGAGTACGGAGCCGCGTGCTTCGCCACGAGCTGGTGCAGGCGCACGCCGAGCTGACGCAGGTGCAGGACGTCGTGGGCCGCCCACGAGGCGAGCAGGTCGCCCGCGCGCAGGTCGCCGATCACCTTGTGGACGTGGGTGCGCCGCAGGTCGACGCCGTCGTCCAGCGTGGCCAGCCACGCCAGCGAGCTGCTGCGCTCGTCGGCGAAGCGCGCCAGCGAGGGCGCGAGCGGCTTCTCGCCGTGCTGGCGCGCGAGCACCGCGCCCTCGGGGTCGATGCCCGGCCACTCGGCCTCGGGCGTCTCGAGCGTGAGCCGCAGGCGCGTCCGGAAGTCCTCGGTCTCCTCGTCGGCCAGGTGGTTCACGATCTCGACGATCGACCAGCCGCCCTTGGCCGGACGCCAGCGCGCGTCGTCGTCGGACATTCCCTCGAGCAGGGCGGGGATGGCGCGTCCCGAGGCGGCGAGCCGGGCGGCGAAGGTCGCGATGAGCATCGGAGTCTCCCAGTGCGTGCGATGCGCGCGGCCGGCGACTCGCGCAGCGTGCGATCCAGGATCCGCGTCCCGCAACGGGATGCAAGTGCGCGGGGCGCGGCGTCGCGTGCCGCGCCCCCGCGCGCACGGTCGGCGCGGACCGGAGTACGATGGGGTCCGAACCCGGGGGATCGCAGTGGCCGCACGGACGACGCCAGGCAGGCACGCGGGCACGCCCTGCGCGCGGTCGTGCCCGTCGAGCCGCGCGCGCATCGTGCTCGCGGCCCTGGCGCTCGCGGCGTGCCTGGCCTGCGACGTCGTCGACGCGTCCGACGGGTTGCCGTCCCGCGCGCAGCTCGAGAGGCCGCTGATCGAGGTGCACTCCGCGTCGTTGGCGCGTGTCGACGCCTCCGCGGCCGACGCGGCCTGGGTGCTCGCCGCCGACGGCCTGCACAGACCGCGTACGAGGGCCACGCACCCGACGCGACCGGCGTCTCTGCGCACCTCCGACGGCTGCTGGCTGATCGAGTTCCCGTATCCGGGCTCCCACGTCGACCGGGTGGCCGTGCTGCTCGATCGAGACGGCCGCGTGCTCGACGCCTGCACGACCGACTCCGACTGGATGGTCGCCCTGCGGGACGGAGGCTCAGAGCCCGAGCTCTTGTTCGACGACTCGCCGGGCACGCTCGCGCTCGATCCCGACGACTGGCGCGTCGGGCGTCTCAGGATGAGCGTGCACGTCGGGACGACGAGCTGGACGGGCGTCGAACTCGACCTGCCGCTCGACGCCTGCGATCCGCTGGACGCCGCGCGCGCCGACGCCATCCTCGCGTACCTCGCGAGCCGTCCCGCGCAGGTCGCGCGCACGCCGCCTTGAGGCGCGGTCGCGCGTCAGTCGATCCGCGCGTCGCTCACGAGCACGCCGTCCTCGTCGGCGTACAGCCACATGCCGGGGACGACGCGCGCGCCGAGCACCTCGATCGGCTCGTCGCGCACGCCGGCGCCGCGCTTGACCGACCTCATGGGATGCGTGCCGAGCGCGAGCACGCCCAGGTCGAGCGTGGCCAGCACGGCGCCGTCGCGCACGCAGCCGGCGACGACCACGCCCGTCCAGCCGTTCGCCACGGCGCTCGCGGCGAGCACGTCGCCGAGCAGCGCGCAGCGACGCGAGCCGCCGCCGTCGACGACGAGCACCGCGCCATGACCGGGCTCGGCGAGTGCCTGCTTGACGAGCACGTTGTCCTCGAAGACCTGCAGCGTGCGCACCTCGCCGGCGAAACGACGCCGTCCACCGAAGCTCGCGAGGCCGGGACGCAGCACCTGCACGCGGTCGGCGTGCGCGTCGCACAGGTCGGCCGTGCGCACGTCGGCCGGATCGGCGCCGTCGGCGCTCACGTCGTGGCGCTCGTCGACGACGCGGACGCGGCCGCCGCCTGCTGGCTGGCCCACGCGGCCGCCGCCGCGTCGTTGGCCGACGACTGGCTGGTCGCCGTGCAGAAGGTCATCGCACCGTATCCGAGGCCCGGCATCGCGTCCGTCCAGAGGATGTCGCCGGAGGCCGGGTCGAGCGCGTAGATGTGGCCGCCGCTGCCCGCGAAGAGCAGGCCGTCCTCGAGCAGCAGGGTCACGATCTGGTATCCGCAGCCGGGCAGGCTGGTGGTCCAGACGGGTTCGCCGGTGCGCTTGGTCACGGCCCGCACGTGGCCGTACGTGCCGACGAACAAGGCGTCGCGCGTGGTGGTCATGGAACTCCTCTCGAATCGTCGCCGGGGACGGGCGCCGCGTCGACGCCGCAGCTCGCATCCTAGCCGGGAATCCCGCGTACCCCGTGCCTCGCGGGCCGCATCCCACGCCGACCCGCGCGCGCTCTCCGGCTGCAATGTCCGATCGCGCGCGGGACATGTCCCGTGCGTCCCCGCCCGAGGTCCCGCATGCTTCCGCGCTCTTCGTCCCGTCTCCTGCGCTCGGCCGTGCTGGTCGGTGTCGCGCTGGGCTCGCCCTGGTCGCCGTCGCTCACCGCCCAGGACGCCGCGTCGATCGCGCCCGCGGCGCAGGCTGCTCCCGCCGCGACGCTGCCCGGGTACTACGAGTGGTACCGCAAGGCCGGCGAGGACCCGCGCCTGCCCGACGAGGTCCGGCGCGACGCCTCGCCCGAGGACGCGACCTGGGCGCCGCGCAAGCTGGCGCGCGTGCTGCCCGAACTGAAGCTCCCGAACGGCGACGGTGAACGCGTCGACCTGCTCGCGGGCGACGGCCGCTGGACGGTGATCGTCACGACCCAGGCGTGGTGGTGACTGTTCTGCATGAGGCAGCTCGTGGAGCTGCACGATCATCTCGACGCCTTCGCCGCCCTCGACGCGCGACTCGTGACCGTCTGCCAGAAGGAGAGCGATCCGGCCAACCTGCCGCGCATCGCCGACCTCGTCGGTGAGGGGATCGACGTGCGCGCCGATCCCGACCAACTGACGGTCGAAGAGCTGCCGCTCTTCGGCGCGTACCTGGTCGACCCGAGCGGCACGTTGCGCCTCGAGCTTCCCGGCATCAAGGGTGCGCGAGCGCGCACCGACGTGATCCTGAGCGAGCTGGCCCGGCTGCGCGGTCTCGCTTCGCCGCAGGTGCAGGACACGCGCGGTGTCGCGTGGCAGCGCGAAGCGGCGCCCGATCCGTCGTTGCGCGCCGACCAGGTGCTCGCCGTGCACTGGGCCTTCAGCCACGATCGCGTCCGTCCCGGCGACTCGCTGCGGCTGTTCGTCCTGCCGCGTCTCGCGCCCGGTTGGCGGGTGCGGGCTCCCGACGACCGAGGCGCCGAGGGACCGAGCCGGTTCACGATCGAACTCAGCACGCCGCCGGGCCTGTCGCTCGTGGAGCCGCTGCGGCTGCCCGTGTCGACGATCGAGGTGCTGCCCGACGGCGGCTCTCGCCGGGTGTTCGAAGGCGACATCCCGATCGCGGCGATCGACTTCGTGGCGGCCGACGGCGCGCTGCCCGCGGGTCCGCAGGCCGTGCTCGTGACGATCTCGTACCAGCCCTGGCTGGACGACGTCACGCGAGATCCCGTCGAGCGCAGCTTCCGCCTGCCGATCCGGTTCGGCGCCCCGGGCGAAGTGCGGGGACAGCTCTACGGATGGGAGCGCTGGTGACGCGCGAGCGCCTCCCGGCCGGCGTGCCGGTCGCGGGGGCTTCCCGCCGTGGGGCCGGACGACTACCCTCGGCGGGATGAGTCCCACCTCGACCGCCACGATCTTCGTCGCCGAGTCCGTGCGCTACCTGCGCGACGTGCATCTCCCGCGCCTGCGGCGCGCGGTCGAGACACTGCCCGAGACCGATCTGTGGTGGCGCCCGCATCCGGGTGCGCTGGCGGTCGGCAACGTCCTGCTGCACCTCGAGGGCAACGTGCGCCAGTGGCTGCTGTCGGGCGTCGGGACGCTCGACGACGCGCGCGACCGCGCCGGCGAGTTCGCCGCCCGCGAGGGCGCGACCGGCGACGAGCTGCTGCAGCGCCTCGAGGCCACGGTGCGCGCCGCCGCCGACATCGTCGGACAGCTCGACGAGCGTGACCTGCTCGCGTCGTACTCGATCCAGGGCAACGACGTGACGGGCCTGTCGGCCATCTACCACGTGGTCGAGCACTTCTCCTGGCACGTGGGACAGGTCGTGTACGTGGTCAAGGCGCGCGCGGGAGCCGAGCACGGGCTGGCGTTCTTCGACGACGCCAAGGTCAACGCCGCGCGCAACGGCTGACGCGCGCGCCTCTCACCGCGGCCGCGACGTCCCGCGCCAGACCACCTTCGGACTCCAGGTGGGCACGTCGACGCGCGCTGCCCAGGCCGCGTACGGCGGGTCGTCGGGAGTCGGCAGGCCGAGCGCCTCGAGCATCGTGCAGCGCGTGAGCTCGAGGTCGACCGGCTGCAGCGGCCACGCGGCGTGGTGCACGTCGCCGCGCAGGATCGTCCCGTCGGGGCGGGCCGCGAAGAGGCAGTAGCGCTCGGCCAGGAAGTGGTCGAGGCTGCCTCGATCGGCGACGCGCGGCGATCCGATGGGCACGTACGCCGCGTCGAACTCGGCCGCGGCGCCGCGCGCGTCGGTGCGGCGCGAGACGTAGCGCACGGCCGTCCCGCGCGGTGTGCGATCGTGCTCGACGCGCATCTCGGCCTGGAAGTACGGCAGGTGGAACCAGCGCCGCGCCACGGACACCGTGAGCCGGCTGGCCGCGTCGAGCGAGAAGAACCACACGCCCCTGCGCTCGCCGACGGTGACGTACGTGCGCACGTTGAGCTCGGGGAAGTGCGCCATGCCCGGCATCGGCGGCAGCCCGCGCAGGTGCACGTCGAGCATGCGGAACGGCACGACCGAGATCCACGCGTCACCGTCGTGCGTGTCGAGCGCGACGCCGCCCGGGAGGCGCGACGCCAGCGCGTCGATCGGCATGCGCCAGTGCAGGAACAGCACGTCGGCCCAGCTCTGGGCCAGGATCCACGGCCGGCTGGGCGGCGGCCAGCTGCGGTGCGACGCGTCGGGCATGCGCATGGACCGGGATCATCGCACACGGCTCCGGGCGACGCGACGTCCGTCAGTCGCCGGCGGACGCCAGCGCCTCGCGCAGCACGACGGCGAGCTGGTGCGACGGACCGTACAGACGCTCGACCTCGGGCAGCGTCGCGCGGATGAGTTCGGTGCCCTCGCCCACGCGGTCGGTCGCGAGCATGATCATCCCCAGCGAGCCCACGGCGTTCAGCACGGTGATGTCGGTGGCCGGGAGGTCCAGCCCGAGGAGTTCGCGATACGCGGCCTCGGCATCCGCGAGGTCGCCGGCGAGATGCAGGATCGTCCCGCGGTAGTGCAGCAGCGTCACCGTCTGGGGATGGGCCGGACCCTGGAACTCGCGCGAGCGCGGCAGCGCGGCGTCGACCGTGGCGCGCGCCTCGTCGAGGCGTCCCAGCGAGAGCAGCGCGCCGGCCAGGTTGACCTGCACGAGGATCTCGTCGAGCACGCGCGACGAACCGTCGTGCCGGCACACGGCGAGGGCCTCGTCGAGCAGCGAGACGGCCTCGTCGAAGCGTCCGTCCGCGAGGCGCAGGGTGGCGGCGTTGTTGAGCATCGTGACCAGGAACGGGTGCTCGTCGCCGAGGACGGTGCGTCCCCGGGCGAGGGCCTCCTCGATGAGCGCCGGCGCGTCCGGACGCCCCGCGGCGTAGGCGGCCACGCTGCGCGTGCAGAGCAGGCTCGCCGTCCGCGGGTGGTCCTCGCCCAGCACCCGTCGACTGGACGCGACGAGCGCGTCGAGTTCGGTCAGCGCCTCGGCGCCGCGCCCCGTGTCGGTGAGCAGCAGCGCCAGGCGTCCGCGGGCGTAGAGCGTCTGCGGGTGCTCGGGACCCAGGAGCGCCGTGAGCGCCTCGACGCGCCGCGCGTAGAGCGGCTCGGCCTCGGCGGCGCGTCCCGTGGCCGCCAGCAGCTCGGCCAGCCGCTCGACGGCCTCGAGCGTGTCGACGTGCTCGGGACCGAGCCGCGCCGTGCGCGTCGCGAGCACGTCGCGCAGCATCGTCTCGGCGTGCGCGGGTTCTCCGCGCAGGACCGCCAGGTGCGCGAGGTCGAGACGCACGCCCTCGTCGGTGCGCAGGGACGCGCCCCGCACGTGCCCGCTCGCGTCGAGCATGGACTGCAACGTGGCCGACGCGGACCGCCCGTCGCCGCCGAGTTCCTGGGCGCGCGCCAACTCGCGCGTGGTCGAGGCGCGCAGCTCGGGATCGGAGCCGGCGAGTCGCGCGACGAGCGGAGCCAGGCGCTCGGCGGCCTCGGCGAAGCGCCCCTGGTCGAGGGACACGAGCGCGCGGCCGAGTTCGAGTCGCATCGCGCGCGCCCCGTCGGCATCGGGGACGAGCGCGCCCAGGCGCTCGGCCGCGTCGAAGTGCTCGAGCGCGCGCTCGGGCCGGCCCACCGCGCGGAACCCGCGTCCGAGGGTGGCGTGCAGGCGCGCCGCGAGGCCGGGGCGATCGGCGAATCCCTGGTCGACGCGCGGCGCGGCGACGAGCAGCGCGTCCTCGAGGGTGATCGCCGCGCCGAGCTCGTCGGGCTGCACCGCGCGGAACATGTCGTCGAGGAAGTCGGCCACGCCCTCCGAGTCGCGCAGCGCCGCCTGGGCCCCGGCGCGCGCCCGCTCGGACTCGGCGCGTGCGGCGTCGGCGGCGCGCGTGGCCGCGATCTGCTTCCCGAGCTGCGCGTCGGCCTCGCGCTGCCGGGCGCGCGCCTCGATCCAGCCCCAGGACGTGCCCAGGATGCCGAGCACGAGCACCGTCGCGAAGGCCGCCGCGACGCGGAACGCGCGCGGGTCGCGGCGCGCGAAGCGGCGCACCAGCTCGAGCGTCGACGGCGGACGCGCGGCCACGGGACGTCCGTCGCGCACGGCGCGCAGGTCGTCGGCGAACGCGCGGGCGCTCGCCGTGCGGTGCAGCGGGTCCTTCTCGAGCGCGCGGGCCAGCACGATCTCGAGCGGCCCGCGCAGCTCGGGACGCAGCGTGCCGGCGCGCGGCGCCTCCTCGAGGCGTACGCGCCGCACCGCCTCGTCGAGCGCGCAGCCCGAGACGTCCACCGGCGGACGTCCGGCGAGCAGTTCGTAGGCCACGGCGCCCAGCGCGTACACGTCGGCGCGCGCGTCGACGGCCGACGGGTCGCCGAGCGTCTGCTCGGGGCCCATGTACTGCAGCGTCCCCATGAGCTGTCCGGTGGACGTGCGCAGCGACGCGCCGGACTCGGGGGCGAGCGCCGTGCGCGCCACGCCGAAGTCGAGCAGGCGCGGGTCGCCCGCGTCGTCGACGAGCACGTTGGCCGGCTTGAGGTCGCGATGGACGACGCCGCGCCGGTGCGCGTGCTCGACCGCCTCGCCCACGCGCGCGAGGAGTTCGAGCCGCGCGCGCAGGTCGAGCCGCTCCTCCGAGCAGTACACGTCGAGCGCGCGACCGGAGACGAGCTCCATGACGAGGAAGGGCAGCGTGCCCAGGCCCGTCTCGGTGGTGCCCGTCTCGAGGATGCGCGCGATGTACGGGTGGTCGAGGCGCGCCAGCAGCTCGGCCTCGCGTCGGAAGCGGTGCAGCAGCGCGCGCGACGGGAGGCCCGTGCGCAGCACCTTGATCGCCACCGGCGCGGCGTCGGGGGAGGCGCGCGCCGCGTAGACGGTCCCCATGCTGCCGCGTCCGAGCACGGACAGGACCTCGTAGCGTCCGATGCGCGCGGGGAGCGGCGCGTCGGACGCCAGTGCCGCGAGCGCTTCGCGCTGCGTGGGAGCCAGCGCCGGAGCGTCGAGCGGTGACGCGTCGGCGCGGTCGCGGCGCAGCAGGTCGAGCACGTCGGACGCGAGCGACGGGTCGTCGCAGCCCGCCACGAAGCCGGCCCACTCCGACGGCGGCAGGTCGCACGCGGCCTCGAACCACTCGCGCAGCCGGCGGGCGCGCCCGGACGTCACGCCGCGTCACCGTCCTCGAGCGCGCGGCCGAGCCACGCGCGCGCGAAACGCCAGTCGACGTCGACGGTCGCCGGCGAGATCGAGAGCGCCGTCGCCGTCTCGTCGATGGAGAGGCCGCTGAAGTACCGCAGCTCGACGACGCGCGCCGCGCGCGGATGGTCTCGCTCGAGCCGCGTGAGGGCCTCGTCGAGGGCGAGCAGGTCGAGCGCGTCGGAGCCCGGCGCGCCGAGGTCGTCGACAGCCTGCAGCGTGACGCGTGCCCAGGCGCCGCCGCGCTTGGCGGCGCGCCGACGTCGGGCGTGGTCGACGAGCACCTCGCGCACGACGCGCGCGGCCATCGCCATGAAGTGCGCGCGTCCGTCGACGGCATCGACCGATCCCACGAGACGCAGGTAGGCCTCGTGGACGAGGGCCGTGGGCTGCAGCGTGTGCGCGTCGGACTCGCGTCCCAGGGCGCGCGCCGCCAGCTCGCGCAGGCAGTCGTAGAGCGTCGCGATCCACGCATCGACCGGCTGCGCGTCCCTCGCATCCTCTCGCATGGCCGCATCGAAGCACGGGGGCGACGATCCGGCAAGGCGCGACGCGCCGAGGAGCGGCGGCGCGGAGGCGTCGACGGACGGGCGTCCCGGGGCGCGCGATTTTTCGCGGTGCGCGTCACGTCGTCCGTCGGCATTTCGCGCATGGTGAGGGAGGCACCGTCCCGCACGTCGCGGTCGCGGGCCGCAGAGCCCCCGGAGAGCGCCGATGAAGTCCGTCCGCACCCTGCGCGTCGTGTCGTCCCCGATCGTCCTCGCGAGCCTGCTCGCGCTCGCCGTTCCGTCGCGGCTCGTCGCACAGACGGTGCACTACGTGGGGAGCGGGGGCTTCGGCTCGGTCGCCGAGGCGGTGCTCGCGGCCTCGGACGGCGACCTCGTGCTGGTCGCCGACGGCTACACGAACTTCGACTTCATCCACCTCGACGGCAAGGGGCTCACGATCGTCTCGGAAGGACGCTCGACGCTGCGCACGTTGGCGCTCTCCGCCGAGCCCGAGACGCTCATCGTGCGCAACCTCGCGGCCGACCAGCGGGTCGTGGTGCGCGGTCTCGAGCTCACGACCACGAACACCGATCCCGAGACCGCGGTGCTCGTCGAGGATTGCGCCGGTCCGGTGGTACTCGAGGACTGCGACGTCCACCCGAACAACGGCATCGGGCTGCACGCGAGGAACGCGACCTCGGTCACCGCGCACGGTTGCGTGCTGAGCGGCGGCTTCGGACAGTTCGCGGTGACGGGCCTGCGCGTCGACGACAGCCGCGTCTTCCTGCACGGGTGCGAGGTCCTCGGCGGCGACGGCAACGACGCCTTCCAGGACTTCTTCTTCCCGGTGACCCCGAACGGCGACGGCGGCGACGGCGCGTGGATCTTCGGTGCGAGCGAGGTGTTCGCGTCCGGCGGCTCGATCCGCGGTGGCGACGGCGGGAGTCCGGCCACGTTCTGCTTCCCGGGGGGCGACGCGGGCAGCGGGGTGCGGCTCGGCAACGGGTCCGATGCGCCGCTGCTGCGCACGCGCGACGTCGACATCGGGCCCGGCGCGACGACGCCGGGGACGTGCGGTCAGCCGGCGGGCCTCCCGGGCGTGTCCGAGATCGCGCAGTCGGGCGCGCACGTCACGCTCACCGGGAACGCGCACGACATGACGATGAGCGCGCCGGTGGTGGCCGGCGACGACGTGACGCTCACGTTCCACGGCGAGCCGGGCGAGGCGCTCGTGCTGCTGCTCTCGCCGGACGTGATGCCCGGCCACTACTTCCCGGCCAGCGAGCTCGTGCTGCACCTCGCGCTGCCGTTCGCCGACGTGCCGCTGGGCGTGCTGCCCGCGAGCGGCGAGCTCGATCTCGTGGTGAGCGTGCCGAGCGTCCCGGCGGGGCTCGACGGCGTGACGCTCGCGGCGCAGGCCCTCTTCGCGAGCGGCGGCACGCGGCGACTCGGGGGACCGAGCGTGGGACTGTTCCTCGCGCCGTAGCCCCGTTGCACGCGCGAAGGCCAAGGCGACCGCGGGCTCCGTTGCAGGTCACACCCCACGTATCGCGCAAGTCGTGTTAGCGTCGCTGTCCTGGGATCGAGCGCGGACGGGCGCACCTCGGTCCGGGCAGACATCCAGGAGGCAGGCCCATGTCGATCCGTACCATCCTCGTCGCGTCGATCGGCGCGATGCTCGCGACGCAACTCCACGCCGACGTGCTCACCGTCGATGATTCGGGCGGCGCCGACTTCACCACCATCCAGGCGGCGGTCGACGCGGCCGTCGACGGCGACTTCGTGTTCGTCCGCGACGGCACCTATCAGGCCTTCACGATCGACGACAAGGCGCTCACCGTCGTCATCGATCCCGACTCGACGCTCGGCGCCGTGCAGGTCGACGGCGGGCCGTCGAGCGTGAAGAACCTCTCGTCCTCGCGCACGGTGGTGCTGAGCTTCCTGCGCTTCGTCGGTGCCTTTTCGAAGCCGACCGACGAGCACCCGGGACTGGTCGTGCGCGACTGCGCCGGATCGGTGCGCGTGCAGGCCTGCCAGGTGTGGGGCGGAGACGGCAAGGGCAACGACCCGACCTTCGGCGAGGCCGGAGCCCCGGCCGCGCGGGTGACCGGCTCGTTCGACGTGGCGTTCCTGGGCTGCCAGTTCGAGGGCGGCATCGGCGCGGCGCGTGAATGCTCCTCCGGAGCCGAGATCGGCGGCGCAGGAGGCCCGGGACTGCTCGTCGAGACGTCCAACGTGTGGGTCTACGACAGCCAGGTCGTCGGCGGGCGTGGCAACGAGGGCTGCAAGGAGGGCGGCGACGGGGGGCACGGTGCGCGGGTGCTCGCCGGCGGTTCGCTCTTCGCGTCGAACTCGGCGTTCGTGGCGGGCGACGGCAACGAGGCCATCGAGTTCCTGTGCGACGGGAGCCCCGATCCGTTCTGGAGCAGCGGCGACGGCGGCGACGCCCTGCGCCTCGCCGCGGGTGCGACCGCACGCACCCTCGACACGGCGCTCGTCGCCGGCCAGGAGGGCGACGTGTTCTTCTGCGGCGTGACGGGCGATCCGGGCGCGCCGGTGGCCGGGGCGGGCACGTACCTGCCGATCGTCGGCGCGGCGCGCGCGATGAACTCGAGCAAGGCCGGGCAGGAGGGCGAGACGATCGGCCTGCAGTTCAAGGGAGAGCCGGGCGAATCGACGGTGCTGCTGCTCTCGCTCGAGACGTCTGCGGTGTTCAAGCCGGCGTGGCAGGGCGTGTTCATGCTCGGCCCGTTCGTGGGGCCGTACGCGGTGGGCACGGTGCCGCCGAGCGGCGTGTTCACGGTGTCGCTGCTCGTGCCCGACCTGCCGCCGGGCGTCGAGGGTGCGGGACTGTTCCTGCAGTCGGCGTTCCTCGCGCCGGGCGGCGGCGTGTCGCTCGGGAGTCCGGCCCAGCTCACCCTGCTCGACGCGTCGTTCTGATCGACGGGCGCTCCGTCGCGGCGACGCGACCGATATGATCGCAGCACCACCGGGCGTGCCTCGCGCGCCCGGCACGCGCCAGCGCGGGCAGCGGTGGCGCGTCGTCTGCCCGATTCCTCGTCCGAGGCGTATCCATGCGTGTGTCCGTGATGCCCGTCGTCGTGTTGCTCGCCTTGCTCGTGGCGACGCCCGTCGCGTGGGCGAACAAGCCGAACGTCCCCAGCGGCACGACGATCGAGTTCGTCGGCACGGGGAAGACGAAGGTGATCAAGATCTCCGGCACCCAAGGCTGCACGTTCGCGGTCATGGCCTCGAGCAGCGACGAGAGCGTGGCGACGGTCACGATGACCGAGGGCGCGGCCAAGAAGCACACCGTGGTCATCCAGCCGGTGGGCGTGGGGGTCGCCGACGTCACGATCCTGACGGAGAACGGGTCGATCGGCGCCTGCGAAGGCTTCATGTTCACCTATCCGGTCAACGTGCTGTTCGACGAGAAGACCTTCCTGAAGGACGCCAAGAAGCTCGTCTCGGCGGCCGCCAAGGACGCCAAGGCCGTGGTCGGCGTGGGCTTCTCCCAGTACTGCGACGAACTGGCCGACATCGCCGCCGACGCGGCCGACGGCGTGATCGACCTGAACGATGCGTACTTCGCGGCGGCCGACGCGCTGGGTGCGTTCCAGTCCGACCTGGGCCTGACGCTCGACGACCTCTACGACCAGACCTGGGCCGAGCTGTGGCAGGACGACGCCGCGGACATCGCACCCGACGAGGACATCCTCTCGCTCTACCCGGGCGGCTGCGGCGTGTGGGACGACTACGTCGGCAAGCTCACGCAGCTCGAGGACAAGTTCCAGTCGTCGTCCTACAAGAAGTTCAAGAAGTTCGTGAAGGTGCTCGCCAAGGCGGCCAAGGGCGACGACGACGCGCTGTTGCTCGTGGCCGACTACCCCGAGGCGCTGGCGCTATTCGCGCTCGACGAGCCGGTCGTGACACCGGGCGCCGATCCCGAGGCCGCACCGCCCGCCGCGCCGGCCAAGAACCTGGCCAAGACGTGGACGTCCGCCGGTCGCCTGCGCTCGTCGGAGACCTCGCGCCTCGAAATCGGCGGCGTGGCCGACCCGGGTGCCGGCGCGGTGACCGTCACGATCCACGGCCCCGGCGGGTTCACCACGAACGTCGTGGCCGCCGTCGGCGAGGACTGCATGTTCGTCGGCTCGTTCGCGGGCCTCGCACCCGGCTCGTACACCGTCGAGCTGACCCAGGGCGCCAACGGTCCGGTGGCCTTCGGGACCGTGGTGCCCTGAGACGACGGCGGCGCGGGGTGCGCGCGAGGAGCGTCGCGTCCCGCGCCGACGTCGGGTGCGCGACGCGGCGCGCGGTCGCGCGCCGGCACGCTGCCCGAGCGTCAGTGCGTGGTGGCGTCGACGCGGTGCACGTCCACGCCCGCGGTCCAGGCGTGCAGCAGGAGGCGCGCGTCGCGCTTGCCGTGGCGCGCCATGACGTCGCGCATGACCGGCTCCTCGCCGATCCACGGATAGGCGTAGACCACGTCGTACGCGTCGAGGTCGTGGCCGAGCGCGGCGTAGGCCGACGTGCCCTCTCCCAGCGTGCCCAGGTGGCTCTCGCCGTCGGGCGACGTCCAGGTGTAGCCGGTGGGCAGGAAGCTGCCGGCCACGAAGCTGGCGTGCGAGCCGTGGCGCGTGGCCAGGGCGCGCGCGTCGTCGACGAGGTCGGCGTCGAGCTCGATGCCGGCAGCGTCCATGCCGAGCATGTCGGCCATGATCGTGATCACGCCCGTGGCCGAACCCCACTCGAGGAAGCGCAGGCCCGGACGGCGCAGCCCGACCAGCGCGTCGAGCACGTCCTCGTAGTCGGCCGGCTTGAACGGGTGGAAGCCCTGGCTGCGCACGTCGCGCTCGAAGCGTGCCGCGAGACGGCGTCCTTCGCGGCACAGGTCGGCGAGGCGCGCGGCGAGCGCAGGATCGTCGGCCAGACCGCGGGCCTGTGTCGGGTGGTCCACGGGCGGTCCGATCTCGATCGAGGAGGGACCGCTGAAGGTAGCACGCGGTCGCGTGCCGTGGCCCGCCGCGAATCGCGCCCGGCGTCGCGGCGCGTCAGCTCTGCGCGCGTCGCACGGCGTGGACCAGCTCGTCGAGGCGCTGCAGGAAGCGCGAACGGTCCTTGTCGGTGAAGGGCGGCGGCCCCTTCGAGGGCAGTCCCATCTCGCGCAGCAGGGCCTGGGTCTCGCGGGCCGCGAGGGCCTCCCCGATGCTCGTGTCGGCGAAGACGCGTCCGCGCGGGGTGAGGGCGCGCGCCCCCAGCGCGAGACAGCGCGCCGCGAGCAGGATGTCCGCGGTGACGACGATGTCGCCCGGGCCGGCGTGGGTCGCGATCCAGTCGTCGGCCTCGTCGAAGCCGTCGCCCACGAGCACGGCCCGGAAGGCCTCGCCCTCGGGCACGCGTTGCGACTGGTTGGAGACCACGTGCACCGAGAGAGCGTGCCGCGTCGCGACGCGTACGATCTCGTCCTTCACGGGACAGCTGTCGGCGTCGACGTAGATCTCGTGCATCGGCGAGCTCACGGGAAGCCGGGCGGCGAGCGACGGACGGGACGCGACGGCGTCGTGCCGGGCCCCTCGACGTCCCGCGCGGCTACGACGCCCGGGGGGCGTCTTCGTCGCGGGGCACGCCGGGCGCATCGTCGCCGGAGACGGGCGTCGCGCGCACGCACGAATCGCCCGTGACGCGGGCGTCAGGGGTCGCGCTCGACACCGGGCCCGGCAGCACGTCCGGGACGGGCGTCCGGCGTCGCCGCTTGCGGGCGGTGACCGAGCGCGCGAGCCAGTAGCCGGTGCGGTCGGCGAGCAGCTGCGCGTCGATGGGCTTGCTGATGTAGTCGTCCATGCCGGCCGAGAGGCAGCGCTGGCGGTCGCCGATGAGCGCGTTGGCGGTCATCGCCACGATCGGGATGCGCGCCGAACGGCCCGGCAGCGCACGGATGGCTGCCGTCGCCTCGTAGCCGTCCATGACCGGCATCTGGCAGTCCATGAAGACCAGGTCGTAGATCACGCGGGAGAGGGCCTCGACCGCCTCCTGGCCGTTGGCCGCCACGTCGACGCGATGGCCGAGCTTCTGGATCATGCGGCGCGCCACGGCCTGGTTGACCGGGTTGTCCTCGGCCACCAGGATGCGCCGCGCACGCGCCTCCTTGCCGGAGTGTCCGTCGAACTCGCGCACCTGGTCGACGTCGCGCGCCTTCGACGTCCCGACCAGGCCGAGGCTGCGCGCCAGCGCGAGCAGCATGCGGTCGGTGTGCAGCGGCTTGGCGAGCACGTCCCTGACGCCGGCCTGCGCGACGAGCGCGTGGTCGGGCCGCTCGCTGCGCCGCGTCATGAGCACCACCGGCGTCGAGGCGAGCTGGGGATCGCAGCGCACGTCGAACGCGAGCTCGGCGCCCGGGCGGTCCGGCAGTCCGTGGTCGCACAGCACCACGTCGAACGGTTCGCCCGCGGCGGCGCGCTCGCGCAGCATGGCGAGCGCGCGGTTCGCCGATTCGGCCGACGTGCACACGACGCCCAGGTTCGTCAGCCGCTCGCACAGGACGCGCCGCACCGAGCGGTTGTCGTCGACCACGAGCACGTCGTAGCCGTCGAGCTCGACGTCGGGCAACGCGGCCACCGCGTCGGGCTTGCCGATCCGCAGGCGCACCGTGTACCAGAAGGTCGATCCCTTGCCGAGCGCCGACTCGAGCCCGATCGTCCCGCCCATGACCTCGGCCAGACGCTTGCTGATGGCGAGCCCGAGCCCGGTCCCGCCGTACTGGCGCGTGGTCGACGCGTCGACCTGGCTGAACGAGCGGAACAGGCGGTCGATGCGGTCGGCGGGGATGCCGATGCCCGTGTCCGCGACCTCGATGCGCAGCACGACCTCGTCGTCCTCGCGGCGGAGCGGCGTCGCGCGCACCACGATCTCGCCCTTGTGCGTGAACTTGACCGCGTTGTTGACGAGGTTGACGAGCACCTGCCGGAAGCGGGCCGGGTCGCCGTTCAGCGCCAGCGGCACGTCCGCGGGGAGGTCGAGCACGAGGTCGAGGCCCTTCGCATGGGCCTGCATGGCGACCATGTCCACGGCTTCCTCGAGCGTGACGCGCAGGTCGAAGTCGTTGTGCTCGAGCTCGAGCTTGCCGGCCTCGATCTTGCTGAAGTCGAGGATGTCGTTGATGAGCGTGAGCAGCGACTCGGCGCACGTCCGGATGGTGCGCGCGTACTCGGTCTGCTGGTCGTCGAGGCGCGTGTCGATGAGCAGGCCGGCCATGCCGATCACGCCGTTCAGCGGCGTGCGGATCTCGTGGCTCATGTTGGCCAGGAACTCGCTCTTCGCGCGCGTCGCCGACTCGGCCGTGTCGCGCGCCTCCTCGAGCACGGCCATGGCGGCCTTGCGCTCGAGGACACGTCCGACCTGGTCGCCCACGCGGCGCATGAGCGAGAGCAGTTCCTCGTCACGCGGCTCCGCGCGGTCGGAGGCGAACTCGAGCACGCCCACGGTGCGGTGGCCGTAGCGGATGGGGAAGGCCACCGCCGAGACGACGTCCTGTCCGAGGTCCGCGCCGCGGAGCACGTCCGACGCGGGCACGTCCTCGATCCAGACCGGATCGCCATCGTCCAGCACGCGGCCGGCGAGGCCCGCGTCGGACGGGAGCTCGGTGCCGCCGTCCAGCGTCGGCAGCAGGTCGCGAGCGTCGCCGTAGACGTGCGCGACGCAGGTCGACACGAGCCGCCCCTCCTGCACCAGCCACGCCTGCCCCGCGGGCCAGCCGATGCGGCGGCAGACGAGGTCGACGCACAGCGAGAGCGCCTGGTCGTCGGAGTCGGTCTGCGACGCGAGGTCGCTGGCGGCCATGAGCAGTTCGGCGTTGAGCGTCTGACGCGCGAGGCGCTCCTGCGCGGCGCGCCGGTCGTCCATCTCCTGGGCGAGATCCTGCGCGTGACGACGCGCGGCGACCGCCGTGCGCACCGACTCGATGCACAGGCCCACGCCGGGGACGAGCACCGCCAACGTGAGCAGTGCGTGCGCCGCGTTGGAGTTCGAGTCGAAGGGCGACGCCGAGCCGAACGCCATGTGCACCTGCACCAGCGCCTGGGGGACGAGGCTGAGCAGCAGCGCGTCGACGAACGGCGAGCTGCCGCGCGCGCGCAGCCGGTGCAGCAGGAACGCGCCGACCGCGAAGGCGGCCAGCGGCGCGAGGTCCCACGGACGCTTGAGGAACGCGTCGGGGAACACGACCTGCGGCAGCGAGACGTTCGTCGACGAGACCTCGAGCACGATGCACGAGAGCGCGACCACGAGCAGGCCGCCGACGACCAGGAACGTACGCAGGTCCTGCGAGAGGCGCCGGTGTCGCAGCGAGAACGCCACGCCGGTGACCATGAACACCGAGAAGAGCGTGCGGTCCAGCGTCCAGGTCAGGAACAGCACGTCCTCGAGCGGACCTCCGTCGCCCAGCGCGCCCAGTCCGGCCAGCGTGTGCAGCGTGCCGAGGCACGCGGCCAGGAACAGCGAGACGCCCAACACGCAGGTCGACGCGTCGCGCTGGATGCCGTAGTGCAGGAACGCGAGCAGCAGCGTGAAGGCCGACGCCCACACGGCACTCCACTCGAGCAGCGTGTGCGCCGACGGGATGCCGCTGCCGTCGCCCACGGGGTACGTCGATCCCAGGTCGAAGCCCAGCAGGATGGCCAGCGCGGGCAGCATGCACAGCCCGAGCACCGACGCCGAGATGGCGCGCGGCAGGCGTCCCGCGGGGCCCGAGGGCACACCGCCGACGCGCTCGTCCTGGTTGAGGGACCGGCCTGGATGCATGGATCCACGCATCGACCTCGGCCAGCCGGCTGCTTGAGGCACTTGTCGCGGCCAACCCGGAGTGCGGCGGCGGGCGAGGTATCCTCGGGAGATGCCGCGTCCCTGGCTCCCGCTCGCCGCCTTCGCCGTGTTGGCCGCCTCAGGCGCCTGGACGTGGCTCTCGACCTCCGCCGGGGAGACCGGATCGCGCCCGCGGCTCCCGGCCGGCGGCGTCCCCGCCCCCGAACGACCGGCCCTGCCCGACGCCCCCCCGCGGGCGACCGACGCGGGGGTGGAGGGCTTCGTCGCGGCGCCCGGCGAGCGGCTCGAGCTGCCGCCTCCCGATCCCCGGGCGGCCCTGGCCTGGGTGCCCGAGCGTCTGCCCGCCGAAGAGCTCGTGCTGGGCGGCGGCGACGAGCCCGTCGTCTGGCTCGAGGAGGACTTCACCGACTGCGAGGGACCGCCGCTGGTGCGCCTTCTGGCGGTGCACGCCGACGGCCTCGTGGTCGAGACCGCGCACCGCGGGACGGCCGAGACCGAGCCCGCGTTCCGGCGCGAGCGCCGGATCGACCCCGTGCGGCTCGGGCCGCTCCTGGCCGCGCTCAACGAGGCGGGTTTCTTCGCCATCCGGCTCGACCCGCGCGAGCAGGTGCGCAAGGAGTCGCTGAGTCCGTCCGGCTCGCGTCCCGACGACGGGCCGGAGTTCCGCACGAGCCGCCTCTCGGTGCGGCTCTCGGGCGGGACCTACAGCGCCGCAGGCACCAACCTGGCCGACCACGTGCGCCGCATGCCCGACTTTGTCGAACTCGCGGCCCTGGAGCGTTCGCTGGCCCGGGTCGGAGAGGCCCTCGCGGCCGATCCCGCGCGCTGAACCCCTCCCCCTCGTGCCTCGAGAAAAGACGGCGCGGGACCGAAGTCCCGCGCCGGTCATGCGTGTGGACGCTTGGGCACCAGGGGGTGAGACCCCATCGGCTGGTCGTCTCCCCACCCCTCAAGCGCCGTTTCGGTCGCATCGTGGTCGTCGAAACCCGGAAGATCTTCCGGGGCGTCTCGCCCGCCGAGCACGGACGACCCGAGCCTCGCCGGTCGCTGTCGCTCAGGCGACGACATCCGGCGCGCGATGCTCGCCGCCGACGAGGAAGTCGCGCAGCAGGGCTGCGACTCGCGCGGGCTGCTCCAGGTGCAGCCAGTGGGTGCAGTCCGGGAAGCGGACGAGGCGTCCCCGGGGACAGTGGGCCAGGCTGGCCTCGGCCAGTCCGGGGCGCAAGGCCACGTCGTGCTCGCCCCACAGCACGAGCGTCTCGGCCGCGACCTCGACCCGGGACAGCCGCGGCGGATGGCGCACGATCGCCCGGTACCAGGCCAGCATGGCCGTCATCGCGCCGGGACGCGTCCAGGCCGCGCGATAGGCCGCCATGCGCTCGGCGGCGAAGGCCCCGGGTCGCGCGGTGCGCGCCAGCATGCGCGCGGTGAACGCGCCGCGTCCCAGGGTCAGCAGCCGCTCGGGCAGCCACGGGAGCTGGAACAGCAGCATGTACCACGAGCGCAGCATCTGGCGCGGGTCGCGGCGCAACGCCCGCTGCATGACCGCCGGGTGGGGGACGTTCAGCACCGCGAGTCGCGTCACGACCTCGGGGCGCAGCAGCGCCAGCGTCCAGGCCACGGCGGCACCCCAGTCGTGGCCCACGATCGCGGCGTGCTCACGGCCCGCGGCGCGCACGAGTCCGACGACGTCGTCGACGAGCCGCTCGAGCCGGTACGACGCCACGTCGACGGGACGTTCGCTCGCGCCGTAGCCGCGCTGGTCGGGTGCCAGGACGCGCAGTCCGGCGGCGGCCAGGAGCGGCCCGATGACGTCGAAGGCGCGGGAGGTCTCGGGGAAACCGTGCAGCAGCACGACCAGGGGGCCGTCGACCGGACCCCACTCGCGTACGGCGAGCGTGACCTCGCCGCAGTCGACGGGCCGCAGCGCGCCGACGTCGGTCGCGGCCTCTCCGCTCACGGTTCGTCGACGTCGCAGGCCGGCAGCCAGGCCGCGGACCAGTTCGCGTCGCGCGCGCCGATGGGTGATCCGGGAGGAGCCGGCGGGGCCTCCGACGGGACGCGTCCCGGTGTGGCTGCGCGCTCGAGCGCGGCGCGCACGTCGCGCGCGAGGAGTCGTCGCTGCGCGCGGGCCGCGTCGTCGCCGCCGGGCTGCGCCTCGAGGCGCTCGGCCAGGCGCTCGAGGCGCAGCTCGACCACGGCGCGTACCGCCGCCGGCAGCGCGCCGTCGGACGCCAGCGCGAGCATGCGGTCGACGACCACGCGCTGCACCGTGCGGCGCACGGCCGCCAGCCGCGCATCTTCGTCGGGACGCGGGTCGTCGCCGTCGAGTCCGGAGGCCGCCACGAGCGTGTCGAGCACCTCCTCGAGCGACGGCAGCCCGGGGTCGCGCCGGTGGAAGTCGAGCACGCGCGCGCAGCGCTCGGGTTGCAGGACGTCCGCCGCGACGAGGTCGGCGGCCACCGCGGCCGCGCCCAGCGCGTCGAACGCCGGCTCGGTGGCCGACGGCATGCGCTCGCGCGGACGCCCCGCGCCGTCGGCCGGCGGCAGCAGCAGCGCGAGCACGTCGTCCGACAGGTCGAGCTCGTGCGGATCGAGCGCGGCCCCGAGCGCGGCGAGCGCGCGTCGCTGCGTGGCGCCGTCGACCATGCGCGCGCCGTCCCGGCCGTCGCCGCGCAGCGCGCGGTCGTACGTCAGGCCGCCGATCAGCTTGGCCGCCGCGTCGACCTGGTAGCGGTGGTACAACCAGAGCGGGACGAGCACCTCGCGCAGCTCGGCCAGCGGACGTCCCGGCCGGACGCGGTCGGCGCCGAAGCGCATCAGTCCCACGCGTCGCACCGCGAGCGCCTGCTCGAGCGCGGCCACCGGATCGGCGCCGTCGTCCCACAGGTTCGCGCGCGCGTCGGACGCGCCCGCCGGGCGCGCGTCCTCGTCGGACAGGTACACGAGGCCGCGCGCCTGTGCGTCGGCGAGGATGCCGTCGAGGAAAGCGCGCTCGTCGACGCCCGGCGGCGGCTCGGCGTACAGCCAGCGGATGGCGACCTCGTCCCAGGGACCGATGCCCGTGCCGTAGACCGAGGAGACGTCGAGTTCGCCGTCGGCGTCGAGCGTGACGTGCGGCGCGGGGTAGTCCATCACCGAGCCGTTGAAGCCCAGGCTCGCGGCGAAGTCGTGCTGCAGGCCGAGGGTGTGCCCGACCTCGTGCGCCGCGAGCTGGCGGATGCGCGCCAGCGAGAGCTGCACCGGGTCGAGCGGGCCGCCGTCGCCGGTGTGCGCCGTGCCGAGCAGGCTCTCGAAGAGCAGCCGGTCCTGGCGCACGCGCAGCGAGCCGAGCGAGACGTGTCCGTTCAGGATCTCGCCGGTGCGCGGGTCCTCGAGCGCGGCGCCGTACGACCAGCCGCGCGTGGCGCGGTGCACCCACTCGATCACGTCGTAGCGCGCGTCGAGCGGGTCGACGCCCTCGGGCAGCAGTTCGACCCGGAAGCCGCCGGGGAAGCCCGCGCGCTCGAAGGCCTGCGTCCACCACGAGGCGCCGGTGAGCAGCGCCGAACGGACGGGCTCGGGCGCCGCGCGATCGACGTAGTACACGATCGGGTCGAGCACGCGTCCGTCGGGACCGAGCTGCAGCCGGTGGCGCTCGGCGAGGCGCGTCTCGAGCGGCGCGTCGAGCGGCGCCGCGTAGTCGAGGAAGCCGATCGCGAACGATCCGGCGCGCGGGTCGTACACGCGCGGCACGTAGCCGTCGTCGGGCAGCGCGAGCAGCGAGACGTGCTGCCGCACCGTGACCGAGTCGGGGCTGGGGACGGTGGCGCGCAGCTCGCGTCCCGGGTCGGCGGCGGCGAACGTGAGCAGCGCTTCGAACTCGAGGTTCGCGGGCAGCGCGACGCATGCGCCCGTGTCGAGCCGGCAACGCCCGGGATCGAGCGCCAGTCCGGGCTGTCCGGCGGACGCAGCGTCGGCGGCCACGCGCGCGAGGTCGGAGAGCAGCCACGGCGTGAGGTCGAACGCGGCCCGTCCGTCCGGATCGAGGCCGGCCACGTCGGCGGCGTACAGCACCGAGGTCGCGAACGACTCGTCGACGGCGCGTCGCTCGTCGGTCGAACCGTCCACGGCGCGGAAGGCGGTGTTCTGCTGTTCGACGAGCACGCGTCGTCCCAGCCGACGGACGACGACGAGACGCGTGTCGCCGCGCCGGCCGCGGTCGAGTCCCAGGTCGTTGCTGCCCACGCCGCCTGTGAGTCCGGCCACGACGATCAGGCGCGCGACCTCGCCGTCCGGACCCGAGGGAGCGGGGAGCACGACCAGCGCGCGGCCCGTGTCGGCGTCGAGGTGCAGCGGCAGCAGTCCTTCGTGCGCGTCGGTGTGCGCCAGCGCCTCGTCGAGCGGGGCCGGCGGGGACGCTCCGTCGGCCGGACCGCGCGCGCCGTCGCCGGGTGCGGTGCAGGCGAGCAGCCACGGCAGGACGAGCAGCCACGGACGGACGGACGACATGGGCGCACCTCGGCTCGGGGGATGCGCCAAGGTGGGCGCGGGACGGGCGCACGTCAAGCCGCGTCCGCGAGGCACCCGGCGCGCGCGTCGGCACGGGTCCCTTCGGCGTGCGCCGGGTGCGCGTCGGCAGACGGCCCCGCGCCGGACGTCAGCGGTTGGTCGCGACGTACGACGGACGCTGCTCGGGCGTCAGCATGTACTGCGTCGAGCGCTCGTAGCACACGAGGCCGCCCTCGCGCAGTTCGCTCGAGTGCACCTCGTCGCCGAGGAAGTCGATCGTCTGCAACACGCCGGTGATCTTCGGCAGCACGCCGGTCACGATGCCGAGCATGCGCTGGACCTGCGGATCGTTGCGCGGCGCGATCGACGACACGATGCCCTGGGCCATCCCGCCCAGACCGCCGATGATCTGGGTGGCCTTGGCCAGGTTGCGTCCGACGGGACGCAGGCCGGCGCCGGCGAACGTGCCGCCCTCGAGCAGGTGCTCGAGCTCGGGCCGCGCGGAGATGCCGTCGAAGTCACCCGCCGCGACGGCCATGCAGTGGTCGAGCGCGTCCTCGGACGTGGTCGCCACGAGCAGGTTGCCCAGCACGCCGAACGACAGCTTCGGGATCGGGAACGAGCCCACGCTGAGCTGGAACTCGTAGAGCTGCGGGAACATGCCGGTCGACTTCTCGAAGCGCACGTCGGGGACGAACGGGATGCCCGCGGAGCGCATGTGGTCCTGCAGCTCGCCCAGCAGTCGCGGTGCCGCGGCGGCGTACACCGCGTGCATGCGGTCGAGGCACTTGCGGGCGGCGGCGGGGTCTCGCAGCAGGCAGATCGAGACCGTGTCGGTGTCGTCGGCGCCCGCGTGCTTGCGCAGGCTCGGGATCTCCATGCTGATGTGCTCGCTGCCCATCCACGCCAGCAGGTCGTGCTCGACGTCGAAGTCGACGGCGGCCTGCAGCACGTCGAAGTCCCACAGCACGTCGTCGGCCTCGGGCAGGTAGTCGCGCAGCCGGTCGATCAGGTAGTGGTACATGGGGAGCAGGTCGATCGCGCCCCGCGTGTCGAAGGCGATCACGTCGGACGGCACGTAGTCGAGCAGTTCGCCGCTGTACGCCGCCGCCGCGCTCGACTTGTGGATCGGGTTGCGTTCGGCCGCTTCGGGCGAGATGCGACGGACCGTCTCGGTCACGACGGTGTTGCCCTCGCAGTGGGTCGTCACGCCCATCAGGTCGACGAAGTCGACCAGGTCGAAGACGTCGTTCACCACGCTCTGCCACAGACCCGCGTCGTACTCGCGCTGCGCGAGCATGGCGGCCAACCCGTGCAGGCCGTTCATCATCTGGTGCATGTCGACGAAGACGTGCGTCGGAGCGTCGGCCGGGAGGCCCCGGAAGGCCTGGGCCCAGCGCTCGGTGGCCGCCAGGCTCTGGCCCTCGCCGCCGCTGGCGAGCGCCAGCGCACGATCGAAGAAGTCGGGTCCGACGCCGACCAGGATCTGGCCGTCGTGGAACGCCATCTGCAGCACCGTCATGCCGCTCAGCGCGGGCACGCTCAGCGTGTGGAGCTGCGTGGCGAGCCCGTCGTGGCCCGGTTCGGATCCGCGCGTGTAGGTCACGTCGGAGCCCGCGATGGCCGAGACCGACGTGAGGAAGCCGGCCAGCGCGTCCTCGAGGGGTTGCACGCGGTCGGCCTTGGGACGACACGCGAACAGGTAGCTGGGCGTGGTGAACTCCGGCAGGAACGGCGGGTCGTACGACTCGGCCACCACGAACTCGTTCTGCACCAGGTCGCGCCACGGCACCGATCCGAGGATGCCGGCGATCGCGTCGCGCACGCCCTGCATCTCGTCGAGCGTGTCTCGCGGCGCGCCCGCGGCGGAGATGGCGTCGAGCGCGACCTCGTCGAAGTGCGCGTCGAGCACCGCGTCGACCACCTCGTAGAAGTAGCGGTCGGCGAGGGCCGTGTCCTGCGACGCCACGCGATGCCAGACCGAATACGCTCCGACGGGCACGACGTCGACCAGATCGCCCACGGCAGCGCCGGCCACGGGAGCCAGCACGGTCAGGGACGGGAACAGCAGGACGGCGAACGCACGACGGGTCATGGCATGCCTCGGCGGCCGGGATCGGGCGGGGGGGACCGCACCTATCGTGCAGCCCTGGCCGTGAGCCACAAGCCCATCCACCGTCTCGCCACGGATGCCACGCTCTTGCCGGACGGATCGCGCGCGCTCGCGCCACCGCGCGCGCGGACGCTGCGTGGGTCATGCGTCCCAGGCACGGACGACGCGGGCGACGCGCGCGTCCTGCGCGCCCTCGCACGCTGTCGTGCGAAGGCGCTCGGACGCCTCAGTCGACCGCCTGGAGCGTGATGCTCACCGTGCGCCGGGCGTCGTCGCGCTCTAGGGTCAGGTCGACCACGTCGCCGACGCGGTGCTCGCCGAGCAGCGCGAAGAGCGCATCCAGGTTCGCCACCGGCTTGCCGTCGAGCTCGACCAGCAGGTCGCCGTGGGCGGCCACGACGCGTCCGTCGCCGTCGGTCATGCCGTGCAGGCCGGCCAGGTCGGCCGCGCTGCCCGGCTGGACCCACACGATCTCGACGCCGCGTCCGCCCGGGACGTCGCGCGCCTGGACACCGAGTCCGGGACGCACCGGCCGGCCGTGCTCGATCAGGTCGGGCACGACACGGTTCACCACGTCGACCGGCACCGCGAAGCCGATGCCGTCGGAGCCGCCACCCTGGGTCGAGATCATCGAGTTCACGCCGATCAGCCGTCCCGCGCTGTCGAGCAGCGGACCGCCCGAGTTGCCCGGGTTGATGGCCGCGTCGGTCTGGATCACGTTGCGGATCTCCTTCCCGTTCGGCGACTGGATCAGGCGGTTCAGCGCCGACACGACGCCGGTGGTGAGGGTCTGGTCGAGTCCGAACGGGTTGCCGATGGCGAGCACCGACTGTCCCACCTTGAGGTCGGACGAGGTGCCGACGAGCACCGGGTGCAACGCGCTGGGCGGCGCCGCGATGCGCAGCACCGCGAGGTCGACGTCGGCCGACGCGCCCACCACCGAGGCCTCGTAGACGTTGCCGTCGGAGAGCTTGACCAGCAGCTCGCTGGCGCCGTCGACCACGTGGTAGTTCGTGACCACGTGTCCCGACTCGTCCCACACGAAGCCGGTGCCGGTGCCGGTCTGCTCGGACACGCCGCTGAAGATCGAACGGTAGCGGCGCACGGGCGCGACGTAGGCCACCGAGCGGCTGGCCTGCTCGAAGATCGCGATGGTGGACTGCTCGGCCGAGGACAGATCGCCACGCGCCGCGACGGCGCGCGGTTCGGCGCCGGCGTCGAGCGGCAGCAGTCCGCGCGTCCAGGCCACGAAGCCCAGCAGCAGCAGCGAGGCGACGAGGGTCACGATCGGCAGCAGGTTGCCGGGGGCGCGCGAGGGCGAGTGGAGGAGCGGGTCACGGGTGGCGGTCTGCATGGCATGCATCTCCGGGGAGAGCGGTGGAGTCGCTCCCTACGACGTAGCTCGGCCGCGTAACGCGAGGTCCGCGGGGCCGTCGGGCGGGACAGTCGGCGGTCGCGCGAGGGCGCGGGCGCATCCCGATCAGGCCGAGAACGAGGAGTCGTCCATGAACACGATCAGCATCTGTGGTCCGGGAGCCGCGCGTCGCGGCGCCGGGGTCGAGGGGCCGCGCGCGCGTCCGTCCCGGGGCGGCCCGCGGGGGCGTGGCGGGCGGGTGGCGTGGTGCGTGGCGGCGCTGCTCGGGCTGGGGGGCGCCCTGCTGGCCGGGGAGCCGGCGACGGCGGGCGAGACCCGTCCGGCGATCGCGGCCGGGTCGGGGTCGTCCGACGGAGGAGCGTCCGGCGTGGCCCCCGAGGCGCTCGCCGCGGGCAAGCTGGCGCTGGCCGCCGCGGCGGCCGAGAAGAAGGCCGCCTACGCCCTCGACGGGGCCGACGAAGAGGCGGCCCTGCTCGAAGCGGCCAGGGCGTATGGCGTGGTCGCCGACGAGCCGACGTACGGGCTGGACGAGCGGGCCGAAGCGGCCTTTCGCGCGGGCGAACTGCTGCGCGCCCGGGGGCGAGGCGACGACGCCGTCCAGCGCTTCGCCCATGCGGTCGACCTGGGGCGTCGGGCACAGGCCGGCAGGGCCCGGGAGTTCGGCGCCCGGGGTCTCCTCGAACAGGCCCACATCCTGCGCCGCGAGGGGCGCCAGGCCGACGCGGTGACGCTCTACCTGCGGGTCGGCACCGAGTTCCCCGGCCAGGGCAAGACCGCGGCCCAGGGCACCACCTGGGCCATCAAGCTGCTCGTGACGCTCGAGCGCTTCGACGAGGCCTCGGCCCTGGCCGAGGGCTTCCCGACGGCCTGGCCGGACCAGCCGCTCGAGTGTGTCAAGGGCGTCACGACATGGGTCGAGGAACTGCTCGACGAAGGACGCCCCGAAGACGCCGCCGCGGTGGTCGATCGGCTCGAGCGCGACCTCTCCCCGAGCCTCACGGGTGACGACGAGAAGATGGCGCGTCGGGTTGCCGACGCAGTCTCCGCGCTTCGTGTTACCGTGTCCCCGTCGGGTCACTAGCTGCTCACGCAGCCGAAGGACCAACGACGTCGGATGGGAGAGAACCGACGTCGTGCACATCAGGGGCGTCCCGCTCTGGGAGAGAGAGCGGGGCGCCCCGTTTGCATTCTCGGCCGGTGCCCGCATGGACGCGTGGGTGTGCACCGTCCGCGGGTGCGAGCGTGATGTGGCGCGCGGATGCGAGCGTCGCGCCTGCGGAACTTGCGCGCGACGTCGGAGCGCGACACGATGTGCGTCCCGTCAACGCGCGGGGCCCCGCGAACGGCGTGCGTCCGCGGGGCCCCGTCGACCGGGCCGGAGACCTCTTCGGGCTCAGGGGGCCGTGGGCGTGGCCTTCTTCTTGGCCACCGTCGACATCGAGCCGATCGGGTAGTAGGCGAAGCCCATCTTGGCCAGCTCGTCCTTCGGGAAGATGTTGCGGCCGTCGAAGATCACGGGCTGGTTGAGGCGCGCCTTGATCAGGTCGAAGTCGGGGTTCCTGAACTCCGACCACTCGGTGACGAGCAGCAGCGCGTCGGCGTCCTCGAGCGTCTCGTACGGGTGCTCGTGGTAGGTGAGCTTGTCACCCATGTCGCCGATGTAGATGCCCGCCTGCACGATCGCCTCGGGGTCGGTCGCCTTGACCGACGCGCCGGCCTCGATGAGGCTCTTGATGATGTAGATCGCGGGCGCCTCGCGCATGTCGTCGGTGCGCGGCTTGAACGCCAGGCCCCAGACCGCGAACGTCTTGCCCGCGATGTCGCCGTCGAAGTGCTCCATGACCTTGTCGAAGAGCAGGAACTTCTGGCGCGCGTTCACCTCCTCGACGGCCTGCAGGATCTTGAAGTCGTAGCCGTACTCGGCCGCCGTCTTGACGATCGCCTGCACGTCCTTCGGGAAGCACGAGCCGCCGTAGCCGCAGCCCGCGTAGAGGAACGGCATGCCGATGCGCGAATCGCTGCCGATGCCCGTGCGGATCTTCGTCACGTCGGCGCCCACGCGCTCGCAGATGTTCGCGATCTCGTTCATGAACGAGATGCGCGTGGCCAGCATGGCGTTCGCCGCGTACTTCGTCAGCTCGGCGCTCTTCACGTCCATGTGGATGATCTTGTTCGGGTTGTCGTGCACGAACGGCTCGTAGAGCCGGTGCATCATGTCGCGCGCGTACTCGTCGTCGCTGCCGATCACGACGCGGTCGGGCTTCATGAAGTCGTCGATCGCCGCGCCTTCCTTCAGGAACTCGGGGTTCGACACGACCGTCATCGGGTGCTCGGTCTCGGCCTGGGCGGCGGCGCGCACCTTGTCGGCGGTGCCGACCGGCACGGTCGACTTGTCGACCAGGATCTTCGGCCCGTTGGCGGCCTTGCCCGTGGCGCGCGCGACGGCCAGCACGTACTTCAGGTCGGCGCTGCCGTCCTCTCCGGGCGGGGTGCCGACGGCGATGAAGACGATGTCGCTGGCCTTGACGGCCGCGTCGGTGTCGGTCGTGAAGGAGAGGCGCTTCTCCTTCGCGTTGTGCTTCACCATCTCCTCAAGGCCCGGCTCGTAGATCGGGATCTTGCCGGCCTTCAGGGCGTCGACCTTCTTCGCGTCGATGTCGACGCAGATGACGGTGTTCCCGCTCTCGGCGAAGCAGGTGCCGGCGACCAGACCGACGTATCCGGTACCGATGACCGCGATGCGCATGATGATGACCTCGTGGGGGGAAGGGCCGTGGGCGGGAACGGGGCGCAGGGTATGGTGTGCGCTGTTGCGAGCCCGATCCCCGGGGCGGCGATCCGAAGACAGCGGGGGCGGGAACGATACCCCTCGAATGGAAATGTCGTCAACCTGACCGGGGCCTTCCCGGGCGTCGGTCTGGCCTTTCGGCGCGTCGGGGCCTCGGGCTTGAAGCAGCCCTCGGGCGATTAGCTCAATCGGTAGAGCACCTGCCTTACACGCAGGGGGTCGGGGGTTCGAGCCCCTCATCGCCCACCATCCCCCGGGTTCGCACGTAAGACTCGCCCCCTCGCCGAGACGCCTCCCCGATGGCGCCCGTCCTCGTCCTCGCGCTGCTCGCGCTCCTGTCGCCGACCGCGCAGGATGTTGCCGATCTCACCGAACGGGCCGGCGACGTGCTCGCCGCCGGACGCCCCGAAGCCGCCCGCGCGCTGCTGCTCGACGGCCTGCTCGAGCGGCTGGCCGCGCCGGGTGCCCTCGACGATCCGCTGGCGCGGGCCGACGCCGAGGTGGCCGCGCTGCTGCTCGGCGATCTCACCGGCGAACTCTCCGCGTGGCCGGAGACCCTGGCGCGGCTCGACCCGGTGCGTCCGTGGCCCGACGCGACGCCGCCGCGCGTGGCGTTCCTGCTCGAGCAGTTGCGTGCCCGCGCCCTGCGCGCCACGGGACGTCCCGACGCGGCGCGCGGAGCCGTCGACGACCTCGGCGCCCTGACCTCGTTCTGGCTGGCCGGACCGTTCGACAACGCGCACGGCGCCGGGTTCGCCGCCACGCTCCCGCCCGAGCAGCGCTTCGCGCGCGACGAGCCGATGCCCGGCAAGGCCGGCCCGGTCACGTGGCGTCCCAACCCGCTCGGCAACCACCCGCTGGGACGCATCGAGCTGGACGAGATGCTGCGCCCGGCCACGCAGGCCGTGGCATACCTCGCCACGGCCTTGCGTCCCCTCGAGCCCGGGACGGTCGTGTTGCGCATCGGGAGCACGGGACCGTTCCGGGTCTTCCTCGACGGACACGTGGTGGGCGAGCGCGACGTCGAGCGTCCGCTCGCGTCCGATCAAGACCGCGTCGTGCTGCCGCTCGACGCCGGCTGGAACCAGCTGCTCGTCAAGCTCGCGGTCGAGGACGGACCGTGGACGTGCGAGTTGCGCCTCACCGACGTCGACGGGCGTCCGGTGCCGCGGCTCGGGATCGACCGCGCGTTCACGTCGTGGCCCGAGCCGCCGCCCGAGGTGATCCTGTTCTACGACGAGCACGACACCGACGACTGGTCTCCGTTCGAGGATCCCGACTTCGACTGGTCGCTGCTGGTCGACATGGCGCGCACCGCGGGACTCGAGGTGCCCGACGAGGTGGCCGCCCTGCAGGGTCCCGAACTGCTCGGCGCGCTGGCCGCCCTGCCAGGCGCCGACGCGCTCATGCGCGGCATGGGGTTCGATCCGTCCGCGATGGGCGGCCCGCCGCCGGGTGACGAAGGAGATGGTGGCGGAGACGATGCGCGCAGCGACGCGCACGATGGCCTCGACGCTCGAGGCGCGACCGCGACCGCGACCGAAGCCGAAGCCGAAGCCGAAGCCGCAGCCGAAACCGAAACCGAAGCCGGCACCGATCGCGACACCGCGTCTGCGCAGCGCTGGGGAGGTCCGTGGCCGTCGCGGCCTGCGGTGCGGCTCGCGCCCGAGGCGTTCGACATCCTCTCGGTGCGGGACGACGACCCGCGTGCGGCGCGGCTGCTCGTGTGGCTGCACCTGCTCGTGCATCCCGACGACGTGGCGGGACACGCGGCGCGCGAGGCGGCCGAGCACGCCCTCGCGCTGGCGCCGGACGACGCGCGCGCGGCCTGGCTGCTGGCGCGGGCGGCGCGCGATCCGTGGGCCACGCCCAACGAGACCGACGCGAACCTGAGGGTCTCCGCGCTCGAGCGCGTGCTCGCGCTGCGTCCCGAGCACGTCGAGGCGCTGCTCGACCTGGCGGACTTCACGCTGCGCGAGTCGCCGTTGCCCGAGCGTGCGGACGAGCTCACGGCGCGCGCGCTCGCGGCGGCGCCGCGTTCGTTCCGGGCGCTCGTCACGCGCGCGGCGTTCGTCGAGCAGCGCGGACGTCCCGGGGAGGCGGCACAGCTCCGGCGTCGCGCCGAGGACGCCGACGACGGACGCACGCGCATCGCGTCCGCGCTGCTGCGCGCCGGGCGGCTGTTCGACGCGGGCGAGTCCGAGGCGTCGTTGGCCGTCCTGCGCGAGGGCGCCGCCCGGGACGTGGCGCGCGACCGGCTCGTCGACGTGCTCTTCGACCGGCTGCTCGACGCGGGCGACGTCGACGGCGCCTTGCGCGCGGTCGAGACGGCCCTCGCGGCGTCCCCCGGCGACACGCGCACGATGCTGCGCGCGGCCGAGCGCCTCGCGCCGCTCGACGACGCGCACGCGCGCATGGCGGTCGACCTCGTGCTGCGCGCGCTCGACGTGTGTCCCGACCACAAGCAGGCGCGCGAGCTGCTCGCGCGCCTGCGCCTGCGCTTGGGCGACGAGCAGGCCGCGGTCGACGACCTGCGCGCGCTCGACGTCCTCGACCCGGGACGTCCCGTGGTGCGTGCGGGGCTGGCGATCCTGGCCGGCGAGACCGTCGAGCCCTTCGAGCAGCCCTGGCGCTGGGACGCGCGCGACCTGCTCGCGCAGCCGCTGCCCGATCCGTCGCGCAACGACCCGCTCGAGGTGCTGCGGCGCACGGTCGTCTGGCGCCTGCACGACGACGGCACCGAGCACCGCTACGAGCACCTGGCGCTGCGCGTGCTCAACGCCGGCGGCGCCAAGGCGCTCGACACGTACGCCCTGCGTGCCGACGCCGAGCACTCCGAGCTGTTCGTCTACGGCGTCCGCGTGCTGCGCGCCGACGGCGGCGTCGAACCGGCCCCGCCGCCGCGCACGCCCAAGGACGAGACGCGCCGCTACGATTTGCCGCCGCTGCGGCCGGGCGACGTGGTCGACGTCGAGTACCGCGTCGACCAGCACCGTCCCGACCTGTTCGGACGCTCGTTCGGCACGCGCCACGACTTCTGCCCGGGACGCCTCGCCGAGCGCGCGCCGGTGCGCGAGAGCGAGCTGGTGGTCGTCGCGCCGCCGGGCCTCGCGCTGCACGTGTCCGAGCGCCAGGACGCGCTCATCGAGAGCACGCGCGACGTCGACGCGGACGGCGACACGGTGCTCACGTTCGCGGTGCACGACCTGCAGCCGCCGCTGCTCGAGACCGACATGCCGCCGCGCGAGGAGCTCGTCCCGCTCGTCGACGTGACGAGCTTCGACGACTGGACGGCCTTCGGCGCCTGGTGGTGGCACCTCGTCGAGAAGGAGTTCGTGACCACCCCGGCCATGCGCGAGAAGGTGGCCGAGCTCACCGCCGGCCTGTCCGACGAGCGCGCGCGCATCGAGGCCGTCGTACGCTTCGTGGCCCAGGACGTGCGCTACAACGCCTGGCCCTTCGGCACCCACGGCTACGAACCGTACAGCGCCGCGACGATCTTCGAGCGCCGCTTCGGCGACTGCAAGGACAAGTCGATCCTGCTGCGCCAGCTGCTGGCCGAGATCGGCGTCGACTGCGAGCCGGTGCTGCTGAAGGCCGATCCGCGACCGGCCGACGACCCGCTCGACGTGGCCCTCGTGAACCGCTTCAACCACTGCATCGCGTGGCTGCCGCCGAGCGCGTCGCGCGCGGGGATGTACGTCGACGCCACCGCCGAACGCAACCCGCTCGACGCGCTGCGCGCCGACGACCAGGGCGCGCAGTGCCTCCACGTGCGCGCCGACGGCGTGCGCGTCGAGCGGATCCCCTACGACCCGCCCGACCGCAACCGGCTCGTGCGCACCTGGGACGTCGCGTTGTCCGCCGACGGCTCGGCCGACGTCACGCTGCGCGACGCGAGCACGGGGCAGTTCGGCGTGCGCCTGCGCGAGCGCTTCGCGGGCGAGCCGGGCGACCTCGCGCGCGCCGTGGCGAACCGTCTCGCGCCGCTCGTGGGACCGATCGACGTGCGCTCGGTGCGGCGCTCCGAGCTCGACGACATCTCGGTGCCGGCCTGGCTCGAGGCCGACTTCGCCGCGCGCGACCTGCTCACGCCGCGCGGCGGCGGCGAGTCGGCGCTCCGCCTCGTGCTCGATCCCAGCGGACTCGAGGACACGGCGCTCGAATCCGAGGAGACGCGCGTGCACGACCTCGTGCTCGAGCGTCCGTTCGGTCTCTCGAGCGACGTGCGCTACCGTCTGCCGCCCGGCGCGTCCGCGACGCGCGTGCCCGAGCCGGTGACGATCTCCGTCCCCGGGTTGCTCGAGTACTCGCTCGCGGTCGACGTCGACCAGGGTTCGCTGCTCGTGCGGCGGCGGCTCGACCTGCTCGAACGGCGCGTGCCGCTGGCGCGCTACGGCGAGTTCCGGCGCGCGCTCGTGTCGATCGCCGAGGCGGAGCGTGCGCCGCTGCTCGTGGCGTCCGGGGTCGAGCGTTCGTGATCGCGCTCGTGCTGGCGGCGCTGTGCGCCGGGACGGCGCCGCAGGACGCGTCGTCCGACGCGTTCGCACGGGCGCTCGTCGAGCCGCCGCGACTGCTCTCGGGCGATCGCGACGGCACGGTGCGCGACTGGATCGAGCTGGCCCGCGGCGCACCCGACGATCCCCTGGCCGAGGCGGCGCTGCTGCTGATCGACGCGGTGCGCGCCGACATCGACGACCCGCCGGCGTACCGCGCCGAGGTGCTCGGGCTCGATCCCGCGCTGCCCTGGACGCCCGCGGCCCGCCGCGTGCTCGAGCGTCTGCGCCTGCGCGCCGCGTCGCAGTCGGTCTCGGCCCTCGACGCGCCGCCGCCCGACGAGCCCTGCTTCCTGCTCTCGTCCTGGGACGTGCTCGGTCCGTTGCCGCCGGCGAACGACCCGCGGGGCGTGCTCGCGCAGCCGGAGCTGTTCGACGATCCGGGCTTCTCGCTCTCGCACGACGGCGTCGAGCGCGAGCTGCACTGGCGCGGCCACGACCGCTCGCCGTGGGTGGCGTTCGCGGATCCGCTCTCCGAGATCGATCGCGCCGGCGGCTGGGCGCTGCTCGCCGCGCGCTTCGACGTCGACGGCGGCGGTCCGGCGTGGCTCGAGTTCGACTTCGGGACGTCCGCCGGCAACGACGCCGACGCCACCCGCGCCGCGCCCTTCGCGTACGGCGGCTGCACCTTCCCCGACGCGACCGAATGGTCGCCGTCCGACGCGGCGTTCGCGTTCGCCTTCGACCGCGGCTCGCCCCAGCTCGTCGACCGGCTGGCCGAGCCGTCGGGCGTGCTGCGCCGTCCCGTGGTGCTGCGCGACGGACGCAACGAGCTGCTGCTGCGCGTGGCCGACGACTGCGCGCTGCCGATCGCCGTGCGCGTGCTCGACGCCGACGGCGCCCCGGTCGCCGTGCGCGGCGCGCACGACGACCGTCCGTTGGGACGACCCGTCGACGCGCGTCCGCCGAGCGTCGCGCCCGGGGGCAGCATCGACGCGTTGCGCGCGCTCGACGCGCGCGATCCCGACGAGGACGCGCTGCTGGGGCTGCTGCTCGCGCTCGACGGCCGTCCCCACGAGGGCCGCGCGCTGCTCGAACGCGCGGCGCGCTCGCTGCGTCCCGGGCTGCTGCTGCTCGCGGCGGGCGTGATCGAGGCCACCTCGGGCCTGCCGGCGCCGGTGCGCAAGGCGCGCGCGCGCGAACTCCTCGAGCGGGCGCGCTCGCTCGACGACGCGTGGCTGGCGTCGGGCGTGGCGCAGGCGGGCGTGCTGGCCGGGGACGACCGCGAGACCGACGCGGTCGAGCTGCTCACGCGCCTCGGCGACCTGCATCCGGTGCAGATCTCGAGCCTGCTCGAGCTCGCCGCGCGGCTCGATTCGCTCGGGCTGCCCGAGCTGGCCGACGGCGCGCTCGACGAGGCGTCGCGCCGCGCGCCGGCCTCGCCGCGGCTGCTGGACGCGCTGGCCGCGCGGCGCGAGTCGCTCGGACGTCCGACGTCGGCGCTCGAGCTGCGCGAGGCGGCGCTGCGCGCGGACGGTCCCACGGCCCAGGCGCTCGAGGCCTTCGCCGGCCGCGCCGCCGACGCCGGACGCCGCGACCTGGCCGATCGTGCTTGGGACGCCGCGCTCGTGCGCAACGACGACCGGCGCCGCGTGCTGCGTCACGCGCGCTTCCTGGCCGAGAGCGGACGCGAGACGCGCGCGCTGGACGACTGCGCCGCGCTGGCCGCGCGCTACCCCGAGTGGGCGGCGCCGGTCGAGCTGGCGGTCGACGCGGCCCAGCGCACCGGCGACGTGGAGGCCGAGCGCGCCCTGCTCGGCGAGGCGGTGCGGCGGCGTCCGGCGTCACCCGCGGTGCGTGAGCGCATGGCGTCGCTCTCGATGCCCGAGCCGGCGGCCGACTTCTTCGCGCGCTGGGCGACCGACGCCGACGCGTTGCTCGCGTCGCTCGACGCCGAACCGCGCGACGACTCGCTCGTCGACGTGCTCGACGAGGCGCTCGTGTGCGTCTTCCCCGACGGGACGCTCGAGACGCTCGTCTCCGACCTGCGTCGCCCGCGCGACCTCGACGCCTGCGCCAAGCTCGGCAAGCTCACGCTGCGCGGCGACGTGCTCGACGTGCGCAGCCGCAAGGCGGACGGCAGCGAGTTCGTGCCGGTGCCCGTGGCCGGACGCTACGTGCTCCCGAACCTGGAGCCCGGCGACCTCGTGCAGACGCGCACGCGCCTGCGGCTGCCGCCCTCGGCGCCGCTGCGCCTCGGCCGCTGGACGTTCGCCTCGACCGACGGCGCGCGCGTGCTCTCGCGCTACGTCGTGCGCGTGCCGAAGTCGGTGCCGCTGCGGTTCGTCGAGCACGACTTCGACGGCGTCCACGAGACGATCGACGAGGGCGACGCGCTGGTGCACGTGTTCGAGGCGCGCGACCTGCCGCGGGTGCTGCGCGAGCGCGGCGCGCCGCCGGACGCGTTCGTCCTGCCGTGGGTCGAGTTCGGCCAGGACGAGGACGAGGGCGCGCTCGTGGCGCGCACCCGCGAGGTCGTGCGGCGGCTCACGGCGGTCACGCCCGAACTCGAGCAGGCCGCGCGCGAGGCGGCCGCCGACGCTTCGGGACAGACCGACGCGGCGCGGGCGCTGCTGCGTCTCGTGCACGCGACCCTCGACGAGCGCACGGGCCTGCCCGTCCCGGCGCTGGTCTCGTTCGTCGCGCGCCGCGGCCACCCGGCGCTGCTCTTCGCGGCGCTGCTCGACGCCGTCGGCATCGCGCGCGATCTCGTCTGGACGCGCGATTTGTCGCCCGACGCCGATCCCGAGCCCGGTCCCGCGTTCCGTTCGGCGGCCTTCGTCGAGCGGCGGCTGCTCGTGCGCGTGCGTCCCGACGACGGCGAGCCGGTGCTGTGCGATCCCGACGGGCTGCCGTTCGGGATGCTGCGCGGCGACGCGACCGGCGCGCCCACGCTCGAGTTGCGCGACGGGACGCGCGGCGTGCTGCCCGAGGCCGATCCGCCGGGCACGTCCGTCTCGCTCACCCTGCACGTGGCGCGCGACGGTTCGGCCACCGTCGATGGCAACCTGCGCTGGACGGGCGGCCAGGGCTTCCTGGTCGAGGACCCCCTGGCGACCTGGCGCGAGGGCTACCGCCGGGCCTGGATCGGACAGGCGCTCACGGCGCTCGTGGGCGGCTTCGACCTGACCGGCTACGCGCTGGCGGCCGACCCCGACGACGAGCTGCCCGCCGAGCTGCGCTTCCAGGGGCGCGCGAGGCATCTGCTCGACGCCGACGGGACGTGCGGCATGCCGCTCGCGCCGCTGCGGCTCTCGGCCGGCATCACCTCCGGCGCGCGGCGCACGCTGCCCTTCCGCTCGGAGGTCACGCTCTCGCGACGCGAACGGGTCGTGCTCGACCTCGGCGGGCGCGAGCTGCTCGGCACGCCCGAGCCGATCGCACTCTCCTGCGGCGGCTGGACGTATTCGCTCGAGCTGCGCGAGGGCAAGGGCGGTGCGCCGGTGCTGGTGCGCGAGTTCGTGCAGCGTCCCTTCGCGCTGGGGGCGGCCGACTACGCCGGACTGGCCGACTTCTGCGCCCGGGTCGACCAGGCCGAGCGCGGGCTGCTGCGCTTCGGCGAGGCGCGCTGAGCGTCCGCGAGGGGCCGACGGGGACGAACGCGTTTGACCCCCGCGGGGCCGGGCCGATACGCTCCGCTGTCCCTTCGTCCCGGGCGGAACCCCAAGCGTCATGAGCGGCATGCATCGCGTCCACTTCCGCAACGAGAACCTCACGGTCGACGTGCCCACCGGCACCAACCTGAGGACCTCCTGCCTGCAGTTCGGAGTCGACCCCTATCCCGTGCTGGGCGGCCTCGTGTCGTGTCGCGGCAAGGGCTTCTGCGGCACCTGCATGGTGTCCGTCGACGAGCCTTCGGCGCTCTGCACGCCGTCCAAGCGCGAGGCGAAGTTCCTCAAGAAGGCCAAGGCCAAGTACGCGCCCGAGGTGGCCGAGCACCTGCGGCTGTCGTGCCAGGCCACGGTGCAGGGCGACGTGGTCGTGACCACCGATCCCGACACGAAGCCCGGCTGGCACACGCATCCTTACTACTCGGGACGGCCCATCCACTCGTGGAAGATCTCCGAATGAGCGCTCCGTCGCGCCTGGTCCGCGGCGGCGCTGCGCTCGCCCTCGGCTGCGTCTCCCTGCTCGCCCCCGTCGGTTGCCGCTCCGTGGGAGACGATGCGGCGCAGGCCGACCCGTCCTCCGCCGACGCGCGGGCGTCCGCGGCCGCCCGGCCGTCCGACGCGTTCGTCCGCGACGGCGAGGGCGGCTGGAAGGTGCTGCACCCCGGCGCGGGACACGTCGTGCCCGCCGATGCGAAGCTGCCCGGCGAGACGCACCTGGCCAATGTGCGCATGCTCACCTTCGCCGGACAGAACGCCGAGGCGTACTGGTCGTTCGACGACCGCGAGCTGATCTTCCAGGCGACCGTCGACGACCTGCAGTGCGACCAGATCTTCCTCATGGACGTGGCCTCGGGCGCCGTGCGCCAGGTCACGCACGAAGGTCGCACGACGTGCCCGTTCTTCATCCCCGGCACCGACCGCATCCTGTTCGCGTCGACGCAGGCCGACGGGCCCGACTGTCCGCCCGAGCCCGATCGCAGCCAGGGCTACGTGTGGGCGCTCTACGACTACGACATCTACACCGCCGATCGCGACGGCGGACGCATGGTGAACATCACGAACACCCCGGGCTACGACGCCGAGGGCACGATCAGCCCGCAGGGGCGCGTGGTGTTCACGTCCGATCGCAGCGGCGACCTCGAGCTGTACACGATGGAGCCCGACGGCAGCGACGTGCGCCGGCTCACCGACCGTCCCGGCTACGACGGCGGCGCCTTCTTCAGTCCCGACGGCAGCAAGATCGTCTGGCGCGCGAGCCGCTTCGACAGCGAGCAGGAGCTGTCCGACTACCGCGAGCTGCTGAAGCAGCACATGGTGCGTCCGTCGAAGATGGAGATCTGGATCGCCGATGCCGACGGCAGCAATCCCGTGCAGCTCACCGACAACGGCAAGGCCAACTTCGCGCCGTACTTCACGCCCGACGGCGAGGCGGTGGTGTTCGCCAGCAACATGGCCGATCCGAAGGGACGCGTGTTCGAGATCTGGAAGGTCACGATCGCCGACAAGTCGCTCGAGCAGGTCACCTTCAACGGCGAGTCGTTCGACGGCTTCCCGATGTTCTCGTGGGACGGCAAGCGCGTCGCCTTCTGCAGCAACCGCAACGGCGCCCAGCAGTACGACACGAACGTCTTCGTCGCCGACTGGCTCCCGTGACGAACATGGCGGCTCGCGCCGCCGGAGAGATAACCCCATGGACGACGTCGCCGCGATCATCATGGGCGGCGGCCAGGGCACGCGGCTCTTCCCGCTCACCCGCGACCGCGCCAAGCCCGCCGTCCCCGTCGCCGGACGCATCCGGCTGATCGACATCCCGCTCAGCAACTGCATCAACAGCGGGCTGACGCGGATGTTCGTGCTGACGCAGTTCAACTCGTTCTCGCTGAACCGGCACATCGCGCGCACGTACCACTTCGGGCTGCTGAGCAAGGGCGGCGTCGAGGTGCTCGCGGCCGAGCAGACCAACGAGAACCGCAACTGGTTCCAGGGCACGGCCGACGCGGTGCGCCGGGTGCAGCACCACGTCATGAACCGCCGCACGCGGCTGGTGCTGATCCTGGCCGGCGACCACCTCTACCGCATGAACTACCAGCCGTTCATCCGGCGCCACGAGGAGGCCCACGCCGACGTGACGATCGCGGTCTGTCCCCAGGCCGAGACGTTCGCCAGCAGCTTCGGGCTGCTGCACGTCGACGACGACGGCTTCGTCACGCGCTTCGCCGAGAAGCCCACGGGCGACGAGCTCCAGGCGATGCGCATCGACCCGTCCAGCTCGAAGGGGCTGGTCACGAACGAGGCGCCGTTCCTGGCCTCGATGGGCATCTACATCTTCTCGCCGATCGTGTTGCGCGAGCTGCTGGCCGACAACCCGCAGAGCCACGACTTCGGGCGCGAGATCCTGCCCACGGCGCTGGCCCGCTATCGCGTCGCGGTGCACCCGTTCCACGGGTACTGGGAGGACATCGGCACGATCGAGGCCTTCCACCGGGCCAACATCGCGCTCGCGGCGCGCGGGCAGTTCGCGCTCTACGACCCCGACTTCCCGCTCTACACGCACCCGCGCTACCTCTCGCCGACGCGCCTCAACGACGCCCACGTCGAGGAGTCGCTCGTGGCCGAGGGCAGCGTGCTCGGACGCATGCACGCGCGGCGCTCGGTGATCGGCATCCGCTCGATGGTGCACGACGGCGTCGAGCTCGACCAGGCGCTCATCATGGGCAACGACTGGTACGAGACCGAGACCGAGCGCGCCGCCTCGCTGGCGCGCGGCATCCCGAGGCTCGGCATCGACGAGAACACGATCATCCGCAACGCGATCGTCGACAAGAACGCCCGCATCGGACGCGACGTGCAGATCGTGAACGAGCGCGCGCGCGACGAGGCCGTCGGCAGCAACTACTACATCCGCGACGGCATCGTGATCATCCCCAAGGACGCCGTGATCCCCGACGGGACCGTGATCTGATCGCGCCGTTCGAGCCCCAGGGCCTGGCCCTCGCGGCGTACCTCGGCGGGCGGCGCGACGCGACGCTGACCGTCCACTGCGCCGACGGCGAACCCGACGTCGTCGAGGCCGCGCACTTCTTCCGCGACGAAGACGCCTTCGAGCCGTGGGAGTCCGCCGCGCTGGCGTCCTGCGGCCCGCGCGTGCTCGACGTGGGCGCCGGCGCGGGCTGCCACGCCCTCGCGCTGCAGCGCCGCGGCCACGCGGTCACCGCGCTGGACGTCTCGCCCTCGGCCGTCGCCGTGCTGCGCGCGCGTGGGGTGCGCGACGTCCGCCTGGGCTCCCTCGGCGCGCTGCGCGGCGAGACGTTCGACACGCTGCTGCTGCTCATGCACGGCGCGGGCCTGGGCGGTGACGTCCCCGGCCTGCAGTGGATGCTGGCCGACGCGCGCCGCCTGCTGGCGCCAAGGGGTGCGATCGTGCTCGACAGCCGCGCGCCCGAGCCGCCCGACGGGCGTCCGCTCGACGCCCACTCCGACGTGCGCTATCCCGGCGTGGCCGAGCTCTCGATGGAGTTCGACGGCACGCGCGGCGCGCCGTTCCTGTGGCTCTTCGTCGACGAGCAGCGGCTGGCGCGCATCGCCGATCGCGCCGGATACGAAGCCGCCGTCGTCCACCGCGAACCCGACGGTCGATACCTGGCCCGCCTCACCCCGACGACCACCCGATGAACGTGCACGCACACCCCTGGGCGGCGCCGCTGGCGCTGCTCGTGATCCTCGGCTGCGGCGTCTGGCTGGCCACGCTCGTCGCCCTGTGGCGCACGCGCGCGGCGGTGCCGATGCTGCGCGACCAGCCGTTCCTGCCGCCGCTGCGCGAGCCGACGGTGTCGCTGCTCGTCCCGGCGCGCAACGAGGCGCTGACGCTGCCGGCGGCGGCCGACACCTGGCGCGCGCTCGACGAGCCGCGGCCGCAGATCGTGCTCGTCGACGACCGCTCCGACGACGGCACGGGCGAGATCGTCGACCGGCTCGCGCAACGCGACCCGCGCATCGTCCCCGTGCACGTGACCGACCTGCCGCCGGGATGGCTGGGCAAGAACCACGCGCTGCAGCGCGCCGTCGAGGCGTCGACGGGCGAGTGGCTGCTGTTCACCGACGCCGACGTGCACTTCGCGCCCGACGCCGTGCGGCGCGCCGTGGCCCACGCCGAGCTGCACGGCCTCGACCAGCTCGCGGTGCTGCCCGACGTGGTCGGTGGCGGTCCGCTCTACTCGTGTGCGCTGGCGCACTTCGCGCGCTCGTTCACCCTCTCGCAGCGTCTGTGGGACGTCTCGAACCCGCGCTCGTCGGCGCACGTCGGCGTGGGCGCGTTCAACCTCGTGCGCCGCGCCGCCCTCGAGCGCACGCCCGGGCTGCCGTGGCTGGCGCTCGACGTGGCCGACGACGTGGCCCTCGGCAAGCTGCTCAAGTCGCACGGGTGCCGCTGCGGCGTGGCCGGCGGCATGGGACTCGTGAGCGTCGCGTGGTACCCGTCGTTCGCGGCCATGGCGCGCGGCCTCGAGAAGAACACGTTCAGCGTCCTGCGCTGCAACCTCGGCATCGTGCTGATCATGGTGGCCTTCTCGCTGGGCGTCGACTTCGCACCGCTGCTCGCACTGCTCCCGTGGGGTGTCCCGTGGATGGCCCCGCTGGGGGCCCTGGCGGTGGCGGCCGCGCTGGTGAGCGGCGCGTCCATCGCGCTGCGCGGACGGCGCCCGCTGCTGCCGGCGCTGCTCTGGCCGGTGGGCTCGCTGCTGTTCGCGTACGTGCTGCTGCGCGCGGGCATCCTCGGTCACCGGCGCGGCGGCATCGCCTGGCGCGGGACGTTCCACTCCAGCGCCGAGCTGCGCAAGGGTGCGCGCGTGACCTTCCCGTAGCGCCCGGCGCTCGCGCGCCCTGCGGTGCGCCTGCTAGCGTGGGCGTCCGGCCGAGGAGGTCCGAGGATGCACCGGTTCGTCGTCTTCTGTCTGGTCGTGGCGTGCGCCCTGCCGGCGGCGTGCGGCGACGCGGGCGACGTCGACGCCGGCCGCGCGTCCTCGGCGGACGACGTGCGCGTCGCGGTGGCGGCCAACTTCGCCGACGCCTTCGACGAGATCGCCGCGGACTTCGCGCTCGTACGTCCCGACGTGCGCGTCACGGCGAGCGTCGGATCGACCGGGGCGCTCGCGGCGCAGATCGCGTCGGGCGCGCCGTTCGACGTGTTGCTGGCGGCCGACGTCGAGCGTCCCGCGCAGCTCCAGGAGCGCTGCCTCGTGGTGCCAGGCACGCGCTTCACCTACGCCCGGGGACGGCTCGCGCTCGTCGGTGCGCTGCTGGCCGACGTGCCCGACGGCGAGCGCGCGCTGCGCGACGAGCGCGTGCGGCACGTGGCCGTCGCGAACCCGTCCACCGCGCCCTACGGCGCCGCGGCGCTCGAGGTGCTGCGTACCCTGGGACTCGCCGACACGCTGGCCGCGAAGCTCGTGCTCGGCAACGACGTGGGACAGACGATGCAGTTCGTCGAGAGCGGCGCCGCCGAGCTGGGCTTCTGCGCCCTCGCGCAGCTCGCGCGCCACGACGAGATCCCGCGCTGGCTCGTGCCGGCGGCGCTCCACGCGCCCATCCGTCAGGACGCCGCGCTGCTGCGCGACGGCGAGCCGGCGCGCGCGCTGCTCGACTTCCTGCGCGGGCCGCAGGCCGCCCTCGTCCTGCAGCGCCACGGCTACGGCGTCGAGGAGTAGCCGGTGGACGCGATCGACGGCGCGGCACTCCTGCTCTCGGCGCGGCTCGCGGCGGTGACCACGCTCGTGCTGCTCGTGCTCGGCACGCCGCTGGCGTGGTGGCTCGCGCGTCGGCGCACGCTCGCGCGCGCGGTCGTCTCGTCGCTCGTCTCGCTGCCGCTCGTGTTGCCGCCCACGGTGCTGGGCTTCTACCTGCTCGTGCTGCTCGGCCCGCAAGGCACCGTGGGACGACTCGTCGACGCGCTCGGTGGCCCGCGCCTCGTGTTCAGCTTCCCGGGACTCGTGGTGGGCTCGTGCGTGTTCTCACTGCCCTTCGTGGTGACGCCGCTGCGCGACGCGTTCGCCGCGCTGGGCAGCCGTCCGCTCGAGGCCGCGGCGACGCTGCGCGCCCGTCCGCTCGACCGCTTCGTCTCGGTGGTCGTGCCGCTCACGCGCCCGGCGTTCCTGACCGCCGCGATGCTGGGCTTCGCGCACACGGTGGGCGAGTTCGGCGTGGTGCTCATGCTCGGCGGCAACATCCCGGGACGCACGCGCACCGCCTCGCTGGCGGTCTTCGAGGCCGTCGAGCGCATGGACTACGACCGCGCGCACGCCACGTCGCTCGTGCTGCTGGGCTTCGCGTTCTGCGTGCTGCTCGCGGCGCACCTGCTCGGCGGCGGACCGTCGGCCGCGCCGCGCGACCGAGGCGTCCGGCCGTGAGCGCGCACGACGTCGCGAGGGACGGCGCGCGCGCGTCGGCGGGCGAGGCGCGCGCGCCGCTGGCCGACGGGACGGCGGCGTCGGGCGGCGAGCCCGCGCAGGCGCCGTTCGTGCAGGCCGCGTTCCGGCTCGCGCGCGGCGGCTTCTCGCTCGACGCGTCGTTCGTTCTCGACGGACGCGGGGCGTGCGCGCTCTTCGGACCGTCCGGCGCGGGCAAGACGACGCTGCTGCGCTGCCTCGCGGGCCTCGAGCCCGACGCCCGCGGGCGGCTCGTGGTCGACGGCGAGACCTGGCACGACGACGCTCCGTCGCGGCGCGTGTTCCGTCCGCCGTGGATGCGGCCGGTGGGCTACGTGTTCCAGGACGCGCAGCTCTTCGCGCACCTCGACGTGCGCGGCAACCTGCGCTTCGGCGAGCGGCGTGTCCCGCGCTCCGATCGACGGGTGCGCTTCGACGACGTGGTCGGGTGGTTCGGCCTGGACGCGCTGCTCGCGCGCCGCGTCGGATCGCTCTCGGGCGGCGAGCGCCAGCGCGTGGCGATCGGGCGCGCGCTGCTCACGAGTCCGCGGCTGCTGCTCATGGACGAGCCGCTCTCGGCCCTCGACGTCGAGGCGCGCGCGCGCATCCTGCCGCGCCTCGCCGCGCTGCCGCGGCACTTCGGCATCCCCGTGCTCTACGTGAGCCACGCGCTGTCCGAGGTGGCGCGCCTGTGCGACGCCCTCGTGTGGCTCGACGCCGGACGCGTGCGCGCCGCCGGCGGGCTCGACGCGCTCCTGCCCGACGTGGGCGCCGCCACCGACGACGAGGGCCTCTCGGTCTCGCTGCACGGCTGCCGCGTCGCACGCCATCACCCCGGCGACGAGCTCAGCGAGCTGTCGCTCGACGGCGCGGCGCTCTTCGTGCGCGCGCTCGACCTCGCGCCGGGGACGACGGTCGAGCTGCTCGTGCACGCCCGCGACGTCTCGGTGGCGCTCGCCGCCGGCGAACGCAGCAGCATCCTCAACGAGCTGCCGGCGCGGCTCGTCTCGGTGCACGAGGCCCGCGGCGGCGTGGTGCTGCGGCTGCAGACCGTCGGCGGACGCCTGCTCCTGGCGCGCATCACGAAGCGCTCGCTGCGCCAGCTCGAGCTGCGTCCGGGCGTCGAGCTGCTGGCGCGCGTCAAGAGCGTGAGCGTGGCGGGCGGCGCGTCGCCGGAGCTCGTGTGACCTCGCGCCGCGCGTCGATCGTGCTGCGCGTCGTGTGCGCCGCCGTGATGCTCGCGCCGGTGGGACGCTTCGCGCTCGAGGCGCACTTCGCGGCGCGCTTCCCGGGCTTCCCGTCGGCGCCGCCGCCGTCGCTGCGGCTGGCGCTGCTCGACGCGTGCGGGCTGCGTCCGCTGCACGCGCAGTTCGGCCAGGACGCGTGGGTGCTGGACGTCGTCTACCCGGGCCTGCGCGACGGGGTGTTCGTCGACGTGGGGGCCGGCGACGCCGTGCTGGGCTCGAACACCGAGGCCCTCGAGCAGGCCGGCTGGACGGGCTTCGCCGTCGATCCCTTCCCCACGGGCGACTGGGACGCGCGGCGCGCCACGCTGCTGCGCGAGGTCGTCTCCGACACGGCCGGCGAGCGCGTGACCTTCCGCGCCGCGGGTTCGCTGGGCGGCATCGAGCGCAGCCTGGGACGCTGGCGCGAGCACGACGCGGTGCGCGCGGCCGGCAACGTCGAGCTCGTGACGACCACGCTGCGCGAGCTGCTCGGCCGGGTGGGCGCGCCGGGGTTCGTCCACTTCGTGAGCGTCGACACCGAGGGCAGCGAGCTCGCGGTGCTGCGCGGCTTCCCGTTCGAGCGCGTGCGCGTGGGCGCCTGGACGATCGAGCACAACGGCGAGGAGCCGAAGCGCGGCCAGATCAGGGAGCTGCTCGCGTCGCACGGCTACCGCTTCGTGCGCCAGCAGGTCGTCGACGACTTCTTCGTCGCCGACGATCCGGCCTTCGCGCACGTGCGCTGACGGCGGGCGGGACGCGCCGTCCCGCGCGGTCCTACTTGCCGGTACGCGCGACGATGCCGTCGACCACGATGCCGACCCAGTCGTCGGGGGCCATGAAGCCGTCGCCCCACTCGGCGTCGAGGTCGGCGGTGGGCTTGGCGGCGACGATCTGCTCCTTCGACTTGCCGGCGGCGAGCATGCCGTGCACGCGCTCGGCGACCGTGGCGAGCATGTCGCGGAAGGCGCGCAGCTCGGCCTTCGTCCCCAGCGGGCCGTGCCCGGGGATGATCTTGCTGTCGGCGTCGGCCAGGCCGAGCAGCACGTCGTCGGCGGCGATCATGCCGTCGATGCCGCCGCCCGAGCCGGCGTCGATGAACGGGTAGAAGCCGTTGAAGAAGGTGTCGCCGGCGTGGAAGACGTCGTCCTCGACGTCGTGCACGATCACGTCGCCGTCGGTGTGCGCGTTCGCCACGTGGATGCAGCGCAGCGTCTTGCCCGCGAGGTGGAAGGTGGCCTCGTCGGCGAACGTGATCACCGGACGCGCCACGTCGGGCGCCGCCTCGACGGTGCGGTCGAAGGCCGGCATCTCCTGGTCGACCGACATGCGCGCCAGGACGTTGTCGTGCGCCACGACCACCACGCCCGCCTTGCCCAGGTTCTCGTTGCCGCCGGTGTGGTCGAAGTGCCAGTGCGTGTTGAGCAGGTACTTCACGGGACGGTCGGTGAGCGCGCCCACGGCCGCGGTGAGCTTGCCGGTCATGTCGGCGAACTGGCTGTCGATCATGAGCACGCCCTGCTCGCCCACGACCACGCCCACGTTGCCGCCCTTGCCCATGAGCATCGAGACGCCGTCGGCCACGGGGATCGTGGTCACGTCGACCTCCTGCGCGGCGGGCAGCAGCGCCGGCACGGCGGCGGTCAGCGAGAGCACGGCGAGCAGGCCGAGGGGACGGGACATGGGCAACTCCTCACGGGGGGGCTTCGGCGCGGAGTCTAGCAACCCGCGCCCAGGATCGTCCGCACGGCGGACCCGGACGCCGTGCACGTGGGGAGCCGCGTCGGTGTCGATGCGACGGCGACGTCGGGTGACGGGCGGCGCGCGAGCCTGCGAGGAGTCGCGTCCCGATCGGTATCCTGTGCCCGTCCGCCTGCAGGAGTGGCTCGTCCCCGCGCCCATCGATCCATGACCGAACCGACCGCCTCCGCCGGGAGCCGCCCGGGACGCAGCGGACTGATCGTGCTGCTGGTGCTCGCCCTGGGGGTGGCGCTGCGCGTGCGCGTCCAGTTCGGCGGCCGCGCCCTGTGGATCGACGAGGCCATGCTCGCGCTGAACGTCGTCCCGCGCGGGTTCGCCGGTCTGCTGCGTCCCCTCGACTGGGACCAGGGCGCGCCGCTGGCATGGCTCATGCTGTCGAAGCTGCTCACCATGCTGTTCGGCACGGGCGAGCGGGCGCTGCGCGCGCCGGCCTTCCTGGCCGCGCTCGTGACGCTGCCGCTCGTCCTGCGCGTGGCGCGCAGGGAGCTCGGCGAGCGGGCCGCGATCGTGGCGCTCGCGATCTACGCCCTCATGCCGGCGGTGATCTACCAGTCGAGCGAGTTCAAGCCGTACACCTTCGACGCGCTCTTCGCGCTGGTCATCGTGGCGCTGCACCTCGACGCGGTCCGTCCCGGGGCCGACGAGCTGCCGTCGCGCGGACGGCTGGCCCTGCTCGCCGTGGTGGGGGCGGTCTCGGTCTGGTTCTCGATCCCCGCCGCGTTCGTGCTGGCCGGCTGCGGCACGAGCGTCATGCTGGGCGACCTGCTGGCGCGACGCACGCGCGCCCTGCGTGCCCGGGTGCTGGTGGCGGCGGTCTGGGTGGCGAGCTTCGCGGCGCAGTTCGTCTTCCTGCGCGTGCTGCTGGCCAACCCGAACCTCGAGTCCTACTGGCAGTCGAAGGCGGCCTTCCTGCCGTTCCCGCCCACGACCGGCGAGGACCTGCGGGTCACGCTCGAGATCTTCTTCAGCGTGTTCCGCGACCCGCTGCGCTCTCCGTACACCGACGCGCTCGACGTCGGCACACGCGCCGGCATGTTGCTGTTCGCCGCGTCGGCCGTGGGAGCGGTCGCACTCTGGAGGCGCGACCGGCGCATGGCCGGGATCTTCGTGCTGCCGTTCGCCGTGGCTGCGCTCGCGTCGGCCTCGGGGCTCTATCCGCTGCAGGGACGGCTGCTGCTGTTCGGCGCGCCGCTGCTCGCGTTGCTGGCCGGGTGCGGCATCGGAGCGCTGCGCGAGTCGGGCGAACGCACGGCGCGGGGCGCGGGCGTCGTGCTGCTGGGCGGCCTGCTGCTGTGGCCGCTGGCGGGTGCCGCCGACGTCCTGCAGTACGGTCCCGTGCGCGAGGAGGTCGACGACTGCCTCGCGCACCTCGCCGAGCACGCACAGCCGGGCGACCGGCTGTGGATCTACTACGGAGCGCGTCCGGCCTACGAGTACTACGCGCGCACCGTCGGACGCTTCGACGACTCGGCGTTCGTGGTCGCCTTCGGTGCGCCGCGTTCCCCTCGCTTCGAAGACCAGGAGCTGTCGCTGCGCTGCCTCGTCGGACACGGACGCGCCTGGATCCTGTTCAGCCACGTCCACGAGGCGGAGTACGGCGACGAGCGCGTGGCGATCCTGGCCCTGCTCGACACGCTCGGGACGCGGCTCGAGACGTTCGAGGCGCCGGGCGCGTCGCTCGTCCTGTACGACCTCTGACTGTACGACCTCTGAGGCGGGCGCCGCTCAGGTGAGCGCGCGCGGCGAGGTCTTGTCGAGCAGGCGGCGCACGTCGTCGAACTCGTCGGCCAGCAGCTCGACGACGTCGTCGAGCGAGACGACCCCGACCAGCGCGCCCGCGCGGTCGACCACGGGCAGGCGGCGCATGCCGTGGGCGCGCATGACCGCCAGCGCGTCCTCGATCGGGGTCTGCTCGCTCACCACGTGCGGCTCCGAGGTCATGATCGCGGCCACCGTGGTGGTGTAGGCGTCCCGTCCGGCGGCCACCAGCCGCAGCGCGATGTCGCGATCGGTGAGGATGCCCACCGGACGGCGCGCGCCGTCCAGCACGAGCAGCGAGCCCACGTTGCGCGTCGCCATGCGTTGCGCGGCGGCCAGGGCCGATTCGTCGCCGCGTGCGAGGTCGACCTCGCGCCGGCAGATCCTTCCGATGGTCATGACGGGCCTCCGCTCGCGGGGATGGCCGAGCGCGCGGGGCCGCACCGCGAGGACGCGGGCCCGAGCCGCGGACGCCGTCCGTCCGCCGCCGCCGATTCTCGCGCCCCGGCGCGCGACGGACCCTGCGCAGCAGTGGGCAGACGCGCGCGATCCTGTCCGCAGGCCGTGGGACGCGCGCCCCTCGCCGCGACGCGCGGGTCGGGTTACGCTCTGCTCCCTCCGACGGACGGAGCAACCCGGGTCCGGTGCGCGTCCGTCGTCGATCCCGTCGGTTCCGCGAGGCGCTTCCCATGACCCAGCACGGCACGCCCGATCCCGTCTTCCCGCCGCCGGCCGACTTCTCGGCCCACGCGCGCGTGGGCTCGATGAGCGACGCCCGCGCGCTGCACGCGCGCTCGGTCGCCGATCCCGAGGCCTTCTGGGCCGAGGTCGCCGAGCGCGTGGTCTGGGAGCGCCCGTGGCACACGGTGCTCGACTGGGAGTTCGAGACGCCGAAGATCGGCTGGTTCCTGGGCGGCAGGCTGAACGTGACCGTGAGCTGCCTCGACCGGCACGTGACCGAGGGCCGCGGCGACAAGACGGCCATCCTGTGGGAGGGCGACGACCCGGCGGTCGACGAGGCGATCAGCTACCGCGAGCTGCTGCGCCGTGTGTGCCGCTTCGCGAACGTGCTCAAGGCGCGCGGCGTGCAGAAAGGCGACCGCGTCTGCATCTACATGCCGATGGTGCCCGAGCTCGCGGTGGCGATGCTGGCCTGCGCGCGCATCGGGGCCATCCACAGCATCGTGTTCGGCGGGTTCTCGGCGCACTCGCTGCGCGACCGCATCCTCGACAGCCGCTGCCGCACGGTGGTCACGGCCGACGAGGGCCTGCGCGGCAGCAAGCCCGTCCCGCTCAAGGGCATCACCGACGAGGCGCTCGAGCACGTCGACTGCGTGAGCGAGGTGATCGTCTACCGCCGCACCGGCGGACACGTGCACATGGTCGAGGGGCGTGACCTGTGGTGGCACGAGCTCGACGCCGACCCGGCGATCGCCGACACCTGCGCGCCCGAGATCATGGACGCCGAGGACCCGCTGTTCATCCTCTACACGTCGGGTTCGACCGGCAAGCCCAAGGGCGTGCTGCACACCTGCGGCGGCTACCTCGTCTACGCCTCGTACACGCACGAGCTGGTCTTCGACCTGCGCGACGACGACGTCTACTGGTGCACCGCCGACATCGGCTGGATCACCGGCCACAGCTACATCGTCTACGGTCCGCTCTGCAACGGCGCCACGACGATCATGTTCGAGGGCATCCCGACGTACCCCGACGCGGGGCGCTTCTGGGACGTGGTCGACAAGCACCGCGTGACGCTCTTCTACACCGCGCCGACGGCCATCCGCGCGCTCGAGCAGAAGGGCGACGAGTTCGTCACGAAGCGCTCGCGCAGGTCGCTGCGCCTGCTCGGCACCGTCGGCGAGCCGATCAACGTCGACGCGTGGATCTGGTACCACGAGGTCGTCGGCGAGACGCGCTGTCCGATCGTCGACACGTGGTGGCAGACCGAGACCGGCGGCATCCTGATCTCGCCGCTGCCGGGCGCGACGCCGACCAAGCCGGGCAAGGCGACCTTCCCGCTGCCGGGCGTGCAGCCGGTGCTCGTCGACGAGCAGGGTCGGGTGCTCGAGGGCGACGACGTGTCGGGACACCTGTGCCTCGCGTTCCCGTGGCCGGGCATGATGCGCACGGTGTACGGCGACCACGAGCGCTTCCGGCGTACGTACTTCAGCCAGTACCCGGGCAAGTACTTCACGGGCGACGGCGCGCTGCGCGACGCCGACGGATACTGGCGCATCACCGGCCGCGTCGACGACGTGATCAACGTCTCCGGCCACCGGCTCGGCACGGCCGAGGTCGAGTCGGCGCTCGACACGCACCACGCCATCGTCGAGTCGGCCGTGGTGGGCATGCCGCACAAGATCAAGGGACAGGGCATCTACGCCTTCGTGACCCTGGCCGAGGGCCACGCCGCGACGCCCGAGCTGCGCGCCGAGCTCGTGGCCGCCGTGCGCAAGCTCATCGGACCGATCGCGACTCCCGACCACATCCAGTTCGCCGAGGGCCTGCCGAAGACGCGCTCGGGCAAGATCATGCGCCGCATCCTGCGCAAGCTCGCGGCCGACGACGTGCACGACCTGGGCGACATCTCGACGCTCGCCGACCCGAGCGTCGTCAAGGCGCTCGTCCAGGGACGCGCCGGCTCGCACACCGGACACTGACCGGCGCGCGATGGTCGAACTCCTCGGGCTGCGCATCGGCGGACTCTCGGTGGGGGGCGTCCAGACCTGCCTCACCGTCCCGCGCTGGCGGCTCGCGTTCGACGTCGGACGCTGCCCCGAGGCGTCGGTGGGCTGCTCGACGATCCTGTTCACCCACTCGCACATGGACCACATGGGGGGCGTCGCGTCGCACTGCGCCACGCGCGCTCTGCGGCACATGCCGCCGCCCGTGTACGTCGTCCCGAGAGAGGACGAGCGCGCGTTCGCCGACCTGTTCGACGTCTGGCGCCGGCTCGACCGCTCCGACCTGCCGCACACGCTCGTGCCGCTCGGGATCGGCGACGAGCACGTGCTGCCGAACGGCATGGTGGTGCGTCCGTTCCGCTCGCCGCACCGCATCCTGTGCCAGGGCTACGCGGTCTCCAGCCGCAAGAAGAAGCTGCGCGACGAGTACGTCGGGCTCGAGGTGGCCGAGGTGCGGCGCCTCGCCGTCGACGAGGGACGCGACGTCACGCGCGTGGTCGAGACGCCCGAGCTGGCGTTCAGCGGCGACGCGCGCATCGAGGTGCTCGAGCACGAGGTCGTGCGCACCGCGCGCCGGCTGATCCTCGAGTGCACCTTCCTCGACGAGCGCGTGAGCGTCGAGCAGGCCCGCGACAAGGGACACGTGCACCTCGACGAGGTGCTGGAGCGCGCGCACCTGCTCGAGAACGAGGCGATCCTGCTCAGCCACGTCTCGCCGCGCTACCGCCGCGGCGAGGTGCGTCGCATCCTGGACGCCAGGCTGCCCGTTGGCCTGCGCGAGCGCGTGCAGCCGATGCTGGCCGGACTTCCGGTGTAGCGTCGGCGGACGCCGCGCGGGGCGCGTGCGACGTCCGCCGGGTTCGCTCAGAGCGCCGAACGGAGGATCTCGAGGCGCGCTTCGAGACGGCGCAGGGTGGCCAGTTCGGAGCCGTCGAGATCGTCGCGTCCGGTGTAGGGATCGGCCTCGAACTGCGTGGCCTCGAACTCGCCGCGCAGCAGGACGCGCACCGCAGCGAGCTTGCGCTCCGTCGCGTGGTGCTGGCGCACGGCGCGGTCGTGCTCCCCCCGCGAGACGAGACCACGCTCGACGAGCGGTCCCTGGCGTGCGAGCTCGGACGTGGCCTGCTCGAGTTCGACTTCGAGATCGATGGCTTGGTTCACGAGGTCGAGCAGCGAGGCCGCGTCGAGCAGCGCGCCCGCACCGGACCCGTATCCGGCGGAAGGATCCACGACGGGCATGTCCGTCCGCGACGTCGATCGCTGCTCAGGCGGGGCCGACCCGCTGTCGCCCTGCGGCGGCTGCCGGTAGAGGGAATCGAGCAGGTGCAGACCGGAGTGCGACGGATCGTCGTCGCCGACGGGCTGGTCGACCGTCCCGGGCGGCTCGAGGTAGGAGAGCTCGCGGAGCTGTCGCAGCGAGCCCTCGGTGATCGGGTCGCCCTCGGAGCGCGGGGCGAGCGCGTCGGTCGTGGGCCCGTCGGGGTGCGAACCGCCGGCGCGCGGATCGACCGCGGCCATGAGCTCGCGCAGCGTCGCGTGCAGCGCTTCGACCTCCGCGCGCAGGGCGTCCTGCTGGACCTGCAGCGCATCGCGCTCGGCGCGCAGCGCCTCGATCTCGGCGGACGATGCGTCCTGCGCCACGGCGGGCGGCGCGCCGAGCAGCGCGAAGGCCAGCACGAGCGAGCCCGCGCCGAACAGCGAGTGCGCGAGACGGCGCGCGGGGGAGCAACGCAGGGACAACGGGACGTCGCGATGGAGCAGCATGGGGATCCTCACGGAGAGGTCGGACCGCCGTCGCAGGACGGTCGACGCAGGGAGCGGGACGCCGCGCACCGGGAGCGAGCCCGCGAGCTCGAGCAGGTCGGCGGCGTACGACGACGGAGACGAGGAGCGCGCCGCAAGCTCGTCCGCCACGAGCTCCGAGAGCAGACGCACGCGTCGGCGCAGCAGGTGCGCCAGCGGATGGAACCAGAGCAGCGTCAGCGCGCAGGCCGAGAGCAGGCGTCCGCGGCCGTCGTGCTGGCGCACGTGCCCGAACTCGTGCAGCACGACGTGCCGCAGCACGCGGCGCGACGGCGCGCGCAGCAGCGACTCGGGCAGGACGATCACCGGCCGCAGCCAGCCGACGCAGAACGGCGCCACCGCGCGCGGCGACACGAGCACGCGCACCCGCCGCGTCGTGGCGCCGGACGGCAGCAGCGCGCGCACGTCGTCCGGCGCGGGACGTGCTTCGCGCAGGATGCGCGCGAGACGCCACACGCCACTCACCAGCCAGGCCGTCGCGAGCAACACGCCGAGCAGGTACGCGCCCGCGAGCGTGCGGGCGATCCAGCCACGCGGGGACGCCGGAGCGTCCGGCGACGGAGCGTGCGCGGAGTCGCCCGCCCGCAGCGCGCCAGGCCCCGCGGCGTCGAGCGCGAGGCCTTCCCCGCGGGCCCGGCCGGACGCGCGGCGGACGACGTGCGCGTCGAGGTCTCGCAGGGCGTCCGCGCCTCCCGCATCGGTCGAGGGTCTGCCTGACCCGGGTGCGGTGTCGGCGACCTCCGCATCGGTCGTCGGGCCGCCCCTGTCGTGCGTCGGTCCCACGGCGGACGGCGCGCGCCACGCGTCGACGGCTGGAGCGGGCGATGCGTCGGCGGCGCTCGACGCGAGACCGCATGCGGAGACGGCCGCGCTCCATGCACCGCTCGCGTCGAGCCATGCCGGGCGCGGCAACGGCAGAAGTCCGAGCGGAACGACGAGCAGCGCCGCGAGCAGCGCGACCTCGCCCGCGCGCTGGGCGGCCACCACGGCACGGGTGCCGCGCGACGCGACGAGTCCGGCGAGCAGCACGAGGGTCACGGCTGTGACCAGCGCGGGACCGTGCCGCGCGAGCAGGTCGAGCGCGACGTCGAGCGGCATCGCGAAGGCGTTCACGTGCGGCGTCCCTTCTTTCCTGCCGCCTCGGCCTCGTCGACGAGGCGCCTCAGCGCGTCGAGCTCATCGGCCGTGGGACGTCGCAGCGCGAGCGCGCTCTCGACGAGCTGGTCGACCGCGCCGTCGAAGACCTGATCGAGCAGCCCCGCGAGCAGTCGCTTCGTCGTCTGGTCGCGCTTGCGCACCGCGCGATACACGAAGGTCCGGCCCTCGACGTGGTGCGTCACGAGTCCCTTGGCCTCCATCGTGCGCAGGAACGCCTGCACCGTGTTCTGCACGATGGGCACCTCGTCGCGCAGCGTCTCGAAGACCTGTCGCACGCTGGCCTCGCCGCGCTCCCAGAGCACCTTGAGGATGAGCAGCTCCCTGTCGGTGGGCACCTGCGGCGGTCGGGACGCCATCGCTCGCAACCTCCTCCGGCGCACGCGGTGCGCACGCGACCTCGACGGGAGCAGGGACGCTCGCCGCGTCGCCCGTCCACTGTGATCTCTACACTTAGTCGACTAAGCGTAGGCCGTCAAGTGTCAGTTCCGCGAAGCAACCAGGAGCGGGACCGGCTTCGGCCCGACGGGCTGGCCGCGGGACCGCGCGACCGGCACGATGGACGCGATGACCTCCGACGCACCGATCCTCGTCACCTCGCTCGGGCACGGGAACCGCACCCAGGGCGAACTCGTCGAGCTGCTGCGCGGGGCGGGGCTCGAGCTGCTGATCGACGTGCGTCGCTTCCCGGGGTCGAAGCGTCACCCGCACATGCGCAAGGCCGAGCTCGAGGTGGCGCTGCCGGCGGCGGGTTTCGAGTACCGGCACGCGGTCGACCTGGGCGGCTATCGCGACCCCTGTCCCGACTCGCCCCACGACGGACTGCTCGACGACGCCTCGCGCGGCTACGCCGACCACATGCAGACGCCGCTCTTCCGGCGCGCGTTCCTGCGCCTGCTCGAGCTCGCGGCGCAGCGCAGGACGGCGATCATGTGCGCGGAGATGGCGCCCACGCACTGCCACCGCGCGTTCCTGTGCGACGCCCTGCTCGTGCACGGCGCGCGCGTCGAGCACCTGCTGGCCCCGGGACGCGTCGAGCCGCACGTGCTGCACCCGCGCGCGCAGCCGCGCGACGACGGCGGACTGCTCTACCGCGCGCCCGACGCCGGGCAGGCGTCGCTCTTCGGCGCGTCCGGCAACTGACCGCGACCGGGTCGACGGCGCGCGGCGGGTTGCTCGCCGGACCGTGGGACGGGACTCGCGGCGCGTCTCCGTATCGGGCAAGCTGGGGGTCCCCCTCGGAGCTTTCTGCGATGTCGACCTCGATCCGTCGTCCCGCCCCGCGTTCCTCGCTGCGCGCAGTCGCGTGCGGAATGCTCGTCGCCCTCGCCGCGTGCGCGTCCCCCGCGTCGGAGCCGGCGCCGACCCTCGAGGCGGCGCCCACCGCGCGCATCATGAACGAAGCCACGTACGGCGCGTACGTGTTCGGCGGCATGCCCGACGCCGACGCGCTGCAGTCCTACAAGGATGCGGGCGTCCAGCGCGTCGTCTCGCTGCGCACCGCGGGGGAGCCCGAGGGCTACGACGAGGCCGCCACCTGCGCGGCGCTGGGGCTCGAGTTCGAGCGTCTGCCGTTCGACCCCTCGAAGGCCGACGCCGCCACGGTCGATCCGATCCTGGACGAGTTCCGGGCCGGGCCCGGTGACGGCACGCTCGTGCATTGCGGCAGCGGCAACCGGGTGGCGATGCTGTTCGCCGTCCACCGCGTGATCGACGACGGCGTCGATCTCGAGCAGGCTCTGGCGGAGGCCCGTGCCGTGGGGATGAAGCCCGGGCCGGCCGAGGAGTTCGTGCGCGCCGAGGTGGCGCGTCGCGCCGCGCCCTGAGCGCGTGCTCCGCCTGCGGGGCTCACGGATCCGTCAGCATGCCGTCAGCATGAGAGATCCGTGAGTCTCCGTCCGGAGGGGCGCGTGGGAGCTTCCCTCGCGCGCGGGGGCCGACGATACTGGCCCTCTCCCCCCGGTTCCGGAGAGCCGCCATGGCGCAGCCCCTCGTGCAGTACGGCTTGGTCCCGATCCTGGCGGGCGTGCTGGGCGCCGCGAGCACCGCGTTCGTGCTCTCGATCGAGTCCGATCACGCCACGTCGCCCGGCACCGAGGCGGCGGCGATCGAGCCGCTCCGGCAGCAGATGGCGCGCATCGAGAGCGACGCGGGGCTGCTCAAGCGACGGCTCGACGACATCGAGCAGATGGTCTGGCGCATGCCGGCTTCCCCCGGCGGCGAGGGCGGCGGCGAGCCGCGTCCGCTCGTCGACGAGCAGATGCTCGAGCTGCAGCAGCGGGTCGACGCGCTCACCTCGGCGCTCAACGACGCGTCGGTCGAATCGGGCGGCGGGCCGTTCCTCGACACCGTCGCTTCGGCGCTCGAGACGATCCGGCAGCGCGAGGACGAGCAGCGCGAAGCCGACCGCAAGGCGCTGATGGAGCAGCGCCTCGACGAGCGGCTGGGCGAACTCGCCACCGAGATCGGCCTCGACACCTGGCAGCAGAACGAGATGAAGACGCTCTTCACCGACACCGGTGCCCGGCGCGACGAGATCTTCGCCAAGGCGCGCGAGTCGGGCGACTTCGGCGGCATGCGCGATGCGATGCAGGCCATCGACGCCGAGCGCGGCAGCAAGCTCGCGTCGATCATGACCCCCAGCCAGCTCGAGAAGTACAACGAGATGGGCGGCATCGAGCGCGGCTTCTTCGGCGGTCCCGGCCGCGGCGGCTTCGGCGGCTTCGGGGGACGTGACCGCGGCGACCGCGGTCCGGGTGGCGGCCCGGGTCCCGGCGACGGCCAGGGTGGACAGCAGGGCGGCCAAGGGAACTGACGCACCGGCCGGCTCGTCGGGGCGCACCGAGCGTCTGCGCGCGCGCTGTCTCTCTTCGCGCGGCGAGGGCGCGGGCGCTCGCGCCCGTGACGTCGCCATCCTGACCGGTACGATCTGGCGAGGGAACATGGGACGGCGAGAGCCGTCCCATACGCGACGCCTCGAGGGGGATGCCATGGTTTGCGCTCGGCCTGCGGACCCTGGGCTGCAGGTCGCCGCTGTTCGCCATGCTCCTCGCGCAGGACGCCTCGTTCGGAGGGGGCTTCGAACACTCGGCGCCGCCGCCGAGCGGCGCGGCCATCCTCGACTACGGCATGCTTGTGTGGGCGTGGCTCGGTGCCATCCCGGTGGAGTCCGGCCTCGATCGACTAACGGCTCGCGGGCGCGTGGCGCCTGCGGCGTGTTTGTGCCCGCCGTCCTGCTCGCACTGTGGCCCTTGTTTCAGAATGGAGCAAGGCGGCGCGGCTGTGATCGAGCCGATCCGGTCCTGGGGGATTCTGTCGCACAAGCTTGAGAGCCAGCACCCGCTGGCCCTCGCGATGGGCGTGTGGCTGCCGGTAGACGCGTTGCTGCGCGGCGCCGCGGCGCTCTTGCTGTGCGTCTCGGCTTTCGTGACGTGGCAATTGGTCGCGCGCTTGCGCACGGGCACGCGTGGCGTCCAGGTGCTCTCGCTCGTGGCGCTGTCCGGCGCGCAGATCGGCGCGACGCTCGCGCTGCAGCTCGCGTGGGGCCGGACGCCGCGCCGTGGTGTTGCGTACTCTACGCGCTCGCCGCGGCCGGAGTCGAGACGTTGCTCGGGCGTGGCACGCGTTTCAGGGACTCGAGTTCTTTAATTCGCTGGGTCGAGACGACACGAACTGGCCGACGTAGCTGAAGGGTAGCCCTGCGTACTTCTCGGATCCGCGAATGCGCTTTCCCGTCGAAGCGACACTCAACAGTGCTTCCGCAACTCGCGCAACACGCCTGATCTGTTGCTCTCGGCAACGATCAAGGTGGCGAAGCTGCGAAACTACGATTCTGTGATCGCCAAGTGCTTGGTATCCTCCACACCATGAGTGAGTTGGCTCTGCTGGCGGCATGTTCCATGCTGGCTCTCGGCCGATTGATCTAGCTTGTAGACGTTTGCGGAGCCTGTATGCAATCTGCCTCGCCGAGACGCGTGCACCAATGTTGTTATTGCGCTTCTGTCGCAAGAGTAGCCGTATCACCTTGTCGGCCTCCTGGCGCTGCTTTAGTAGTTCCTTCTTTAGCGAAGACGGTCTGACTCGAACTAAGCAGTCAAATCGAATTTGGTAGCCGACAAAGCCCACCCACGGTACTGCTCGCTGGGAATTTGTAGATTCATTCTCGGGCTGGGGCGCCCATGGGTATGGGGATTTGGACTTCTGATGCCAGAATCTCTTCCCATATGGGAGATGTGTTGCCGGGTGTGCTGGCAGGCGTAGTTCGGTCAGAGCGCGGTTGTAGGCTTGCTGCATCCGTAGGCAGCACTCCCTGGATGTGTGGGCAGCTATCATATCATCGACGTATCTGGCATAGAGTCGATTGGCATCATCCGGCGCTGCTGCCTTATTGACTGCCTGATCGGCCTTGAGTAGGACGAGATTCGCTAGAAGGCCCGACAAAGGTCCTCCTTGTGGAATTCCGATCTCCTCGTTCATGGGGTTCGAATAGAATTTCATTAGGGCCTCGTCGGCCCATTTCAGCTGACCTGTGAGGTGGCTTGCGCGAAAGAAGGCTTTGGTTTGCGCGATTGCTGTCTCGGGAAATGAATAACTGTCTAGTACTGAGTTGAATAGCGCTGTTGCACGTCGATCAATGGCTGATCCTAGTAGTTCGTTGGCTTTGGAGGTGCATGTTGCGTAGGCCGTCCTTGCGATATCATGGTGTACGCAATCGAAGAAGCCTTGTATGTCGCTTTCGGCGACCCATACTGTACCTTTGTGTAGACGCCGGTAGGTGGCGACTGCGTGAAATGCGTGATGGTGTGTAATGGGCCCATTCTTCGGTGATCTAAATGCGTAGACGGTATTGGGGATCAGCGGATCAAATGCATCGCGTAGGTACTGTGCGAGTAGTGAGCTGAGGACTCGTTCCCGTAATGGATACTGCGCGATTGCGCGGTACTTGCCGTCAGGGCGGATTGTTGGTATTACGGTTGGTTCGGTAAAGTGAACTGCAGAGTGGGCTTCGCAAAGGGCTGCTCGCCGCACTTCGGCGACAAGCCAACGAAGTTGGATCATCCACAGATGATTATCAGAGTCGCCGCTCTCCCAGTTTCTTAGCAAGGTGTGGAAGAGTCCGTCCTGCCTGCTGCGATCGTCCGCTAGACGGTGTCGAATCTTCTTGGGGGGGCGCTTCCATTCATGCCTGGGTGGGAAGCAATTTAGGGTCACGTTTTCGATTCGTGGGCATGGAGCTTCCTTTGAGATGGCGCGAAGGAAGAGAGCATCATGCCGCGCCTTAGATGCTGCGATTCGAATGCGGGCAAGGCCCCTTAGGATTTGCTCGGGTCTAAAGTAGTACTCGTAAGGGGCGAGGGGGGACGGTGTCATTGCTCCGGTCCGGATCCCGAGTATGGTATACTCGTGGTCTGAGGGTTAGTCCAAGCTGGGACATCGCCTAGGTCGATGCCACTTGTATCAGCTGCCATCTCAACGCACCGCAAGTCATCAATGATGAGGAGCGGTCGCGAGTCCCGTCCCCTCTCGCCGCGTTGAATCATAGGGGGTGTGACGTAGGGATTGCCAGCGTTCGCTGAAATAGGCCAGTCCCCTCACAGCCTCCGGCAGAAGCACGACCGATCGAGCGTGATCGTGGCGTGCGACCACGCGCGCTCGAAGCGCTCGCGCGCCACCGACGCCTCCTTTTCGCGTCCGCTGCGCTGCAGGCACTCGGCCAGGCCGTGCAGCGACCAGCCGTTCTCGGGGTTCTTCGCGAGGTCGGCGCGGTAGACGGCCTCGGCTTCGTCGACCCGTCCCGCTTCGAGCAGCAGCGCGCCGAGCGCGTGGCGGACGGGCTGCATCCAGCCCTTGGGCTCGTCGTACGGCAGCTCGTCCTCGAGCGCCACGGCCTGGCGCAGCGCGTCGAAGGCCTCGTCGACGCGGCCCTGGCGGAAGCGCAGCTCGCCCAGCAGCATGTGCCGCGCGACGTCGACGATGGCCGGCGCGGGACTGAGTCCGATGAACTGCTGCTCGGTGACCTGCGCGGCCGACTCCTCGAAGCGCGCGCGCTCGGCCTCGGCCTCGTCGAGCCGGTCGAGGTTCGCGAGCGCCACGCCGCGGGCGTAACGCAGCATCGTCTCGGCAACGTGCAGCGGCGTGTCGGGGAAGGGCTCGGCCAGGATGCGGTCCCACATGCCGAAGCGCACCATGACGTGCCAGGGCATGGCGAAGAAGCCCTCGGCGTACTCGGGCATCTGCTCGAGCACCTCGGCCGGGATGTGCGCCACGAGGTTGCGCGCCGCGGCCAGCGACGTCTCGGGGTCGCCCTCGAACATCGCCGCGTACGCCAGGAAGTGCGCGTTGTGCGCGCGGTAGAGCGCGTACACGCCGTGCCATCCGTGGCTCGCGAAGTAGGCGTCGTCGACGAGCAGCGCGCGCTGGTTCGCCTCGACGGCGTCGGCGTAGCGTCCGATGCGCACGTAGGTGTGCGACGGCATGTGGACGAGGTGGCCCTGGCCCGGCACGAGCCGTCCGAGGCGGTCGGCGCAGGGCTCGGCGGCCTCGGGGTGCGGCCCGGCCTCGGTGGCGTGGATGTACAGGTGGTTCGCCAGCGGATGGTCGGGATGCGTCGCGAGCACGTCCTCGAGCACGGCCAGGCACTCCTCGGTGTGCTCCTTCGGCCGGCCGTCCTTCGTCCACTGGTCCCAGGGCGAGAGGTTCAGCAGCGAGTCGGCGAACAGCGCGCCCACGTCGGGATCGTCGGGGAAGCGCGCGTGCACGTCGCGCATCGCGTCGGCGTAGGCGAGGTCGAGCGCGGCGCGGTCGGCGGGCGGCGGATCGGCGTAGCGCAGCGTGAGCGCCTCGCACAGCGCGCGCTCGACCGGCGTCGCGCGCACGGCGGCGAGCTTCGCGGCGTCCTGCGCGGCGGCGTACGCGCGCGACGCCACATCGGGGTCGGTCATCGGCATGTTGATGTTGGGACCGAGCGCGAAGCCGACGCCCCACGCGGCCAGCGCGAAGCCGGGATCGAGGCGCCGGGCCTCCTCGAAGGCGGCGACGGCCTCGTCGTGGTTGAACCCGTACGTCAGCATCAGCCCCTGGCGGAACCACGCGCGCGCCTCGGCCGAGGGCGTCTCGAGCGGACGCGTGTATGTCCCCAGGTCTCCAAGCAGCACGGGACGCGACGGAGCCGCGCACGCAGCGAGTGCCGCGACGAAGGACACGATCAACACACAACGCGTTCGCGACATCGGAGGACTCCTGCGAGTTCGTCGGGCCGCGCCGTCAGCGACGCGGCGTGGGATACACCATGAGGCTCGTGCGGCCGTCGGCGTCGTATGCCTCGACCGCGAACAGCACGTCGTCCTTGCTCACGCCGGGCAGCACGAGCTCGTGCACGTCACCGACGTCGAGCACCTTCGTCCAGGCCGGCGCCCAGGTGGGACGCAGGCGCACGCGGTAG
>JACKHP010000010.1 GCA_020638905.1 Planctomycetota bacterium | reverse complement strand
GAGCCTCAAGCTGGCACCCGACCGGCTGATCGGCGAGCTGCTGGCCTCCCTCGATCGCGCCGGGCTGGCCGAGTACGGCGAGCACGTGAGCGCGCTGCCGCCCGCCACGCGCACGGCGCGACTGCTCGTCCAGCGCGACGACGAGATCACCTTCATGGAGCGTCCCGATCCGGCGGCCGACGCCGACGCGGCGCGTGCCTTCGCGCGGCTCGAGCTCGTGATGAACGAGTACTACCAGCACGTGGGCGCGCTGCAGGCGGTCGCGAACGAGAAGGGCGGCAAGCTGCTCGAGGACCAGCACGTGCCGGGATCGCGTCCGTGAGCGGAGGCATGGCCCAGCCCGGCCAGCGCCGCGCGGACACCCCCGACACGGCGCGCGCGGTGGCGGTCGTCCCGGCGCGCTGGGCCAGCACGCGCCTGCCCGGCAAGCCGCTGCTGGCCGAGACCGGCAAGCCCCTCATCCGGCACGTCTGGGAGCAGGTCGAGCGCGCGCGGCGCCTCGACCCGGTCGTGATCGCCACCGACGACGAACGCATCCTGGCCGTGGCGCGGGAGTTCGGCGCGCAGGCCGTGCTGACGCGCGCCGACCATCCGTCGGGCACCGACCGCGTGGCCGAGGTGGTGGCGACGCTGCCCGAGGCGGCGTTCGTGCTGAACGTCCAGGGCGACGAGCCCGAGATCGACCCCGACGACCTCGACCGGCTCGTCGAGCGGCTCGCGACGTCCGGCGACGACATGGCGACGCTCGCGCGTCCGCTGGGCGACGACGAGGCCGACGTGCTGGCCGATCCGCACGCGGTCAAGGTGGTCTTCGACGCCGCCCGACGCGCCATGTACTTCTCGCGCTCGCCCATCCCCCACGGCACCGACCCGCGCGGGACGTACCTGCACGTCGGCGTCTACGCGTACCGGCGCGAGGCGCTGCTGCGCCTGGCCGCTGCGCCCCCCAGCGCGCTCGAGCGCCGCGAGCGCCTCGAGCAGCTGCGGGCCCTCGAGATGGGGCTCACGATCGGCGTCGTCCTGACCACGAATCACGCCCTGGGAATCGACACCCCCGCCGACTACGCTCGCTTCGTGGCGCGCCAGGCGAGGTCCTCACCATGACCAAGCACATCTTCGTGACCGGCGGCGTCGTCTCGTCGCTCGGCAAGGGACTCACCGCGGCGAGCATCGGCTGCATCCTCGAGAGCTGCGGCCTGCGCGTGCGCATGCAGAAGCTCGACCCGTACATCAACGTCGACCCGGGCACGATGAACCCGTACCAGCACGGCGAGGTGTACGTGCTCGACGACGGGTCCGAGATGGACCTCGACCTCGGCCACTACGAGCGCTTCACCCACGCCCCGCTCAGCAAGAACTGCAACTTCACCACGGGCAAGATCTACAGCAAGGTCATCGCCAAGGAGCGCGCGGGCGACTACCTCGGGCAGACGGTGCAGGTCATCCCGCACATCACCGACGAGATCAAGGCGGCCATCGACGGGCTCGTCGCCGACGACGTCGACGTGATCATCACCGAGATCGGCGGCACGGTGGGCGACATCGAGAGCCTGCCGTTCCTCGAGGCCATCCGGCAGTACGGCATCGAGAAGCCGAAGCACGACTGCCTGTACATCCACCTCACGCTGCTCGTGCACCTGGCCGCCAGCGGAGAGCTCAAGACCAAGCCCACGCAGCAGTCGGTGGGAAAGCTGCGCGAGATCGGCATCCAGCCCGACATCCTCGTCTGCCGCACCGAGCACCCGATGACCGACGAGATGCGGCGCAAGATCTCGCTCTTCTGCAACGTGCGCCCCGAGATGGTGATCGAGGAGCGCGACGTCGAGAGCACCATCTACGAGGTGCCGCTGATGCTGCGCAACGAGGGCATCCACCGGCACATCGCCGCGGCCCTCGCGCTGCCCGACCTGCCCGAGCCCGACCTGGGCGCGTGGGAGGACATCGTCGAGACGATCCGCACCAGCCAGCGCGAGATCGAGATCGCCGTGGTCGGCAAGTACATGGAGCTGACCGACGCGTACAAGTCGATCTACGAGGCGATGGCCCACGCGGGCATCGCGAACCGCGTGCGCATCAAGCTGCGGCGCCTGGCGTCCGACGAGATCGACGCGACGAACGTGGTCGACCAGCTCGGCGGCGTGCACGGCGTGTGCGTCCCCGGCGGCTTCGGCGGTCGCGGGATCGAGGGCAAGATCGAGGCGGTGCGCTACGCGCGCGAGCACGGGGTCCCGTTCCTGGGGCTGTGCTACGGCCTGCACATGGCGGTGATCGAGTACGCGCGCAACGTCTGCGGCCTCGAGGACGCGAACAGCACCGAGATCGACGCGTCCACCGAGCACCCGGTCATCTGCCTGCTCGACGCGCAGCAGCGCGTCACCGACAAGGGCGGCACGATGCGCCTCGGCGCCCAGCGCTGCCGGCTCGTGAACGGACGCGCGCGCCTGGCCTACGGCGTCGACGAGGTCGAGGAGCGCCACCGTCACCGCTACGAGTTCAACAACGGCTACCGCGCCCAGCTCGAGGAGGCCGGCATGTCGTTCACCGGCCTCGGCGCCGACCACGACCTGGTCGAGATCGTCGAGCTCGCCGAGCACCCGTGGTTCCTGGCGGTGCAGTTCCACCCCGAGTTCAAGAGCAAGCCCACGGCGTGCCACCCGCTGTTCCGCGACTTCGTGCGCGCCGCGATGGTGCGCGCGGGACAGGCCGAGCCGGTCCCCGTGGCCGCGGACGCACGCCGCGAGGGACCTCCGTCGTGAGCGTGCCGAAGGTGCCCGACACGCTGCCCAAGCCCGACCTTCTGCGGCACCTGTTCGAGCTGGCGCAGCAGGTGTCCATCGCGCTGGGCGACACCGAGAACCCGCTCACGCGCAAGCGCGAGGCGAACCTGCCGGTGGCCCGCTACCTGATCGACACGATCGCCATGCTCGACGAGAAGACCGCGGGCAACCGCACCGACGAGGAGGACCAGTACCTCTCGGGCGTGCTCACGAACCTGCGCATGGCGTACGTCCAGAAGACGTCGTGACGCGCGCGCCGGCGGCCGATCGCCGCGTCGCATCGCACACGGGTCTCGCGGACGTGCCCTCGCGGCGTCCCGACGGACGCCCGCGGCGATGAGGATCGTGTTCGACGCGACCTCGTGCTGCAAGCCGCGGCGCGGCGGGATCGCGACGTACGGCGCCGAGCTCGTCAAGGCCTGCGTGCGCGTGGCGCCGACGCACGAGTACGTGCTCGGCGTGCGTCCCCAGCGCTGGACGAAGCGCGCGCTGATCGACGACCTGCTGCCCGGCTCGCCGCGTCCGCGCCTGCTCGTCGACGGCCTGCACGCGCTGCTCGGACGCCCCGTCGACGTGTTCCACGGCATCGGCGTGAGGCTGCCGGCGTTCGCGCCGTTCGCGAAGACGGTCATGCTGCACGACATCAACGTCTTCGAGTTCCCCGAGCTGTCCGACGCGCGCTGGCGGCGGACGCGCCAGGCGCGCATCCGGCAGACGGTGGCCCGCGCCGACCTCGTGATCGCGTACAGCGCCCAGGGCGCCGACGCGCTCGTGGAGCATCTCGGCCTCCCGCGCGGCAGGATCCGCGTCGTGCCGCTCGCGGTCGACACCGAGCGCTTCCGGCGACCGCCCGACGACGAGCTCGCCGCGTTGCGCGCGCGCTTCGGCCTGTCCGACCGCCCGTACGTGCTCTCGGTGGGGACGTACTCGCCGCGCAAGAACCAGCACGGACTGCTCGCGGCGTTCGTCGCCGCCGACCTGCCCGACGCGTGGCGCCTCGTCCTCGGCGGACCGAAGAGCGACGACGCCGAACGCCTGCGCGCCGACGCGCGCCGCCTCGGACTCTCCGACGAGCGCCTCGTGCTCCCGGGCTACGTGTCGGACGTCGACATGCCGGGCCTGCTGGCGGGGGCGGGGGTCTACGTCTGCGCGTCGCTCCACGAGGGCTTCGGCCTGCCGGTGCTCGAGGCCCAGGCCTGCGGGACGCCCGTGCTGTCGAGCGATCGCGCGGCCCTGCTCGAGACCCTGGGCGACTGCGGCGTCGCGTTCGATCCACACGACGCCGAGTCCTTCGCGCAGGAGCTGCGCCGGCTCGTCGACGACGAACCGCTGCGCGCCGACCTCGCGCGCCGCGGCCCCGAGCGCGTGCGCCGCGAGTTCACCTGGGACGTCCTGGCCCGACGCACCCTGGCCGTCCTCGAGGAGGCTGCCGGACGGCGCTGACGCGGGACGCTCGGCGCGCCCCGGGTCTGCGGCCCATCGCAGGGCCACGCGACCACGGGGCCGGAACGCGCGAGCCCGGCCCCGGGTCCCGTCGTCTCGCGCTCAACTCGCCCCTGGACGGGATCGATACGAGCACACGGTGGCCCCTCCGCGAGGGGGGCCCGACCGAGGAGACGTCCCTCATGCATCGCATCCTTCTCGTGCCGCTCCTGGGCCTGGTCGTCGCCGGCCAGGCCGCCGGACAGTCCGTCCCCCGCGCGGACGGCGACCCGTCCGGGACGCAGGGCCAGGCCGACGGCGCCGATCCGGTCGACGCCGTCGACGCGGTCGACCTGCGCGGGTCCGACACGATCCAGCGCTTCGAGGTCCGGCCCGACGGTGGCGCGCGCCGCATGTCGGGTGCGTTCGCGACCACGGGCACCGACGCGGCCTCCCGCGCCGGCGACTTCTTGAAGCGCTACGGCGGGCTCTTCGGGCTCGACGACGGCGTCGAGCTCGAGGCGCTGCCGCGCACGCGGCTCTCGCCGCAGCGCATGCGGTTCGTGCAGCGCGTCCACGGGCACCTGCTGCGAGGCCACGGCATCGACCTGCGCTTCGACGATCGCGGCGTGGTGCGCGAGGCGCACGGCGTGATCGACCCGACGCTGGGCGACACGCCCGGTCCCGTGCTCGACGCCGACGACGCCCGCTCGCGCGCCGTGGCCCTCGCCGGACTCGACCCCGATCGCATCGTGTCGGGTCCCGACGTCGAGGAGACGGCGCGCCTGACCGCCGACGGCCTGCAGCTCGTGCACCGCGTGTCGGTCGTGCGCGACGACCACCTGCCGCTCGTGATCGAGATCGACGCGCGCGACGGCACGCTGCTGAGCGTGTCCGAGGACGGCGTGCACGGCAGCACCGCGATCTTCAAGTACGACGGCGACGACGTGACCTTCCCGACGTCCAGCGGCAAGGGCGACGTGTACAAGTCGGTCAAGAAGGCGACCACCGAGAGCGAGGCGTTCACCAGCCTGAAGCACCTCGCTTCGGCCGACGCCGGTTCGTTGGCTCTCGCCGGCACGCTCACCGGACGCTACGCGCAGGTCGTCGACGCGGACGGTCTGCAGATCTACAACCCCGAGAGCCAGTTCGCCTTCGCCGACGACGGCTCCGCGGTGTTCGGCAGCTTCCCCGACCAGATCTCCGAGTACCAGCTGTTCGACCACGTCAACACCTACTGTTGGCTCGACCGCATGGGGAGCTGGTTCTCGAAGGTGCTGGGCGACTTCGACGGCGACTACTCGGTGCTCACGTACGTCAACTTCGACAACGGCGGCGACGGCTACGTGAACGCGCTCTACTCGCCGTCCGACCCCGACGGCGCGGGTGGCTACGACCCCGGGTACTTCCTGTTCGGCGAGTTCACCGCGGTCTCGGGCGACCCGATGGACGACCTGTCGCGCGATCCGACGATCGTGTGCCACGAGTACACGCACATGGTGGTCGACAAGGCCGGCGGCACGTTCGGGGACGACGAGCTCGACACGCCGCCGCGCGCCGTGAACGAGGGCCTGGCCGACTACGCCTCCGGCTCGTCACTCAAGGACGAGCTCATCGGCCACTCCTTCATGCTGCACGCCGGCGCCGACCTCGACCTGGAGGGTGACGCGTTCCGCGACCTCGGCTCCGAGATCACCCTGGTCGACGACCTCTGGCGCGAGATCGGCTTCTACACCGGCTTCCCCGAGGAGCATCGCGCCGGCGAGATCTTCGCCGCCGCGCTGTGGAGCGTGCGCAAGGCCGTCAAGTCCAAGACGGCCGACGCCGCGATCCTGACCGGACTCCTGGGCTGGCCCATGAGCACCGCCGAGGTCGGCTTCCCCGTGGTCGACACCGACAACGTCGAGGACTGCTACACGGCCTACTTCTGGGGCTGCGCCGAGAGCCTGGTCGACCAGCTGCTCGACCAGGGCGGCAAGAAGGGACAGAAGTACGCCGGCAAGGCCCTCGGCGCGTTCATGCGCCACGGCATCTCGGGCGTGCTGCCCGACACGATCTACGACTTCGACGCGAGCGACGGCCTCACGCTCTCCTTCGAGTCGGCCTTCCTGGGCAGCATCGACGAGCAGGCGTTCGCGATCGACCTGGCCGAGGGCCAGAAGATCAGCGTCTCGATCAAGGGCGTCGGCGGGACGACGGTCGACTTCGACCTGGACGACACGCCCGGCGAACTCGAGCGCAGCGCCGACAAGAAGGTCAACGGCAAGCAGACGAAGGCCAGCCAGTCCGGCATCACCGTGCTCTCGGGACGCACCTACACGCTGACTCTGAGCGACCCGTCCGGTGAGGGCGGCCGCTACAAGCTGCTGGTCAAGGTCAAGTAGCCGTCGCGCGGCGGCCGCTGCCTCCGTGGGGGACGGTCGGCCGTCCGCCCCGGCCGGGCGAGGGCGACCGACCTCCGCCTCCGGTGGCCGCGGGCCGACCACGCGAGGCGCATGCCACCCACACCTGTTCCTCACTCGCCGGACACCCTTCGCGGCCCGGATCGGCGACGGATCCGGGGCCTTGCCGCGCACTCCCCGGCCAGGCTCGTCGGCGCGCCTCGCGCCCCCGTCGGGCTGTGGACAACTCCTGGATAAAGACCCCATGCCGGTCGGGCACGGCGTGTGCTGAACCCGCCTCTCCACGAATCGGGTCGTGATCCATGTTTCGACGGAATGGTCGATCCGGCCATGGTCACGATGCCCTTCGATGCGATCGGCCTCGCGCCCGCCAACCGTCCCCACAGGTTGTCCACAGCGTCGAGCCAATCACTATAGCGAGATTGCTATAGTTGGTGCATGGACTTGGACGCGATCCTGCTCGGCCTGCTGCGTGACGATGGCTCGGGGTACGACCTGGCCGGACGCCTCCGCTCGGCGTCGCACTATTGGCATGCCGAGCTGTCCCAGATCTACCCGGCCCTGCGGCGACTCGAGAGCCGGGGCCTGTTGACCAGCCGGAGCCGGGTGGGCCACAGGGGACCGAGGCGTCGCATCTACGCAATCACCGATGCGGGACGCAGGGCCCTCGTCGACGCCCTGGACGACCCGGAGCGCGGGTCCGGCACTCGCTCCGAGTGCTCCGAGAAGTTGCCCTGGCTCGCCCGCGTGCGCTTCCTCGCGGCGGCCGACGCGTCGACGGCGCGGGGGGCGATCGAGTCGGTCGCCATCGCGCTGCTCCAGGAGCGCGCGCGCCTGATCTCCGAACGGGAGCGCCTCGCGTCGCAACCCCTCCACGACGACCCGCGCGAGGCCTTCTTCGAGAACGCGGCCCTCGACGCCGCCCTGTCCACGACCGAGGCGCGCCTGCAATGGTGCGAACGCACGCTCGTCGCGCTCCCGGAACTCGGTGCGCCCGCGTCCCGCGCGGCGTCCGACGCACGGCCCGCGACCGACGTCGCGTCGGACGCCTCCGACGATCGGACGTCCGCGACTCCGCGCGAAGGGGGTCCGGGCCCGACACGCTCGTAGGCACACGCCGGCGCAGCGTCCAGCGTCGCGGCGGCCGCGTTCAGCCGCCGCCTTCGGGTGCGTCGCCGCGCACGATGGCGCCCGCGGGGATCGAGCTCGCGGCCAGCGACAGCGGCACGCTCGACGAGCGGATGTGCAGGTCGCGCTGCGGGAAGGCGATCTCGATGCCGGCCTCGCGGAAGCGCCTGTCGATCTCCATGTTCAGCTTGTGGTGGATCACGCGGTACAGGTCGGGGTCGTCGACGAAGACGCGCAACTCGAAGTCGAGCGTGCTCTCGCCGAACGCGCAGAAGACGACCCGCGGCTCCGGCTCCTCGAGCACGTCGTCGCATTCGGCGGCCACCGACTTCAGGATCCGGGTGGCCAGCTCCGTGTCGCTCCCGTACGCGATGCCCACCTTGCTGATCACGCGCAGGGTCGAGTCGGACAGCGTCCAGTTCACGAGCTCGCCGGTGATGAACTCGCGGTTGGGGACGACCAGCTCGGTGCGGTCCCAGGTCTGGATCGTCGTGGCGCGCATGTGGATGCGCGTGACCTGTCCCACGACCTCGCCCACCGTGACCGTGTCACCCACGCGGATCGGCCGTTCGAGGAACAGGATCAGGCCCGACACGAAGTTCGCGAAGATCTCCTGGAGTCCGAAGCCGAGCCCGACCGACACCGCGGCGGCCAGCCACTGCACCTGCGACCAGCCGATGCCGATCGCGCCGAACACGAGGAAGGTGCCGATGATGCCGATGGCGTAGCGCGCGATCGACGTCACCGCGTAGCGTCCGGCGCGCGTCATCGGCAACCGCCGCAGCACCGCGATCTCGAGCAGTCCGGGGACGTTGCGTGCCGCGGCGATCGTCATGCCGAGCGCCGCGAGCGCGAGCAGCACGTCGGCCAGCGTGATCGCCTCGGGCACGCTCACGAGCTGCACCGTCTCCCGTCCGTCGGGGCCCGGCGTGACCTTCTCGACCTCGACGGCGTGCGTCCACAACGGCACCCGGTCGAAGTACCGCAGGGCCGGCAGCACGTCGGCCCAGACGATGAACACGCCGGTGAAGAAGGCCACGATGACCGCGATCTGCACCAGCCGCCGGCTCTGGACGGACACGGCCGTCACGTCGATGTCGAGCTCCCCGGCCAGCTCCTCGGGGCTCAGCGGACCGCTGTGCGCGCCCTCCCCCGACTCTTCGGCTTCGGCCGCCGCGCGTCGCCGCAACGCCTGCTGGACGGCGAGCTGGCGCCTCGCCACGAACAGCCAGCGCAACACCATCGCCTGGGAGAGACCGATGCCCAGCACGAGCATGGCCGTGCTGCGGAAGCGCTCGTGGAGCTGGATCGCGGTGTACCAGTAACCCTCGTAGGCCTGCACGGCGAGCGAGACCGGCAGCGCGACCGCGAGCGGGAACCACAGCCAGCGCAGCCGGCTGACCCAACCGTTGGGGAAGGCCGCCATCACCGGCGCGAGCACCCCGTGCGACGGGTTCAACACGATGAGCGAGAAGGCCGCGATGGCGAGCTGTCCGCCGAGGAACGCCAGCCGTCCGAGCGAGTCGCGAAAGCTGTCGACGTGGTACCACTCGCCGACCGACACCAGGAACACCGCCGGCAGCGCCACCGGGATGAACCAGCGCAGGTGCCGACGCGCCAGGGCCAGGCTCGCCTCGGGCCAGCGGAAGTGCTCCTCGGCCAGGCCGCGCGGGCGGCACACCTTCGCGACGATCTCGACCAGGAACCACGCCAGCGCGGAGGTGCGCAATCCCGTCGCGACGGCCGCGCCCAGCTCGGTCGACCCCGTCGCCGGCTCGACCAGTCCCGCGACCAGCCACAGCGCGAGCGCCGGGGGCGCCGCGAGCAGGACGGTCATGACCGCGGTGTGCACGGTGTAGACGTAGCGGTCGGTGCGCAGGCGTCCCACGAGGTCGGCCATCTCGCCGATGCGCCGCACGAACGTCGGGCGCAGCAGCACGAGCCCCAGCAGCAGCAGCAGGCCGATCACCTCGCTGCCCGGCCTCGCCGGACCGCGCGTGGTCACGGCGTGGACGATGTCCGTCCAGCCCTCGCCGTCGGTGAGCCACTCGACGGCCCCGGCCAGGTTCGACACGAGGGAGTCGTCGGAGTGCAACGGAGGCGCGGTGCGCACGCGCAGCACGCGCTCGTCGAGGTAGCTGGCGAGCTGCTTGCTGAGGTCGACCAACCGCCGTTCGTCGGTGTCGAGCTCCTCGAGCTGCTCGAACCACGTCTTGTACTCCCCGCGCAGGACCGACAGCGTCTCCTTGCGGCGCTCGTAGAGGTCGCGCACGGTGCGCTCGACCGTCTCGTACGTCGGCGAGCCGGGGGCGATGCCGAGGTCCTCGACCTTGCGGCGCACGACGTCGTCGAGGTCGGCGAGCTGGTCGTGCATCTCGCGCACGACGATGCGCTGCAGCTGCGCGTCGGCGATCTCGTCCTCGCGCTGGGCGACGCGTTCCTCGTGCACGCGCAGGTCGCCGAGCTTGCGCTTGACGTCGAGCAGCAGGATGCCGACCGCCGGGGTCAGACCGACGTTGTCGACCTTCTCCTTGACGCCGTCGAAGTCGTGCTGCACCGACGAGAGCGCGTCGTCGACCTGGTCGGCGAGCTCGGTGACCTCCTTGATCTTGGCCGCCAGGCCCTCGGGGCCGGTGCGGCGCGCCACCAGCGCGGCGTTCTTCTCGGCCAGCTCCTTGATGCGCGGATCGCCGTCGATGAGGTCCTGCTCGGCCCGCTGGGCCTCGGCGGCGGCGCGGCGGGCGTCCTCGGCGCGCACGTCGTTGAGCAGATCGCGCCACAGACGCAGCGTCTCCTCGGCGCGGTTCTTGTCGCGCACCGCGACCTCGTGCCGTGCGTCGAGCAGGTCGGAGAGCACGTCGGAGGCCAGCAGCTCGCGTTGGCGTACGTCGAGTTCGGCGGCCAGCGCGTCGCGGCGCGTGAGGCGCTCGACGAACTGCGCGTTGGGCAACGGCTCGAGGAACGGCCCGTCGCCGGCCGCCGCGATCTCCGTCTCGACCGCCTCGACCTGCGACTGGACGTCGGCCAGCTGTTGCGGCAGGTTCGCGCGCTGCTCGTCCTGGGTGCGGCGCTCGGCCTCGAGGTCGTCGACGCGCTTGCGCGCCTTCGCGGCGTCGGCCTCGGCCACGTCGACGAGCGGCTGCACACGCTCGATCGTGGGCGGGTCCGGCGGCACCGGACTCGCGACGGGCGCGGCGTTGCGCAGCGACTCGCGCAGGCTCTTCGCGAGCTCGGGCGCCTCGGCCGTCTGGGTGGCGAGCTCTGCGGCGCGTGCGCGCCAGCCTTCGGCGCGGTCGAGGTGCGCCAGCGCGTCCTTCATGAGCGACTCGACGCGCTGCAGGTCGGCCTCGGGGAGCGTCGTCGACGCGCGCGCCTCCTCGAGCGCGGCCTGGATCGACGCGCGCGAGAGCGGAGCGTCGGTGGAGGGCGCGTCCTGGGCCGCGAGCGACGCGGTCGCCACGACGACCCACAGCAGCACCGCGAGCACGGCAGACGTCGTTCGCCTCGCGCGCTGCATGCGACCCTCCCGCGGGACGGACAGGGTGCGCGGAGTGCGCGTCCCGTCCCGGCGTGGGTCGAGACTACCTCGGAGACGAGGCCGACTCACGCGCGGTGCACGGACGACCCGCCGACGGCACTCGGTGGGCCCGCCCGAGGCCGCGACGCGTGCCTCAGCGCCGGGCCTCGGACGCGTCGTCGAGCGCCGCGCGCACGAGGGCGCGCGCCGTCCAGCTCTTGACCGCGCGCGCCGCATCCGGCTCGAGCGGATGGACGTCGCTGAAGACGATCATCGACTCGAGTCCGAAGACGAGCGAGAGCGCGGCGCACAGGCGTTCGTACGTCTCGTCGTCGAAGCGTCCGCGCGTCGGCGCGAGGGCCGCCTCGATGAGCGCGAGCCGGCGGTTCTGCCGCAGCGGACGGTCGTCGTCCCGGGTGCCGGGCTCGGCCTTCAGCGACTCGGCCAGCAGCGCGCGGAGCTGGGCCTGGTTCGCGTAGCACATGGCGTGCAGGGCGGCCTCCGCCAGGTCGACGCGTTCGGCGGGATCGAGCGTGGTCACGTCGGCGAAGAGCGCGTCGGCGGCCGGCACCTCGGCGTCCAGCGGCGCCTCGACGAGCAGCGCCTCGATGCTCGGGAAGTAGCGGTACGCCGTCGCGCGCGAGACGAGTGCCTCCTTCGCCACGTCCTCGAGGGTGGGCGCGTGCTCACCCTCGCGCATGAGGCGCGCCGCGGCGGCCAGCAGTTCCTTGCGTGTGCGCAGACGCTGGTTCGCGCGCCCCCCGCCGGACGTCCGCGACGATCTCGCGTCCCCGGCAGGCGAAGCGGCCGGACCCGCGGCGCCCGCTCCGCTCTTGCGCGCGCTCATCCGTCCTGCGGCAACTGCTGCAGGACGGCGGACAGGTCGATCCAGCAGTTCTCGCGCGCGATGAGGCCGTCGTCGGAGAACTCCATCACGTGCAACAGGCGGAACGCGATCGGGCGACCGCGACCCTCGAGGCCGAACGGCGTGCCCTGCGCCGTGCCCTCCCAGAACGACTCGTCGACCAGGAAGCCGTCGCCGTACAGGCGGCGCTTCGTCGTGATCCGACCGTTCGCGAGGTCACGGTACATCTGCTCGTAGAACGCTCGGGCGGGTTCGCGCCCGCGGGTCGGGCCGCCGGGCGAGCCGACGATGTCGTGCTCGGCGTCGGGGGTCAGGGTCGACAGCACGCCGTCGATGTCGTCGGCCGCCTCGAACCCGAAGTGGCGGTCCATCGCCTCGTCCATCTGCGCGGGGGTCAGGGTCTTGGTCCGTGTCTGCATGGCGATCGCCTCGTTGAGATGCACGTATCATTGCGAGACGCAAGTCTCACGTCAAGACGCCAGATCGGGAAGATCGGCCACCGGGTCGGGCGCCCAGCGGGCCGTCCGCAGTCCGGCGTACGCGCCCCGGTAGGCCACGATCAACACCAGGTTCAGCAGCAGCACGGCGTACGCCATGGCGCCCGTCCCCGGATCGAGGGTCAGGTGGAAGAGCGTCATCTCGACGCTCACCGGCAGGTGCATCGCCAGCGCCAGCGGCACGAAGCGGTTGCCGAGCAGCAGCAGGCCCGCGAGCAGGTGCACGACGCACACGCTCGTCATGAGGAAGCCGCTGTCCCACAGGGCCAGGAGGAGGTCCTTCGCCGCGGGCGCGAAGGCGTCGTTGCCCTCCCACGCCGCATGCGGATCGGGCAGCACCGTGAACAGTCCCGCGGCCCCGAAGACCACCAGCGGGACACCCAGCAGCACGCGTTCGACGAGCACCATGCGGTTCATGGGGACTCCTTGGAACGGGACGCGCTCTCCGGCGTCCCGTCGGGGATCACGGCGCGACGTCCCGCGTCGTGCGGTGGACGGTGAGCAGCAGGCACGCGACGGCCAGCGCCGCGAGCGCCAGCTTGATCGCGACGACCACGCCGTTCGGCAGGCCCGAGACGTCGTTCGCGGACGTGACGGCGAGTTGTCCGAAGACGCTGGAGTAGAGGCCGCCGCACAGCACGCCCCACGCGGCCGCGAGCTGCGCGCGTCCGTGACGGCGCCCGCGTGACACGTTGCGCGCCGCCCACAGCAGGAACGCGCCGGCGATGAAGTCGTCGACGTACGCCGGCACGTCGGAGAAGTCGGTGCGGCGCCGGGCGACCTCGAGCAGCGGCAGGGCCACGCCGAGCACGCGCGCGGCGAGCACCTCGAACGGCGCACGCGTCGGCGACCGCGTGCGCGAGGGCTCCTCCGCGCGAGCGCGATCGGGCTTGTGGACGCGGACGGCCATGCGGACGACTCCCCGTGCGGCGCCGCAAGTGTACCGCCGAGGCCTGCGGGTGTGTCCGGCGTCGCTCGTGCGGCGCGCACTCCGGCGCGTGCTGCCGGGACTCGCCTACGGTGCGCGCTCGTACGCCACCTGCGGTCCGTCGAAGCCGTCCATCGCCAGGAACAGGACGTCGGGACGTCCGTCGCGCGCGAGCTCGAGCCGCACGAGGGCCTCGTCGGAGTCGCCCCACGCCTCGACGGTGCCGTCGGGAGACCGCGCATCGCTGAGCATCAGCAGCGCGGCGTGGCCGGCCATGCGACCCGTCGTCACCCGTCCGAAGAAGAAGACCGGTGACTTGGGGAGGCCGCGCGTCCCGCCCGCGACCCGCACGTCCAGCCCGTCGGACACCGGGTCGATCAGGTCGGCCACCGCCGCGGGGTCGTCGACGAGCGTCATCGTGTGCTCGGGCACGTCCGGGACGTGCTCGCCGGCCGGGACGTGCGCGGCGCAGATCGCAGTGCTCGTGCGCCACGTGCCGAGCAGGTGCGGCGCGATGGCGTCGGCCTCGGCGAGCAGGGTCGGCCGGGCGGCGTCCGCGCCCGCGCAGGCGAGGCTCGCGAGGCAGACGAGCGCGGCGAGCAGACGGGTCGGTGCGTGCATGGAGCGATTCTCCGCTGAGCGAGGACGGGACGTCCTGTCCATGCGACGGACGGCCGCCTCGCCGGCCAGCCTCTCACGGATCCGTCGCGCGCGGGAGCACCGTCCACGAGGGTTCGAGCGTGAACTGCCGGCCGCGGATCGCGCGCAGGTCGGCGTCGGCCGCGGCGCGCCCGCGCAGCGCGGGCAGCACGTCGCGCGCGTAGGCGACGTGTTCGCGCTCGCCGCGCCAGAGCGTGGTCACGAGGAACCGCGCCGGCCGCGTGTCGGACGTCCAGAAGGCGCCGGCGAGCATGCCCGGGACGCGCGCCATGCCGGGCGTCCAGACGTCGCGCTGGACGGCCGTGAAGTGCCCGACCCGCGTGGGATCGACATCGCATTCGGCGACGCGCAGGAAGCCCGCGTACGGAAGCGCCTCGACGAGCGACGCGCACTCGCCCGGCATCCCGAGCGCCACGCGCGCGAGTTCGACCGAGATCGCCGAGTACGTCGCGGCCTGATCGTTCGTGGACGTCACTTCGTCGTGCGCCTCGCGCATGAAGCGCGCGTACGCATCCCCGTCGCGCCAGAGCCCGAGGACGTACGCGCCGTCGCCCTCGAAGCCGCCGAGCTGACCGAGGAACCCGTCGCACGTCGCGATCGCGCTCCACCGTCGCTGCGCTCGCGCGAACGCGGGACGCTCGCGCTCGGCCACGGTGCAGGCGATGGACTTGGCGAGCATCTCTGTCCTCGGAGTCGGCGCGTCGCTGCGCGCCGGGCCTCAGCCCGCGGGTCGACGCCGTCCGCCGGGCGGCGCCCTGCGCGCGCCGCCGCCGGACTTCGCCCCGCGCGCGGCACCACCGGCCTTCGCCCTGCGCGAACCGTCCCGTGAACCGCGACCTCGCGAGCCGTCGCGGGATTCCTCGGCGCGCGCTCCGCCCGCCGGCGAGCCCGCAGCGCGCGGGCGCGCGACGAAGATCGTCTGCTTGGCGCGTCCTCCGCGCTTGGCGACGCGCCGCTCCTCGACGTCGAAGCCCGACGCGCGCAGGCGCTCGCTGAAGGCGCGGTCGCCGGTGAGCGACCAGACGCCGAGCACCCCGCCCGGACGCAGCGCGGCGCGCGCGGCGGCCAGCCCGGCCGTCGAGTACAGCGCATCGTTCGACTTGCGGGAGAGGCCTTCGGGACCGTTGTCGACGTCGAGCAGCACGGCGTCGAAACCGGCGGGCGAACCGCGCAGCACGCGTCCGACGTCGTCCTCGACGACGGTCACGCGCGGGTCGCGCAGGGGATGGCCCGCGAGCTGTCCGATGAGCGTCTCGTTCCAGCGCACGACGGCGGGGACGAGCTCGACGACCACGACCTGCGCCTGCGCGCCGACGTGGCTCAGCGTGCGCGCCAGCGTGAAGCCCATGCCCAGCCCGCCGATGAGCACGCGCGCACCCTGCCGCACCGACCCGTCGAGCGCCGCGCAGCCGTGGTCGGCGAGACCGCAGTCGAGACCGTAGATCCAGTTGTTCATGAGCTCGACGCCGCCGACCTGGATCGAGTAGACGTCGCCGCGGCGCAGGAGCGTCATGCTCGCCTTGCTGCCGCGCACCGGGGCCGTGTCGAGGAGTTCCCAGGGGATCACGGCTTCGAGGATACGCGATCGGCGCTCGTCCCCGGCGTGCCCGGGCTGCGCACACTTGCGCAGGCAGCACGCGGACGCCCGGCGCGAGACTGGCGCCCGGAGGACCGCCATGCACACGCGCACGTCCCGTCTGTCCGTCTTTGTGTTCCTGCTCGCCGCCGTGGCCTCGTCGACAGCCCAGCTCGTGCCGGGCGAAGTGCTCGCCGCACAGAAGATCTCCGCCACCGAAGGCGGCTTCGACGGACACCTCGGTGCCAACGACCAGTTCGGCTTCGCGCTGGCGTGTCCGGGCGACCTCAACGGCGACACCGTCCCCGACCTGTTCGTCGGCGCACCGTTCGACGACGTCGTGCTCGAGAACGTCGGGACGGTCTGGGTGCTCTTCCCGCGACGCGACGGCACGATCAAGGCCAAGCGCGCGATCAACCCGCTGCAGGGCGGCTTCGGCGGCGTGCTCGACGCGTGGGACTTCTTCGGTTGGTCGGTCGCGGCGATCGGCGACCTCGACGGGGACGGCGTGACCGAGCTCGCGGTGGGCGCGCCGAACGACGACGACGGCGGCGATCCCGGCGACACCTCCGCCGACCGCGGCGCGGTCTGGATCCTGTTCATGACCTCGACCGGGACGGTCAAGTCGCAGACGAAGATCAGCCAGACCGAGGGCGGCTTCGGTGGATCGCTGCACGATGGCTGCGGATTCGGCAAGGCCCTCGCCGCGGTGGGCGACCTCGACGGCAACGGCGTGCCCGACCTGGTCGTGGGCTCTCCCACCGACGACGGCGCCGGTCCGCTCTACGCCCGGCGTGGCGCGTTCTGGGTGCTGCTCCTCGCGGCCGATGGCACGCTGATCGGCCAGCAGCGTTTCGCGCCCGCCGCGCTCGATCTCGGCGACTGGTTCGGTTGCTCGCTCGCCGCGCTGGGCGATGTCGACGGCGACGGACGGCAGGACCTCGCGGTCGGTGCCATCGGCGACGACGACGGCCTCTCGAACGTGGGTGCGGTCTGGCTCTGCGCGCTGCTCCCCGACGGCCGCGCCGAGACCTGGGGCAAGATCACCGTGGACGATCCCGCCTTCGGTGGGGCGTTCGAGGTCGGCGACGACCTGGGCTCGTCGCTCGCGGCCCTCGGCGACGTCGACCACGACGGCGTGATCGATCTGGCGGCCGGCGCCAGCGGGACCGGTCCCGGCAGCTTCGGCACGGGCGCCGTGTGGATCCTGCATCTCGATCGTCAGGGCGCCCTGCGCGCCGCCTCGCGCATCGGCGACGACAGCGGCGGTCTCGGCGACGTGCTCGACCCGGACGACGACTTCGGCTCGGCGGTCGCCTGCCTCGGAGACCTCGACGTCGACGGCTCGCCCGACCTGGCCGTCGGCGCGTCGAGAGACGGCGACGGTTCCCAGTGGGCCGGCGCGGTGTGGATGCTCTTCCTGACCGACCAGGGCTGGCTGACGCTGGCCGGCGGACTCCCGGGCACGCACGGCATTCCCGCGCTCTCGGGCAGCGGCAGCCTGCTCGCCGGCGACCCGTTCACGCTCGACCTGGCCGGTACGCGCGAGAACGCTGCCGTGCTGTGGCTCGCGGGACTCGCCGAGCTCGCGATCCCGTTCCACGGCGGCGTGCTCGTTCCCGCGCCCGAGGTCGTCCTCGCCGGTGCACCGAGCGACGCGTCCGGTCACGCGAGTGCGACGGGCGTCCTCCCGCCCGGCCTCGGACACGGCGTCGCCGTGTGGTGGCAGGCGTGGGTGGCCGATCCGCTCGCGAACGACGGGTGGTCGGGTTCGAACGGCGTGCAGGCCGTGACCCCGTGACGCGGTGCGCTCGGGCGACGCGGCGTGCCTCGCACGCCGCGTCGCCCGCGGCTCACGTCAGGGCGTGGTCGAGCGCAGGCCGTCGCTCGCCGACCAGCCCGCGGGGGCCGCGCCGTCCTGGATCCACGTCTGCCACCAGACCGACGCGCCCGACGGGACGCCGGCCGGCCACGGGAACGAGAGCGCGAAGCCGCCCGAGCCGGTGAGCACGATGCCGCTCAGCACGAGGTCGGGCTGCGGGACGAGCACGCCCTGCTTGAAGGGCGCGTCGAGAGGCGAGAGTCCCACGACGAGCACGGCGGGCGCCGCGGGCAGGCCCGACTCGAGCGTGAGCGTGGTCGTGGACGCGGCGACGAGCGGGCCGTCGCCGACGAGCTGCGGGACCCCGGCGCTGCCGGCCAGGCCGTGGCCCAGGTTCGTCCACGTGCCGCTGCCGTCGGACGGCTCGAGCAGCACCGCGTGGAACACGCCGCCGACGAGCGCCGTGCCCGCGATGGCGCCGGACGCGTTGATCTCGCGCGCCTCGTACACGACGCCGATGCTGCCGGGGACGAGCAGGTCGTTGAGGTCGTGCAGCGTGGTGCCGTCCCACAGCACGCCGTGGCTGTCGAGCGGATCGGTGTCGTCGTAGGTGCGGCCCACGCACAGTCCGTCCTCGTTCGCGGAGTGCAGCTCGCCGTACTCGTGGCCGGGCAGCAGGCCGGCGTCGACCGCGCCGGACGTGGTCCACGTGGCGGCGTGCCAGCCGCCCGACGGGAACGCCTGCAGGCCGACCACGAGGCCGCTGTCGTTCACGTCGTACGCCTCGGCGTTCTGGAAGGGACCGTCGGTGCCGCCGATCGTGCTCCAGCCGCCGGCGTTCAGGATCGCGTCGTTGGGCTCGAACAGGTTCCAGGCGAAGCCCGCGAGCTGCCCCGCGTCGTTGATGCCGATCGCGCGGTTGTAGGTGTGCGACTCGCCCTTGCCGACGTTCGCGATGGCTCCGCCGGTCCAGGTCACGGCGCGGTCGCGCGAGACCATGGGATCGACCGCCCAGCCGGCGACGACACCCGACGCGTTCACGTCCTCGGCGAAGCTCTCGCCGGTGCCGAGGTCGGGCAGCGGCGCGATCACGCCGCCGTCCCAGGTCACCGCGTGGAAGGTGCCCGAGCCGAACAGCACGTCGAACTCGGAGGTGCCGACGATCAGGCCCGCGTCGTTGATCGCGCGCGCGACGCTCTCCTGGTCACCGTGCAGCAGGCCGAGGTCGGTCATCACGCCGTCGTCCCACACGAAGGCGTGGCGGCAGGCGTGGCCGTTCACCGTGCAGCCGTCGATGTTGGCCCAGCCCACGACCTGGCCGGACGCATTGAGTCCGAAGGCGGCCGACTCGGGACCGCCGAGGGTGCCGAGGTCGGTCATCGAGTAGAGCAGTTCGCCGGCGGACGCGGCCGGCAGCGCGAACAATCCCACGAGCGCGGCGACGCCGGGGCGCAGGAACGAGGGGGAGGTCATCGGGTCTCTCCGAGGGTGCGAGGTCGGTTGCCGGGATGGCGAGCGCTCCGCCGCGGAGGGCGGCTCCGAACGGTCGCGTCCGATCGGCCATGCTAGAGCGTCGGGCCCCTGTCGTACTGACATTTATTACACATTTATTGTGACGTTTCGTGGATCACGCTCTCGTCGGATCGGCCTCTCGGTGTACGATTTCGCCATGCACAGCACGGAGCGCGAGTTCGAGCCGGGTCGCCTGGCGCAGCGTCCCGCGGAGGCCCTCGACGAGCGCCTGCGGCGGGTCGGGAGCGAGCTGGCCGAGTCGCTGCGGGCGGTGCTGGAGGGCCTGCCGGAGGCGCCGCTGCGCTCCGGCGAGCTGGTGCGGCTGCTGGGCGTGAACCGCGCGGTGGCCGGCAAGCTGCTGGGTGCGGCCGCGAGTCACGACCCGCTCGAGGCGATGCACCTGGCGCCGGGCCCCGAGCCGTTGCGCAAGCTCGTGCGGGCCGCGGCGCGCAAGGGCGTGACGGGCGACGTGGTCGAGCGCGCGCAGCGCGCGGTGCGCGAGTTCGACCAGCTCATCAAGCGCGACGCCGGGACGCGCGCCGAGCTCGACGCGCTCATCAGCGCGCAGCTCCCGGGTGCCCGCGAGCGCTTCGAGCTCGCCAGCAAGTACGCCGTCCACAAGGGACTCAGCCAGCTCAAGGGCGTGCTCGCCGAGCACTGGCTGGGCGCCGCGGTGGTCGTGCCCTCGGCCGACGACCCGCAGCGACTCGACCTCACCTGGCTGAACGGCGCGGTGGCGATCCGGCGCCTGCGTCCCGGGGTGACGGTGCGCTTCAGCTACCGCTACCACAACAGCGTCGAACAGCCCACCGACGGCGCCGCCGTCTCGCCTCCGAGCGTCGTGCCGCTCGAGGAGTTCTGCACGAACCCACCCGCGCAGCTCGTGGCGCAGCGCGTCGGCGACACCGTCCACTACACGCTGCCCGACGACGTCGTCGGCAAGCACGAGACCGTCGACATGTTCGTGGTCGACCACCATCCGTCGGCCATGCGGCGCTACGGCAGCGGCGCCGAGCGCGGGCGCAACTCGCTCTTCGTCGAGCCGGCCGTGCCCGTGGCGAGCCTCGTCTTCGACGTCGTCCTGCACGAGGACGTGTTCCCCGAGTCGGAACCGCGACTGTACGTGTACGACACCGGCTACGACGGCATCGCGAACGTGAACGACCCGCAGCGCGACGCCGACCGGGTCGACATCGCCGAGCACATCGAGTTCCTGGGACGCGACATGCGCCGTGTCCACGCACCCGAGGTGCCTCGCTACGCCGACATGCTCGGGCACCTGTGCCGCGAGTTCGGCTGGGATCCGACACGCTTCCGCACCTGGCGCACGCGCATCCGCTATCCGGTCTACGGATGGCAGGTGTGCCTGTCGTTCGAGCCGGGGCAGGCGCCCGGGGCCTGAGCGACGTCGCGTGCCCACGCGTCGTCCCCCGGCTACGCAGGTCAGCCCATCGCCTGCGGCACACGCCGGGGCGACGCTGAGAGGTCCCCTGCGGAGGACCGGCCATGCTCGCCTGCCATGTGGTCCCCGGGAGCAACGTCGTCGAGCTCACCCTCGACGGCGCGGTCTCCAAGGACGACTTCGACCGCGCCCGCACCGCGCTCGAGAGCGTCATCGCCGAACGCGGTCACGTCTGCGTGCTCAAGCACGTGCGTTCGCTGGGCAGCTTCCCGCTGACGCGCGTCGTGGCCGACCTCGAGTTCGCCCTGCGGCACATGACCGACGTGGCGCGCATGGCGATCGTCGTCGAGCGACCCTGGATGGAGCACGTGAGCCGCCTGCTCGTGCACGTCGTGCCGTGCGAGGCGCGGATCTTCGACGTCGACGAGATCGACGACGCCCGCGACTGGCTCTGCAGCTGGGACCACCCCGACGAACTCGCCGACGGGCACGTCGACACGTTCCACGTCACCGCCTGAGCGACGCAGCGGGCGGCCACTCGGGACGCGTCACGGGTGTCTCGCTTGCACGCCCGACCGGCCTCGCGGTCACGAGCCCTTGTCGAACACGACGCGCCAGACTCCGTCGGCGTCCTTGCGCCAGATCGAGTTGAAGCGGCCGACGATCTCGCCCGACGGATCCCTCACCGGGCCCGAGGTGAGCGCGAGACCGCCCGAGTCGAGCACCTCGACCACGTCCGGATGCCAGGAGAACGGGGCCGCATCCCCTTCGAAGAAGGATGTCCAGTGCTTCACGATCGCGTCGCGGCCCCGCGTGGGCAGGTTGCCGCCGAAGAAGATCGCCTCGGGCGAGATGAACGCCCCGAACGCCTCGAGGTCGCGGTCGGCCATCGACTGCGCGAACGCGATCTCGCGCGCCTCGACCTCGGCGCGCGACTTCGCCCGCCGCTCGTCGTCGTCCGATCGGGATGCACCGAGGACACCACAGACCACCAGCATCACGCCCAGCACCGCGCCACCCGCACCCGTGAAGCCCATGAGCACCTCCTCCATGTCGACGTCCTCGTGAGCGCGATCATGGACCGGATCGGGCCGTCCGTCACCCGTCGGCCTCGGGGATCAGATCGCCCCTTCGGCGACCGCGGCGCTCGCGTCACTCCATCGGCGGCGCATGCACGATCTCGTACTTGATGCCGTCGGGATCCTTGAAGAAGACCGCGTAGTAGCCGTCTCCGTGCTGCGGCCAGAGCTTGGGACCGCCCACGATCTCGGCGCCGAACTCGACCAATCCGCGATGAACGCGGTCGACCTCGGCGCGCGAGCCGGCGCGGAACGCGATGTGGTGCACCGCGCCGGGCCGGCGCCGGTGGATGCCCTCGCCGGCGAACGCGCTGCGCGGCGAGCTAATCGCGAAGGAGAACGCCGGGTGCGGGTACTCGGCCACGCGCATGTCGAACTCGTCGAGCTCGGCGTACGAGCGACGGCTCGTGTCGAAGCCCAGCAAAGCGAGCATCGCGTCGTAGAACGGCAGCACCGCGTCGATGTCGCGCACGGTGATCTGGATGTGGTCGAGGGTCGGATGCATGCGGCGCTCTCGTCACGCGGGCCCGGCGGTCCACGCGTCGGCGAGCGCGCGCAGCAGCTTGGCCCCGTCTCCGCGATAGACGCTGCCGTGCATGACGGCGAGCGTCCTCGGCTGCGTCGCGGCGAGCTTCTCGAGCAGCCCGCGCGCCTGCGGCGTGTGCGAGAAGTAGTCCATCGCGAGCCGGAACTCCTCGCTCGGGCCGAGGATGTCGCCTTCGGTCACCGGCGGGAGGCCGGTTCCTCCCTGGGTGAACAGGTCGCCGCAGAACAGCGTGCCGGTCGATTCCTCGAGCATCAGGCCGCACTCCCAGCCGTGCGGCAGGTGCGGGACGTCGAACCAACGCACCACGTGCCTGCCGAGCGGGAGCCGCTCGCCGTCGGCCAGCGCGCGCGGCGCGCGGTCGGCGAGATCTCCGATCGAGACGAGCGCGGCCACCGTGCCGCACAGCGGGATGCACTTCGGCGCCGCCGCCAGCCACTCGTTGAGCGACCCGCACTCGTCGGCCTCGACGTGCGAGAACGAGACCCAGCGCAGCCGCTCGACCGGCATCACGCTCGCGACCGCCTCGCGCACGAGCGGGAACATCCCGCGCGGACCGGTGTGGAAGAGCAGCGGGTCGTCGTCGACGACGAGGTACTGGTTGAACGAGAAGTCTCCGGCACCTTCGATCGCGACGGGCGTGCTGATGCGGTAGATCTTCTCGGCGATCTCGTGCACGTTCGTGCCGGACTGCTCGTTCGTGACGACCATCGGAGCCTCCATGCCGCCGGCGCGCGAGCCGAGTCCTCGGCGTCGACTCCCGGCAGGACGACAGAACCGTAGCGCCCGCGTGACGGACCGTACATGGGTCATCCGTGCCGGGGCGCGGCTGCTCGCCGGCCGGCGCGACGACGCCAGGAGCCCGAGCCGCCGTGCAGAGCCGCCGGTACGGGTCAGCGAGCCGAACCTCCGGCGAGTCCCTGCAGCGCCTCGAGGCGGGCGCGCTGCGCCTCGTCGATGTCGAATCCCGCGCGCGCCAGGGTGTCGAGCTCGAGCCGCACGGACTGCGGTGCCGCGACGTACGCCGCCAACCACGTCTCGTCGTCGATCGCCAGGGCGCTCGGGATGACCTGATCGAGGATCACCCCATCCTTCACCCAGCATCCGACGCGGAACCACGCGTGCTCGTGCCCCGGCTCGAGCGCCAACACGCGCCGCGTGCCCTCGGACGCGCGCTCCTCGCGCACGTCGAGGATCTCCCCCGACTCGGCGTCGCACGAGAGTTCGCGCACGAGCCGGCACACGGCGCACTCCTGGGCGCCTCGGAACACCTCGTCGGGCGACCCTCGCCCGACGACCGCGGCCGGACTCGCCGCGTCGGACGGCGGCGCGAAGGCCTGATTCGAGAAGGTGTTCACGGTGGGACGGGTGACCACGTTGAAGCCGAACTCGGTGGCGCGATGGCACGCGTTGCAGGCCGTCGTGAGCGCGTCGAACGCGGTCCGGAACGCGTCGCCGTCCTGCGCGTCGACCGCACGCCGCAAGGTCCCGAGCGGGCCTTCGATCATGGCCGGGATCGCGTCCTTGATCGCGATCGGCGCGTCCTTGTGGGTGGGATGGAACTCGACCGCGTCGTCGAAGCCCTCGCCGAGCTCGTCGAGCTCGTAGCTCGCGAGCGGCCAGTTCCCGGCCGTCCCCGCCCACCACAGCTTCGCGTGGCGCATCTGGTTGAGACTCATGATCTCGCCCAGCCCCGGCACGTGATCGGGCGCCGCGGGACGGCCGGCGCAGGCGCCCAGTGCGAGGAACAGCACGATCCGCGCGGCGTGACGAGCGGCCCGGACGTCGAAGCGTGTGCTCATGCGGAAGTCCTCCGGTCGCCGACGCGAGCTCGCGCCGCGGGCGACCTCGCCATCATCCACGCGAACCGGTCGGTGACCAACGTCCGGCGTCGTCTACGCGCGCGGCAGCTTCGCGAGCATCTTCTCCGCCAGGTCGGACGCCACCCAGTCCTCGGCGATGCGGCCGTCCTCGAAGCGCGAGACGATCAGGTCCGTCCACGTGAGCTTCTTGCCGCTCGGCGGCAAGCCCGACAGCGCCGCGGCGTGCGTGCCGCGCAGCGTTCGTCGCCAGGTGATCTTGGCGCCCGCCTGCACGAGCACCTCGACGTCGACGACGCGCAGATCGGGAATCGCCGTGCGGAGCTGCTTCACGAAGCGGCGCACGAAGGCGGTGCCCCGGTGGGCCTTGTCGCCGGCGTGCGCGACGTAGTCCGACGTGAAGAACGCGTCGACGGCGCCGAGGTCACCCTGCACGAGCAGCGCGTCGTTCGCGCGGCGGATGCGGTCGATCTTGCTCTGGGTCATGGGGACTCCATTTCCGGCGAGAGGTGACGGTGTCGAGGTCGGCGCCTGCAGCGGATCGCAGGAACCGCTCACGCCCGCCGCACGACCGCGAGGAGGTGCGTCCCCGCGTCGAGCAGGCCGGGATCGCGACAGGCTCGCTCCTCGAACTCGACCAGCGCCTGCCAGCGCGCCGGATCGGCGCACAGCGACGCGTCGTGTCCCGTCGCGACTGCGCTCGACGCCGACAGTTCGAGCAGTTCGAGGTCAGGTCGATCGAGGAAGGACCGCAGCTCGTCGGATCGAAACACATGGCAGTGATGCCTGCTCGCGGGATCGACCGAGGGGGTGAGATCTCCCGTGGAGACGATGGCGAGGTTCGCGTCGAGCGGGAGGTCGAGGACTCCCGGCAGGAAGCGGTGCATGCTGCCCCACAGCGACATCACGCTCAGGCACAGGAGTCCGCCGCCCCTCAGGACCCGGAGGCACTCGGCGAGCGCGCGATCCCGCTCGTCGAACACGTAGCTGAGCGGACCGCCGAACGCGACGACCGCGTCGAAGGATCCGTCGCCGAAGACGGACAGATCGCAGATGTCGAGCTGGTGCCACGACTCGACGCTCGCTGCGTACCCACGCGTCGCGGCGCCGCGCCGATTGAGTTCGAGCTGCTCGCGCGAGATGTCGGCCACGACGACGCGACATCCGAGTCGATGCAGGACCTCGGTGAAGCGCCCGGGTCCAGCGCCGACGTCGAGCACGCGGGAACCGGATGCGATGAAGCGCTCGAGCACTCCCGTGTGCCGCGCGAGCGAGACGCGATCGCCCAGGGTCTGCTCGAAGCGCGTCCACTCGCCCTCGGAGAGATCGTCGAAGTAGGCGGCCACAGCCGCCGGGTCGTAGGTCATCGGGAGAACTCCGGCGCAAGGTCGTCCCGCAAGGACACGCCGGAGAACGCGGCGTCGACGAGCGTCGTGACGACGTCCCGCGACGGCACGGCAGGACGCGAGCCTTCGCCGGGCATCACGATGCCGCGCCTCCGCGGCGCAGGTCGAGGGCGAGATGGACGTCCTCGGGTTCGTGCGCGAGCAGCCGCGGATTCGGCGTCACGAGCACACGGAAGCCGCGCGCGAGGTAGAAGTCGACCGTGGTGCGCGTGGGCGTCGCGGAGACGTAGAGCCTGGGCGCTCCCACCGCGCGGGCCAGTCGGACGACGGCGTCGGTGAGCGCGACGGCGATCCCCCGGCCGCGGTGCGTGCGCGTCACGTAGAGCGCCGAGAGGATGGCCGGCTCGTCCGCGCAGCTCGTGTCGAAGATCGCGAAGCCGACCAGCGCGTCGCCGTCGAATGCGCCGAGCAGCACGCCACCCGCGTCGAGCCGGGGACGCTGCGCTTCGACGAGCTCCTGCAGGTCGATGCCGCCCGGTGCGCCCCAGCGCAGCGCGTGGATGTCGACGTCGACGAGCTCGAGCACTCCGTCGCTGACGCGGTACTGCTGCGTGATGTGCTCGGAGCGATCGATCTCGCCGATGCGACCGACCTCCGTCGCGTCCATCGCGCGGATGTCCGTCATCGTGCGGAGGACTCCCTCGTCGACATCCGGCTCAGCCGTCCGCGTCGCCCGGGCTCTCGATCTGCCGCAGGTACTCGGCGTACCTGCGCAGCGAGCGCTCGAGGTGACCGGGGTCGTCGGTGATGCCGAACGTCTGCAGGATCACCGGCCCGTCGTAGCCCGCGTCGTGCAGCGCCTGCAGGAAGGGCAGCAGGCTGTAGTCGCCCTCGTCGAGCGGCTTGATCACGTCGTCCCACGTGACGAGCAGGCCCGGCGGACCCGCGTAGGCGTTCTCGTCGGCGCCGGCGATGGCCACCAGCGCGGTCTCGTCGGCGTGCTCGGCGACCACCGTCTCCATCTCGTACTGGTGGCCGCCGCGGATCTCGTGGCAGGTGTGGATCGAGTTCGCGAGGTTCGGCTGCCCGATCTCGGCGATCAGGGCCGACGCCTCGGCCGCCGTCTCGATGCTCGTGTTCCAGTGCGGATAGATCACGGTGCGGACACCGACGTCCTGCGCCTCGCGCGCCATGCGTCCCAGCAGCTCGCGCAGCGCTGGCGTCGAGGGCGCCTTCTTCACGACGATCCACAGCGGCGCCTCGGCGCTCGCGAGGACCGGCAACGCGGCGTGCCACAGCTTCTCGCTGAGCGCCGTCTTGCCGAAGTCGTAGACCACGTACGCGAGCAGCTCGAAGTCGTCGAGCGTGGCCACGTGGGCTGCGTACTCGCGCAGCTTCGTCACGTCGGCCTGATCCTTCACGCGCGTGACGAGGCCCGAGAAGCCGAGCGATCTCACGTGGTCGACGTTCTCCGCGGGCGTCAGATCGAGCGTGAAGTCGTAGACGAGCAGGGGCAGCCCGGCGTGCAGGGTCGACGCGCCGAGCAGCACGAGGAGCGCGATCGCCAGCGTGCGTCGCAGCGTGCCGAGCAGGCGTTCCATGCCGTCCTCCGGGTCCGATGCGCCGGGGACGGGGAATTCGCCGCCGCGACGACGACGGCATCGTACCGCGCCCGTGTCCGATCGTGCGGCTGCGGGGGGCGCGCACCGACGAGCCCCGCGGCCCGGGCGCGCCATGCGGGGCCCTCCCCCCGGGGCGCTTAGGAACTTCTCAAGATCGGACGAGCGATCCCTGAGGGTGCCTCCGCGCCGCGGTGCGTGTCTGCTGTGTCCGTCAGTCCGAGGACACGAGCCATGAGACGATTCGACCTGTACACGACGATCCACAAGGGCATCCGGCGGATCCTGTTCGAGACCACGCGCACGGTCGGCGAGACCGACTTCGAGGACGCGCGCGAGGCCGCGCACGCCGCGCGGGAGATCGGGCGGATGCTCGCCTTCCTCGACGAGCACGCCGCGCACGAGGACGAGGTGATCCTGCCCGAGCTCGCCACGCTCGCGCCGGAGCTGCACGCCGACCTGCGCGCGGATCACGCCCGCGTCGACGGGCTGCAGCGCGAGATCGCGGCCATCGTCCAGCGGCTCGAGGGGGCGAACGCGAGCGAACGCGCCTCGCTCGGCCGCCGCCTCGAGAACCGCATGGGCAAGCTCGTCGCGGCGCACATGCTGCACCTGGCGAGCGAGGAGACGGACGCGAACCGTGTGCTCTGGGCGCACCGTGACGACGCGTACCTGGTCGGTCTCCAGACGCGCATCGTCGAGGACATCGGGCCGACGCGCCTCGCCGACTGGCTCGCGCTCGCGCTGCCCGCGATGAACGTGCGCGAGCGGCGCGAGCTGCTGGCCGGCATGCGGGCCGACCTGCCGGGTGACGCCTTCGAGGCGGTGACCGCCGCTGCGCGCGTCGAGCTGGGCGAGCGGCGCTGGAGCGCATCGCTCGCGGACGCCGTGCGATGAAGGCGTGTCGACCGTCCCTCCGGGGTCTCGCGCTCGCAGCACTCGCGCTCGCGTCGTGCGCGCCTGACGCGGCGCCGCCCGCGCCCGCGCCGGACGAGCTGCCTGCGCACCTCGCCGATACCGGCCTGTACGCCGACGCCACGCTGCGCGACGTCGCGCCGGACGTCTGGCCGTACGACCCGCAGTACCCGCTCTGGACCGACGGTGCGACGAAGCGGCGCTGGATCCACGTGCCCGCCGGGAGCGCGATCGACGCGACCGATCCCGAGGCGTGGGTCTTCCCCGCCGGCACCAGGCTCTGGAAGGAGTTCGCGCTCGGGCGGCGCCTCGAGACGCGGTACATGGAGAAGCGCGCGGACGGCTCGTGGCTGCGCGCGTCGTACGTCTGGAGCGACGACGGGGGCGACGCCGTCCTGGCTCCGGCCGGCGGCGTCGCACACCTCGCCGAGGTCGCTCCGGGCGTGCCCTACGACGTCCCGGGGCGCGCCGACTGCGCGACGTGCCACTCGCGCGGCGACGGCGTGCTCGGCTTCGACGCGCTGCAGCTCTCGGCCGAGCGCGACCCGCTCGCCCCGCACGCGAACGCCGGCGTGCCGGCCGGGCAGGACCTCGCGGCGTTCGTCGCCCGTGGTCTCGTGCGCGGACTCCCCGCCGACCTCCTCGCGCGGCCGCCACGCATCCCCGCACGGACGCCGCGCGAGCGCGCGGCGCTCGGCTACCTCGACACGCACTGCGGCTCGTGCCATCGCGACGACGGTCCGCTGGCCGGACTCGGGCTCACGCTCGGCGCCGAACTGCGCGACCGGGACGGCGATCACCCGCCGCGTGCGCTCGTGACGACCGTCGGCCGTCCCAGCCGCTTCCGGCCGCCCGGCGCGCCGTCGTGCGAGGCGCGCATCGAGCCCGGCGCACCCGAACTCAGCACCCTCGTCGAGCGCATGGCGACGCGCGACCCGCTGCGGCAGATGCCGCCGCTGGGCACGCACCTCGTCGACGTCGACGCCCTGCACCTCATCGAAACCTGGATTCGAGAAGACCTCGAGCCGACCCCCTGATTCCGGAGGAAGTCCCATGTCGAAGTCCCTGATCACCAGCCTGTCCCTCGCCGCGGTGCTCGTCGCCGCGTCGTCCCTGCCGGCGTGCGAGAAGGCCAGTGCGGGCGCGACCTTCGCACCGGCGTCGGTCGAGCGCGGCCGCTACCTCACCGTGGCGTTGGGCTGCGCCGACTGTCACACGCCCTGGCACGTCGGCCCGAACGGTCCCGAGCCGGACGCGTCGCGCGGGCTGTCGGGTCATCCGGCCGAGCTCGTGATGCCGCCCGCGCCGGAGCTGCCCGAGGGTCCGTGGCTCGTCTCGGCCGCGGCGACGAACACCGCCTGGGCCGGTCCTTGGGGTGTGAGCTTCACCTCGAACCTGACGCCGGACGTCGAGACCGGCATCGGGAGCTGGAGCGAGGACACCTTCCTCGCCTCGCTGCGGACCGGCAAGCACCTCGGGATGGGTCGCCCGATCCTCCCGCCGATGCCCTGGCCGGGGATCGGCAGGCTCACCGACGACGATCTGCGGGCGATCTTCGCGTACCTGAAGTCGCAGCCGGCCGTCTCGAACCGCGTGCCGGAGCCACTGCCGCCGCGCGGCTGAGCGGGACCCGCGGCGCCCGCGCGGTGCGAGCGCCGCGCGGGGCCCCGGCGCTCGCGCGGGCCCGCGTCCCGAGGGCTCCGTCGACGTCGAGGAGACCGTCGGCGGGCTGCTAGACTCTGGCCGCGATGACCAGGAGCCTCTCGGCGGAACTCGTCGACTTCGTGCAGTCGGGGGTCTCGGTGCAGATCGGGACCCGCGACGCATCGCTCGTTCCCGAGGCGGTGCGCGGCGTCGGGGCGCGCGTCGAACCCGACCGCGGGCACGTCGTCGTGTTCGTCCCCGCCGCGACCGGAACACGCACCCTCGCGAACCTCGAAGACAACGGGCGCATCGCGATCTGCTTCTCGCGCATCGCCGACAACCGCACGATCCAGCTCAAGGGACGCGCGCGAAGCGTCGCGGCGGCCCGCGACGAGGACCGCGCCGTCGTCGACCGCTATCGCGGCGAGCTCGCGCAGAACCTGGCCTTCGTGGGGATGCCTCCGCGCCTCAGCTACCGCATCTCGAGCTGGCCGTGCCACGCGGTGCGCGTCGAGATCGAGACGATCTGGGTCCAGACTCCCGGTCCGGGCGCGGGTGAAGCGCTGGGCCAGGGGGTCGACGCATGACCGCGCGCCTCGCGGACCTGCAGTCCTGCTTCCAGGGCATCGCCCCGTCGGTGATCGCCACCGTCAGCAAGGACGGCGAGCCGAACATCACGTATCTCTCGCACGTCTACTACGTCGACGCAGGCCACGTCGCGCTCTCGCGCCAGTTCTTCAACAAGACGGTGCGCAACGTCGCGCAGAACCCGGTGGTCACGATCGTCCTCTACGACCCGATCGACTTCCGGGCGTATCACCTGTGCGCGCGCTTCGAGCGCTCCGAGACGACGGGCCCGCTGTTCGAGACGATGTCGGCGCGCATCGACGTGATCGCATCGCACACGGGCATGACGGGGGTGTTCAAGCTCATCTCGGCCGACGTCTACGAGGTCGTCTCGCTCGAGGAGGTCGCGGGCTACCTGACGCCGCCCGACCTCGCGCTCGACGCGCTGTCCTCCGCGACGGTCGGAGGCGGTCCGCTCACCGAGCTGCGCGGCCTGCAGGTCGTGAGCGATCGCATCACGCGTGCGGGCGACCTCGACGAGATGCTGTCGGGTTCGCTCACCGCGCTCGACGAGCTGTTCGGCTTCTCCCACGCGATGGTGCTCGCGGTCGATCCACGCGACGAGAGCCGTCTCGTCACCCTCGCCAGCCGCGGCTACGAGGGCCGCACCGCCGGCCTCGCGGTCAAGGTCGGTGAAGGCCTGATCGGGACGGTCGCCGCCAGGCGTCGCATGCTGCGCGTCGCGGGCGTCGGCGCCGAGCTGCGCTACGGTCGCGCGGTCCGCGAGTCGTTGGCGCGGCGCGACGGCTCGCAAGACCTCCCGCCGGAGCTGCCGCTGCCGGGACTGCCCGACGCGCAGGCCCAGCTCGGCCTGCCGCTCCTCGTCGGGTGCCGCCTCGTCGGCGTGCTCGCGGTCGAGAGTCCCGACCCGTTCTGCTTCGACGAGTGGGACGAGGCCTACCTGCAGATCGTCGCGAACCAGATCGCCCAGGGCATCGATCGCCTGGGAGGCGCGGAGGAGACGCCGCTCGTCGTCGCGAGCAGCCGACCCGTCCGGCGCTTCGTCTTCTACCGCAACGACGACTGCGTCTTCGTCGACGGTGAGTACCTCGTGCGCAACGTCCCCGGCCGCATCCTGTGGAAGCTGCTCGGCCAGCACGCGCGCGAGGGCCGCACCGAGTTCACCAACCGTGAACTGCGCCTCGACCCCGCCCTCGGCCTGCCCGCACTCAAGGACAACCTCGAGAGCCGGCTCATCCTGCTGCGCAACCGGCTCGCCGAGCGTTGCCCCGACGTGCGCATGGTCTCCACGGGACGCGGACGCTTCGCGCTCGAGCTCGACTGCGACACCGAGCTCGTCGAGCGCGACACCGCGTGACGGCAGAGGCACCGTCGAGCGGACTCTCACTGCCCCGCGGGCGGTTGCCAGAGCTCGACCTTGTTGCCTTCCGGGTCGATCACCCAGCCGAACCTGCCGAACTCCGACTCTTCGACCTTGTCGTCGACCTGGCAGCCTTCGGCGCGCAGGGCGGCCAGCACGGCGTCGAGGTCCTCGACCCGGTAGTTCACCATGAAGCTGGCCTGGCTGGGCGCGAAGTACGTCGTGTCCGCCTTGAACGGGCTCCAGACCGTCGTCCCCGTTCCACTCGGGTTCGACTCGGTGACCCAGCGGAACGCGACCCCGCCCCAGTCTTCGACGTTCATGCCCAGATGGTCGCGATACCACGCGGCCAGGGCCTTCGGGTCCTTCGCCTTGAAGAACACGCCGCCGATGCCGGTGACACGATTCATGCGACTCTCCGAGATGCCGGTGACACTGCTCTCGATCGAGGCCGACGTCCGGTTCGATCGACACGCATGCCGGACGGCACTCGCCGCCCGCGCGACTACCCGCCGAAGGCCGAGATCCCCGTCACGTCCTGGCCGATCACGAGCGTGTGGATGTTGTGCGTGCCCTCGTACGTGTAGACCGACTCGAGGTTGCACATGTGGCGCATGGCCTGGTACTCGGCGGTGATGCCGTTCGCGCCGAGCATGTCGCGGCACATGCGCGCGATCTTCAGCGCGATGTGGATGTTGTTGCGCTTCGCCAGGCTCACGTGCTGCGGACGCGCCTTGCCGGCCTCTTTCAGCTTGCCGAGACGCCAGACGACGAGCTGCGCCTTCGTGATCTCGGTCACCATCTCGGCCAGGTTGGCCTGGATGAGCTGGAAGCCCGCGAGCGGACGCCCGAACTGCTCGCGCTCCTTCGTGTACTGCAGCACCTCGTCGTAGCAGGCCATCGCCGCGCCGACGCCGCCCCACGCGATGCCGTAGCGCGCCTGGGTCAGGCAGCCCAGCGGGCCTTTCAGCCCCTTCACGCCGGGCAGCCGCGCCGAGTCGGGCACGCGCACGTGGTCGAGCACCAGCTCGCTCGTCACGCTCGCGCGCAGGCTGAACTTGCGCTTCTGCTCGGGGGCGCTGAAGCCCTCGGTGCCCTTCTCGACCAGGAAGCCCTGGATGCCCTCGTCGGTGCGCGCCCAGACCACGGCCACGTCGGCGATCGTGCCGTTCGTGATCCACATCTTGGCGCCGTTCAGGATCCAGCCGTCGCCGTCCTTCGTGGCGCGCGTCTCCATGCCGCCGGGATCGCTGCCGTGATCGGGCTCTGTGAGACCGAAGCAGCCGATGGCCTCGCCCTTCGCCATGCGCGGCAGCCACTTCTGCTTCTGCTCTTCGGAGCCGTACGCGAAGATCGGCCACATCACGAGGCTGCCCTGCACCGACACGAACGAGCGCAGTCCCGAGTCGCCGCGCTCGAGCTCCTGGCAGATGAGTCCGTACGCGACCGGACCCAGTCCCGCGCAACCGTACTCGGTCGGCAGGTTCGCGCCGAGCATGCCGAGCTCGGCGATCTTCGGCACGAGGTCCATCGGGAAGTACGCCTTCTCGTACGCGTCCTCGATGACCGGCATGACCGCGTCCGACACGAAGTCGCGCGTCATGTCGCGGATCATGACCTCTTCTTCGGTCAGGAGGTCGTCGAGGTGGAAGTAGTCGAGACCGCGGAAGGCGCCCATGGTTCGAACTCGCGTGGCGTGAGTCAGGTCGGAAGGGTGTCGGCGGCGCGCCCTTTCGGACGGCCCGACGATCCGGGCCAGGGTAGCATCCCCGGGCCGCGGCGGGCCACGCGCCCAGGGGCTCCGCGGGCCGGCCGGCTCGGCTCCGGCGCCGCACGTACGCCGTGCCCGGACGATCGTCCAGGGTTGCTAGGATCGGCGCCCCGCGGTGCGCGGCCCGCCCGTCGCGCCGCGTCCAGGACGGGGGCGCGCTCCTCGGCGCGCACGCGGCTCCGATCCCGTCCCCATCGAGCACGAGCGAGGCCGGACGATGAGCGACACGTCCCCGGACGCCCCGGGCAAGCAGCGGTGCTGGCGCTGCGGCGCCGCGACCCTGCCGCCGCCCGCCGAGTGCGGACGCTGCGGCAACACCGCGCCGCGTCCCGCCACCGCCGGCAGCGCCCTCGGCTCGGCCGTCTCGCGCGGCCTCGCCTCGCCCCTGCGCGGCATGGCTTACGTCTCCCGCAACCCGCGCCTGTGGAGCTGGATCGTCCTCCCGCTGCTGCTCAACGCGCTGCTCTTCGCGCTCATCGTCTGGGGCCTCGCGACCTACGCGTCCGACTGGATGCCCGACCTGTCCCAGTCGTGGCCCGCGTGGATCGACTGGCTGCGCGAGGCCACCGGCTGGCTGCTCGGCGTGGTGCTGTGGACGGTCGCGGTGCTGGCCGGCTTCTTCCTCACGCTGCTGCTCTCGAGCATCGTGAACGCGCCCTTCTACGACATGCTCAGCGAGGCCGTCGAGTCGGTGCACTTCGGCCGCAAAGACCCGGGACGTCCCTGGTCGGCCTTCGTCGGCGACCTGCTGCGCTCGCTGCGCGCCGCGCTCTCGCTCGTGCTGCGCCAGGCGCTCGTGATGGCGCTGCTCTTCGCCTTGAGCTTCACCGCCGTGGGCGCGCCGCTGTTCGTCGCCGCCGGCTTCTACTACGCCGGCCTCGGCCAGGTCGACGTGATCCTGTCGCGCAAGCTCTACCCCGCGGGACGCCGAACCGCCTGGGCCCGCCGGCACATCCTGCTCGTGATCGCGCTCGGCGTCGTGGTGAGCTTCGTCCCGCTGCTGCTGCCGTTCGGCATCGTCGGCTCGACGCTGGCCTTCCTCGACGAGCCCGACAAGGGATAGGCGGCGCGTCGTCGCGCAGCGCTCCGCGAGGGCGGGTCGGCGAGCGCGAACGGCCTCACGCGAGCGCGCACGGGCGCGCGAGCACGGCCAGGCCGCGCGGCGTCATCCCTCGGTCCTCGTCGAGCGGCGCTCGACGATCCACGCGCCGAGCCACACCTCGGGCAGCGCGAGGACGACGTGCGAGAGGCCGTACCAGCGCGGACCGAGGTTGCTGTCCCAGGTGGCCACGACGGCCGCCGCTCCGAGCACCACGCCGAGCGCCCCGAGCGCAAGCGCGTGTCGCATGGGATGGCCGGGCGCGAGCCGCGCGGTGACCCAGCCGCCCGCCACGCCGAAGACGACCCGGTAGCTCGTGGCGACGAGGGCCTGCGCGTCGTCCAGCGGCCGATTCATCGGCGGCAAGAAGCCGATGGCCTGTAGGACGACGTCGATCGCCGTCGACGTGACGACGATGACGAGAATGCCCGCCACGACCGCGCGGACGGAAGCCCATCTCGTGCTCATCCCTCAACTCCTCGCGCGGGCGGCGGGACGTCTCGGGGCCCGACACCTGCCTGCCCACTCTCACCACGAGAGCCCATCATCCCTCGCGCGCGGGCAGAAGTCCCTCGAATCGTCCTGGGAGTCGGCGACGGCGAGGGACGGTACGGACTCGCCGCCCCGCGCCCCCGCGTCGCTACACTGAGCGCGCCTCCGCCCGTCCCACAAGACATCGCCCATGCCCACCGAGAGCCGTCCCGACGACCGCCCCCTGCTCGTGACGAGCGCGCTGCCGTACGCGAACGGCCCGCTGCACTTCGGGCACATCGCGGGCGCGTACCTGCCGGCCGACCTGTTCGTGCGCTTCCACAGGCTGCTCGGCAGCGACGTGCTGTTCCTCTGCGGGACGGACGAGCACGGCGTCTCGATCACGGTGAACGCCGAGAAGGAGGGCAAGCCGTACCGCGAGTACGTCGACCACTGGCACGGCGAGATCGCGCGTCTGTTCGAGCGCTTCGACCTCTCGTTCGACCACTTCAGCCGCACCTCGAACGTCGACCCGCACTACGCGCTCAGCCAGGAGTTCTTCCTGCGGCTGCTGCGCGCCGGGGCCATCGCGCCGCGCACCACGCGCCAGCACTTCTGCGTCACCGACGACCGCTTCCTGCCTGACCGCTACGTCGTCGGCACCTGCTACGTCTGCGGCGGCTCGGCGCGCGGCGACGAGTGCAAGGTCTGCGGGAGCTGGCTCGAGGCGGTCAAGCTGATCGACCCGCACTGCGTGATCTGCGGGAACGAGCCCGAGGTGCGCGACACGATGCAGTACGAGCTCGACCTGTCGCCCGTCTCCGAGCTCACCAGGAGCGGCGCGGCGCGCGACCCGCGTTGGCCGACCTTCCAGCGCTGGCTGGTCGAGGCGTTCGCCGGCGGGCGGCTCAAGGACAACGTGCGCACCGGGGTCTTCGACAAGCTGCTCGTCGAAGGCGACGGCCTGCGCGGACGTCCCATCACGCGCGACCTGCCGTGGGGCGTGCCCGTCCCCGCGCGCGACCTCGACGGCGCCACGGTCGAGGGACACGTCGGCAAGGTGCTCTACGTCTGGTTCGACGCGCCCATCGGCTACGTGTCCGCGACGATCGAGTGGGCGCGCGACCTCGCCCACGACGCAGACCGCTGGCGCCGCTGGTGGATCACGTCGGCGACGCACGACTTCACGTCGCGCGTCGCGCTGCCCGAAGGCTCCTCGGCCGAGGCCTGGCCCGGCCCGCGGCTGGTGCACTTCATCGGCAAGGACAACATCCCGTTCCACTGCGTGGTGTTCCCCGCGATGCTCGGCATGCAGACCCGCGCCGACGTCGACGAGGGCGACGCGTCGGGCTTCATCGGCCCGCGCGCGGGCGAGCGCTGGGTGCTGCCCGAAAACGTCCCCGCGAACGAGTTCTACAACCTCGAAGGGAAGAAGTTCTCGACGAGCGACCGCTGGTACCTCGACAACGAGCACATGTTCGCGACGTACGGCGTCGACGCGCTGCGCTGGTACGTGACGGTCTCGATGCCCGAGACCGCCGACAGCAACTTCAGGTTCGAGGGCTTCGCCGCGGCCGTGAACGCCGACCTGAACGACACGCTCGGCAACTACTGCGCGCGCGTGCTCAAGTTCGTCGCCAGCAAGCTCGACGGACGCGTGCCCGAGCCCGACGCGTCGTTCGAGCACCCGGCGCCGGCCTCCGACGCGGGCGAACCGCGGCACGTGCGCACGGTCGACGACGTCCACGCGCGCCTCGAGCTGTTCTTCGCGTCCGGAGGCGGGCCGCAGCCCACGCTGGCCGACCGCTTCGGGCGCTACGAGTTCCGGCGCGCGGCCGACGAGCTGCTGAGCCTCGCGCGCTACGGCAACCTGCTCTTCGACACGCACCAACCGTGGAAGTCGCGCAAGCTCGACGACCTCACCGACTGCCGCACGTCGCTCTGGGCGCACTGCCAGATCGTCTCGGCGCTGGCCGTGGCGCTCTGGCCGTTCCTGCCCGAGGCGTCCGACCGGCTGCGCGGCATGCTGGGACTGCGCGCGCTGGGCGAGATCGTGGCCGAGCGCGCGCCGCACCGTTCGCCGGGCGTGCACGAGAGCCTGTGGTGCTGGACGCGCGGCGACGGCTCGCGTCCTCACGCGCTGCCGGCGGGCCACGCGCTCGGCGAACCCGGCATCCTGTTCCGCAAGATCGACGCGGCGCAGGTCGAAGCCGAGCTCGAGTCGCTGCGCGGACGCGCCGGAACCTGACCCGACGCGCCCGCGCGCGCGGACCTCACACGTCCACGAGCACGATCGTCGCGACACCCGCGTCGGACGCCATGAAGCTCACGATCAGCAGGCGGCCGTCGAGCGCGAACGCGCGCGCGTGCCGCGGATCGAGTCCTGCATCCTCGAGCGCGACGCGCCACGTGTCGGTGGCCGGATCGTAGACCTCGATCGACGGATCCGAGCGCGAGTCGCCGGTCCGCGGGTCGCGCGACGTGCCGCCGAACAGCGCGAGCCGTCCGTCGAGGGCCACGAGCTCGGGCGAGATGCGCACGGCGCGCGGCGACGCGATCTCGGCGAACGTCCCCGCCGCGGGATCGAAGGCGCGACACGGCTCGACGCGCGCGAAGTCGCCGGCCATGCCGCCCACGAGGTAGATGCGTCCGTCGAGCGCCGCACAGCCGAACGCGCGCCGGGCCTCGGGCAGCTCGAGTCCGGTGTCGACGAAGCGCGGCTCGCGCGCCGCCGTGTCGGCGCGCAGCACCGTGCGCACGTGGCGGAAGCCGTCGTCCTCGACACGATCGGGATCGTAGTCGAGTCCGCCGAGGACGTATTTCGCGTCGCCGACGTCGGCCAGTCCGAACTGCGTGAGCGGCGCCGGCAACTCGGGCAACGCGCGCCAGAGTCCCAGCTCGAGGTCGAAGGCCTGGGCGCCGGACTGCGTGCGCGCGGCGTCCCCGTCGTGTCCGAAACCGCCGAACAGGCGCAGCTCACGCCCGTCGGACGACGACAGCGCGACCATCGACTGACGCCGCGCGGGAAAGTCGGGCAGCCGCTCCCACGAGAGGTCCGCCAAACTCAGCCGCCAACCTTCGGAGAGGAAGTCGTCGGGACCGAAGTCGTGCTGTCCCGTGCTGCGGTTGCCGCCGAAGAGGTAGAGCGCGCGCCCGACGAGCGCCGCGCCCTGCCGGTTGCGCGCGAGCGCCGGCGTGGGGACGTCGAGGCGCAGCAGCACGCGCGCGGTGGACTCCGCGGCAGCGGCGTCGTCGACCGGGGCGTCGTCGCGCGCGTCGCATGTCGCGTCGGAAGGATCCTCGCCGCCGGCCGGCACGAACGCGGCCGCCGGCGCGGGACGCACCCGTTCGACGTGCCGCAGGCGCCCCGACGGATCCATGCCGACGATGCCGCCGAGCGCGAGCAACTCGCCGTCCGGCGTGGCCGCGAGCTCGTGGAAGAAGCGCGGGAACGCGAGCTTCGCGCACTCGCTCCAGGCTTCGTCGCCCGGACGCAGCGCGTAGACCACGCCGCTGCGCGCCGACGCGAAGACGCGTCCGTCCGCTGCGCAGGCCGCGGCACCGAAGCCCGCCTCGGGGAAGTCGGGACCGCGCGCCCACTCGCCGCGGGCGAGGTCGAGCAGCCACGTCTCGGAGACGACCTGTCCGCTCTCTCCGTCCATGCCGCCGACGGCGACGACGTGCGTGTCGGTGGCCGCGAGCCCGAGCGCGCGCCGACGGAAGGGCGCGTCGTGCACCGTCCAGCGCGCGTCGGGATCGGCCAGGTCGAGCGCGAGCCACGTGTCGCACCAGCACACGTCCGAGCGCGCGCCGTCGAGCGTCCAGCCGCCGACGACCACGGCGGTGTCGCCGGCCACGGCGAGCCGCTGCGACGAGCGCGGCTCGGGCAGCGCGGGACCGTCCGTCCACGCGTTCTCGCGCGGATCGAAGAACGCGACCGTGTCGAGCGAACGCAGCGACTCGGGTTCGCCGCGCGCGTTCTCGATGGCGAGTCCGCCGACGCGCAGCAGCCGTCCGTGATGCGCCGCGAGGCCCGCGCCCTGCACGCCCTCCTCGCCGGGCAGCAGCTCGACGTCGCGCGGATCGCACAGGCTCATGCGGTAGAACGCGCGCGACTGTCCCTCGCGCGAGTACTCGTGCGGCGTGCCGTGGTAGCCGCCGAGGACGTACAGCCAGCCGCCGTCGACCGCGGCGCCGAAGCTCGTGACCGCGCGCGGCAGCAACGTCCACACGACGCCCGACGGCGGACGCGGGGACGGCGCGGCGTCACGGGTCGATGCGAACGCGACGGACGACGACAGGCTCGCGGCGACGAGCGCGAGCGCGAGGCGGACGGGGCGTGACATGCGGTCCTCCAATCGGGCGGCGCCTGTGCGCCGCGGATATTGCGTGGTCGACGGACGCACGCCGGCGCGGGTGCGGGCGGTCGCGTGTTCGTCACGGGGCGCGAGCCCTGCGCGCGTCATGTCGCGCGTCGCGGGATGCTGCGAGAAAGTGGGGGCCCGGACGCCTTCGAGTTCGTCCGGACCCCCGACCCGCCGAAGGATTCCCCGACGGGTCTGTTGTCTCGTGGACGACGACACCTCCCGGCGCCGCCGTCCGGTCCGGTCAGAGGGTCGTGTTCTCGAACAGCCGAGCGCGCTCGCCCTGGGTCGGGTCGCCGGAGACGACGCCGTCGCCGAGCATGAGCAGGTCGCGGTCGCCGTCGTGGTCGGCGTCGAAGGCCGCGACGCCGTAGCAGATGAAGTCGCCGGGATCGAACCAGGTCTGACGCACGAGCGATCCGGCGACGCCCATCTGGACGCCGCCCTGGTTCAGGAAGATCAGCTGGTCGGCTCCGGCGAACAGGTCGTGCACACCCATGATCACGTCGGGGTCGCCGTCGGCGTCCATGTCCGCCGTGACGACGGAGAGCCGGATCCAGTCGGCGGGCGTGCTGATCTCGAGTTCGCTCGTCGTGTCCTCGAGCAGGAAGCCGAGCGTGCCGGCCTGGGCACCGCCCTGGTTCACGAACAACTCGCCCGACTGGGACGCGGGCACCGAGCCGTGGCTGTTCGCGACGACGAGATCGAGGTCGCCGTCGAGGTCGAGGTCGGCCAGGGCCACGTCCTGCGTGTTGTCGGACGGGTTGTTCGAGAACAGCAGTGCCGACTGGTCGGCGAAACTGCCGTTGCCGACGTTGAGCAGCAGCGAATTGGGCTGGCCGGGGATTCCGTCGACCGACGAGGTGTCCTGGCGACCGACGATCAGGTCGAGGAAGCCGTCGTTGTCGAGGTCGCCGCTGCGGATCACCGTGGTGGGCAGGTTCGGGTCGTTCCACGGGGCGTCGCGGAACGCGATCGACTCCGTCCAGCCGCCGGCGCCGTCGGCGAAGTAGAGACGGTCCTTGCCGCCCGACGACGGCAGGTGCGTCTCGGGACCGACGCCGAGCACGAGGTCGGAGAGTCCGTCGCCATCGAGGTCGGCGACCTCGAAGCTGCGCGTCTGTCCGTCACCCGGCGGGAAGTTGAGCGCCGGTGCGAAGACTCCGTTCGTATTGAGCCACAGCTCGTCGGGCACCGTGGTGCTCGAGTCGAAGCCGCCACCCAGCAGTGCGTCGAGGTCGTTGTCGCCGTCGACGTCCGCCAGCTGGAGCGCGCCCGAGGCCAGCGGCTGGTAACCGGGGAAGGTCTCTGCCGACGCGTCGTGGAACGCGCCCTGTCCGTCGCCCTTCCAGGTGACGAGCGTCGTGCCGGGCGAGCCGCCGAAGAAGACGAGGTCTTCGTTCCCGTCGCGGTCGACGTCCCCGTGCGCCACCTCGACGCCGGCGATCGAGTCGTACCCCACGGGCAGGTTCGTCGCCGCGACGTCGACCAGGAAGCCGGGGAGGACCGGCGTCGGCTCGCTGCGCACCGCGTGCGCCTCGCTGGCACCGAGCAATCCGTTGCCGAGCGGAGCGACCGCCTGGAAGAAGACCGGCACGTCCAGGCCCGACGGCCCGTACACGCCGGGGTTCGTGGGGATGTCGATCAGCACGCGTCCGCTGCCGTCGCAAGGCAGCACGATCAGCGTGGCGGCCGCCACGTCGAGGCCGAAGACGGGCTTGAGCGCGCCGACCGGCACGGTCGGCGTCCCGTCGAGCGACAGGAACAGTCCGGCCACCGAGGCGCCGGCGGTGCGGATGTGGACGAAGAAGTGCTGGCCGCCGACGAGCGGACCGACTTCGAGGGTCGGGCGGAGACCCGCGGGTTCGACGGCGGCGGCGGCGGGCGAGAGCAGGGCGGCCGCCAGGACGAGGCCGGCGGCGGACGGGGACGGACTGCGAACGAGCATGGGGAGCAACCTTCGGGAGACGGGGAGCGATCCGGTGCGCCCGCCTCGAAGTGACCCATATTGAGACTGAGTCGCAGACGCGTGAGACATTCCACCGGAGTGGCCGGCGGGTGTCAAGACCCGGTTTCGGCGCATTCCACGCCCGCTCGCGCAGTCCCGCACCGAGGCCTCCGGATCGACTTCGGGGCGTCCGCGCGGCCACGCCTCGTCGCGAGTCGTGGTCGCGCAGCCCGACTCGGTGGCATCCCCCCACCCATGCCGCGGCGCGCGACCGGGGCATCCCGCGCGCGCCGCGTCGCTGCGACTACGGCAGGTACTCGATGGCCACCGCGTTCGACATGCCGAAGCCGAGCGGGTACATGGCGTTCTTGATCACGTACTGCGCGTAGACGATGAGCGGTCCCCCGCCGCCCGGCAGCGAAGGGATCAGGATCTCGCCCTGCGCGTCGGTGACCAGCGACACGATGAGCGCCGTCGCCACCTCGGGCACGAGGAAGCCGCCCTTGAACGGCACCACGTCCTCCTCGAGCGACAGCAGCAGGTATGCGGGACTGCTCGGCGGCGCGAACGTGAGTGCCATGTCGGCCTGGCCGCCGGTGACGAGCGGAGTGCCGTACACGCTCAGCGCGGCGATGCCCGGTCCGCCGAGCAGCAGGTTCGGCTGGACGGTGAGCAGGTCGTACGCGATCGCGTAGCCCGAGTCGGCGCCCTCGGCGTCGCTCAGCGGGACGCCCACGAACACGTCCGGCCAGTCGTTGCCGTTCAGGTCGGCGCCCGCGACCGCGCTGCCGAAGCCGTCGCCCGCCGCGGCGCCGTAGATCGACTGCGCTGGCAGTCCGTCGGCGCCGGACACGACCTGCACGAGTCCGCCGAAGGACGTGCCCTCCATCGGCGCGCCGACGAGCATGTCGACGTGCCCGTCACGATCGAAGTCGCCGAGGCCCGAGACCGACGAACCGTAGCGATCGTTCGTCGTGAGCTGCGGTCCCTCGAGCTGCCAGACCTGCGACAGGAGCGGTCCCTCGAGGAGCTGCACCGCACCGCGGTTCGACGCGTGTCCCGGCGCACCGGCCAGCAGTTCGGGGACGCCGTCGAGATCGGTGTCGCCCACGGGCGCGAGCGCAAAGCCGAGCGAGTCGAAGGCTGAGCCGACGTGCGAGCCGAGCAACCCGTGCGTCGCGCCGGAGTAGACCGTGACCCTGCCCGTGTTGAACGTGAACAGGACGTCGTGGCCGGGCGCGCCGATCGCGAAGTCGGCCACGCCGTCGGCGTCCACGTCGCCCGCCCCACCCACCGCGTAGCCGAGCTGCTCGAACGACTGGGTGCCGGTGAACGTGCCCATCGGCGTGCCGAACGGCGCGCCCGAGAAGAGGCCCGCGTAACCGTGGCTCTGTCCCGAGAGTCCGGCGACGTCGTAGTCCGGCGCGCCGACCAGGAAGTCGGGGCGTCCGTCGCCGTTCGTGTCGCCCACGGCGGCCACCGCGGCACCGAAGCGCGCGCCGGCCTGCGGACCGATGCGCGTGTAGAGCACGAGACCCGAGTCGCCGGAGTAGACGCGCGCCCGTCCCGTGTCGTTGCCGTTGAAGTCCTCGCCGGGGAAGCCCACGAGCAGGTCGTCGAAGCCGTCGAGGTCGACGTCGCCGAGGTTCGCGATCGACTCGCCGCAGCGGTCGCCGGCGTGCGTCCCGCGGATCACGTACAGGACGTTGCCGAACTGTCCATCGGCGACGTACACCGCGCCCGCGTCGACACCGTTCGTCGAGTCGCCCGGCGTGCCCACGGCGACCTCGCCCTTCCCGTCGCCGTCGAGGTCGCCGAGGATCGCGACCGACGTGCCCATCTCGTCCCCGGCCACGGCGAGGTTCTCGCCGAAGTGGAGTTGCACGTGGAGTTGGGCGGACGTGCCTCCCGCGAACAGCGCGAGGGCGAGCGACGTGAGCGTGATGGTGGACGTGACCTGTTTCGAGCGTGTGCACATGGCGTGACTCCCGGGACGGGCCCGGACGCGCTCCCACGCGGAGCGATCGCACGGGGTTCCCAGGGATGCATCCACGGTGCGCGCGCGCCGTCTCGCGCGACTCACGGGATCGCGAGTCGTCGCGCGCACGGGGGACTCGGCGCCGTCGGGCGCCCCGGCCGACGGGCGTGCCTTCAGTCGTCGCGGCGCGCGTGTACCGCAGCCGCGGCCAGCGCGAGCGCGCGTTCGCGCTGCGGGTCGACGCCCGTGCCGTCGAGCGGACGCGCCACCTCGACGTCCGGCGGCACGCCCACGCCCTCGAGACGCTCGCCGTCGACGCGGGCCTCGAGCACCGCGAGCACGAGCAGCCCGCCGGGGACGACGAAGCCGCGTCCGCCCGCCACGGCGCCCGCGGTGCGTTCGCCCACGAGCGTGCCGAGCTGCTGGCTACGGACGCCGGACGCGAGCACCTCCTTGCCGCTGCGCGAGCGTCCGTCGACGAGCACCACGAGCGGACGTCCGGCGAGCACGTCGCCGGAGTGCGCGGGCGCGTCGTCCGCGTCGTCGCCGATGCTCGTCACGGCGCCGTCGCGTCCCGTGAACTCGAGCCGCGGTGGACGTCCGCCGAACGCGCGCAGGTACGCGGGATCGGCGCCGCCCCAGCCGTCGCGCAGGTCGAGCACGAGCGCCTCGGCGTCGGCCAGTGCACCGTGTTCGAGCGCGTCGACCACGGCCTGCTGGTTCGACAGCCCCGCGTAGCTCCACACGTGGACGTAGCCGACGCGCACGCCGTCGCGCACCTCGACCCGCTCGCTCGCACGCAGGGCGCGCAGGCACGCCTCGGAGGGTACGACGTGTTCGGGCACCACCTCGAAGACCGTGCGCTCGCGCGACGGACCGCGCAGGACGTCGAGCAGCACCGGTGTCCCGGCTCGTCCCGCGAAGGAGGACACGGGACCGACCGTCGCGCCGTCGGCGTGCGTCACGAGGTCGCCCGCGTGCAGGCCCGCACGTTCGGCGGGCGATCCGTCGAGGACGAAGCGCACCAGGAATCCGCCGTCGACGACCTGACCCAGGAGGCCGACGTCGTCGCGCGACGCCCGTCCGTCCGGGAATTGCGCGGCCAGCCCGGGACGCGCCGCGACGCCGTAGACCTCGGCCAGGTCGGCGAAGGCCGGGTCGTCCGGCGTGAGGAACACGGTGTGCGACAGGCCCAGCGTGGCGAGCGCCTCGTTGACCCGGTCGGCGGCCTCGTCCGGCGTCACGGGACCGCGCGCGAACGCGTCCCGCGCGCGCTGCACGGCGGCCCGCCACGCGTCGTCGAGGCGCTCGGGATCGACGAACTCGCGCTCCACGAGGTCGACCACCGCATCGAGCGTGGCCAGCGCCGCCGCGTCGCCGTCGGGTGCGACGTGGGTCGCACCGCGATCCGTCGCGTGGGACGCACAGCCCGCGAACGTCGCCAGCAGCACCCACGCGAGCGCGATGGAGCGCACGCGCTCAGCCGTCGGCGCCCGCATCCGCTCGCTCGTCACCCTCGGACCCGGCACCGGGCGCGCCCTCGCCGTGCTCGGCGGCCTTCTCGGCCGCGCGCCTCTCGTAGAACTCACCCAGGTCGACGCGCTCGGCCGGTGCGACGAACTCGTCACGCGGCGTGATGCGCAGCGTCACCGGCGTGCTGCGCGGCGGGATCGTCGCGCCGTTGAGCGTGTACGGTGCGTAGCTCAGGCCGTCGAGGGAGTTGCGCTCGAACAGGCACACGTCGAGGCCCTCGAGGTAGATCGCGCACACGTCGCCCTCGACGTCGGCCTTGAACCAGTCGACGGTCTCGCGTCCCTGGCGATAGTGGCCGTAGCGACTGCCGACGTAGATCCAGCCCAGCGGGTCGAGCGGCTGGTCGTCGTTCACGTCGACGAGCAGCGACTCGAGCGCCTCGTCGTGCGGACGTCCGTCGTCGTCCGTCCAGGTGACGCGGATGTCGACCACCGGCCCGTAGCCGGCCTCGAGCCAGTACGGCGAGGTCGCTCCCGATTCGATCTCCTCGGCCGGGGGCAGAGGATCCTTCTCGATCAACGCCGTGGGCGCTCCCGGGCGCAGCCCGAGCGCACGCAGGCACGCGTCGAGCACCGACGGCTTGGCGCGCACCACGACGACGGCCTCGTGCGTCTTGCCGTCCTCGGTCACGAGCGGGTACTCGATCGGGTACCCGAGGTCCGTCAGGTCGTGGATCGTCGAGCCACGCACCGAGACCGACCGGCGCTCGAGGTCGAGCGCCAGCCCGTGGGTGGCCAGCATCGTCGCGTAGGCCTCCGGCCGCGCGGCCAGGTCGTCCGGGTCGATGGGCGGCTTGGAGAGCCAGACCTTGGGCGCACGGTCGGGGTCGACGATCCAGTTCGCCGGGTCGGGGAGAGGTGTCGCCCCGTCGGACGCCACGCCGGGATCGCCCGCGCTCGGCGGCGGAGCGTCCTGCGCCGAGGTCGACGCAACGACGCACGCGACGCCGAGCAAGAGGCCCAGCGCCGCGTGTCGTGCATGCACGATCGATCCGGACGCGCGCGCCCGCGCGTCGGACGGGTGCGCCGAACGGGTCAGACCCGTGCCTCCTCGGTGGGCGGCGTCGCCTCCTCGGAAGTCACGCCCCGGAACACGAGGCACTTCGGCTTCTCGTGGTCGTCGAGTTCGGCGCTGATGTCGGCCTGCACCACGTCAGCGCCCTCGAGACCGCCCTTGAGCAGCTCTTCGGAGAGCGCGTCTTCGATGAATCGCTCGACGGCACGACGCAGGGGCCGCGCGCCCATCTCGAGGTTGCTGCCGTTGTCGATCAGGAAGTCGCGCGCCTTCGGAGTGAGCTGCAACTCGAGACTGCGCTCGGCGAGCCGCGCGCGGATGCCGCGCAGCTCGATGTCGAGGATGTCGACGAGGTCCTTCTTCTCGAGCGGCTTGAAGACGATCACGTCGTCGAGGCGGTTCAGGAACTCGGGGCGGAAGAAGCGCCCGACCTCGTTCATGAGGTTGTCGCGCATGCGCGAGAACTTCTTGTCGGTGTCGCGCGACGCGAAGCCCAGGCCGGTCTGGTTCTTGATGATCTCGGCGCCGATGTTGCTCGTCATGATGAGCAGGACGTTTCGGAAGTCGACCTGCCGACCGAACGAATCGGTGAGCCGTCCCTCCTCCATGATCTGCAGCAGCATGTTGTAGATGTCGGCGTGCGCCTTCTCGATCTCGTCGAGCAGCACGACCGCGTACGGACGGCGACGGATCTTCTCGGTGAGCTGGCCGCCCTCCTCGTAGCCGACGTAGCCGGGAGGCGCGCCGACGAGCCGGCTCGCGTTGTGCTTCTCCATGTACTCCGACATGTCGATCTGGATCAGCGCCTCTTCGCTGCCGAACAGGAACGCCGCGAGCTGCTTGGCGAGGTGCGTCTTGCCCACGCCCGTCGGTCCCAGGAACAGGAAGCTGCCCATCGGGCGGCGCGGGTCCTTGAGGCCCGAGCGCGAGCGCCGCACGGCCTTGCTGATCGCACCGATCGCGTCGTCCTGGCTGACGACCGTGCGGTGCAGCGTGTCCTCCATGTTGAGCAGGCGCTGGGCCTCGCCCTTGTCGAGGCGCGTGAGCGGCACGCCGGTCATCTTGCTGACCGTCTCCGAGATCACGTCCTCGTCGACGGTGCCGTCGATCTCGACCGACTGCGACTTCCACTCCTTCTCGATCTGGTCGCGCTTCTTGCGCAGCTTGTCGGCGTAGTCACGCAGGTACGCGGCGCGCTCGAAGTCCTGGTTCGCGACGCACTCCTCCTTCTCCTTGTCGAGCTTGAGGATCTCGACCTCGAGGTCCTTGAGGTCGGGCGGCGCGGTCATGGCCTTGAGGCGCACGCGGGCGCCCGCCTCGTCCATGACGTCGATGGCCTTGTCGGGGTGGAAGCGGCTCGTGATGTACCGCGTCGAGAGCTCGACGGCGAGCTCGAGCGCGCCGTCGGTGATCTGCACGTTGTGGTGCTTCTCGTAGCGCTCGCGCAGCCCCTTCAGGATCTCGATCGTCTGGTCGGGCGTCGGCGGCTCGACCATGACCGACTGGAAGCGCCGCTCGAGGGCCGGGTCCTTCTCGATGTACTTGCGGTACTCGGTCAGCGTCGTCGCGCCGATGCACTGGATCTCGCCGCGCGAGAGCGCCGGCTTGAGCACGTTCGACGCGTCGATGGCGCCCTCGGCGCCGCCGGCTCCCACGAGCGTGTGCAGCTCGTCGATGAACAGGATGATGTTCTTCGCGCGGCGCACCTCGTTCATGACCGACTTGATGCGCTCCTCGAACTGGCCGCGGTACTTCGTGCCGGCGACCATCATCGCGAGGTCGAGCACGACGAGCCGACGTCCCTTGAGGATCTCGGGGACCTCGCCGTTGATGATGTCCTGCGCGAGGCCCTCGACGATGGCGGTCTTGCCGACGCCGGCCTCGCCGAGCAGCACGGGGTTGTTCTTCGTGCGGCGCGACAGGATCTGGATCACGCGCTCGATCTCCTCGCGGCGACCGATGACCGGGTCGAGCGCGCCCTCGCGGGCGAGCTTCGTGAGGTCGCGCCCGAACGCGTTCAGCGCGGGGGTCTTGCCCTTGCCGGCGCGCGGCGTGGAGCCGGGTTCGCCCTCCGACGACTCCTCGCCGGGGCGCTCGCCGCCGCCCTCGACCTCCTCGCCGCCCTCCTGGGGCGCGCCGAGGAACTCGAGCACCTCTTCACGCACGTCCTCGAGCTTCACGTTGAGGTTCGTGAGCACGCGCGCGGCGATTCCTTCACTCTCCTTGATCAGGCCCAGCAGCAGGTGCTCGGTGCCGATGTAGTTGTGGCCGAGCTGGCTGGCCTCCTCGAGCGAGAGCTCGAGCACCTTCTTGGCGCGCGGCGTGAACGGCAGGTTGCCCATCGGCACCATCGTCGCGCTGCCCTTGACGAGCTTCTCGACCTCGCTGCGGATGCGCTTGAGCTCGATGCCCATGCTGCGCAGGACGTTCGCGGCCACGCCGCTGCCCTCCTGCACGAGGCCGAGCAGGATGTGCTCCGTCCCGATGTACTCGTGGTTGAGTCGCTGAGCCTCGCTCTTGGCGAGGTTCATGACCTTCCGGGCGCGGTCGGTGAAGCGGTCGAACATGGTCGTGAGCTCGGGTGGTTGCCAGCCGTGAAGTCGGGATCGAAAGGGACGAGATAGCGCGCGGAGCGCTTCAGGTCGAGGAGAGCGCGTCGCGGATGCGGGCGGCGCGAACCACGTCGCGCTCCTCGGGAGTGAGCTCCCGTCCGGCCAGGTGCTGGAGGTGACCGGGTCGCATCGTGACCATGAGCCCCTGCAGGGTGCCCACGTCGACCCGGTCGATGATGCCCAGGCACACGCCCAGCCGCAGGGCCGAGAGGTGTGCCAGGGCCTCGCCCGAGGACATGCGCCGCGCGTGGCCCAGCAGGGCCCAGGCACGCCAGACGTGGTCTTCGAGGCGGTGTCGGTTCGTCTTCAGGTGCGTCTCGCGGCTGCGCCGCTCCCAGTCGAGCACGAGCTGCACGAGCTCGTGCACGTCGTGGACGGTCTGTTCGGCGGTGCGCCCGAGGGTCACCTGGTTGCTGATCTGGAAGAAGTCGCCCTCGGCCCGGCTGCTCTCGCCGAACAGGCCGCGCACGGTCAGGCCGAGCTGCTGAGCCGCGTTGTGCATGCGCACGATGTCGCGCTCTCCCCCGCGCGCACCGCGCACCTCGGGACGGAACGCCAGCGCCGGCAGGTGCAGCATGACCGACACGCGCAGGCCGGTGCCCGTGTTCGTGGGGCACGCCGTGATGTATCCGAAGCGCTCGTCGAAGCAGTAGGCCACGCGACTCGCGATGCGTGCGTCGAGCTCGCGCACCCGTCCCTGGAGCTCGTCGAGGTCGAGGCCGGGCGAGAAGACCTGGATGCGCAGGTGGTCTTCCTCGTTGACCATCACGCTCGTGGTGCCGGTGCGGTCGAAGGCCACCGCGCGCGGCTGCTCGTCGGAGACGTGCTCGCGCGAGACGAGGTGGCGCTCGAACATGACCTCGCGGTGGTGCTCGGGCAGCTCGTGCAGCGCGTGGTAGCGCAGCGCCGGGTCGATCTCGCCCAGCACGGTGTGCAGGTACGTCTCGAGGCGCTGTCCCTCGCCCGGGTCGAGCTTGGGCTTGAAGTGGAAGCCGTCGACGTTGCGCGCCAGGCGCATGCGGGACGAGACGACCACGTCGCGCTCGGGACCCGTGCGCTCGAGCCACAGCGCGGGCAGGTCGAAGGCCCCCGGTCCGGGGTCCATGGGGAAGAGGGACGATTGGTCGCCTGGGGCCATGGGTCGCCTCAGGTCTCGACCGAGCCCTGGTCGCCGGCGGGCCCGCCGGTCGGACGGTCGCCCGACGGACGCCCCCGGGCACGCAACTGCTGGCGGATCTCGTCGCGCAGGCGCGCCGCCTGCTCGTAGTCTTCTTCGGCCACGGCCTGCTCGAGGCGCGCCCGGATGAGCGTCACCTCGTCGACCAGCTTGCCGCCCTCGATCGTGCGCCCGTCGGGCGCCGGACCCGAGTACTCGGTCGACCCGTGGATGCGCTGCAGCAGCTTGACCACCTCGTCGCCGAACGCCTTGTAGTCGTGCGGACAGCCGAAGCGTCCCTGCTGGCGGAACTCGGCGTAGGTCATGCCGCACTCGGGGCAGGCCAGGTTCGTCTGGGCCAGCTTGCGCCGCGCCATCGAGTGGATCGGTTCGAAGCTCTTCAGCAGCTTGGCCAGTTCTTTGCTGGGCTGGGGCACCTGCATGGCGCGCGCGCACTCCTCGCAGAAGTGGCGCTCGGTCTTCTCGCCCTGCTTGATGTCCGTCATGTGGACGGTGGCGGGACTGTCGCAGCGGTCGCAACTGTACATGTCAGGGGCTCCTCGGTCCCTTCGAGCCCGTTCTAGCACTCCTCGGCCGGGGGCGACAGGGCCAGACGGGCCACCGCCCGTGCGAAGGCCTCGGCGCGTGCCTCGTAGTTGGCGAACTGGTCATGGGACGAGTACCCCGGAGAGAGCAGCACCGTGTCGCCCACGCGAGCGAGCCTCGCGGCGCGGAGCACGGCCGCCTCCACCGTATGCACTTGTTCGGCAGGGATGCCCTCGCGGTTGAGGGCCATCGCCAGCGGACCCCCCTGTTCGCCCACGGTGAGCACGATCCGGGCCCGCCCGCGCGCGGCGTCGAGCAGCGGACGGGGGTCGAGTCCCTTGTCGTGGCCGCCCGCCACGAGCAGGCACGGACCGCCGATGGCCTCGAGCGAGGCCGCGGTCGACTCGGGCGTGGTCGAGACCGAATCGTCGATCCAGCGCACACCCAGGCGCTCGTCCACGAGCTGCAGCCGGTGCGCCGGGGGACGGAATCCGGACAGCGCCGCCGGGACCGCCGCCAGCACCCGCTCGCGATCGTCGAGCAGCTCGCCCGCGGCCAGGATCGCCGCGGCCAGGTCGACCCGGTTCATGCGCCCGGGGAGGGGCACCTCGGACGAGGCCACGACTCGCCGCCCGGACGCGTCGACCAGGTGTCCCGCCGGATCGACACCCAGGTCGCGGTCGCGTCCGGCGACGCCGAAGCGCAGCGCGCGCAGGGGACGTCCCAGGCCCATGATCGAGGTGCGCGGGTCGTCGGCGTTCAGCACGGCCGCGCGCGCCCGCACCAGGATGCCGGCCTTGGCGGCCGTGTAGGCGTCCATCGTGCCGTGGCGGTCGAGGTGGTTGGGCGTCACGTTGAGCACGATCGCCACGTCGGGACCGAGCCCGAGTTCGGGCAGCAGCTCGAGCATGAACGACGACAGCTCGAGCACCGCCGCGGTGCGCGGACCGGCGGTCGCCAGGCGCGGCAGGAGCGATCCTCCCAGGTTGCCGCCTTCCCAGGCCTCGACGCCCGCGGCCGAGAGCAGGGCCTTCGCCAGGCAGACGGTGGTCGACTTGCCGTTGCTGCCGGTCACGCCCAGCACGGGCCCGGGCCAGCGCTCGAGCAGCAGCGCGATCTCGCTCGTGACCGGCACGCCGGCCGCGCGCGCCGCCCGCACGAGGGGCGCCGAGAGCGGGACGGCCGGGTTCACCACGAGCAGGTCGGTCGACGCCAGGTCGACGCCCTCGTGTCCCCCGAGGACGAGTCGCGCGCCGGCGCGTTCGAGCTCGGTCGCCGGGACCACCAACGCCTCCCGCGGCAGCCGGTCGGTGACGGTCACCCGCGCCCCCTGGGACAGCAGCCAGCGCGCCGCTCCGAGGCCGCCGCCGAAGCGTCCCAGGCCCAGCACCAGCGCGCGCGCCCCCGCGAGGGACGGTGCGCTCACGGGCGGGTTCCGTCGTCGGGCGCGTCGCGCGCGGCGTCCGCGGGCTCGCCCCGTCCCGTGACGCGCTCCTTGTGGCGCAGCATGCGCTCGTAGGCCGCCTGCGCGTCCCCGAAGGTCGCGGCATCCGGGTCGAGCGGCTCGAGCGCGAACTCGAAGGTGCGCTCGTCGTGGATCGGGAACGGCCAGAGCACGTCGGTGATCAGCGCGAAGGGCAGGTACTGCCACCACGGACGCACGATGTCGAGTTCGGCCACCAGCCGTCGGTGTCCCTCGAGCCGCAGCTCGAGCCGCCGCACGCCGTACGACTGGAAGACCTCGGTGTACGGCGTCGTGCCGACGGCCTTGCCGTCGAGCAGGACCCGCGCCCCGGGCGGGTCGCTGCGCACGAAGAGCGTTCGCGTGACGCAACCCGGAGTGGTCGCGAGGAGCAGCGTCACGGCGAAGAGAAGGGCTGGCGGACAGGGCGGGATTCGAACCCGCGGACGGGGAGAAACCCCCGTCAACAGATTAGCAATCTGCCGCATTCGACCACTCTGCCACCTGTCCGGCGGGCCCGGATTCAACCTGTCCATGCGGTCCCTTGTCAACGACCGGGCGCCGACGCGTCGGTGCCGGGGAGCGCCGCGCGGTGCGCATCATGCGTGACCGAAGCCCCGCACGCGAGCGAGATGGCGGAGGGGGTGGGATTCGAACCCACGAGCCCTTGGGAGGCCAACGGTTTTCAAGACCGTCGCAATCGACCACTCTGCCACCCCTCCACGCGAAGCCGGCGCCGCTCGTCAGGCCGTGTCGTCCTCCGCGCCTTCGACCACACCGATCTCGTCGAGGATCTTCTCGCTGGCGAACAGCGGCGCGCGCACCCCGGTGGCGATGGCCACCGCGTCGGACGGGCGCGCATCGAGCGAGAAGCTCTGTCCCGCGTCGCCTTCGAGCAGCATGCGCGCGTAGAACACCTCGGACTTGAGCTCGGTGATCTCGACCGCCGTGAGCCGCAGCCCCGCCGCCTGCATGAGCGAGGCGAACAGATCGTGCGTCATCGGACGCCGCATCACGAGGCCCGTCACCTTGCGGTGGATCTCCGCCATCTCGTTCTGGTGGATGATGATGGGGAAGATGCGGCCGCCGTCGAGTTCGCGGAGGTAGAGGTGGCACTCCGGCGTCTCGTCGTTGCGGATGATCCGCGCGAGCTCCACCTCTCTCATGGCCATGGGCCGAGTATAGCGACCCCGCCGGGGCCCGCGGCTACCATCGGGCCGAGGCGCAGGACGCCCCGTCCGCGCAGGAGCACCCGATGGTCGACGCGCCCGATCTGCCGTTGCCCGCCCTGCCCGAACGCCTCGCCGACACGCACAAGGGCGACTACGGGAGCGTGCTCGTGGCGGCCGGCTGCGGACGCTATCCCGGGGCGGCGATCCTGGCGGCCCTGGGCGCGCTGCGCATGGGCGCGGGCTACGTGCACCTGCTCGTGCCCGAGGGCATCGCGCCGCTCGTGCTGCCGGCCGTCCCGTCGTGCGTGCTGCACCGCGCGCCCGACGGCGAGCAGGGCGGCTTCGACGCGCGCGCCCTGCCCGGCGCGCTCGAGCTGGCCCTGGGCTCCGACACCGTGGTGCTGGGTCCTGGACTCGGCGGACACCCTGCCACCGGCGCGTTCGTCGAGGGACTCCTCGACGGAGCGGCGCGTCCGCTGCTGCTCGACGCAGACGGTCTCAACCTGCTCGCGCTGTCCGGCGTCGAGCGTTTGCGCCGACGTCCGGCGCCGACGGTGCTCACGCCGCACCCGGGCGAGCTGGCACGCCTCGACCGGAGTCCCGCGCCACGGGGCGACGACGAGCGCGTCGCACGGGCGCGCGCCCTGGCCTCGCACACCGGCGCGGTGGTCGTGCTCAAGGGCCACCGCACCGTGACCACGGACGGCGAGCGCGTGCGCATCGAGTCGTCCGGCAACCCGGGCATGGCCCGGGCGGGGATGGGGGACGTCCTCTCCGGCTGCCTGGGCGCGCTCTTGGCCCGGCTGCCCGACGCGGCCGGCGCGGCCGCCCTGGCGGTGCACCTGCACGCCCGCGCGGGCGACCTGGCGGCCGACGAGCTGGGCCCCGAGGCGCTGCTGCCCGAGGACGTCGCCGTCCGCCTGGGACGCGCGGTGCGGGAGTGGTGCGGCGAGGACGGGCCCGGCCGCGCGGGCTGACCCTGCCGGGCGGAGGGCGCCAGGCTCTTCGACGGGCGCCGGACCCGGCTCGCGACCCCGTCCGACATGCGGCGCGGTGGCGCCGATCGAGTATGGTGTCCCGGATTTGCCTGCACGCGTCGTCCACGGGCGCGCGCGACGCCCGCCCGAAGGAGCACCACCTTGCCCCGACGCGACGACATCCACCGCATCCTCATCATCGGAGCGGGACCGATCGTCATCGGTCAGGCCTGCGAGTTCGACTACTCCGGCACGCAGGCCTGCAAGGCCCTCCGCGAAGAGGGCTTCGAGGTCATCCTCGCCAACAGCAACCCGGCGACGATCATGACCGACCCCGAGTTCGCCGACCGCACGTACATCGAGCCGGTCACGGTCGACACGGTGGCGCGCATCATCGAGCGCGAGCGGCCCGACGCGGTCCTGCCCACGCTCGGTGGACAGACGGCGCTCAACGTCGCCGTGGGGCTCTACGAGCGCGGCGTGCTCGAGCGCTTCGACGTCGAGATGATCGGCGCGAAGTACGAGGCCATCCGCAAGGCCGAGGACCGCAGCCTGTTCAAGAAGGCCATGGCCGTCGTGGGCGCGAAGGTGCCGCCGTCGGGAATCGCCTACAGCTTCGACGAGGCGCGCGAGGTCATGGCGCGCATCGGGCTGCCGGCGGTGATCCGTCCCGGGTTCACCATGGGCGGCACGGGCGGCGGCATCGCCTACAACCCCGAGGAATTCGAGCGCATCGTCAAGCGCGGGCTCGAGCTGTCGCTCAACCACGAGGTGCTGATCGAGAAGAGCATCGCGGGCTGGAAGGAGTACGAGCTCGAGGTGATGCGCGACCGCAAGGACAACGTGGTCATCGTGTGCTCGATCGAGAACCTCGACCCGATGGGCATCCACACGGGCGACTCGGTCACCGTGGCGCCGCAGCAGACGCTCACCGACCGCGAGTACCAGGAGATGCGCGACGAGGCGATCGCGATCATCCGCGAGATCGGCGTCGAGACGGGCGGGAGCAACATCCAGTTCGCGGTCGACCCCGCGACCGGCGACCGCATCGTGATCGAGATGAACCCGCGCGTCTCGCGCAGCTCGGCGCTGGCCAGCAAGGCCACCGGCTTCCCCATCGCGAAGATGGCGGCCAAGCTCGCCGTGGGATACAGCCTCGACGAGATCAGCAACGACATCACGCGCCAGACACCGGCCTGCTTCGAGCCGACGATCGACTACGTCGTCGTCAAGGCGCCGCGCTTCGCCTTCGAGAAGTTCCCCGAGGCCGAGGCGGTGCTCGGGACGCAGATGAAGTCGGTCGGCGAGACGATGGCCATCGGGCGCACCTTCCCCGAGGCCCTGCAGAAGGCCATGCGCGGTCTCGAGATCGGCGAGGCGGGCCTCGGCCTGCGCAAGGACGACCCGTTCATGCCGGGGGCCGCTCGCCGCCAACGCCCCGAGCTGCGCGACCTGCGCCGCCGCCTGGGACAGAACGTGCCCGACCGTCTCATGGTCCTGCGCCAGTGCATGAAGAGCGGCATGTCGATCGACGAGGTGCACGAGATCACGCGCATCGACCCGTGGTTCCTGCGGCACATCGCCGGCATCCTCGAGATCGAGGACGACATGACGCGCTACGCGTCGTTCGAAGAGGTGCCCAGCTCGGCGCTCGCGCGCTACAAGCAGGCGGGCTTCAGCGATCGTCAGATCGCGAACGTGTTCGGCACCGAGGAGCCGCGCGTGCGCCTGCGGCGCCACGAGCTCGGGCTCGTCCCCGTGTTCAAGCGCGTCGACACGTGCGCGGCCGAGTTCGAGTCGTTCACGCCGTACCTGTACTCGACGTACGAGCGCGAGACCGAGGTCGTCGAGACCGACAAGCCCAAGATCATGGTCATCGGAGGCGGCCCGAACCGCATCGGCCAGGGCATCGAGTTCGACTACTGCTGCGTCCAGGCGTGCATGCGCCTGCGTGAGCAGGGGTACGAGATCATCATGGTGAACAGCAACCCCGAGACGGTGTCGACCGACTTCGACACGTCCGACCAGCTGTTCTTCGAGCCGGTGACCGTCGAGGACGTGCTGCACATCCACGCCACGCAGCCGGTCGTGGGTGCCATCGTGCAGTTCGGCGGACAGACGCCGCTCAACATCGCGATGGGACTCAAGCACGGCGGCGTGAAGATCCTCGGGACGTCGCCCGAGGCGATCGACATGGTCGAGGACCGCGAGAAGTTCTCCGACATGTGCGACCGGCTGGGCATCCTGCAGCCGCGCAACGGCATCGCCATGAACGCCGACGAGGCCGACGAGGTCGCGGCGCGCATCGGATACCCGGTCGTCGTGCGTCCGTCGTACGTGCTCGGCGGACGCGGCATGGACATCGTCTGGGAGCGCCGCGCCCTGCTGAGCTGGATCGAGCACGCCGTGCTCGCCTCGCCGGAGCACCCGATCCTGATCGACGAGTTCCTCGAGAACGCGCACGAGGTCGACGTCGACGCGCTCTACGACGGCGAGACGTTCGTCATCGGCGGCATCATGGAGCACGTCGAACCGGCCGGAATCCACTCGGGCGACAGCACCTGCGTGCTGCCGCCGTACTCGCTCAGCGAGGCGGTGCAGCGCACGATCCGCGAGAGCACGCGCCGCATGGCCGAGGAGATCGGCGTGCGCGGACTGATGAACGTCCAGTACGCGGTGAAGGACGAGAAGGTCTACGTGCTCGAGGTGAACCCGCGCGCGTCGCGCACCGTGCCGTTCGTGTCGAAGGCGATCGGCATCTCGATCGCCGGGGTGGCCGCGCGCGTCATGGCCGGCGAGACGCTGGAGAAGATCGGCTTCACGAAGGAGATCGTGCCCGAGCACTGGTCGGTCAAGGCACCGGTCTTCCCGTTCGCGAAGTTCCCCGGCACCGACGTGATCCTGGGTCCCGAGATGAAGTCGACCGGCGAGGTCATGGGCATCGACAGCGACCTCGGCTGCGCGGTCTTCAAGGCCTTCGACGGGGCCGGGCGCACCCTGCCGCTCGACGGCACGATCTTCGTGTCGGTGCGCGAACGCGACAAGGTCGCCGTGCTCGAGATGGCGCGCGCCTTCCACGAACTCGGGTTCAGGCTGCTCGCCACGCCCGGCACGCGCGACGCGCTCGCCGCGGCGGACATCCCGTCCGAGACGGTCTTCAAGCGCGGCGAGGGGCGCCCCGACGTGACCGACGTGATCGCCAGCGGACAGATCCACCTGGTGATCAACACGCCCAGCGACGACCGCCTGGCGCGCGCCGACGAGAAGGCCATCCGCACCGCGGCGCTGCTGCGCAACATCCCCACCATCACGTCGGTGTTCGGGGCGCGCATCGTGGCCACGGCGATCGAGTCGATGCGCCGCGACGGCCCGCGCGTGCGCAGCATGCAGGAGTTCAACGCCGCGACGACGGCCGACGCGTCGTGACGAGCGCCGTCCGTCGGCGCGTCAGGCGCCCGGCGGCGGATCGAGGCTGAAGACGGGCGGCGCGGCCTCGAGCCGGGCGCGCGTGTCGGCGTCGGCCTCGCGCAGCGCGCGCAGCTCGACGAAGCGCGCCGTCCAGTGCGTCATGGGCTCGACCGCGTCGGACGACAGCGAGCGCACGCCGTCGAGGCGCAGCAGCGTGACGTGCGCGCCCCGCAGCGCCTCGGCCAGCGGCGCGTCGAGGGTCTCGAGCCCGCCCAGGCTGAGCCCCCAGCCGTCGACGGCCGCGAGCGTCGCCACGACCTCCGGCGCGAGCCCGCGCACGCCGTCGAGCGAGAGCATGCGTCCGGGCCCGGGCGAGCGCCACGCGGACAGGGCGCGCGCGGTCTCGTCGTCGAGCCCACGCACACCGTCGAGCTCGAGTCCGCCGCCGAAGACCGCCAGCACCTGCGCCAGGTCGGGCGACAGCGACGTCAGTCCGCCGAGCGAGAGCCGGTCGCCCTTCCACGCGGCGAGCACGCGGGCGACATCGAGGTCGAGCGTCGCGAGTCCGTCGAGGAACAGTTCGCCCCCTGGACGGAATCCGACGAGCTGTCGCGCGGTCTCGAGGTCGAGCGCACGCAGGTCGCGCAGGAACAGGCGTCCACCGTCGTAGCGCGCGAGCTCGGCGGCCTCGCGCGGCAGCAACGCCTCGACGCCCGGCAGGAACAACGGCTCCTTGAAGCGCGTCGACTCCGGATCGGCCAGGGCGCGCACGAGGTCCTCGCGCAGGCGCCAGCCGCGCACGCGGTCGAGCCCGGCCAGCTCCTCGAGCGGATGCGACTCGAGCGCGTCGGCCGAGATCGCGCGGAAGTCGTCGAGCGCCCGTGAGCGCGGACGCGGCGGCGGGGGTTCCAGTCCGGCCGGCGGACGGGTGAGCGCCGGGTCGATGGCCGTGTCGGTGAGCGACTCGAGGAACGCTCGCAGATCGTCGTGCTCCTGCGCCGTGAGGTGCAACGGCACGAGGATGCTCTCGCTCCTGCGCGGCTCGGTGTGGTGTCCGACGGGCGTGCCGCCGCGGGCCAGGGTCGAGTAGTGGTCGAGCACGTCGTCGAGCGTGGCGAAGTGGCCCCGGTGCATGTACGGCGCGGTGGCCGCCACGTTGCGCAGCGAAGGCGTCTTGAAGGCGCCGTAGGCCTCCTCCGACGGAAGCAGGCGCGCCACCTTGTCGTCGCCGGTCTCGGGATCGTCGCTGTACGCCCCGCCGCCGGCGAACGGGTCGCCGCGCAGCTTGCGGTACGCGCCCAGTCGTCCCGGGTCGCCCACCGACGGTGCTCCCGCCAGCGGCAGCCGGATGTCGTGGAACTCGAGGTCGGAGAACGTCGCGCCGCCGTGGCACACGTGGCAGTTGCCGCGTCCCACGAAGAGCTGCGCGCCGCGTACGGCCGACTCGTCGAGCGCGGCCAGCTCGGACGCGTCGCCCGTGCGCAGTCCCTCGACGAACGTGTCGATCGGTGCGTGCCTCGAGACGATCCGGCGCTCGAAGGCCTCGAGCGACTTGCCCACGTTGGCGAACACGCGGTTCACGTCGTCGCGGTCGCTGGGATGCATCGCGTCCCACGCGAGCTGCTGCGGATTCGACGGCTCGCCCGGCACCGGACGGGCGCGCGCCGGGAAGCGCGCCGCGTCGTCGAGTTCGGGCAGCGCGCCGAAGACCTCCTCGTACGCCGCCGCGAGGCGCGGGTCGTCGTGCAGGACGTGCGCCACGAGGGAGCGGTCGGCGCCGTGCTCCTTGGGGTTCTCGAGCGGGCCGAGGGCCTGCGCCCAGAGCGAGTCGGCCCGACCGTCCCAGAAGTACCAGCGCTGGTACGCCGCGTTCCACAGCGTGGGGGCGTGGAAGGACGCGTCGGCCAGTCCGCGCGCGAGGCGGCGTCCGTCGGCCCAGCCCTTCTGCGGATCGTGGCAGCTCACGCACGCCACCGAGCCGTCGTCGGACAGCCGCGGGTCGAAGAACAGCGCCTGCCCGAGACGCGCCGCCCGCGGGTCGTCGGCCACCGCGTTCGTGGGGTCGGGCGGCGGATCCCCGAGCGGGGACATGCGCAGGATGCGCTTGCGCTCGAGTGGCGTGAGCGCCACGACCCACGGCGGCCCGGCCGCCCGAGCCTCGACGGCGCCGCGCGCCGACGTGTCGGCGTCGGGCGCCTGCGCCAGGTCGGACGCGGCACCGTCGAGCGGGGCGCGGCAGGCGTTCGGCGAAAGCAGCGCGAGCGCGACCAGTCCCGCGACGGCGAGGCCAGCGGCGCTCCCGCTCCGGGGGACGCGCGCCCCCCGGTCACGGGACGACGGCGCGCGCCCGTCGCGCGCGCCGTCCGCCATGCTCACTCGAGGGTCTCGGTCCACTTGGCGGAGATCCAGTGCTGGTCGCGGTACACGTCGACCGAGACCTCCCACTCGCCCACCATGTGGAACAGCAGGCCCACCGCGTGGGCGCGTTCGCTGCCGTCCATGATGGTCTGGGCCTGACGCGTCATGCCGTGACCGTGGGCCGGCATCTTGGCGTCGACGCGCATCTGCGTGACCCCGTCGACCGGGCCGCCGGTGGGGTTCGCGAGCTCGATGTCGAGGTTGAAGAGCTTGTTGAGAGGGATCGGGTCGGGCAGCGGACGCCAGCGCACGATCAGTCCCTCGACGGTCTTCTCGCGCCAGCCCTTGGTCACGCTCTCGGCCTCGGCCGTGGCCGGGGCGTCGGACGCAGCGCCGTCCGCGACGGGCGCGTCGGCGGCGTCCGGCGCGGGGGTCGCCGCACCCGGGGACGAGCACGCCACCGCGACGAGCAGCACGGATCCGATCACGGCAAGGGACTTCCCACTCATCACGGCTTCTCCGGGGTCACGCGCAGTCCGAGCAGCATGGTCAGTGCGGCATCCTCGCCCAGCTCGGTGACGAGGCGCACGGGGGTGTTCAGGTTCTGGCCCGCGCGTGCGGTCGGCGCGGTCACGGCCACGTGCCAGAGCAGCGGGTTCGCCTCGTCGCGTCGGGTGCGGACGACCAGCTCGGGCATGTTGAAGGGCACGATCTCGAGCGACTCGAACGGCGTCGGGTCGTGCGGACGCCGCACCTCGACCGTGATCTCGCGCTCGCCGCCGGCCGGGACGTCGCCCAGCAGCAGGTAGCGCGGGTCGGTCACGAGTGCCGGCGCGGTCATCGAGTTGCAGTTGATCGTGAGCGTCGGCGTGCGCGAGTGCGTGGTCGTCACGGTCAACAGGCAGGACGGGTTGATGCGCCGCTCGATGGGCCCCGCCCGGACGTGGATCACGTGCTCGAGCGCCTCGGTCCCCGTCTCGAAGGTCAACGCGTACAGGTCGCCGTTGACGGTCGCCGAGACGATCGCGAACGGCTCGCCGTCGCGCGAGACGACCTTCAGGTCCGTCTCGGCCACCTGGCCCAGCTCGAGGTCGCGGAACAGCACGTATCCGGGCACCGTCTCGACGCCGACCTTGACGTCGCACTCGACCTCGACCGGGACGTCCGGGTGCCGGTGGTCGTTGCTGACCACGTGCAGGGTCTTGTGCAGCGGCGTGGCCGGGCCCTTGGGCGTCATGATCACCGGGACGGTCACCTTCGCGCCCGGCTCGAGGCGCCGGCTGTCCTCGGCCAGCGGGGCCACCGTGCAACCGCAGCTGCTCCTGATCTGGTCGATCACGAGCGTCTCGTCGCCCGCGTTCTCGAGCACGATCTCGCCGCGTCCGCTGGAGCCCCAGTACACCTCGCCGAGGTGCAGGTGCTCCGGCGTGACGACCAGCACGGGACCGGTCTCGCCGGCCCGCGCGGACGGCGCGCCGCCGAACAGCGCGAGCGCCGCCAGCACGAACAGGACGCACGTCGCCGGGACGCGCGGAACGTGCTCTGCGTGCGGCATCTTGCGGGCTCCTGGACGGGAGCCCGCGAGTCTAGCCCGAACTTCTCGCGGCGATCCACCGCCGGCGCGTCGGAGACGCGCGGCGGCCCGCCCGCCGCTCAGCGGGCGATGTTGTCCAGCTCGGAGCGGATCTCGTCGAGCAGCGAGTCGACGTCGTCGACGCCGCCGTTCAGGTCGATCACGCCGTTTCCGCGCGCCGGCGCCGGTTCTGCCCCCGGGGACGGGGCGCGGCCGGTGATCTCGTCCAGCGACATGCTGCGCTGCCCCACGGCGACGGGCGCCGCGGGGACCGCGTCCTGCGTGTCGGTCAGCGGTCCGCCCTTGCCCTCGAGCATGCGGATGCGGGCGGCCTGGCTCTTGACCATGTCGAGCAGGCGCCGGCTCTCGGACTTCAGCTTCTTCATCTGCAGCGCGTCGCGCAGGGCCACGATCAGCTCGGCCTCGTTGCACGGCTTGGTGAAGAAGCGGTAGATCTCGCCGTTGTTGATGGCCTTCATGACCACGTCGACGCGCGCGTCGCCGGTGAGCATCATCCTGATCACGTCGGGCCAACGCTGGCGCACGAGTCCGAGCAGCTGGCTGCCGTTCATGCCCGGCATGTTCTCGTCGCAGATCACGATGTCGATCGCCTCGGTCTCGAGGATCTCGAGCGCGGCCTCCGCGCCAGCGGCGTACATGGTCTCCCACTCTGCCTCGCGGTGCAGACCACGACGCAGCGCGTGGTAGATCATGGGCTCGTCGTCGACGATCAGGAGCTTGTGCCGCATCGCTTGCCTCCTCCGGGCTCGGGGCGCGTCCGGCCCCGGTGACCCTGCTCTATCGACCGTCCGCGGGGGCGACTCCAGCCCATCTGCGTCCGATCGCACGGGAACGTCCGGTCAGTTTCGATCGATGTGCTTCCAGGCCGAGACGCGCTCGGACCATCCCAGCTCCGAGAGCGCGGCGACGAGTTCGGGGGCGCGCGAGTCACCCACCAACAGCCGCGCCGCCAGCACCGCGGCCAGGGGATGTCCCTCGCCGCACGTCGCCCAGGCGTCGGGGCAGGCCGTGGCGGCGTCGACCACGCGCCGCGGGAAGCCCCAGCACGGCAGGACGTACGCGAGCACGGCCCACGTGTCGTCGCGGGACTCGCCGGCGCAGACCGCGTGCAACAAGCCTCCCAGGAAGGCCTCGGCGGCCGCATCGCCCGGCAGACCGTGCTCCCGCGCGAGCTTGCGCGCGGAGACGGCCACGGGCAGCGCGGACGTCCAGCCTCCGCCGTCGCCGAGGTCGACCAGCTCGAGCACCCGCGCGGCCATCGCGGTACCGAGCACGGTGCGCGCGCCCACCGCCGACGCCAGCTCGTCGGGCGTCGAGCGCAGCGTGACCTCGTCGACCCACGCCGCCGAGAGCGCCTGGCGCACCCGGCGCCAGAGCGTGTCGTCGGCGTCCAGGCTCTCGGCCAGACCCTGCGGGAGCTGCGTCGCCTCGGACTGCATCGCCGCGAGGAGATCACGCCCCCCGGCGGTCGAGAACGGCGGACGCCGCCACAGGCTGACGAGACGCGCGTCCTGCAGCGCCTCGACGCGCGCGCGCATCGCGAGTCCCTGCTCGATCTCGAGCTTGAGCGTCTCGGGCGCGCACGGCTTGACGAGGTAGCGGTGGGCGCAGCTCGCGGCGTCGACGCGGCGCTCGGGATCGGCCTCTCCCGAGAGCACGATGCGCAACGCGGAAGGCTGGCGCTCGACGACCTGCACGAGCACCTTGGCGCCGTCGATCACGGGCATCTTCATGTCGGTCACGACGGCGTCGAACGTCTCGGCGCCGACCAGCGCGAGCGCCTCGGGCCCGCCCGGCGCGAAGACCATCTCCCAGGCCTCGCGTCGGTCGTGCAGCTGGCGTCGCAACCCGCTCAGGACGCGGGTGTCGTCATCCACGAAGAGGACACGTGTCATCGATCGTCGCCTCGGCGGGCTTCTGGCGCACGGGGACGCGCACGATGAAGGTCGTGCCCACGTCCATCTCGGTCTCGAACCGGAGATCTCCGCCGTGCTTGTCGACCACCACGGCGCGCGCGATGGCGAGCCCGAGGCCGGTCCCGCGACCGATCTCCTTGGTGGTGTAGAACTGTTCGAAGACGTGCGCGCGGGCCTCCTCGGGGATGCCCGTGCCGGAGTCGGTGAACCTGATCTCGACGCACTCGCCGTCGACGCGCGTGCTGATGGCGATCGTCCCCTTCTCGGTGCTGTTGTCGCCCAGCTTCTCGCGGATGGCGTGCGTGCCGTTCACGAGCAGGTTCAGGAAGACCTGGTTCAGGTCCCCGACCCAGCACTCGACCATCGGCAGGTCGCCGAAGTCGGTGGTCACGTCGACGATGTACTTGTACTCGTTGCGCGCCACCTGCAGCGTCGTCTCGATGGCCTTGTTCAGGTCGGACGCGGCCACCGACTGGTCGCCGGGGTGGCTGAAGTCCTTCATGGCCTTCACGATCGTCGTGACGCGCTCGACGCCCTCGAGCGTCTCGTTGATCGCGAGCGGCATCTCGTCGGCGACGAAGTCGACGTCCATCGAGTCGACCAGCAGCCGTGCGGCGCGCACGCGCTCGTCGTCGACCCCGGCCTCGTCGAGCCGGGCGAGCAGCTCGGCCTGCATCTTGAGCAGGTCGGTGATCGACTCGACCTGCTGCGACAGGAAGCGCACGTTGTCGCTCACGAACTGCATCGGCGTGTTGATCTCGTGCGCGATGCCCGCGGCGAGCGTGCCGACCGACTCGAGTTTCTGGGCCTGGTGCAGCTGGATCTCGAGCATGTTGCGCTCGGTGACGTCGGCGCCGATGATCGAGAAGCCGCGGCGGCTGTCGCCGTCCTGGGCTGGATTCACGGTGAAGCTGACGACGCGCGAGTCGTTCTCGGTCTCGCCCGTCACCGTGAAGTTGTCGCGCTTGATGCGCTGCCCGGATGCGAGGCACTCGGACACCGCGTCGAGCACGTCGATGCGGTCCCAGGGCAGCTCGAGATCCTCGAACGGACGACCCAGCGCCGCGCCGCTCGAGAGCCCGAACAGCTCGCTCGAGTTGAAGTTCCACTCGGTCACGACCCCGTCGCCGTCGACGCCCACCAGGAAGGCCGAGAGCGAGTCGAGGATGCGACGCTTCTCGCGCACCGCACGGCGCAGGCGCTCCTCGGCCGCCTCCAGGTCGCGGCGGCGTTCGTCGAGGCGCGCGTTGGCCTCCTGCAGGTTCACGACGCCCTTCTCGATGGTCGAGTTCGCGTCCGCCAGCGAGTACGCCCGTTCGCGCAGCAGCTCCGACTTGCGCACCGCGAAGGCGATCGAGACCGCCAGGAACAGGCCGATCCAGAGGATGAGCGTGTTGCCGGCGCTGCGCGCGCCGGGCATCCAGGGAGCGCCGACCGCGCCGCGGATGGTCCAGATGCGGTCGCCGAACGCGACCTTGCCGGTGGCGCGCTCGGTGTGCGCGACCAGGCTCGAGACGTGGCGCGTGGGCGCCCAGTACACGTCGTAGGAGCGGTAGAACGAGCGGTTGTCCTGGTCGAACAGCTCGACGTCGAACGTGCGCCCGACGCCTTCGGCGAAGATCGCGTCGAAGAACGGCTGGACCGCGTCCTGGAACACGAGCTCACCGCGCGGTTCGCCCTGCCAGACGACCGGGACGACCACGAACAGCGACTGCGGGAAGTCGCCGGTGGTGATCGGTCCGGCCACCGCCGTGCCGCCCTCGCTGCGGCTGCGTGCGAGCGCGTCCTGGACGTCGGCCAGCGCGAGCACCTGGCGCGCCCAGTCGGGGCCCGCATCCGTGGTGTAGCCGATCGAACCGTCGCACTCGACGTGGGCCATGCCGACCAGTCCCGGCATGCCGCTCGTGAACACCTCGACGTCGGCGCGCAGGTCGGCCTCCGGGCCGTTCAGCGAGTGCGCGACGAGACGCGCCAGCTTGTCGACCTCGTGCAGGTGGTTCTGGAGCAGCTGGTTCGCATGGGTGACGGCCGCCTCGTGCGTCTTGGTGGTCGACATCTGCCGCAGGCGCTGGTCGGACGACGTGAGCCCGAGCCAGACGGCCAGCACGAGCGCGCCCACGCCGAGTCCCGCGGCCCAAGGCGACCAGGCGGGCAGCTTGCGCTGCATGCTGTCGGTGCCGAAGTGGCCGATCATCACGAAGAACGCCACGCCCAGTCCGAGGAACGCCAGCGCGGTGTGCAGTTCCATCTGCGTGAAGCGCGCGAAGCCCGTCTCCACGCCGTCGTTGAGGACGAAGTTGAGCAGTCCCACGAAGCCCGCGGCGGTGAGCATCGCGGCCAGGACGCCCGACGCCATCTCGCGCCAACGTCGCCGCGAGCGCGGCGCGCGGTAGACGAGGATCAGGCATCCCGCCACCGCGAAGCACAGCGCCGTGTTGGGCGCCATGTCGAACTGGAACGACCCGCTGCCGTCGAGGAACAGCGCGTCGACGATGTGCAGCTCGCGCCCCAGGAGTTGTTCGGCGAGGGCCACGCTGCCGATGCCGGCGGCGAGCGCGCCGCACAGGAAGGCGAAGCGCTTGCGTCCGACGCAGTGGGCCACCACCGCGAGTCCGACCAGCACGAAGCCGACGGCGGTGTTGTACTGCATCGAGACCCATTGGGTCGGGACGGTCACGAGCTCGAGCTTGTTGAGGTACCACGAGATCGCGACCACGCCCCCGAGGAAGGCGATGGCCGCGCCCAGCAGTTTGGGCGTGACGTTGCTCGGCTTCTGGAAGTCGTCGTCGGACAAGGGCCTGCCTCGCGGAACCCGGGCGGATCGGTCGATCCGGTTCTTTCGGCAGGCCCCGGCCCGGAGCCGAAGACGATTCACCCGCGGACGGGACGGAGCGCGGACCTCCCGAGGTTCCCGGGAGCCGCCGCCGCTGCCGGATTCAGGGCGTCCGAGGGTCCGGTGGGGGTGCCGCCACCGCGTCGGGCAGGCCCCGCGGGACCCGTCCGCAACCGCCCCGCCGCCCGCAACCGCCCGGGCCGCCCGTCGGCGCCTCTCGCGGGCCGGAGTCCGGGGCTAGAGCCCGGTGGCCTCGCGCTGCGTGACCCAGATACGCGGCGACCAGTCGTCCGGGCCGGCGTCGCGTGCGCTGCTGTGGTCGAGGGTCAGGCGCGAGACCTTGAGCGTGTTCGCCTCGTTCTCGACGAACAGCAGGAAGTTCGCGATCTCACGCCGGCCGAAGTTGCGGTTGCGGTTCGTCGAGCGCAACTCCCAGACCGTGTCCTTGTAGCCGGCGAGCTGCTCGGTGTTGCCGGGCGCGATGGTCAGGTCGCCGGCCTTGATGCCGTTCTTGCGCATCTGGTTCTCGAAGTACGGCAGCGGACGCAGCTCGCCCTTGAGGATCAGGTCGCGGTCGATCTCGGTCTTGAGCGTGGTCAGCTCGACGTAGCGTCGGCCGATCTCGACCAGCTGCCGCTCCGACGTGGCCATGCGCTGCTTGAGCTCGTCGGCCTCGTTGCGCTGCCAGATCGTCACGCCGATGCCGCCCACGATGAGCAGCCCCATGAAGCCCAGGACGACCTTCTCGAGATCGAGTGCCATCAGCCCGCCCTCTCCGCCGACTTGATGCCTTCTTTGACCCGTCGCTCGAGCTCGGCGAGGTCGATGTCGGCCACGATCTCGTCGAAACGCACCATGCCGTCGTCGGTGGCCGACGTCACGCTCGGACGCACGTCCTCGTAGAGCGGATCCTCCTCGAGGATGCGGATCAGCTCGTCGACCTTGGTGCGGCTCTCCATCACGCCGCTCACCTTGAACTGCGGCGTGCGCGCGCCGACGTCGATGTCGAGGCGGCTCACGAGCAGGCGTCCGAGCTTCTTCTCGTTGGCCTCGACCTTCTCCATGAACTCGATCCAGGCGGCCAGCGCCGAGGGTTGCCAGGGAAGCCTGTCGCCGCGTCCCAGCTTGGCCGCGAGGTCGGAGAACTCCTTCTCCATGCGCGTGTGGATGGCCTGCACGCGCTGCGGCTGGCCTTCGACGCCCTGCCACACGGCGTGCGCGGCGGCCTCGTCGCCCAGCACCATCTTGAGCGCCTCGTCACCCCAGTTGATCATCAGATCGTACTCACGATTGACGGTCTTGTTGCGGTAGACGGCGTCGATGCACTGCAGTGCCACGACCAGGAAGATCAGGAACGAGAGCACGATGAGCGGCGACTTGACCTGGTCGAACTTGCGCGCGTACGCGCACTCGTCGCGACGGAAGTCGGTCTGCGTCACCTCGAGCCCGAACAGCTTGTAGGCGATGCCCAGCGCCACGCCGATGTCGGGACCGTAGCGCTCGACCTCCTCGGCCGAGAGCTTGTGGTCGACGTGGGCGAGGAAATCGAGCTCGCGCACCTCGCCGGCGAACACCTCGCGCATCGCGTCGGCGAACCCCGGGACGCGGCTGCCGGAGCCGGTCACGAGCACGACCGGGATCTCGAGCGGCGGCAGGCTCGTGAGCGTGCGGCGCAGCTCGCGCTTGAGGCGTCCGAGGAAGTCGTGGGTGCGCGCCAGCTCGACCTCTTGTTCGTTGGCCTCGAGCCGCGTGCCGGCCGAGTGCAGGCTGTGCGTGCCCATGCGCAGCGAGCGCACGGCGTACAGCTCGCCTCCCGCCAGGAACAGCAGCGTCGTCGACTCGGGCTGCACCGACACGACCACCGCGTCGGGGTGCTCGGCGGCGACGCCCGTGCCCGCCAGCGCGTGGAACAGCGCGAACGCGTCGAGGTCGACGAAGTGCGGGTCGATGCCCGACGCGTCGAGCACGTCGAAGCGGTCGAGCAGGTCGTCCTTCTTGACGGCCGCCGCGAGGACGTGGCTCTTGTCGCGCGTCTTGCGCAGCACGAGGTGCTGCATGACGACGTCGTCGATGTCGAGCGGGATGTGGCTCTCGGCCTCGAAGCGCACGACCTTCGCGATCTGCGCCGCGTCGGTGAACGGCAGGTCGAACTCGCGGAACAGCGCCTGTCCCGCGTCGAAGGCCATGGCCGACGGGTCGGACGGCAGCTTCGCGGCCTTCATCGCCGCCGCGATGGCGTCGGCCCGCAGGTCGTCGGCCTCGACGTCGTCGTCGGTGGGGGGCACGTCGAGGTCGACGTCGATCACCGCCTGCACCCGGATGCGCTTGGACGAGCCGTCGAAGGCCAGGATGCGCAACCGGTGGGTCGCGTAGTCGAGTGCGATCTGTGAGGCCATGGAGGGATCCGCCCCGGGGGGTCAGGGTCGACTCAGCGCTTCGTACCGCGCCCGCTGCTCGTCGTCGAGCAGCGAGAGCATCTCATGCTCGGTCTGCCGGCGTCGAGCCGCGACGGGATCGCGCAGCGCATCGCGCGAGTCGTCGACGAGCGCCGCCAGGTCGGCGTCCTCGCGGGCCAGCAACCGGTCGACGGCCTCGACCTGCTCGGGCCGCAGGTCGAGGTCGCGCTGGAGCGCCTGCAGGTACGTCTCCCCACGATCCGGCTGCGAGCCCTGACGTCCGAGGGCGTAGCCGATGCCCCCGCTGGCCAGGGCCAGGACGGTCAGCGCCGCCGCGGTGCGCCGGTCGACGGGACGGCTCACCGACCGTCCTCGCCGGGCGTCTTCGGGAGTTCGTCGACCACGTCGTCGGACGTCGTGTCGCCGCCGTCCGACGCACCGTCGAGGCGCGACGGGTCGTCGCCGGGCCGCGCGTCGGCGCTCCCGGCCGCGCCGGAGGAGCGACGCGCCGGATCGGGCAGCAGCTCGGCCAGTCCGGCGTCGAGGTCGTCGCCGGCGAACGGACGGGCACGGAACGCATCGACGGCGTGCCGCTCGACCGTCACGTCGGGATCGGCCACGGCCTCGCGCGGATGGGTCGTCTCGAGCACCACCGTGAACGCCAGCAGGAGCGCCGCCGCCACCGCCATGCGCCGCGCCAGCACGAGCACGCGCGCACCCGATGCCGACGACTCGCGCGCCGCGAGCACGCGCTCGGCGAACCCGGGACGCGCCCGCGGCACCGGCAGGTCGCGCAGCGCCTCGCCCATCGCGGCGAAGTCGGCCAGCACGCCGCGGCAGGCCGGGTGCGCGTCGGCCCAGGCCTCGGCGCGCCGCACGAGCTCGGCGGGCACGGGACGTCCGTCGGCGACGAGCGAGAGCGCGAACACGCACAGCTCGTCGGTCATGGGCTCGTCGGGACGCAGCGAGACGCCCGCTTCGGGGCGCCGCCCGCCCGTCCCGGCGTCGGTGCGGTCAGACGCGGTCATGGGGAGCGATCTCCATCGAGCAGGATGGCGCGCAGCTTGCCGCGCGCGCGGAAGAGGCGCGACTCGACGGTGCCGATCGAGACACCCAGGATCGACGCCACCTCTTCATAGGTGTGCCCTTCGACCTCGCGCAGCACGAGCGTGGTGCGGAACGGCTCGGGCAGGCGCTCGATGCCCTGCCTGACCCGCGCCCGCAGCTCGTCGCGGTGCAGGTGGTCGAGCGGTCCGTCGGACCCGTCGACCGGGTCGACGCTGGAGGGCGGCAGGGCGTCGAGCGAGACCGCCGGGCGTCGCAGCCTCGCGGCCACTCCGTCGCGCGCCGTGTTGACCGCGATGCGGTACAGCCACGTGTAGAGCGCCGAGTTGCCCTCGAAGCGGTGGATGGCTCCGAACGCCTTGATGAACGTCTCCTGCGCCAGGTCCTCGGGGTCGGCCGCTCGGCCGGCGATCCGGGACACGACCGCCAGGATGCGGTCTTCGTAGCGCTGGACCAGTTCACGGAAGGCGTCCTCCTCGCCCGAGCGGATTCGGGCCACGAGGCTGGCATCGGCCTCGTTCATGGGCAGATTCCCATCGTCGGCGGTTGGACGCCCCCGTCGCGGGCCGTATTCCTGCCCCGGCCCTCGTCCCGCCGGCCGCCGGTCAGGTCGACCCCTCGGGGCGGTCGCCCTCGCCCTCTCCCGGACGCAGGTCGAGCGCGTGCCCCAGCTTGTCGCGCTTGGTCGCGAGGTAGCGGGCGTTGTGCACGCCCGGCTCCATCTGCAGCGGGAGCCGCTCGTGGATCTCGAGGCCGTAGCCGCGCATGGCGTGGTACTTGGCCGGGTTGTTCGTGAGCAGCCGCAGGTCGCGCAGCCCCAGGTCGCGCAGGATCTGCGCGCCGATGCCGTAGTCGCGCACGTCGACCGGCAGTCCCAGCGCCTTGTTGGCCTCGACCGTGTCGAGGCCCTGGGTCTGCTGGAGGTGGTAGGCCTTCATCTTGTTCGCGAGGCCGATGCCGCGACCCTCCTGGGCGCGCATGTAGAGCACGACGCCCTCGCCCTCGGCCGCCACCCGCTCGAGGGCCGCCGCGAGCTGTTGTCCGCAGTCGCAGCGCAACGAGCCGAGCACGTCGCCGGTCAGGCACTCGGAGTGCACGCGCACCATGACCGGTCGCTCGATGGGACGGGTCGCGCCCGCCTTGGGCGCCCCCAGGGTCATCGCGAGGTGCTCGCTGCCGTCCTCGCGCGAACGGTAGAGGTGGCAGTCGAAGGTGCCGTGCACCGTCGGCAGGTCGACGGTGACCACGTGTTCGACGAGCTTCTCGATGTGCCGGCGGTACGCGATGATGTCGGCCACCGACGCGATCTTGAGGTCGTGCTCGGCGGCGAACACCTCGAGCTCGGGCAGCCGCGCCATCGTGCCGTCGGGGTTCATGATCTCGCAGATCACGCCCATCGGATGGGCGCCGCAGAGGCGCGCGAGGTCGACCGCGCCCTCGGTCTGTCCCGCGCGTCGCAGCACGCCGCCGGGCAGGGCGCGCAGCGGGAACACATGCCCGGGACGCACCAGGTCATCGGCGCGGCAGTCGGCGCGCGCCGCGGTCAGGATGGTGCGTGCGCGGTCGGCGGCCGAGATGCCCGTGGTCACGCCGCGCCGCGCCTCGATCGAGACGGTGAACGCGGTACCCATCGGGCTCTCGTTGCGCTCGACCTGGGGCGGCAGGTCGAGCGCGTCGGCGATCTCCTTGTCCATCGGCAGGCAGATCAGCCCGCGCGCGTGGACGGCCATGAAGTTCACCAGCTCGGGCGTGGCCTTCTCGGCCAGGAAGACCAGGTCACCCTCGTTCTCGCGGTCCTCGTCGTCGACGAGGATGATCATCTTCCCCTGCTTGAGGTCTTCGATCACCGCAGGGATGGGCGAGAACGGCGCGTGCGTCATGAGTCCTCCGGCTCGTCGGACGGATCGCCGTGTGCGGTCGGCGCCGACGCGTCGTCGTCGGATGCCTCGGGCGCGCTGGCGGTGACGGTCTCGGTGCCCTCGTCGTCGTCGTCCGCCGCGCCGTCGTCGTCGCCACCCGCGTCGGGGTCGAACGGGATGCGCGCCACGGACGCCACCACGTCGTCGGGCTTGAGCGTGATCAGGCGCACGCCCTGGGTGTTGCGTCCGATGCGCGAGATGTCGGCCACCGGCGAGCGCACCACCTGGCCGGCCTGCGTGATGTACATCACGTCGTCGACCTCGGACACGGCGCGGATCATCACGACCCGTCCGTTGCGGTCGGTGGCGCGGATGTCCATCACGCCCTGGGTGCCGCGGCCCTTGACCGGGTACTCGTCGAAGCCCGTGCGCTTGCCGTAGCCGTTCTCGCACACCGTGAGCAGGTCGAAGCCCTCGCGCGGGATCGCGACGCCGCAGACCTCGTCGTCGTCCTTGAGGCGGATGCCGATCACGCCGCGAGCGGGACGTCCCATGACGCGCACGTCACCGGCACGGAAGCGCGCCGCGCGGCCGCTGCGCGTGCCGAGCACGACCTCGTCGTCGTCCTCGCAGACCTCGACGTCGATCAGGCGGTCGCCCTCGTCCATCGCCAGGGCGATGATGCCGCCCGACTTGGGACGCTTGTAGTCGTCGAGCGGCGTTCGCTTGACGATTCCGCGCGCGGTCGTGAACAGCAGCGTGCCGTTCGAGAAGTCGCGCACGGGGATCACGGCCTGGATCGAGTCGCCCGCCGGGAAGCCGGGGATGAGGTTCACCGCCGCGCGTCCGACCGCGGTGCGCGAGAGGTTCGGCAACCGGTAGACCTTGAGCTGGTGGACGCGTCCGCTGCCGGTGAAGAACAGCAGCGAGTCGTGGGTGTTGGCCACGAAGAGCTGCTCGATGAAGTCGTCGTCCTTGCTGTCGCTGCCGCGGATGCCCGACCCGCCGCGACGCTGGCTGCGGTACTGGTCGAGCGTCATGCGCTTGACGTAGCCCTTGTTCGTGATCGTGACGGCCACCTGCTCGTCGACGATGAAGTCCTCGTCCTCGAAGCCCTCGATCGGGTCGCCGATCTCGGTCTGGCGCGGCGACGCGAAGCGCTCGGTCAGCTTGTCGAGGTCTTCGGAGATGATCTCGTCGATCAGCCGCGGGTCGGCCAGGATGGCCTCGTAGCGCGCGATCTTCTCGGCCAGGTCGCGCCACTCGGCCTCGAGCTTCTCGACCTCGAGCCCGGTCAGCGCGCGCAGGCGCATGTTCACGATGGCCTCGGCCTGGCGCTCGCTCAGCAGGAACCTGGCGCGCAGCTCGTTCTTGGCCGAGTCGGTGTCGGACGCGGCCCGGATGACCTTGATCACCTCTTCGATGTTGGCCTGCGCGATGCGCAGACCCTCGACGATGTGCTGGCGGTCCTTGGCGACGCCGAGCAGGTAGCGCGTGCGCCGGCGGATGACCACGCGCCGGTGGTCGAGGAACTCGTGCATCAGCCCGGTGATCGGCAGCGTGCGCGGGCGGTTGCCGACGAGCGCGATGTTGATGATCGAGACCGTCGTCTGCAGCTGCGTGAACTTGTGCAGCTGGTTGAGCGTGACCTGCGGGTCCTCGCCCTTCTTGAGGTCGATCACGATGCGCATGCCGGTGCGGTCGGACAGGTCGGCGATGTCGTGGATCGACGTGACGCGGTCGTCCTTGACGAGCTGCGCCATCGACTCGATGAGCGAGGTCTTGTTGACCTGGTAGGGGATCTCGGTGACGACGATGCGCGCGCGGTTCTTCTTGTCCTCCTCGTAGCAGTCGGCCTTGCAGCGCAGGACGAGCGTGCCGCGGCCGGTCTCGTACGCGCGGCGGATGCCGCTCTGCCCGCAGATCGTGCCGCCCGTGGGGAAGTCGGGACCCGGCACCAGCTCCATGATGTCGGCGACCGTCGCCTCGGGGTTCGTGATGAGCAGCTTGAGCGCGGCGAAGATCTCGCGCGGGTTGTGCGGCGGCATGCTCGTCGCCATGCCGACGGCGATGCCGTTGCTGCCGTTCACCAGCAGGTTCGGGAACATCGCCGGCAGGACCGTCGGCTCCTGCCGCGAGCCGTCGTAGTTCGCGACGAAGTCGACGGTGTCCTTGTCGAGGTCGTCGAGCATGGCCGAGGCGGCGTCGGTCATGCGCGCCTCGGTGTAGCGCATGGCCGCCGGCGGGTCGCCGTCGACAGAGCCGAAGTTCCCCTGTCCGTCGACGAGCGGCACGCGCATGTTGAACGGCTGCGCGAGGCGCACGAGCGTCGGGTAGACGACGCCCTCGCCGTGCGGGTGGTAGTTGCCGGACGTGTCGCCCGCGATCTTGGCGCACTTCTTGAACCGCGAGCGCGGACCGAGGTTCAGGTCGTTCATCGCCACGAGCACGCGGCGCTGGCTCGGCTTGAGGCCGTCGCGCACGTCGGGCAGCGCTCGCGACACGATGACGCTCATCGCATAGCTGAGGTAGCTGTCCTTCATCTCGCGTTCGATGAGGACTGAGGACTCGCGGGGAGTCGGACTGTCGGCCATGGTGACGAGGCTCGGCAGGGGTCGGAGGCCCACGGCAGCCGCGGCGAAGCCGGGCTGTCGGGCAACACCGCATCATCCCCCATCGGGGCTCATGTTTCAATGCAGGCGCGGACGTGTAAGATCCTGTCCGACCTGGGCTTACGATGACGTCTCGGAACCCTCCGGACGCCCCGGTCGGCGAGCGAGCGAGCGACGGCGATCCCGCCCCGATGAAAGACGATCAGAAGGAGCTGTTGGACCGAGTCCTGTCCGGCGATCCGCCCGCCTTCGAGCAGTTCCTCGACCGCTACCGCTCGCTCGTCTTCTCGGTCTTCTACGGCAAGGGCTTCGCCTTCCCGGCCGACTACATGGACGACCTGTACCAGTCGTTCGTGCTCGCGCTGGCGCGCAACGACTACCAGAAGCTGCGCGCCTTCCAGGGACGCAACAACTGCAGCATGGCGACCTTCCTGCAGGTCGTGGCCACGCGCTTCGCGCTCGACGAGCTGCGCAAGTGGAAGCGCCACCCGCGCGCGCGCGGCGGCATGCCCGACGACGACGAGGCGCCCCAGGCCGAACCCGAGGACACGCGCGGCCTCGGCCCCGTGGGCGAGAGCCTCGAGGGCGAGCAGCTCGACATCTTCCACAACCTGCTCTTCGCGCTCGAGTGGAAGCGCGTCTCGTCGGTGCTGTGGGTCTTCGAGGGCGTGCAGCGCGAGACGATCGCCGACGTGATGGCCACCTCGCGCGCCAACATCGACGCGCTCTACAAACGCGCGAAGGACCAGATGACGCAGCGCTTCGCGGAGGGCGGCTACTCGCGCAACCGGCGCGCGCCCGACAAGGACCTGCTCGTGCCGTCCGTGGCCGAGCCGCTGCAGCGTCTGCTGCACGTACCGCCGCGGCGCATCCAGGCGGCGCTGCTGCAGCCGGGCGCGAAGCAGCGCGCGCTCATCGGACACGTGCTCACGGCCTATCCGCGCTTCCAGTGCAGCGAGGCCGAGATCGACCGCATGGCCGGCGGCAAGCGCGACGGCCGCCAAGTGGCGGCCGAGATCCTCGAGGAACTCGTCGAGCGGGTCGACCCGTGACCGCGGGCCGGCTTCCCCGTCGCCGCCCCGCGCCGCTCCCGACGAGCCTCCCGGGACCCCGGGCGCGCCGTCCGGCCCGGCGGCCCGCGGCGGGGTCGCGACGCCGGGGCCGAGGGCCTGTCAGAAGGTCGGCACGGGGGCGTCTCCTGGCTCTGTCCGACCGCCGCTGCGAGTCCCCCTCCCGGGGAAAAGAGCCATGAACGACCCCATCGACCTCGTCTTCCGCGCCCGCGGGCTCTCCCGCCGACCGGCTTCGTCCGGTGCCGACTGCCCGTCCGACGAGTTGCTGGCCGGGTTCGTCGACGCGGCCCTGACCGGCGCCGACCGCCTGCGCGTCGAGCGGCACGCCCTGGGCTGCGCCGACTGCCACACCGTGCTGGCGGTCGCGCTCGACCTGGCCGCCGAGCGGGTGCGCGGCTCGTCCCCGGTGTTCCGCGTGGTGGCGCGGCTGCTCGAGCGCGGCCTGCAGTTCCTGAACGCGGCCGAGCACCGGTTGCTGCCCTCGGCCGGCGGTCACGTGGCCGCGTTGGGCGGCGTGCGCGGCGCGGCCGACGGCGACGTCCTGGCCCTGGCGGGCCCGGGAGGCGGACTCGACGAGCTGCTCGTCCAGCGCGAGCCGGCGGGCGCGGTACGACTCGTCGTGCGCGGCTCGGCGCCGACCGACCTGCGTCCCGGCGAAGCGGCCTCGCTGGTCTTCGAGGACGGCGACGCCGTGCGCTGCAAGCGCCCGTTCACGGGCGAACCCCAGACCTTCGAGGTGCTCGACCCCGGCACCTTCCGCGTGCGGTTGCTGGCCCGCGCGCCCGGCGGCCCCTCCCGCGAACTCGCGGCCGCCACCGTCGACCTGCTGGCGAGCTGAAGCGACGCCTCCTCCCCGGCGCCCGCTCGAGGCCCGTCCCGTGACCCGGGGCGGGCCTCGGTCATCCGCGGCTCAGCGCGGTGGCAGCCCGGCCAGTTCGCGCGCGCGATCGAGCGAATCCCAGGCCTGTTCGGGTTCGAGCATCTGACGCAGCACCTTGGCCTTGAGCACGGCCAGGCGCCAGCTCTCGAGCCGGTCTCCATCGACACGCTGCCAGACCGCCGCGAAGCGCGAGTAGTCGCCTTCGACCGCCAGCGTCTCGAGCAGCGTGGCCAGCCCCACGTGCAACAGCGGGTGTCCCGGGACGCTCGCCGCCGCGGCGGCCCAGGCGTCGACCTCGCGCTCGAAGGCGTCCCAATCGATGTCGGGCACGATCTCGAGGATCTCGCTGCCGCGCACGAGCGAGAGATGGAAGCTGTACGACGCGTGCGCCGCCAGCGCCGAGGCCACCGGCTCGAGCGGGACGCTCGTCGGCGGCGCGCCGTCGAGGGCGCGATCGAGCCGAGCCGGCGGAAGCTCCGGCAGCAGCGCTGCCACCGCCGACCAGCCCGTCGGCGCGATCGCGTCGGACGGCACCGGCCGTCCGCGGCGATGGACGGGACCGTCGTCGGCGAGGCTCAACAGACCCGGCCCGTCGAGCAGCAGCATCGCCGCCAGGTCGTCGAGATCGCGCAGGCGCGTGCGCACGCCCGAGGCCTCGGGCCACGGCAGCTCGAGCGACACGTCGGCAGCCCGCGGACGTCCGGCGTCGTCGCGCCAGCCCAGCACGAGCAGCCAGGGCGCGTCGAGCCCGCGCATCTCGACGAAGCACGCCGCGCGCTCTCCGAAGACCGCACCCGCGGCCGCCAGCCTGGCCCGCAGCGCCCGCGCGTCGAGCTCACCCGTGTCGATCCAGATCAGGCAGCGTCCGTCGGGACGCAACGTCTCGCGTGCGCGACGCAGCGACTCGACGGCCAACGCCGCCCCGGACGCCGGCCAGGCCCCGCGCTCGGGCGCCACGACGAACGTCGCACAGCTCTGCGGCGCGCGCGCGCGCAGCCATCCCGCCGGATCGCCGTCGGCCAGGCCCAGGTATCCGGCCGAGCCGTAGTCGGCCAGCAACACGCGCGTCATCTCGAGCGTGAGCGGCGCCGCGCTCGCGAGCACGATCTCGTCGGGACGGCACAGCCCCGCGTCCACGAGGTCGGCCGCCGCCAGCTCGCCCGCGGTGCCCGTCACGGCCGCCGGCCCACGCACGCCGAACAGGCGGTCGAGCCGTCCCAGGGCGCCCTCGACGCCGAGCGGATCGTGCCCGGGAGAGGCCGCGGCGCCGGCCACGCGCAGACCGTAGTGCCGGGCGGCGAGCGCGTCCTCCGCGCGCAGGTCGAACGGGTCGACGTCGGCCGGAGCATCGGCCCCGTCGTCGTCGCCGGCCAGCGCGCCCGGACGCCGCACGAACTCGCCCGGCTCGGGCCGGGCGGTGTCCTCGCTCGTCCACTGCTCGGCGAGGCGCTCGATCTCGTCCCGCGCCGAGACGTGCACGCGTCGGGTGAACGTGTCGGCGTAGCAACGCCGCGAGTCACGCACCGACGTGTCGGGTCCGAACGCACACGAGACGACGACGTCGGCCGGCAGCCGCCGCACGAAGCCCTCGCTCGTGGGCTCGCCGACGCGCGTGATGGCGGCGAAGTCCGGCGGGGAGTCGAGCGGCACGAGCACGAACGCCACGCCCAGCGGGGCCGCGAACGCCGCCCGGGGGCGCCACGCGCCGAGCGCCGAGACGCACGCGACGCCCACGCCCGCGAGCAGCAGGTGGCGCGGCGCCGCGAGCGGCTCGACGTCCACCAGCGACTCGGCGACGAGCCCGAGGCCGAGGCCGATCAGCAGCGGACCGGCCGCCCCGCGTCGCAGCGCTCCGAGCAACAGTCCGAGACCCGCCGCGCCGTAGCCGACGAAGAGGAACAACAGCCACGCCCACCACGCGTCGAGCAGCCCGAGATGCGCCCAGACGTGGTTGTGCATGGTCCACGTCACCTGCTGCTTGAGCATCGGGACACGCCAGACGTCCAGGTTGCCGGAGGTCAGCCAGAGCGCGACGCCCAGCGCGAGGCAGCCGGCGGCGAAGAGCACGCGTCGCGCCGTCGTCCCGCTCGCGAGCACCCGCACCGGGAGCAGCACCACGAGCGCCTGGGCCAGGAACGCCAGCGTCAGGCTCACGCCGGGCTGCGCGCCCGGCTCGGCGTACGCGGGCGCGATGCGCCGCACGCAGACGAACAGCAGCGCGAACGCCGCGGCCGGTGGCAACGCCTCCCAGGCCGGAGCGTCGCGTTCGTCGGACTCCGCGCCCTGGGGGGCGGACGGCGCGCGCCGCCGCTCGTGCAACTCGACGAGCGCCGCCAGCAGCACCGCCACCGAGAAGCCCGACAGCTCGCCCGGCATGCGTCCCACCGCACCGACGTACGCCAGGATCTCGCCGAGCATCCAGCCCAGGACGGCGGGGACGACGCCGTCGTCGATCAGCGGGGCGAGCGCGCGGCCGAGCAGGAAGCCGACGGGCGCCAACGAGAGCAGCGCCGCGAGGGTCGTCCCGCCCTGGGAGAGCGGCCAGAGCGCGGCCGAGAGGTCGACCAGCAGGCCGCGCGCGGGCACCAGCAGCGCGATCCCCAGCGTCGGGACGAGCGTCGGCCGGCGCGCGCGCAGCACGAGTCCGAGCCCGACGGCCAGCGCCAGTACCGACGGAGCCGACACGCAGGCCGCCGGACCGAGGTCGATGTCGCTGCCCGCGAGCAGCAGGCGCGCCAGCAGCACCGCCGCCGCCACGGCCGGAAGCGCGATCACGAGGCGCTCCATTCGCCGCGGAAGGGCAGCCGCGCGGGGCCGGCCAGCCAGGCCGGACCGCGCCCGTCCCAGCGCACGCCGAGGGCACCGCCGGGCATCTGGACGAGCAGCGCGCCGGTCGGCGTCCAGCCCAGCCGCATGGCCACGACGGCCACCGCCACGGCGCCCGTGCCGCAGGCCTGGGTCGCGCCCGATCCCCGTTCCCACGGACGCACCGTGACACGTCCGTCGCGCGGACCCGAGGTGAAGTGCACGTTCGCGCCCTCGGGCAGCTCGGGCGAACGCTCGAGGGCCGCGCCGAAACGCCCGAGGTCGACACGCGCCGGGTCGGACACGCGCACCACGAGGTGCGGATTGCCGATCGAGACGCCGAACGCCACGTCGGGATCGGCTGCCAGGCCGTCGGGCAGCGCGTGCTCGCACGGGTCGTGTCCGTCGCCGGGCAGCAGCGCCGGCAGCGCCTCGGGACGGAAGTCGGGCACGCCCATCGTGACCTCGACGGTCTCGCCGTCCAGCACCCGTCCCTCGCGGGGGCCCGCGGCCGTGTCGACGCGCACGACCCCGTCCGGCGACGCGCGTCCGCTCTCGACCAGCCAGCGCACGACGCAGCGCAGCCCGTTGCCGCACATGCGTCCCTCGCTGCCGTCGGCGTTCCACATGCGCATGCGGGCGTGCGCGAGCGACCCGGGTCCGGGCGCGGCGAGCACGATGAGTCCGTCGGAGCCGATCCCGCGGTGGCGGTCGCTCACCGCGCGCGAGAGCGCGGCCGGGTCGTCGGGAATGCCGTCGAACCCGTCGACCAGCACGTAGTCGTTGCCCGCACCCTCGACCTTGACGAACCGCACGCTCGACCTCCGTGGCGCGCGCCATGATAGCGACGCGCCGGGCGAGCGTTCACTTGGCCTCGCGCAGGAGCTGGTTGAGCGTGCGCTCGAGCTGGCGCGGCGGCAGGCGCAGAACCTGGTCGATCTTCTCGGGGGCCTTGCCTGCGGCGGCCAGCAACTCGGCGATGCGCGGCTTGAGCATGCGCTTCAGCAGCCGCACCGCGTCGCGATCCGTGGACGAACGCAGCTCGGCCAGCTGCGCGTCGGTGAGCTCGAGGATGCTCCCCGCCCGGCCCAGGAAGCCCTCGCGGCGCCGATGCTGGTCGAGGCGGTCGATGGCGTCGAGCGGGTCGAGTTCCTGCAGCTCCATGAGCTGCTCGCCCTGATCGGGCGCGTTGCGCTCGACGAACAGGAACAGGTCCTGGCGCTTCTGCAGCTTGAGGCTCTCCTGGACGAGCTCGGGCAGCGGCAGGCTGTCCAGCCACTCGCGCTCGGTCGTCCCGATCTCGCCCGAGCGCTCCAGGTTGTCGAGGAACGCCGCGAGCGCGCGCGCGATGCGCTCGTCGACCAGACGCGAGAGTTCGGCCGGGTCGGTCGTCGAGGCGCCGAGGGCGGCCGCGATGCGCGGCGCGAGACCGGCCAGCTCGGCGTCGAGCGCTTCCAGCGTGGGCGGCTGGCCGTGCGCGGCGGTGTAGTCCTGGCGCATGCGCATGAGCGCGCCGTGCCGTCGGGAGAGCGCGTCGAGCTCGTCGTCGGGCAGCGCGGCGACCTGTTCCCAGTCGCGGCGCAGCTCGCGCCGCTCGGTGGACGAGAGCTGTTGCCAGGCCTCGTAGTTGGCCAGCTTCTGGGCCGAGGTCACGGTGAACCCGAACCCTCCGCCCAGGGAACCGGCGCCCAGCAGCGCGAGCGCCGCGACGAGGATCGGCAGCGCGCGTCTCATCCTTCTTCGACCTCGCCGGCGAAGGCCATCAGCACGTCGTACTCGCCGCGCAGGTCGAGCTCGGCCTTGCGGCGCTCGACGAGCTCGAGGTCGCGCAGCACGTGCAGGTGGCGCACCACCTCGTGGTCACCCGGGTCGAGCGCCTCGGACGGCGCCGGCGCCGGACGCCACCACGAGAACAGTCCCAGCGCGATGAGCAGGCCGGCGGCCAGCGCCACGGCGAAGCGGCGCGCGCTGAACGCGTCGCGCCGCTCCTCGGCGCGCGCCCGGCGCACGGTCTCGTCGCGGAAGTCGGACGAGACCTCGATCGGCTCGTCGACGAAGGCCGCGCCCAGGGCCGTCCAGACGGCGCGGTGCTCGGCGACGTAGCGCCGCACCTCGGGCTCGCCGAGCCACGCCTCGACCTCGGCGCGCCGCTCGTCGGGCAACGTGCCGTCCATCCACTCGTGCAGGAGCTGCCGCCGGATGTCGTTCATGGGTTGTCTCCGAGGATCGGCTGCAGCCGTCGCCGCAGGTTCTCACGCGCCCGCCAGAGCAGCGACTTGACCGCCTGGAGCGAGAGGTCCATGACCGCTCCGATCTCCTCGTAGCCGAGGCCCTCGAAGCGGGACAGCAGCAGGGCGCGGCGCTGGTTGTCGGGCAGCTCCTCGACCGCCTCGCGCACGAGGAGCGCGCGCTCGCTCTCCTCGAGCAGCTCGAGCGGCGCGCCCTGGCGCTCGTCGGCGGGCAACGACGGAGCGCCCTCGTCGTCGGCGCCGCCCACTGGGGCGTCGAGCGACCAGGTCCTGCGGCGGTTGCTGAACTGGGTGTGGTTCACGCAGAGGTTGAAGATGATGCGGTAGAGGAAGGTCTCGAAGCGCGCCGTGGGCTGGTACCGGTGCCTCGACCGGAACAGTCGCAGGAAGACCTCCTGGGCGAGGTCGTCCACCGAGGCCACGTCGCGCACGGAGCGCTTGCAGGCGGCCTTGACCCGCGCCTCGTAGGCGCGGACGAGGTCCTCGAAGGCTCCGGGCCGGTCGGCGGCCACGGCCAGCATGAGTTCGCGTCCGTCGGGCGGCTCGCTCAAGGAGATGGCGCTCCGTCGTCGGGTCGCTCGGGCGTCCGGAACCGCGCCCCGGCGAGACGGTTGCGCGCTTTCACGGTGCCGTTCCGTCGGCGGCGCGGCGGCCGAGGCGCGCGGCCGGGCCGTAGCAGAACACCGGCCGTCCCAGCAGGCGCTCGACCGGGACGGGGCCGAAGTGCCGGCTGTCGCGCGAACGGGCGCTGTCGTCGCCCAGCAGGAAGACCTGTCCCGGACCCACCCGGCAGGGGGTCAGGACGCCGCCCGGCTGCGTCCCGTGATCGCCGGCCGCGGTGTAGTGCACGTCGCGCAGGACGGACACCGCGCGCAGCTCGAGCGCGCCGTCGACCACGCCCAGCCGCGGCGCGTTGTGGAAGCCCGGGTCGCCCGGCGAACCGGACGCGTGGTCGTAGGCGAAGACCGTCTCGCCGTCGACGGCCAGGCGCACGCGGTCGTCGACGTTGCTGAACAGCACCGTCGACCCCGGGTGCAGTCCGGAGAAGGCGGGCGCCGCCGCGACCTCGGCGCCGGCCAGGTTGTGCGCCAGGACGGCGCCGCCCCGTTCGCTCGGCGCGAGCAGCGCGCGGAACGTGTCGGCGCCCTCGCGCAGCACGAGCACGAGCGAGCCGTCACCCTCGCCGACGACCACGCGCAGCGCGGTGTCGGCCACGAGCTCGCTGCCCTCGCGCACGAGCCGTCCGTCGCGCCAGACACCGTCGCGCACGGCCTCGCCGAAGTCGGCCATGACCGGGACCGAACCCGCCGCGAGCCGCGTCGCGCGTCCGTCGGCGGGTGCGTCGGGGAACGTCCAGGGCGGGGCCAGGCCGGCGCACTCGTGCACGGGCACGAGCAGCGCCTCGGCCAGGGCGTCGGACTTGCGCACCGGCGCGAGGTTCGCCGGGTCGGGTCCGGCCCACAGGTCGCCGCCCTCGATCTCGACCCATTCGTCTCCCCACGACGCGATGCGCTTCACGAGCGACTCGACGTCGTCGTCGAGGGACGCGTCGACCTCCCCGTCGAAGAAGCCCACGTCGAAGCGCTCGCGCTCACGCGGATCGAACGCGTCGCGCAGCGCGAGGTAGCGGTCGCCGGTGGCCAGCGCCGGCTCCATCGACGGCGACGTGACCTCGAACGGCAGCAGCGCGACGCGGAACAGGATCGCCGGCGCGAGCACCAGCGCCGCGGACAGCGCGAGCCGGCGACGTCGCCCGCGCGGGCGCGGCGTCGGAAGCGGGTCGACGCCTCGGGCGTTCTCAGTGGAGCTGGAGGCCATCCATGAGCCCGATGGCGACGGTGAAGTAGATCACGTAGGCGGACAGGTCGTTGAGCGTCTGCAGGAAGGGTCCGCTGGCGTAGGCCGGATCGATGCCCACGGCCGCGCACGCGAACGGGACGAGCGTGCCCGCCAGCGCGGCCACGCCGATGGCCGCGGGCAGCGCCGTCCCCACCACGAGCCCCAGCCACGGGCGCTCGGGATGCACCAGCGCGGCGGCGACGCCGACGATCAGCCCGGCCAGCACGCCGATCACGAGACCCAGCAGCAGCTCTCCCTTGAGCACGCGCATCGGGCGCTTGGGGTCGACCTCGCCGGTGGCGAAGCCGCGCACCATGATCGTCGACGACTGGCTGCCCACGTTGCCCGCCATGCCGCCGATGAGCGGGATGAAGTACAGCAGCGCCTTGAAGCTCGACTGCACCTCGAGCGCGTGCGGGAACCAGCGCTGCTCGATGAACTCGAGCACGAGGCCCGCGCTGAACGAGCCCACGAGCGTGACCGAGAGCCAGGGGGCGCGTGCCAGCAGGCGTTCGACCAGCGGTTGACCCGTGGGGTGCACGGCGCCCGTGCCGGCCAGGCGCAGCATGTCCTCGCTGGCCTCCTCGCCGAGCACGTCGATCACGTCGTCGACGGTGATCACGCCCTTGAGGCGCCGGGCGGCGTCGACCACCGGCACCGACGCGAGGTCGTAGCGGTCGACCAGGCGGGCGACCTCCTCCTGGTCGTCGTCGACGTGGGCCGAGATGACGTCCGTGTCCATCACGTCGCGCACGAGCGCGTCGCGGTCGGAGACGAGCAGCGCACGCAGGTCGACGAGGCCGAGCAGGGTGCCCGCGGCGTCGACGACGTAGATCGCGGTGAGCGCCTCGGGCTGCTCGACGTCGCCGAGCTGCTCGATGACCCGTCCCAGGGTGTCGCCGTCGCGACACGTGGGGACGTCGGTGGTCATGATGCCGCCGGCCGACTCGGGATCGTAGGCGTCGAGCAGGCTCACCTCGCGGCGGGTCTCCTCGTCGAGCCCGGCGACGATGCGCGGACGGTCCTCCTCGGGCGCGCTCTGCAGCACGTCGGCCGCGTCGTCCGGGTCCATCTGCGACAGGAGCGCGGTCAGGCGCTCGGCCGGCAGGGCCTCGAGCAGCGACTCCTGCACGCGCTCGTCGGCCGCCGCCAGGACGTCGGCAGCCTTCGGGTCGCCCAGCAGCGAGAAGACCAGCAGGCGGTGCGACTCGTCGAGCTCGCCCAGCGCCTGGGCGATGTCGGCCGCGCGCACCTCTCCCGCGATCTTGCGCGGAACGCCCAGGGCGCCCTCGACACCCTCGATGATCCTGGCGATGTCGGGATGGTCCATGGTCGCGCGTCCGTTGTGCGGATCCGGCCGCGGAGCGCGGCGGCAGGCGAGGGTATCCGCCCGGCCCGTCCGTCACCACGGCGGCGGGCGGGTTACCCTGAGGTGACGCCCGGAGTACTCCGGACGGACAGGAGACGACGATGGACCCCACCGGAGACCGGGCCCCCCTGCGCGAGCTGCTCGACGCCGTCGAGCGGCGGACCGCCGACCGCCTCGAGCGTGTCGCGCGGCGTCCGCGTGACGCCGGTTCGGGCACGCTGCTGGGAGCCTTCGCCCGACATCATCTGTCCGACGTCGAGGTGCTGCTGGTGCTCGCGTCGCTCGTCGCGCGGCTCGACGGCCAGCGCGCGCTGCTCGGGTCCGAGCTGGCGGCGGCCTGCGACGGCCCGGCCGAGCGGCTCGCTGCGCTGGGCCTGCTCACCGGCGACGGGGCCCTGGTGAGCCGCGGTTTCCTGGTTCCCGAGGTCGTGCCAGGACATCCGGCCGAGGCCCACGGCGTGAGCTACCGGCTCGGCGAACACGCGTTCCGCCTGGCGTGCGAGGCCTTCGGCGAGCCGCCGCGCGCCACACCGGGCGCGCTCACCGGTCCGTATCGCACGAACGCCGAGGTGCTCTCCGACCTGCGCCGGCTCTCGCTGCACTACCGGCGTCGCGCCGCGCGCGTCTTCCATCTCGACCCGTGGACGGGCACCGGCATCGAGGTGCTCGACACCACCGCGTCGCTGCTGCACCGCGCGCGCGTCGAGGCGGCCAGGGTGCTCGACCGGTTGGCACACACCGAGCGTCCCGAGCGCTTCCCGATCCTGGTGCTGCGCGGCGAGCACGATCTCGACCTCGACGCGCTCGTGATCCTCGTCACAGTGCTCTTCCAAGAGCTGGTCGAAGGTGTCGGCTCGGTCGACGCCGTCGATCTCGTCAAGCTCGTGAGCGAGAGCGAGGCCGAGCTCATCGCGCGTCGCATGCTGCTGCGTCCGCTGGCGCGCAAGGGCCTCCTGCGTCTCGAGGGCAGCTACGCAGGAAAAGACCTCACCGCCGACGCGTCGCTGCCGAACGCCGTCATCGAACAGCTCACCGGCGCGGTGGCACCCATCGGCGCCGACGATCGGCTCGACTTCCACGCCTTCCTCGAGCAGCTCGACGGATCCGACACGTTCTTCCTCGAGATGGACGGCGGCGAGACGGGCGGCTGAGCCGACCGCGCGGCGCCGAGCGCGGCCGCAACGGTCCTGCTAACATGCGCGGTCGACCGGGCCCCGGAGCCCGGCCATCCCGGGAGCACGCCATGTCCGAGCCCGCGCCGCAGGACCTGATCTACGACTGGAACAAGGCCCCCGCCCTGTCGCCGCCGCCGAACCGCATCGAGTTCGACGACGAGACGCTGCGCGACGGACTCCAGTGCCCGTCGGTCAAGGCGCCGGTCTTCGACGAGCGTCTGCGCCTGCTGCACCTCATGGACGCGCTGGGCATCACCTACGCGAACGTGGGCCTCCCGGGCGCCGGCCCGCACGTGGTCGAGATGGTCACGCGGCTCGTGACCGAGATCCGCGACAGCAAGCTGCGCATCGAGCCCAACTGCGCCGCGCGCACGGTGGCGGCCGACATCCGGCCGGTGGCCGAGATCATGCAGAAGACGGGCGTGCCCATCGAGGTCTCGACGTTCATCGGCAGCAGCCAGATCCGCGCCTACACCGAAGACTGGGACCTGGCGACGATGCTGCGCCACTCGACCGACGCGCTGCGCTTCGCCGAGCAGGAGGGACTGGCCGTGATGTTCGTGACCGAGGACACGACGCGCGCCCATCCCGAGACGCTCGAGGCACTCTACGGTGCGGCGCTCGAGTCGCCGGCGACCCGCAGGCTGTGCCTGTGCGACACCGTCGGGCACGCCGTCCCGCAGGGCACGGTGAACCTCGTCAAGTGGGCCCAGGAGCTCGTCGCGAAGAGCGGCCGCGACGACGTGAAGATCGACTGGCACGGCCACATGGACCGCGGGCTCGGAGTGCCGAACGCGATCGCCGCGCTGCAGGCCGGGGCGCACCGCGTGCACGGCACGGCCCTGGGCATCGGCGAGCGCGCGGGCAACGTCCCGATGGACCAGCTGCTGATCAACCTGCGGCTCGAAGGCTGGATCGACAACGACCTGGCCCGGCTGGGCGAGTACGTCCAGCTCACGAGCCAGGCGACGGGCATCCCGATCCCCGTGAGCTACCCCGCGTTCGGACGCGACGCGTTCGAGACCGGCACCGGCGTGCACGCCGCAGCGGTCATCAAGGCCCACCAGAAGGGCGAGGAATGGCTCGCGAACCGCGTCTACTCGGGCGTGCCGGCCGACATGGTCGGACTGGCGCAGGTCATCCGCGTGGGGCCGATGTCGGGCAAGAGCAACGTCGTCTACTGGCTCGAGACGCACGGCTACGACGCGCGTCCGGCGCTGGTCGACAGGCTCTTCGCGGCCGCCAAGGACAGCGACCGCCTGCTCGAGGACGACGAGCTGCACCGGCTCGCGAAGAGCGGCGAGGGCGCGTCCGCCTCGGCCGGCTGAGGCGACGCTGACGGGCGTTTCGCACCCCGCGCGACACGCGGGCGGCGACCTCACGGCGGCACGACGCCCTGCGCGCCCACGGCTCCGTGATTGCGCGCCCCGCGAACCCGGCGCTAGCATCGTCCGCGATGAAGGGTCCGGAGCGCCGCTCGGCGCCCGGCTGCCACGGGGCCCGCAGCGTCCGGCCTCGCCGAAGGAGGGAGCTCGTGAACACTCCCCGTCTGCGTCGTGCGCGTCAGGGCCCGGCCCTGAGGCTCTTCGATCCGATGCGTGACGCGCTGCTCGTGCGCGCCGAGCACGACTTCGCCCGCGAGCGCTGGGCCGATTTCCGCACCTGGGTCGACGACCAGCTCGCCCACTGGGGGACGAGTCCGACCGCCTGCTTCCTCGTGGCGATGTCGTACGCGTACGAATCGGCATCCTCCGGCGACCCGTCGGGCCTGCCCCTCGCACGCGACCTGCTCGGACGCGCCGAGCGCCGCTGGCGCACGCTGCTCGACGAGCGCGACCTGCGCGAGGTCGACGCGACGCACGTCTTCACCGCCATCGCGTTCCTCGGCGCGTTCATCGACGAACACCTCGGACGCGCCGACGCGTTGCGCGGCGTGGTCGAGCGCGTCGGCGTGGCGCGCGGCGCACCGGCGTGGCACCGCCAACGGCATCCCGCCCTGGTGCTGCGCGCGCTGGCCGACCTCGAGCTGCTCGAGCGCGCGAGCGAAGGCTCGGGACGCTTCCACGACACCTGCGCGACGCTGCTCGACGAGGCCCGGCACGCGGGCTCCGACCTCGCGCAGCGCGAGACGCCGTCCGGGCCCGACGAATTCGCGCTCTTCCGGCACTCGCGGCACCGCCCGCGCGACGATCTGGCTGCGCTGGCGAGGGCCGTCGCCGAACCGGGTCCCCTGCGGACCTTGGGACGGGAGGACACGGGACAGACCTAGGACGCCACGAGGCGATCCGGCGACCGCTCGGGGGGGCTGGCGGACGACGGGGGGAGAGATCGGCCCCGAGGTGCGTCGACGTGTCACCACCGTGGACCGAGATCCTGGAGTCGTTCCGCCGCGGGGAGCCGTCCCAGGGCGTCGTCGACGCCGTGCTGTCGCGTGTGCGTGAGTTCGCGCGCTGGACCAGCCGCGATCCCGAGATCGTGGCCGACGCCAGCGCCGACGTGGTGATGCAGCTGCTGCGCTACGCCCACCGCCTGGACGATCCCGAACGCATCGAGGGCTGGTTGCGCGTGGTGACCTGCAACGCCGTCTACCGTGCGCACCGCCTGCGCGAGCGCCAGCGCGGCGGCCTCGTCCTCCTCCCGGAGACACCGGTGGTGCCGGCCCCCGGGACGCCCCGGCCGATCGACCAGTCGGCGGCGAACGAGGTGCGCGAGCACATCGACCACGTCGTCTCGGCCTGGATCGAGCGCGAGGATCCCGCGCTGCGGCGCGATCTGCTGCGCGCCGTGGCGCGTCCCGAGCTGACCCTCGATGCCGACCCCCCGTCGGGGCTCGGCCCGCCCGACTCGGCCGGACGCAGGGCGCATCGCAAGGCGCTGCGTCACCTCCACGACGCGTTGCGCGTCGAGCTCTCGAAACTGGGCAGCGGCGAGATCAGGCCCTGGCGGCACCTGCGGGCGAAGGACGACGAGTACCACGCGACGCAGATCCAGACCTGGCTCGGCAGCCTCCCCAGGGGCCGCCTCGAGGTGCTGCTCCCGCGCGGGACGTGCTCGCGGCGGCGGGCTCGGTTGCGCCTCTCGACGGACGCGCTGCTCGAGGTCGTCGTGGTCAACTCGACTCCCGGTGGCGGGTTCGGCGTGATCTTCCCGGGCGACGAGCGCCCTCCGTCGCCGGCGAAGCTGCCCGACCGGCGCGCCGAACTGCTCTTCGACGATGATCCCGCGGGCGCGCCCGTGCCGTGCGTCATCGAGCGCTTCGGTCCGGTCTCGTTCGAACCGCACCCCGGCGCCCGCCGCGAGGTGCGCGACGGGCTCGGCCTGGCGCCCCGCGGCGACCGGGCGCCGACGCGCGAGCGCGAGGCCTGACGCGCGCTCGCCCGTCCGTCGCTCAGCGCCGGCGGCGCGTCTTCCAGTCGTCGCGGACGACCGCCCAGCGTTCATGGTCACGCCAGCGTCCGGCGATCTTGAGGTAGCGCGGCGAGTAGCCCTCGAGCGTGAAGCCGCAGCGTTCGACGAGCGCCCGCGAGCGCTCGTTCGCGGGCTGGATGTTGGCCTCGACGCGGTGCAGCCCCAGCTCGACGAAGGCACGGCGCAGCACCTGGGACAGCGCCTCGGTCATGAGCCCGCGTCCCGCGAGCGGCGCGAAGGCATAGAAGCCCAGGTACGCGCTCTGCATGGGACCCCGCACGATCTCGCTCAGGCCGAAGTAGCCCACCAGACCGTCGTCCTCGAGGTCGCGAGCCAGGAAGCTCGCGTGACGCGGACCGCGACGCGCCTCGATCCAGGCGTCGAAGGCCTCGCGGTCGCGCGGCGGCGCGACCCAACTGGCGTGCAGCGCGCGGCTCCGACGCGCGGCGGCCACGAACTCCTCGGCGTCGGTGTGGTGCGGATGGACGAGCCGCACACGCGGCCTCGATGAGGCGCGACGCGCGGCCGTCCCCTCGCGGGACGACGCACCGGGCGCGCGCTCGGCACTCATCGCGCATCGCCCTCGGGCGCGGCGGCTGCGCCCGGCGCCTCACCCGATTGGCGGGCCTCGCGCAGCACGTGGAGCGCACGCCGCGCCGTCTCGACCGGATCGTGCCCGTGGCGCGGCAGCTCGACGCACGCCAGTCCGGCGAAGCCCGCCTCGCGTGCCGCGGCGAACACGGCCGCGAAGTCGACCACTCCTTCGCCCGGGAACAGGTGCTCGTGGACGCCGGGGCGCGCGTCGTCGAGCTGCAGCCCGCCCAGACGCGGACCGAGCCGGCGCAGCGCCTCGTGCGGCGTCACGCCGTCGGTCACCGGGACGTGGCCCACGTCGAGCATCACGCGCAGGTCGTCGCGCCCGAGTCGCGCGAGATACGCGTCGAGCTCGGGCAGGCTGGCCACGAGCATGCCGGGCTCGGGCTCGAAGCAGATGGTCACGCCGCTGCCCCGGGCCGCGTCGAGCAGGCGTTCCGTGCCCGCGCACAGCCGGTCGAGCAGCGCGTCGAACGAGGGTCCGCCGGACGCCCGCTCGCCGGGGATCGTCGTCCCCGACGGCCCGTCGCACGGCAGGCCGCGCAAAGGACGTCCGGCCCAGAACGAGAACGTCTCGGCGCCGAGCCCGGCCGCGATCTCGAGGCAACGCAGCAGCATCTCGAGCCGTCGCTCGGCCTCGCCCGCGTCGTCGTCCAGCAGCGTCGGCTGGTGCTTGCGCAGGGGATCGAGCACGAAGCGCGCGCCGGTCTCGACCGCGCAGGCGAGCCCGCGCGCCGAGAGTCGCGCGCCGACCTCGCGCAGCTCGTCGCGCACGAGCGGACGGCACGGGTCGAGGCGTCCTGCGTCGGGCGTGAGCGCGAGGGCCTCGTAGCCGAGGTCGGCCAGCAGGTCGACGAGCTCGGGCAGACGGTGCTGCGGGAAGCCGTTGCTGTTGTATCCCAGCCGCGGGGACGTCACGGCGCGCGCTCCTGCGGCGCGTCGAGCCAGGCGAAGGGCGAGCGCGTGGGAGCGAGCGCGTGGGCCGCGCCTTCCTCGGGCTCGTAGGTGCAGACCGAGTACACGAGCCGTCCCCCGGGGCGCACCCAGCGTCGCACCGAGCGCAGCATGCGCGCCTGGAGCGCGCCCATCTCGTCGAACGTCGCCGCGGTCAGCCGCCAGCGCGCCTCGGGACGTCGCGCGAGCACGGCCGTGTTGCTGCACGGCGCGTCGAGCAGCACCGCGTCGAAGCCGCCGCTGGGCATGTGCGGCGGCGGCGCGTCGGAGAGCGCGTCGTGGGCGGCGGTGACCACGCGCTCGGCGAGGCCGAGGCGCGCGAGGTTCTCCTCGACCTTGCGCAGCCTGTCGGGGACGAGGTCGGTGGCGACGATGCGACCCCGGCCCGACGCGAGCTGCTCGGCGATCTGGGTGGTCTTGCCGCCCGGCGCGGCGCAGACGTCCCAGACCACGGCGTCGGGATCGGGCGCGAGCAGTTCGACGGCGTCCATCTGGGCGGCGTCCTGCACGCTGAACAGGCCTTCGCGGAAGGCGCGCGTCGAGAACAGCTTGCGCGCGCCCGGCGGAGCCGAGACGGCGTGACGTCCGCTCTCGCGCTCGACCAGGCGCACGCTCACGCCTTCGGCGTCGAGCCGGCGTGCGAGCTCGAGCGCGTCGACGCGCGGCGCGCACGGCCGCAGCACGAGCGGCGGCGTGGCGTTGCCCGCCTGCATGCGCCGCACGGCCTCGTCCTCGCCGACCTGCGCGAGCCAGCGCTCGACGAGCAGGCGCGGATGGCTGTGCAACACCGAGAGCCAGCCCACGCGGTCTTCGGCGGGATCGGGGAACACGCGCCGCGAGAAGAAGCTCACGCTGCGTCCCTCGCGCTCGAGGCGCTTGCTCGGGTGCGCGCCGCCCCGGTCGGCGGCCGGCGGCACGCGTCGCGACTCGCGCTGGATCGCGCGCAGCACCGCGTTCACGTAGGCGCGCCGGCTGGCGAGGCGCAGCGTGCCGACCGTCTCGGCCACGGCGGCGTGGGGCGGGATGCCGTCCATGAAGTGCAGCTGGTACAGGCCGGCGCGGATGGCCGAGCGCACGTCGACGTCGAGGTCCTCGAGCGGACGTCGCCCGAACGCCGCGTAGATCGCGTCGAGCGTGAGCCGCCGGCGCAGCACGCCCAGCACGAGCTCGCGCACGAACGGCGGATCGCTCGGCAGCAGGCGCTCCGACGCGAACGCGCCGCCGTCGACGGAGACCAGGACCGCGAGTGCGCGCTCTCTCACGGGCCGAGCCGCGCGCCCGCGGGCAGGGCGTGGCCGCGCAGGTACTCGGCCGCGTCGAGCGGGCGTCCGCCCTCGCGCTGCAGGCGCGTGATGCGATACGCACCGCGTCCGCAGGCGACGAAGACGCCCTGCTCGGAGGCCTCGACGATCTCGCCCGGCAGGGAGCCCTTCGGGCACGCCGCCGGCTCGCCGGCCAGGATGCGCAGGCGCGTCACGTCCTCGACGAGCGCGAACGCCCCGGGACGCGGCGTGACCGCGCGCACGCGGCGGTCGACATCGACCGCGTCGTGCTCCCAGCGGATGCGTCCGTCGTCGGCGGTGAGCTTCGGGGCCCGCGTGACGCGGGACTCGTCTTGCGGGATGCGCTCGATCTCGTCGGCCGCCATGCGGTCGATCAGGCGCACGAGGAGGTTCGCGCCGGCCAGCGCGAGCTCGTCGAGCAGCTCTCCGGCGGTCTTACGATCGACGTCGGTCTCGACCCGTCCGAGGATCGCGCCGGCGTCCATGCGCTCGACCACGTCGATGACGCACACGCCGGTGCGCTCGTCACCGGCCAGGATCGTGTGGTTCACCGGCGCCGCGCCGCGCCAGCGCGGCAACAGCGACGGGTGGATGTTCACGCACCCCCAGGGCGCGGCCGCGCGCACGGCGGGCCCCAGCTTCTGCCCGAAGGCCACCACGACCACGATGTCGGGCACGCTCGACGTGAGCCAACGCAGGCCCTCGGGACCGTTCACGTCGTCGAGTTCGAAGGCCGGCAGCCCGAGCGAGTGCGCGTGGTGCGCCACCTCGGTCGGTTGCGGACGGCGCCCGCGCCCGGCGGGTCGGGCCGGCTGCGTCCCCACGGAGACCTCGTGTCCGTGGGAGAGCAGCGTGTCGAGCGTGGGCACGCCGAACGCGGCGGACGCGAGCAGCGTGACCCTCATCGGAGGCTCGAGGGGACGGTGCCCCTCACACGGCCACGCCGAACGCCTTGCTGAACTCGCGCTTCAGGTCGTCGCCGGTGCGTCCGCCGCCGACGACGCGTCCCACCTCCTTGCCGCCGTTGAACAGCAGCAGCGTGGGGATGGCCGTGACGCCGAAGCGCGACGGGACGTTCGGGTTGCTGTTCGTGTCGAGCTTGCCGATGGTGATCGTGTCCTTCAGCTCGCCGGCGAGCTTCTCGACGATCGGCGCGATCGCGCGGCAAGGGGCGCACCAGTCGGCCCACAGGTCGACCACGACCGGCTTCGACGACTTGAGCACCTCGGCCTCGAAGTTCGCGTCGGTGAATTCCTTGGCGTTCGCGCCCATGTTCGATGCTCCGGTCGGTGGGACGGGCCTGTCGCGGCCCCGGTCAGCGGGTGTCCTGCTCGCCCTCCCGCTCTTCGGGTCGAGCGGCGAGGGGGCTTACCATATCGTTCGGGTCGGATGCGGCCAAGCCGTCGGAGGTGTCGTCGTCCACGACATCGTCCCGGTCCCCGCCAGACGCCTCGGCGACCGGGTCGGCCGGATCGCGCGCCTCCTCGGAGGTCGCCTCGACGCGCTCGCCGAAGACCGTCGCCAGGGCCGGCCGCTCCTGCCGCAGCCTGATCAGGATCTCGCGGCTGTCGGGCTCCTGCTCGACCTCGACCTGCATGCTCTTGACGAGTTCGAGCACCGCCAGGAAGTAGCCGAACACGTCCTGTCCGTCGCCCGCGCGCACGATCAGCTCGCGCAGCGTGGCGACCTCCTTGCCCTGCAGGCACTCGACCACCTCGTCGAGGTAGACGCGCAGCGGCTTCTCGTTCTTGAGCGTGTGGAAGGTGCGCCGGAGACCGATCTCCTCCATGAGGCGCACGTACGCGACGCAGAGATCCCAGACGTCGATCTCGGCCAGGTCGTTCTCCTCGTCGGGCGGCACCTCGTGGGCGCCGCGCACGAGGCGCTTGGTGCGGTCTTCGGCGCGCCCGTCGAGGGCCAGCGAGAGCGTCTTGTACTTGCGGTACTCGAGCAGCTGCTGGATGAGCTCGTCGCCCGGATCGAGCTCCTCCTCGAGGTCGACCTCTTCTTCGCGGGGCAGGATCGCGCGCGACTTCACGAGCACGAGCGTCGAGGCCATGACCAGGAACTCGCCCGCCAGGTTAATGTCGACGGCCTGCATCACCGCCACCGCCGCGAGGTACTGGTCGCACAGCCGCGAGAGGTCGACGTCGACGACCTCCATCTCCTGCTCGCGCACGAGGTGCAGCAGGAGGTCGAGCGGGCCGCGGAAGTTGTCGAGCTCGAAGACCTGGTCGTTCAACGGAGCACTCCGAGCGGGTCGAGGGCGATGAGCCGGTCGCTCACCGAGGCGTAGGCAGTGAAGACCGGCTCGAACACCCAGCTCATGAGGGTGAACCCGTGGAGCCACAGGAAGAAGACGACCACGAGCACGAAGCCGACGCGATCGAGCCGGTACCAGCCGTTCTGCAGCGGACGCGGCAGGAGCCATCCCACGAAGCGGCTGCCGTCGAGCGGCGGGAGCGGGACCAGGTTGAACACCGCGAGCAGGACGTTCAGGTAGACCGCGAGCTGGAGGCAGGTCGTGATCAGCGAGTCGGAGTCGTACAGCAGCGACGGCACGCGCGACACGCTGCTCGCCGCGTGGTACGGGTTCGGGATGGGCGGACCGGCCGCGATGACGCCCGTCCAGACGCAGACGGTGAAGACGAGGCTGAAGACCCCGGCCAGGAACAGGTTGCTGCCGGGCCCGGCCAGCGCCACGAGCATGAAGTTGCGCGCCCGGTGCTCCGTCGGGAAGTTGCGCGGGTCGATGGGCACCGGTTTGCCGCCCCCGAAGGCGATGCCCGTGAGCCGGTACATGAGCAGCGGCACGAGGAACGACATCCACGGGTCGAGGTGCTTGAGCGGGTTGAGCGTGACCCGTCCGAGGCGGCGAGCGGTGGGGTCGCCGAGCCGGTCGGCCACCCAGGCGTGCGCCGACTCGTGCCACGCCAGCGACAGCAGCAGGACCACGATCAGGCCGGTCAGGACGTACGGATCTTCGGGCACGAGGAGGGCGCTCGGACTGCGATCGGGAGCTGGGAATCGCTACTCTAGCAGCCGCCCGCGCGGCACCCAGCGCCGTTCCCGCGCCGTCCGCGGGCCGCGAGCATCCCCCGGCCGGAAGGGCGCCTTGGCGGACGACCACGACATCCTCGCCGGAGCCCGGGAACTGCTGGCCACCGAGGCCGCGGCCCTCGAGCACATGCAGCGCACCCTCGACGACGACTTCGTCCGGGCGGTGCGCCTGATCGCCGCCTGCACCGGACGGGTCATCGCCACCGGCATCGGCAAGGCCGGCATCATCGCCCGCAAGATCTCGGCCACCCTGGCCAGCACCGGCACGCCGTCCGACTTCCTGCACCCGGTCGAGGCCCTGCACGGCGACCTGGGACGGGTCACCCGGGCCGATGTCGTGCTCGCGCTCAGCAACAGCGGCACGACCGCCGAGCTGCTGCGCCTGCTCGACCCGCTGGCCGGCCTCGGCGTGCAGACCATCGCCATCACCGCGCACCTCGACTCGCCGCTGGGGCGCCACGCCCACGTCTGCCTCGACTACGGCCACGTGACCGAGGCCTGTCCCCTGGGACTCGCGCCGACCACGAGCACGACGGTCATGCTGGCCCTGGGCGACGCGCTCGCCATGGCCGTGCTCAAGGAGCGCAACTTCTCGCCCGAGGAGTTCGCGCGCTTCCATCCGGCGGGCAACCTGGGACGCACGCTCACCAAGGTCGGCGAGGTCATGCGGCGCGGCGAGGCCCTGCCGCTCGTGAGCACCGGCACCGGCCTGGTGGCCGCGGTCGAGGTCATGACCTCGACGCCGGGACGTCCCGGGGCGGTGGTCGTGGCCGACGCCGACGGACGCTTCGCCGGGTTCTACACCGACGGTGACCTGCGCCGGAACCTGCTCGCCGCGCGCGCGCAGGGCAGCTTCGAGCTCATGCACCGTCCGATCGACGAGTTCATGACGCGCCATCCGATCACGATCGGGCCCGACGCGCTCGTGGGCGACGCGCTGCGCGTGCTGCGCGAGCGCAAGATCGACCAGCTCGCGGTGATCGACGACGCGCGCCGTCCCGTGGGACTGCTCGACATCCAGGACCTGCTCGACATCCGGGCGCTCTCCTGGGGGCCGCCGGCTTGACCGGCGCGGCGAGCCCATGAGCGCCACCTCCGACCTGCGCCTGATCGTGCTCGACGTCGACGGCGTCCTCACCGACGGCACGATCATGCTGGGGGGCGACGAGGAGCTGAAGGCCTTCTCGACCAAGGACGGCGCGGGTCTCGCGCTCTGGCGCGACGCCGGCTACCACGCCACGTTCCTCACCGGACGCGGCGGCGAGGCCGTCCGGCGCCGGGCACGTGAGCTGCGCATCCCGCGCATCTGGGAGCAGGTGCGCGACAAGGCCCGCGCCCTCGACGAGGTCTGCGCGCACTTCGGCGTCCCGCTCGCCCAGACCGTCGCCATGGGCGACGACCTGCCCGACCTGCCGATGCTGCGCGCGGCGGGCTTCTCGGCCTGTCCCTCCGACGCGGTGCGCGACGTACGCGAGTGCGTCGACTGGATCGCCCCCTCGCGCGGCGGCCACGGCGCGGTGCGCGACCTCGTCGAGCACGTGCTCCGGGAGCGCGGCGAGTGGAGCTCGCTCCTGGAGCGTCTGCTGTGACGCCGAAGCTGAGGCGCCTCGCCTCGTTCGTCGTGCTGGCGGGCGGCGGCGTGCTGCTGCTCGTCCTGCTGTCCGACGAGGCCGACGCGCCCAAGGGACCGATCCTGGGCAAGTCGCAGCCGGCCGACGCCCGCTCCGGCACCCTGGGCGTGGTCGACGAGAAGACCGGGACGCAGACCCAGGTCGAGCTGCGCGAGTTCGAGTTCGAGCGCACGCGCGTGGTCGAGGTCGCCCCGGGGCGCCTCGAGGAACGCTCCGACCTGCGCGTGGCGCTGAAGAACGGGCGTCCGACGCCCGCCGGCGACCTCGAGATGGACGAGCCGGTGATCACCTTCCTCGACGTGCGCGATCGGAGCGAGCGCGGTCACCTGAACGCCGACACCGGCGTGTTCTTCGGCATCGGCTCGGCCGTGGGACCGCAGCAGGTGGACGTCGACAAGTCCGGGCCCGACGCGTTCGCGCTGCGCGGCCACGTGCACGGCGAGCTCCCGCTGGGCTCGGGCGAGAGCGTGCGCCTCGACACCGACGAGCTGCGCGTCGAGGGACAGACGGCCGACGCGCCGGGCCTCGTGACGCTCGCGTGGGGTGCGCTCGTCATCACAGGCCACCACCTGCACTCCGACACGACCACGGGCCTCTTCACGCTGGAGAGCGACGTGGTCATCGAGCTCCCGGCGGCCGGCGGGGCTCCCGAGGTCACGCTCCTGGCGAGCAGCCTGACCTGGCACGTCCCGCTCGAGGGCGGAGGTCGCGGCTGGGGCGAGCTGCTCGGTCCCGTGACGGGCACGTCGACGAGCGGCGGCAGCCTCGCCGCGTCGCGCATGGAGCTTCTGGCCGACGCGAGCGCGGTGACGCTCGTGGGCGCCGCCGAGGTGCGTCTGGCCGAGGACGGGGCCTCGCGTGCGCTGCAGGCCGAACGCATCGTGCTCGCGCTGGGTGGCGAATCAGGCCTCTCGCTCTCGGAGGCCGAGGGCGGTGTGACCGTCCTGCTCGAGGACGCCGACGGCAACCTCTCCAGCCTGCGCACCGCGGAGATCCGCTCGCTGGGTGACGAGCTCGTCGCCGCGGGACAGGTCGTGCTCGAGCACCCCGGCTTCCGCGTCACCGGCCGCGCCTGGCGCTGGGACGATCGCACACGGCACCTCGTCGTGGGTTCCGAGTTCGTGCTCCAGGCCGCCGCCGACGCGGCGTCGCCCGCCGCCGGACTCGTCGTGCAGGCCTCCGCCCTCGAGGCCGACCTGCCGCGCGAGGGAGGGCTGGCGACGACCCTCGCGCACCTCGCGGGCCCGGTCACGGCGCGCCTGCCCGACGGTTCGACGATGGCGTGCTCCGAGGTGACGTTCGACGGACCGACGTCGCGAGCGACCCTCGCGGGGCGCGTGGTCGTCGACGTCCCACGGCGCGCGGCGCAGCGCCACATCGAGTCCGACACGCTCGTGCTCGGGCTCGACCAGGGACTGGTCGGATCCCTCTCCGCCCGCGGCGCCGTGCGTGTCGAGCTGCGCGACGCCGGAGATCCACCCACCTGGCTCGACACCGAGCGCGTCGACCTCACGAGCGGGCTCGTGCTCGCACCCGGCCGGGTGCGCATCGAGCGCGAGGGTCTCGTGATCGTCGGCGACGACATGCGCGCCGACGAGACCGAGCGCCGGCTCGACCTCGCGCGCGACGCCGTGCTCGAACTGCACGACGACGACGGACGGGTCGACACGCTGCGCTCCCCGGACGGTCTCACCTGGTGGCTCCCGCCCGGATCGCGCGACGCCGACGCGTCCCGCGACGACGCGCAGGCGGGCGCGGGACACGGAGTGCTGCACGGTCCGGTCACGGGCGTGGGGACCGACGGCTCGACGCTCGCGGCCGATCGGGTCGAGGTCGACGCCGAACGCAGCTCGATCCACCTGCTCGGGAACGCGCGCCTGCAGCGGCCCGAGGGGGGCTCGCTGAGCGGCGACGAACTCCTCGCGCGACGCGTCGACGGACACCTCGTCGCGAGCTCGCCGGGCTTCGTCCGCTACGACGAACCCGGCCTCTCGGCCGAGGGCACGGGGCTCGACGTCGACGACGTGGCGGGACGGCTCGGGCTCGCGCGCGACGTGCTCGTGGTGCGCCGCGCGCCCGACGGCGCCCTGCTCGACGAGCTGCGCGGCGGCGGTCCGCTCGAGTGGTTCCCGGCGCAGGACGACGAGCATCCGGCGCACGGCTCGCTGGCCGGCGGCGTGAGCGGACGGAACGCGCTCGGCGACGCGATCTCGGGCTCCCGCATCGCCATCGACGACGCCCGTGGGCGCGTCGAACTCTCCGGCCCGGCCCGGATCGAGGGTGCCGGCGGAGAGCGCCTCGAGGCCGCCGGTCGCGTGCTCCTGCTGCGCGGCGTCGACGGCGAGGCCCAGCGGCTCGAGGCCACGACCGCGGTCCTCCTCTCACGCGCCACGCCGGCCGGATCGTGGACCGCGCGCGCCGACGGTCTCGTCCTCGATCGCGCCGCCCACACCGCCGTGCTCGCGGGCAAGGTGCGGCTCGAGCATCGCGTCGGGGACGACCTCACGGTGCTCGTGACCGGTCCCGAGGGACGCCTGCAGGCGGTCACCGACGCCACCGGTGCGCTGCTCTTCGCCGACGCCGTGGGACGCGTCGTGGTGACCGCGGGAAACCTGGTCGCCGAGGCCGACGGCGTCAGCTTCGACGTGCGCGACGACCACCTGGTGCTCGACGGAGACTGCCGCTTCGCCGGCATCACCGGCGGCATGAGCGCGCCGCGTGTCGAGATCTGGCCGCGCGCCGAACGCTGGAAGGTGCCGCACGCCGTCGTCGAGCTGCCCGGGACTCCCGCGGATGGATGAGCCGCGCGCTCCGTCCCGGCCGAGCCCGGTGTCCGGACGCGTCGCGCATGACCGCGGCTTGACTCGCGTGGCGCACGCCGGACCATGCTCCGCTGGCGGCGGCACGACGAGGTCCATCGGCGGGAGACACATGCGCGCGGGCGACTGGCGACGGACGGCGCTCGTCGGCGCGCTGCTGCTCGGCGCGGGCACGTCCCTCGCGGCGCAGGACGACGGGCTGTCGTTCGACGGTGGCCAGGCGGTGACCGTCCATCAGCTCGGCTCCCAGTTCGGCTTCCCCGATCCCGACGACCCCGACCGGCTGGTCGTCGTCTTCCTCGACGGCGTCGAGGTCGAGCAGGGGACGCGTCACATGCTGGCCGACACGCTCGTGGTCGTGCTGCGGCGCGGCGCGTCCGCCGCGTCCGACGTCGAGGCGCCGGCGGGCGGCACCGTCTTCCCCGGCAGCCGCGTGCTCGAGTTCTTCGTCGACGGCGACGTCTCGCTCGAAGACCGCGACGAGACGATCCTCGGTGCCTCGTCGATCCACGTCGACAACGTCACGGGCCGCATGTCGGTGCTCGAGGGCAGCTGGCACCTGACGGCCAAGGACGAGCCGTTCATCGTGCGCTACGAGCTCATGCGCGACCTGGGCAACGGCGTGCGCGAGATGGAGGGCCTGCAGTACACGACGTGCGAGTACGCCCACGCGCACTGGGCGCTCACCACGCCCTGGGCGCGCATCGTCCCGACCCCTGCGGGACGCGTGCTGCACACCGGCGGCAACACGTTCGAGGTGGCCGACGTCCCGCTGCTGTGGTTCCCGGGACTGCACCTGAACGTCGACCGCGACCGTCCGCCGATCAAGAGCGTCGGGTTCGGGACGTCGCGGCGCTTCGGCACCGAGATCAGCACGCTGTGGGGCGCCGACGCCGACGAATTCCTGACGAACCTGGCCGACTCGCTCGGCATGGACGGCCCGGTGCGCGGCGCCTGGGAGGCGCGCCTCGACAACTACTCCAAGCGCGGCGTGTTCGTCGAACCCTCGCTCACGTACCAGGGCGAGTCGTCCGAGGGACGCGTCTTCTTCTCGTACATCCACGACACCGCCGAGGTCGACGACCTCGACGTCCCCGTCGAGGACCACACGCGCGGCCGCTTCGACCTGCGGCACCGCACGAAGATCGACGAGGACCGCACGGTCGACGTCGAGTTCAGCCACCTCTCCGATCCCGGCTACCTGCGCGAGTACTACGAGGACGAAGCCCGCCGCGGCAAGGAGCAGGAGACCTACGTCAACTATCGCGACGTGCACGACAACGACGCGATCTCGGTGCTCGGCCGCTGGCGCCTGAACGGCTGGCAGACCCAGGACGAGTACCTGCCCGAGGTCGTCCACCGACGCATGGGCGAGCCCGTCGAGACGCCGTTCGGGACGGCGCACCTGACGCGCCGCGAGTTCGTCAGCCGCGCGCGGCTCGCGTCGCCCGACGACACCCTCGACACGGGCTGGAACACGCGCGCCGGCAGCGTGGGCGATCTCGTCTGGGACACCGACGTGCTCGGCGACCGCGTCCAGGTGAACACGGGCTGGGACGTGACCGGCTTCGAGGACACCGTCGACCAGGGTGGCATCGTGCGCGGTGCGCTGCTCGCGGGCGCGGCCTGGTCGCGCACCTACTCGGGCACCGGCGACGCCATGAGCGACGTCTGGAACTTCCACGGCGTGCGCCAGATCCTCGAGCCGCGGGTGGGCTACGACGCGGTGCTCGAGGTGAACCACCAGCCCGACGAGCTGATCGCGATCGACCAGACCGAGACGCTGCGCGACCGCTCGGCCTTCCTCGTCGGGCTGCGGCACCGCGTCCAGACGCACCAGCGCGGGGCGGTGGCCACGGTGCTCGACACCGACGTCACGGTGCCGTTCTATCCCCACGAAGACCGCGACAACCTCGTGACCGTGTACGACGAGGTGCCGCCGGGCAGCGGGACGATCGTCACCACGCAGGAGGGCCGCACCGTCGGCCCGGTGCGCTTCGACGTGCGCTGGCGTCCTGGGGCGGACATCTTTGGCCTGCGTCAGGCGTCGGTGACCTGGCGCGGCGAGGTCGACTCGCACGACAGGAACCTCGACCGTTCGTTCGCCTCGTATTCGAACAGCTTCGCCGACAACGGTCGCTTCCTGCTCGCGAACAACAAGGTCGACCAGGCGCCGGCGCACTCGAACTTCGGCACCGTGGGTGTCGCCTGGGACGTCTCGCCCAAGTGGACCGTCGCCTGGTTCCTGCAGGAGGACCTCGTCCTGCACCAGACGGCTCGCCAGGCGCTCGTGTTCCGCGAGCGCGCACACCGCTGGCTGATCGACATCGAACTCAGCGAACGCCGCGGCGTGAGCACGGTCGACGGCAGCCGCGAGGGAGAACGGCGCGTCACGCTGCGCATGCGGCCCTCGGTGCTGGTCGACCAGTCCGAGAGCCTGCTGGACGAACTGGGTAGGATCCGGTGATGCTCATGGCTCCGACCCGCGGCCTCGGCCGATTCGGTCGGCAGCCCTGTCCCTCGCACCCTCCGTGCGCCCCTCTCCGATGACGTTGCTCGCCTTCCTCAACATCGGGACCTTCGAGCTGCTGGTGGTGCTCGTCGTGGCCGTGATGCTGTTCGGCGGCGACCTTCCCGACGTGGCGCGCAAGACGGCCCGCATGGTCGGCAAGGTGCGCGGCATGGCCCAGGACCTCGGACGCGAGCTGAACCGTCCCGATCTGGGGCGCCACCCGGACATCCGCGACGTGCACGACGAGATCCGCGACGTCGACGCCGCGGTGCGCGGGCTGGGACGTCCTGCGCAGCGGCTCCCGCCGCCGAGCGACGTCACCGATCAGGGCGTCGACCCGGCGCGCGACACCGTGCGCGAGGAGCGCGCCAGGCGCGAGGCGGGCACCGCGTCCGACGCGACGGCATCCGACGCCGGCGCGTCCGACGACGCCTCGACCGAGGACGCACACGTCGACGCCGAGCCGGGAGAGGCCGACGAGGCCGACCGTCCCTGAGAGGCGATCGCCGCGGTCGTCGTCGCGCGTGAGCCGCCGCGACCCGGGCCGGGGAGCCCCCGTCGGCGTACCGATCGCGGCCCCGCTCAGACGTCGAGGTTGCGCACCTCGAGGGCGTGCTTCTCGATGAACGCGCGACGCGGCTCGACCTGCGTGCCCATCAGGATCGAGAACAGGTTGTCGGCCGCCACCTCGTCCTCGAGCGCCACCAGGTGCAGCGTGCGGCGCGTCGGGTCCATGGTCGATTCCCAGAGCTGCTCGGCGTTCATCTCGCCGAGACCCTTGTAGCGCTGGATGTCGACGCTCTCCTCGGCCACGCGACGCATCGTGTCGACCACCACGCGCAGGTTGTCGGCCGGGTACTCCTTCTCGTCGATCAGCACCGAGAAGCGCGGCTCGCCGCCGCCGTGGAGGTAGTCCTCGAGGGTCAACCCGAGCGTGGTCAGACGCTTGGTCGCACGCGCGATCTCGTCGGCTTGGTGGAAGTCGACGGTTGTCAGCGCTTCGCGGCTCTCCTCGGGGAGCGCGTCGAGGTGCTCGTGGAACGAGTCGTCGTCGGCGAAGGTCGTGACCAAGCCCTCGAGGTCGATCACCGCGTGCCGCGGGAACGAGCCGCCCGCGCCGCGACGCAGGTAGTCCTCGAAGGACAGGCCGCGCTTGCCGAGCACGAACGGCTCTTCGTAGCGGCCGAGGTCGAGGAGGGCGTCGACGAACTCGCGCAGCGTCTCGCCCTCGATGATCTCGGGTCCGGCCTTCTCGCCGAGGCGCTTGATGCTCGAGTGTCCGAGCGAGATCTCGAGCAGGGCCTTCTTGAGGTCGAACTCGTCGACGATGTAGCGCTCGTTGCGCTTGTGCCGCAGCTTGTAGAGCGGCGGCTCGGCGATGTAGATGCGTCCCCTGGAGACGAGCTCCGGCATCTGCCGGTAGAAGAACGTCAGCAGCAGCGTGCGGATGTGCGAGCCGTCGACGTCTGCGTCGGTCATGATGATGATCTTGCCGTAGCGCAGCTTCTCGAGGTCGAACTCGTCGGAGCCGAACCCCGCACCCAGGGCCTGGATCAGCACCTGGATCTCCTCGTGGTTCAGCATCTTGTCGAGGCGCGCCTTCTCGACGTTCAGGATCTTGCCGCGCAGCGGCAGGATGGCCTGGAAGACCCGGTCGCGCGCGCTCTTCGCCGTCCCGCCTGCGCTGTCTCCCTCGACGATGAAGAGCTCGGTCTCGTCGCGCTGCTTGCTCTGGCAGTCGGCCAGCTTGCCCGGGAGGTTGCCGCTCGCGAGGGCGCCCTTGCGACGCACGAGGTCGCGCTGCTTGCGGGCCGCCTCGCGCGCGCGGGCGGCGAGCAACGCCTTGTTCACGATCACCCGGCCGAGCGCCGGGTTCTCCTCGAACAGCGTGTCGAGCTTCTCGAACACCGCGGACGCCACGAGACCCTCGACCTCGCGGTTGCCCAGCTTGATCTTCGTCTGGCTCTCGAACTGCGGGTCGGAGAGCTTGACGCTCAGGATCGCCGCGAGGCCCTCGCGGAAGTCGTCGCCGCCGGGCTGCGGCTCGTTCTGCTTGAGCAGGTTGTCCTTCTTCGCGAACGTGTTCAGCGCGCGGGTCAGCCCGGCGCGGAAGCCCGAGAGGTGCGTCCCGCCCTCGGTCGTGTTGATGTTGTTGACGAAGGTGTAGACGTCTTCGCGGTACGTGTCGTTGTACTGGAGCGCGAGATCGATCTCGACGGAGTTCTCGTGCGAGTCGAGACACTCGGAGTGGACGGAGATCACCTGCTCGTGCAACGGCTGCTTGCTCACGTTGACGAACGCGATGAAGTCCTCGAGGCCGTTCGGGTAGACGTACTCGTCGCGACGCCCCGTGCGCTCGTCGGCGAGCGTGATGACCAGGCCGACGCGTCCCATGAGGAACGCCATCTCGCGCATGCGCTTGGCGAGCACCTCGTACGAGAACTCGACTGTCTCGAAGATCGTCGCGTCGGGATGGAAGGTCAGCTTGGTGCCGTGCTTCGACGAGTTGCCCGTACGGCGCAGCTCGGTCGTCTTCTTGCCCTTGCTGAACGTCTGCTCCCACATGCCGCCGTCGCGCGTGATCTCGACCGTGAGCCGGTCGGAGAGCGCGTTCACGCAGCTCACGCCGACGCCGTGGAGTCCGCCGGAGACCTTGTAGGTGCCCTTGTCGAACTTGCCTCCGGCGTGCAGCTTGCACAGGATCACCTCGACCGCCGGCACCTTCTCGGTCGGGTGCACGTCGACCGGGATGCCGCGGCCGTCGTCGATCACGGTGACCGAACCGTCCTCGTTGATGATCACCTCGATGCGCGAACAGTAGCCGGCGAGGGCCTCGTCGATCGAGTTGTCGACCACCTCGAAGACGCAGTGGTGCAGGCCCTTGCTCGACGTGTCGCCGATGTACATCGCCGGGCGCTTGCGGACGGCTTCGAGACCCTCGAGGACCTGGATCGACGAGGAATCGTAGGTCTTGCTCATGCGGTTGTGCTTCCGACGCGGAACTGCAGGCGGGTCACCCGCGGTGCGGCGGGATCCTGCTGGAGACGGGCGAGGAGCCCGGCTCCCGAGAAGGCTTCGAGCTCGTACCGGAGCGTGGACGAAGCCACCTCTATCGTAAGGATTCCGTCGCGGAATTGGGCGACCCGCGTCCGTCCGGCCAAGCGTGTCCCGGCGGCCCGTTCCCAGGCCTCCTGCAGGCCGGCCGCCATCATCGGACGGGCCCAGGCACGCTTCTGGAGCACGCTCGAGAGGATGTCACCCAGCCGGCGTGGCGCACCACCGCGCCGCTTGCCTTCCTTCGGATCCGAACCGCTCATCGCCAGTCCCCTCCCGCCGTCGCGGCGCCGACCGCATCGGCACCCGGCTTCGAACACCTCGTCCGCACCGCGCGGCCGCCCGCCGCTCGGCCCGCCGCGGAGGTTCAGGAGGTGATCGGCATGACCACGTACAACGACCGGTCGGACGAACGGAACAACCCCGCCGAAGCCCGATCGCGGAAGCGGAAGTCGACCTGTCCCTCGTCGACCGTCTTGAGGTACTCGGCCAGGAAGGTCGGGTTGAAACGGATGCCCACCTCGTCGCCGTCGTACTCGACGTCGACCTCGCTGCGCGACTCGCCCACGCCCTCGTGCCGCGAGAGCACCGACAGCGTCCCGGCGTTCAGGTTCAGCTCGACGCTCGGTCCCTCGTTGCCCGCCGTGATCGTGGCCCGCTGGATGGCGTTCGCCAGTTGCTCGCGGTCGATCGCGACCACCTTGGGCACGTCGGTGTCGCCCGGCAGCACGGCCCGGAAGTCGGGGAACTCGCCCTCGACCACCTGGGCCACGATCTCGGTGTCGGGCAGCGCGAAGGCCACGACGTTGTCGCGCACGTCGACGCGCAGGGTCTGGTCGTCGGCCGCATCGACCCGCTGGAGCTGCGTGAGGCCCTTGAGCGGCACGACGGCCGACTTGCGCTTGGCGATGCCCGTGGTGACGTCGAGGCGCGCCAGCGCCAGCCTGCGGCCGTCTGTGGCCACCAGGGTGATCTCCGACGGGTCGAGCTCGAGCAGCACGCCGTTGAAGGCGTAGCGACCCATCTCGCGGGCCGCCGCGAACATCGTGCGCTGGCAGAGCGTGGTGAAGTCGCCGTACGGCACCGTCACGCCGTGGTCGACGTTCACCTCGTGGAACACCGGGAAGAGATCGGGGTCGTCGCCGTTCAGCTTGAACAGCGCCTTGCCGCCGCGGATCTCGTGGGTGCCGCCCTTGGCTTCGATCGTCACGCTCTCGCTGTCCATCGAACGCACGGCGGAGAGCAGCGTGGCCGCGGGCAACGCGGCCTGTCCGTCGCCCTCGATGGCGTCGTCGGTCACGTGCAGCCGGATCGACACGGCGTCACCGTCGGTCGCGGTGATCTGCAGGTGCTTGCCGTCGGCCGACAGGAGCACGTCGGACAGGATCGGTCGCGGACTGCGCGTCGGGCAGACGGAGGCCGCGACCTGGAGGCGCTGGAGCAGGAGCTCGCGAGGGATGACCAGCTTCATGGCTCGAATGGGCTCGGTGTAGGTCGGGTGAACAACTGCTCTAGTTTTGAATTACTTCTTCTTCTTGGTGTCGAGCGGTTTGTGGACGGTTCGACGTCGCCGGCTCCAAGCGTCGTGCTCGACGGGGTTTGGATCCGCGATGCGCTGCGGAGCGGGCGCCACAGTATGCCCCGCGACCCCCAGGCAATGCACGTCGAACGCGTCGCCGGGAGGCGCATCGTGGTGGAGGTCCCGACTTGTCCGCTGGTCGTGAGCAGCGGCCTCGACGATCCGTCCACGAAGCTCCGAACCCAGCGCTGGTGTTCGGTTCCGGCGTACCCGGAGCGACGTTCGGATTCGCCATGGAGGCGGAGCCGGGGGCGCGACGGGACAAAACGTCCCGGTGAGCGGAGCGTGATTCGGGGTGCCGCTTCGACGAGCGACGGAGGCCCGCCACGGAGGACGGGACCCGCGACGGCTGCGCCAGTCAGGCGCGGCACTTCGCCTCGAGCTCGTTCATGAGCTGGGCGAAGCGCGAATCGGTGGCGGCCCGGTCGCGCACCTTGTTGACCGCGTAGAGCACGGTCGAGTGGTCGCGTCCGCCGATGCGTACGCCGATCTCCTCGAGGGACAGCGGCGTCAGCCGTCGCGCGAGGTACATGCAGACCTGGCGCGGGAACGCCACGGACTGCGTGCGCTTGCGTCCACCGAGGTCGGAGGGGCGCACGTCGAACTGGGCGCAGACCACCTCGAGGATGCGGTCGATGCCCGTCATGCGCGTGGCCGACGAGTCGCCTGCCTGACCGAGCGCCTTGCGCGCGAGGTCGAGATCGATCGTGCGGTGGATCAACTGGGCGTAGCCGACGACCTTGGTGACGGCGCCCTCGAGCTCGCGGATGTTGCGGTCGATGTGCTCGGCCAGGTAGTTCAGGACGTCCTCGGGGATCAGGAAGTCGCGGTCTCGCGCCTTGCGACGCAGGATGGCGAGCCGCGTCTCGAACCCCGGAGGTTCGATCTCGGCCACGAGGCCCCACTTGAAGCGGCTGATGAGCCGTTCGCGCAGCGACGGGATCTCGGACGGCGGACTGTCGCTCGAGAGCACGATCTGCCGCTGGTCGTGGTAGAGCGTGTTGAACGTGTGGAAGAACTCTTCCTGCGTGCGTTCCTTGTTCGCCAGCAGGTGGATGTCGTCGATCAGCAGCACGTCGACGTTGCGGTAGCGATACCGGAACTGCGACAGCTCGCCCTTCTCGACCGCGACGATGAACTGGTTCACGAACGTCTCGCTCGAGAGGTAGAGCACCTTGAGCGCGCGTCCGCTGGCCATCGCCTTGTGGCAGATGGCCTGCAGCAGGTGGGTCTTGCCGAGCCCCACGTTGCCGTGGAGGAAGAGCGGGTTGTACGAGCCCGCGGGAGCGTCGGCCACCGCGTAGGCGGCCGCGTGCGCGAGGCTGTTGCTCGGTCCGACGACGAAGTTCTCGAACGTGTACTTGTCGTTCAGCACGACGTCGGAGTGGTGCAGGAAGAAGCTCTGGTTCTTCCAGGCGACCTCGTCCTGGGCGCTGCGCTGGGGCTCGACGTGGACGGGCGGCGTCGGGTCGGGCCGCGTGTCCGCCGAGGCTTCGGCCTCGAGCGGCTCGTGCAGCTCACCGTTCGTCGCGCCGCCCGCGGTCTGTTCGGATTCGGCGACCACGAGTCTCCACTCGCGCGGTTCGCCCCACGTCGCCTCGACGGCGCGGTCGAGCACCTCGGTGTAGTAGGTGCGGATCCAGTCGAGCAGGAAACGGTTGCCGAGCGACAGCACCACCTCGCCGGGCTGGACGTCGACCACACGGACCGTGTGGAACCAGAGGTCGTACTTCCTCTGGTTGACGAGTTGTCGCAGGTTCTCGCGCAGGAGATCGTCGGTCACGACGCTGGCTTCGGCAGGGGACATTCGGAGATGGCTCGGCGACGACGGAACCTCGTTCCGACAACAGGGTTCGATCACGGCGCGGGACGAACGAGACGGTTCCCGCGCGCGCACACCGAGACCGGTGCGTCGTGTCGGGAAGCGACGGAGCGACCGACCCCAACCGTCTTGCTCGCGTGACTCCCGTAGCCCGTGACGCGGCGTATCTTCGGCCACGGCGACGATCTGTCAACGGTCCGTGCGCGCGCTCTCGCGCGACGCGTCGCTCGACGTCGCTGCAAAGTGCGCCGCGGACGCCCGTTACTCGACGCGAGCGTCCCGGGAAAACTTTTTGGCGACGCGCGTACGGACGTCGCGCAGCGCGTGCTCGAGACGACGCGTGAACTCCTCGACGTGCTCGCGCGTGTCGTCGGGTCCGAAGCTGACGCGCAGCGACGAGCGTGCGAGGTCCTCGTCGAGCCCGAGCGCGAGCAGCACGGGCGACGGTTCGAGCGATCCCGTCGAACACGCGGCACCGTGCGAGACGGCGACGCCCTCGAGGTCGAGTCGGTGCACGAGTGCGTCACCGGGTCGCCCGGGGAACGACACGTCGAGGGTGTTCGGAATCGTGTGGACACTTCCGTGCACGACGCACGTCGGATCGAGCGCGAGCAGGCGCTCGCACAGCAGCGCGCGCAGCTCCGTCCAACGTCGGGTTCGTTCGGCGAGTTGCTGCACGGCTTCGTCGGCGACGGCCGCGAACGCGTGGGCCAGCGCCGCCGGCTCGGTGCCCGGACGCAGACCGGCCTCCTGTCCGCCGCCGAGCCACAGCGGACGGATCGACGTACCGCGCGCGACCACCAGGGCGCCGATGCCGACCGGGCCGCCGATCTTGTGGGCCGTCACGCTCAGCAGGCGGACGCCGAGCCGCGCGAATTCGAACGGCGTGCGTCCGAAGGCCTGCGTGGCGTCGGTGTGCACCGGGACGCCGAGCGGCTCGCTCAGTGCCACGAGCGCCGGGAGGTCCTGCAGCGTGCCGAGTTCGTGGTTCGCCAGCGCCGCCGAGACGAGCGCCGCGCCGCGCAGGTCGTCGGATCCGACGTGGAGTCGTCCGTCGCCGTCGACCGGCAGCCGTCGCCACGAGCCGTGCGCTTCGGCGGCACGCAGCAGCGAGGGATGTTCGATCGCCGGCGCGGCGATGACGGAGCCGGGCGGGGTCGCGCGGAGGGCCAGCGCGTTGGCCTCGGTCCCGCCGGACGTGAACAGGATCTCGTCGCGCGCGCATCCCAGCGCCGCGGCCAGGCGCTCGCGGGCCTCTTCGAGCAGACGGCGCGCCGCGCGTCCCTCGCCGTGCGCGCTGGACGGGTTGGCGTGGGAACGGGTGTACGCCTCGAGCAACGCGTCGCGCGCCACGGGACGCAGGGGACTGCTCGCGGCGTGGTCGAGGTACAGCCGCGTCACGGGTGCGCGTCGGCCGGTCGATCTTCGTCGTGCGGCGCGGCGCGTTCCCGGAAGGCCGCCTGCCCGGGGAGTTCGCCGAGCAGCTCGGCGTAGAGCGCCTCGTGTTGTTCGAGGATCGACGGCAGCGAGAAGCGTTCGCTCGCGCGACGCATTCCGGCCTCTCCCATGCGTCGCCTCAACTCGGGGTCGCGCAGCAGGCGCGTGAGCGCCGCGGCCATCGCCCGCGTGTCGCCGACCGGCGTGAGGAATCCGCTCTCGCCGTCGACCACGACCTCGGGCAGACCACCCACACGCGAGGCGACCACCGGGAGCCCGCAGGCCATGGCCTCGAGCGCGGCCAATCCGAACGACTCGCTCTCGCTGGGGAACAGGGCCACGTCGCTGGCGGCCATGATCGACTCGACGTTTTCGATCTCGCCGAGGAATCGGACGCGCTCGCCGAGTCCCGCGCGGCAGGCACCGTCGCGCACGATCTGCGCGTCGGGTCCGTCCCCCGCCAGCACGAGCCGCGCGCGCAGCGAAGGATCGAGGTGGCGGAAGACCTCGACGGTGTCGGGGGCGCGCTTCAACGGACGGAAGTTCGACATGTGCACGACGAGCGTGTACTCGTCGCCGCCGAGGTCGCGCCGAACGTCCGTGTCGCGTCGAGGCCGGAAGCGGAGCTGGTCGACGAAATTCGAGATCACGCGGATGTCGCCCGCGTAGTCGAACACCTCGCGCGTCTGCTGCTCGAGCCAGTGCGAGACGCTCACCACCGCGTCGCTCTTCTCGAGCCCGAAGCGGATGACCTCGCGGTACGACGGGTCGCGCCCGAGGATCGTGGCGTCGGTGCCGTGCAGCGTCGTCACGATGCGCGTCCGGCAGTCGGGGATCATCTCGCGTGCGACGTAGGCGCAGATGGCGTGCGGCACCGCGTAGTGGACGTGCAGCACGTCGAGTTCGCGGTCGACCATCACCTGTCGCATCACCGACGAAAGCGCCAGGTCATAGGGCGGGTACTGGAAGAGCGGGTACGAGGACACGCTCACGTTGTGGAACTCGACGCCGTGCACGAAGCCGGCCAGACGTGCCGGGCGCGCGTAGCTGAAGAGGTGGATCTCGTGGCCCCGAGCCGCGAGCGCGAGGCCGAGTTCGGTGGCCAGGACGCCGCTGCCGCCGTACGTCGGGTAGCAGGCGATGCCGATGCGCAGGGGTCTCACAGGAACACGCTCTGCCCCAGGTCGCGCACCAGCGGTACGGGATCCGAGACGGCCAGGGGACCTTCGACGACGTACGGTTCGCCGTGGGTGGCGCCGACCATCGAGCCGTAGGCCACGGCGCGTGCTTCGATCGCCTTCAGGAAGCCTTCCGAGGCGATCGCGGTCAGGGGCTCCGACGAGGCGGGGTCATGCAGTTGGGACCGGTGGGCACGCACGGCCGCCATCTTCCCCTCGAAGAACACGCCGATGTCGACCACGAGCGAGGGCTCCACGCTCTCGCGCGACGGATAGAAGAGGACCCGCCCGGGACGCCAGGGCGGCAGCTCGGGCCCGATGCGCGCGCACCCGGCGAGGAATCGCGCCTCCTTGACCAGCGTTCCCGTGCGCGAGTGGTCGGGGTGGTGGTCGACGGCGATGGGTGCCACGACGAGCTGCGGGCGATGCCTCCGGATGACCTCGATGACGCGGTCGCGAGTGGGTTCGTCGAGGGCGATGCGTCCATCGGGCAGGCCGAGACACTCGCGGAACTCGAGACCCAGCAGGCGCGCACCCTCCGTGGCCTCGCGCGACCGGTCGGCGGCGCTGCCGCGGGTGCCCGACTCGCCCGCGGTCATGTCGATCCCCCCCACGCTGTAGCCCTGGGCGCGCAGGGAGAGGACGAGGCCTCCGGCGCAGATCTCGATGTCGTCGGGGTGCGGCCCGAAGACCAGGACGTCGACCATGGCGGAGGATCTCAGGGAGCGGCGGACGACGGAGATGCGTCCGCATCGGGCATGGGTGGCTCGTTCGCCACCGGATCGGGGAACAGATGCACGACGTGCTCGGGAGGTGTCCCAGGGCGACAGAGGGACACGACGTGGCGCGCCCAGCCGACGGGGTCGTCATGCCGCCAGGCCTCGGTGGCCCAACCCAGGACGGCGTCCTGGGGTCGACCGCGTGGAAGCAGCCTGTCGCGCGCTCCCCGGCCCAAAGCCGAATGGAAGGATGGCGCCTCGGCCAGTCGACGGGCGCGGCCCACGATGAGGCGCCGCAGGCGGCGTGCGCGCCGCAGGAGCCCCGGATCGGACGAGGTGACGGCGTCGACGAGGGATTCCGCCGCGCGTTCGAGAGCGCCGAGCGCCGAGCGCGTGGGATCGTCGATCCCTTCAGGTGGCTGGAGCAGGCGCAGTGCGGCTCGTAGCGCGCTCTCCGGTGAGCCGGCGGCGCGCGCGTCGGGGGGTGGGACGTAGGTGGCCTCGAGCCGCGGGACGAGCAGCGGGGGCGCGGCGCCGAGCAGTTCGTGGAGGGCGCGTGCCTGTCCGAGGTAGAGGATCTCCGAGGGCCCACAGACCTGGGCCACCACGGGCAGGACGCTGGCCTGCACGATGGGACGCAGCGCGGCGTGAGGAGAGAAGTCGTCCGGGTGGGAGGCCAGGCGCGCGAGGGCGTCCGTGTCGTTCGGCGTGAGGCGATGTCGGCGTCCGGCTCGGGATTCGAGCACGAGTGGACGAACGTCGAAGGCATCCAGCGGGACTCGTAGCCCTGCTTGCGTCAGGGCCCGGTCGCCGGCTTCGAGGACATCGCGCAGATCGGACGGGCGCCGCAGGGCCTGCCCGAGGAGAGCGGGGGCGCGCGAGCCGACCTGCGCGGCGTCGACCACGCGGAGTCCGAGGGGGCCGAACGCACGCAGCACGAGCCGTTCGACATGGCCCGCGATCGGATGAGTTCCGCCATCTTCGATCAGGCCTGGAAAGGATGTGCAAAGACGCTTCAGAGTGCATTCGACACGCTGCAAGCCGACACCATCCCAAGAAGCTCGCGCGAACATCTCATGTGGCGGCTGGATCGGACAGCGAAGGCGAAGAAGAGTGCCCTTCGTGGGTTCGATGAGATCGAGATGGTCGATCTCATCCGAGTCGTGGTCCTGGGTCGCGAGGAGGAAGACCGGCACCACGGCCCGCTTCATCCGGCGTGCCATCTCGTCGGCCAGCGCGACGGCGGTGGCGATCTTGTGGGCCACGAGCAACGCGCCACCCCCGAGGACGGGCTGCTGGCCCGCGAGCACGATCAGGGCATCTTCGGGGGCGGGCTCGCCACGGAGCAGATCCGTCCAGCCGGAACGCGGGGGGATGCTCGCGGCATGCTCGACGAGGGCGTCCAGCGTGGGCGGCTCGCCGAACAGCCGGGAGAGGGCGGCGTCGCCTGCGTACCAGCGCTGCGTCCAGGCGCCATGCACCCGCGGAGAGAGTCGGACCTGTGCGGTCACGTGGCTCTCGAGGCGCGACTCGCGGCCGAGCGCAGGGCGTCGCGGGTGTCGCGGGCAGCCGCGGCGACGTGGCGAGCCCAATCGGCGGCGTCCTTGTCGGGTGCGGCGTACAGGATCGCCCGGGACGAGTTGATCACCGCGCCGAGACCGGAGCCGTCGAAGGCAGCCCTCACGTCGTCCGCGGATGCGCCCTGAGCTCCGACTCCGGGCAGGAGCAGCCAGGCGTGCGGCAGGAGTTCGCGGAGCCGAGCCAGACGCTCGGGGGCCGTCGCACCGACGACGGCGCCGACGCTCGAGTAGCCGGACGTTCCGCGGCTCTCGTTCCCCCACCGTTCGACGAGCGCTGCGACCTGCTCGTGAAGCGGATGTCCCTCGCGCAGGGTCTGGTCCTGGAGCTCGGCCGCGGAAGGGTTCGAGGTCCTGACGAGGACGAACAGTCCCGAGCCGTGCTCGCGCACCGCCGCGAGGAACGGGCGCACGCTGTCGCTGCCGAGGTACGGATTCACGGTGATCGCATCGGCGTGACGAGACTCGGAGCCGAGGTGCCCGTCGGCGTAGGCCTGGGCGGTGGATCCGATGTCGCCGCGCTTGATGTCTCCGATCACGAGCAGCCCGCGACCGTGGGCCAGTGCCACGGTGCGTTCGTAGCACTCGAGGCCGGGTGGGCCGAAGCGCTCGTAGAAGGCGATCTGCGGCTTCACGGCGCAGGCGAACGGGGTGATCGCGTCGAGAACCTGCTCGTTGAAGGAGAGGATCGCGGCTGCGGCGGCGTCGCGCGTCCGGAGTCGGGCGTGGTCGGTGGTGATCCGGGAAGGCATGCGCGACAGGTCGGGATCGAGGCCGACGACGAGCGCCGACTCCGTTCGGGTCACGGCGTCTGCAAGGCGATCACCGAAGGGTGTGATCATGGGTGAGGAAGCTCCGGAGGATGAGTGACCCGAGCGGCGTCATGAAGGATTCGGGGTGGAACTGCAGCCCGAAGTGTGGCCGCTGGGAGTGGCGCAGTGCCATGACGTCCCCGTGTTCGTTGCGGGCCGCGACGAGCAAGTCCGCAGGCAGGCTGCCTTCTTCGACCACGAGCGAGTGGTAGAGCGCGACATCGATGCGTGGCGGACACATCTCGAAGGGAGCGTGTCCGTCGTGCTCGATGCGGACGGCGCGACCATGGGTCGGGCGAGGTGAGCGCGTGACGACGGCTCCGTAGGCATGGGCGATGGCCTGGTGGCCGAGGCAGACGCCCAAGACCGGTGTCGATGGGAGACGTCGGAGGAGCGAGAGGGAGAGCCCCGAGTCGCGTGGGTGTCCCGGTCCTGGCGAGAGCAGCACATGCGAAGGAGACCTGGCCGCGATGTCGTGGGCATCGCAGGCGTCGTTCCTGATCACTTCGACATGCATCCCGTCCGGCAGGCAGGAGCGCACGAGCTGCCACAGGTTGTGGGTGAACGAGTCGTAGTTGTCGATCAGGGCGATCACGGGACGGCTCGGCCGGCGCACCTCACGAACTGGCGCAGCATGATACGCGTCACCGACGAAGCAGTCGCAGCCTGTCGGTTCCCGCGCCGGTCGATGACCGTGATCAACAGGACGTTCCCGAGGTGGGTTGCTGACCCGCCGCCACGAGGGAGCGGACGAGTTCGGTGATGATGCGGTCGGCGCGTGGGAGGTGTCGTGCGGGGAGGTGGAGCCGTCCGTCGTCGAGGCTCAAGAAGCCCTCGCGAACGTAGGTCTCGGCGGCGCGGGTGACCAAGGTCTCGCAGGCCGGTCCGAAGCGCCGTCCCAGCTTCGCGAAGGCGAGACCGTCGCGGGTTCTCAGCCCGACCGCCAAGCTCTCGAGCAGCCTGTCGAAGGGGGAGATGCGCTCGCAGGCAGCGCGGGGAGAGTGTCCAGCAGCGAGCAGGTCCAGGTAGCGTCGCGGGTCGCGCTCGTTGCTCCAGCGCAGGGGATGGGCGGAACTCGAGGCGCCCGGTCCCAACCCGAAGTAGTCGAGGTTATCCCAGTATCCCGCGTTGTGGATGCTCCGGTGCCCAGGCCGGGCGAAGTTCGAGACCTCGTAACGTTCGAGCCCTTCCTGTACTAAGAGAGACGACCATGTCGTGTCGTAGAGCTCCATTTGGTCGTCATGTACGACCACATCTCTCATATCGGCCAACCGCGCCAGCGGTGTCTCGGGCTCGACGGTGAGCGAATACACCGAGACGTGCGGTGGGGAAAAGCGCATGAGTTCACATGTGTCACGTGAAACATCCCTTTCGCGTGCCCCGCTCCACCCCACGAGGAGGTCGGCGCTCCATGTGCTCGGCCAGGACTCGGCGATCACCGTCAAGGCACGCCTCGCGGTGGAGGCATCGTGGCGCCTCGCGAGCCAACGGAGGATGTCGTCCCGAAATGTCTGGACTCCCACGGAGAGCCGGGTGATTCCCAGATCAGCCCATGCCGACAAGGTCGACGCGGACACATTGCTTGGGTTCACCTCCAGCGTGACCTCTTGCACGCTGTCGACCCCTCCGAGACCGCAAACGGCATTGAGCAACCTACCCAGCAGGTTGGGGGCGATCAGCCCAGGGGTCCCTCCGCCCAGATAGACGGTCGCAGGCGGTTGTGTCCGGGTGGGAAGGACCCGAGAGGCCTCGAGGATCAGTCCTTCGACCAGAGGCTCATGTTGCGCGGGGTCATCGGCCACCGTCGCAAACGCACAGTAGGTGCAACGATCCCGGCAATACGGGATGTGCGTGTACAGGCGAAGCGATCCGGTCTCGGGCCCGCAGTCCTGGATGAGGTCCGCGGCCCGGGCGTCAGACGGGCTCGCCCTCACCCATTGACGCGAGGAGTCGAGCGAGGGCCTCATTTTGGATCTGTCGCACCCGCTCGCGCGTGAGACCGAGCTCAGCGCCGATCTGCTTGAGCGTCATGGGACGACTGTAGCCGAGCCCGAAGCGCATGCGGAGGATCTTCTGCTGACGGGCGTCGAGCCCGTCGAGCAGCTTGAGCATGCGGCTCACCTCAGTGTTCTGCAGGAAGTCGTCGCTCGGATCCCTCGAGTTTGGATCGACGAGCACATCGGAGAGATCGCCCGAGTCGTCTTCCGTGGTGAAGGACTGCGTGTATCTGGACGCGGTCTGAAGAGCCCCTCGAAGGGCTTCGTAGGCCTCTCGGTTCAACTCCAGGTTCTTGGCGATCTCGTGCGCGGTGGGTTCCCGCCCCAGTTGAAGGAGGAGAGCCTCGGTGGTCTTCTGCCACTTCGACATCAGCTCGACCATGTAGGACGGAATGCGCACGGTCTTCACGGTGTTCGTGAGAGCTCGCCGAATGCCCTGCTTGATCCACCAGGTCGCGTAGGTGGAGAACCGGCAGTTCGCGTCGGGATCGAACTTCTCCACGGCGCGCAGCAGGCCGATGTTGCCTTCCTCGATGAGGTCGAGGAGGGAGAGTCCTCGGTTCGAGTAGCGCTTGGCGATGCTCACGACCAACCGGAGGTTTGCCAGGGCGAGGTGGCCTCTCGCTTCTGCCGACCCGGCCTGGACCTCGCGAGCGAGCTCCTTTTCCTGGGCAGCCGTCAGGAGCTTGACCCGGTTGATCTCGCGCAAGTAGATCTCGATCGAGAGATCGGACGTGGAGGACGGGTCGGCCATGATGTGCCCAGCGGAGACCGAGGATGAGGGGCCCGCGTCCGTTGTCGGACCGAGATGGCCTACGCCTTGAGACTCCTCCTGGGCCAAAGCCAAGGTGCTCCGGATGTGCTAGCCTGCACGCGCTCCTGGGAGCGATTCGGGTTCTGGCAGCGCGGCCGTGACAGCGGCCAACGAGTGCAAGGGCTGGCTCATGGCAGAGGCGCAAGCGCGATCGATCATCCTGAGGGAGGCTGAGTTCCGGGATCTCGTCCGTCTGGATCCCGTCGCGACCACTTTCGGAAGCTGGGCCTTGGCACTCCGAGAGCGACCGGAGTTGCTCGCCGATGCCGCCTCGATCGCCAAGCTGGTGGAGTCGTCTCACGCCTTCGAGACCTTCCTGGATGACCACGGTGCCCGCCAGAACCGGGCGTTCGCCACCTTTGGAGAGCTCGTCGCATCGGTCCGCGGGCTTTCACTGGTGCGCAGTATCGCACTGCATCTGCGGAGCCGTCTTCCGCGGTACCTGACCATCATGATCGAACAGGAGCTTCTGGAGGACCTGGAGAAGGTCGATTCGGTGCTCGAGGAGTCTCTGAGCGCCCTTCTTGGTCGAATCCTGGCAGACGGCCGTGCCATGGGCCTGCCCTGGGACGAGAGAGCCATCCCGCCTCGCGATGCTCCCGCCCCGAGGCAGCTTCTGCCGCGTGACGTGGACGCAGACGAAGCGGCCGATGAGCGGCAGTTCATGGCACAGATCGGCGGTCGCTACCTGGCTGTCCTTGATGCCAGTCGAAACCTCGATCTGCACCAGGTTCGAAGCGCGCGGGAACTCGGTCCCTACGCCTCCAAGCACGCGACGGAGGAGCGCTGCAGGTGGTACGAGTCGTCCGTGCACAGCATCCAGTCGATGTATGACACCTACATCCAGGGCACCGCGCTCGAGCGGGAACAGCCGTGGATCGCCTATCTGCGGGGGCACGTGTCGGTTGCCCTCCATCTGCTCGAGATGGCCACCGGATTGGTGCACTTCTACGAGCGGCACGAGAACGACGTCCGGCACGCACCCGCGAGGCAGGCCGTGGCCAGCCTCGTCTCGAAGGTGGGCATCCTCGACTCAGCGATCAACGTCTGCCTTCGACGAGCCTACCTGTACGTCGAGGCGGGCGCCGAGATCGCCGATCGCCTTGTTTCGACCTTCGTCCCTCAGGACCGGATGCGCCTCGAGATGCCCGAAGGGGTGACCCTTCACGCGCGTCCTCTGGCTCTCATCGTTCAGATCGTGAAGCGCTACGGAATGCCCGTGGAGATCTCGTTCGACGGCGAGTCCTGTCAGGCAAACTCGTTGATGGCGCTGATCATGCTGGGTGGGAGTCACCCCATGCCGAAGCGGATCGAGGCTCGGGGAGACGCTCGAGCTCTCGCCGACCTTCAACTCTTGTTCTCTTCGGGCCTAGGTGAACAGGGTTCCCTCCCAGAGCGACTGTCGTATCTCGGTCGCTGACTCGGAGGTTGGTGGCCGGCGTGGCTCGTGGCGCCGCCCCAGGACTGAGGGTCCTGACTGGGTTGGGAGCGCCTGAACCCGGCCGCCGACCCCTCTGATTCCTCGTGGGCCCAGGTCACCTGAATTCGCGGAGGTGGCCAGGTGCTGGAGGGTAACCCGAGGGATGCCCGGCTTGCAGGCAACCGATTCGGGCAGGGTGAGCGGCCTCCGAGAGGGCTCCGCATGTTCCACGTGGAACATGGATTGAAGAGACGGGCGCCGGGCACTAGCCTCGACTCACCTCACGGCCGAAGCAGTGACGATTGTCTCGTCCCTGCGTCAGCGGTGAGGCCGGCCAGAAGGCCAGGAGACACGAATGTCCACGGAACGCCGCCTTGGGAGAGGCCTCGACAGCCTCATCTCACGAACCTCCCCGACCCCCGCAGCGGAGCCCGAAAGAGCTCCTGTGTCGGGCGTCCCTCAAGGGCGGACATCAGATCGCATCGAAGCTGCGATCGAGGAGATCCGCGTCAATCCTGACCAACCGAGGCAGGTCATGGACGATGCGGCGCTCTCCGGATTGGCGGACTCGATCCGGATGTACGGGGTCCTTCAAGCTCTCGTCGTTCGGAGAGCGGGAATCGGCTTCGAGTTGATCGCGGGAGAGCGCCGCCTTCGGGCCGCCAAGATCGCGGGACTGTCGCGCGTCCCGATCTCGATCGTCGAAGCGGAGGGGACTCGCTCGCTCGAGCTCGCCCTCATCGAGAACATCCAGCGCGAGAATCTCGGACCACTCGAAGAGGCGGACGCCTACGACACCCTGCTGACGCGCACGGGATGGACGCATCAGCAACTCGCCGACCACATGGGCCGGAGCCGTGCCTCCGTGACGAACACGATGAGGCTCCAAGAGCTTCCCGATGAGGTGAAGGTGCTCCTCAAGCTCGGCAAGCTGTCGGCTGGGCAAGCTCGTGCGATTCTCGGCCTCGACGCGGCCACCGATCGTCGTGAAGTCGCGGATCGGGCCGCGAACGAGGGACTGTCTGTTCGAGAGGTCGAGCGAATGGTTCGCGAGCGGCGCCAGCCGAAGGAGCCAGCGCCGCCCCTCAAGCCAGCCTCAAAGAAACTTGATGTCCAAAAGGCATCCCATTACGTGGAAGAACTGCGTAACTTGTACGGCACGAAGGTCTCGATCTTCGAGCAGGACGGCCGTGGTGAGGTGCGTCTCGCCTTCTACGGTGACGAGGATCGGGATCGACTCTTGCACGCGCTGCTCACAGCGGACCCGGAGTCTTGATGCGCGACGTCCTGGGCCCGTGATGCCTTCGCGGAGGTCCACGCGCATGAAGAACGAGTGACGCGGCGGTCTTCTCTCGAAGGCCGTGTCATCGCTCGGGCGGGCCGCGTCCTGACCCTAGGCGGCACTCGTCCTGGGTGCCGTGCTGGGCGAGTGGGTCTCGGGCTACGCGGAGTAGCTGTCGATGGCCGCGATGAGCCGGTCGAGATAGGGCACCAGGGCGTGGTCCGGGTGCTCCGCCTTCAGGTCGGATGCGATCTGCCGCGCGCGCTGGAGCTGGTCGGGCTCGCCCGCCTGGTAGAGCTGCATCGCGAGGAAGTACGAGATCCACGGCTCGGCGACCGTGTCGGCGGCAGAATCGCGGGCCGTCTCGAGCGCCTCGATCGAGTTTCCGTCGGCCCTCGCCATGGCGAGGTGCGTCCACGCGGCGTCCTCGGAGGCATGGTGCATCGCGTTGATGACGATGAACACGACGGCCACTCCCGAGGCGGCGAGCAGGATCTTGATCCACGGATTCATGAATGAAGCCTCTCTCGAGCGCTCTTGGGTTCGTCTCGACCTGGGCGAGGTCGGAGCCCGATCGCGCCGTCGGCGACCAGGGGGAGGGATTCTGAGGCATCGGCAGCATCGCTGGCAAGGGTCGCGGGTCGCCGTGGGCGCCGGGCCGTCCAGCCGCGACCCCGAGCGCCGCGCTCTGCTCCCACCCGAGACCTGCCCATGGTTGGGTGGAGGGAGTTGACAGATCGAGGCCTGGGCGTGGCATGACGGCGCCTCCGATCTCGGCGGCGAAGTGCGCAACGGCCCGCCATCTGGCTGGCGCGCCGGACGCCGCGACGCCGCGCGACTTCGGTCGAGGACGAGGGCTCCCGTTCCGGGTCGGGGTGTCGATTCGATGACAGCCGGCTCGCTACGCTTGTCGAGATCGACTGGCATTCGGGATCATCGGCGACGAAGCATGCAGGGATCCCGAGATCCAGCTCGCGGGCGGCACGCCCGAGCACATGCACCGCGTCGATCGTAGACCGGTCGGCCGCGCTTCGTCCCCTCGGAGGTACTCCTGGAATGTTCGTCTCGATGATCGCCTTGGTCACGATCGCGCTGTCGACCGTGGCGCCGGCCGAGGACCCCGCGCGGCTCCTGCCTGCCGATACCATCATCTACTTCGGCTCGAGCAGCCTGAAGGACGGCCAGACGGCGTCGCGACAGACGGCCATGAGCCGCATCCTGTCCGAGCCGGAGATGCGCTCGTTCCTCCACGAGCCCACACGCGCCGCCGAGCACGTGCTCTCCACGCTCATGGAGCAGGCCCGTGCGGACATGGGCGGTGAGGACATGCCGGTCAGCCTCCCGGACGAGATCAGCCTCGACATCACCAAGACCGACGGCGAACTCCCCGTCGGCCAGTTCTTCTTCGGCCTCACGCACGTCGGCATGCCCGGCATGCCAGGAGCCCCCGCAGACCGTCCCGACGTCGGGCTCGTGATCGGCGTCGAACTGCTCGACCCGAGCATGATCGACATGGTCAAGACGCTCTGGGGCGCCATCCCGTGGGCCGAGAGCAAGAGCAGCCACGGCGGCGTCGAGTACCTCACGCGCACCGAGCCGATGTCTGGCGCCGGAGTCTCGCTGGCCGTGCTCGGCAAGCTCGCCGTCATCTCGGCTTCCGAGACGACGCTGAACGGCATCATCGACCGAAGCCAGGGTGCCGGCTCCCCGAGCCTGGCCGACTCGGCCGACTACAAGCAGCTCGTGCAGGCGGCAGGAGGCCTCCAGGCGGGCGGGTCTTCGGACTTCGTGCGCGTCGGGGCGCTCGCGCCGCTGGGCCAGTTCGCCCTCGGCATGGCTCTGGCCCAGGACGGGATGGAGCCCGAGATGATGCAGAAGGTGCTGTCGTTCTACGACAGCCTCGGGCTGGGGGCGATGAAGTACGCAGGGGGCGTCTCGTACGTCTCCGCCGACGGAAAGATCCACAGCACGAACGTGATGTCGGTCGACCCGAGTTCGCGCGGGCTCCTGCCGCGACTCGTCACGTCGGGCAAGGGCATCGACAAGGCGCAGTTGGCGACCCTTCCGGGCGACTGCCAGTCGGCCAGTCTGGCGTACATGAGCCCCGTGCTGCCCATCATCTACGACTTCGCGATGGACGCCCTGGCCAGCTTCGAGCCCGAGATGGCCGAGGTCGCCAAGACCGAGATCGCCCAGGTCATGGGTGAGTCCGACCTGCGCAACGACGTGCTCGCGAACCTCGGCGGACCGGTCATGAGCGTGACGCTCCCTGGCGCCGGCCTCATGGCCCAGCCCGAGGGCATCGTGACCGTCGGCCTGAAGGACGGATCGAAGTTCGCCGCGGCGGTGCGTCAGCTCGGTCAGTCGCTCCAGGCGATGGCGGGCGCGCAGGCGCCGGTGCGTCTCAAGGAGAGCGACCACGAGGGCACTCCGTTCTTCGAGATCGAGCTTGCCGGCCAGCTCGGGATGATGGGCGCGATGGGCTTCCAGCCGGCGTTCGCCGTCGAGCCCGACCGCCTCGTCTACAGCTCGTCGGCGCGCCGTCTGCGCACCACGCTCAACGGCCCGATGGACGTCTCGAAGGGCTCGCTCGCCGACGACGAGCGCTTCATGGGGTTCGTGAACGGCCTCGCCAAGCGCGGCGACCTGCAGACGGTGACGTACGCGAACACGAAGTCGTCGTTCGCCACCGGCTACACCATGGGAATCGGCCAGCTCCAGGCTGCGGCGATGTTCCTCGGCGAGATGCCGGTCGACCTGGCGAAGCTGCCGGCCAGCGGCACGATCGAGAAGTACCTCGACGCGTCCTACGCGGGCACATACTCGCCTTCGGCGGGCACGTTCGTGACCACGTCGCTGTCCGAGTTCCAGGTCTCGGACTTCCTGCCGATGGTGGCCGTCATCGGATTGGCCGTCGCCGGCCAGCAGATGGGCATCAAGGCCGAGGCCGTCGAGCCCGAGGTCGACCCGATCGAAGTCGTCCAGCGGGACCTGCGTGAGTTGAAGGCCAGCCTGCGGGTGTACAAGATCGACCAGAACGCCTACCCGGCCGACCTGTCCGCCCTGCTCCAGCCTCTCCAGGACTTCCCCGAGGGTGCCTATCCGCACGATGCCCTGCCGGCCGACCCGTGGGGACACGGCTACCTCTACAAGCTCGTCGAGAAGCGTGGTCGCGAGACGCCCATGCTGTGGAGCGTCGGTCCGAACGGCACCGACGAGGGCGGCGAGGGCGACGACATCGTCAACCTCTGACGAGGTCGGCGCGTGAGTCGTCCCACCGAGCCCGGGACCCGTCGCGATGCGCACGGGTTCCGGGTGGCGCTCACGTCGCGCGTCGCGGGCGGGTTGTTCCGGATGATGCTGGCCAGCTACCGGCTCGAGGTGGCCGACCCGACGTACGTCCAGCGCCGGGCCCGCGGCATCGCCGGTCGCTGCATCTACTCGTTCTGGCACGAGAACCTCTGGCACGCGATCCAGGTGTTCGTCGGCGAGGGCGTGTGCGTCATGGTCAGCGAACACCGCGACGGCGAGGTCATCGCCCGCATCGTCGAGCGGATGGGCTACGAGCTCGCGCGCGGCTCGAGCACGCGCGGTGGCGCCAAGGCGATGCGCGACATCGTGCGCGCGGCCAAGGACCGCGAGGGCGACCTGTGCTTCACCGTCGACGGTCCGAAGGGACCGCGGCGCGAGATCAAGGACGGCATCCTGTTCGCGGCTTCGCTCACGGGCCTGCCGATCGTGCCCACCGGCCTGGCGGTCGCGCGCTGCTGGCACACGAAGAGCTGGGACAGGATGCGTATCGGCAAACCGTTCACGCGGGTCGTCTGCACGCTCGGCCCCGAGATCGCGGTGCCGCCCCGCGTCGATCGGGAACTGCTCGTCACCGAGTGGAAGGACCGGGTCACCGCCGCGATGGACGAACAGGAGCGGAGGGCCGAGCAACTGCTCGCGCGCTCCTGATAGAATCCCGGGTCACGCGGGCGCTTCGCCCGCGCGCTCGCGGCGGCCCGCCCGACGCGAGACCCGCGGCGATCGGGAGGCCGATCACCGCACCCTGCAAGGAACCAGGGACATGGTCACGGTGACCCATTCGTTCGCCGGACGCGACCTCATCTCGATGCGCGACTACAAGCGCGACGAGCTGTTGACGATCCTCGACGAGGCAACGCTCTACGAAGGCTTCGAGCAGCCGATCCTGGCCGGCAAGGTCATGGCGTCGCTCTTCTTCGAGCCTTCGACGCGCACGCACCTCTCGTTCTCGGCGGCCATGAACCGCCTTGGAGGAGGCGTGCTCGGCTTCGCCGATGCACGGGTCTCGTCGACCGCCAAGGGCGAGTCGTTGGCCGACACGATCAGGGTGGTCGAGAACTACTGCGACATCGTGCTCATCAGGCACCCGATGGAGGGCGCCGCCCGACTCGCGGCCGACAACACGTCACTGCCGGTGATCAACGCCGGCGACGGGACGAACCAGCACCCGACCCAGACGCTGCTCGACCTGTACACGATCAGGCAGAAGCGGGGACGCCTCGACAACCTCAAGATCGCGTTCATCGGCGACCTCAAGTACAGCCGAACCGTGCACTCGCTGATCGAGACGCTGACGCACTTCGACAACGAGCTGTTCCTCGTCTCGCCGCAGTCGCTGCGCATGCCTCCCGAGTTCATCGAAGAGCTCGACGCCCGCGGCACCGTCTACACCGAGGACGAGGACTTCTTCTCGATCGCGTCCGACGTCGACATCATCTACACCACGCGCATCCAGCAGGAGCGTTTCCCGGACCCGATCGAGTACGAGAAGGTCAAGAACGCCTACCGCATCGACCGCGCCGCGATCTCCAAGATCGGCGACCACGTGACGATCATGCACCCGCTGCCGCGGCTCAACGAGATCAGCACCGACCTCGACGACCATCCTGGGGCCGCGTACTTCGACCAGGCGCGCAACGGCGTCACCGTCCGCAAGGCAGTGCTCGCCATGTTGTTGGGGGTCTCCCGATGAACGACCCCGCGCACGCCGCCGAATCCCGTCCCGAGTCGCCCGACAGGGGACGCGAGCCGCTCATCAAGGTCACCGCGTTGCGCGAGGGCACGGTCATCGACCACCTCGTGGCGGGCACCGCGCTCAAGGTGCTCGACATCCTCGGCATCACGTTCGAGGGTGCGGTGATGATCGGGTTGAACCTCGACAGCCGCAAGGTCGGCCGCAAGGACATCATCAAGATCGAGCGCCGCGAGGTGACGCCGCACGAGGTGGCGAAGATCGCCTTGCTCTCGCCGCGCGCATCGTTCTCGATCATCCGCGACTTCCAGGTCGTCGAGAAATTCACACCGTCGCTGCCGCGGCTGGTCGAGGACATGATCCGCTGCCCGAACCCGTCCTGCATCTCGCGCCAGGACCGCGTGCGCACCAAGTTCGTCGTCGTGCGCAGCGATCCCCTGCGGGTGCGTTGCTACTACTGCGAACGCTCCCAGCGCAAAGAGGAGATCGAACTGCTGTGAAGACCTCCGAGAGCGTCGTCATCGACGGATACGACCTGCTTGCCGAGAGCGCGCGACTCGCGTTCCCCGACCGGACCCTGTGCGGGCACTCGCTCAACCGCGGGACGGCCGTGCTGCCCGAGCGCCGTCGCAAGCCCGATCCCCAGGCGGACGTACGCGCCGCGCACACCTCGGCGGTCATGCCGTCGACGATCGACGCCGGCAGTCCGGTGCTCGACCTGAGCCAGCCGACGCACGGCATGTTCGTGGCCGCGCCCGAGGGTCCGTACCTCGACCTGTACCTCGGCGTGGCGCAGAAACTGATCGACGAGCACCATCCGCACTTCGAGCAGGTCATCGCGACCCTCGTCGAGAACGGCCTGGCGTTCCGGCGCGAGATCAACACCGACGACATCCTGACCTTCAGCCGGCCGATCGAGGGACTGCACGCGCCGCAGGAGCTCGCCGCGTTCGTGAACGAGCTGACGGCCGCCGCGTTCCCGAAGAGCGGGGCCTTCCGCACGTTCTTCAGCAACAGCGGCGCCGAGGCGGGCGAGGCGGCCATGAAGCTCGCCATGCTCAACGCGTACCGACGCTTCGTCGAGCGCCACGGCTTCGAAGTGCTCGGACGGCTCATGGAGCAGCTTGGCATCGCGCGCGACCCGTTCTACGACGCCGACACCTCGCTGCCCGACCCCGTGTGGCGCGACTACCCGTTCTTCGTGTTCGCCACCGACGGCGCGTTCCACGGGCGCACGCTGGGCGTGCTCAACCTGACGCGCAGCAAGAAGGCGCAGCATCTCGGCTACGGCAAGTTGCGCTGGGTGCGGCACGTCCCGTTCAACGGCCGGGTCTCCGACTTCGTCGATCAGCTCGACGACCGGCCCCTGGCCCAGATCCTCGACGCGCCGGGTGGCGCGACGGCCGTGCTCGCCGCGGGGCGCGTCCCGTCGGAGCTGGTGGCCCTGTTCGCCACCGAGGTGTTCCAGGGAGAGGGCGGCTACCGGCTCGCCGACCGGGCCTGGCTGGGCGGCGTCGTCGCGGCCTGCCGCGCCCGCGGCATCCTGTTCGGCAGCGACGAGGTGCAGTCGTTCGGACGCACCGGCACGCTCTTCGCCACGCAGCACTTCGAGGTCGAGCCCGACATCGTCTGGACGGCCAAGGCCGCCGTCCTGGGCCTGACCGTCGCACGCGTCGGGTTGACCGAGTGCTGCCACGTCGGCTGGCACAGCAACACGTTCGGCAGCGGCAAGTTCTTCGACGTGAACCTGTCCTACGCGACGCTCGAACTGCTCACGCGCCGACGTGATCCGCTCTTCGGCGACCGCACGTACCTCGAGAACTCGCGCATCAAGGGCGAGTACGTGCGCATGCGGCTGGCCGAGCTGTCGAGCCAGCACGGCGAGGTCTTCCCCGAGTTCACCGGGTTGGGTGGCATGTGGGGGCTCTCGGTGCGCTTCCGCCCCGACGTGGTTCGTATCGGCTGGGAGTACGGCCTCAAGCTGCTCGGCTGTGGCCGGCCGGGACCGGTGGCGACGATCCGCATCCTGCTGCTGGCCGACGTGCTGACGCGCGAGATCGACGAGATGATCGACGGCCTCGACCGGGTCTTCACCGCGGTCGAGGCGCAGCACGACCTCTAGTCGCGCGGTCGGCCGACAGGACGCGACGGGTCAGGATCCTGTCCTGGCCCGGTCCTCTCCGAGCGCGGCGGCCGACGACGCCTCGGTGGCGTCCTCCGTCGAATCGTCGGGAGTCGCGGCGGACGCTCCGCGCTCACGCCGCGTGCTCAGCCGTCGGAGCCGGATCCAGCCGCGGCGGGCGCGGGAGCGTCGACCGGCACACCGTTCACGACCAGGTGCTGGAACGTCCAGGCGGAATCGGAGGCCGGGACACCCATGGCGGGGATGCCGTCGGAGTGCTGGGTGTAGCCGGTCATGATCACCAGGCCGTCGACCACGCGGTACTCGGGCACCAGCGAGTTGGTGAGCTTGACCATGCCCATGTCCTGGGAGACCGCGATGTGGTCGAGCAGCAATCCCTCGCCGACCTGGGCCGCCTTCCAGGAATAGGTCTCGGTGTTGGTCGTCGTCCCGCCCATCGGCGAGGGGCCCTTGGTGACCTTGGTCGCCAGCACGCTGTCGCGATCGAAGTTCCACACGATGCTCTGGGCGACGACGCCCTTCGCCGTGGGACGGGGCTTGAACTCGATCGAGGCCGCGCCGTCGGTGCTGCCGAGCTTGCCGTCGAAGGCCTCGACGAGCGTGCGCGGGTCGAGGCTCAGGTTGAGCGCGTACTGCACCGGGAGCTGGGCGATGGTCATCTTCAGCACGTCGGCCGTCATGCCGCTCTGGGCGAGCATGGCCGAGACCTGCGGATCGATGCCTTCGGCCATCGTCACCTCGATCTTCGACCCGGAGTCCTTGTTCCACGAGATGGCGAAGGTGGCCACCCGCACCGGCTCGGTCGAGCCGAGCATCGGGTTGCCCGGGATCGTGAAGTCGACGTCGAACGCGAGCGACTCGAGGCCGGCCTCGACCGGGTCGTAGAGCTTCTCCGAGGCCGTGGACAGGTACTCGGCGACGGCCTCGTCGAGGACGGGCGCTGCGGCGGACGCGTCCTGCGGGAGGAGGATGGACGTGGCGAGGGCGAGGGTGGTGAGCAGCATCGGGCGGACCGCGCGGGGGAGAGGATCGGAGCGAGGGTCGAGGATACCCGGGGCCCGCCGAGCGATGCCACGCACGCGATCGTGTCCTGGGCGCGCGGCTTTCCGACGCGACACACGTCGCCGAGCGGATCGTTCCCGGCCCGCGCTGCTAGAATCGGGCCTCCCCCGAAGGAGCCCTCCCCGCATGTGCGGATTCATCGGCATCATCGCGCCCCCCGGGACCGACGTGATCGGCGATCTCGTGACGGGCCTGCTCGCCATCCAGCACCGAGGGCAGGATGCCGCCGGCGCGCTGACGTTCGACGGCCGGTTCCACCTGCACAAGGGCCAGGGCCTCGTGCGCGACGTCTTCACCCAGGACTCGGTCGTCGGCCTGCGCGGCTCGGTCGGCCTGGCGCACGTGCGCTACCCGACCGTGGGCCAGGGCTCGGTCGAGGACGCGCAGCCCTTCATGATCAGCTACCCGTTCGGCATCGGCATGGTGCACAACGGCAACGTGATCAACTTCGACGAGATCAAGACCGACATGTCGCGCCGGTCGCACTGGCACGTGAACTCGTCCTGCGACCTCGAAGGCATCCTGAAGGTGTTCGGCGACGAGCTCGCGCGGCAGCAGATCGACGAGCTCGAGCCCGACCAGGTGTTCCGCGCGGTGGCCGGCGTCTTCGAGCGCGTCAAGGGCGCCTACTCGGTGGTGGGAACCATCGCCGACGGCAGCCTCTACGCCTTCCGCGACCCGTACGGCATCAAGCCGATCATCGTCGGCAGCCGGGTCGACGAGCTGGGACGGAAGTCGTGGTGCGTGGCCTCCGAGAGCACGCTCATGGACGTGCTCGACTTCCACGACACCTACGACCTGCGCGCGGGAGAGGCGATCTTCATCGACCGTCACGGCAACCTGACGAGCCGGCAGATCGGCGACAAGCCGCACCGACCGTGCGTCTTCGAGTACGTGTACTTCGCGCGGCCCGACTCGTTCCTCGACCGGGTCAGCGTGTACAAGACGCGCCTGCGGCTGGGTGAGCTCATGGCCCCCATCTGGCAGGCCACCGGCTGGAAGGCCGACGTGGTCATCCCCGTGCCCGAGTCGTCGATCACCTCGGCGATGGCGATGGCCGCCACGCTGGGCATGAAGTACCGCGAGGGCCTGGTCAAGAACCGCTACGTCGGACGCACCTTCATCATGCCCACCGACGCGGGCCGACGCCGGTCGATCCGGCAGAAGATGAACACGATCCAGCTCGAGTTCGAGGGCAAGGACGTGCTGCTCGTCGACGACTCGATCGTCCGCGGCAACACCTCTCGCCAGATTGTCGAGATGGCCCGCCGCGCCGGCGCCCGCAAGGTCTACTTCGCGTCGGTCTCGCCGCCGCTCAAGTACCCGTGCATCTACGGCATCGACATGTCCACGAAGAACGAGTTCGTGGCCCGCGATCGCAACAGCGAGGACATCGCGCGCGAGATCGGCGCCGACGGCGTCGTGTACCAGACGCTCGAAAACCTCGTCTCGGCCGTGCGCGAGGGCAATCCGGCCATCGAGGACACCTGCCACGCCTGCTTCACGGGCAAGTACCCGACCGGCGACGTCGACGAGGAGATGCTGGCCACGATCGAAGCCGAGCGACTCGTCGCGGCCGGTCCCGCGCCGACATCGGGACGCACGGACTGATGTGGGCGCGGCCCGTCGGCGACATGCCACCACGCGCGGACGGGCTGCGAAATCGGGTGCCGATCGACCGATCGGAACCGATGTGGCCCAGCTCGTCCGGGCCCTGGGACGCGGCTGGGCCTTGCCTTCACGACGGGGCATCCTAGAATTCGACCCGAGCTCCGGCCCGAACCTCGGGGGGCGCGCCGTCCCGGCGCGGTCCGGACACCTCGAGCTTGCCTGAGGAACGATCGATGAAGAGCACGATGTTGTCCCTGCTCAAGTTCACCTGCGACAACCCGAAGTGCCTCTTCGAGTGCTGGGTGAACCGCAACAACAACATGCTCACCCACTACAACGCCGACATGTCGGCGTTGCTCGACTGGGTGTGCCCCGAGTGCAACGAAGGCAAGCTGCGCTACGCCTCCACGAACCCCCGCTTCGAGTACGAGCTGCGCAAGCACAGCAAGAACCCCGAG
>JACKHP010000001.1 GCA_020638905.1 Planctomycetota bacterium | reverse complement strand
CGGACGGAGCACGCGTGGTCGCGTTCTCGTCGACGAGCATGCCCGCACGCCGCCCGGTCGTCGGCGCGATTGCACCCGACGCGGCACTCCGCCGCCGCCCGCGGGAAGCACGCCGAGTCGGGCCGCGACCCCGATTGCACCGGATGCGGCATTGTCGTGCGGGCGACGCGCGTCCTCTCGGTGACGACCGCGCGGAGGCATTGCGCACCCGCCGACGCTGCTGCAAGCTCTCGTCCACCGGGACCGACGACCGGCCGGCCCGGCCAGGGAGCCGCCGTGTCCGTCGACCGCACCTCCGATCCGCCCAGGCCGTCCCCCGTGCTCGCGTGGCTGCAGAGCCTGCCGCGCAAGGAGTACGAGTCCGACGCGCTCGTCGTCGCGCACGGCAGCGACGCGCCGATGCTCGGCTACCTCGAGGACGGTCTCGTCAAGGGCGTCGTGCGTCCGCGCCACGGATCCATCCGCCAGGCGACGGTCTCGATCGTCGGCGAGGGGCACTGGCTGGGACTCGAGTGCCTGTCCGACGGCTACAACCTCGAGTACCGCGCGCTGACCGAGTGCCGGCTGCGGCTCGTGCCACGCGACCTGCTGCTCGCGGCGGGCAACGACGCGATCCTGCGCGCGGTGGCGCTCGACGCGAGCTGGGTGCTGTCGCGCACGATCCACCTCACGTACATCGGACGGCTGGGACTCGAGCGCCGCGTGCTCTCGCGACTGTGCGACCTGCGCGAGGCCACGCGACTGCCCGAGATCCGCATCACGCACGAAGACCTGGCGTCGCTCGTCGGCGTGCACAGGAACCGGCTGGGCGAGGCGCTGCGCCGCTTCCAGGAGCAGGGCCTGCTCGAGTGCGGCTACGGCGAGATCCTGTTGGGCGATCTCGACGCGCTGCAGAAGGCGTACGAGGCGTCCGACTGACGCGCGGCGGCCGTGCGCGGGCGCGGGCGCCGCTCGACCCGAGCCGAGATCGCCGAGGCACGACCCGCGCGACGCACGTCGAGGCGGCTCAGCCCACCGCGGCGCCGCCGGCGCGGCGCCTGGCCCGGCCCGTCGTCGAGGCGGCGCGTCCGACGATGCGCTGCACGCGGGCGAGCGCGCCCTCGAGTCGCTCGGTCAGCTCGGGCGACAGCTCGTCGCGTCCGACGAAACCGCGCGCCACCGCACGCGCCACGAGGCGCTCGTCGGTGCAGGTGTCGTACAGCCGGCGCAGGTGCTGCACCTCGCCCTCGTGGAACGTGGCGACCGCGTCGCGCACGTCGACGGCGTCGGCGTCTCCCTGCCGCCACGCGGCGAACACGCGCTCGAGTTCGTGGAGCTCGCCGGCGAGTTCGCGGTGGTACGCCCGCACGCACAGTTCTCGCAACTCGCGTGCCGTCGTCACGTCTTTGGCTGACATGTGTGACCCTCCCGTGCGGACGGCTTCGGGGGATCCGTCCCACACGCGTCGAGCCTACCGCACCACCCGCAGATGCGATACTGGCCGCGCACCCCATGCCGCGTACGAATCCCGGGAGCACGCATGCTGCACGTGAGTCCTCTTGTCTTCTCCGCGCTGCTGTGCTTGTCGCTCGCGACGCCGTGCGCGCGCGCGACGCCCGATCCGAGCGCCGGCGATCCGACGGCCGCGGCGTCCGACGCGGGCCATGCCGACGCCGACGCGCGGGCCGACCCGCTGCGGCGCGTGGCCGTGACGGGCGCGAGCGTGATGGCCGGATTCGGGCTCTCGCACGAGATCGGGCGTCCGCTGCTGTACTCCGACGTGGTCGACGCGATGCTCACCGGCGAGCACGACCCGGTCATGAGCTTCGCCTCGGACCGCCTGTTCCTGCTCTCGCTGGCGTCGCGCGAGGCGCTCGTGACGCGGCTCGTCGAGCACCGTCCGTCGCTGGTGCTCGCGGTCGACTTCCTGTTCTGGTACGGCTACGGCGCGGTGCACGACGAACGCAGCCGTCCGCTGCTGCTCGAAGAGGGCCTGCGACAGCTCGAGCGGCTGCAGTGCCCGGTCGTCGTGGGTGACCTGCCCGACATGACGCTCGCCGTGGGACGCGCGACGTACCTCGGCACGGCGCTGGCGCCGATCCAGATGCCGCGGGCCGAGACGCTGGCGGCGATGAACACGCGTTTCGCCGAGTGGTCCGCGTCGCACCCGAACGTGATCGTGCTGCCGCTGGCCGACTTCGTCCGTCGCATGTTCGCGAACGAGCCCTTCGCGGTGCACGGCAACGCGTGGCCCGAGGGCGCGCGCGACCGCATCCTGCAGGGCGACTGGCTGCATCCCACGCTGCTCGGTTCGGCGGCGCTCACGGCGCTGGTCTTCGAGCGCGTCTCCGCCGCGCTCGGCAAACGCTTCGACCCCGCGCGCATCGACTGGGACGTCCCCGCCGTGGCCGCTCGGCTCGATCCGTACGCCCCCGAGGTCGCGACTTCCCCCGGCGCGGACGTGCCCGCGGGGACGCCCGCCACTGCCACGCCGAACGGCGCGGCTCCCGCGGACGACGGCTGAGGTCGCGCGGCGGCGGGCGCCGTGCGTGACCGGGCCCCGGGCCGGACGCACCGCGCGTGACCTCGCGCGTCGCGCGTCAGCGCGCGTCGGCGGACGCCACGCGCGTCACGAGTCCCAGCAGCGCGGCGTGGAACGCGTCGGTCGCGTCGAGGTACGCGGGGTGACGCGCGCCTTCGAGCAACAGCACGCGCGCGTCGGGCAGGACGTCGGCCAGGCGCTGCGCCCCGCTCGGGTCGAAGACCGTGTCGGCCGTGCCCCACACCACGAGCGTGGGCACGGACGCGCCGCGCACGCGCTCGATCCAGGCGTCCAGCGCGGCGGGCGCCACGGGCACGAAGCCCGACACGAGCTCGGGGTGCACGGCGACGAGCGGCAGCGCGAAGCGTCCGCTCATCGAGGGCGCCACCACGATCGGCCGTCCCGCGTCGAGCCGCGGCAACAGCTCGGCCAGGAACGTGTCGGGATCGGCGTCGCCGGTCGAGCGTCCGAAGCCCGGCAGGTCGAGCGCGACGACGGGCACGCCGGCCGCGGCGAGCACGTCGAGCGTGCCCAGCTCGCGCCAGGTCTCCGACGTGAACGCCGCGCCGTGCAGCAGGAGCACCGCCGGCCGCGTGGCGGAACACGCGTCGGGTCCGGCGCGCAGCAGGTGCAGGCGGCAACCCTGGACGTCCATCGTGACCTCCTCGATCGATGGGGGCGCGACGCGCGCGTCGACGTCGGCCGCGTCCGCGGCGGCGTCACGCGCCTCGGCCGTCGGCGCGGCGGCCGCGCGCGTGTGGGACGCCTCGCCGTCGCCCGCCGGCGGATCGCCGCGACAACCGAGCCCCGCGAGAGCCAGCACGAGTGCGCCGCACACGGCGCGCGCGGCACGCACCCCGCGCGGCGCCGGCGCGCGCCCCGTCACGTCCGCGCCTGGACGAGCTCGACCAGCACGCCGCCCGTGCTCTTGGGGTGCACGAACGCCACCGTCGTGTCGTGCGCGCCCTTGCGCGGCTGCTCGTCGATCAGCCTGACCCCCGCCGCACGCATGCGCGCCAGCAGCTCGACGATGTCGTCGACCTCGAAGGCCACGTGGTGCAGGCCCGCGCCGCGCTTCTCGAGGAAGCGCCCGACCGGCGTCTCGGGCCCGTCGGGCTGCAGCAGCTCGACCGCTCCGCCGCCGGCGCCGAGGCGCAGCATGGCCACGCTGACCCCGTCGGACGCCACGTGCTCGCTGTGCTCGAGCGGCAGCCCGAGCAGGTCGCGCCAGAACGCGAGCACCTCGGCGTGGGCGGGGACGGCGATGCCGAGGTGCGAGAGACGCGGTGTGCTCATGCCGCCGTCGTACGGCCGCGCGGCGCGCCGGTCAAGAGGCGTCCGCGCCGCGCGTCAGTCGCCCTCGGGATCGAGCACGCCGCCGGTCTCGAGGCACAGGTCGTCGAGCAGCGTGAGCCGGTCGCCGCGCAGCAGGCGCAGGCCGAGCGCGCGCGCCAGCGGCGCGAGCGCCGCCTCGACCAACGGACGCGCCACGCGCAGCCGGCGCGGCCATCCCCCCTCGCGTTCGAAGAGGCGCAGGGCCTGCTCGACGAGCGCCGCGCCCACCTCGAGCGACGGCGCGACGCACAGGTCGAGCGCGCACTCGCGCTCCTCCGAGATCCACGGGACGATGCGCACGTGCGGCGCGCGCGTCCCGAACGGGCCCTCGACGGCCGACGTCGGCAGCGCGTCGACCGACCACGTGTCGTCGAGCGCGCCGAGCGACTCGCGCAGCCGCGCCACGCGCTCGGTGTCGAGCGGTGGCGACGCATCGCCCGGCAGCGCGACCGGCGCCGGCCAGGACACGCGCGACTCCGTCCAGCTCGCGGGCGGGCCGTCGGGCTCGCCGGCGGGGGCGCGCACGAGCTCGTCGCGCAGGTGTTCGCCGAGCACCTCGACGAGTCCGTCGGGCAGGTCGTCCGAGTCGCCCCGCGCGAGCACGAGCGTGGCCTGCTCGAGCGCCCGCGCCAGCGTGCGCGCCTCGGCGCCCGAGGGTTCGACCGGCGCGAGTCCGGGTTCCCAGCTGCGCAGCACGGGCCAGCCGCCGCGCTCGCGGATACGCACCCCGGCGCGCGCCAACGCGTTCAGGTCGGACGGCAGCAGCCGCTCGCGCTCCTCGAAGGTCACCGAGAGCGCGCGCTGCACGAGGGCCAGATCGGCCGGATCGAGCTCGCCGCGCGAGACGCGCGCGTGGCACGCGTAGCCGAGCGCGCCGCGATACAGCACGAGTCCGCCGGGAGGGCCGTGACGCCCGACGACGCAGGCGTGGTCGATCTCGCCGCGCTCGACGTCGCGGACGCCCAGCAGTTGCCGGTCGTCCGTCCAGCGCCAGGGCGCGAGGTCGCGGAAGGCCTGCGCCGCCGTGAAGAGCCGCTTCGCCTCGTCGGGCGTGGGCGGCGCGTCGGACGGCACGAGCGCTCCGTCGCCCGCGAGGCCCGCGTGGGCGGCCACGGGGTGTCCACCGCGCGCGCGATCGGGATCGAGCGGCACCGCGGTGTCGTCGTCGCGCGCCAGCGCCTTCGCGTCGCGCGCGGGCGAGGCGTCCTGCTCGAACAGCCAGCGCCGCAGCGCGGGATGGGCCTCGAGCGCCGGGTCGAGCACGTGGGCGCAGGCCGCGGCCTCGCGCGCGTCACCGGGCTCGTAGTCGAGCGGCATGCCGCGCGGCAGCCGGCGGCGTCCGGCGAGGTACGGCAGCGCGCGACGGTTCGCGCGCAGCGCGTCGTCGAGGGCCGTCCGTGCGCCGGGCTCGTCGCCGTCGAGCAGCCGCTCGAGCACCGCCGCCCAGGCGAAGATCGCCCCGCGCTCGTGGGCGAAGCGGACGATCAGCGAGCGTGCGCCCGGCGCGTCGCCCAGGGCGAGGTGATGCGCCACGAGGTCGTAGCGCACGCCCGTCACGTCGGACGGATCGAGCCGCGTCGTGCGCCCGTCGCACTCCACCGACTCGCGCCGGCGGCCGGCATGCCAGTACGCCTGGCCCAGCGCCTGCCGCACGCGCAACCACGGACGCGCGACGAGCAGCTCGCCGAGGTGGCCCTGCTGCGCGTCCACGAATTCGGATCCCAGCACGCGCTCGCCCAGCTCGAGCAGCCGCTCGAGCCGCCGCACGAGGTCGAGCGACGAGTCGGCCAGCACCAGGATCGCCACGAGCTGCGCGTCGATCGCACGCGCGTCGAAGACGAGCGCCAGGGCGGCCAGCATGAGCGCGGTGTCGGCGTCGCCCTGGTCGAAGGCCGCCAGGGCGCGCAGCCCGAGCTCCGCGGCGTCGAGCGGCCCGATCTCGTCGAGCGGACGGTACGGATCGGCGTCGGCCGGCGCGATCGTGTCGACCGGCGGCGCATCGTCGTCCGGCGCGTCGTCGGCCGCGTCGTCGGACGGTGCGTCGTCGGACGGCTCGTCGCGCCGTCCCTCCGAGCGCGCGAGACGCGCGCGGCGCAGGGCGTGCGAGACGAGCACGCGCCGGCCCAGGTCGTCGAGGAACTCGTCGAACACGGCCGGGTCGTCGGACACGTCGGCGTCGCCGTCGAGCGGCAGGTCGGCCTGCAGTTCGGCCACCCGTCGCAGTCCGAGCAGGAACTCGCGCTGCTCGGCGGGGTCGCGGAACGTGCGCCGTCCGAAGGCCGAAAGCAGGCGTCCGAACGCGCGCTCGACCAGGAACTCGGGCGGCGGCGCGGCGAGAGCCTCGACGAGCACCTGGTCGCCCTCGGGACCGAACTCGTCGACGAGCGCGCGCACCGACGCGAGGTCGAGGTCGGTCAGGATCTCCGCCACGAGGAACTCGGCCGTGTGCTCGTCGGCGTCGGGACGGCGCGCGCGCGGAGGCGCTTCGTCCGCGGGCGCGGCGGCGGCGCCCGCATCGTCCGCACGCGGGCCGTCGCCCGGCGCGCCTGCGGAGTCGTCCGCGTCGGACGGCGCATCCGTGCCGGCGCGCTCGCGACGCACGGGACGGGACGCGTCGTCCTGGCCCTTGCGCTTCCTGTTCGGCGACGGGTCTCGCTGGGCCACGCAAGGCCTCCGGGGATCGACCGCGCATCGTACCCCCGGCGATGGCCCGGGCGCACGCGATGCGTCCGAGCGGACGCTCGCCGGCCGCTTCGCGCGTCGACGCCGATCCGTCCAGCGTCAGAACACGTTCACGGCGCGGTGCTTGCCGAAGACGGCCTCGAGGCGCGTGCAGATCTCGCCCACGCTGGCGCCGGCCTCGACCGCGTCCACGAGCAGCGGCATGAGGTTGCGGGACAAATCGGGCGCGGCCTCGGCCACGGCGTCGAGTGCCGCATCGCACGCGCGGGCGTCGCGCGCGGCGCGCCAGGCGGCGATCTCGTCGGCGCGCCTCTTCGCGAGCGCGTCGTCGACGCGCAGCAGCGGCGGCGCCTCCTGGTCCTCGAGCGTGTAGCAGTTCACGCCCACGATGCGGCGCAGACCCTTCTCGACCAGCCGCTGGTGCTCGTACGCCGCGCGGTGGATCTCCTTCTGCTGGAAACCCTGCTCGACGGCGCGCAGCGCGCCGCCGCGCGCGTCGATCTCGGCGATCAGGTCGAGCGCGGCGGCCTCGACCGCGTCGGTGAGCGCCTCGACGTACGGCGCGCCGCCCAGCGGATCGACGGCGTGCGTGACGCCCGACTCCTCGGCGATGACCTGCTGCGTGCGCAGCGCGAGCAGCGCGGCGGCCTCGGTGGGCAGTCCGAGCGCCTCGTCGCGGCTGTTCGTGTGCAGCGACTGCGTCCCGCCCAGCACCGCGGCCAGCGCCTGGAGCGTGACGCGCACGACGTTCACGTCGGGCTGCTGGCTGGTGAGCGTCGAGCCCGCCGTCTGCGTGTGGAAGCGCAGGCGCATGGCCTCGTCGCGCGTGGCGCCGAAGCGCTCCTTCACGAGCCGCGCCCACATGCGGCGCGCCGCGCGGAACTTCGCCACCTCTTCGAGGAAGTCGTTGTGCGCGTTGAAGAAGAACGAGAGCCGTCCGGCGAAGTCGTCGACGTCGAGGCCGCGCTCGACGGCGCACTGCACGTACTGCAGTCCGTTCGAGAGCGTGAACGCCAGCTCTTGCGGGGCGGTGCAGCCGGCCTCGCGCATGTGGTAGCCGCTGATCGAGATCGGGTTGAAGCGCGGGACGTGCGCGTGGCAGTACTCGATCACGTCGGTCACGAGGCGCAGCGACGGCTCGGGCGGGAAGCGGTACGTCCCGCGCGCGATGTACTCCTTGAGCAAGTCGTTCTGGAGCGTGCCGCGCAGCGCCGACGGGGCCAGGCCCTGCCGCTTCGCCGCGGCCACGAGGAACGCCAGCAGCACCGGCGCGGTCGAGTTGATCGTCATCGAGATCGAGACGTCCGACAGCGGGATGCCGGCGAGCAGCGTCTCGAGGTCGCCCAGCGTCGCGATCGAGACGCCGACCTTGCCCACCTCGCCCTCGGCCACGGGCGCGTCGGGGTCGTATCCCATCTGGGTCGGCAGGTCGAACGCGACCGAGAGCCCCGACTGCCCGCGCTCGAGCAGGAAGCGGAAGCGCGCGTTCGTCTCCTCGGCGGTGGAGAAGCCGCTGTACTGGCGCATCGTCCACGGACGGCCGCGGTACATCGTCGGGTACGGACCGCGCGTGAACGGGAAGGCGCCGGGATACCCGAGCGCGCCGTCGTCGCCCGGCACGTCGTAGAGCGGATCGGGCTCGAGCCCCGAGAGCGTCTTCGCACGCAGCGGCTGGTCCTTCGGCAGCGCGGCGCGGAACGGTCCCTCGAGCCACTCCTGGGCGTCGGTCATCGCGTGTCTCCGGTGGGTGTCGGCGGACGCCGCGCCGTCACGCGCGCGCGGCGCACCCGCGTCACGTGGGGTCGTCGAGCGCGAGCACCTCGAGCAGGTCGACCATGTCGTGCGGCAGCGGCGACTGGTACGTGACCTGCTCGCCGGTGCGCGGGTGGTCGATCGTGATCTTGTGCGCGTGCAGCGCGTGCCGGTGGATGATCGGCACGCGCTCGCCGGCCGCGCGGCGCCGATCGACCCAGCGCTCGTAGGCCACCTGCGCCTGCCGTCCGTAGCTGCCGTCGCCGATGATCGGGAAGCCCACGTGGTCGAGGTGCACCCTGATCTGGTGCGTGCGCCCCGTGCGCGGGAAGGCGGCCACCTGCGAGGCCACCGCGAAGCGCCGCTGGACCTCGTAGAACGTCGACGCGGCCTGTCCGTCGTCGCCGCGGGCGACCGAGCGCAACTGCGCCTTCTTCGGGTGCGGCCCGATGGGCAGCTCGATCCAGTCGGAGTCGAACGGCATCACGCCCCAGACGATGGCGCAGTACTGCTTGCGCACCGTCTTGGCCTTGAACTGGTTCACGAGGCGCTTGGCCGCCTCGTTCGTGCGCGCCACGAGCAGCGCCCCGGACGTCTCGCGGTCGAGCCGGTGGACGATGCCCGGGCGGTCGGCGCGTCCCACCACCGAGAGCTCGGGGTAGCGCGCGAGCAGGCCGTTCACGAGGGTGCCCGAGGTCTGCCCCGACCCGGGGTGGATGATCACGCCCACCGGCTTGTCGACGACGATCAGGTCGTCGTCCTCGTGCAGGATCGTGAGCTCCATGTCCTCGGCGTGGGGCAGCGTGTCGGCCGGCGTGCCCAGCGGTCCCTCGACCCACATGCCCGGCTCGACCCGGAAGGACGGCTTCACCGGCGCCCCGTCGACCTTGATCGTGCCCTCGTCGATGAGCGCCGAGAGGTAGCTGCGCGAGTAGTGCGGGGCGAGCAGCCGTCCGAGCCAGCGGTCGACGCGCGAGCCGTGCTCCTCGGCCGGGACCGTGGCCCGCAACGCGCCCTCGGCGTCGACCTCGGGCGGCAGCGGGCGGTCGTCCTCCTGGTCGGGATCCATGGGCGGCAGCGGGTCGGTCTCGTGGGACGGGCGGGCCCGAATCCGGGCACGGAGGGCGCAATCCCCTCCACCTTGACAGTTTGGGGGTCCCTGTTACAGTCCCCCGGCCGCTAGACTACACCCCCGGATCCCGTTCCCGGTGCGGTCCGGTGTCGCCAGGCCTGGTGCCCCCGAAGCTCTCCGGTCCGGTCGGGCTGGGTTCCACAAGGTGCCTCTCCCGCTCCCCTCCGAACCGAGGAGCCGCGCTCCGCCGTGATCACGACCCTGCTCGTCGTCGCCCTGCAGATCCCCCCGCTGCAGCCCCAGGCCTCCCTCGTCTCGAACGCGAAGAGCGAGCACGACCTCGTCATGTGGCAGTCGTCCGGCGAATCGGGCGACGAGAAGCGCGTCGAGATGGTGCTCATCCCGGGCGGCGACGTCGTGGTCGGCACCGATCCCGACGACGTGCAGCGCCTGGGCGACAACAACCTCGAGCCGATGACGCTCGTGGCGGCCGAGACGCCGCGCCACACGGCCCACGTCGACACCTTCTACATCGACCTGACCGAGGTCACGAACCTCCAGTGGAAGGTCTACCTCGAGGCGACCGGACGGCAGCCCTCGTCCGATCTCGTCGAGTACGGCTGGGGCAGCACGTCGATCCCCGCCGGGCGCGAGTACCACCCGGTCTCGAACGTGACCGTGCCCGAGGTCCAGGCCTTCCTGGCGTGGTGCGGCAAGCGCCTGCCCACCGAAGAAGAGTGGACGCGCGCCGCCCGCGGCGACGACGACCGCACCTATCCCTGGGGCAGCAAGTGGGACAGCAAGGTCCTGCAGTCGGGCGCCAGCGTCCCCCAGGACACCTCGCGCGTGGGCAGCTTCGCCGGGGGCGTGAGCCCGTTCGGCGTGCTCGACATGGCGGGCAACGTGTGGGAGCTGGTCGACAGCCCGTTCGCGCCCTTCGACGGGTACAAGAACATCAAGCACAAGGTCGGCAAGAAGGAGACCATCCTCTCGCCCGAGTTCAACCGCACGAACAAGGTCGCCAAGGGCGGCTGCTACCTGTCGACGCGCGATTTCGCGCGCATCGACACGCGCCTGCGCATCGGCCCCAGCGACAGCGACGCGGCGCTCGGCTTCCGCGGCGCGCGTTCGGCGCGTGACGGCGTCGAGATGGTGCTCGCGGGCTACCGCAACCTGCTCCCGCCGCAGATCTCGAAGGAGTCCGACCTCGACCTGAACGACGTGTTCGCCGAGGAGCGCACCTACTACGACGCCGATCGCCAGGTGATCACCGGCTATCGCGCGGTGGCCTTCGCGCACCCCGCCGCCAAGCGCGGCAGCGGCCTGCTCAAGCTCCAGAAGGACAGCCGCGACGACCCGATCACGCTCGGCCTCCTCGCGACCACCGAAGAGATCGAGAACCCGCCGCTCCCCGCCGGGCAGTACCTGCTGCAGTACAAGGTCGCCGGCGAGTCCAAGAAGCACAAGGAGAAGCGCAAGGAGGACAAGGGCAAGAAGGGCAAGGACGATGACCTGCCCGAGGCCTCCGAGGGCGCCGCGGTGCCGTGGCCCGGCGTGTCGGTGAACGACATCATCGAGGACATCGAGTTCCCGCAGGACAAGGACGTGATCCTGTACCTGAACGTGAACAGCGCGGTCGTGGGCTGGACGTCGGCCCCCGACCCGTCCGAGCGTCCGGTCTCGCCCCAGCAGGCCAGCACGACCGACGGCGGCAAGACCTGGAAGGTCGAGTTCTCGCTCGACACCGTCGACCGCAAGGTCCCGCGCTTCTTCTTCGAGTTCAAGCTGCGCGGACAGGGCTTCGCGCCCACGACGAAGTAGGCGCGACGACGATCGTCCGACGCGCGTGACGCGGCGCGACGGCTCACGAAGAGCCGCCGCGCCGTGTGCGTTTCCGGGGACGTCCGACGCACCGGCGCCCGGTCGCTGCGGTCGTGCGGACGAGGGTCGCGGCGCCTCCGTCCGGCGTCAGCCCTCGCCGAGCGCCTCGAGCAGACCGGCGAGGCGCTCGCGTTCGGCGCTGAGCTCGGCCAGGCGCGCGCGCTCGCGCTCGACGACCTCGGGCGGCGCCTTGGCCACGAAGCCCTGGTTGTCGAGCTTGGCGCGGACCGCGCCGACCTGCTGGCTGACCTTCGCCAGGCTCTTGCCGAGCGAGGCGCGCTGGGCGGCCTTGTCGACCAGTCCGTCGAGGTCGAGCAGCACCTCCAGGCCGTCGACCACGTCGACCGCCGCGCCCTCGGGACGCTTCGGGTCGAGGCCTGCGTCGAGCGACAGCAGGCGTCCCATGCCGACGGTGAAGTCGCGGCTGCGCTCGAGGTTCTCGACCAGGGCCGGTGCCACCGCGGCCACCGTCACCCGCACCGGCTTGCGCTCGGGCACGTCGTTCTGCTGACGCAGCCGGCGCACCGCGGCGACCACCGACTGGGACGCGTCGAGGTCGGCCTCGGCCTGCAGGTCGCGCGCCAGGTCGGAGCCGGTCGGGAAGGGAGCCTCGGCCAGCAGCTCGGGCAACTCGAAGTCGGCCGCCTCGCGCACACGCGTCCAGACGGCCTCGGTGACGAACGGCGCGAGCGGGTGCAGCAGCGCCAGCACGTCGGTGAGCACGCGGCCGAGCACGGCCGCGGCCACCGGGTCGATCTCGCCGCTGCCGTCGGGATTGCCCAGGCGCGACTTGACGGCCTCGACGTACCAGTCGCAGACGTCGTTCCACACGTAGCGGTAGAGCGTCTGGGCCGCGTCGTTGAAGCGGTACGCCTCGAGCTGCGCGTGCACCTCTTCGCAGGTGGCGCGCAGGCGCGAGAGGATCCAGCGGTCTTCGAGCGCGCTCACCGTCGACGCGTGGAACGACGGCAGCCGGCCGGCCTTGCTCAGCACGAAGCGCGACGCGTTCCAGAGCTTGTTCACGAAGTTGCGGCCCATCTCGAACTTCTCGGGCGCGAGCTTCGTGTCCTGTCCCTCCTTGGTGAGCATCACGAGCGAGTAGCGCACGGCGTCGGCGCCGAACTCGGCGATCATGTCGAGCGGGTCGACGCCGTTGCCCTTGCTCTTCGACATGCGCTGGCCCTGCGCGTCGAGCACCGTGGCGTGGATGTAGCAGGTCGCGAACGGGCAGCGCGCGCCGTCCTCGCGGTCGTCCATGAAGGCGTACCCGGCCATGACCATGCGGGCCACCCACAGGTAGATGATCTCGCTCGCCGTCGACAAGAACTGCGTCGGGTAGTAGCGACGCAGGTCGGACGCCGCGAGGTCGGGCCAGCCCAGCGTGGCCATCGGCCACAGCCACGACGAGGCCCACGTGTCGAGCACGTCGTCGTCCTGGCGCACGAGCGGACGCCCCGTGGTCGGGTGCGGGTCGCCGATCTCGAGGTCGGTCACCGACGCGACGGCCTCGCCCCGGTCGTCGTACCAGACCGGGATGCGGTGCCCCCACCAGAGCTGGCGCGAGATGCACCAGTCGCGCACATTCTCGAGCCAGTCGAGGTAGACCTTCGTCCAGCGCTCGGGCTGGAAGCGCAGCGAACCGTCGCGCACCGCCCCGATCGCCGGCTGCGCCAGGGGCTGCATCTTCACGAACCACTGCTCGGACACGAGCGGCTCGATCGGGCTCTTGCTGCGGTCGGAGACCGACACGTTGTGCTCGTAGTCGTCGACCTTCTCGAGCAGGCCCTGCTCCTCGAGCGCAGCGACGATGGCCGTGCGCGCCTTCTCGCGCGGCATGCCCGCGAACTCGCCGCCGTTGGCGGAGATCGTGCCGTCCTTCTCGAGCATGTTCACGATCGGGAGGGCGTGCCGCGCGCCGCGTTCGTAGTCGGCGGGATCGTGACCGGGCGTGACCTTCACGGCGCCCGAGCCGAACTCGGCGTTCACGCTGGCGTCGGCGACGACGGGGATCTCGCGTCCCACGATCGGCAGCACGAGCGTGCGTCCCACGAGGTCGGTGTAGCGCGCGTCGTCGGGATGCACGGCCACGCCGGTGTCGCCGAGCATCGTCTCGGGACGCGTCGTCGCGACCACCACGAAGCGGCCCGGCTCGTCCTTCACCGGGTAGCGCAGGTGCCAGAGCTTCGTCTTGCGCGGGACGTACTCGATCTCGTCGTCGCTCACCGCGGTCTGCAGCACGCAGTCCCAGTTCACGAGGCGCGCGCCGCGGTAGATCAGGCCCTGTTCCCACAGGCGCACGAACGCCACGCGCACCGCGTGGCTGAGCTTGTCGTCGAGCGTGAAGGCCGTGCGCGTGAAGTCGCACGACGCGCCCAGGCGCCGGAACTGCTGCAGGATCGTGGCGCCGTGCTCGTCCTTCCAGGCCCACACCTTCTCGAGGAAGGCCTCGCGGCCGAGCTCCTTGCGGGTGATCTTCTGCTCGGCGTAGAGCTTCTTCTCGACCACCGCCTGGGTCGCGATGCCCGCGTGGTCGGTGCCCGGCAGCCACAGCACGTCGTGCCCGGTCATGCGCCGGTGGCGCGCGACGATGTCCTGCAGGGTGCCGTTCAGCGCGTGGCCCATGTGCAGCACGCCGGTCACGTTCGGCGGCGGGATCATGATCGTGAACGGCGGGCGGTCGGGATGGCGTCCCGCGGTGAAGCAGCCCGCGGCGTCCCAGCGCGCGCGCACCGCGTCCTCGACCGAGGCGGGCTCGTAGCGGGTGGCCATCTCGCCCGGCGAGGTCGATTCGGTCGTGGTCATGGGACGGTTCTCCTCGGCTGCGTGCTATGCGACGCGGCATTGTTCCATGCGACGTCCGGGCCGCGAAAGGGCGGGGAGGAGCTCGCCGCGGAGCGGCCGCGCCGGCCGCCGCACGCCTCGGTGCGCGACGTTGATCGAGATCCGGCGTGAGCATCACGGGTGCCGGAGGCGACCCTGGCTCAGATCACGTGTCGTCCGGTGCCGGGCGCCGACGTGCCGCGCAGCAGCCCGAGCACGCTCAGGTCTTCGTCGAGTTCGGGCCAATGGATCCCGCGCCCGTCCCCGACGAGCCGCCAGTGGGAGAGCTGCTCGGCACCGGCGGCCGCGAGCCGCGGGAACCACGCCAACGGCGCGCTCACCCGTCGACCGTCGCCGAGCCGCACGGTGACCTCGGTCTCGTCGACCACCACGTCGACGGCGCGCGGATCGGCGTCAGGACCGGAAGACGTCATGCCAGGCCTCGAGGAACTCACGCCTGTGCTCGGTCACCAGGTCGTGCAGGCGGCGCACCTCATGCAGTCGGAAGCGACTGCTGCTCGCCAAGGATACCGGGTGGATCCAGAACCTGGCAACTGCACCGGCGTGCTCGACGTGGATGTGCGGAGGCTCGTTGCGCTCGTTGCGGTAGAAGAAGAAGCGAGTCGACCCGATGCGTCGTACCGTCGGCATCGCATCGCATTCCGGTACGCTCGGGGACGGGAGTTGCGGCTCGGCAAGTGGCCACCACACTCGGGACGGCGAGGCCGCCTTCGCGTTTCGCGAGCAACCGCCGACCGTCGCGGCGATCGCGTGAAGACGTCGATCGCGGCCGACGAGCGTCCTGCCCCGGGATGCCCGAAGACTGGTACGTTGCGCCACGGCCACGCGCCCGCGGCGCGGACGGCGCACGCTGCCCCTTCGACCGCACGGGACATCCCTCATGCGTCCACTCCCGATCCTCGTCGCCCTGCTCGCCGCCGCGCCCGCGGCCCTCGCCCACGATCGGCCGATCGTCTTCCCGGACGTCGACGGGGCGCTCACGCTCGTGGTCGACCTGCACACGCACTCGGTGTTCTCCGACGGCAACGTGTGGCCGACGATCCGCGTCGAGGAGGCCGAGCGCGACGGGCTCGACCTGCTCGCCGTGACCGAGCACCTCGAGTACCAGCCGCACGCCGACGACATCCCGCATCCCGACCGCAACCGCTCGTTCGAGCTGGCCAGCCAGCACGCCGCGCGCGGCGGCGAGCACCCGCGGGTGATCGTGGTCAACGGCGCCGAGATCACGCGCAAGATGCCGCCGGGCCACGCGAACGCCGTGTTCCTGAGCGACGCGAACGCGCTCCTGCACGACGACGTCGAGGACGCCTTCGCCGCCGCCCACGCCCAGGGCGCGTTCGTCTTCTGGAACCATCCCATGTGGACGGGCCAGCGCGCGGACGGCATCGCCGTGCTGACCGACCTGCACCGCTCGCTCATCGAACGCGGCCTGCTGCAGGGCATCGAGGTGGCCAACGGCGAGATGGTCTCGAACGAGGCGCTGCAGATCGCGCTCGACCACGACCTCACGATGCTCGGCGTCTCCGACGTCCACGGCCTGATCGACTGGGAAGCGCACGTGCACGAGGGCGACGGCGGTCATCGCACGGTGACGCTCGTGTTCGCCGCCGAGCGCAGCGCCGAGGCCGTGCGCGAAGCGCTCTTCGCGCACCGCACCGTGGCGTACGTCGGCGACACGCTCATCGGCCGCGACGCGATGCTGCAGCCGCTGCTCGCGGCCTCGCTCACGGTCGCGCGCGTGGGCGTCCGTCCGAACAGCAAGCTCGTGGACGTGACGCTCGAGAACCAGTCCGACGCGACCTTCGACCTGGCCGACGCCGGCGGCCAGCACTACTACGAGCACCTCACGCCGCTCCGCGTCCCGGCGCACGGGACGCTCACCTTCGGCCTGGCGGGCGAGGCGCGCACGACGTTCGAGCTCGAGTTCGAGGTGCTCAACGCGGTGAGCGCGCCCGGGGTGCATCCGCACCTGAAGCTGGCCGTCGAGGTGCCGCACGACTGACGCGCGGGCGCGTCGCCTCGTGCGCGCGGCGACGCTCTCGCCTCGCAGGGCTCCGGGCCGGCCTACGGCTTCGCGGCGAGCGCCCAGACGAAGAGGCCGATGGCCGCGAGGACGCCGAGCAGCACGGCCAGCAGCGGCGCCGGGCGTGCCGTCCCGCCCCCGGTCGTCGGTCCGTCCAACACCACGTCCTTGCGCTCGAAGGCCCTGGCCCCGAAGACCGTGCGCGGCGCGACCCAGGCGAGACCGAGGAGGCCCGTGAGGTAGCCGAACGCGTCGGGGAAGAAGGCCGAGTCGGCGACGGCGACCAGCGCGGCGCCGACGCCGAAAGGCACGAGCCGCACGAACCACGGGCTGCCGCGACGCTCGACGTTGATCGAGACGGCGTAGGTCTCCGCGAAGACCGCGAGCGACAGGCCGATGCCGAGGACACAGAAGCCCGGACCCGCGAAACCGTCCCACAGGACGGAGTCGAGTCGGCCGGCGGGCAGCTCGAAGGGCGTCAGCTCCCACAGGGCGCGCGTCCATCCGAGCGGGCCCGACGCGAGGCCCAGGACGTACAGCGGCAGCAGGAATGCGAGCCCGAGCGCGAAGCGCACGAGGTAGCGGTCGCGGCGCGTGGGCGGCAGGCCGAGCGAGTATTCCTCGACGCCCTGGGTCCACTCGCCGGTGCCGAAGCCGAGGCCGCAGGCGACGCCCATCGCGAGTCCCATCCAGAACACGAGCGGACCGCTCGCGCCGTCGATCGCGCCCACGGCGAGCATCGCGACGGCGAGCATCGGCAGGCCGACCAGGAAGCCTTCCTTGTGACGCTGGTAGTCCATCCAGAGCAGGCCGCGGAGGGCGCTGCGGCGCAGGACGTTCGCATCGTTCGCCGGGATCATGACGCGACCTCCGTGAGGCTGTCCTCGCGCGGGCCGACGAGCTCGACGAAGACGTCTTCGAGGCCGAGCGCGAAGCGGGTGACGCGCAGGTCGCGCCGGGCCTCGAGCTCCGCCAGCCTGCCGCCGGCGCGCACGACGTCGACGACCCCGACCGCGACGCAGCCCTCGCGCCGCGTCGTCTCGGCGCCGGGGATCTCGAAGTCGCGCGGCACGTCGTCGGGGAAGACGACCTGCAGCCGCACGAGGCTGCGTGCGAAGCCCTCGACGTCGTCGACGCGCAGGGTCCGCCCTGCGTCGAGGATCGCCACCCGATCGGCGAGGCGCTCGAGGTCGTGCACGAGATGCGTCGACAGCAGGACGGTCAGCTCGCCGCCCTCGCCCAGGCGTTCGATGAGCAGCTCGTAGAGCGCGCGCCGGGCGAGCGGGTCGAGTCCCGCGGCCGGCTCGTCGAGCACCACGAGGTCGGCGCCGCTCGCCAGGGCGAGCACGACCGCCGCCTTGCGCCGGCTGCCGACCGACAGCGCGCCCGCCGCGAGATCCCAGTCGACGTCGAGCCGGCGCGCGAGGGAGCGGGCCGCGTCGACGTCGAAGCGCGGATAGAAGTGCCCGAGCAGGTCGGCGTGGCGCGCGAGATCGAGGCGCGCGATGAGCGAGACCTCCTGCGGGACGTAGGCGACGCGCGCCCGCAGGTCGATCGGGGCGCGGCGCATGTCCTCGCCGAAGACGAGCGCCTCGCCGCGATCGGGGCGCAGCAGGCCCATGATCACGCGCATCAGCGTGGTCTTGCCGGCGCCGTTGCGTCCCAGCAGGCCGAACACCGTGCCGCGCGGCACCGCGAGGTCGAGCTCGTCGAGGGCCGTCGTCGGACCGAACGTCTTGCACAGGCGCTCGACGTGCACAGCGTGTTCCGTGTTCATGACTCGACTCCATCGCCGTCCCCGGTGCGCGCGCCGCGCGCGTCGAGGGCATCCCACTCCTCGGCGAGCAGGTCGAGGACGAGTTCGCGCTCGGCCCCCATCTGCCGCGCCTCGACGACCAGGCTGCGCGCGCGTTCCCGCAGCGTGCGTACGCGCTCGCGCTTCGACGGCGTCTTCGCCCCCGCACGCACGAACACGCCGCTGCCCTGCCGGCGCTCGATCACCCCGGCGTGCTCGAGCTCGCCGTAGGCCTTCACGATCGTGCTCGGGTTCACCCGCAGGGCGCGCGCCAGCTCGCGGATCGACGGCAGCCGTTCGCCCGCCTTCACGGCCCCCGACGCGACGTAGTACTGCACCTGCGCCATGAGCTGGCGGTAGGCGGGCGCCGAGTTCGCCGGGTCGATCTGGTAGTGCAGCACGGTTGCGCGATGCCTCCGCGAGGGGACGCCGGCGGGTCAGTCGTCCACGACCTCGCGCTCGAGCACGAGGTCGGCGCCCTGCTGGTGGAGCGTCATGCTCGTCGCGGGTCCGCTCCCCGCGCGCGTGAAGCTCACGGCCGCCTGGTCGGTGAGTGCGAAGACCCGGCGCCCGTCCTGGCCGGGCTCGAGGAGTTCGAAGACGCGCCCGTCGGGCAGCCGCACGGCCAGCTTTCCGCTCTGGAACAGGGCCTCGATCGCGACCTCCTGGCCGCCGGGACGCGCGACGTAGCGGCCGAGGAACGGCGCGTACGCGGCCGGCACGTCGACGTGCATGGCGCCCAGCTCGTCCCGCAGCGCGTCGAGCACGACCAGCGTGCGCTCGACGCAAGCCGCCGAGTACGCCGCGAGCCGTGCGGCGCCTTCGCGCTCGCGTCCGTCGCGCCGCAGCGCGGTCGCCTCGTCGAGGACGCCCGGCAACCCGCGCTCGAACTCCACCTCGAGCGCGTCGAAGGCCTTGCGCACGATCGGGTTGCGCAGCGCGTCGTCGGCGCGCACGAGGTCGCTCAGCTCGCGGAAGCGCCACCAGTACGAGTCGCGCGAGAAGCCGTCGGGAGCCACGCGGCTGGGCGGCGTGATCGCGCGTCCGACCGTGCCCGCGGTCGAGACGATCGCCGGGAGCCCGTCGCCGTGGACGAAGAAGGGCACGTAGCAGCCGTTGCTCGGCGTGCCCGCGCACCACCAGAAGACCGGCAGCTCGTCCCCGCTCCGGGGCAGCACCGCGACGCACGAGCTGGCCGTCACGTCGAGATCGAGGCTCGGCGACGTCGACCGGTCGCGCGCGATGCGCATCATCCAGCGCGGATCGACGTCGCCCTGCTTCTCGAGCAGGAGGCCCGACGAGCAGGTCGCGCGTGTCCGGGCGCGATCGGACGCGGCGGCGATCGCCGGGGTCGGATCGAGGACGGCGACGGAGAAGTCGAAGCCGGCTGCGTCCTCGGCGGGCCACCAGCCGCGCGCGACGGCGTCCTCGACGAGGCGCTCGGAGGCCAGGTCCCACGTGCTGCCGATGCTCGTCACGTTCGAGATCGACGTGGTCCCCGCGTCCTGGCGACGCGCGACCCAGTGGCGGCCGCAGGTCTCGACGACCCACGCCTCGTGCCCGTCGGCGACGAGGAACGAGTTGTCGTACGCGCCCAGCTCGGCGGGCGCCGTCGGCAGGCCCGATCCGAACTGGCCGTATTCCTCGAGCAGGTCGCCGAGCGTCTCGACGGCCTGCCGGGCGGTGCGCGAGCGTTCGAGCGCGAGACGCAGCAGGTCCATGCCGGTCGGACCGAACTCGGGTCCCTCGCCGCGCGCGTGGGACGCGACGTCGGCGGCGCACCCGCGCGTGAACAGTCCCTCGTTGCCGATGGCCACGCCGAACTCGTTGATGCCCTCCTCGTATCCCCAGCACCAGTAGGGACTCGAGCCGAGCGTCGCGAACGTCTCGGCGACCTGCGCGACGCGCGTGCGCCCGAGATCGATCTCGGCGCCGTCCGGCCACGAGCGGCGGGGATGGAGCAGCAGCGGCTGGCAGTCGAAGACCGTGCGGTCGCTGTTCTTGGCCAGGATCACCGCGCCCGACGCCGTCGCGTCGGAGAGCGCGACCCACGTGTCGCACGGCAGCACGCCCTCGACGCGCAGCCTGGCGAAGGCCTGCTGCAGCGCGCCACCGTCGGGCAGCGCTCGCGCGCTGGCTGCACCGCAGAGCGTCGCCACCAGCCAGGCCGCGCCGCAGGCCGCCACCCGCGACGCGCCCGTGGACTTCGAAAGGATGGACAGGTCGTTCGTCTGCATCGGAGCACTCCTCGCCACGAGCCTCCGGAGCATCACGAGCCGCCGCCGGAGGGCTCTCGTCGTCATTGACTGTATGGTAACACCGATACACTCGGCCCGCCACGGCGAAATCCGCGGACGCGGGCGGTCGGCCGGACGACCCCGGGTTCCCTGGTGCACAATCCTTCCCCGGACGGCCGAGCCGCGCTGCTCGTCCTGCCCTCCCCACCCGCACGGAACGACGGCCGATGAAGCCCCGCAGGATGGCCTCGCTCGCCGCGCTCGCGCTCGCCGTCGCCACGCTCGTCGGCTGCAGCGCGCCGCCCCGCGAGAATGCCGCGGCACCGGCCCGACCGCTCGACGAATGGCTCGGCGCGTGGCACGGCGTGCGCCGCGCCGACGACGGCAGCGCCGAACCGATCTCGATCCTCGTCGAAGCCGTGCCTGGCGGCGAGGGACAGTTCGAGCGCCTGGAGGTCGACGTCGACCCGCCGTACGTGGGCTTCGTGCTGCGCTCGCGTCTCGACGACGGCGGACGCTGGGTCATGCTCTACGGCAACGCGTCGCGTCCTGCGTTCGCGCGCCTCGAGGCCGACGTGCCCGCCGACGGCGCGGTGACCTGGACGTCGGCCACGCCCGGCCGCGGGCGCGAGTCGCGCCTCGTCTGCTCGACGATCGAAGCCGACCGCTGGACGCGCACGCAGCAGGTCTCCGACGACGGCGGCGCCACGTGGCGCGTACACTTCACCGACGAGCTCGTGCGCGGACCGCGCGCGCCCACGTCCGACGCGCAGGCAGCCGACGCCGTGTCGGACGCGCGCACCGCGGCGCCCGCGTCCGACCCGCTGGCCTCTCTCGCCGGTCACTGGACGGGCCGCAACGCCCTGTGGCTCATGCCGACCTCGCCCGTGAGCGCGTCCTCGATCACGGTCGACGTTTCCGTCGCCGAGCGCACGCACGCGCTCGCCATCGCGTACACGTGGGCCGACGGCGACACGCCGCACGACGGACTGCTGCTCGTCGCGCGCGACGCGTCGGGCGCGGCCACCGGCGCCGCGTGGGTCGACTCGTTCCACACCGGCCGCGGGATCATGACCCTCGACGCGGCCTCCGCTCCCGACGGCGGTGTGCTGCTCGCGACGACCTACCCCGCGCCGCCCGGCCCCGACTGGGGCTGGGAGATCGCGATCGTCCCCGAGTCACGCGACGCGTGGAGCATGGTCATGCACAACATCCCGCCCGAAACCTCGGGGCATCCCACCTGCCTCGCGGTCGAGGCGCACCTCGTGCGCACGGAGTGAGCCCATGAAGATCACCTGCACCTGCGGCGCACAGATCGTCGACTCGACCGACGGTCACCCGAACAAGGCGCACCTCATCGCCGACGAGCGCTGGACGGGCCTGCTCGACGCCCTCGACGACGAGGTCGTCGCGCCCCTCGCCGCGGGGCGCATCGGCGAGGACGCGGCCGCGATGCGCCTGCGCACGCTCGTCTCGCACGCGCAGCGCCTCGCGTGGCAGTGCACCGCCTGCGGCCGCGTGTGGATCGAGGATCCGGCGCGTACGCTGCACGGCTACGCGGCCGATGCGCCGTCCGCCGATCGACGCGTGCTGCGCGGCGGGTGACGCGGGGCGCGCCGCCGCGCCCCTCGATCGTCAGCCGTCCGCGACGAGCCGCCCGGTCGGCGATCCGCGGCGTCCCAGCAGCCAGTCGAAGAGCAGGCGTCCTTCGTCGACGCGCAGGTCGGCGGCGGCCGCGCCCTCCTCGGTGAACGGGACGTCGCGCGTGGGCGCGATGCCCGGTCCCCAGATCACGAACGGCACCTCGGACGTGACGCGTCCGCCGGGCAGCGGCGTCATGTGGTCGGTCGTCACGAGCAGGCGTACGTCGTCGCGTTTCACGAGCGCGGCACGCAGCGGCGCCACGACGCGGCGGTCGACGTCTTCCAGCACCGAGACCTTGAGCCGCGGGTTGCCGGGATGGCTGGCCTCGTTCGGCGCGCCGAGGTGCAGCAGCACGACGTCGTGACGCGCGAGCAGCTCGAGCGCGGCGGAGACCTTGGCCGCGTAGTCGGTGTCCCAGCCGCCGGTCGCCCCGGGGACGTCGCGCACCTCGGCGCCCAGCGTGCGCCCCAGGCCGCGCGCCAGCGGCACGGCCGCGACGACGCCCAGCGAGAGGCCGTGGCGCAGCTCGAAGGGTTCGACGACGGCGCGCGTCCCGCCGCCCCAGGGCCAGACGTGCGCGGCGGGGTTCTCGCCCAGGTCGATGCGCACGCGGTTGATGTCGTGCCGCGCGAGCACCTTCGCCGCGCTGGACATGAAGTCGAGCAGCAGCTTGGCGTCGCGTCCCTTCGGCAGGCCGTCGGAGACGGGCTTGCCGGCCACCCACTGCGGCGCGGTGGTCTCGATCTGCAGGCCGCGCGCGTCGTGCACCACGAGCAGGTTGCGGTAGCCGGTGCCAGCGTGCACGTCGAAGCGTTCGCCGCCGAGCTCGTGCTGCAGCGCCTCGACGAGCAGGCGCGCCTCGACCGAGTTCATCTGCCCCGCGTGGAAGTCGATCAGCCGGCCCTGGAAGGTCGCCACGAAGTTGAGCCGGTAGGCGAGGTCGTCGGGCCCGAGCGCGACGCCGAGCCCCGCGGCCTCGAGACCACCGCGCGAGACCTGCTCGCGCAGCGGGTCGTAGCCGAGCACCGAGAGCAGCGCCTGGTGGCTCACCGGCAGCGCCCCCGCCGACGCGTGGCGCGCGAGTCCGACGCGGCCCTCCTTCGCCAGGGCGTCGAGCTGCGGCGTGCGCGCGGCGGCCAGCGGCGTGCGTCCGTCGAGGGCGGGCACGGGCGCATCGGCGCAGCCGGTGGGCAGGAGGACGAGCAGCTTCATCGACGGGGATCGGTCCGCGGGATCGGCTTCGGCTTCGGCTTCGGCTTCGGCTTCGGCTTCGGCTTCGGCTTCGGCTTCGGCTTCGGCTTCGGCTTCGGCTTCGGCTTCCCGAGGATCATCCCTCGCCCGTGCGGGCGGATGAAGCACTCTCGCCGGCCGCTGCCTCAGTCGCCGAACAGGCGCGGCGTCCAGCCGAGCAGCGCGACGAGACGTGCGCTGTCCAGCGAGAGATCGCGCGGACGCTCGGCGTCGAGTCGCGCCTCGACCCGCGTCGATCGGCCCACGAGCGCCGGGTCGAAGCCCGCGCGCAGCGCCTCGCGCCGGGCCAGCTCGAAGCGCGAGACGACCTCGTCGCCGCCGCAGTGCAGCAGGCCGGACACGTCGCGCCGCGCGCACAGTTCGACGAGCGCGCGCACGAGGTCGTCCACCGCCACGGGCGTGCGCAGCTCGTCGGTGAACGCGCGCGGGCCCTCGGCCGCCCCGCGCGCCGCCTGCGCGAGCGCCTCGCGCAGCGCGCTCGTCGACGAACGCCGTCCCTCGGGCGCGAGCCCGGTGACGAGCGACGGACGCAGCACCAGCGCGCCCGGGTCGCCCGCCCGAGCCGCGCGTTCTCCGGCGAGCTTGGTCTCGCCGTAGACGTGGATCGGCGCCGGCACGTCGTCCTCGCGCAGCGCGCCGCGCGTCCCGTCGAAGACCTGGTCGGTGCTCACGTGGACGAAGCGCGCGCCGAGCGCGACGCAGGCCGCCGCGACCTCGCCCGGCAGCTCGGCGTTCACGCGCCGCGCGAGCGCGGGATCGGCGCGGCAGGGCGCGATGTCCGGCAGCGCCGCGAGGTTCACCACGGCGTCGGGACGCAGGCCGCGCAGCACGTCCGTCGCGACGCCCGCGCGCGAGAGGTCGGCCGCCACGTCGCCGGCGTCGTCCGGCGCGCGTGCCACGCCGGTCACGCCGTGCTCGGCGCGCCGCAGCGCGACGCGCAGCACCGACCCGACGAAGCCGCTGATGCCGAGGACGACGACGTGCACTTCGGGACGCTCCCAGGGCCGCTGCGAGTGGGATCCGGCGCGGCGCGCGCCGTCGTCCAGCCTGCGCGGCGCCGGAGCGCCGCACAAGGCCCGCCCGCCGCGCCGGATGTGCGTCGCACGATCCCGCCGCGGCCCGTCCGCCGCGCCCGCGCCGCGCGCCCCTCGCACCGGACGTCCCCCGTGCGGCACACTGGACGTCGCCGCGCCGCGCGACGTCCGTCCCCCGCGCGCGCACCGCACCACCTCCCGCGAGTCCACCCCATGCGCATCGGCCCGCTCACCCTCGACCCCGGCGGCCCGCTCTTCCTGCTGGCCGGACCGTGCGTGCTCGAGAACGACGAGCTGCCGCTGCGCGTGGCGCGCGAGCTGAAGGCGATCGCCGCCGACGCGGGCGTGCCGTTCGTGTTCAAGTCGAGCTTCGACAAGGCCAACCGCACCTCGCTCGACGGCTTCCGCGGCCCCGGTGCCGAGAAGGGACTGGCCCAGCTCGCGCGCATCCGCGACGCGGTCGACGTGCCGGTCATGACCGACATCCACGAGGTGTGCCACGCCGAGATGGCGATCGGCAAGGTCGACCTGATCCAGATCCCCGCGTTCCTGTGCCGGCAGACCGACCTGCTGCTCGCGGCGGGACGCAGCGGCCTCGCGGTGAACGTCAAGAAGGGCCAGTTCATGGCGCCGTGGGACATCGTCCACTCGATCGAGAAGGTGCGCAGCACGGGCAACACGAACGTGTGCGTCACCGATCGCGGCGTGAGCTTCGGCTACAACGCGCTCGTGTCCGACATGCGCGCCATCCCCGAGATGCAGAAGTTCGGCGTGCCGGTGGTCTTCGACGCGACGCACTCGGTGCAGAAGCCCAGCGCGGCGGGCGGCAAGACCGGCGGCGACCGCAGCATGGCGCCGATCCTGGCGCGCGCGGCGGTGGCGGCGGGCTGCGACGGCGTGTTCGCCGAGACGCACCCCGACCCCGACGTGGCGCTCTCCGACGGGCCGAACATGATCCCGCTCAAGCAGATGCCGAAGCTGCTCGCGACGCTCGTCGCGATCCGGCGCGCGCTCGACGAGACCGGCGCACGGGGATAGGCGGACCCGGCCCGCGGCGTGTCCGGCGCGCCCGAGCGGCGCGCTACGCGACGCCTTGCCGCGCCCCCGCGCGCGCGACGACGACCATCCATGCCACGAGCAGCAGCGTGCCGGCCTTCTGCACGATCGGCAGCGCCGCGCCGTCGCCCCCGCCGTCCAGCACGAGCGGGGCGTAGACCGCGATGTTCGTCACGAACGCGAGCACGACGGCCGCGTCGAGCACGAGCGGCAGCAGGTCGCGCTCACGCGTGCGGCGCAGCGCCACGAGCAGCGTGGCCACGAATCCGAGCGACCCGGCGGCGAGGGTCGCGGCGGAGTGCGCGGGACGGTAGCCGTCGTACGGCAGCGCCGCCGTGAGCAGCACGAAGAGCGCGCTCGCGCCGCCGGCGAGGCGCACCGCGCCGCGCGTGCGTCCCTCGGGGACGAGCCGCGCGGCGAGCCCGAAGAACGGACCCAGCGCGAGCGCGAGGGCCGTGAACGCGGCCTGGGCCAGGCGCCGCGCGAGTCCGTTCGGCGAGCCGTCGACGGCTTCGCTGCGCATCAGGTCGCACCAGACGTTGCGCAGCGGGTCGAAGCCCGGCGCCGTCGCGTCGGCCCAGCTCCCGCCGGGATAGGCGAGCACCGCGGCCGCGAGCAGCGCGACGAACGCCGCGAGCAGTGCGAGCACGAAGACGAGCGCCGGCGAACGCCTCGTGATCGTGAGGGACGGCCGCGTCGACGCGCCGTCCGCGGGACTCATCGCGCTTGCGTCCCGCCGTCGGCGCCGGCGCGATCGGACGGGCTCGCGAGCGCGGCGCCGACGGCCTCCTCGACGAGCGCCCAGGCGTGGCGGTGCAGCGGGAGCGGCTCGCCGTGCGCCGCCGTGAAGCGCGCGCGCAGCGCGTCCGGCAGCGAGGCGTCGGCGACCAGCCCGGCCAGCAGCTCGGCCGCGGCGGACGCCGTCCCCATGACCGCCGGGCAGCCCGTGGCGCGGAAGCCCGCCGCACGCACGTGGCTCGCCCCGTCGAGCGCCAGGTAGAGGACGAGGTGGTCGCGGCAGGCCGCGTTGCGCGCCTCGCCGCGATGCGTGAAGCCGCCGTCCGGCTCGCCCGCGCAGCGCGGGGCGACGACGTGGGCGCGCAGGCTCTCGGGCAGGCGGCTCATGGACGCCATGGTACGCCGATCGCACAGTGTGCGTCATCCCGTGGCCACCCTCGACGACCTGGGGCGATGTGGACGACTGCAATGACGTGTTCTTCGTGTGCAACTGATGGGTCCTGGAGATCGGAAATGAATCGGCTGACCTGCATCCTCGCAGTCCTCATGTCGTCGATGGTCGCTCTCGCCGGTGGATCGTCGCACGAGACGCAAGCGTCAGAGCGGAGCTGGTGGGTCAGCGCAGGTCACGTGCTCGCCTCGCCTTCACAGTCATTCGAGGTGTCCGCGAGCATCGCCCTGTCCGGTGCCCTCAGGCCGCTCGGCGACGAGTCGACGATCCGGACCATGAGTGTGCAGCTCAACGTCGTCGTCGGATCCGTCCTGATCGCCACGGTCGAAAAGGGATGCGTGCTCGACACGCGTTCGAAGGACAGCGTCGTCTGCTCGATCATGGGCCTGCACCCGGACGAGACCCTCGCCGATGCCCGCACTCAGCTCTGCGGGAGCCCCGAAGACCTGGAGTCGAGCCCCGAAGCTCCCGCCCAGGAGTTCGTGGCCTCACCGACCCCGGGACTCACCTGGGGTGACGTGTCGGCGCCGGAACAGATCGTGATGGAGCTGCGTCTGCGCGGTTGAGGGCCGTTCTGGCGGGGACGGGGGGACCAGGGTCCCCGGGCTCGACGCCGCGCGCCCCTCCGAACCGCACGAGCCGCCCGCACGGCCGCTGATGCTCGACCCCGTGTCCACGACCGGGGCAAGGTCAGTTCGCGCTCACGGGGCAGGACGACCAGGAGACCGGACGCCCCCTGAGCCGTCGCCCCGCCGGGGGATGCCCGGCGCATGGACTCGCGCCCGGCGTCCGATAGGCTAAGATGCGCGGCTCGGTCGCCGTCCCGTGCGGGCTCCGCGCGGGGTGGCTCGATGCTCGCCTCCGCTCCCGCGGCCCGTCCCCGACCCGGACCAGAGACTCCCCCATGGCCTTCTTCATCCTCGAAGAGAAGTGCGTCGGCTGCTCCCTCTGCGCGAAGGAGTGCCCCATGTCGATCATCGAGGGCGAGACCAAGGAGCCCTTCCGCATCTTCGCGCCCGAGACGTGCATCGAGTGCTCGCTGTGCGCGTGGGTCTGCCCGGCCGAGGCGATCCAGAACTCGTTCGGCGTGATCCCGCCCAAGCTCAAGAAGGACGAGCGCCCCGTGGCGTGGGTCGACGAAGAGGGCTGCACGGGCTGCGAGGTGTGCCTCGAGTGCTGCCCGGTCGACGCGATCCACAAGGTGGCCTCGACCGACCCGCGCGACAGCTCGCCGACGCAGGTCTGCCGCGTCGACTACGACACCTGCGTCTCGTGCTCGCTGTGCGCGATCATGTGCCCCTGGGACACGATCTCGATGGCGCTCACGCGCGGCGAGGCCGAGACCCTGGCCGGCATGCAGGGCACCCTCGCGGCGGGCGTCGGCGCGCGCGACTGAGCGGCGCGGCCGGGCGGTCGCTCAGCCCTCGGGCGGCGGCGGCGGGAGCTCGCGGCGTTCGAGCGGGCGCCAGAGGTGTCCGTGGACGAGCACCACGTCGGGCGTGACGTGCACCGGGTCGAGCGGACGCGCCGCGAGGGCGTCGGGCAGCACGATCACGAGCGCGTCGCCGCGGCTCGGGCAGCCGGAGAGCCGCGCGTGGCGCACGACGTCCGGGCGCGCCCCCCGGCTCCAGCCGCGCAGGACGACCTCGCGCGCGGGCGGCGCGCCGTCGGCGTCGAGCGCCTCCTCGCTCGTGACCGCGAGCGCGTCGAGCACGGGCGCGGCCGCTGCGCCGGACGCACGCGGCGCCGGCTCGGGCAGCGGCGCGTCGATCCACAGCTCGTCGTCGGTGCAGCGCAGCACCGACGCGAGCAGTCCGCCGCACGCGGCGAAGGCGTCGTCGGACGCGAGCGGCGGGGCGCCCTCGGCCGGCGGCACCGCGAGCCCCAGCAGCGCGGCGATGCGCTCGGTGTTGGCGGCCTCGTCGGCGTCGTGGACGGCGAGCGCGCCGACGCCGCGGGTGAGCGCGTCCATCACGAAGCCGTCGTCCTTGACGCGGCCCACGGCGGCGCAGCGCGACGGCTCGAAGCCGGCCGCGAGCGCCACGTCGAGTTCGTGGACGGAGCCCACCGCCGCCCACCATCCGGCGTCGGCCGCGAGCTTCAGCAGCGCCGGCGGCGCGAGCAGTCCCAGCGGCAGCGTGCGCGCGCCGAGCTCGGCGAACACCGCAGCCAGCGCCGCGTCGGAGGCCAGGAACGCCGGTCGTCCCTGGAGCGCCGAGGCCAGCTCGAACAGGTCGACCTCGTCGAGCAGCAGCCGCGCGCCCTCGCGGCGGAACGGCGGCGCGACGACCTGGGGGCCGACGTCGGCGTCGTGTCCGGCCGGCTCGCCGCGCCCGGCGTCGTCGGCGCCCGGGCCCTCGACCACGCTCAGACTTCGCTCTCGAGCCGTTCGGCCAGCCGGTCGAGCATGCGCCCGTGGATCTGGCACACGCGCGACTCGGAGATGCCCTCGCGCTTGCCGATGGCCTTGAGCGTGAGTCCCTTGAAGTAGTACGCGTCGACCAGGCGCCGCTCGACGTCGGTCAGCTCGCGCTTGACCACCTCGTACATCTCGCGCCGCAGCAGGATGTCGGACGGCTCGAGGTCCTGGGACATGAGGTCGGAGCGCTCGTCGCTGCCGTCGTCGCCGTTCTCGGAGAACGAGACGATCGAGCCGAAGTGCAGCTCGCCCAGGGCCACGCGCAGGCTCGGCAGGCTCACGCGCAGGTGGCGCGAGAGCTCGAGGTCGGTGGGCGGCCGGCCGAGGCGCTCGGTCATCGCCGCGATGGCCTCGTGCAGCTTGCTGCCGCGGTTGCGCGCCTCGCGCGGGATCCAGTCTTGCTGGCGCAGGAAGTCGATCATCGCGCCGCGCACGCGCAGGCGGCAGTAGGTCTCGAACTTCGCGTTGCGCTCGGGGTCGAAGTTCTCGATCGACTTGAACAGCCCGAAGACCCCGGCCCCCATGAGGTCGTCCTGGTCGACGGTGCGCGGCAGGCGCGCGGCCAGGCCTTCGGCGACCTGGCGGACGAGCGGCATGTACGCCGCGACCAGCTCGTCCTTGTACTTGCGGCGTTTGGTGCGGAGGAACCGTTCCCACAGTTCCTCGGGATTGACTCGCCTCGCTCGCTTCACACAGCGACTCCCGATGATCGCGTGCTGCCGTTCCGCGTGGGGGAGGTGGAGAGGGTCGGAGAGGACGCGCACCTCCGAGCGCGCCACCTCGGAACAGAGCGTTCCGCATGGACGACCCCGTTTCAAGCATCTCGTGGCGCGCGCGTCCCTTTTCTTGGGACACCGCGGCGCGCGTCGATGCACGCGACGCGTCGCGATGCGCGGCGCGAGACGCACCGCGACGCACCACGCTGCGCATCGCGACACGTGCGTCCGCACGTGAGCACGCAAGGGACACGACGCGCGCACGTCGCGATGCACCGCGCGGGCGCTCGCGACACTCGCGCACGGCGCGTCGCCGCGCGCGGACTCGCGCGACGTCCGCAGCGCGCCGGCTGCTACGCTCGTCCGGCCGCGGAGTCCTGGACATGCGTCGCCCCCGCTCGACCGACGTGCTCGTGATCACGTCGACCTTCCCGCGGCATCCCGCCGACCCCACGGGACGCTTCGTGAGCGCGCTCGTGGGTGCGCTGCCCCATCGCTGCGCCGTCGTCTGCCCCGACGATCGCCTGATCGGCGAGCCGCCGCTGCCGAACGTCCCGCGCCGCACGTTCCGCAACGCGGGCGTGTTCTACGGCGCCGGCGCCCTGGCCAACCTGCACGCGGGGACGAGCACGCGCCGCGGCCGCGCGCGCACCCTCGGCTCGCTCGCGCTCACCGCGCTCGACGCCGCCCGCGACGCGCGCGTGGTCTTCAGCCACTGGGCCGTCCCCGGCGGCGTGGCCGGCGCGCTGTGCCGCAAGCTGCTCGGGCGAAAGCACGCGTGCCTGCTGCACTCGGCCGACGTCCACTGGCTCGAGCGCAGCCCGCGCGGACGGACGATCGCGCGCTTCGTGGCGCGCCACAGCGACGTCCTGTGCGCCGTGAGCGACGAGATCGCCGCGCGCTTCGAAGCGCTCGCGGGCCGCCGCGCCGAGGTGCTCGGCTGCGGCGTCGAAGATCCCTGGGACGGCGCCGAGGTCGACGCGATCGTCGCCGCGCGGACGGCGCGCGCGGCGTCCGGCGCGGGGTCGCGGGTGGGGATGCTGAGCCGGCTCGTCGACGGCAAGGGCGTGCTGGAGGTGCTCGACGCGTTGCCCGAAGCCGAAGCCGAAGCCGAAGCCGAAGCCGATCCCGATCCCGATCCCGATCCCGATCCCGATCCCGATCCCGCGCAGCGCCGCCGGCGGGCGTCGTCTCGCCTCGAACTCCTCGTGGCCGGCGACGGACCGCTGCGCGCGGCCGTCGACGCACGTTGCGCGTCGCTCGCGCGCGCGCGCCGGGTCGGCGCGCTCGTCGGCGAACCGAAGCGCGCGTTCCTGCGCGGGCTCGACGTGTTCGTCGCGCCGTACGCGCGTCCCGCGTGGGGACAGGCCGAGGGGCTGCCGGTCGCGATCCTCGAGGCGCTCGCGGCGGGACTGCCGGTGGTCGCGTACGCGGGCGTCGTCCCCGAGGCGCTGGCGCGCGCCGCGGGGGACGCGTTGCGGGTCGTCCCGCCGGGCGACGCGCGGGCGCTGCTCGCCGCGTGTCGTGCGCTGGCGGACGATCGCGGCGAGCGCGCGCGCGTCACGTCCCTCGCACGGGACGCGGCGGCGCCCTACGCCCTCGCGCGCGTGGCCGCGCGCTGGACGGAGCTGCTCGACGGGCTCGGCGCCCGGGTCGAGTCCTCGCCGGGCATCGATCGCGAGCACTGGCTCGCGTCCCCCGCCACGCGCAGATCGACGTAAGACCCCGAACGTCGCGCTCACGAGCCTCGCCGGCGGGTCCTGACGGCGCGGAGCGTGCAGCGTCTCCCCCACGATCCGCACGGATGCACTATCCTCGGGAGGGGCGCGAGATCGCCTCAGGGAGACGACGATGACCCCTCCGACGACGGTCCGGTTCCTCGTCCTGGCCGCGCTGCTGGCGTGCGCGACGCCGCTCCGTGCCGACGTGATCGTGGTCGACTTCGACGTCGACGGCTTCAACGCCTTCAGCCTGGCCGTGGCGGCGGCGTCCGACGGCGACACGCTGCTCGTGCGCCCCGCCTCCCAATCCCTCGACACGCTCGCGGTGATCGACGGCAAGTCGCTCGTGATCGTGGGCGACGACACGCAGCCCGTGCCGATCGCTGGCTCGCTCGAGGTGAGCCACCTCGCCGCCGACCAGAGCGTGACGCTGCGCAACCTCGCCCTCATGCCCATCGCCAACGACCCGGCGCTGTCCTGCCACGACGACGCGGGTCTGCTGTTCGTCGAGGACTGCGTCCTGCGCGGTGCCGACGGACTCTCCGTGTTCTTCGGCACCGAGGGCCTGCCGGGTGTCGCGGCCGACGGCTGCGCGGGCGTGACCCTCGTGCGCTGCACGGTGAGGGGCGGCGATGGATCCGACTCGGGTCCTCCGTTCTCGCACCCGCCCACGGCCATGCCGGGCGGCCCCGGCCTCACGGTCGACGGCGCCGACATGACCCTGTCCGACTGCACCGTCACCGGCGGCACGGGCGGCACCGACGGGTCGACGCCCGAGGACGAGGGCGCCCCCGGCGGAGCCGGCCTCGTCGCCCACGCGGCGCACCTGCTGCTGTCGGGCGTGACCGTGCAGGGCGGAGCGGGTGGAGATCATTGCAGCCCGGCCCTGGCCGACTCCTGCGACGGCGGCGACGGACTCGTCCTCGACGGGAGCGTCCTGCTGTTCCAGCAGCAATGCCTGTTCGTCGCCGGCGCGGGCGGATCGATCGTCGGCGGTGGCAACGCGTCCCCGGGCAGCGACACGTCGATCGCACCGGGCGACACCGTGGCCGACCTCCCGCACGCGCCCCGCGCGCTCGTCGTCGCGTCGCCCACGCGCGAGAACCAGCTCACGACGATCCGCTACGAGGGCCAGCAGGGCGACACGTTCGGACTCTTCTTCGCGCTCGCCCCCGGCTACCTGCCGCTGCCCTTCAAGGAGGGCGTGTTCGCGCTCGGCTTCCCGCCGCAGGGTCCGCTGGTGGTCACGGTCACTGCGCCCGACGGCGTCTTCGAGGTGCCCTTCGTCGCCTGGGACGTGACCAGCTTCGGTCTCGAGGCGGCCACGCTCTACGGCCAGTGCTTCCTGAAGGACACCGGCCACGCGACGCTGCTGAGCGGGCCGAGCGCGCTCACGATCCTCGCCGGCGGGTTCTGAGGCGTATCGTGGAGGCGGCTCCCGCGGCCGCGTTCCGTGACGAGACGATGAAAGGTCATCGCGCGCGGCCCGCGGAAGGCACGATGGAGGTCCCGTCGTCCCGAACTGGAGGCACCACCATGCTCGCCGTCCCGCTGCTCGTCTCGCTGTTCGCGCTGGCCCAGGCCGGCGATCCGGCGTCCGTGGCCATCGAACCCGCCTTCGCGATCGCCGTGGCGCCGGCGTCCCCGGTCGACGGGACGCTCGTCGACACGACCTCGACGGCCTCGGTGAATGCGGTCGGCGTGTCCGCGAGCGTCGGCGGCGACCAGGGCGCCGCGCAGGACGCGTCGGGCGCGCAGGCCGTGACGCTGCCCGCGCCGATCCCGTGGACGTCGCGCGGGCTGCTCGACGTCGTGCCCGAGGACACGAGCTCGGCCTTCCAGAAGATCTCGGACGCGCGCTCGGCGCTGGCCGACGGGCACCTCGCGCGGGTCGCGCAGGCGTTCTGCGACGCGCACTTCTGCGGGTTCGTGTTCGACACGCTCGACAAGGCGGGCGCGCCGCCCGAGCTGGTCACCGAGCTGCGCGGCTACCGCAACCTGTTCTCGACCTTCGGCGGCGCGATCCCGTGGGACGAGCTGCTCGGGCACGAGTTCGTGTACGCCGAGTCGACGGGCGCGGCGTTCGGCGCCGAGGGCATGCCGGCGATGCTGCTCGCGTGCCGTCCGGGGGCCGACGGGGCCGCCGACGCCGAGCGTTCGCTGGCGATGGTCTTCGGCGCGCTCACCGCGGCCTCGCCGATCCACGCGCGGCTCGACATCGACGACCTGGGCGCCGACGGACTGGCCCGGGCGACGCGCTACGCCGTGCGCGTCCCGCTCGACGACGAGACGACCGTGCTGCAGTTCGCGGTCTGCGACGACACGCTGCTCATGGGACTGGGCGAGCGCTACTTCGGCCAGGCCCTCGCGCTGCTGCGCGGCGGCACGGCCCCGCGCCTGCTCGCCACGCGGCGCTTCCAGCTCGCCGTGGCCCCGCTCCCCGAGGACGTCAGCGCGCTGAAGTACGTCGACGTGAAGCGCCAGGTCGACACCGTCGAAGACGTCGTCGCGCTCGTCCAGCGGCGCGCCTTCGCGAGCGGCTTCTGGCAGTCGACGCTCAACGACGCGCTGGAGCTCTACCGGCACATCGAGACCGTGGCCACCACGGCGCGCTGCGTCGACGACGAGGTCGTGCTCGAGACCGTGACGCGCTTCGATCCCGAGGCGACCCGCGCGAACCCGTGGTACCAGGCCGGACTCGCCAAGGCCGCCGCACCTGAGCTGCTCGACTACGTCCCGGCCGACGCGGTCTCGTTCGAGATGCGCGGCGACGTCGACGTGCTGCCGATCTACCGCGCGATGATCGGCGCGGCCGAAGACCGCTACGACTGGGCCGGTCCCGTGTTCATGGCCTGCCGCGTTCTCGGCGCGGCCGCCGACTTCTCGCTCGAGCGCGACGTGCTCTCGTGGGTCGGCAGCCAGCACCTCAACGTGACGATGCCCTCGCGCGCGAAGAACGCGATGCCCGGCGCCACCGACAGCGTGACGCTCTGGAAGCTGGCCGACCCGTCCGGCGTGCGCAAGTGCCTCGCGCGGCTCGAAGCCGTGTACCAGGTGCTCGTCCCGCCGCTGCTGGCCGACCTGCACGAGACGCTGACCCAGATCGAGTCGCCCTTCGTCCCCGACCTGCAACTCAGAGAAGGCGGGGGACTCTACGCGTCGCTGCACACGCTCGAGCTGAGCGGGCTGCCGTTCGCCGTCCCGCCGCTCTCGTACGGCGTGCTCGGCGACAGCTTCGTGCTCACCACGTCGCAGAACGCGCTCGACAGCTGCCTCGCCGCCGCCGCGTACATGGAGCCCGGGCTCGACGAACGTCCCCTGGCCGCCGACCTGCTCGGACGCGACGACCTCACCGGCGCGAGCCTGTCGCCCTGGGGACGCAGCATCGCCGAGGGCGTGCGCGGCTTCGTGAGCCTGCAGGGCTTCCTGCTGCCGGCGCTGCGCAGCGCCGTCGGCGAAGGCGAGTACGCCTGGACCGTCGACTCGCTCGGCGACCTGCTGGGACGCGTCACCGGCGTGCTCGAGAGCGTCGACTTCCTCGACGACGCCGTGAGCTGGAGCGAGCGCCGCGCGGGCGGCCTCGTGCAGTACGAGTGCACGCGCGTCCAGTTGAAGCCGGCCGCCGAGAAGGCCGCGGTGGAGGCCGATCCGCTCGTGGTGCGCTAGTCGGCGAGGGCCGTCGTCAGACCTCGGACGTCGCGCCGCGGGCGCGCTCGACCGCGGCCAGGCGCGCCGCGAGCTGCTCGTCGAAGCGCCGCAGCCGCCAGCGCGGCTTGTCGGCCACGAACGCCTCCCACGCCGGCAGGTGCGCGTCGCGCGCGTGCGTCCCGTGCCGCGCGTCGAGGTGGCCGAGCGCGGCCATCGCGTCGCCCTGGTCGAAGTGCAGGTCGGGCCGGGACAGGTAGTGGCCGAGGTAGTCGTCGAGCGCTTTTCGCGCGACCTCGGTGTCGAAGCACGCCAGCGCGAGGCAGTAGCCCTTCCCCGCGAAGCACAGGTCGCTGCGCAGCAGCAGCCGCGCGACGAGCTCGTCGACCTCGCACAGCCCCTTCACCGCCGCCAGGTACGCCCCGACGAGCCGCGGCCGCCAGTTGACCTCGCCCAGCAGCGCGCGCACGAGCCCCGCGTCGATCTCGTCCGCCCGGCGCTGCAGCGTGGGGACGAAGCGATCGAACTCGTCCCCCTGCATCGCGAGCGAGAGGGACCCCCAGCGCTTCATGAAGTGTGCCGGCAGCGGGGCCGACGGCGCGGGAAGTTCGAGGGTCGCGAAGGGGCCGGCGTGCGCGGGCGCGGGGTCGGTGGAGCGAGGGGTGGCGAGAGGGTGCGGGTCGGCGTCCATCGCGGGGCGCTCCGGAGGAGCGGTGAGTCTACTCACGTGACGGTCGGGCGTCATCCGGTTCTCGATCAGCTGCCGGGGCGCTCGCAGCCCGTAGTCCACCCTGCAACGGATGGCTTGTCGATTGCGACAGCGCCACCGGCCGCACTCCAACGAGGCCTGGTGGTCGATCCTCGACACGTTTTTGGTGCAGGGCGACGCTCCGCACCGACAAGGCAACCCGAGACAGGCACGGCTGGACACTCACGTACTCTCGACATCATCCACGTCACTCAGTCGTGGCCAGAGGAGATCCGCCCTTGACAACGCGGTGCCTTACACGTGCTAGCGGGCCCTTCGATCTTGCATCTGAGCATCATCGAAGATCGGCCCCAAACAGATCATCCTTAATTGCTCTGATCGCTCGCCGGCCCAGCTCGATGGCACGATACAATCGAGACACCGCCTCGTCGTATGACTCGCGATGTTCAAGGAGAGCGTTGAGCTCGCGCCTCAATTGTGTGAGCAAGCGATAAGGCCCCTCGCCAAAACCGACTTCGGCCTGGGTGAGCTTGCGGATTAGCCGACAGCTCTTGTGTTGAAGCTCACCGCAAACCCGCCCAGCGTCTCGGGTAAGGTATTCGAAGCGACGGAGGTCGGGCAATCGAAACTCAGGACTGTATCCGCCGAACTCCGCCCTGTGGTGTCGATCTGCGACGTCGTTTGCCGACCGCCTTGCTGAACCAAGTATGGCCTCTAGCTTACGATGTGTCGCATCAAGTTCGTGAGTGAGCATCTCGATGTCGGTGAGCAGACCACTCAATTGGTCATATACCCTGCGACTCCGCTTCCGTCTGCGCGACTCACCCAACTGCCCTGCCGCTGCAGCAACAGCCGCAACACCACCTAGCGCGCCGATCGTACCCACAACGATCGTGAACGGATCCGGGTCGTGCCAGCCATCTGTGGCCCTATTGCTCGTACGCTTCTGGCCCTTCATGGTCTCGCCCTCCCTGCCCCGCTAACGCTCAGCATCAGCGGCGGCGCGCAGCGCCGGCCGCTGCATGCTGTTGTTAGGCTTGTGTCCCCTCATCATCTGCGTGGAACAGCTACCGTTTTGAAAGCGACTTGTACCATCTGCGCACAGTAGAGCCGCCGGACGTGTCATCGTACCTGAAGCATTCTGCAAGCGCGTCGATAGACCTGATTACGCCGCCAAGGGCGGGAGCGGAAAGGTTGCTGCCCGAACCTGTCTCATAGTGGCTGACCCAGTTACCGACAATCGCGGGGACATGCGACGTGTCGGTATCCTGAACCTGCTGCGCATCGAGCACGAGCGTTCCGGCCTTCTTGTGCAGTTCGATCGCGGAGGTGATGGCGTCGAGACAATTGCGGACCATGCGGGACGTGTCCTTGATCGCGAAATCGATCGGCACCGGGATATCGACCTTGCGAATGATCTGCTGGAGCTTGTACTCCAGGTACTGACGAATGAGCGGCTCTGCCTGCGACACCTGACCGGCGGAGAGAAGCGACGCAATCGTCGTCTTGAGGCGATCCGCCCCTTGCGCCTGATGTAAGATCGCGCCCATCGGCGACGAACCTTGAAGCTTGTTGTGATGCCACCCGGTCTCGCCACCCAGCCGGTCGAAATACTTCTCCAGCAAGCCGTCGTGGCTCAGGATGATGAACTGGAGGCCTTTGGCGTGCTGCGGCTGCTGAAGTTTCGTGCGTATCAGCTCCATCAGGAAATACTGGTGCCCGGCATCGAAGCTGGATGTCACGTCATCCAGCACGACGAAACGCGGCGCGCCGGAATGTTTGAGGGCAGCTGCGAGGAAAACGGAAATTGCAAGCGCGTTGCGGTAGCTTTCCGACAAGAGTGCCCGCGCGGACAACCTGTGCTGTCCGTGAAAGTCGCTGAGCTGGACGTGAAGATCTTCCCTGTCATCCGCGCGGCGCAGGTTGGGGACCACGTCACCGACCTGCATGATCTCGCGGAACATCGACTTGTACTCCGCATCTATGCCCTTGATTCTGGCCTTCGACAAAGCTGCCTCGGCATCGGCGAAGACCGTCGTGGCTATTGAAATGAACGTCTTCCATCTCTCACGGATATCGCGGCGCGCCTGCTGCGCGGCTTCATCCTTCCGGTTATCCCGGTAGAGCTCCAGCGCGTCTTTGAACTGCCGCCCATACTCAACCTGCTCCGTGAGCTGGACAAGTGACTGGGGCAGTTCCTTCTCGAGCGCTTCTTTGCGGTCCTGGGCGGCCTTGCGAGTCCCGGCGACTTTTCCCGTGAGGTCTGAAGTCCACTTTACTGCGCTGGCCAACTGGTCCTTGGAGATGTCGCCAGACGTAAATTTCGTATCCAGTGCTGACAATTGCCGCTTTTCCGGCTCCACGGCCAGCGGCGCCGCCGCTTCATGGGCCGAAAGGCATTTCTTCCACGCGGAAGCCAGCCACGTATCCCTGATCTCAGTGATCTTGTCTGCCGCACCGGCGTACTGGGCTAATTGCGCAGTCACGTGTCCGCTTATCGATGACGAAAGGTCACTTTCGCACAAGGGACACTTCTCGTCCTCCGTCCAGACGCCCTTCGTAATCACTTCCCTGGCGGACTCGTACAAGCGCTTGAAAAGGTCGCCGCGGGTCGAGGCAAGCAATTTATCGCGCTCGTCGATCAGCTCACCGATGTTCCGTTGATCGGCCGCTATGGCGCGAAAATCGTGCACGGCGAGCGCTTCAAGGGCCGCGATGGAGTCGATGGTCTTCTCCAGCTCGCGGCGCTTCTCTCCCCCTTCGGCCGTCTTGATCGCCGTCTTCATCTTATGGAAGTCGATTTCGTTCAAGGTCTTGCCGGTGAAATGGGGCTTCAGGAGTTCCACGTTGCCCAAAGCGGTGGAGACTTCGGCGGCACATTCATCAAGCGTGCCAATGTCTTCCATAGGCTTGCCCGTGACGTTCTCGTAGCTCGACCTGAGGGTGACAAGTGCCTGCTGCGCCGCTTTTCGCGCAGCGCCAATCTCCGTGGCCAGAACCTTGATCTCAAGGTCCGTATTGAGGGCCCGGGAATCCGAGGCTGCCTGTAGCGCCTGGCGGCAATCGGAGTATTCCGCGAGGCCCAGCAGAGCTGAAAACGTACGCCCTCGTTCCAAGGGGGATTCCTCGATGAACCGGGCGAACGTCCTGTAATCGAGAAGCGCGAACGCCTCCTTGAGCGTCGCGAGGAACCCTTCGGGATCGGCGTGTCCGCTCGGGCTGGTTACCGTTCGGTTGCCGACCTCGTCGCGCTCAACCTGGACGGCAACGGGGGCGGCGCCGTCATCCGGCTGGAACTCCATGAGAATGGAGGCGGTGTTCTTTGAGTGGAACCGGTTGCAATAGTAGTCCTGTGGATGTTCCTGCGCCTGAAGTAACTGGAGCTTTGGGATGGCCCCGTGGATTGCGTAGCACAGCGCTTCGAATATGGAACTTTTTCCGATGCCATTGACGGCAAACACGGAGTTGACGGCATCCGGTCGGAAGCGGATATCGAGGGGATCGTTCTCGTTATTGACGCCGCGGAACCCCTCAACGGCGAGTCGTGTGAGGTAGTATCGCGGCATCATGCACCGCCTTTAGGCTCAGCCGGCTTGGCAACAAGAGCGTCCAGCGCCGAAGCGACCTTGGCATTGAGTTCGCCGCGCGCCTTCGAATCTCTTTCTCCCTCGCGGACGATCGCGACCAGTGCATCCCAATTGCCGCGCAGAATGGTGGCCATCTCTGCGTCTACTTCTTCGAGGCGCACGAGGAACGATTCACAATTATCCGCGAAGCTTTCTGATTCGTCGAAACGTAGACTTGCAGGTTGTACGTCCTGATTGGTCATTTCATTACCCTAACGGGTCTGGCGTTCACCGGCGGGCCGCGAAGTGGACCGTCCGATGCAAGGCCGTGTTAGGCGATTCAGCCTGTGACGACCCATTGCACCTTCTTGTCGATCGGCCATTTCGTTACTCCAAACCCGGCGAACTGTCGGCTAGGGCCCTGATCGAACATGTCGATCATGAGCTGGAAGTATTTGTACATCGGTAGGTTCTTGAGCGAGTCGTCCTCCCACGCGTCGCCGTGGTCCCGGAACTGGCGGAAGACGTTGTACGACACCTGATCAGCGATCTGCACGAATGGACTAGCCGTGGAGTCTGTGAATGTAAGCGTACCAATGCGATCGAACGTGGTCCTCGTGTATGGACACCCGTGCTTGAGGAGTTTCGCATGAAGCCTCAGCAGAAGGTCTCGCCAGTCAAACCCGCCAGGCGATTTGCCTGCGGGGTCGTCGAAGACGACGTTCGCCGTAGCGTTCACCTTCGCAGCGTACTTCTGCAGGCGCTGCAGAAAGACGGTGTATGCCACAGTGCCAGAGTAGTGCGGCTCCTTGTATCTGGCTTCCATTTGCTGTTTGTCAACAACGGCGGCGAGGAGTCGAATCGGCGCGTTCTCGAGCCAGGGATAGACGGCGGCAAGCAGCGACTCGATTTGCTTCTGCTGGATTCCGTGCTTGTCGGTGTAGTTCTTCCTCCGGGCCGACGGGATGCGCACCCAGTTTGACTTGAGCTCGATGTCTGGGTTACCCCAGAAGGCACGCTTCAAGCCTCGTAACTCGTCTTCAAGCTGCGAGGCCTCCGTAGCGTTGGCAACCACGCCGGCGACAACGAAGTGGCGATCCGTGCCAGTGCCGTAGTCACGCTGACCACTCTCATCGCAGTAGGCAACGAGTGATGTCATCGAACTCGCCTAACGGTAGCGCGCTTTCCCGAGTGGCCTCGCACGACGACCCCGAGTTGCCGGACGTCTCGAGCTCGAGGCCATTCGGGAAAGCGCGTGTTGAACGAATGTCGGCTCGCGGCCGGCTATGGGCATCGTATCGGGCGGGCGCCCCAGCAGCGAGGGCCGGACTCGAGGAGGCCGCGCCGTTCCGGTGCGTCCGGGCCAGGAGATCGTGTTCTGGCGCCGGCCGCCGACGCCGCGTCGCGCGGATCGTATGCCTGGACTCGATCCTGCGACCCGACCGAAAATCGTCGGGGCGGACTCCTTCCGAGGTCCATACGCAAAGACGCTGGACGCGGGCTGACCGAGGTGTCGACGCGGGCCTTGGTGATCATGAGGTGTCGAGTCTCTTGGCCTGAGCGACACGAAGGTGTTCGGTCGCCTCGGATCGCTTCGGGAGGTCCTTGCGGACGATCTCGCGGCCTCCACAGGTCGGGCAGCGGCGCTCGACTTCGTCTGCAGCCGACGACTCGTCGGCTCGGACGCCGGGATCCGCTTCGACGCCGAGCAGTTCGCGGCAGCGGTCGAGTTTGCATGACCGATTGGCGAGGAAGCCGTACGAGCGCAGCTTGGGGAAGCCCTTCGGCAGGACGTGCAGCAGGAAGCGGCGCAGGAATTCCTGTGCATCGAGTCGCATCGTGCGCGCGCGGTTGCCGTGCGCCGAGTCGCGATACCGGAAGGCGACGACGCCGTCGTGCAGTGAGAGCAGTCGCTCGTTCGAGATCGCGACGCGATGTGTGTATCGCGCCAGGTAACGCAGAGCGCAGTCGACACCGCCAAAGGGACTCTTGGCGTACACGACCCACTCGAGTCGTCGAGCCTCGCGCTGGCGTTGTCGCCAAGCTCGGTCGTCGCGCAGGTCTTCGAGGCGGCCTTGCCAGCGCAGTCGGCCTTGCCGACGGAGCGCTTCCAGTCCCGCCAGGAACTTGCCGCGGAAGACGCGACCGAGCACGCGCACCGGCAGGAAGAAGCCTGGCCGACAGGCGACCCAGCGCGCGCCGTCCGCCGACAAGCCGCCGCCCGCCACGATGACATGCACGTGGGGATGGTGCTGCAGCGTCTGGCTCCACGTGTGCAGCAGCGAGACGAAGCCGATCTCGCCGCCGAGGTGCCTCGGATCGCGAGCCACCTGCTGGAGCGTCTCGGCCGACGCGCGGAACAGGAGACCGTAGAGTTCGCGCTTGTTCTGGAGCGCAATTTCGGCAATCTGTGCCGGCAGCGTGAAGACGACGTGGAAGTACGGCACGGGCAGGAGCCGCGCCTCCTGCGCCTCCACCCACGCCGCGCGCCGGCTCCCCTGGCACTTCGGGCAGTGCCGGTTGCGACATGAGTTGTACGACACGCGCGCGTGGCCGCAGGACTGGCACTCATCGGCGTGCCCGCCCAGCGCCGACGTGCGGCACGCTGCGAGATCGACGAGCACGCGCCGTCGCGCCGACGTGACACCGCCTCGCGCGAGCAGCCCGGCCGCGTGCGCGACGATCACGTCGGCCACCTCGAGGGATGGCCGTCCCATCGCAGGACGACCGCGTCAGCCGGTCGTCGTCAGGGAATCGAGTGGACTGCGACCGCCGGTCGTCGCGCTGCATACGTGGAGGTAGACGGCCGTCGTGTTCAGGCTCGTGTGCCCGAGCCAGGTCTGGATGCGACGCAGGTCCGTCCCCGACTCGAGCAGGTGCGTCGCGTAGCAGTGCCGCAGCGTGTGGACCGACGCCGGCTTGCGGATGCCCGCCCGCAGCCGCGCGGTCTGCATCGCCTTCTGGACCGACGTCGGGTTGAGCGGCTTGTCGGGCTTCGCCCCCGGGAAGAGGTACGTCCTCGGACGGTGGCACCTCCAGTACTCCCGCAGGTGCTCGAGCAGCACCGGCGACAACGGCACCATCCGATCCTTGCCACCCTTCCCGCGGTGCACGTGCAGCACCATACGCTCGCTGTCCACGTCGCCCACCTTCAGCGAGAGCGCCTCCGACAGCCGCAGCCCCGCGGCGTAGATCGTCGTCAACAACACGCGCTGTCTGGCGTTCCTCACCGCGTCGAGCACGCGCCGCACTTCGTCCCTCGACAGTACCGACGGGAGCTTCTTCTCCCGCTTCGCGTGCGGGATGTGCTCGATCGCCCAGTCCTTTCCGAGCGTCACACCGTACAAGAAGCGCAACGCGCACACCGCCTGGTTGAACGCCGACCACGACGCCTTCTTCACCTCGACGAGATGCACCTGGTAGGCGCGAATGTGCTCGAGATCGAGCGTCTCCGGCGATCGGCCGAAGTGCTTGCCGAACTGCTCGACGTGACCGAGGTAACACGCCTGCGTCCTCGGCGACAGGTTCCGGATGCGCATGTCCTGCTGCATGCGCTCGCGCAGCATCGTCATCTGGGATCCTCCTAGAGTGGGATCCCTCGGGATACTGCAATCTCCGCTCTTGTGTCGCTCGACTCAGCGCGTCACCCCTGCCGCGCAGCGGCTTCGTTCAACACCTATTCGACAGAACTGCGTTTGTGACCACCGCGCGAACAAACGAAGCGCCTGCCCACCCCGATAACACGCCAACTCGGTTCATCGCCACTTCTCCGCAAGCCCAGTCGCGGCCAGAGTCTACGCCCGTTCGACCGACCTGCAAGCACTCCGCTCGGCACGATAGACAGACCCGCCTATCACGCCATCGACCGGCACGTTACGCGGCAGATCACAGCCCCGCCAGATCCCCAATCCAGAACCCTCATTCACTCCCCACCCACCTCACCCCCCACCCCACACACCTTCCCCCAAACCCGCGCCAACGCCCACACGGCATACACCCCATACAACCCGACGCTCACCCCCACGAACACGTCCATCCGGTCCAGCGCGACGGGGGCGATCACCCAGCTCGGGTAGTTCATCAGGAACGCGACCCCCGCCATCACGCGGCCCTTCACGTCCTTTCCGTGCGCATCGCGGTGCGCCCGCTCGCTCTCACCGGTGACCTCGGGACTCCGCAGGAACGTCGTCGTCATCAGCCCCGCGGCCACCACCGGACCGGCGACGATCGCGACCCACAGCGCCCATCCGTCCCACGGTCCCACGGGATGCCCGGCCTCGGCCCACACGCGATACGCGACGGCGGGGAAGAGCGCCACCTGCTTGATCGCGTCGCACAGGAAGTCGAGGGCGGTGCCGCACGGCGACGCGAGGCCTTGCCAGCGGGCGAGCATGCCGTCCATGCAGTCGACGGTGTAGGACGCCTGGCTCAGCGCCCACGCGCACCAGAGTCCGGCGTATCCGGGCGCGAACGCGAACGCGGCGCAGGCGACCAGGCCGACGACCAGACTCACCATGCTCAGGGCGTTCGGCGTGAGGCGCGGGGAGTCGACGGCCGCGAGCAGCAGGGCGGCGTAGGGACGGGTCGCGTACCTCGCCCAGAGGAAGTCGTCGGGCTTGTCCGACGCGCGCCGGATCTCGGCGGCTCGCGCGAACAGCCCGCGCGCGGTCATGCGCCCGTGCCGCCGTCGGCGGATCGCCGGCCGAAGCGGTCTTCGGCGTCGCGCAGGTCTTCGGCGTAGTTCACGTTGCGCCAGAAGTCGCCGTGCACGAACACCGGCCGGCACGACTCCTTGCCGAGGGCCACGAACTCGGAGAGCAGCGGCTGCTCGTAGTCGAGGGTGCGGTCGGTCGCGGTGCGCGCGACGCAGTAGTCGACGAAGGCCCAGGCGAAGGCCGGCTCGAGGCGGCTGATGCCCACGAACTCGCCCACGTTCTCGGCCTCGGCGTCGAGCGCGCCCTTGCGCAGGCCGGCCAGGGCGCCGTCCTTCGTCCAGGCGACGACCTCGTCGCCGGTCATCGGCAGCCAGGCGCGGTCGACGGCGGTGGCGGTCTGCCCCTCGGCGAGCACGCGCGCCAGCAGCGCGTCGTCGAACGCGAGGTCGCCGTGCAGCAGCAGCACCGGCTCGCCGCCGCGCAGCGCGGCCGCGGCGCGCACGAGCGACCAGGCCGATCCGCTGGACGCCCACTCGGGGTTGCGCACGAAGTCGACCTCCAGCGCGCCGCGGCGCTTGCCGACGGCCGAGCGGATGCGGTCGCCGCGGTAGCCGACGATGAGCGTCACGCGCTGGACGCCGTGCGCCTCGAGCTGGTCGAGCTGGCGACCGAGCAGCGTCCCCGCGCCGAGCGGCAGGAGCGGCTTCGGCACGAGTTTGGTGTGTTCGCCGAGACGCGCGCCGCGCCCGGCGGCGAGGATCAGGGCGTGACGGACGGGCAGGTGGGCGTCCTGACGACGGGCGCTCAAGCGATGCTCTCCAGCAGGGACAGGAGTTCGGACGGCGAGAGCCGCCCGGGATTGTTCGCGAGCCGTTCGGCTCCGGACGCAGCCGCGGCGAGGGCTGCGTGCGCGTCGCGCGGCACGCCCAGGGCGCCCAGCGTCGACGGCAGGCCGGCGGCGTCGAGCACCTCGTCGACGAAGTCCTGCGCGGCGGCGATCGAGGGACGTCCCAGCGCGGCGACGATGCGCTCGACGCGCTCGGGGACGGCGCGCGCGTTCACCGGCAGGAGCGCGCGGCACAGCAGTCCCACCGCGTGGCCGTGCGCGACGCCGTGGCGTCCGGTGAGCGCGTAGCTCAGCGCGTGCGCGGCGGCGCTCTGCGTGCACGACAGCGCGAGCCCCGCGTGCAGCGCGGCCAGCGCCATGCCGTCGCGCGCGCTCGCGTGCGCGCCGCGCACCGCGGGCAACAGGTGCTCGCCGACGAGCGCCAGCGCGGCCTCGGCGTGGACGTCGCTGAGCGGCGACGCGCCCAGTCCCCAGAGCGCCTCCATCGCGTGCGCCAGGGCGTCGAGGCCGGTCGTCGCGGTGAGCGCCGCCGGCGCCGTGTCGGTCAGCGCCGGGTCGACGAGCGCCACGTCGGCGAAGCCGTCGGGATGGTCGAAGCTGGCCTTGGTCCCGTCGGTCCAGAGCGAGGCCCAGCGCGTGACCTCGCTGCCCGTGCCCGCCGTGGTCGGCACCGCCACGAGCGTCACCCGCCGCCGGACGCGCTCGCCGCCGGCCTCGCGCGCGGCCAGGTGCGCGAGCGTCGCGTCGTGTCCGCACAGCACCGCGGCGGCCTTGGCCGCGTCGAGCACCGAGCCCCCGCCGAGTCCCACGAGCGTGCGCGCGCCGAGCTCGCGCGCCTGGGCCGCGAGCGCCTCGACCGCCGCCGGCGACGGGTTCGGCGCGACGGGGACGGACGCGAACACGCCGTCGCCGAGCAGCCCGTCGAGTCCGGCGCGCGCGAGCGTCGCGCGTCCCGTGACGATCAGCGCGGGACGCACGAGCAGCGCCGGCAGCCGGCGCGCCACGCAGCCGCGTCCGAAGTGCACCTCGACCGGGCAGCGGAAGGCCGTCATGCGTGGGACGCCCCGCCCGGGGACGCCGAAGCCGAAGCGGCGCTCGCTCCCGCGGCCGCGGCCGATCCCGCGGCCGAAGCCGATCCCGAAGCGGCTCCCGTGTCCATCATCGCGGACGCGCGGAAGTCGTCGCGCAGGGCGTGCATCGTGCGCTCGGGGCGCGGCAGTTCGGCGGCGTGGCCGTCGGCCACCGCGAGCGCGGCGAACAGCGGGCCGTCGCCGGGACGGAAGGCGCGCACGAGCTCGCGCAGCTCGTCGGCGTCGCGCAACGTGACGACGCGCGCGTAGCCGGCGCCGGCGGCCAGCGTCTCGAACGAGACGCCGGGGGCGACGCTGGGCTGTCCGCCGGTCGACTCGTAGCGGCCGTTGTCGAGCAGCACGTGCAGCAGGTTCCTGGGACGCTGCGCACCGATCGTGGCCAGCGTGCCGAGCTTCATGAGCAGCGCGCCGTCGCCGTCGACGACGAGCGTGCGCCGCTCGGGACGTCCCAGGGCGACGCCCAGGGCGAGGCCCGGCGCGCAGCCCATCGAGCCCACCATCGGGAAGCTCGCGGGCCGATCGTGGATCGCCATGAGCTCGCGCGAGGTGTGTCCCGTGGTCGAGACGACGAGGTCGTCGTCGCGCAGCGCGGCGTCGAGGGCGGTGAGCGCGGCGTGGCGCGTGGGCAGCGCGGCGGGCGAGCTGTCGCGCACCTCTTCGGCGCCGCGCGCGGCGCGTCCGCGCTTCTCGGCCACGAGGAAGGCGTCGAGCGACTCGACCTGCGCCACGCGCGGGGCCTTGACCACCCGCGGCGCGTCGCACGCGAACGGCTCGAAGGTGCCCTTGCGCACCACGAGCGCCGCCGGACGCCGGCTCGTGCGCGCGATCTCCAGCGCCGACGCGGCCAGGTTCATCGCCGAGTCGTCCTCGTCGGGCAGCACGAACGCGGGGATCTCGAGCAGCTCGAGCAGCGGCAGCGTGATGCGTCCCATGAGCTCGTGCTGCGGGGCGTCGCGGCCGTCGTGTCCGCGCTGGCTCACCACGAGCAGCACGGGGATGTCGAACGTCGCGCACAGGCTCGTGAGCGGGTTGACCGCGTTGCCGAGGCCCGAGTTCTGCATGAGCACGAGCCCGAAGCGTCCCGACAGCCACGAGCCGGCGGCGATCGCCACGGCCTCGCCCTCGCTCGTCGCGGGCACGTACGGCAGGCCGCCGCCCGACGCCGCGTGGCTCACGAACGGGTCGAGGATCGAGCACGGCACGCCGCTCGCCACGGCGACGCCCAGGTCACGCAGTGTGTCGACGAAGGGTTCGATGTGAAGGGACATCTCGTCACGTCCTCTCTGGCGCGCGCGGCGCGCCGCGGTCACTCGCGGGAGAGCTGCTCGATCGCCGAGCGGTAGTCCTCGAAGTCGTGGATCTCCATCCACCCGCGGTCCTGTTCGACGGCGGTCACCACGTGGCCGTCGTCGACGAGTTCTTGCAGGGCGTCGGTGAGCGTCGCCGCGGCGAACGACGGTGCGTGGCCGAAGCGCCGCGCGGGCTCGGCGGCCCAGCGCTCGCACGCCTCGAGCAGCAGCGCCCGTCCCCCGGGACCGAAGGCGGCCAGGCCGATGAACTCGGCGTGGGCCTCGTCGGGCGCGAGGTGCTTGCCGATGTTGAGCACGCGCCGCGGACGTCCGGGATCGAGCACGCGCTCGCCGCGCCGCAGCGGCTCGTCGAGGCGCACGAGGTCGAGGCGCTTGCGGCGCGCCCGGCGCGAGTCGCGGAACGATCCGTCGACGAGCACGGCGATCTCGTCCTCGCAGGCCAGCAGCGCGGCCGCCACCGGCGGCGTGAGCAGGATGTCGCTGTAGCAGAGCAGCGACGTGAGCTCCCGATCGTGCGCGTCGCGGCGCAGTCCGGCGCGGATCGAGTCGAGCATCGACGGACCTTCGCCGGGCACGAGCGTGACGCCCTCGAAGGCGTGCTCGTCGCCGCGGAACGGTCCCACGAGCAGCAGTTCGGGCACGCCCGCGCGCCGGAAGGCCTCGCGCTGCCGCTCGACGAGGCGCTTGCCGTACAGGTCGAGCAGCGCGCGCGGTCCGCCGTCGCGCAGCAGCGCCGCGAGGTCGTCGGGCAGGTCGATGTCGCCGCCCGCCGGGACGACCACCCGCGCGCGCTTGGCCCCGCGCAGGAAGCGCGCCTCGTCCGCGCGCAACGCCGGCATGCCCTGCAGCTCGAACACGCGCGCGAGCGGCGCGATCTCGCCTTCGACGCCCGCCGTCCCGTCGTCGGCACGGATGCGCGCGAACGTCGTCTCGAGCGCGCGGATCGACGCGCGCAGGCCCTGGTTCGCGTAGATCACCACGTCGGCGCCAGAGTCCTTCCACTGCGTCGCCGTGAGCCGCGGATAGGTCGTGGGCACGATCACCACCGGCGCGCGCCGCTGCCAGCGCTCGAGGAAGGCCAGCACCTCGTCGGGCTCGCGCGCCTTGCTGTGCACCAGGATCGCGTCGGCGCCCGCGCGGCGATAGGCCTCGGCGCGCTCCAGCGCCTCGTCGAGTCCGTGTCCGGCGATGAGCGCCTCGGTGCGCGCGATGACGACGAAGTGCTCGCCGCGCTGCGCCGACTTGGCGGCCATGAGCTTGCCGACGAACTCGGCCTTGCCCGCCAGCTCCTGGCGTCCCTCGACGAAGCTGTTCAGCTTCGGGAAGCGCTTGTCCTCGATGCACACGGCGGCGATGCCCGCGGCCTCGTAGCTCTTGACCATGTGGATCACGTTGCTGCTGTTGCCGAAGCCCGTGTCGCAATCGGCGATCACCGGCAGCCGGCTGGCGCGCGCGATCTGCGTGGCCGCGTCGAGCATCTGCGTCATGGTCAGGATGCCCGCGTCGGGCACCGCGGCCGAGGCCGAGATCTCGAGTCCGCTGGCCCACAGCGCCGCGAAGCCGGCCTCTTCGGCGAGGCGCGCGCCCAGCCCGTCGTGCACGCCCATGACCGCCACCGGCGACGTGCCGGCCCACGCGGCCCGGAGCTGCTGCGAGGTGTCCAAGAGGCGATTCCTGGGGACGGGCGCCGGACGCTCGAGGTCCGACCACGCATCATGCACCGCGCGGCATGGGTTTTCACGCGTCTCGGCGCGACCCGCGACCGGCGGCGGCGGCGCACCGACGGGACGGCGCCGCGTCCGGCGCAGCCGTCGAACGCTCAGCGCGCCTTGCCCGTCGCGGCGCGCACGACGGCGCGCAGCTCGCCGATCGACGTCTCGCGCGTCGCGATCAGCACGAAGGCGTAGACGCTGGCGAGCAGCGCGTCCGAGGCGAGCACCGCGAGCCCGTCCCACGGGAGCAGCGCGCCGACGGCGAGCACGGCGGCGCCGGCCAGGCCCACGCGCAGCAGCGTGGCGACGTCGGCGAAGGCGCCGAACAGGCGGCGCAGCACCGACGCGGCCAGGATCAGTCCCGCGCCCCAGCCGAGGGACGCGCCGAGCGCGGCGCCGTACGTCGAGCCCGACGGCGTGAGCGCCCGGACGCCGAGCGTCGACGCGAGGCCGGTGGCGAGCACCACGAGCAGCGCGACGCCGGGACGTCCGCCGGCGGTGAGCAGCGCGGTGCACACGGCGAGCAGCGCGAGCGCGCCGTAGCCGAGCGCGTGCACGACGAGCGGGTCGCTCACCACGCGCAGCGTGTCGCCCGCGGCGTCCATCGCGCGCAGGTTGCCGGGGAACAGGAGCGCGTACGTGGGACGCGCCGTCGCCGCGAGGATGGTCGCCACCGGGACGACGAGCAGCAGCAGCGCGCGCACGCCCTGGCGCACGAGCCGCGCGCGGGCGTCCGGCGCGCGGGCGTCGGCGAAGAGCGGGAACAGCACCCACGTGAGCGCGGTCAGGATGCCCCACGGGATCTGCGCGATCTTCTGCGACGCGGTGAGGTATCCCGCGAGGCGGTCGGTCACGGCCGGGTCGGGATGGGCGAGCGCCTTGACCGCCCACAGGTCGATCGACATGAGCGCGTAGGTCGCGCCGGTGAGCGCCATCGTCTTGGCGCCGAAGCCGACGATCGCACGCGCCGGCAGCGCCGCGGGCGCGACCCGCGCCGGACGCAGGACCGTCCACGCGACGAGCGCCACGAGCATCGCCGAGACGGCGAAGCCGGCCAGCGCGCCGAACGCGCCGAAGCCCAGCGCGGCGCCGCCGAGCACGCCGACGAGGCGCGCCACCGAGCTGCCCGAGTCGAGCAGCGACTGGGCGGCGAAGCGGCGCGTCCCGTTGCAGAAGCCCTGGACGACGCAGCGCGCCGCGTACGCGAACGGGATCACGCCGCCCCAGCGCAGCAGCGGGACGTACGAAGCGTCGCGCAACACGCGCGTCGCGACGAGCGGCACGAGCGCCTCGTACGCGAGCAGCAGCACGAGCACGCCCGGGAGCTGCACCCGCGCGCAACGCCACGCGATCGCGTCGGCACTCGCGCCCTGCGCGCTCTCGTCGCGCACGCGTACGCCCGGGCCGCCCGCGCTTCCCCCGCCGGACGCCACGAGCCGGCTCACGGCGGCCAGCGTCCCCTGGGCGCACATCATGTTCAGCGGATTGAGCACCGAGAGCGCCGTGCCGAACACACCCAGCGCCTCGGTCGCCGCGCCCGCGCCGAGGGTGCGCTCGAGGATCGGCAGCAGCAGCACGTAGAGCAGGAAGCCGCACAGCACGCCGAGCGCCTTGGCACCCATGAGCGCCACGCCCCCGCGCACCACGCCGCGCGCGTCGGACGGCTCGGACACGCCTGCGCGCTCGCTCATCGTGGGTTCCCGGGGACGCGCGCCGGACGTCCCGGACGCGGGCGCGCCGTGCGGCGCCGCGCGGCCATCATGGTCGGCGCCGACGCACGACGGAACGACTTCCCCGGCCAACCGCCGCGACGTAGCGTGCTGGACGTCCGCCCCGCGCGATCTCCCCCATGCCGCCCGTGCTCGCCGCCGTCCTGCTGCTGTGCTGCAGCAACCTCTTCATGACCTACGCCTGGTACGGACACCTGCGCGACCTGGCCGACCGTCCGATCATGCTCGTCGCGCTCGTGGCCTGGGGCGTGGCGTTCTTCGAGTACCAGCTCCAGGTGCCGGCCAACCGCATCGGCGCCACGGTGCTGAGCGTCCCGCAACTGCGCATCCTCCAAGAGGTCGTCTCGCTCGCGGTCTTCGTGCCGTTCGCGGTCTTCTACATGAAGGCGCAGCTCACGCTCGACTTCCTGTGGGCGGGACTGTGCCTGCTCGGCGCGGTCTACTTCATGTTCCGCGGCGGGATGCCGGTGCACGGCTGACGCGCGCCGGCGCGCGCGCCGCTCACTCGGTCCAGACGAGCAGCGTCGAGCCGTCGGCGCGCGACTCGTCGAGCAGCGGACAGGCGCCGAACGCGGCCAGGTCGCGCGGCGCGATGCCGAGCTGCTCGACGTCGAAGTCGGTGCCCGACAGCACCATGCGCAGCGCCGGTCCCTTCACGCGCAGGAACCAGAACGGGATCTCGATGCGCAGCAGCTCGCCGTCCGTCGCGCGGTGGAAGAGCACGACCATGCGCTCGGGCTCGGCGCCGCCGTGGGCCGGCGCGTCGGGCGCGCGCTCGAGCCTGCCGTCGGGCCGGCGCTCGAGCAGCGGACGCAGGCCCCCGAATTCGGCGCGCGCGTCGGCCAGGCGCTCGGCGGCCAGCGCCGCGTCGACCTGCTCGAGCGTCGTGGCGCGGAACGCCATCACGGCGAACACGCCGAAGCCGAGCAGCAGCGCCGCGAACAGCCAGACCAGGGGACGGGGAACGCGCGCGCCCAACGTGTGCCGCTCCGGGGGACTCGCGCCCGCATGGGACGGGCACCCCACGCGACGCGAGCGTCCAGGTTAGGCACGCGCCGCCGGCGACGCCACAGCACACTCGCGCGACACGCATCTTCGACCGATCGCTGTCGTATCGCGCCCGCGACTGTCCTAAGCTCTGTTCCTCGACCCGACCTGGGAGGGCGGGGAAACGGCCCCGTCTTGCGCCATGCAGAACCGTGACGTCCCGGCGCGCGCCGGGCGACGTCCCCTGCCGCCACGCGAGGCCTCCGGCCTGGCGCAGATGCTCGTGCGTCCGGTGCTGGCCGCGTGCGTGCTCGTCGCGGTCGAGATCGCCTGCCTGACCGATCGTGGACTCGTCGCCGCGCCGTCCCGCCTGGCCCTGCTCGTCGCGCTCATGCTGGCCGTCGCCGCGGTGGGCGGCACGCTCGTCGGGCTGCTCTGGTCGCTCGCCGCGCGCCTCGCGGGACGTCGGGCCGCGCTGCTCTTCACGCTGCTCTGGCTGCCCGCCGTCGCCCTCGCCGGACGCAGCCTGTTCGCGGGCAACTTCATCCGCGACGTGCCGGGCGTGCTGCTGCTCGAGCTGGCCTTCGACGCCGCCGCGCTGGCCGTGGTGCGCGTGCTCGTGACGCTCCACGAACGCATGGCGCGCCCCGGGTGGCGCGCGCGCGGCGTGTGGCTGGCGCTCGCGACCGGCCTCGTCGCGTGGCTCTCGGGATGGGTCGACACGCGCGTGCTCGTCGGGCACTACCCGGCCTTCCACCTGCTGCTCGGCGCGGGGACCGTGATCGCCGCGACGACCTGTGCGCGCGCGCTGCTGCTGCGCCGCGCGCGTCCGCTGCCCGGGCGCCTCGTGGTCGCCTGCGCCGGCGCGTGCCTGGCTGCGCTGTGGACGACCTGGGCCGCGTGGTCGACGCCGTCCGCCATGGCGCTCTCGGCCTACAGCGACGGACTCGTCCCCAAGCTGCGCAGCGTGGTGACCGCCGCGCGCGCCGAACGCGACGACGGGTTGCACGCCGCACCCGCCGCGGACCACGCGGATGCGCAGGACGGGCGCGGACCGCGCGACGACGACGCGCCGAGCGAGGCGTCCGGCGCTCGGGACGCGCGCGACGAGCACGTGGCCGCCGCGAGCACGCGCGCCCCGCGTCCGTCCGAGAGGGCGCTGCCGCTCGCCGACTGGGCGCCCGGGAGCGACGTCGCGTGCGAGGCGTCCGGCAACGGAGTCGTGCGCGCGACGTTCGCGTCGCCGCGGGCGCGCCTGCTGCGTGCGGCGCGCGTGGGGCCCGAAGCCGATGCCGAAGCCGAAGCCGAAGCCGAAGCCGAAGCCGAAGCCGAAGCCGAAGCCGAAGCCGGTGCCGAAGCCGGTGCCGGTGCCGAAGCCGGTGCCGAAGCCGAAGCCGGTGCCGAAGCCGAAGCCGGTGCCGAAGCCGAAGCCGGTGCCGAAGCCGAAGCCGGCGCCGAAGCCGACCGGCCGGCGCTCTTCCGCGCCGTGCTCGACGTGCGCCTCGCCGCCGACGCCGACCGCGCGCCCGACGCCTCCTCTTCGTCTCCCGCGCCGACGCTCACCGTCGCGCTCGGCGACGGACTCGGGTTCCGTGCGGTCGAGCTGCCCGTCACGCCGGGGCATGCGTTCGCCGAGGTCGTCACGCCCTGGGTCGACGTGCGCCGTCCCGCGCCGCCGGCGGCGCTGACCCTCGATCCGGCGCGCATGGCGCCCGAGACGGGACGTGCGTACACCGTGGCGCTGCCCGAGGCGTGGCGCGCGTCCGCGAGTTCGCAGCTCGATCCGACGGCCAGCGCGGTGACGCTGTTCGAGGACGGCGCGCCGCTCGGTCCCGGCAACGCCCTGCATCAGGTCGTGCGCGAGGACGGGTCGGGCGCGTACTCGCACTGGGGCGGTTCGCTCTGGTTCTCGAGCAGCGACGGCAGCGACCCGCGCACGAACGGACGCCGCTACCGGCTGGCGCTGCTCGAGGGCGACCGTCCCGCGCCGTCGTCGGGCGCGCCGGTGCTCGAGCTGTTCGCGACGGACGCGCGTCCCGGCACGCCGCTGGCCGTCGAGCTGCGCGACGTGCGCCTCGAGCGGCGCGACGCGCAGGACGCCTCCGACGCGGCCGCGCCCGACACGCTCGCCGCCGACGAGGCCGAGGCCGCGCCCGCGCTGCTGGCCGGCGCCGACGCCGCGGCGTTCCGATTCGTGCCCACGCCGGGTGCGGCGGCCGAGCGCGTGCGCGCCGCGACGCGCCACGTGATCGTCGTGCTCATGGACGCCTTCCGCGACGACCACCTCGGCCTGCGCGAGCACGGTGTCTCGATCACCCCGAACCTCGACGCGCTCGCGCAGCAGAGCGTGCGCTTCACCACGACGTACTCGCCCAGCGACCACACGGGACGCTCGGTGCCGTGCCTCATGACGTCCTTCCCGATCGAGGTCGTGCTGGGCGCCGCCGACGCCGGCCTGCCGCTCGCCACGTGGATGGGCGCGCTGCGCGACGGCGGCTTCCGCACCTTCCACGTGGGCAGCGACTACGTCTTCCGCAAGTACGCGCACATCCGCTTGCCGCCGCACTACGGCGCCGAGTTCACGGGGACTCAAGACAGCAAGGCTCCTGGCCTCGAGGACGAGACGCTGGCGTTCGCGACGCGCACCGACGACGAGCGTCCCTTCGCGGTCTTCGCGCACTGGAGCGACGCGCACGTGGGCCGCTCGAAGGACATGCCCGCCGCGTACCGCGAGGGCGTGCGCGCCGTCGACGCGCGCGTCGGCAAGCTCGTCGACGGGCTGCGCGCGGCCGGCCTGCTCGACGAGACGCTGCTCGTGGTGACCGCCGACCACGGCTACGCCCTGGGCGAGGACGAGCGCTACCTCGCGGGACAGGGCTGCGTCGAGTACGCCGTGCGCGTGCCGTTCCTGATGCGGGTGCCGGGCCTGCCCGGTCCGATCACGGTCGACACGCCGGTGAGCGGACTCGACCTGTTCGGCACGCTGCTCGACGTGCTGCGTCCCGACGCCGAGGCGAGCTGCTGGACGTCGGGCGTGCTCGCGCTGGCACTCGACCCGACGGCGACGCGCGACGCTCCGGCGGTGGGCAGCTCGACCGAGGCCGCGCGCCTCGTGCGCGTGGGACCGAAGAAGCTCGTGGTCGACGTGCGCAAGGACACGCGCCTGGCCTACGACGTGGTCGCCGATCCCGACGAACGCGAGCCGCTCTTCGACGACGACCTCGTCGACGCCCTCGGCGCGCGCCTCGACGCGCTCACGGCGCGCGAGTCCGACCTGCTGCGCGCGCTCGTGGCCACGCACGAGTCGGACGTCCCGGCCGAGGTGCTCGAGCGCTTCGTGACCGACGAGCTCGACCCGTCCGCCGTGCGCGAGGTGCTGGCGGGCTTCTGGGACCTCTCGCCCGACGCGCGCACCTTCGTGCTGCGCTCGATCTACCAGCGCGACGTGAGCGCGGTGCGCTTCGACCTCGAACGCCTCGACCGCGGCCGCTTCGAGGACGACGACCAGCGCGTGCTCGCGCTGCGCGCCTGGGCCGGCAGCCGTCCCGCGGCGGAGACGCTGCGCGCGCGCTTCGACGAGCTGTCCGACGTCGGGCTCGGCTGGCTGGTGGAGATCGTGCCCGACCTGCCGCACGCGACCTTCGACCTGCTCGCGCCGCGCCTGCTGGCCGAGTTCGGACGCCTGAGCGCCGGCCGTCCCGAGGTCGGGTCGTCCGACGAGCGGCGCCTCGCGCTGCTCGCCTACGGCCTGCCGACCCAGCTCGAGGAGCGCACGCCGCGCGCCGTGCGCGAAGAGCTCGTGCGGCGCTTCGACGCCTGGTCGACGAGCGATCCCGGGCCCAAGTTCCAGACCCTGCGCACGCGCGAGTTCTCGCGCCGCAACCTGCTCGGCGCCCTGCGCAGGGGCTTCGGCGAGGACGACCTCGACCTGCTCGGCGAGCTGGCCCAGAACCGCGACAGCGCGAGCATGCTGCCCGACATCTGCCTGGCGATCGACAGCGAGGCCAGCCGCCGCGTGCTGCTCGACCTCATCGCGCGCTGGAAGGTGCCCGGGGACGAGACCGGCGGCGCGCTCTCCTATATGCTGCCCGGCCTGCGGCGCTTCGACGACGAGTCGTTCCGTCAGGAGGCGAACCGCGTCATCCAGAAGAACTATCCGATGGTGTGGGTGCTCCGATGAGGGACGGGTTCGGCGCCGAGCTGGCCGAGGCGCCGCTGCGCGTGGCCCTGGCGACGCTGCTGCTCGTCCCGGTCGAGGTGGCGGGGCTGCTGCTGGCGGGCGAGGGCCTGCACGGCACCGACTGGCGTCCGCTGCTCACCGCGCTGCTCGCGGGAGCGTGCGCGCTCGAGGTCGTCCTGCTGCTGCTCGCCGCGTGTCGTCTGCGCGTGCACCTCGCGTCGGCGCGCGCGCCGGCGATGGCGCTCTGGGTGGTCGGCATCGCCGACGCGCTGACCCAGGGTCCACCGGCCCTCGAGTGGACGCTGGCCGCGCTGTGCACCCTCGCCGCGCTGCTCACCGCGCACGCGCTGCTGCCCGTCCGCGCCCACGCGAACCTGCGCCTGGCGGCCTGGATCGGCGTGCCGCTCGCGCTGCTCGTGGCGCCGCGCGACCGCGACGGCTTCGCCGCCCAGCGCCTGGCGCAGTACGCGCGCGGGCCGTATCCCGAGCTGCACGAGGCGCTGCACGAGCTCGTGCTCTGGCGCCGGGGACGCATCGTGCGCGCGATGACCGAGCACGGCGTCGAGCCGCCTTTCGACCCGGCCCTGCTCGAGCGCCAGCTCGCGCGCCTGCGCGAGTTGCAGATGGAGTTGCGCCGCGCGCGTCCCGACGTGTTCGCGCCCGAGGACGCGCGCCTGCTCGACGGCGAGACCGCGCTCGACGACGCCTCGCCCGCCGACCTGGCCCGCGTCTCGGCGCGCCTGGGACTCGAACTCGCGCTGCTCGAGCGCACGGTGGCCGAGCTCGACGACGCCCGCGCGCGCGGTGACGAATCGTCCGGCGGCGCGCGGACGACCGACGCGAACCCCGATGCGGACGCGCTCACGACGTCGCTCGATCTGCGCGCGTCCGACGGCGAGCGCGCGTTCGAGATCCCCGCGGCGGCGGGCGCGCTGCGCGCCACGTCGCTCGCGAACGCCGGCGACGCGCCGCTCGTCGTGCGCCGCTTCGCCGTCGACGGACGGGGACCGCTGCCCGACGTCGACGCGATCGTGGCGTCCATCGGCCTGGCCGGCCTGCCGCCCGCGCAAGCCGCCGAACGCCTGTGGACGCACCTCGCCGCGCGCTGGCAGCACGCCGACCCGCCCCACGCCGGCGACGTGCTGCACGATCCCGTGCGGCTGCTCGAGGTGTGGGGATACGGATGGTGCGACGACGTGGCCCAGGCCTTCGTGGTGCTCGCGCGCCGCGCCGGACTCGAGGCGCGCCTGTGGGCCCTCGCCGGACACGTGGTGCCCGAGATCGCCTTCGACGGCGGCTGGCACATGTACGATCCCGACGGCGGCGTGCTCTACCGCGGCGACGACGGACGCGTGCTCTCGGTGGTCGACCTGGCCGAGCACCCCGAGACGCTCGAGAATCCGGTGCTCGCCGAGGGACTGGTCGCGCCGCGCTACGCGCCCGACGTGCTGCGTCCGATCTTCGCCAGCCTCGACGACGACCATCTCCAGGACGTCTGGCCGCTGCCGCCGAGCGAACTCGTGTTCACGCTGCGTCCCGGCGAGTGCATGACGTGGAGCGCGCTCGACAGGGGCGCCCGCTTCTCCGACGGCGTGCAGGGCGCCCCCGCGCGCGTGGGCAACGGCACCTGGACGTACGACGTCGCGCGTCCGTCCGGCCCGGTGGCCGAGGCGTCCGGCGCGGCGCGCGTGCTGCTCGTCCCGTTCGATCTCCCGTACCCGCTGCTCGGGGGACGGATCGCGGTCGACGGTCGCGCCACGATCGCCGTGCGCCGTCCGCGCGGCGAGTTCGTCGCGCTGCCCTGTGCCGAGCTCGACGGCACGACGCGCGCCAGCCTCGAGGGCTTCGTGCGCAACGGCTCGGGCCAGCCCGACGACGCCCTCGAGCTGCGCGTGAGCTTCGACGAGGACGCCTCGCGGGACGCGCGCGTGCACGTCGAGCTGCTCGTGCAGCACGCCGCCGACGCCTTCCCCGCCCCCGGCCCCGGACGCCACGAGCTGCGGCTCGAAGCGGAGCCCGGCGACGGCGTGGCGCGCGTGACGTTCGTCCACGAGCGCTGAGCGGGAGCGCGTCAGCCGTCGTCCACGGCCACGAGCACGGCCGACACGATGGCGTGCGGCGTCGCGGGCACCTCGATCGGTCCGGCGCGGGCCACGATGTCGACCATCCCGGCGCCGCGCACGTCGGCGAAGTAGGTGCCGGCGGGGATGTCGCGCAACTCCGCCCGTCCGCTGGAGTCGGCGAAGCGCATCTTGAGGCGCGGCCCGTCGATCGTGTCGCGCCGCAACTCGAGCAGGACCGGGGTCTGGCCGCTCGCCGCGATGGGGACGCCCTCGACGTGGACTTCGGCGGTGGGAAGCGTGAGCACGTGGTCGAGCACGCCGTCGGCGACGACGATCGTCCCGATCAGCACGCTCTCGTCGCCGCGCTCACCGTAGACGTCGGCCGGGCCGGTCCAGTCGATGTCGACGAACCAGGTGTCGCCGTCGTGGGTGCCGCTCTCGACCGAGGTGCGGCGCTCGGACTCGAGCGCGTGCAGCGAGAGCGCGTCGAGGGCCTCGGCGCTGTCGGCGATGAACACGCGCAGCCGCTGCGGCGGACGCACGTCGACGACGACCGACGTCGTGCCGAACGGCGCGACGTCGACGGCGGTGCGCGCGAAGACGCGTCCGTCGGGCGCCTCGACCAGGAGCCGGTTGCGGCCGGCCAGCAGCGTGCCCGCCCGGAAGCTGCCGTCTTCGTGCACGGACACCACGTGGCGGCCGAGCGGGGAGAGCAGCTTGCTGGTCGGGGGACCCTCGATCGAGACACGGGCAGGCGTTGCGAGCGACTCGTAGCCGACGAGGCGTCCCGCGAGCACGGGGCCCTCGACGAGCGCGATCGGGTCGGGGAGTTCGCGCAGATCGTCGAGCACCGCGGTGCGGTACGCGGGATGCATCACGAGCAGCCGTCCGAGGCCGAACGGCAGCGCGAAGCGTCCCCGGGTGTCGGTGGCCACGACACCCGAGCCCGAGGAGGGTCTCGGCAACGGCGCGTCGTGGTCGAAGATGCGCCGCTGGACCTCCCAGTTGCCGCGGTCGAGATCGCCCCGGTCGAAGCCGACCCACGCACCGACGACCGGCGCACCGCGCGCGTCGACGACGCGCCCCCGCAACGTCCCGCGCTGCGCGAGCGTGACGTCGATCGGATTGGACGCGGACGTCTCGTCGACGAGCACGTCGAACCACGGAGACACCCAGCCCTCGGCGCCGACGCGCAGCCTCGACGCACCCATCGTGTGGTGCTCGACGAACACGCCTTCCGCCGTGCGCGTTCCCACGCGCGAGCCTCCCGCGGCCGGCTGCCACTGGGTGGCGTACGTCGCGAACACGTCGGCCTCGGGCGGGTGGACGCGCAGCAGCACGCCGCGCAGGCACTCACCGCGCAGCACGAGCGGGTCGGCGCTCTCCAGCGCGATGCGCCCGAGGCGATTCGAGCGCAGCGAGGGCGCGCCGATCACGCTCGCGACCGTCGGGATCGCGAGCTGTTCCGTGGGCGCCTCCGGCGCCGCGTCGAGTTGCGCGGGGAACCGTCCCAGCAGGTCGGTCGTCACGCTCGCCGCGAAGGGCGCCTCGGGGATGAGCATGACGAGCTGGGTGCTCGCCACGGGGCGGTCGAGGCAGTCGACGAGCGTCCCGAAGGTCACCCCGGACGGCGCGAGCGGCACGACCAGCTCCTCGTCCACCGTCGGATCGTCGAGGATGTGCGCGACGTCCGACCCGACGAGGCTGCCGACCACGTGGGGAGCCTCGACCGATCCCCAGCCGGGGTCGGACACGCCGAACACGAGCTCGGCGCCGCGCCGCGCCTCGACGATCGCCGACGCCGGCCAGCGCAGCCCGAGCAGGCGTCCCTTCCCCGAGACGAGCGAGACGCCGACGCCGGGGATCGGCACGCCGTCCCCGGCCACCGCGATCACCGCCACGCGCAGCACGTCGCGCTCGCCGGCGGCGGGCGCGGCTGCGGGGACGTCGAGCGGCGCCGGCAGCGCGACCTCGCCGCGCGACGTCGGGATCGGGACGAGCTCGGTGTCCGGTCGCACGGTGGTCGGCTCGGCGGCGGGCGCGAGCGTCACCGGCTCCGGCGCCTCGGACGACTCGAGCATGCGCCACAGCGCCCCGACCAGCGCGAGCGCGACGACGGCTCCGACGATCCCCGGCCGAGCGCGACGCATTCCCATGCGACCCATCGCACGTCACGCCCCCCGATCCGTCAAGCACGGGACGCCGCGGCGCGGCGCATCAGCGGTCGTCGACGGCGCGCTCGACGAGGCGCGCGTCCCACACGGCCACCTCGAGCGCGCGCGGGTCGCCGTGATCGTTGCCGATGCGGAACGTCACCGGCTCGTCCCCCGCGTCGTCGCCGAACGCGTGCTCGAGCGAATACTCGGTCCAGACCTCGGTGGGATGCACGACGAGCTGGCCGTACGGGCCCTTCGGCCCGGCGCGGAGGAGCAGCGCGAGGCCGGCGTCCGACGGGCCGTCGCCGTCGAGCCGGCGCACCCACACGCGACCCTCGAAGCGCGCGCCGCGGGCGGGCACGTCGGTGGTCTGCACGAGCGTCGAGAGCCCGTCGGGGAAGCCCAGCCGCTCGGCCGAGAGCGTGCCGTCCGGCGCGGTGATCGCGTCGCGTCCGATCTCGACCGGCGCGCCGCCGCGCACCCAGACCTCGTGGTCGAGCGCGCGCGCCGAGACGAGCAGGTTGTCGCGCGGCGCCGCCGAGAGTCCCGCGCGCGCCAGCATCCCGAGCTCGGCCAGCAGCGTGGGGACGGCGGACGCGCGAGGCGCCTCGCTCGCGGCGAGTGCGTCGCTCGCGGTGGACACCTCGTTCGCCGCCGGAGCCTCGTGTGTCGCCGACGTCTCGATCATCGCCGACGTCTCGCGCGCGCCGACGAGCCGTGGCACGTCGGACGTCGCGAGCGCGGCCGCGCCGAGCACACACGCCGCCACACCGCCGAGCGTCGTCGCGCGCGCTCCCGCCGGGACGAGCCGCTGCGACAGCGCGCTCGCCGCGAGCGCACGCACGCCGTGCGCCAGCAGCGCGAGCGCCAGCGTCGCGCCGAGTCCCGCGAGCAGCAGGCGCGGCGTGGCCCCGGACGACCCGCGCAGGCGCTCGGCGAGCAGCCCGCGCACCACGCCCACCACGAGCGGCAGCGCGAGCAGCGCGAAAGCCGTGGACGGACGCCGCGGCGCGAGCCGACGCGCGAGCATCCCGACGAGTGTGCACGCGATCGACGCGAGCGCCAGCGACGCGCCCGTCTCGCGCAGCAGTGCGAGCGCCGCGACGGACGCGCCGCGCCGCCACGCCTCGCCCGCGAGCAACGCCGGGAACAGGAGCGCGACGAGGCACGCGCCGCGCATCAGACGCGCGGTCGCGGTCGCGTGCGGGTTCGGTGTCGGGTTCGGGTTCGGGTTCGGTGTCGGGTTCGAGCTCGGGTCCGGCTGCGGATTCGTCGTCGGCGCGGCGCTCATCGTCCCGTGTATCCCAGCGCGCGCAGGGCGGCGTCGCGTTCGGCGTCGGGCTCGAGCGCGTCGCGCGGCGCGTCGGCGGACGTCCAGCGCGCGCGCAACGCGGCCAGTTCGGCGGCGTACGCGGCGCGCAGCTCGGCGTCGTCCAGCGCGTGGCGTCCGTCGTCGCGCGGCGGACGGGGATCGCCGTCGCGGCGCTCGAGTCGCGTCGCGGCGAACGCGCGCGCGGCGTCGGGAGGCGCGTCGACCTCGACGTACAGGTCGCGGCCGCGCAGCAGCGCGGCCCGTCCCCAGGACCACTCGGGATCGGCGCCGGGCGGGAGCGCGTCGTCGGCGTCGACGCCGGACGCGTCGCCGGAGAACGCGAAGCGTTCGGCCACGCGCGGGCGGTCGGCCAGCGCGGCGGCGTCGCGGCCGTCGAAGCGCAGCGCGCGCCCGGTGCGTCCCGGATCGGACGGCAACGCGTCGCCGCCGCTCAGCGCGAGCAGCGTGGGCAGCACGTCGAGCAGATCGAGCGGCGCCGGTTCGCGCACGCCGCGCGGCAGGCCCGGCCCGGCCAGCACGAGCGGGACGTCGAGCAGGTCGTCGTCGAGATCCTGTCCGTGGCCGAGCAGGCCGCGCTTGCCGAAGTGCTCGCCGTGGTCGCTCGTGACGACCACGAGCGTGTCGTCGTCGAGGCCGTTGCGCACCAGCGCGTCGAGGATCTCGCCCAGCAACGCGTCCTGGTACGCGACTCCGCCGAGGTACGCGCGCCACAGCTCGTCGGCCACCGGCGGCTCGACGCCCGCGTCCCAGACGTGCGCGAGCGGGTCGGCGAGCAGCGCGCGCGCCGCGTCGGACGGCGCGTGTTCGACGAAGCGACCGGCCCACGGCGCGGGCGGCGTGTAGGGCGCGTGCGCCTCCATGAGGTTCACGAAGAGCAGCCACGGACGTCGCGCGTCGGCGTGCTCGTCGAGGAACTCGCCCACGCCGCGCACGGCCAGCTCGCCGCCCTTGTCGAACGCGCCGCCCAGTCCCAGCCAGGCGCGCAGCGCGGGACCGAGCGCGTCGAAGTCGCCCTGGCGCGCGCGCCAGACCTCTTCGTAGCGCTCGAAGCCGCGGGCGAAGCCGGCCGCGCGACTCACGTTCATGTTGCACACGAAGGCCGCTGTCTCCCAGCCGCGGCGCGCGAAGAGCTCGGCCAGCGTGGGCAGCGGCGGCGCGCCGGCCGCGGGACGCTCGCGCAGCACGCGCCGTCCGTGGCCCGTGCCGTGGCGCGAGACCTGCGCGCCGGTGAACAGCGACGCGTGCACGGGCACGGTCCAGTCGCCGGGCGCGACGACGTCGTCGCACAGCACGCCTTTGGACGCCAGCGCGTCGAGCCGCGGCGTCGTCCCGTCGACGAGGCCGTAGGCCGAGACCGCGTCGCGGCGCAGCGTGTCGAGCACGATCAGCAGCACGTTCGGACCGCGCGCACCGCGCACCACGGACGCCGACGGCGGGTCGGGCCGCTGCACGAAGAGTCCCGCGACCACGCCGCACGTCAGGATCGCGCCGGCGACGCGGCGCACGGGCGTGCGGCTCGTGGCGAGCAGGCCGAGCGCCGCGCCGAGGGACGACGCCCCCACCACCAGCAGCAGCGCCGGCGCGCCGAGCAGGCCGCGCTGGGCAGCCGCATCCTTCACCGCGAGCAGCGCGAGGTGCACGAGCGGCGCCCGCCAACGCGCCGCCGACGCGTCGCGCCGCGACCCCACGCGGCGCGGCGCGCGATCGGGCGCTCCGCCGTCGCACCTGGGCGACCTCAGACGCGGCCACGTCACGCGCGTGCGTCCGCGAGCGCCGCGCGAGCACGCCGCACCCGCCAGCGCGAGCACGATCCAGGCCGCGCCCTGAGCGCGAGCGCGGCGAGCCGTCCGCCGGGCAGGCCCTGCCGTCCGCGCAGCGGCCGACGCGAGCGCGCGGCCGGCGCCGGCGCCGAGGCAGGTGCAGCCCACGACCCACGCCAGCGCGTCGGTGCGCGGCGCCACCACGCGCCGCAGCAGCATCAGCGCCGGGACGCACGACACCGCCGCGAGCGCCCCCAGCAGCGGATACGCGGCCAGGCCGAGCGCCGGCATCTCGAGCGTCCAGAGCATGCGCGCCGCGGCGGCGGACACGAGCTGCAGCGCCGCGAGCAGCAGGCCGGTGCCCGCGCCGACGATCGCCGCCGCGCCGAGCAACTCGGGCAGCGGACGCGTCGCCTCACGTCCGCCGGGGACGGGTGGCTGCTCGGGCACCTCGCTCGCCGCTGGCATCGCCGCATGATCCGGCGCGGTGCGCGGGCGATCAATGCGCATCGCGCGCGTCGCCCGGCCGGGCCATACTGCGCGGCGATGCCTGAATCCGTCCCCCTCGTCGCGGCGCGCCCCGAGACGCGCGAGCCGGTCGCGTGCCCGCATTTCGGGCCGTGCGGCGGCTGCACGCGCCTCGACCGCGCCTACGACGTCGAGCTCGAGGAGAAGACGCGCGCGCTGGCCGAGCTCGTGCGCGCGCGGCCGGCGCTCGCGGACGTCCCGCTGCGGACCACGCGCGGGGCGGCGCGGCCGCTCTTCGGACGCACGTCGATCAAGCTGCCGTTCGCGCCGTCGGCCGCCGGACCGGTGGCCGGCTTCTTCCGTCCCGGGACGCACGCCATCGTCGACCTGCACGGCTGCGCGCTCCAGCACCCGCTGCTCACGGCGCTGCTCGTGCGCACGCGCGCGCTCGCGCGGGAACTCGGCGTCGAGGCGTACGACGAGCGCGCGCATCGCGGACTCCTGCGGCACCTCGTGGCGCGCGTCGATCCCGAGGGTCGGCGCGCGCTGGCCGGGCTCGTCGTGCGCGAGGCTGGGACGGAAGCGGTCGCGGCCTTGGCGCGCGCGCTGTTCGACGAGTTCGCGCCACGCGGCCTCGTGGGCCTGGTCGAGAACTGCAACGCCGAGCGCACGAACGTGATCCTCGGCGAGCACACGCGGCCGCTCGTGGGAGAGGCGCACCTCGACGAGACCCGCGACGGACTCGCGCTGCGGCGCACGCTCACGTCGTTCGTCCAGGGGCACGCCGAGCAGGCCTCGGTGCTCTACGCCGAGGTGCTCGACGCGCTGGGCGACGTGCGCGGACGCCACGTGGCCGACCTCTACGCCGGCGCCGGACCCATCGCGCTGCGCCTCGCCCGCGCCGGCGCGCGCGTGACCGCGCTCGAGCGCCATCCCGCGGCGGTGGCCGACGGACGGGATGCCGCGCGCCGCAACGGCCTGGCCGAGCGCGTGCGCTTCGTCGAGGGCGACGCGCCGGCCGCGCTGGCCGAGATCGACGCCGACCTCGACGCGCTCGTGGTCGATCCGCCACGCAAGGGACTGGCGCGCGCGCTCGTCGAGCGGATCTGCGCGCTGCGCGTCCCGCGCATGGTCTACGTCTCGTGCAATCCCGTCACGCTGCTGCGCGACCTCGACGGGCTCGCCCCGGCCTTCGTCGTGGACGAGCTGCGTCCGGTCGACCTCTTCCCGCGCACGACGCACCTCGAGGTCGTCGCGCGGCTGCGCCGGCGCTGAGTCCCCACCCCGGGCTCGCGAGCGCCCGGTTCGACGGCGTCGCCGCGCACCGATTCGGCGCGTGCGCTGCGCGCGCCTTCGCCCTTGGGGCGCGCCCGCGCGGGACCGCGGCGTGCTCGGCCGCCCACCTCGGGAGACCGCGTCGCTCTCGTCGCGCGGCGCGACGGAGGATGCCGCCATGAACCCGATCGACCGCACCCCGAGGTGCGCCCTGCTGCTGCTCGCGACCGCGCTCGCGAGCTGCGTCTCGTACGACACCGTGCTCTCGAAGGACTTCCGCGTGCCGAAGACCGTGGCCGTCGTGGCCGTGGTCGACGCGCAGAAGGCCGAGGGCTCGTTCCTGATCACGGGCGCGTCCGACCCGTACGCGTTCGACACCGACCTGCTGACCGACAAGCTCACCCGCTACCTCGTCGACCAGAAGCTCTACTCGGTCGTCGAGCGCGCGTCGGTGCAGGACGCCATCACCGAGATGTCGCTCTCGATCTCCGACATCTTCGACAACCGCGCGGCGCAGCAGAAGATCGGCAAGCTGTGCGGCGCCGACCACATCGTCATCGCGCGCGCCAGCATGACCGACGGCTGGATGCTGCTCCCGCCCACGTGGTGGAAGTACATCGTGCTCGAGCTGCGTGCCGTCGACATCGAGACCGGCCTCGTGATGTGGGCCGGCCACGCGGGCGGCTGGTACATGTACCCGTTCTCGGAGGACGAGCTGCTCGAGTCGGTCTCGGCCTCGATCTTCGCCGAACTGAGCGAGGACATGGCCGCCGTCGAACCGCCGGCCGCCGACGCCTGATCGACCCGCGGCGGGACGGCGAGGGCCGCGCCGTCCCGGCGGCGGGCGCGCGCGGCGGGCATGATCGAGCCCATGACCCGATCGCGCGCCGGCCTCTTCGCAAGGACGTTCCTCGCCGGCTTCGCGCTCGTCCACGTCGCCATGTCGCGTCGCGTGCTCGAGCGCGCCGCGGCACGCCTGCCCGACTGGGGCTTCGCGATGGCCTACGGCGCCGCCGCCGCGCTCGTCCTGCCGTGGATCGCCACGGACTTCCAGCCGTTCATCGACTTCCAGTTCTGAGCGGACGGCGGGATCAGTCGTCCCAGCGCAACGCGGCGGCCACTCCCTGCCGGGCGTAGTCGGCGGCCTCGCCCAGCACGCGTGCGGCCTCCTGCGGGGCGTGGAAGCCCATCGAGTTCTCGGCGGCGATGAAGTCGATGCGCCACTGGGCCCGCCGCTGGAGTTCGAGCGCGGGACGCACCTGCTCGTCGCTCGCCCCGGCGGCCCTGGCCTCGGCGATCGCGTCGAGCAGGTCCATGAGCGCGGCGCCGCTCCGCTCGAGCAGCTCGTGGTTGCGGCCCTGGATCGCGTCGACACGTGCCGCGATCTCGCTCTCGTCGGCGTGATGGCAGGTCTGGCAGGCGCGGTTGATGTTGAGCAGCGGACTGCGCACCCAGTGGTCGGACACCTTGGTCGCGCCTTCGCGCATGTACGGCATGTGGCAGTCGGCGCAGGCCACCCCGCTGCGCGCATGGATGCCCTGGCTCCACAGCTCGAACTCGGGGTGCTGGGCCTTGAGCACGGGCGCGCCCGACTCCTTGTGCACGAAGTCGACGAACGGCGTGCCGTCGGGGAACGTCGTGGCGTCCCAGAAGCCCTCGATGTCGTCGGCCGTGAGCCCGTCGCCCCACGGGTAGGTGAGGATCATCTTCGACGAGCAGTAGTACTCGACGTGGCACTGCCCGCACACGTAGCTGCGCATCTCGCTGCGTCGCGCGTCGACGTTCGGGTCGTAGGGACGCTCGCGCGGTCCCGCGCGCCACTCCTCGATGCTCGGCAGGTGCGGCACCGGCGCGTCGGACTCGGCCAGCGCGCGGATGCCCAGCAGGAACCCGGGACGCGTCACGCGCAGCTGCATCGTGTTCGGCACGTGGCAATCGACGCACGAGACCGGGTGCGCGTGGCCCATCTCGTGCAGCTTCTCGTTCGTCTCCTGGTACGTCATCGAGTGCGTCTTGTCGAGCCCGGCGATCACGTCGCCGTCGCCCAGCTCGCGGTACAGCGGCAGCACCGACGCGTGGCAGTGGATGCACGTCCCGGACTGCGGCTTGGTGAGGCGTTGGGTGGCCTCCTGGTCGGCCAGCATGTAGGCGTGGCCGCGGCGGTCGCGGTAGTCGATCGAGAAGGCGTAGCCGGCGAACATGCGCTTCAGCCACGGGTCGCGCTCGAGCTTCTCCTCGGGCATCGCCTCGCTGCCGCCGTGTCCGCCGAAGCGCGTGCGCGTGCTGATCGCCGTGCGCAGGTAGCCGTCGTACTGGCGCGGCCAGTTCACCCCCCACTTGGCCGGGTCGGTGTCGTCCTCGCCGACCGGCTGCAGGACGACGTACGGGTTGCGCGCCTCGTCCTTGCGCTCGGCGATGTTCACAAGCAGCGCGGTGACGCCTGCCGTGGCCGCCGCCACGACCACCAGAGTCACCACGAACAGGACCTTGCCGCGCTCGCGGCGTCGCGTGTCGTTCATCGTCCGTCCCTCCCGTGTTCGTCGGATCCGCGTGCGTCGTCGAGCACGCGCACGGCCCCGGCCAGTTCGGCCTCGACGCCGAGATCGCGCCCGCCCAGCCCCGCCGACTCGCCGTGTCCCACGTCGCGATGGCAGTGGACGCAGCGCACGGCGTCGGGGTCGGAGGTGGCGCCCGGCACGAGGTCGTGCACCAGGTCGCCGTGGCAGCGCAGGCAGTTGTCCTGCAGGATGTCGGCGTTGCCCTGCGTGATGCGGATCGGCTCGGCGAAGTCCTGCAGGGTGAAGGCCTTGCTGTGGTGGTAGCCGTTCGACGCCTTCGCGACCCACTTGCCGAGACCCTCGGCCGGGAGGTGGCAGTCGACGCAGGTGGCCACCGTGTGATGGCTGGCCTTCTGCCACGCGTCGTACTGCGGACGCATGATGTGGCAGTTCACGCAGGCCTTGGGGTCGCTGCTCAGGTACGAGGCGCCCTCGGCGTAGTCGAAGGTGTATGCGCCGAGCCCGAGCGCCGCACCGAGCAGCGCGGCGAGCGAGAGTGCTGCCCTGTTCACCCGTCGCGGCGTGGTCGCATCCATGGCACGTCCTCCCTGGCAGAGAGGTTAAGGGTTCGTCGCCGCGTCCGAAAGGGGCTGCGCACGCCGCCCCGTCACCGGTGATCGTCGCGCGTCGCTGGCCGCGTCGTGCACCGTGTCGCACGGGACGAGCACGTCCAGGTCGCGCGCCCCGCGGTGCGCGCGACGCCATCCGTCGAGCAGGCACGCCAGCGGCGGGACGCACGCCGCGCCGAGCGCGAGCCGGCCGCCGCCGCCCGCGAGCACGCACGAGACGCCCGCGAGCGCCGAGACGAGCAGCGGCCCCAGCGCGCGCTCCGGCCGGAAGCGCAGCGTGACCTTCAGCAGGATGGCCAAGAAGCGCGTCCCGTCGCTCAGCAGGCGCGTGCGTGAGCGCCCGCGCCGCACCGGCGCCGCGCCCGGTTGCGCCACGAAGCGCACGCGTCGCAGCGCGTGCAGCATGCCCAGCGTCGACGTCGTGGGCGTCGAGAAGCCGTCGGGGAAGAGCGGCACGAAGGGCGTCATCGGCGCGCGCCGGAACGCGCGCAGTCCGCTCGTGAGGTCGGGCACCGACGCGCGCGTCATGTACGACGCGAGCGCCGCGAGCACGCGGTTGCCGAGGCCGCGCAGCGGTCCCGAGCCGCCGAAGCCGGGACGGCAGGCCACGGCCAGGTCGTGGCCCGCGCGCAGCACGTCGAGCAGCGCCGGGACGAGCCGCGGCTCGTGCTGTCCGTCGGCGTCGACGATGACCACGAGCGGCTCGACCGTCGCCGCGAGCCCCGACTTGATCGCCGCGCCGTTGCCGCGCCGCCGCACGTGCGTGACGAGCTCGGCCCCGGCCGCCAGCGCGACCTCTCCCGTGCCGTCGCGCGAACCGTCGTCGACGACCACGACGCGCAGCGGGATCGGCAGCGCGCACAGCGCGCGCACGACCTCGCCCACGGTGGACGCCTCGTCGAACGCCGGCACGATGGCCACCGCCGCCTCGAGCAGCCGTCCGACCCGCGGCCCGGCGGTCCGACGCGCGTCGGTGCGGCGCGTGCGTCGAGCGGATCCGTCGGCCAAGCCAGCCCTCCCGCGGGGACGCGCAGCATACCGTCGGCGGGCGCCCGGTTCGCGCGCGCCGTGGCATGATCGGGACGACGAGGCGCGCCGCGTCCGTCGCAGGGGACGAGAGGAGGTGCGCATGGCCCGACGACTGTTCCTGCTCGCGCTGGCGCTGGGCGTGGCCTACGCCATGTGGACGGCGCTGCGCGACCTGCCGGCCGAGATCGACGCGCTGCCCGAGCTCGTCCCGCCGACCGAGGGCGCCGCGCCTCCGATGCGGCTCGACGCGACGCCGGCGCGCGAGGACGCCCGCGACGCGACGCTGCCCGTCCCCGAACCGCCGCCGGACGCGCCGGAGGCCGCGGCCGTCGACGCGACGCCGCTCGTGGTCCACGTGCGCCTCGCGTCGGGCGAGCCGGCGCTCGTGCGCGGTTTCCTGCGCGCGGGCCGTGAGTTGCTCGACGTCCGCACGAGCGAACCCGCGGGCCTGCTGCGCTTCGAGGGACGCGACGACGCCGTGTCGCTGGTGCTGTGCGGTGCCACGTGGCGTCCGAAGGTGGTCGAGTTCGAACGCGGACGCGGCGAGCACGACGTCGAACTCGAGACCGGCGCGCGGCTGAGCGGACGCATCACACTCGACGGACGCGCCCCGGGACGGCCGTTCGCGTTCCAGCTCTCTCCGGCGGGAGAAGGCTGGCCCGGCGACTTCCGCTTCCGTCCACCCGGCGACTTCGACTCGTGGCCGCGCAACCCGCTGCTCACCGACGCCGACGGACGCTTCGCGGTCGACGGCCTGCCCGACGACTGGACCGGCGAGCTGCGCCCGTCCGGATCGCTCTGCGAACTCGCGCCGGACACCGATGCGCACGTGGCCGCCGGGCAGCGCGACGTGCTCGTGGCCTTCGTCACACGCGCCTGCGTCTCGGGACGCGTCGTCGACGCCGAACGACGCGGCGTGCCGGCCTGTCCGCTCGACGTGACCGACGAGGAGGGGAAGCCGCGCGCGCCGGGCGCCGACCCGCACATCTCGAGCGCGGGCAGCCGCTCGACGACCATCGTCACCGACGCCGAGGGACGCTTCCGCATCCCGTTCCAGATCGGCGACAAGCAGCTCACGCTGCACGCCGAGCACGCGCTCGGCCGCCTCGACTGGAGCGGCGGACCGTTCCCGTACGGCGTCCCCGTCGACCTCGGCGACCTGCCGCTCGTCGCGGCGCGCGACGTGACGATCAGCGTGCGCGACCCCGACGGACGTCCCGTGCGCGGTGCCGTCGCGCGCCGCCTCGGCAACCGCGTCTGGAGTCCTCCGACGGACGCCGAGGGACAGGGCCTGCTGCGCGCCGTGGGCGAAGGCGATCGCGCGTTCGAGGTCGTCGCGCTGCACCACGAGCGCGGCGAGTTCGAGTTCCCCGCACCGGACGAAGATGCGCACGTCGACGTCGTGCTGCAACCCTCGGCGTGGCTGACGATCGACCTCGACCTCCTCGAGGGCGTCGATCGGCGCCTGCTCGACGTGCGCATCGTGTGCGACGGCGAGGTCCAGCGCGAGCCCGATCTGGCACCGCTCGACGCGCTGCCCCGCGCCGTGCGCCCCGAGGCGGCTGGACCCAACGCCCAGGCGGAATTCGAGGACGGCACCCGCTGGCTCACGTGGGAGCGCGGCAGCGTCCCGGGGATGCTCGACGACCTGCGTCCCGGCGCGCTCCTCTCGTTGCACGTGCTCGACGCCGTCGACGCCGACGTCGTCCCGCCGCGCACGCTCGTCGTCGAGCGCGGTCGCGCCTACGACGAGCGGTTGCGCGTCGACACGCCGCCGGTCGCGCTCGACCTGCGCGTGCTCGATCCCGCGGGGCATCCGCTGCCGGACGTCCAGGTGCTGGTCCGCGGCGCGACGGGCGTCTACGGCACCTCGTGGCGCACCGATGCCGACGGACGCGTGCACCTCGCCGCGACCTGGGCGCGCGTCCTGTGGCTCACGCTCGCGCGCGGCGACGCCGCGGGCTCGCTGGAGGTCGCCGTCCCGCGCGGCGGCGGCGAGATCGTGCTCGAGGTGCCGGACGACCCGGCCGCGCTCTCCGACGCCACGATCCGCGTGCGCTGAGGCACGATCGCGCACCCTTTGATAGGATCCGGCGCCGATCGCGCGACGTGCGGCGGCGCCGTCCGGCCTCGAGCGGGCGACGCGCGACGGCCGGAGCGTCCCTTGAGCGAAGACGTCGCGCAACGCATCGGACAGGTGGTGTGGCCGGCCGTGCGCGCCAGCAAGGGCGAACGCGCACTCGACGCGCTGCGTCCGATGATCGAGCGCTTCCCGCCGGGCGGCGTGATCGTGTTCGGCGAGGGCGAGCCGCACGTCGAGCGGCTGATCGCGAAGCTGCGCCTGCGCGTCGGACGTCCGCTGCTCGTCTCGTCCGACCTCGAGCGCGGCTGCGGACAGCAGGTCAAGGAGCGCACGTCGTTGCCGCCGGCCATGGCGCTGGCGGCGAACGGCGATCCCGAGGCGGCCTACGAGGCGGGACTGCTGACCGGCCTCGAGGCGCGCGAGTGCGGCATCGACGTCGTGTACGCGCCGGTGGTCGACGTGAACACCGCGTCGACGAACCCGATCATCGCCACGCGCGCCTTCTCCGACGACCCGTACGCGGTGGCCGAGTTCGGCTCGCGCTTCGCGGCGGGACTGCGCGACGGCGGCGTGCTCGCGGTGGCCAAGCACTTCCCCGGGCACGGCTCGACGGTGCAGGACAGCCACAACGAGCTCGCGCGCGTGACGCGCGACCTCGAGACGCTCGAGGCCGTCGACCTGCTCCCGTTCCGCACCCTCGTGGCCGAGCGCGTGGGCGGCATCATGGTCGGACACCTCGAGGTGCCCGCGCTCGATCCCGTGCCCGGACGCGCCGCGACCGCGTCGCCGAACGTCGTGCTCGACCACCTGCGCCGGCGCATGGGCTTCTCCGGTCTGGCCATCACCGACGCCCTCGACATGGGCGGCTTCCGCCAGGATCCGGTGGCCGCGCTCGACGTGCTGCAGTCGGGACTCGACGTGCTGCTCATGCCGGCCGATCCGCTCGCGGTGTGCGAGGCGCTGGCCGACGCGTACGAGCGGCGCTTCCTGCCCGACGAGGTGCTCGACGCGGCCTGCGGACGCATCGCCGCCGCGCGCGCCGCGCTGGCCGACGCGCCGCCGGCGCCGCGGCGTCCCGAGGGCGACCTCGGCGAGCGGCTGCTGGCCGGCTCGCTCACGGGCAACGGCCGGCCGCTGCCGCGCCTCGTCCCCGGGCAGCCGATCGACCTGATGGTCTTCGGCGAGGACGACTCGGGCATGGTCGTGCCGTCGTTCGTCGAGACGCTCGAGTCGCGCGGCATCCCGATCGAAGGCGGCGCACGTCCCGTGGGCCTCGTGCTCACCTCGGTGCGCGCGTGGGCCGGCACCGCCCGGCTCGATCCCCTGCACCGTCGACGCCTGCACTGGAACGCCGAGGCCGGACGGCTCGACGCGCTGGTCGTGCTCGGCTCGCCGTACGAGATGCTCGAGCTGCCCGGCGAGGTCCCGGCGGTGCTGGCCTACGAGGCCACGCCGCGCGCGGCGCACCAGGCGGCGCTCGTGCTGCTCGGCCTCGCCGAAGCGCCCGGCACCTGTCCCGTGGGAGCGGGCCCGTGAACCTCGCGCGCCATCTGAAGGAAGAGCGGGTCGACCTGCACCTCGACGAGGCCTTCCCCGAGGACGAACCGCCGACGCTCGAGACCTTGGCCGAGTACGTCTGCGGCCTGCTCGAGCTGTCGGACGGCATCGTGAACCCGACCAAGCTGCGCAACGACCTCGTGAACCGCGAGCGCCGCCAGCCCACGCTGCTCGGGCACGGCGTCGCGATGCCGCACGTGCGCACGCTCCAGGCGCGACGGCTCGTGATGGCGGTCGCGGTGAGCCGCAACGGGCTGCCGATCGAGACGCCCGACGGCGTCCCGCTGCGGCTCGTGATCGGGCTGGTCGGTCCGACCTACGACGACAAGCTCTACCTGCAGGTCTACAAGCGCCTGTCCGAGAAGCTCGCCGATCCGGGCTTCGTCGAGTCGATCGTGGCCGCCGAGCAGGAGGGCGAGGTCGTGCGCGCGCTCTCGTCCGGCTGACGGACGGTCGGGGCGTTCGCCCGCCCGTGCGAGCAGGGTCGTCGGCTCGCGCGCTCCGTCGCCGAGGAACGCCGTTCCGATGACACGTCCGTCATGCGGATCGCCCCTCGACGGGCGCATCCTGGGCAGATGATGCCAGGGTGACGGGTCCGGAATCGGTCAGGATCCAAGGGTGAGGCTTCCGTATCCTGAGCCTCTTGCACCGCACCCCGTCCCGCACGACGAGCGGGCGCCGCGCGCGCCCGGATTCCCCATGTCCACAGCCGATCCGGCCCAGGCCCGCGCCGCCGCCCCCGCGGGCCGCCGCGAGACGTTCCTGCCCTTCTCGCGCCCCACCATCGAGGACGACGAGATCGCCCAGGTGGTCGACTCGCTGCGCTCGGGCTGGATCACCACCGGTCCCAAGGTGACCCGCTTCGAGGAGATGTTCACCGAGCGCCTGGGCGGACACGCCGTGGCGGTCGCGTCGGCCACCGCCGGCCTGCACGTCACGATCGCCGCGCTCGACCCGAAGCCCGGCGACGAGTTCATCGTGCCGGCGATGACGTGGGCGTCCACCGCGAACGTGGTCGAGCTGTGCGGCGCGCGCACCGTGTTCGCCGACGTGCACCCGGACACGCTGCAGATCGACGCCGACGACGTCGCGCGCCGCATCACGAAGAGGACGCGAGCCATCCTCCCCGTGCACTACGCGGGACAGCCGGCCGACCTCGACGCGCTGCGCGCGCTGGCCGACGCGCACGGCCTCACGATCATCGAGGACGCCGCGCACGCCCTCGGCACCGCCTACAAGGGCGTCGAGATCGGACGCGACAGCGAGGTCGCGGTCTACAGCTTCCACCCGATCAAGAACGTGACCACGGGCGAGGGTGGCATGGTCGTCTGCCGCGACGAGGCCTTCGCCGACCGGCTGCGCCGCCTGCGCTTCCACGGCGTCTCGAAAGACGCGTGGAAGCGCTACCGCAAGGGCGGCGGCCCGCGCTACGACGTGCTCGAGCCGGCGTGGAAGTACAACATGATGGACCTGCAGGCCGCGCTGGGCCTCGAGCAGATGAAGAAGCTCGAGCGCTTCAACGCGCGCCGCACCGAGCTGGGCGAGCGCTACCACCGCCTGTTCGCCGACGTCGACGGCATCGCGCCGCTCGGGCACGTCCCGTACGAGGCGCTGCACGCGTGGCACCTCTACGTGGTGCGGCTCGACCTCGACGCCTGCACCCTCGACCGCGACGCCTTCATGGGCGCGCTCACCGAGGAGAACATCGGCACGGGACTGCACTTCCCGGCGCTGCACATGGCCACGTACTACCGCGAGAAGTACGGCCACGACCCGGACACCCTGCCGAACGCGTATCGCGCGGGCGAGACGATCTTCTCCCTGCCGCTCTACCCGCTCATGAGCGAGGCCGACCAGGACGACGTCGTCGACGCCGTCCGGCGCGTGCTCGCCGCCCACCGCAAGGCCTGAGGACGACACGATGGTGCTGCCCGGACGAGGCGACCCGGCTCCGAAGCTCACGGTGCTCATCCCGATGCTGAACGAGTCGGGCAACATCCCGGCGCTCTTCGGGCGCCTGTGGAAGGTGCTCGACGAGCTCGCGGTGACGAGCGAGGTCGTGGTCGTCGACGACGGCTCGACCGACGACACGCTCGCGCTGCTGCTCGCCGAGCAGCAGCGGCGTCCCGCCCTGCGCGTGGTGAGCTTCGCGCGCAACTTCGGCCAGCACGCGGCCGTCCTGGCCGGCTTCGAGCGCTCGCGCGGCGAGTTCATCGTGACCCTCGACGCCGACCTGCAGAACCCGCCCGAGGAGATCCCGCGGCTGGTCGAGGCCTTCGAGGCCGGGCACGACCTCGTGAACACCCACCGCCGCGGACGCCAGGACACGGCCTTCCGCAAGACGGCCTCGCGCCTGGTGAACTGGTTCGTGCGCAAGGCGTCCGGCATCCAGCTCGACGACTTCGGCTGCATGCTGCGCGGCTACCACCGCGACGTCGCGCGGCCGATGACCGAGCACGGCGAGTTCCACACGTTCATCCCGGCGCTGGCGATGCTCTACGCGCGCAACCCGGTCGAGATCCCCGTGGGGCACGCCTCGCGCGGCAGCGGACGCAGCAAGTACTCGCTCTTCAAGCTGTTCTCGCTGCAGCTCGACCTCGTCGCGAGCTTCTCGCTCACGCCGCTGCGCCTGCTCTTCTCGATGGGCTTCGTGATCGCGGCCGCGGGCATCCTGTTCGGCATCACCCTGTTGGTCGGCCGGCTCTTCTTCGGCGCCGAATGGGCGGCCGGGGGCGTGTTCACGCTCTTCGCCATCCTGTTCATCTTCGTCGGCGCGCAGTTCGTGGCCTTCGGCCTGCTCGGCGAGTACATCGGACGCATCTTCCAGGAGGTGCGCCACCGCCCGATCTACCTCGTGCGCGACGTGCACGAGGTGCGCGAGGTGCCGCCCGACGAGCCGCCCGTGTCCGGCGACAGCCGTCCGGTGGCGCGCAACCGCCTCGAGGAACACGCCCCGTGAGCGTGGTCGTCCTGGCCTACCACGAGATGGGCTGCGAGGGCCTGCGCACCCTCCTGCGCCAGGGCGTCGACGTCTCGGCCGTCTTCACCTACGACGACGACCCCGACGAGAACATCTGGTTCGGCTCGGTGAAGCAGATCGCGCTCGACGCGGGCCTCACCGTGCACGTCACCGAGGAGATCAACGCGCCGCGCTGGGTCGACGAGATCGCGCGCCTCGCGCCCGACGTGGTCTTCAGCTTCTACTACCGCGACATGGTCGGACGGGCGATCCGCTCGATCCCGCGCTTCGGCGCGGTGAACATGCACGGGTCGCTCCTGCCGCGCTACCGCGGACGCTCGCCGATCAACTGGCAGCTCGTGCACGGCGAGCGCGAGTCGGGCGTCACGCTGCACGACATGGTCGCACGCGCCGACGCCGGCGGCATCATCGGCCAGGAGCGCGTGGCGGTCGGTCCCGACGACACGGCGATCGAGCTCTACCACAAGCTGCTGCCCGCGGCGCGCACGCTGCTCGAGCGCTGCCTGCCGGGCGTGCTCGACGGCACGGCGCCGCGCACGGTGCAGGACGAATCGCTCGCGACGGTCTTCGGCGGACGCCGTCCGGCCGACGGCCTGATCGACTGGACCTGGCCCTCGCTGCGTGTGCACGACCTCGTGCGCGCGGTGGCGCCGCCCTGGCCCGGCGCCTTCAGCGAAGGTCCCGACGGCCGCTGGATGATCCTGCGCACGGGCCGCGCGACCGACGCGTCGCCGCCCGCGCTCGATCCCGGCCGGGTCGCCCTGCGCGACGGCCGCGCGTTCGTCGGCACCGGCGACCGTCCCCTCGAACTCTTGCAATGGCAGGCGCCGCTCGGAGCGACGCTCGTCGAAGGATCCCTGCTCCACACCCTCACCCGCCAAGACGTCCCATGAAGAAGATCCTGATCCTCGGCGTGAACGGCTTCATCGGCCACAGCCTCACCGCGCGCATCCTGGCCGACACCGACTGGCAGATCTACGGCATGGACATCGGCGACGACCGCGTGCGCGAGCACCTCGGCCATCCCCGGTTCCAGTTCCTCGAAGGCGACATCGGCATCAACCGCGAGTGGATCGAGTACCACGTCAAGAAGGCCGACGTGGTCCTGCCGCTCGTGGCCATCGCGACGCCGATGACGTACGTGAAGGACCCGCTCTCGGTCTTCAAGCTCGACTTCGAGGAGAACCTGCGCGTCATCCGTGACGCGGCCCGCTACGACACGCGCGTGATCTTCCCGTCGACGTCCGAGCTGTACGGCATGTGCAGCGACGCCGAGTTCGACGAGGAAGAGAGCAACTTCGTGCTCGGACCGATCCGCAAGCAGCGCTGGATCTACTCGTGCAGCAAGCAGCTCCTCGACCGCGTGATCTACGCCTACGGTCAGCAGGAGAACCTCCGCTTCACGCTCTTCAGGCCCTTCAACTGGATCGGCCCGAACCTCGACCACATCGAGACGCCGAAGGAGGGCAGCAGCCGCGTCGTGACCCAGTTCCTCGGACACCTGCTGCGCGGCGAGCCCATCCGGCTCGTCGACGGCGGACGCCAGCGGCGCGCGTTCACGTACATCGACGAAGGCGTCGAGGCGCTCATGCGCATCCTCGAGAACAAGGACGGCGCAGCCGACGGGCGCATCTTCAACATCGGCAACCCGAAGAACGACTGCTCGATCAAGGAGCTGGCGCACCACATGATCGGCGCGCTCGCCGAGGTGCCCGGCTACGAGCACGTGAAGGAGTCGGCGCAGGTGCTCGAGGTCTCGTCGAACGAGTACTACGGCGACAGCTACCAGGACATCGCGACGCGCGTGCCCAAGATCGAGAACGCGCGCAAGTACCTCGGATGGGTGCCGAAGATCGACCTGGCCGAGGCGCTGCGCCGCACGATCGACTTCTACGTCGGCGAGGGGCGCACGGTGGCGCGGGACGCGAGCCTCGAGGGGTGAGGCCACCGGTCGCGACGCCCGCCCTCGGCGCGGCGGGCGCCGCGACGACCTCGCGCAGGGCCGCGCACCTGCTGGCGCTGGCCCTCGCGGTGATCGTGTCGTTCGTCGGGCTCGGCGCCTCGCCGCTCGACGTGCCCGACGAGACGCGCGTGGCCGAGATCGCGCGCGAGATCGTCGTCGGCGGCGACGCGATCGTCCTGCACCTGAACGGGCAGCCGTTCCTCGAGCACCCGCCGCTGTACTACATGGCGGTCGCGGGGACGTTCGCGCTGCTCGGCGTGTCGGACACGGTGGCGCGGCTGCCGACTGCGCTGGCCACGCTGCTCACGCTGCTGATCGTCCACGAGCTGACGCGCCGCCTGGCCGGCGCCCGCGCGGCGACGCTCGCGCTCATGGCCCTGGCCGCGTCGTTCGCATGGTCGCGCATCGCGCACCGCTGCGTGTCCGACGCGTGGCTGACGCTGTTCGTCACCGGCGGGCTGGCCGCGTTCGTGTCCGCCGCGTGGCCCATGCCGCGGGACGGCCCCGATGCGCGGACGGGCGAGCCGCTCGACGCGCGCGCCGGCGCGGGCCGTCCGTCGGCCTGGGCGATGTTCGCGCTGTACGTCGCGGCGACCCTGGCCTTCCTCACCAAGGGCCCCGTGGGATGGGCGCTGCTCGGGTTCCCGTGCGTCGTGGCGGTGTGCGTCGCGCGCCGTCGTGACCTGCTCGCGCCGCGCCTGCACGTCCCCGGGCTGCTGCTCACCGTCGCCGTGGTGGCGTCCTGGCTCGTCCTGCTGCGCGAGCGCGCCGGCACCGAGGCCCTCGACAGCTACCTGCGCTACCAGGTCTGGGGACGCTTCGACCCGAGCGTCGAGGGCTACCGCGGCGGACACGACAATCCCTTCTGGTCGTACCTCGCGTGGACGCCGCAGCTCGTCGCCCCGTGGACGTTCGCGCTGCCCGCGGTGCTGCTGCTCGCCCTGCGCCGCGTGCCCGAGCGGGTGACCCGGCCCGAGGCCCTGCGCTTCCTGGGCGCGGTGCTTCCGCTGGGGCTCCTGCTGCTGAGCGTCCCCGGCACGAAGCGTCCTCCGTACGCCGTTCCGCTGCTGCCGTGCTTCGCGATGGCCGTCGGCGTGTGGCTCGACGCGCTGCTCTCCGGACGGCGTCCCACGTGGGCCGACCGCGCCGGGCTGCTGCCGTTGTCGGCCCTGGTGACCCTGCCGGCGCTGCTCGTCACGTGGCCGTTCCGTCTGCTCGCCGCGCTCGCCGCTCCGCGTCGCGATCGACGCCTGCCCGTCGCGCTCGAGCGCCTGGCCGCGTGGGCGCGACGCGGAATCGCCCCCGGCGACGAGCACGTGGGCACGAACGTGCGGCGCGTGGCCGTCGGCATGTTCGTGATCGCGCTCGCGGGCCAGATCGTCGGCAACCCGTTCGGAGAGGACACCGACCTGACCCCGATGGCCCACGACCTGCAAGCCATGGATGCCCTGGGCGACTCGTTCGTGGGCTACCGGCTCGACGAGCGCGTGCGCGCCGTCATCCCGCTGCGCACGGGCGTGCTGGTCGACGACGCTCCGTCGACCGACGAACTCACGGCACGCATGGGGGCGCTGGGACGCGGACGCGTGCTCATCGAGAACTCGCCGCTCGAGCGCCTCGATCCGTCCCTGCGCCAGGCGCTGCGACCCGTCCGTTCGTGGACCTTCGGGCGCAAGACCTACGTGCTCCTGGACTTCGGCACGCCGACCGGCGACGGTGGGACGCCTTCGCACCCCGGCGACTGAGCCCCGGCATGCCGCGCCCGTTCTGCTTCAAGGTCGACGTCGACACCCACGACGGCATGCGCGACGGCGTGCCGCGCCTGCTCGAGGGCTTCGCCGCGGCCGGCGTGCACGCCACGTTCTTCCTCTCGTTCGGCCCGGACAACGCGGGCAAGGCGATCGTGAACGTGCTGCGCCGCAAGGGCTTCCTGAAGAAGATGCTGAAGACCGGCGCGCCCTCGCTCTACGGCTGGCGCACGATCCTCTCGGGCACGCTGCTGCCCGCGCGCCTCATCGCGTTGCGTTTCCCCGACCTCGTGCGACGCATCCGCGACGAGGGCCACGAGGTCGGCGTGCACGCGTGGGACCACCGCCTCTGGCAGGACCACCTGCCCGAGATGGACCGCGCCGCCGTCGAGCGGCAGTTCGCCCGGTCGTTCGAGGCCTACGAGTCGATCCTGGGCGAACGCCCGCGCGCGGTCGCCGCGCCCGCGTGGTGCGCCACGCCCACCAGCCTCGCCGTGCAGGACGCGCTCGGCCTCGACTACGCGAGCGACATGCGCGGCGGCCCGCCCGGATATCCCGAGCTCGACGGCTACCGCGCGACGACGCTGCAGGTGCCGTCGACGCAGCCGTGCCTCGAGGAGCTGCTCACCGAGGGACGGCGCGACCTGGCCGAGTGCGCGCGCCTCGTGCTCGCGCCGCCGCCCGGCGTGCACGCGCTCGTGGCGTCGGTGCACGCCGAGGTCGAGGGCGGCGTGTACCGCGCCTTCCTCGACTTGCTGCTCGACGGCGTGCGCGAGGCCGGTCACGCGGTGCAACGCATGGACGCACTGGCCGCCGCCCTGCGCGCGTCGACTCCGCCGCCGGACGTGATCGCCGCGCGGCTCGCGCCGCTGCCCGGACGCGCCGATCTCGTGCTGCGCCCCGCCGACGAGCCGTCCGCCGCGGGACGCGCCGGTGCCTGACGAGCGCGCCGACCCGGCGGGCCGGCTGCCGTCGCCCGGGCTCGTGCTGCTCGTCGCGGCACTCGTGCTGCTGATCGGCCTGCCGCTCTTCCCGCTCCAGGAACCCGACGAAGGACGCTACGCCGACATCGCGTCGGCCATGCTGCGCACCGGCGACTGGATCACGCCGCACCTCGACGGCATCGCGTACTTCGAGAAGCCGCCGCTCGTGTTCTGGTGCGTGGCCGCCTCCCAGGCCGTCTTCGGACTGAACCCGTTCTCGGCGCGCCTGCCCAGCGCCCTGGCCTGCCTGGCCGTGCTCGTGCTGCTCGTGCGCTGGGCCGGCCCCGCGTTCGACCGCGCCACGGCCAGCCTCGCCGCGCTGCTGTTCGCCACGCTGCCGCTGGTGATCCTGCTCTCGCGCGTGCTGCTGGTCGACTTCGTGCTCACCGCCACGTCGGCCGCGGCGCTGCTCGCCGCGTGGCACGGCCTCGTGCGTCCCGGCGCCGACGAGCGGCCGAGGCGCGTGGCCATCGCCGCGTTCTGGCTGGCCTGCGCGTTCGGCTTCCTGGCCAAGGGACCGATCGGCCTCGCGTTGCCCGGCGCGTCGATCGGCGCCTACCTGCTGCTCACCCGCGACGTGCATCGCATCGGCGCGCTGCTGCGTCCCGACGGACCGCTGCTGTTCGCGCTCGTCGTCGCGCCGTGGTACGCGGCCATGGACGCGCTCCATCCGCACTTCCTGTACGACTTCTTCGTCGAGCAGAACGTCGAGCGCCTCACCACGGGCGGACGCTTCGACCGCCAGGCGCCGCTCTGGTTCTACCTGCCGGTGCTGGCCGTCGGCTGCCTGCCGTGGATCGGCGCCGCGCCCTCGGCCTTCGCGCGCGTCGTCCGGGCGCGTCACGTGCTCGGCACCACCGTCGCGGGACGCACCCGGCTCTACCTGGCCTGCGCGGTGCTGGCGCCGCTCGCGCTGCTCAGCGTGGCGCACTCGAAGCTGCCGTACTACGTGCTGCCGATCCTGCCGCCGCTCACGCTGCTGCTGGCCGACGACCTCGCGCTGCGCTTCCTGCCGCGTCCCGGGGCCGCGATCGAATCGACGCGCGGTGCGCGCCTCGGGTACCTGCTCGGAGGAGGCCTCGTGCTGGCCGGCGCGATCGCGGCGCTCGTCCCGCTGCTCGGCGACCCGTCGCAGCTCGCGTCGTTGGCCGAGCGCGTGCCCGAGGGACTGCGCGGCGAGTCGGTGCATCCCGAGTTGCTCACGCAGCTCGCGTCGGTGCTGCGGCGCATGGCGCTGGCGCTCGCGCTGCTGGCCGCCGGACTGCTCACGGCCGCGTCGCTCGTGCGTCGCGACGCGTTGCGCGGCGCGCTCGCCGCCGCGGCCGGACTGTTCGCGTTCTCGCTCGGCTGGGCGGCCATGCTGGGCGCCGCAGGCCCGATCTACTCGTCGGAGTCGGCCGCGCGGCTCGTGCTCGACAACGCCCGTCCCGACGAGCCCGTGATCTGCTTCGGGACGTTCGTGCGCGGCGTCCCGTACTACCTCCAGCGGCCGGTGGCGCTGTGGTACGCGTCGAAGGCCGAGTTCGGCCAGGACATCGGCGACGACGAGCTGCCCGAGCTCGCGTTCCAGCGGCGTCCCGAGGCGCTGCAACGCTTCGTGGCCGCGCACGCCTCGGTGCTCGTGCTCGTGAACGGCCGCGACGACCTCGAGAAGCTCGCGCAGCTCCTGCCCGACCGCCCCCGCGTCGTCGACGAGACGGCCGCGTACACGCTGCTGCGCTACGGACACTGACGCGACGCTCAGGGGCGACGGCGGCGGATCGAGGCGTCGGCGGGGCGACGGGGGATGACTCCACGCGAGTGCTCGCGGGCTGGAGATCCGTGTGTGCGGACACTCCGGGTGCTCGGGGGCGACCGCCCCGCTCGAGCAGTCCTCGGCGCCTGCGGCGCCTGCGGAACTCGCTGGGCGATCGCCCCCTGCGCTCCTCCGGTCCGCACATTCGGCGAGGGTCGCGAGAATCGAGCGCCGGCATGCCCCGCCGACTCGCAGCGTATCGGCCGCAGCGCCGTCGGCGATTCACGCGCGACGGCGCGCCGTCCAGAACCGGCACGCAACTCGATGTCGTCAGCCTTCGCGATCATGCTCACGCACGAGACTCACCCCGGCGGCGCGCACCACCAGCTTCGAAAGATCCCTTCGCTCGACGCACTCGCCGAATCGCCGCGAAGCCGCGCCCCAGCGCGCTGAGCTTCCCCCCGCTCCGGAATGCGCGCCCCGAGGCACATGCCCAGCGCGCTGCAAGTTCCGCAGCCGCCGCAGGCGGCGAGGACTGTCCGAAGCTGCGCGCTGCTGCGTGACGATGGTCAGTGGGCGCGCACACCGCGGCCCGAAACGCCGCGCGTGCGGGGTGGGCGCCGCGTCACGTCGCCACTCTGCTCGTGTCCGCCGAGCAGTTCATCCTTCCATCTCGCGAAGGGAGCGCCGCGCGGGCAGCGGCGGGCGATGTGGGACGGAGGCCAGGTGTTCCCCCACCTGGCCGCAGTCCCACGTCGCCCGACGCGTCGCGCACCAGGCCGACCTTGCAGTCCCACCGTCCGACCATGCAGTCCCTACCCCTCGAAGAAGTCGACCACGCCGGTGCGCAGGTCGTACTCGGCGCCCACCACGAGCAGTCGCTCGGAGAGGATCAGGTCCTCGAGCAGCGTCGAGCCGTGGCGCAGGTGGTCGACGGACGCGCGCACGTTGGCGCGTCCCGCGCGGCGCGCGATCTCGTCGTGCGTCCCGCCGGCGTCGAGCACGCCCTCGACCGCCGGACGCACGCGGTCGACGATCGAGCGGATGTTGCGCGACTCGGGCTCGCCGGGATGCAACACGTCCTCGACGGCCGCGTCGATCGCGCCGCAGCGCGTGTGCCCGAGGACCACGACCAGCCGCGTCCCGAAGCGCGCCGCGGCGAACTCGACGCTGCCCACCTGCGACGGCGCCACGACGTTGCCCGCCACACGGATCACGAACAGCGTGCCGAGCCCCTGGTCGAAGACCATCTCGGCCGGCACGCGCGAGTCGGAGCAGCCCAGCACGATCGCGAACGGCTCCTGTCCGGAGGCCAGGTCGTCGCGCCCCGAGGGTCCGAGAAGAGCCTCGAGGCTGCGCAGCCCGGACGTGAAGCGCGCGTTGCCTTCGCGCAACCTGGCGAGCGCCTGCTGGGCCTCGAGCATGCCGACCCTCCCGATGACGGAAATCGCAGGCGTCGATCGTCCCGCCGCGTGCGAGGCGCCAGGATAGCGACTCGTCCCGGGCGGACGCAGCATCGCGCGCCGGCCGCCCGCCGTCAGCGGTCGTCGTCGTGCTCGGCGGTGCCCGGGACGCGCTCCCCGCCGGCCGCCTCGACGGCCCAGGCTCGCAGCGTGGCCACCTCGTCGGCGCTCAGCCGCGCGTCGGGATGCAGCGGCGTGTAGAACCAGGGCGGCATCTCGCCCTCCTCGAGCACCTCGGCGATCTCGCGCAGGGCGTGGGCCGCACGACCCGGTTCGAGCGACGCGAAGGTCGAGAAGTCGAGGTGCTCGCGACCCTCTTCGACGTCGCGGGCCACGAGCCACGAGGCCGGCGCCACCGAGGCGTACCAGGGCCAGACCGTCTCGTGCGAGTGGCAGTCGTAGCAGGCGCGCACGAGCAGGTCGTGCACGGGCTGCGGCGCCACGAGCTCGGCGGTCACGGGCGGATTGGTGCGCTCGACCGGCACCGCCTGGATGGCGAGGCCTCCCACGGCCAGGACGACGAGCAGGCGTTTGGTGAATCGGTTCATGATCCGGTCTCCCGGGCGCAGCATGCCTCGCGCGGGCCGTGCGCGGGCATGACATCGGCGTCAGACGGCGGGGTCGTCCCGGTCGTCGCCGTCGGACGACATGATCCGCCGCACGTCGCGCAGGAACCACACGAAGACGGCGCTCGAGCCCAGTCCCAGCACGACCACGGCGATCCAGCTCAGGACGGTCACGCGGCGGCCCTCGCGCGGCGGTCGGCCACCCGGCCCGCGGCGAAGGCCAGCGCCGACGCGGGCACGGTGAACAGCAGCGCCTCCTCGCGCACGAGCTCGCCGCCGAAGGGCGTCGTCCAGACCACGTCGCCGTCGTCGAGCTCGCGTCCCGCCAGCAGGAAGCACAGGAACAGGCCCAGCGAGCCGACGAGACCGGTCGCGGCCGACCACGTCCCGGCCCGCGGGCTGGGACGCTCCAGGAAGAAAAGCGCCGCCATCATCGGCACGAAGTTCGTCGAGAGCAGCACCGTGGCCATGAAGATCCACGCGTCGCGCAGGCTGTCGAAGACCGTCGAGACGAGCAGCGCGAACCCGATCGTGGGGACGATCATGAGACGCGTCGCGCGCAGCAGCGTCGCGTCGCCGGGCTTGCGCTTCACCACCGGCGCCCACGCGTCGTAGACCAGGTTGCCCGCGCCGATGAGCGCGTACGAGTCGATGGTCGACATGGCCGACGCGAGACAGCCCGCCAGGAAGATGCCCAGCAGTCCCGGCGGCAGCAGGTGCTCGACCACGTGCAGCAGGATCTCCCACGACGGGACGTCGGCGGGCAGCTCGCCGCGCCGCACGAGCTCCTGTCCGCCGATGCCGAGCAGCACGATGAGCCAGTCGTAGGCCATCCACAGCACGACGCCGATGAGCAGCGCGCGCACGATCTGGCGCGCGTCCTTCGACGCGAACGTGCGCTGGTAGAAGGCCGGCTCGACGAGCGGCGTGAGCGCCACCGATCCGTAGACCAGGATCTGCGAGGTCGTCAGGTCGCCGTACGGCGTGAAGACCGTCGGGTCGAGCTTCGTGGCGAGGACGTCCGGCGTCCCGAATTCGAGCAGCGCGTAGACGGCGGCGATCGCAACCGTGACGCACATCATCGTGAACTGGATCGTGTCGGTGAGCGCGTCGGCCAGCAGTCCGCCGAGCACGGTGTAGATCAGCGCGACCGAGGCGCCCACCACCGCGCCGACCCACGGGTCGAGGCCGAAGAACACGCTGCCGATGAGTCCCATGCCGCCGATGCCCAGGATCGGCGCGCTGTACACGAACGACGAGAGCGCCGAGGCGACGCGCGCGCCGCGTCCGTAGTGCAGCTCCATCGTCTCGGGCAGCGAGCGCGCCGAGTAGCGGTGCAGGCGCGGGGCGACGAGCACGGCCATCGCCACGTACGCCACGTAGAACGGGGCCGAGTACGCGAAGAAGGCCGAGATGCCCTCGAGGTACGCGGTCTCGGACGTGCCGAAGGTGACGTCGAGGCCGTAGTAGGTGGAGACCAGGGTGCAGACGAGCAGCGGCGTCGTCATGCGTCCGCCGGCCACGAAGAAGTCGTCGAAGCCGCCGATGCGGCGGCTCACCCAGACCCCGACGGCGACCATCCCGACCAGGTAGGCGACGACGATCGCGGTGTCGAGGGCTCCGATCTGCACGGGCGGGATTCTCACCGGGCGACGTCCCGGGACGAAGCGCGGCTTCGGGTCGGGGTCGGGTTCCGCCTCGGCGCCGGGGCGCGCGGTCGCCCCGCGGATCGGGTCTTCTCCCCACACACGGAATCGCCGATCGCGGGTAGGCTGAAGGGCGTCTCCCCGAGCGCCGGCCCCGACGCCGCCCCGAAACGGCACGGGTCCTCTCCTCCGTCGGCGCCCGGGATCTCTCCCGAACCCGAGCATCCGAGGCCCCTCCGTGACCCATCCGACCTCCGTGCGTCCCGCGCCTTCGGCGCGGTGCGTCGTCGCTGCCGTCCTGCTCGCCCTGCCCGCCGTCGCGTCGGCGCAGATCTCCTCGCTCGGTCCGGCGCCCGAGCCCGGTCCGACCCTGGCCGGTGCCACCCACGGAGCCGAGGCCCTCGCCGCGCTCGGCGCACGCCTCGACCAGGTCGCCGCGCGCAACGGCGTCGACGCCGACGGACTGCGCGCCGCGCTGCGCGACGACCCGACGTTGTGGCTCACCGCCGACGAGCGGCTGGTCTACGTCGACCGTCCGGCGCCGCAGGGCGAGACCGCGGCGCACACGACGCCGGCCGCCGACATCCCGCTCGAGGACGCCTTCCTGCTGCACAGCCGTCCGGGGTGCAACAAGGTCATCTACCTCGACTTCGACGGGCACCACAGCAAGGGCAACGGCTGGGGCCACAACATCGTCTTCCCGGCCTTCGACACCGACGGCGACCCGTCGAGCTTCTCGACCGGCGAGATCCAGTCGATCATCGCGCACTGGCAGTACATCTCCGAGGACTACTGGCCCTTCGAGGTCGACGTGACCACCGAGGAGCCGCCCGAGGACTACCTGCGCAAGGCCACCTTCGGTGACACGAAGTGGGGCGTGCGCGTCGTGCTCACCCAGTACGCCGGCGGCTTCGGCGTCGGGACGGGCGGCATCGCCCTGCTCGGCTCGTTCACCGACTTCGACGACACGCCGTGCTTCGTGTTCAACAAGGGCGACAACAACGGCTCGATGAGCGCCAGCCACGAGGCCGGCCACACGCTCGGCCTGTTCCACGACGGACTCAACGGATCGGAGTACCACCCGGGCACCGGCAGCGGCGCCACGAGCTGGGGTCCGATCATGGGCGCCCCGTTCGGCAAGACGGTCGTGCAGTGGAGCATCGGCGACTACGCCGGCGCGACCTCGACCCAGGACGACACGAACTACATCGCCAGCTTCGCCAACGGCACGCCGTACAAGGCCGACGACTTCGCCGACACCGTGGGCGCCCCGAGCGCGCTGCCGATCGCCTGCCCCGACACGTCGCTGACCGTGGTCTCGGGCTTCATCGGCCGTCGCACCGACGTCGACGCGTTCGCCTTCGACACCTCGGGCGGGACGGTCACGATCAGCGCCGACCCGTACGAGCTGGGCCCGGACCTCGACATCCAGTTGCAGCTCTTCACCGCCGCGGGCGGACTGCTGGCCACCGACGACCCGACCAACGCGACGAACGCGTCGATCACCCAGAACCTGCCGGCCGGCAGCTACGTGATCACGCTCGACGGCGTCGGCAAGAGCGGCGTCTACTCCGACTACGGCAGCCTCGGCCAGTACACGCTCACCGTCGACGCGCCGCCCACCGGCTCGTTCGCCACGCTCGGCGGTGCGCTCGCGGGCAGCACCGGCCTCCCGTCGCTGATCGGCACCGGCCTCGCGTGCGAGGGCGAGCCCGTCGCGCTCGACCTCACGAACGCGAAGCCCTCCGCCACGGCCTTCCTCGTGTTCGGCCTCGGCCAGCTCAACCTGCCGTTCAAGGGCGGCACGCTCGTGCCCGACATCACCCTGGGCGGCTTCTTCGGTCTCGCGACGGACGGCTCGGGCGCCATCTCCCTGCCCTTCGCGTGGGGAGCCGGCACCGCGTCGGGCTTCACGCTCGACTTCCAGTACTGGATCCAGGACGCCGCCGGCCCCCACGGCTACGCGGCCAGCAACGCCGTCGAGGCCGTGGTGCCCTGAGGACGCGACGCGCGCGGTCCGTCCCGGCGGGCCGCGCGCGCGGCACGCGCGCTCCAGCGACGCGCGCCGAGCGCGACGGAACGTGCACCGCCGCGCATCCTGGGGGACGGACGTCCCCCGGGAGACCCACGATGCACGACCGAGCGCACCGGCCGAGTCGACCGTCGCGGTGGACGCCGGCGGCCCGCGCCGTGCTGCTGGGCCTGGCCGCGAGCTGCGCGTCCGAGCGGCGGCCGGCACCCGACGTGCGCCCGTGCGGCGGAAGCCCGCTGGGTGCGATCGCGCGAGACGCACCCCCGACCGATGCGACAGCGCGCGCGTCCGTCGCACACGACACGGTGCAGCCCGACCCGTCGGTGTTCGTGGACGTCGCGGCACCGGACGGCTTCCGTGAACGGCCCGAGCAGGCCGCGCGGCTCGGTGCGGCGCGGCTGTTCGAGTCCCCCACCGGACGCGTCGTGCTGAGCTTCGTCCCCCGGGAGCAGGCCGACGCCGACGACCTGGCCGCGTTCGCCGCCGCCCAGGACGCGCTCTTCACCGACGTCGTGGGACCGCGCGACCTGCGTCCGCTCGCGCTGCCGTCCGCGGCCGACCCGTTCGCGGCGGCCGGCCTGCCGTCCGTCACGCGCGCGTACCTGAACCGCGCCGACTCGGCGCGCGACGCGATCTGCGACGCCGCCGCCGTCCGCTGGGAGACGCCCGGCGGCTTCTGGACGCTCTCGTGGAACGCCCCGGTGGGCGACCTGGCGTCCGCCGCGGGTCCGCTCGCCGCGCTGCTCGCGGCCACGACGATCACGCGGCGCTGAGCGGGCCTCGTGCGCCGTCGACTCGCTCCGCCCGGGTTGTCGAAGCCGCCGACCTGCCCTACGCTGGCCCGACCGGGGGGCTTCGGGAGGATGTCGCGACGCGCGCGGTCGTGATCGACGTCCCGTCCCCCGCGCCGAACCACGCGAGGGTCAGCCGATGACGTCCTGCTTCCTGATCAGTCCGATGGGAGAGCTCGACAGCCGGGCGCACCGCCTCGCCGAGCGCCTGTTCGAGACGCTCGTCCGGCCGGCCATGCAGGCCTGCGACGTGGACGTCGTGCGCGCCGCCGACATGCGCGACCCGGGACGCATCACGAAGCAGCTCTTCTCCGCCATGTTCTCGGCCGACTTCTGCGTGGCCGTGCTCAGCGGACACAATCCCAACGTGATGTACGAGCTGGCGATGGCGCAGGCGGCGCGCAAGCCGGTCATCTCGCTCATCGAGCGCGGCGAGAAGCCGCCGTTCGACGTCCACGACTGGCGCGCCATCCCGTACGACCTGCACGCGCCCGACCTCGACGCCGAGGTGGCGCGGCTCTCGGCCGCGGTCGCGCACCTGCAGTCGACGGGCTTCGCACCGTCCGACGACCTGCTCGCCGAGTACGGCGTGGGCCCCGGCGGACACGTGCGCACGTTCGAGCGCGTGAGCGAGTACGGATCGCCCGAGGCGTGGGCCAGGCTCGTGCGCGCGGCGCGCGGCACGCTCGACCTGATGGGCGTGAGCCTCGAGGCCTGGCGCCGGGTGCCCGACTTCGAGGACGACGTGGCCGAGCGCGCCGCCGCCGGGTGCAAGGTGCGCATCCTCGTGCTCGCGCCGGACAACCCGATCCTCGACCTGGTCGCCGACCGCACCAAGCTGCAGGCCGCGCCCGACCAGATCCGCAGCTCGGTGCGGCTCATGCTGCCCTTCTTCCAGGACCTCGCGGCGCGTCATCCCGGCATCGAGCTGCGCACGCTGGCCCACGGCGCCCCGACCGTGCGCCTCACGCGCAACGACGACACGTGCCTGGCGATGCTGCACCTGCGCAGCCTCAACCACGAGCTCGGCGACGGTCCGCTGGTGACCGCCCGCGCCGGCACGCGGCTCTACGACACCTTCGGCCGCGAGTTCGAGGCCTTCTGGAGCTCGGGCCGACTCGTCGGCTCCGACGGTTGCGCCGAGGCCTGACGGATCTTCGGGCGCGGCGGACCGGGACGGCCTGCCTCATCCTCTCGCTCGACACGCGGCCGCGGGTCCGCGGCGCGTGGCCCGCGGCGCGCCTTCAGCGCTCGGGGCGCGGGACGTGCTGGTCGATCAGGATCTTGTTGCCGTCGGGATCGGAGAGCGTCAGGAAGGCCGGTCCGCGGCTCTCGGGATCGGCCCTGGTCGACAGCGTGAGTCCGTGTGCCTCGAGCGCGGCCTGGATCTCGCGCACGTCCTCGAAGTCGTCGAGCGTCTTCTTCTTGCTGTCCCAGCCCGGGTTGAAGGTGAGCAGGTTGCCTTCGAACATGCCGTGGAAGAGTCCGATCGTCGTCGTGCCGTTCTGCATCACGAGCCAGTTCTGCGCCTGCTCGCCGCCGGTGACGGTGAAGCCGAGCTTCTCGTAGAAGGCGCGCGACGCGGCGATGTCCGCGACGGTGAGGCTGACCGAGAAGTTGCCGAGTTGCATGGTGTCACCTTCGAAGGGGGAGGCTGCGGCGGACGGGGCCGCGGGGCCGGACGGAGCCGCCGCCAGCGTGACTCCGGCGACGAGGACGACGGCGAGGGCGATCGTTGCGAGGGGCTGCATGCGGGTGTCCCGGGAGGGGGCGTGACGGGCGACGCCCGGCGGAGGCGTGCGACCGGCTGATAGAATCCCCGGCCCGGACCCGGAGCGCTTGCCAGATCTTGCGAAGCTCGCAGAGGAACGACGCGTCCCCCGCGGTGCGCTACGTCGACCGGGTGAATCGCGCCATCGACGTCATCGTGACGAGCCTCGACCGGCCCCTGCGGCTCGAAGACCTGAGCCGCGCGGCGGGCTTCTCGCCGTTCCACTTCCATCGCATCTTCCAGGCGCTCATGGGCGAGACGCTCGGACAGTTCGTGAAGCGGCTGCGGCTCGAGCGCGCGCTCTCGCTCATGGCGCACGCGCCGAGGCGCTCGCTGACCGAGATCGCCCTGGCCTGCGGCTTCGCGTCGTCCTCCGACTTCTCGCGCAGCTTCAAGCAGCGCTACGACGTCCCGCCGAGCCGCTTCGACCTCGCGGCCTGGCGCAGGAAGAACCTCGAAGGCATCGAGGCCACGGTGCGCTCGGCCGACGACGGCGTGCACCTGCGACGCCTGCCCGCCGGCGAGAACCCGGACGGCTTCGAGGTCGAACTGCGCGACCTCCCCGCGCGCAGCGTGGCGTACATCCGCGTGCTCGACCCGTACCGGGGGACCGGCGTCGTCGACGCCGCCGAGCGGCTGATCGCGTGGGCCGAGCGACGCGGCCTCGCCGACGGTCAGTGGCTCGGGTCCATGTGGGACCACCCCGACGTCGTCGAGATGGAGAACTGCCGCTACGACATCGCCGTCGAGATCGCCGACCCGGACATGCAACCGGACGGCGAGATCGGCGTGTTCCGCTACCCGCCGATGCGCGTGGCGCAGATCGAGGTGCGCGGCGACATCGAACTCGAGATGCGCGCGTTCGTCTGGTACTACGGTACGTGGCTGCCGACGAGCGGCTACGTCCCCGACGACCAGCCGGCCTTCGAGGCCTTCGTCGGACGTCCGTTCGCCCACGGGTTCGAGTCGTTCGAGCTCGACGCGCAGATGCCGGTGCGCCGCGACGGCTAGGACGTCACACGTCGCGCGCGACGCGCCGCCGTGCCTACACGAAGCGCGACAGGTACGGCAGCGCGCACACGAGGCCGCCCACCACCGCCAGCACGAGCGTGCCGGTGACGAAGTAGGGCAGCGCCACGAGCACCACGCCGCAGCCCATCGGCAGCACCTTCTGCATGCGCTTGCCGTACATGAAGTAGCCGGTGCCGATCGCGCCCAGGACGAGTCCCCAGGCGAGCGACGCGCTGTCGCCGAAGTCGAACATGTCGAGCATCGCGGGCTCCCGTGAGGGGTCGGGTCGCGCGGCGGACGAACCGCGGGCCGCCTCCCTCATCGGCCGACCCGCCCCACGGCTGGAGTCGCGCCGCGGCGGGTCGCGCGCGGGTCTCAGTCCGCGGGCGCCGGCTCGCCCCGCGCGGGGGACGCGACAGCCAGGCCCAACGCGGCGAGGCCCGCGAAGACCGCGCCGGCGGTGAACGTGGCCGACGGGCCCCACTCCGTCCACAGCAGGCCGGCGAGGCTGGACGCGACGAGCAGCGCGAGGCCGGTCACGAGGCCGAAGACGCCGAAGGCCGTGCCGCGCCGGGCCGGGTCGATGCTCTCGGACACGAGCTTGCCGAACAGTCCCTGGGTCGCGGCGAGATGCAGGCCCCAGAGTCCCACGCCGACGAGCGTGGCGACCGGTCCCGTGGCGAGCGCGAGCAGGACGTCGGCGGCGATCAGCGCGAGCAGTCCGAAGATCAGCAGGCCGCGCGGAGCCACGCGGTCGGCCAGCGCGCCGAACGGATACGAGAGCGCGCCGTCGACGGCGTTCATGACCAGGAACACGAGCGGGACGAGACCCGCGGCGAGTCCCGTGTCGTCGGCGCGCAGCACGAGGAACGCCTCGCTGAAGCGCGCCAGGGTGAAGACCGCGCCGAGCGCGACGATGCGCTTGGCTCGCGGCGGCAACGCGACCACGTCGCGCCACGCCAGCAACGGACGCTTCGCCGACACGCTCGCCGCGACGCCCGCGCCCGACGCGCGCGCGCGCGCCGGCTCGCGCACGCCGAACACGAGCGTGAGCATCGCGAGCGCCGCCGGCGCCGTCCCGAACCAGAGCACGTGGCGCACGTCGTCGTCGAAGACCGACATGAGCAGCAGCGCGCCCAGGGGACCGATCACCGCGCCGGTCGAGTCGAGCGCCTGGCGCAGGCCGTACGCGCGTCCGCGCAGGTGCGTCGGCGTCACGTCGGCCACGAGCGCGTCGCGCGGCGCGCCGCGCACGCCCTTGCCCACGCGGTCGAGGAAGCGCGCCGTCGCGACGGCGGTGAGTCCCTGGGCCAGCGGGAAGAGCGGCTTGGTGAGCGCCGAGAGCCCGTAGCCGGCGACGAGCAGCGGCTTGCGCCGTCCGCTGCGGTCGCTCATCGCGCCCGAGACGATCTTGACCAGGTTGGGGATGGCCAGCGCGACGCCTTCGAGCAGTCCCACCGCGAGGGCGCCGACGCCCAGCACGTCGACCATGAAGAGCGGCAGCAGGCAGTGCACGAGCTCGGACGAGACGTCCTGGAAGAGCGAGACGAGTCCCAGCGCCCAGACGCTGCGCGACAGGCGGGTCGCCGACGGCGCCGCGTCGGACGTCGCCTCGGGCGACGCGGACGGCTCGCTCACGGAGCCGAGATCCGCACGCCGAGCATCGAGACCGTCCCGCCGTCGTAGCCGTCGACGGGGAAGTCGACCGGCTCGCCCTCGCCGCGCGTGCCCAGCACGCACGCCAGCGGCAGGAAGTGCTCCGGCGAGGGGACGGCGCTGGCCGCGTCGCGTCCGCTGTCGGGCAGCGCGACCACGCCCGCGTGGTCGCCGGCGAGCAACTGCTCGCGCAGCCGTCCCTCGAAGCGCCGCGCCCAGTCGGGAGCCGGCACCGGGTCGCGCGCCCACGAGTAGTCGTACAGGTCGTGGACCACGTTGCCGCTGCCGAGCACGAGCACGCCCTCGTCGCGCAGCGGCGCGAGCGCGCGTCCCAGTTCGTGGTGCTCGGACGCGTCGCGCGAGCCGTCGAGCGAGAGCTGCACCACCGGCACGTCGGCCTCGGGGAACAGGTGCAGCAGCAGCGACCACGCGCCGTGGTCGAGTCCCCAGCCCTCGTCGAGCTCGACCTCGTCGGGCGCGAGCAGCTCGACCACGCGCTCGGCCAGCTCGGGCGAGCCCGGCACCGGATAGCGCACCGCGAAGAGCTCCTCGGGGAAGCCGCCGAAGTCGTGGATCGTGCGCGGGAACTCGGCCGCGGTGACGCGCAGTCCGCGGGTGAACCAGTGCGCCGAGATGCACAGCACGGCGCGCGGGCGCGGCAACGCGCGGCCGAGCGCGGCCCAGGCGGAGGTCCACGGGTTGCGCTCGAGGGCGTTCAGCGGGTTGCCGTGGCCGAGGAAGAGCGCGGGCATGCGCGTCACGGGACGTCCTCCGGTCGAGGTCCCGCATCGTCGCACACCCCGCCGCCGGGCGGAGCGTCGGCCTCGGCGCCCGGCGCCCGTCCCGTGAGCACGAAGACCCGGTGCGGGACGTCGAGCGGCTCGCGCGGGAAGTCGCGTGCGAGCAGCGCGGCGAGCTCGGCGTCGAAGCGCGCCACGGCCTCGGGCGCCAGCGTCCCGCCCACGCCCGCGCTGGCGCGGATGCGGCCGCGCCAGGACGCGTGGTCGTACGGCACCGCGACGTCCCAGGTGCGCGACTCGAGGCCGACGAAGCCGGCGCCGGCGAGGTCGGCGAACCAGCGCGGGTACACGCCGGTGCCGCCGGCCATCGTCCAGGCGGGGTTGTGCGCGAGCACGAGCGCCTCGGTGGCCTCCACGACGTTGCCCGGCAGCGGCAGCCAGTCGAAGTGCGCGAGCGCGATGCGTCCCCCGGGGACGAGCAGCCGCCGTGCCTCGCGCGCCGCGGCGTCGCGCGTGAACCAGTGCCAGCACTGCGCGGCGGTCAGCGCGTCGAACGCGTGCGACGGGAGCGTGGTCGCCTCGGCCGGCGCGAGCACGAAGCGCAGCGTGCCGCGCTCCGCGTCGGGGGTCGTCACGACCGAGCACTCGCGCTCGGCCGCGGCGAGCATGCCGGGGGACACGTCGACGCCGACGACGTGCGCGCCGCGCCACGCGAGGCCGGCCGCCAGGCGTCCGGTGCCGGTGCCGAGGTCGACGACGCGCTGGCCGGCGCGTCCGAGGCCGCACGCGACGAGGGACTCGAAGAGCGACGCGGGGTAGCCCGCGCGATGCCGGACGTAGTCGTCCGCCGCCCTGCCGAAGTCGAGGTCGCGCATGGGACGCGAGGTTACCGCGCGTTCACCCGCCGCGCGTCACGAGTTCGATCAGCTCGCGCACGCTGCGGTGCGCCTCGAGCGGATGCCGCAACGGGCGGTCGAGGTGCAGCACGTAGCGGTTGCGGCGTCCGTCGCGCGAGCGCGTGAGCAGGCCCTCGTGCTCGAGGTCGACCACGATCTTCTGCACGGCGCGCTCGGTGATGCCGACGCGCGCGGCGACCTCGCGCAGCACGAGATCGGGCTCCCTGGCGAGGCAGATGAGCACGTGGGCGTGGTTCGACAAGAACGTCCAGCCCTGGATGGACGAGGCGGGATCGGGGGATGGGCGTGCCGGGGTTGACATGCGAAGTGCAGTTCGTGTATTAACGTTCGCGCCTTGAACTTCGTGAATCATACCGAACCGGAAGAGCCGGCGCGGAATCCCGAGCGGAGAGCCATGCCTTCAGAGCCCCCCCAGCCGCTGGTCGGCATCGTGATGGGCAGCACGTCCGACTGGCCGACCCTGCGGCACGCGGCCGAGACCCTGGCCCTTCTGGAAGTCCCCCACGAGGCGCAGGTCGTCTCGGCCCACCGCACGCCGGACGTCATGCGCGACTACGCCCGCGGCGCCGAGGGCCGAGGGCTGCGCGCCGTGATCGCCGGCGCCGGCGGGGCCGCTCACCTGCCCGGCATGCTCGCCGCCTGGACGGCCCTGCCGGTTCTCGGCGTGCCGGTCGAGAGCCGCGTCCTGCGCGGGGTCGACTCGCTGCTCTCGATCGTGCAGATGCCGGGCGGCGTGCCGGTGGCGACCTTCGCCATCGGAGAGTCGGGCGCGCGCAACGCCGCGCTGTTCGCCGCGCGCATGCTCGCGGCGCACGACGAGTCGCTGCGCGCGCGGCTCGAGGCCTTCCGCGCCGCGCAGGAACGCGCCTCGCGCGAGGCGACGCTCTCGTGATCGCGCCGATCCTGCCCGGGGCGGTGCTGGGCGTGCTCGGCGGCGGCCAGCTCGGGCGCATGTTCACCCTCGCCGCGCGGCGCATGGGCTACCGCGTGACCGTCTTCGCGCCCGACGACGACACCCCCGCGGGACAGATCGCGTACCGCGAGATCCGCGCGTCGTACGACGATCTCGACGCGGTCGGGCGCTTCGCGCGCGAGGTCGCGGCGGTGACCTTCGAGTTCGAGAACGTCCCGGCCGCGACGGCCGAGGCCGCCGCGCGGCACGCTCCGGTGCGTCCCGCGGGCAGCCTGCTGCACACCACCCAGGACCGCGCGCGCGAGAAGCGCGCGCTCGCGGCGCACGGCCTGCCGACGACGGCGTTCGCCGAGATCGTCTCGGCCGACGACCTCTCCCCCGCCGCCGCGCGCACGGGCCTCCCCGCGGTGCTCAAGACGAGCGCCTGGGGCTACGACGGCAAGGGACAACGACGCGTCGCGTCGCTCGACGCGCTCGCCGACGCCTGGCGTGCACTCGGCGAGGCGCCCGCGGTGCTCGAACGCCTCGTCTCCTTCGCGGCCGAGCTCTCGGTCGTCGGGACGCGCGGCGCCGACGGCGAGATCGCGCTCTACGAACCGGTGCTGAACCGGCACCGCGACCACGTGCTCGACATCAGCCTGTGTCCCGCGCCGGTCGAGGCACGCGTGCGCGCCGACGCGCTGTCGCTCGCACGGGACGTGCTCGAGACCTTCGACGTGGTCGGCGTGCTGTGCGTCGAGCTGTTCCTGCTGGCCGACGGCACGCTGCTCGTGAACGAGCTCGCTCCCCGTCCCCACAACTCGGGACACGTCACGCTCGACGCCCACGTGACGAGCCAGTTCGAGCAGCAGGTGCGCGCGCTGTGCGGCCTGCCGCTGGGCTCGACGGCGCGCACGGTGCCCGCCGCGGCCACGGCCAACCTGCTCGGCGACCTGTGGACGCCGGGCGCGCCCGACTGGGCGCGCGCCCTGGCGGACCCCGGCGTGCGCCTGCACCTGTACGGCAAGGACGAGGCCCGTCCCGGCCGCAAGATGGGCCACCTCACGGTGGCCGCCGACACCCTCGCCGACGCCGAGCGGCGCGCCCTGGCGGCGCGCGCGTCCGTCGTCGCCCCTCCGGAGGACGGGACTTGGACCTCGGCCTGATCGCCGGCAACCTGCTCACCCCGCCGGTGCTCTTCTTCGCGCTCGGCATGGCAGCCACGCTGCTGCGCTCCGACCTCGAGATCCCGCAGGCGGTGACCCGCGGACTCTCGCTCTACCTGCTCTTCGCGATCGGCATGCACGGCGGCGTCGAGCTGGCGGCCGCCGGCTTCGCGGCCGACGCGCTGCTGCCGCTCGCGGCGGGCGTCGTCGCCAGCGCGCTCGTCCCCGCGATCGTGTTCGGGCTGCTGAAGAAGCGCTTCGGCGCGGCCGACGCGGCCGCCATCGGCGCCACGTACGGCTCGATCTCGGCGGTCACGTTCATCACCGCGTGCAGCTTCCTGGACGACCGCGGCACGGCCTGGTCGGGGACGATGGTGGCCGCGATGGCGCTGATGGAGTCGCCGGCGATCCTGGTCGGCGTGCTGCTCGCCCGACGCGCGGGAGTGCGCGCGTCCGACGACGGGGGCGACGGCGACGGCCCGCGCGAAGGTCACGGCAGCCTGCTGCGCGAAGCGTTCCTGAACGGCCCGGTGTTCCTGCTGCTGGGCTCGCTCGTGATCGGGATGCTCACCGGAGAGAAGGGCTGGAAGGCCGTGGCGCCCTTCGCGTACGAGCCGTTCAAGGGCGTCCTGTGCCTGTTCCTGCTCGACATGGGACTCATCGCGGCGCGCCGCCTGCGCGCGCTGCGCGAGTCGGGCGCGTTCCTGATCGGCTTCTCGCTGATCGTCCCGCTCGTGAACGCGTCTCTGGCCATCGGCGTGGCGCGCCTGCTCGACTTCGCGCCCGGCGACGCGCTGCTGTTCACCGTGCTGTGCGCGTCGGCCAGCTACATCGCGGTGCCGGCCGCCATCCGCTTGACGCTGCCCCAGGCGAACCCGAGTCTCTTCCTGCCCATGTCGCTGGCGATGACCTTCCCGTTCAACGTCACGCTCGGCATCCCGCTCTACATGACCGCGATCGACCTGCTGTGGAGGACCGCATGATCCCCGTCAAGCGACTCGAGATCGTGATCGACGCACCGCACGCCGAGAGCATCACGCGCCTGCTCGGCCGCCACGGCCTCTCGGGCTGGACGCAGATGCGCGGCGCGTCGGGTGCAGGCGAGCGGGGCCGACGCCTTGCCGACGAGATCACGGGCGTCTCGAGCAACCACGTGATCGTCACCACCTGTCCGCCCGAACGGCTCGACGAGCTGCTCGAGGAACTGCGCGCGCTGCTCGTCCGCCACGGCGGGATGTGCCTCGTGAGCGACGCCCTCTGGTTGAAGCACTGACCCGGCGCCTCCCCGCGCGCGGTCAACGCCACGAACGGCGTCGCCTTCACCGTCGGCCTGCCGTAGCCGACGCGCGCGCGACCCCCGACGCGCGCCGTGCACCGGGCACGGCGCGCGTCGTCCCCGATCAGGGCGCGATCGACTGCAGCGCGTTGCTGAGCGCGACGCCCTGCACCGCGGCGCCGTCCTGCACCGCGATCTGGTAGTAGATCTCGGTCGCCGGAGGCAGCGCGGCCGGCCACGTGAAGGGCAGGCTCACGCCGCCCAGCGCGTCGGTCGAGAAGACGAACAGCGCCGAGAAAGGCACCGGACGAGCATGCCGCCCTTGAAGGGCACGGGCGAGTTCGTCGAGCCGAGGAACAGCACCGCCGTCGCCGACGCGTTCCTGTTCGCGAGGCCGAGCGCGACGGCCTCGCCGCCGATCTGCGCGCCGCTGCCCGAGCGCCGGCACGCCGCTCACGCCGGCGAGGCCGAAGCCGAGCGCGTTCCAGGTGCCCCTCGTCGAAGGTGCTGAACACGACCGCGTCGGACGCCACGCCGTTGGCGACCACCTCGAGCGAGTAGCTGCCGGGCGGGAGCGTCGCGGGCAGGTCGAACTCGGTGCTGACCGGCAGCGCGCCGGTCATCACGCTCGTGCTGCTCCAGTCGTGGCTGCGGGCGTACCACACGTTGCCGCCACCGTCGGAGAGCCGCACCATCGGGTAGTTGCTGTTCATCTGGAAGTCGTCCCGTAGGTGGCGCCTTCGCTGATGCCGTTCAGTCCATCCCCACGAGGTGGTAGCTGCCGTCGAGGTTCTGCGTGATGCTCGTGATCGCCGGCTTCGCGGCCGCGAGCGGCGCGCCGTCGGGACGGCACACGTACACGTCGCTCCCGAAGTGCGTGTGCACATCACCGAGCCGTCGGCAGCGCGAGCATGATCGCCTGGTAGCTGGCGATCGGATCCGACGCGCCGTTCGGGGCGGGCTCGGGCGTGTACGTCTGCGTGACCGGGTCGAACTCGTAGAAGGTCGTCGGGCTGGGAAGTGGTTGCCCGACGTCGGAGCCGGGGCTGACCGCGCACAGCACGTGTCCGTCGACCAGCATCGCGGCCGGCGCGTCGGGCGTGGCCTGCCGCCGGGATGTCGGGACCGGCGGTCCACACGCCGGGCGAGGGCGTCCCGGTCGGGGCGTAGAGCGCAGTGTGTCCGGTCGCGCCGAGGAAGAACGCGCGTCCGTCGGGCAGCAGCACGGCGCCGCCCAGCTCGGAGCCGAACGGGTCGTACGCATCGCGACCGGCACGGTGCTGTCGTTGACCCACTGCTGCAGCGACGGGATGTAGCGCTCGGAGTGCGTCCCGAACGGGTCGATGGTCAGGATGCTGTCGTCGGCCAGCTTGACCCAGCTCGCCTCGTCCTGCCAGGTGCCGAAGGCGGGGTTGCTGCCGTTGCGCCCAGGTGTTCGTGGCCGGGTCGTAGAGCAGCGGCGTGCCGGGCGTGTGCGGGAAGACCGGCATGAGCAGCACCTGCCCGGTGGGCAGGATCTCGCTGTTGCAGTCGTAGAAGTTGTTCGACGACAGCGACCAGATCTGGGACGGCGGGTTGGTCTGCGTCCAGGTGTTCGTCTGCGGGTCGTAGACCTCGGCCTTCGGACCGCCGCTGCTGCGTCTCGCCGCCGGCCACGAACACGCGGCCGTCGGTGAGCACCTGCGACAGGTAGTAGAGTCGCGTGTCGTGCGCCGACGCGAGCGTCGACCACGTGCCGTTCACGTAGCTGCCGCTGGCGTCGGGCGTGAGCTTGTACCAGGCGTTGCCGATGGTCGAACCGTTGTTCTGGGCGGCCATCACGGTGCCGTCACCCAGCAGCAGGAACAGGTTCACGCCGGCGGGCGCGTTGTGCGTGAGGCGCGTCAGGTGCCGGCGGACGAGGCGGGCGCGAGCAGCAGCGAGGCGGTCAGGCCGACGAGCAACCGGGACACGGGCTGCGCGCGACGCTGCGACGACGAGGATGTCTTCATCGGGTCGGATCACGTTCGGGGGGAGAGGAGTCGGCGCGTGGGCAACCACGACGCCGCCGGGCCGCGCTCGCCGGAGAGAGGGCGCGGTTCGGGAGGCCGGGATCCGGATCCTACTCGGCCCCCGCCGATCCGGGGACCGCTGTGGGTGACGATCTCGTCGCACGGCGAAAGAAAACGGCGAGGCTCGGGACCCCTGCTTCTCGGATGGCCGGACGAGATCGACCGCGCGCCCGTGGCCCCTGCCGGGCGCCGACTCCCGGACCCTCAGGAAGAACACCCATGTCCCGTACCCTCTGCATCTCCCTCGCCGCCGGCCTGCTGCTCGGCGCCGCGCCCTTCGCGAACGCCCAGAGGCTGCTCGGCAGCGACTCCGTCGGCGCCCTGAACTGGACCTTCACCTCGGCGCCCGGCGGACCCTGCGGCGCGCCCGTCCCGACGGCCTTCCCCTGCCCGAACGCGGCGCTCGTCTGCCCGGGCGTGCCCCCGCTCGGCACCACGTCGGCCGGCTCGCTCCTGGGCGACATCGCCGACGACCCGTTGACCGACACCGTCTACACCACCGACGGCCTCGTGATCACCTCGTTCACCGGCGACACCGCCTGCTCGGGCGGGGCCTGCTTCCCGATCAACTCGTTCTTCGCGCCGACCTTCGGCGGCGTGATGGGACCGCTGACCGGCATGGGCTGCGACGCGAGCGGCGGCTTCACCGGCGGCCCGCCCCTGCTCTGGGTCACCGACGGCAAGATGATCGCCGCGTTCGTCCCGCCGCCGGCCGGCGCGTGCGGCCCGATCGTCCCGGTCTTCCCGCCGTGCCTGCTGGCGAGCGCCGCCATCGGCCCGGCCACCGACGTGAGCTGGGATCCGGGCGGCGTGCTGTGGGTCTCGTTCGCGCCGGGCTTCATCCAGGCCTACGTGCCGGGCGGTTGCGCACCGGCCTCGCCCGTGATCCCCGTGGGAGCGTGTCCGCTCGGACCGCTGGTCGGCATCGCGGTCGACACGTCCACCCCCAACTTCTTCAGCCCGGTCACCGCCGGCTACGTGACGGACGGCGTCACCGTCGCCTACGTCGACCTCTTCACCGGCGCGCCCGCGCCGCCCACGTTCTACACGCCGCTGACCTGCAACCCGACGCCCGCGCTGCTGAACGGCCTGGCCCTCGCGCAGCACGGCGTGCAGTACGGCGCGCCGCGCGTCGGCGCCAAGCTCGACACGTTCGGACAGGCGAGCACGCCCGGTCCGACGTTCGGCCTCGAGGTCACCGGCGCGCCCTCGATCGGCACGGCCTTCCTGATCGTGAACTTCAACTTCCCGGGACCGGGCTTCTTCTGCCCGCCGGTGCCCGGCGTGGGCACGAAGATCTGGGTCGACCCGACGGCGCCCGGCACGGTCATCGCGCTGCCCGCGCTCGGCCCCGGTTGCGTGCCGATCCCGCTCGCGATCCCGCCGGCGGTGCCCGCGGGCCTCGAGATCTTCGCGCAGATGGTCTTCGTGGGACCCGGCGGCCCGCCCGCCCTCGACGCGACGAACGGCGTGGAGGCCGCCATCGGCCTGCCGTGACGCCACGGGAGTCGACGCGCCACGTCCGACGGACGTGACGCCCGCGCGGGCCGCGGGGACGGCATCGTCCTCGCGGCCCGCGCGCGTCGTGCCGCGAGCGTCGCGCACGCGGGCCCCGATGCGCGCCGCAGACACCGCGCGGATTCTCGTGAGGCACCCGCCGCCTCGGGCCCGGATGTCGGGACGTCCCGCGCGCGCTGCACAGGGCACGCGCCTCCCTCTCCCGGAGCCTCTCCCATGTCCCGAACCCTCTCGCTCGCTCTCGCGGCGGGGCTGCTGCTCGGCGCGGCGCCCTTCGTCCCGGCCCAGACGCTGCTCGGCAGCGACGGCGTCGGTGTCCTCACGTGGGACTTCACCTCGGCGCCCGGCGGTCCCTGCGGCGCGCCCACGCCGATCGTCACGCCCTGCCCGCACGGCGTCTCGGTCTGTCCCGGCGTGCCTCCGCTCGGCATCGCGCAGCCCGGCACGTTCTGGGGCGACATCGCCGACGACCCGATCACCGACACGATCTACGTCACCGACGGACGCTCCATCGGCGCCTTCGCGGGCGACACGCCGTGCGGCGCCGCCGCGTGCGCGCCGTACACGACCTTCCTCCTGCCGTTCGCGGCCATGGGTCCGCTGACCGGCATGGGCTGCGACGCGAGCGGACTCTTCACCGGCGGCGCGCCGCTGCTGTGGATCACCGACGGCGTGTTCATCGCGGGCATCGTCCCGCCGCCGCCCGGCGCCTGCGCGCCGGTGGGCGTGATCTTCCCGCCCTGCCCGATCCCGGTGGCCGGCACCTTCGCCACCGACGTGAGCTACGACCCCGCCGGCGGTCTGCTGTGGATGTCGTTCGCCGCGGGTTTCGTGCAGGGCTTCGCCGTGCCGGGCTGCGGGCTCGCCACGCCGCCGATCCCCGTGGGTGCGTGCCCGCTCGGCGCGCTGACCGGCCTGGCGATCGACACGAGCACTCCCAACTTCGCCAGCCCCGTCACCGCCGCCTACGTGACGGACGGCGCCACGGTCGCGTACATCGACCTGGCGACCGGCGCGCCCGCGCCCGCGACGTTCTACACGCCCGTCACCTGCAACCCGACGCCCGCCTTCCTCGACGGACTCGCGCTCTCGCAGCACGGCGTGCACTACGGCAAGTCGCGGCTCAACGCGCGGCTCGACACCTTCGGCCAGTCGAGCTCGCCCGGCCCCACCTTCGGCCTGGAGGTGACCGGCGCACCGTCGATCGGCACCTCGTTCCTCATCCTCAACTTCAACTTCCCGGGGCCGGGCTTCCTGTGCCCGCCGCTGCCCGGTGTGGGGACGAAGATCTGGGTCGACCCGACGCCGCCCGGCGCGGTCATCTCGCTGCCCGCCTTCGGTCCCGCGTGCACGCCGATCCCGCTGCCGATCCCCGCCGGCACTCCGGTCGGGCTCGAGATCTTCGCGCAGATGGTCTTCGTCGGTCCGGGGGGACCGCCGGCGCTCGACGCCACGAACGGCGTCGCCGCCACCATCGCGCTGCCCTGAAGCAGGGCTGACGTGCAGGGGGAGCGGGCCGCGGGGACGAGTCGTCCTCGCGGCCCGCCTTGCGTCCGGGGCACGGCATCGCACGCGGGATTGTCGCGAGGCACTCGACGTCCCGACCTCGGATGTGCAGCTGACGTCGCTCGGGCGGCGATCGCAAGCACCCTTCTCGGAGAGACCCGCCATGTCCCGTACCCTCATGACCCTCGTCGCCGCGGGGCTGCTGCTCGGCGCGACGTCTCCCGCCTCGGCCCAACGACTGCTCGGCAGCGACGGCACGGCCGTCCTCACGTGGGACTTCACCGCCGCGCCCGGCGGTCCGTGCGGCGCGCCCGTCCCGTCGTTCACGCCGTGCCCGCACGGCGTCGGACTGTGCGGCATCCCGCCGCTCGGGCCCGTGCCGCCCGGCACGTTCTGGGGCGACATCGCCGATGATCCGATCGGCGACACCGTGTACGTCACCGACGGACGCGTGATCGGCAGCTTCGCCGGCGACACGCCGTGCAGCGCGGGACTGTGCGCGGCCTACAACACCTTCGTCGTGCCGCTCGCGGGCATCGGTCCGATCACCGGCATGGGCTGCGACGGCAGCGGCACGTTCACCGGCGGTGCGCCGCTGCTGTGGATCACCGACGGCGTGACGATCGCGGGCATCATCCCGCCGCCACCGCCCGTCTGCGGACCAGCGACCGTCGTGTTCCCGCCCTGCCCGATCCCGACCCTGGGCCTGGCCACCGACGTGAGCTGGGATCCCGCCACGGGCTTCCTGTGGATGTCGTTCGCCGGCGGCTTCGTGCAGGGCTTCAGCGTGCCGGGCTGCGTGGCGGCCACTCCGCCGATCCCCGTCGCCGCCTGTCCGCTCGGGCCGCTGGTCGGCATCGCGGTCGACACCGCCACGCCGAACTTCACCAGCCCCGTGAGCACCGGCTACGTGACGGACGGAGTCACCGTCGCAGCCATCGACCTGTTCACCGGCGTGGTCGCGCCGCCCACGTTCTACACGCCGATCCCCTGCAACCCGACGCCCTCGCCGCTCAACGGCCTGGCGCTCGCGCAGTACGGCGTGCAGTACGGCGCGCCGCGCATCGGTGCGAAGCTCGACACGTTCGGCCAGTCGAGCACGCCCGGTCCGACGTTCGGACTCGAGGTCACCGGCGCGCCCTCCGTGGGCACGGCGTTCCTGATCCTGAACTTCAACTTCCCGGGCCCCGGCTTCTTCTGCCCGCCCGTGGCCGGCGTGGGGACGAAGATCTGGGTCGACCCGACGCCGCCCGGCTCGGTCATCGCGCTGCCCGCGCTCGGCCCGGCCTGCGCCGCGATCTTCCTGCCCATCCCGCCGGCGGTGCCCGCGGGACTCGAGATCTTCGCGCAGATGGTCTTCGTCGGCACGAGCGGACCGCCCGCGATCGACGCCACGAACGGCATCGCCGCGACCATCGCCCTGCCCTGACGCGGCATCGACGCAGCGGGCCGCGGGGACGAGTCGTCCTCGCGGCCCGCCTTGCGTTCACGCACCGGCCGCGCGCTCTTCCGCCACGCGTCGCGCGTCGTCGAGGTCGTGGACGCGCAGCACGTCGGGCGCGGCCTCGCGCGCGAGGTCGACCAGGCGCGCGTGGTGCGTGAAGAACAGCACCTGCTGGCGCGTGGCCAGCTCTCCCAGCACCGCGAGCGCCGCGCGCGCGCGCTCGTCGTCGAAGTGCACGAGCACGTCGTCGAGCACGAGCGGCAACGGCTCGTCGTGCTCGAGGTGGCGCTCGAGGCTGGCCACGCGCAGCGCCAGGAAGAGCTGGTCGCGCGTGCCGTCGGAGAGGCCCGCCACCTCGGCCTCGCTGCCGTCGGCGCGCACGCAGACCAGCACCGGACGTCCGTCGCCGTCGTTGCCCACGCGCAGCCTGGCGTAGCGGCCCAGCGTGAGGCGCGGGAAAAGCTCGCCCGCCCGACGCAGGATCGGCCCCTGGTTCTCCTCGCGGTAGCGCTCGACCTCGCGTCGCAGCAGCACGGCCGCCAGCCGCGCGCGCACGTAGCGTCGCGCCTCGGAGCGTACCCGCGCGAGCAACGCCTGGGCCGTCTCGGCCTCGTCGGCCGCGCGCGAGTCGCGGCGCATGTACTCGAGACCCTGCTGCGTCCCGGCCAGGTCGTGGATGGCCCGGTCGTGCTCCTCGCTGACCTCCTCGAACTCGTCCTGGCAGGCGCGCAACCGCACGCGCACGGCGTCGACCTCGAGCTCGGCCGTCTGCTGGCGCAGCTCGTCGCCCGGCACGCCGTCGCCGGCCTGCAGGAGCTGCTGCGCGAGTTCGTCGAGACGCGCGTCGAGCCGGGCCGCGTCGTCCGCGCGCCGCTCGGCCGCGCGCAGACCGTCGAGGTCGGCGACCGACGCGCGTTGCATGAGCTCGTCGAGGGTGCGCCGGGCCGCGTCGCGCTCGTGTTCGAGCGCCTCGCACTCGGCGCGCTTGCCGTCGCGCGTCGCGATCCACTCGTCGCGCCGGCGCTCGGCCTCGCGCGCGAGCTGGGAGCGGCGCAGCAGCTCGTCGGCCTGCTCGTCCGCGGGACGTCCGGCGAGGTCGGACGCGTGGCGCGCGACGAGCCGTCCGACGTCGGCCGCGAAGATGCTCGCGTCCTCCTCGATGCCGGCCACGCGACGCGCCAGGCCGGCGTGCTTCTCGAGCTTGCCGAAGAGCGCCTGGACGCCGTCGAGCACCGCCGTGGCCTCCTCCGGCAGCGCATCGCTCGCCAGCCCGAGGACGTCCATCGCGACGGCCCAGCGCTCGCGCCATGCGTCGGCCTCCGACTCGGCCAGGCCGAGCGCCCGCGCGGCGGACGCGCGTTCGTCGTCGAGCGCGCCGAGCGCGTCGCGCAGCCGCGTGTGCTCGTGCGCGACCCGCGCGCGACGCGCGAGCTCGGCCTCGGCCCGCGCGAGCCGCGCCGCGGGCTCGTCGGACGGGATGCGCGCGGTGCCGACGTCGGCTCCCGCGTCGACGTCGGCGATGCCGCCCGCGACGGCTCCGGCTCCGCGCGACTCGGCCCTGGCGAGCGCCGCGAGCGCGCGCGCGAGACGCGCTGCGTCCTCGTCGAGCTGCGCCTGCACGCGAGCCCGCTCGTCGACGCGACGCGCGAGTTCGGCATGCGCCGCCAGCCAGCCCGCGGCGGCGGACGCCGACGGCGGCGCCACGCCGACCGCGCTCCAGGCGTCCGCGAAGTCGCGTGCGTGACGCTCGCGCCGTTCGGCGAGCGCGGACGCCTCGTCGTCGAGCGCGCGCCGCTCGTCGTCGCACGCGGCCAATCCCTCGCGCGCCTCGGCCAGGCGCGCCACACGCTCGGCCTGGACGCGCAGCGCGTCGGCCAGTCCGTCGGCCTCGCGCAACGCCTCCTCGAAGCGCTCGCCCGCGTCGCCGGACGGCGCGGCGTCCCCGCCGCGCAACGCGGCCCACAGCGCGTCGCGCCGGGCGCGCGCCTCGGCCAGCGCGGCCTCGCTCGGGACGGGTCCCGTGCGCTCGACCTCGCGCACCTGGCCCTGCAGCCGGCGTCGACGCTCGTCGAGCCGACGGCGCGCCTCGCGCAGGCGCTCGTCGTCCTGCGCGAGCGTCTCGGCCTCGCGCGCGGACACCTCCATCGCCGCGGCCGCGGGCACCGGCAGCGCGCGCACCTGGGCCGCCGTCCCCGCCGGACGCGGCACGAGCGCGCGCGAGCCGCGCGTCGATCTCGACCGCGAGCGCGTCGCAGGTGGCGCGCCGCTCGCCGAGGCGCGCGCCCACGTCGCCCAGCGCGCGCAGTCCGTCGACGGCCGCAGAGAGCGCACCGTCGTCGTCGGGCGCGGGAAGCTCGGCGAGCTGCGCCTCGAGCCGCCGGGCGCGCTGCTCGACGTCGTCGCACGCGCGCCGGGCGTGCCGCGCCTCGGACAGCCGCTCGCCGCGTTCGTTCGCGAGGGCCCGCACGCGCGCGGCGAACGCGGCGTCGATGCGCAGCGACTCGACGTCGTCGAACGACGCGGGACGTCCCAGGGACGAGAGCGCCGCGAGCACCTCGTCGCGCGCGGCATCGCACTCGGCGCGCCGACGCGGCAGGTGCGACGCGGCCGTGCGCTGACCGCCCAGGCGCGTGCGCAGGTCGTCGACCGCCTCGTCGGACAGGCGCAGCAGCTCGCCGTCGACCACCAGCGCCGCGAGCTGTGCGTCGAGCGCGGACAGCTCGCGACGCAGGCGTGAGGTGTCGTGCTCGCAACGCGTCGCGGTGGCCTCGGCCTCGGTGCGCCGCGCCGCGCAGTCGTCGGGCAGGTCGGGCACCTCGCCCAGCGCCGCCCGCTCGGCCGCGGTCTCGTCGAGCGCGGCCAGCAGCGGCAGGACGCGCAGCGCGCGCTCGAGCCGGTTGCGCTCGGCGTCGAGCGCGTCGCGCCGCGCGCGCAGCGCGTCGCGGTGTTCGCGGGCGCGCTCGATGCCCGCCTCCTGGTCCTTCCAGGCGGTGGCCGAGAGGGCCGCGTCGCGGCACGCGCGGCGCGCCTTGTCGAAGGCGGTGATGGCCTCGTTGAGGCTGCGCTTGCGGGCCTGCGGCGTCCAGATCTCGTCGGCGCGGCTCTCGAGCCCGGCCAGCACCGCGTGGATCGAGCGTCCGCCGCCGCCGGCGTCGAACAGGCTCTCGCCCACGTCGCCGCCGCCCGCCAGCAGCGCCAGCGCGCCCGCGCGCAGGCTCTCGTGGTCGAGGGCGAAGAGCGCCGTGAAGCGCTCCTCGGGGACGTTCGCGAGCAGGCGCTGCAGCACGGCCTCGTCGAGGTTGCGCTCGTCGGCGTCGAGCAGCGTGCCCTTGCGTCCCTTGCGACGCACGACGTCGAGCGTCTCGCCCGTGGCCGACTCGAGCCGCGCGCCGATGCGCAACCGCGGCTGCGGGTGGACGTGCGCGTCGGGCGTGAGGTGCGGGATGCCGTAGAGCAGGCCACGCAGCGCGCGCAACGCCGTCGACTTGCCCGCCTCGTTGCGTCCGTGGATCACGTGCAGGCCGCCGCTCGGCGGACCGTCGAGGTCGAGCCGCACGTCGGTGAACGGCCCGAACGCGAGCAGGTCGAGGCGCGTGATCCTCACGGGACGTCCCCGTGCAGCAGGCGCGGCAGGAGCTCGTCCTCGGCCTCGCGCAGCAGCTCGACCAGCGCGGCGTCGTCGAGCACCAGCGCGTCGCGTCCCTCGCGCGCCTGGGCCGGGAGCGCGCGCAGCAGGCCGTCGAACTCGGCGCGCAACGAGGCCAGCGCGGCCGGGTCGTCGGGCAGGCGCGCGAGCGTCGCCACGAGACGTCCGACGGGGTCGTCGCGCTCGGCCAGCAGCGCGCGGTCGAGCGGCGGACGCGTGCGCACGCGCACGCGCTCGATCCACGTCTCGCCGGGCAGGTCGAGGGCCGCCGCGCGCACCTGCGCGTCCCAGTGCTCGGGGCGCAGCGCGAGCGCGTCGTGCGCGGCGGACGTGCCCAGGAACTCGACGCGGGCCGCGAGCAGGCGTCCCTCGGCCTCGTCGAGCGCGGTGCGCAGCGCGGCCAACGCCGCGGCCACGGCCGCATCGCCGTCGTCGCACTCCGAGACGCCGACCGGCACGATGCCGAAGCGCACCGCGTCGAGGCTGCGCGGACGCACCGACACGATGCGTCCGTCGTCGACCGTGACGAGCGTCGCGCCCTTCGGTCCGGACTCGTGCACGCCGCGTCCCTGCAGGTTGCCGGGGAACACGATCCACGGCTCCTTGCGCACGACCTCGCGCTGGTGCACGTGCCCGAGCGCCCAGTAGTCGTAGCCCTTGTTCGCCAGGGTCTCGACCGACGTGGGCGCGTAGGGATCGTGTCCCGCGCGGCCGTCGAGGGCCGTGTGCAGCAGGCCGACGTTGAGCAGCCCGGCGCGCGGCGCGGGGAAGCGCGCGGCCAGGTCGTCGGTCACAGCGCGCGTGGCGAAGCCCTGTCCGTGCACCGCGACGCCGAGGCGCTCGTCGACCCACGTCTGCGGCGCGTCGGTGGACAGCTCGTGCACGTGCTCGGGCAGCGGCAGCTCGCGCGTGATGACCGAGGCCGCGTCGTGGTTGCCGCGCACGAGCACGACCGCCGTGCCGGACTCGCGCAGCCGCGCGAGCTGCGCGACCAGGAACAGTCCCGTGGAGTAGTCGCGCCAGTCGCCGTCGTACAGGTCGCCCGCGAGCAGCAGCAGCCCGGCCGACTCGGCCAGGCACAGGTCGACGAGCGACGTGAAGGCCCGGCGCGTCGCCCCGCGGATCGCGTCGACCGGCGCACCCTCGTAGCGCTCGAGCCCCACGAGCGGGCTGTCGAGGTGCAGGTCGGCGGCGTGGACGATGAGCAACGGACGCCTCCCCGGGAGCGACGGACCGCTCGATTCTAGCGACGCGGACGGGCCGCCCGGGTCACGCACCTTCGCGATGGCGCGATCGCCCCGCGCTCAGGCGCGCAGGCCGGCCAGCGCGAAGCGCAGCAGGCGTCCCGCGAGGGCATCGACGGCCTCGGGCGTGCGCGAGCGCGGCACGCCCAGACGCTCGAGCACCGGCTGGGCCATCTCGAACTGCAGGCACAGGAAGATCACGAGGTGCGTCTTCTCCTCGACCTCGCGCGAGCGCGCGTCGGCGTCGATCAGGGCGGCCACGACCCGCTCCAGCTCGTCGCGCGCGGGTGCCACGACGAGCGCCACGATCTCGTCCAGCACCTCGCTGGGCTGGGCCAGCTCGCGGGCCAGCAGGCGCGAGAGGTACGGGTGCGCCGCGCGGCGGATGAGCAGCATGCGCAGGAACCAGCGCATCCAGGTCGAGAGCGCGGCGGCCGGATCGTCGTCGTCGGCGAGGCGCGGCATCGGCTCACCGGCGAAGACCTCGCGATAGGCCGCGAAGAAGGCCTCGCGGTAGAGCGCCTGCTTGCCCCCGAAGTAGTACCGGACGGCCCCCAGGTTGGCCCGGGCGTGGGCGCAGATCTGGCGCAGGTTCGCATCGCGGAAGCCGTGCTGGGCGAACACCTCGCCCGCCGAGGCCAGCAGGCGCGCACGGGTCGCGCGGGCGTCCCGGCGGCGGGGCGCCGTGCGCGGGGCCGGCTCGGGGGGAGGACGAGTCATACGGGCGTTTGACTTCGGGGGGCGCGTTCGGCCAGACTCCCGCAAATGATACGCGCGTATGATCTACGTCCACAAGCCGGGCGCGCGAGGCGCGGGCGCTGGATCGCGCGGCGACTCGGTCGCGCGAGGTTCCTGGCGGCGGCGCTGGCGCTCGCGTCCGCCGCCTGCAGCGTGGGTCCCGACTACGAACCCCCGGCCTGGCCCGGCCTCGACGACGCGACCTGGCGCGACGCCACTCAGGCCGCCACGTCGGACGACGCGACCGCGCCGCCCGACGCGTGGTGGTCGGTCTTCGACGATCCCGAGCTGACGCGACTCGTCGAGCAGGCCGCGCGCGGCAACCGTACGCTGGGCGCGGCGCGCGAGCGCGTGGTCGAGGCGCTCGCGCGGCGCGGCGTGAGTGACGCCGAGCGCCTGCCGCAGCTCGACGCGCGCGGGACGTACACGCGCTTCGACTCGGGCGACGAGGCGCTCGTCTTCCAGGGTCCGCCGGCGGGCAAGTCGGCCGAGGTCTTCGCGGTGAGCGCGCTGGCCGGCTGGGAGCTCGACCTGTGGGGACGCGTCGGGCGCCTCGTCGAGGCCGCCGACGCCGACGTCGAGGCCCGGCGCGAGGACCTGCGCGCGGCGGCGGTCTCGCTCGCGGCCGAGGTCGCGCTGGCGTACGTCGACGTGCGCGTGCTCGACGACCGGCTGGCGGTGCTCGCGCGCAACGTCGCGCTCCAGGAGCAGTCGCTCGGCCTGGCGCGCACGCGCGTCGACGCGGGCGCGCGTCCGCGGCTCGACGTCGTGCAGGCCGAGCGTCTCGTGCAGCAGACGCGCGCGCGGCGTCCCGCGCTCGAACGGGCGCGCGGCGTGGCCGAGAACCGGCTCGCGCTGCTGCTCGGCGAGCTCCCAGCCGACGGACTGCCGGCGCCGGGTGCGACCCCCGCGCTGCCGCCGCTGCCGGCGCTCGGCATCCCGGCCGACCTCGTCACGCGTCGTCCGGACGTGCGCGCGGCCGAGCGTGCGTACGCGGCGGCGGTGGCGCGCATCGGCGCGGCCGAGGCCGAGCACTATCCGCGGCTCGGACTCTCGGGCACGTTCACGCTCCAGGCGATGGACGCGAACGATCTGCCCGATCGCGACGTGGCGATCACATCGTGGGGCCCGTCGCTGAGCGTCCCGCTGTTCGACGGCGGACGCATCGCGAGCACCGTCGAGGCGCGCCGCGCCCAGGCCGAGCAGGCCAGGCTGGCCCTCGAGCAGGCGCTGCTCGCGGCCGCCGGCGAGGTCGAGAACGCCGTGAGCGGAGTCGTCCACAGCCGGCGCCGCGCCGACGACCTCGACGCGGCGGCGGACGCCGCGCGGCAGGCGGTCGACCTCTCGACCCAGCTCTACGACGCGGGCCTGCGGAGCCTGCTCGACGTGGTCGACGCCCAGCGCAGCCTCGTGGCCGTCGAGGACGACGCGCTCGTCGCGCGCCAGGACGCGCTGGCGCAGATGATCCAGCTCTACCGCGCCCTCGGCGGCGGCTGGACGGCGCTCGACCTCGACCACGGAACGACCCCCGGCCCGTTCGCGCAGCACGCGACCGCGACGCAGGAGACATCCCCATGAAGCGCGCCTGGATCGTGGCCGTCGTCGTGCTCGTCGGAGCGACGGCCGTGGCCGTGACGCAGTACGCGGAGAGCGCGCACGACGAGCCCGGCGCGTCGCTCGTGCTCTACGGCAACGTCGAGATCCGCGACGCGCGGCTCGCGTTCCGCGAGCAGGAACTGGTCGCCTCGGTCGAGGTCGAGGAGGGCGACCGCGTCGCGCCCGGACAGGTGCTCGCGCGCCTGCGCGGCGAACGACTCGCGGCCGAGCGCGCCCAGGCGTCGGCGCGGCGCGATGCCCAGGCCGAGGTCGTGCGGCGGCTGCGCAACGGCAGCCGTCCCGAGGAGGTCGGCCAGGCGCGCGCCGAGCTCGCGGCCGCGGAGGTGCGACGCGACACGGCACACAGCGACCTCGAGCGCGTCGAGCGCACCGCGAGCGGCGGCGCGAGCAGCGCGCAGGACCTCGACCGCAGCCGCGGCGCGCTGCGCGTGGCCGAGGCCGACGTCGAGGTCCGGCGCCAGGCGCTCGCGCTGGCCGAGGCCGGCCCCCGCGAGGAGCTCGTCGCCGAGGCCGAGGCGACGTTGGCCGCGCTCGACGCGCAGCTCGCGCTGCTCGACGCGCGTGTGGCCGACCTCGCCCTCGTCGCACCCTCCGCGGGGACGATCCAGAGCCGGCTGCTCGAGCCGGGCGAGATGGCCGGACCGAACCAGCCCGCGTTCACGCTGGCGCTCACCGACCCCAAGTGGATCCGCGTGCACGTCGCCGAGGGCGAGCTCGGACGCGTGGCGCTCGGCCAGTCCGCGCGCGTCACGAGCGACACCTGGGGCGACGAGTCCTTCCCGGGATGCGTCGGCTTCGTGTCGCCGGTGGCCGAGTTCACGCCGAAGGCCGTCGAGACCGCCGACCTGCGCACGCGCCTCGTGTACGAGGTGCGCGTCTGGGTCGACGATCCCGGCGATCGCCTGCGGCTGGGGATGCCCGTGACCGTCGAACTCGCGACCGATGCCCAGGGCGCGGCCGCGCCCGGGGACGTCCAGCGGTGAGCGACGCGGGCGAGGTCATGCTCGCGGTGCGCGACGTCACCAAGACGTTCGCACGCGCGACGCGGCCCGCCCTCTCGCGACTCTCGTTCGACGCGCGCGCCGGCGAGATCACCGGCATCGTGGGACCGGACGGCGCCGGCAAGACGACGTTGCTGCGCCTGGCCGCGGGGCTGCTCGTCCCCGACGAGGGCTCGCTCACGATGCTCGGGCTCGACAGCGTGCGCGAGACGACCGCGCTGCGCGAACGCATCGGCTCCATGCCGCAGCAGTTCGGCCTGTACCAGGATCTCACCGTGCAGGAGAACCTCGACCTGTACGCCGACCTGCGCGGCGTGACGGGCGACGAGCGCCGCGCGTCCTTCGAGCGCCTGCTCGCGATGACCGACCTCGCGCCGTTCACCGCACGTCGCGCCGGCGCGCTCTCGGGCGGCATGAAGCAGAAGCTCGGACTGGCCTGCGCGCTCGTGCGCGATCCCGAGGGGCTGCTGCTCGACGAGCCCACCGTGGGCGTCGACCCCGTCTCGCGCCGCGACCTGTGGACGATCCTGTATCGCCTCGTGGACGAACACGGGCTGGGCGTGGTCGTGGCCACCTCGTACCTCGACGAGGCCGACCGCTGCCACCGCGTCGTGGTGCTCGACGAGGGAGCGAAGCGCGACGAGGGTCCGCCGCGCCACTTCCACGACCAGGTGCGGGGACGGGTCTTCGCCGTGACGCCGTCGCCCGCGTCGGGACCGCGCCGTCTGCAGTCGCGGCTGGCGCACGAGCCTTCGGTGCTCGACGCCACGATCCGTTCGGGGCGCGTGCGCTGCGTGCTCGCGTCGTCCGATCCCACGGCGCTGCGCGCGGCCGTGGACGACGGCGACGCGGCGACGTCCGACCAGGTGGCGCCCGACTTCGAGAGCGCGTTCATGGCCATGTGGCGCCGGCACGGCGAGGCGCTGCCGACCGGCCGCGCGGGCGCCGCGTCCGGCGCGAGCACGCACGACGCACGCGAGACCGTGATCGAGGTGCGCGACCTGTGCAAGCGCTTCGGGACCTTCGAGGCCGTCAAGCACATCGGCTTCGCGGTCCGTCGCGGCGAGGTGTTCGGGCTGCTCGGGCCCAACGGCGCGGGCAAGACGACCACCTTCCGCATGCTGTGCGGCCTGACGCGCGCGAGCGACGGCGAGCTCTCGGTGGCGGGACTCGACCTGCGTCGCTCGCCGGCGCTGGCGCGCGCGCGGCTCGGCTACATGGCGCAGGCCTTCTCGCTCTACCGCGACCTGACGGTGCAGCAGAACCTGGCCTTCTACGCCAAGGCCTACGGCCTCTCGGGACGCCGGCTGCGCGAGCGCCTCGACTGGGCGCTCGACGAGTTCGACCTGCGCGAGCGGCGCGACGACAAGACGCGCTCACTGCCCCAGGGATACAAGCAGCGCCTCGCCATGGCCACCGCCATGCTGCACGAGCCCGACATCCTGTTCCTCGACGAACCCACGTCGGGCGCCGACCCGCTCGCGCGGCGCGAGTTCTGGCTGCGCATCAACGGCTTCGCCCAGCAGGGGGTGACCGTCGTCGTGACGACGCACTTCATGGAAGAGGCCGAGTACTGCGACCGCATGCTGATCATGTCGCGCGGCACCGAGCTGGCGCAGGGCACGCCGGCCGAGATCCGCGCGCTGGCCGCCGGCCCCGAGACGCCCGACCCGAGCATCGCCGACGCGTTCATCGCCCTGGCCGAGGGCGCCGCCCGTCCCCGGGCGGCCGTCGCGGGACGCGCGCCATGAGCTCTCCGCGCGCGAGGTCGCTGCTGCGCCTGCGCGGGCTGCTGCGCAAGGAGCTGCTCCAGGTGCGGCGCGATCCGAGCAGCATCCTGCTCGCGGTGGTGATGCCGGTGGTGCTGCTGTTCCTGTTCGGCTACGGCGTGTCGCTCGACCCGCTCGAGGTGCCGCTCGCGGTGGTGGCCGACGACTCGTCCGCCCCGGCGCGCGACCTGCTGGCGCGCTTCGCGTCCACGCCGTACTTCGACGTCGTCACGGCCGCCACGATGGACGAGGCCTCCGCGCTGCTGGAAGGCGGCGCGGTGGACGGCATCGTGCGCGTACGCGGCGACTTCGAGCGCGAGCTGCTGCGCGACGGACGCGCCGACGTGCAGCTCGTGCTGAACGGCATCGACGCGAACCGCGCGAGCCTGATCCGCAACTACGTGACCCAGGCCGTCGCCGGCTGGACGACGGCCCGTCGCGCACGCGGCGAGCCGGCCGCGGGCCCGGCGGTGGTGCTCGAGCCGCGCACGTGGTTCAACCCGGTCAACGAGAGCCGCGCGTACCTCGTCCCCGGCCTCATCGCGCTGATCATGACGCTCACCGGCACGCTGCTCACCGCGCTCGTCATCGCGCGCGAGTGGGAGCGCGGCACGATGGAGGCGATCCTGGCCACGCCGCTGCGCGCGCGCGAGCTGCTGATCGGCAAGACGCTGCCGTACCTCGGCCTGGGACTGCTCGGGCTCGCGATCTCGATCCTGGGCGGCGTGTGGCTGTTCGACGTCCCGCTGCGCGGCTCGCTGTTCCTGCTCGTCCTGTGCAGCTCGCTCTTCCTGCTGGCCGCCCTCGGACTGGGCCTCGCGTTCTCGGCCGGGCTGCGCGTCCAGTTCGTGGCCGCGCAGGTCTCGGTGATCGCCGGCTTCCTGCCGGCCTTCTTCCTCTCGGGACTGCTCTTCGACCTGGGCAGCGTCCCGGCGCCCATCCGCTTCATCAGCCACATCGTGCCGGCGCGCTACTTCGTCGACATCAGCCACACGCTGTTCCTGGCCGGCGACGTGTGGTCGGTGGTGCTGCCCGACGCGCTCGCGCTGGCCGTCGCCGCCACGGTGTTCTTCGCCCTGGCGCGCCGCAACGTGGGCGAACGCCTGGAGTCGCCGTGAACGCGCTGCGACGCATCCTGGCGCTGGTGGCGAAGGAGTTCCTGGCGGTGCTGCGCGACCCGAAGAGCCGCTTCGTCGTGATCGGACCGCCGTTCATCCAGTTCGTGGTGTTCGGCTACGCGGCCACCTTCGACGTGACGGACGTGCGCTACGCGGTGCTCGACGAGTCGCGCACCGCCGAGTCGCGCCGATTCCTGGCCGACATCGAGCACTCGCCCGACTTCCACCTCGTGCGCATGCTCGACTCGACGTCGCAGATGACCGATGTCATCGAGTCGCAGGACGTGCGACTCGTCGTGCACGTGGGCTCCGACTTCGCGCGCCGGCTGGGCACCGGCGACCCGCCCGTCGTGCAGGTCGTCGCCGACGGACGCAACTCGAACGTGGCGTCGGTCGCGCTCGGCTACCTGGGGCGGATCGCCGCGCGCTTCTCGCCGTCCGGCGCGGACGGCGCGGGCGATCCGTCGGCGCCGCGGCTCCTCGTCGTCGAACGCTCGTGGTTCAACGCCAACCTATCGAGCCGCTGGTACATCGTCTCGGCCCTCGCGGCCGAGATCGCGATGGTCGTGGTGATGCTGCTCACGAGCCTCTCGGTGGCGCGCGAGCGCGAGTTCGGCACCTTCGACCAGCTGCTCGTGGCGCCCTTCCGCGCGGGCGAGATCCTGATCGGCAAGGCCGTGCCGGGCATCGTCTTCGGCATCTTCGACGGACTGCTGCTCTCGGCCGCCGCCGTGTGGTGGTTCGGCGTGCCGTTCCGCGGCGCGTTCCTCGCCATGCTGGCCGTGCTGTTCGTGTTCGTGCTCGCCATCGTCGGCGTCGGACTGCTCGTCTCGTCGCTCTCGACGACGATGCAGCAGGGCCTGCTCGGATCGTTCGTGTTCATCATGCCGGCGACGATCCTGTCGGGCTTCACGACGCCGGTCGAGAACATGCCGGGCTGGTTGCAGACGCTGACCCTGGCCAATCCCCTGCGGCACGCGGTGCTCGCGCTGCGGCACGTCTTCCTGCAGGGCGCGGGACCGTCCGAGGTCTGGCCCCAGCTCTGGCCGCTGCTCGTGATCGCCGGCGTGACCCTGCCCGCCGCGAGCTGGATGTTCCGCAGCCGGACGGGTTGAGGCGGGCCCGGCGGATCGCGCCGTACCGCCGCGTTCAGAGCCGCCGACGCAGGTGGCGCAGCTCCTGCGCGAAGTCGACCGACGCGCTTTCGTCGACCGCCCGGCCCGGGTTCATGACGTAGCCGATGGCCCCGATGTCCACCGAGAGGTCTTCGGACGGTTCGACCGCGCGCGCGCCGCCACGCACGGTCAGCGCGGCGACGAGCTCGCGCAGCAGCAGCGCCGTCGACGCCGGACGCTCGAGCGACACGTCGTGCAGCTCGTCCGGATCGCGCAGGATGTCGTAGAGCGCGACGGCGCGCGTCTCGAGGTCGACCACGAGCCGCAACCCCGAGCGCGTCCAGCCGAACTGGGGACGCAGCGCGGCGTTGCGCGAGAGGCGCGGCCGACGCGGGTCGAGCCGCTCGCCGAGCAGGTCGACGCCGCTCATCGCCGACGGCACGTCGAGCCCCGCCAGTCCGAGCAGCGTGGGCGCCACGTCGGAGAGCGTGACGGGACCGTCGATCGTCCCGGCCGCGAGCCAGTCGGCGCGCAGCACGAACGGGACGTCGACCTGCTCGTGGGTCACGAGGTCGCCGTGCTCGAGGGTGTCATGCTGGCCCAGTCCCTCGCCGTGGTCGGAGACCACCAGCACCACGGTGTCGTCGGCCCGTCCCGCGTCGACGAGCGTGGCGAGCAGGTCGGCCAGCACCGAGTCGGCCAGGGCGACGCGCGCGGTGTAGAGCTCGGCCAGGTGCGTCCAGCCCAGGTCGGAGACGGCCACGTCGGACGTGCGGTAGGCGTCGATCCACGCGCGTTCGCCGCTCACGGGACCGTCGTACGGCGTGGTCACGAAGCGCGCGCGCAGGGCGTCGGGCGCGCGGTACGGCGCGTGCGGCTCGAACACGTGCACGTACGCCAGGAACGGCGCGTCGCCCGTCTCGGCCAGGAACGCCGCGAGGCGCGGGGGCAGCTCGGCGCCCGACACGCCCTCGTCCCACAGCTCGGGATCGGCGAACAGCTCGTCGTAGCGCTCGAACCCGCGGGCGTAGCCGTGGCGCGCGGCGGCGTTGGGGTTCGTGACGAACGCGCGCGTGCGCCAACCGGCGGCGGCGAACGTCGACGCGAGCGACGGCGCGTGCTCGTCGAGGGTCAGGATCGCGTCGCCGTCGGAGACGAGCACCACGCCGTGCTCGACCGGCTCGGTGCCGGTGAGCAGCGTCCCGACGGACGCGAGCGTGTACGACGCGGGGGCCACGGCGTCGGACGCGACGAGTCCCTCGCGCGCGAGGCGGTCGAGCGCGGGCGTCGCGCCGGACGGTCCGCCGAACGCGCCGACGAAGCGGCGCGCCAGCGCGTCGAGCACCACCACCAGGAACGACGGCCGCGCCGGACCGCCGCCGGGACGCGCGCGCGCCGCCGGCGCCCGCGTGAACGGCGCGTCGGTCGACGACGCGTCGTCGGCCGCGCCCGCGTCGGACGCCTCGTCGTCGCCGGCACCGTAGGACAGCGTGCCCACGGGTGCGAAGCGTCCCAGCGCCCCGCGCTCGGAGAGCAGGCGCTGCTGCTCGGCGTCGGGCACGAGCACGCCGACGCGCGAGAGCCGCACCTCGCCGCCGTCCTCGGCGCGGCCACGCGCCCAGGCGTCGATCGTCGCGGCGCGTCCGGCGAAGGGCGTCAGGTCGTAGCGCGCCTCGAGCGGCAGCGTCGCGCCGGGCTGCAGCGCGCCGAGGCGCACGCGTTGTCCCGAGTCGAGCTGCACGCTCAGGTCGAGCGGGACGTCGAGGCGTTCGACCACCACGCGCAGGATCGCGCGCGATGCGCGCGGCACGAGGGTCGCGGCGCGCGCCGACGTCTCGGCCGGGATCACGACGCTCACGTGCGGGGCACCGGGGCCGTCGACCTCGAGCACGCCCGCGCGCGCGGGCGGCGGCAGCGGCTGCTCGCCCTCGGCCAGGAAGTCGACGGTGGACACGAGGCCGGCGAGCGGCAGGTCACCCGGCTGGTCGGCCAGGCGCCGCACCTCGAGCGAATCGAAGCGGAACGCGAGCACGTTCGTCCCGCGCTGCTGCCACTCGGCGGGGACGGTCTGCGTCACGAAGCCGAAGCGCCCGTTCTTCGGCAGCCGTGCCGCGGGCAGCGGGTGTCCGTTGAACTCGAGCACGAGCTGCTGGACGTCGGCCGAGACGCCCTTGGCGACCGAGAGGGTGAGTTCGCGCTCGGCCGGCTCGAGCACGTCGAGCGTGATCGACGGCGCGTCGCCGGCCATCCACGCGAACGGCGGCTTGCCCTCGGGACGCGAGAGCGTGCCCTCGGCGCGCGAGAACTCGTGTCGCACGACCTCGACCGTATGGCGCTGTCCGACCGGCGAGCCGAGGTTGATGCGCCGCGTGGGACGCACCCACTCGCCGTCGCGAAAGGCCTCCATGAGGTTGTCGTGGAGCGCGAGCGGTTGCCGCTCGGGCGCCTCGCGACGCTCCTCGATGAGCGCGAAGACCGCGGCCGCGGCCAGCACGCCGAGCAGCACGAGCACGAGCGGACCACGCGGCAACCCCGACTGCGCCGCCGCGCCGTCGGACGTCGATCCCGGACGCGCCCGCGCGGCCATGCGGTATCAGCCTCCCGCGCTCGCGGCCTTCGCCTTGGCCTCGGCCTCGAGCTTGAGCGCCTCGGGGTCGGGCTTCAGCCGCTGCGTGCCCTCGTAGCAGAGCTTGTACGTGGCGATGTCGTCGAGCAGCGCCTTCCAGTTGCCTTGCTCGATCCACTTCGACGAGCGGTCGTAGGTGCGCGTCCAGAACTCGTGGTTGCGCTCGTCGAGGTACGCCCAGAGCTCGCGCGCGCCGGCCTCGTCGCCGGGATTGCGGCTGACGAACTCCTCGACCGCCTGCTCCATCGCGCGCAGGTCCCACGAGCGCGTCGCGCCTCCGCGGAAGCCCAGCTCGGCGCGCACGTCGGCCACCGTGGGCGGCTTGTCGAGCGACGCGACCTCGCTGTACTTCCACATGAGCTTCTCGATCTCGCCGCGACGCGGGTCGTTCGGGTACGAGTCGAGGAACTCCTTCGCGCGCTTGAGCATGTAGCGGGCGTTCGGCACGTACGTCGGCATCAGGTAGCCCTGGCCGTTGCGGTCGACGAAGCGCTCCTCGAGATCGATCACGTACTGGTAGGCCGCGTCGCCGTGCGCGCGCGCGTCGTTCGCCGCCTGGGCGGCGATCATGTCGCGCACCGCCACGATGTCGCCCTTCGCGCGTTCGTAGCTCGGGTCGTCCGCCGGCACCTTCTCGAACCAGGCGAGGGCTTCCTCGAGGTGGCCCTTCTCCTTCGCCTCGGTGCCGAGGAAGTACGGGTTCGGGCCTTCGTCCTGGGAGAGGAACCAGCCGGCGACGGCGACGCCGATCGCGACCACGAGGGCCAGCGCGGTGATCGAGGTGTAGTCCTTGCCACCCTTCGACGACCCTCCGCCGCGCCGCGACCCGCCGCCACGCGAGGACCAGCCGCGCGAGCCGCCGGACGACGGCGTCACGCTCGGCGCGGGCGCCGCGCGTACGGGCGCCGCGCCCTGCCCGGCGGCCGCCGCGGGACGTGCCGCGGGAGTCGCCGCGGCCGGCGCCGCGCTGCCGACCACGATGGGTGCGCCACACGAGGGGCACTTGCCCTTGCGTCCGGCGAGTTCGTCTTTCGCGCCGAAGCTCTTGCCGCAAGCTTCGCAAGTGACCTTGATCATGCGGGCGGGCTCCCCGGGTGGACGGGCGGCAGGTACGTCGGCGCCGCGCGTCCCGGCGGCAGGGGACGGGTGAAGGCGATGCCCTCGACCGGCAGCGGACGCGCGCCGGCCGGCACCGCGCCCCGGGCTCCCACGGGCGGCGCGACGCGGAACACGGCGGCCGCCGGCTGCGCAGCGCGCATCGGCGCGCTGGGCGTCCCACGCGCGGGCGCCAGGGCACGGACGGCGCGCGGTCCGCCCGCCGCGGCACGCGGCGCGAGCGCGGGCCGGCGCTCCACCGGCGTCGGCGCAGGTGCGTCGACGGGCGGCAGCGCCTCGAGCTCTTCGAGTTCAGCCAGGTCGCCGGCCGCGAACTCGTCGGCCGCGTCGAGCGCCTGCTCGTCGAGGCCCTCGAGCGCCGTGAGATCCTCGGACGACTCGATCTCCGCCAGGTCGCCGAGCGCCTCGAGCTCGGTGAGTTCTTCGAGTTCGTCGAGCGCCTCGAGTTCGGCGGACGCCGCGGCCTCGGCTTCGCGCGCGGCGCGTTCGGCGTCCTCGCGCGCCGTCCAGAGGGACTCGGCGCGCTCGAGCAGCCCGCGCGGCGTCTCGTCGTCGAGATGCTCGGCGCGCTCGTACGCGAGCAGCGCCTCGGCCGCGCCCGCGGCGCGCAGCGCGCGCATCGCGTCGAGCACCTGCGCGTCGGACAGGTCGGGCAGCGGCTCGCGCGGTGCGCCCGCTCCGGCGCGCGCCAGCACGTCGAGCGCCGCCAGCCGCTTGAGCTGCGCGCGCTCGAGGGCCTCGTCGATCTCGGGCGGCGGCTCGACCGCCAGCTCTTCGAGCGCCTCGAGCTCGACGATCTCGAGCGGCTGGTCGCGTTCGTGCGCGCTGGCCGCGTGGTCGGCGGCGGCCAGGATCTCCTTGAAGGCGGCCTCCTCGAGACCGTGCTCGTGGGCCAGGGCCTCGAGCGCGCGCTCCTCGTCGACGTCGAGCGCGGCGGCCTCGAGCAGCGCGCCGGGCGCCGCGAGGTCGGGCAGCTCGTCGATCGGCGCGCCGTGCTCGGCGAGCTGCAGCCGCCGCAGCGCCTCGAGGCGCTTGAGGCGCGCTCGCTCGAGCGCGTCATCGAGGGCCGGTGGCGGCGCCGACGCCGACAGATCGGCGGGCTCGAGCGCCTCGAGCTCGGCGTCGAGCAGGTCGTCGACGATCTCGTCCTCCTGCCCGTCGGGCAGCACCTCGACGCGCGCGGCCGACGGAGCCGCCGACCCGTCGAACGCGTCGCCCTCGGGCTGCTTGTAGAGCAGCAGGACCTCGCCGATGCGCAGCGTGTCGTTGTGCTCGAGGTCGGCCATGTCGGCCGCCTGCTCGTTCACGAGCAGATCGCCCTTGAGCTTCGTGACGCGGTAGCCGAAGCGTTTCGGCTGCAGCTCGACGCGACTTCCCGTCGCCGTGGGATGGTCGAGCACCACGTCGCACGACGGGTTGCTGCCGATGACGACGGGGCCGCGCAGGTCGACGCTGCGGGGTCCCGATCCCTCGTTGATGATCAGGCTGGCCATGGCGGGTGTCGCGGGGTGGTCGGGACGGGCGCCCCTCGGGGGGCGGGCCATTCTAGCGGGGACGGCCGGCAGGTCACGCCGGCTCGAGGCGGGCGTACTCGGCCATGAGCTGCTTGTCGCCGAAGCGCCGGAATCGGACGGTGATGCGCGCCTTGCCGCCCGTGCCCTGGACGTCGAGCACGACGCCCTCGCCGAAGTGGGCGTGACGCACGGCCTGGCCCGGGCGCGGGAGCGCGGGCTCGTCGAGATAGTCGTCGGGATCGGGCACGTATCCACCCGCGAACGGGTCGTCGGACCCGGCCCGGCGCCCCCGCGAACCGCCCGCCGCGCCGTCGCCGGAGCCCTCGGCCGCGCCGACGCGCCCCGACGTCCAGCCGCCGCGGGCACGCGCGCCGCCGCCCCATCCGCCGGACGAGCCGCCCCAGGAGCCGGCCACCTCCGTGCGGTCGTCGCGTTCGATCTCGTCGTCGGGCAGCTCGTCGAGGAAGCGGCTGGCCATGCCGGGCATCCACTGCCCCTGCCGCTGGCGCCGCAGCGCGTGGGAGAGCACGAGCCGCTGCTGCGCACGCGTCATGCCCACGTAGAGCAGGCGCCGCTCCTCGTGCAGGTCGAGTTCGCTGTCGAACGCGCGCACGTGCGGCAGCAGGCCCTCTTCGAGTCCGACGATGATCACCGCCGGGAACTCGAGTCCCTTGGCCGCGTGCATGGTCATCAGCGTGACCTTGTCGGACGAGTCGTCGTAGCCGTCGGAGTCGGCCACCAGCGCGGTCTCCTCGAGGAAGCCCAGCACCGTCGGCTCGGTCGCGTTGCGCACGTAGGCCGCGAGCGCGGCCTCGAGCTCCTGCACGTTCTCGAGCCGCTCGACGGCCTCGGTGCCGCCGAAGTCGCGCAGGAAGTCCTCGTAGCGGGTGCGCTCGACGATCGCGCGCAGCGTGTCCTCGGGCGGACCGTCGAGGGTCTCGACGAGCCCGTCGAGCAGCGCCGAGAACTCGACCAGCGCCTTCTTCGGCTTGCGCGTCAGGCCGGGACAGTCGTGCGCGCGACGCGCGGCCTCGCGCGGTCCGATGCCCTGGGGCAGCGCCCACGCGCGCAGCTTGTCGAGGGACGTCTTGCCGATGCCGCGCCCCGGCACGTTCACGATGCGCAGGAACGAGAGCGCGTCGTCCGGGTTCACGAGCACGCGCAGGAACGCGAGCAGGTCCTTGACCTCGCGGCGCTGGTAGAACTCGACCGCGCCGACGATGTCGTACGAGACGTTGTAGAGCCGCAACGCACGCTCGAGCCCGCGCGACAGGGCGTTCGTGCGGTAGAAGATCGCGATCTCGGAGAGACGGCGACCTTCGTCGGTCCACTCGCGCAGCAGGCGGACCACGGCGTCGGCCTCGGTCTCCTCGTCGGCGTGCGACATGATCGTCACCGCCGCGCCCTCGCCCAGCTCGCTCCACAGGTCGCCCAGCAGGCGCCCCGGGTTGTGGCCGATGACCGAGGACGCCGCGCGCAGGATGCGGTTCGTGCTGCGGTAGTTCTGCGCCAGGCGCACGACGTGCGCGTCGGGGAAGTCCTTCGTGAACTCGAGGATGTTCTCGACCCGCGCGCCGCGCCAGCGGTAGATCGACTGGTCGGGGTCGCCGGTCACGCACAGGTTGCCGTGCCCCAGGGCGATCGAGCGGGCGATCTTGTCCTGGATCGAGTTCGTGTCCTGGTACTCGTCGACGAGCACGTGCCGGAAGCGCTGCTGGTACTTCTGCAGCACGTCGGCGTTCTCGCGGAAGAGCTGCACGACCTTGAGCAGCAGGTCGTCGAAGTCTGCCGCGTTCGCCTCGGACAGGGCCTTGGCGTACAGGCCGTACACGCGCGCCGTGACGTGGTCGTACGACGAGATCGCAGCCGCCTCGGCCTCGTCGGGATGCACGCCGTCGTTCTTCATGCGCGAGATGGCCGACAGCAGCGCCCGCGGACGGAAGGCCTGGGTGTCGATCGAGTGCTCGCGGCACTGCTCCTTGACGAGCGCGAGCTGATCGTCGGTGTCGTAGATCGTGTAGCCCTTCGCCAGTCCGACGCGCTCGCCTTCTGCGCGCAGCACCCGCGCGCAGAAGGCGTGGAATGTGGCCAGCCAGGGCGCCCCGCCGCCTTCGTCGATCATGGCCAGCACGCGTTCGCGCATCTCGCCCGCGGCCTTGTTCGTGAACGTGATCGCCAGGATCTCGCTCGGCCGGACGCCGCGCTGGATCAGGTGCGCGATGCGGCGCGTGATGACGCGCGTCTTGCCCGATCCGGCGCCGGCCACGATGAGCAGCGGACCGTCGCCGTGGAGCACCGCCTCGCGCTGCGGCTCGTTGAGGTCGTGGACGAGGGCGTCGGCGTCGAACACGGCACATCCCGGGGAGGAACGGGACATCATAGGCGACGAGCCGCCTCGACGCGCGTCCGCCGTCGAATGCGTCGATCGGGGACACGCACGCCGGCCTCCCGCGGAGCACGTCGATCGCGCGATCGCGCGATCGAGCGCGCGGATCGCGCGCGTCGCGCTCGCGAACACGCGGCGCGGCCTGCGAACGCGCGCGGCGCCCGTCCGGCGCGTCATCGGCCGGACGGGCGCCGCGCGGGACGCCACGAGTCGTTCGCGGGGACTACTCGGCCAGCACCTCGACCGCGCCGCCGTCGGTCGTGACACGCGCGCCGCTGACGTGCGTGCCGCCCTGTCCGTCGACGGACAGCACGAGCACGCTCACGCCGACCGGCATGCCGTACGCGGCCTCGAGCGCCGCGGCGTGGGCCGCGACGAGCGCCTGGAGCTTGCCGAGGTCGAGTTCTTCGAGATCGCCCAGCGGCATGAGCGCGACGATGCCGAGGCCCTGGTTCTCGACCACGCTCTCGAGGCCCTGTCCCACGTCGATCGTGAGCAGCGCGACCGAGGCCGTGGCCACGGACGGCGCGCGCAGCGTCGCGTGCAGGCCGTCGCCCAGGGTCAGGTCGGCGGCGCCCTGCAGCGCCTGGCCCTCGGCCACCGGCTGGTGCCGCAGGCCCGAGGGATGCGCGATGACGAGCGGGTCGACCGAGGTGTCGGCCGGCAGGAGCTCGAAGCCGCTCGCACCGTCGACGGCCAGGTCGATCTGCCCGGCTGCGGGCGCCAGGTCGTCCAGCACGAAGTCGCCGCTCACGGCCAGCGCGAACGAGAGGCCCTCGGCCTTGTCGGTGGGCGCCTGGAGCGGCCCGGGCAGCCCCCAGTCGGGATCGTTGTCGCTGGCCCAGAGCGGGATGGCGAGCAGGCACACGAACAGGACGCGCAGCAGACGCGTCGCGCGGGGCATTCGCAGGTTGGGGAGTTCGAGGTTCATGGGACGTTCCTCAAGCGGCGAACAACTGGGGTACCGCGCGACGCAGGTCGTCGAGGAGACCTGCGTTCTGCGCGAGCGTCGCCGCGAAGGACTGCTTGCGAGACAGGAGACCGCGGATCTGCGCCACCCGCTGCGGGAAGCGCTGGACGAGCGTCTCGAAGTGCCGGACCGAGTCGCCGGAGCGACCCGCCTTCGCACAGCTCACCGGAAGATTCAGGAAGGACGGGAAGAGCCGCGGCTCGACGCCCGCAGCCTCGTCGGACACGACCTGCGCGTAGCACTCGGCGGCACGCATGTAGTCGTTGCACATCTCGTAGACGCTGCCGAGGCTCTGCAGCGCCATGAGCTTGTGGACCGGCAGCCCGTCGCCCGCGTAGACCTTGCGGAACTCGACGCGCGCGCGCTCGAAGCGCCCGGTCACGCTGAACTGGAAGCCGAGGTAGAGCCGCGCCTCGTCGAGACCCGGCTCGAGCGCCAGCGCCTCCTCGAGGAAGTGGCGCCCGCGCTCGAGGGCGCCCGAGCGTTCGCGGCGCCCGCGCTCGAACAGCCGCCGGCTCTGCTTGAAGAGCGAGCGGCGCGCGGGCGCGGCCCGCTCCTGCAACTGGTCGGCCTGACGCAGCATGCGCTTGGCGCGCTCTTCGTTGCCGCGGATGTCGAGCGTCGGCGTGTGGACCACCACCGAGCGGCGGTTCGCCTCGGAGAGCTCGCGGTTGCCCACGATCACGTAGGCCCGTCCGATCTCGTAGAAGAGGCGCGCGAGGGTGCCCTGCTTCTCGGAGACGAGCACCGAGGTGATGCCGCGGAAGAGGCCCTTGGGGTCGATGCGCGCCTCGAGGGCGCCCTCGTCGACCGCCGTGGCGCTGCGGCGGTGGATCTCGGACAGCTTGCGCAGGCCCTCGGCGTAGTCGCCGCAGCCCGGGCAGGCCCGGATGTGGTCGGTGAGGCGCGTGGCGCGGTCGCCTTCGAGCTCGTGGTCGACGAAGGCGCTGATGTCCTCGACGAACGCGTCGCAGGCGGGGATGTCGAAGTCGGCACTCATGGCAGGCGAGTCCCGAGAACACGGACCATGGACTGGTAGATCTTCTTGCGGGCGCGGCAGACGATCATCTTGAAGTTCTCCAGCCGTGTGCCTAGGACGAGGGTCGCCTCGCGGTAACCCACGCCCTGCACCTCGACCAGCTCGAGCGCCGTGCGGTCGCGATCGGACAGTTCGTGCTCGTAGGCGTGCCAGTACAGCATCAGGAGCAGCGCGTAGACGCGCTTGCAGCGGGCCTCCGACTCGGCGTCCTCGCTGGCGCGCGCCGGCTGTGGCGTGCGCGTGTCCTCGAGTACGTCGGCCAGCATGTCGGCCGGGATGCCCTCGCGACCGTCGGCGTGGTTGTGGCGGAAGACCGTGTTGCGGATGATCGAATGCGACCAGTTGCGGAAGGCGTTCGGCTTCTCGGGCTGGAACTTCGTCGGGTAGCGGAAGATGGCCAGGAACGCCTCCTGCAACACGTCGTCGACGGAGGCGCGGCTGTTCGTCATGCGCAGGAAGCGCGAGGCCACCGCCGCGAACGGGCGCACGTTCAGCTCGAACAGCAGCTCGAAGGCGGCCACGTCCTGATGCTCGCGGAAGGTGTCCATGAGCGCGTTGTTGAGCGCCTGCAGTCCGCAGGACGGACCGCGCAGCACGGTGGCGGCCAGCAGCGCGTGACCCGTGTGCTCGGCCACGACCCGCGCGCGGGCCAGCATCTCGCCCGGGACCTCGTCGAGCACCTGCCCGGCGGCGGCGGGCGCCGCGACCGGCCGACCCGCCGAGGTGTCCGGCGGATGGCGTGGCGCGGGTTGCCGGCGTGCGTCCTCGGGTTGGTGCACGGGTCCGCTCCCTCGGGTGGGGCCTGGGCCCGACGAGGGGAGCCTCTGCCGAGGACTCCGCGCCGAGCTGGCTTACGGCCTGCTGGTAGCGGCTGGACGCCGCCCAGTCACAGAAATGTCATCCGGAATTTACTACACTCGCCCAATTTGGTGTCCAGGCACTTTTTCTGGCCCCCCGGACGGCTTCCGTGCGCGCTCGCCTGCTGCTGATCGCCGTCCTGGCCGGCCTGCTCTTCACGGCCGTGCGCCCGGTCTGGACGCTCGACCCCGACGCGGCGGCCTACGTCTCCCTGGCCCGCGGCCTGGCATCCGGCGACGGCTACGTCCTCGACGGGGTCCCCCACGCCAAGTACCCGCCCGGGCTGCCGCTGCTCTTCGCCGGCGTGATGGCCGTGCTCGGACCGGACGCCTACGGCGCGCTGCACGCCGTGCTCGTGGCCCTGCTGCTCGTGGCGGTGTGGTCGAGCGCGTTGCTCGTACGACGCCTGGGGTATCCCCCCGCCGTGGCCCTCGCGGTGGCGGCCTGCGTCGGTCTGTGCCAGCCGTTCTTCGAACTCTCGGTCGAGTACCTGCGCAGCGAGGTGGCGTTCACCGCGCTCTCGCTGGGCGCGCTGCTGGCCTGCCTCGCCGCGCTCTCGCGCAGCGGACGGCTCGCGCAGTCGGTGCTGGCCGGCGTGCTGATCGCCGCCGCCGTGCTCACGCGCCTGGCGGGCGTGACGCTGCTCGTCGTCCCGGCGTGCGTGCTGCTGCGTCCCGGGGCGGGCGGCGGGCGCGCGCGGGGACGCGCGGCGCTCGTGCTCGTGCTCGGCCTGCTCGCGCTGGGCTTCTGGGTCGAACGCGGACGCAGCCTGCGCGCCGCCGATCCGACGCTGCCCGACTACGGGAGCGAGTTCTCGGCGGCCGAGCCGCGCGACCTCACGAAGACGGTGCGGCTCGACATGCCGGCGCTCGACGCGTCCACGCTGCTGCGTCGCGTGACGGGCAACCTCGACGTCCTCGCCCGGGCCAGCGCCGTGCTGCTCACGAACGTGGACAAGGCCGGCGCGCGGCGTCCCGTGGGATGGCTCGCGCTGGCGCTCGTGCTGGCCGGTCTCGGCGCGCAGATCCTGGTGCGCGGCTCACGCGGTGAGCGCGACGCGCGCTCGCGCGACGTGCGCGCCGGACGCCCGCCCAGCGCGACCGACGACGCGGGGCGCACGCACTCGGGCAGCCGCCGCGTGCTGGCGCTGTACGTCCTGGCGACGATGGCGCTCTACCTCGTGTGGCCGTTCGACCAGCAGGAGCGCTTCTACGTCCCGCTGCTGCCGTTGCTGCTGCTCGCGGCGGGCGAGGGCCTGCTCATCCTGCGCGGCGTGCTGCGCCGCGTCATGGACGCCCCCTCGGCGTGGCCGCGCACGCTGCTCTTCGGCGCGGGACTCGCGCTCGTCGCGCTGCTGGCCATGCAGCGTTCCGACGACCCGACCGTGCTCGGACGCTGGTCGCGGGCCTACGCCGCGCTGCTCGGCGTCGCGCTGCTCGGGCTGCTGGCGCTGGCGGTCGTGGTGCGCCGGCGATTCCTGCCGCTGCCCAGGGCCGGCTTCGCGTGGCTCGCGGCGGCGCTCTTCGCCGTCCCGTTCGGCGCCTTGCGCTTCTCCGAGTGGCCGCGGCAGGTCGACGCCTTCGTGGCGCGACACGCGACGACGCCGGTCGACACCGACCTCGGTCCGATCGACGTGCATCCCGCGCTCGAGCGCGTCGCGGTCTACCTGCGCGAGCACGCGCCGCGCGACTCGGTGCTGATGACCGACGTGCCCAAGATGATGGCGGTGTTGAGCGGACTGCGGTGCGTCCCGTTCGTGTACCGCGTCGACCCGCCGGCGGTCGAGACCGGCGACGCCACCTTCGTCTTCTACACGCGCTTCTGGCCCGACGCCTCGGCGGTGCTCGACACGGTCGCCCCGGCCTGGACGGTCGAGCTCGAGGTCCCGCTCGACGACGATCCGTCGGGGACGAGCGCCGTGCTGTACCGCGTGCGCTGAGCGTCGCCGGTGCCGACCCACGAGATCCTCGCCGACGTGCTGGCCGACGCCACGCTCTCGACCACGCGTCAGCTCCTGCTGCTCGTGGGACCGTTCGCGCTGCTCGCGCTCGGGCTGCGCGCGGTCGAGACCTCGCTCTCGCGCCGGCTCGTCTCGCGCCTCGGCTTCCGTTCGGTGCTCGTCACGGGATGGCTGGGCGTGCCCGTCCACGAGCTCTCGCACGTCGTGGCCTGCGTGCTCTTCGGACACACCGTCGAGCGCGTGCAGTTCTTCGCGCCGGACGCGCGCACGGCCACGCTCGGCTCGGTGCGCCACGCCTGGAACCCGCACAATCCCTGGGCCCAGATCGGACGGCTCGTGATCGGCGTCGCGCCGCTGCTCGGCGGCTCGGCCGTGCTCTGGACGCTGGCGCGCACCCTCGGTCCGGCGTCGGCCTCGGTGCCGGCGCTCGAGGCGTCCGCCGGCTGGCAGCCCGCGCTCGACGCCGCGCTGGCCCACGCGCGCGACCTGGGCGCCGCCCTCCTGCGCGCCGACACCTGGACCACCTGGCGCACGTGGCTGTTCCTCTACCTCGCGCTGTGCGTCGGGACGCACCTCGCGCCGTCCGGGGCCGACCTGCGCGGCAGCCGCGTGGGACTCCTCGCGTTCGGCCTCGCGCTCATGCTCGCGAATGCCATCGCCGCGATGGCCGGCGGCGACCCGCGCGGCGTCGAGGCGTTCGCGCTGCGCTCGACCATCCCGGTGCTCACCCTGCTCGCGCTCGCGCTCGTGCTGGGACTGCTCGAGCTGCTCGTGGTGTTCGCGGTGACCGCGCCGCTCGGAGAGCGGCGGCGGGGTTGACGTTGCCGATTCGCCGCCGTCCGGTTACACCCGTCTACCGGATGACCGACCGGTCCACCAGCGACGCGGGGAGAAGACGATGCCGGGTGTGTACTCGAAGGCCGGAACGACGATCAGGTTCGCGCAGGGGACCGAGGGCGACCACGAGAAGCTCTCGTACGAGGGGCCGCAGGGATACAGAGGCTGGTGCACCTACGAACTCGAGCAGGGTGCACTCGTGATCCACGCCTTCGACGCCCAGCCCCAGGGACAGGGCCTCGGCACCGTGCTCATGTTCGAGACGGCACTCGCGGCGGGCAAGCACGGCAAGGGAATGATCCACGCTCTCTCGGTGGCAGCCACCGCGCGCGGCTTCTACCTGTCGGTGGGCATGCACCCCGAAGCCACGCAGGCTGCAGCCTGCGCGGGCGCCGGCCTCCCCCGCGAACACGCCGCGACGTATGTCGGGGAGCGCAACACCCTCCACAACACGTCGGCCGCCAAATTCAGGGCCAAGGGATGGAGCTGACTCCGGCGCCGACACGATCGCCGCGATGACGAACGCGCCGCGCCTCGACGAAGCCCCACCTCCCGTGCGCACGGGCGCACCGGCGAACCCTGCGCTGCTCGCGGCGGCGACGGGCGCGACCCTCGATGGTGCGGCGCTCGCACGCGCGTGGCGTCCCCTCGCGATCGGCGGCGTGGCGATCGGACTGCCGGTCGTCCAGGCGGCGCTCTCGGGCTACAGCGACGGACCGATGCGTCGCGTCGCGCGCGCGCTCGGCGCGCCGTACACGCTGGGCGAGGTCGTGATCGACCGCTTCGTGACGCGCCTGAAGAACACGACGCGCGCCGCGCGGCACCTCGGCGTGTCCGACGACGAGCATCCCGTGGGCGGGCAGCTCATGGGATCCGATCCCGACGACTTCGCGCCCGCGGCGCGGCGGCTCGTCGAGGCCGGCTTCGACGTGATCGACGTGAACTTCGGCTGTCCCGTGAAGTCGGCGATGGGCGGCTGCCGCGGCGGATTCCACCTCGGGCAGCCGGAGGTGGCGCTCGAGATCGTGGCGCGCGTGCGCGAGGCGGTGCCGGCGCACGTCCCCGTGACGGTCAAGATGCGCCGCGGGATCGACGACGGCGACGCGCGCAGCCGCGAGCACTTCTTCGCGATCTTCGACGGCGCCTTCGCGCGCGGTGCGGCGGCGGTCACCGTCCACGGACGCACCGTGGCGCAGCGCTACGTCGGTCCCAGCGACTGGGACTTCCTGCGCGAGGTCAAGCGCCACGCGGGCGCGCGCACCGTGCTCGGCAGCGGCGACCTGTTCGACGCGCGCGACTGCGTCGCGATGCTCGCGCACACCGGCGTCGACGGCGTGTCCGTCGCGCGCGGCGCCATCGGCAACCCGTGGATCTTCGCCCAGGCGCGCGCGCTGCTCGAGGGCCGTGCGCCGCCCGTCCCCGATCTCGTCGAGCAGCGTCGCGTGCTCGCGCTGCACCGCGCGCTGTGCGCCGAGGTCGATCCGTCCGGCGCGGCGTCGACGATGCGCATGTTCGGGATCAAGTTCGCGCGCCTGCACCCGCACGAGATCTCCGTGCGCGACGCCTTCGCGGCGGCGCGCACGCTGTCCGGCTTCGACGCGGTGCTCGCCGAGTGGTACGCCGACTGACGCCGGCGCGGCGTCGGCCCCACGACGTCTCCGCGAGCGGCGCGAAGCCCGCCAGCACCCGCTCCCCACGCGACCCGGGCCGGTGTACGCTCACGCGCACGGGGGACGTCCCCGCGAGGTCGCCGCGATGGACAAGAAGGCCAAGAAGCGCATCGAGGTGCTGCAGAAGAAGCGCCACAACCTGATCGGCCAGCTGGGCGTCGTGAAACGCCATCCCGACGATCCGGCCGAGATCCCGAAGCTCGAGGCCGAGATCGCGCGGGTCGAGGCCGAGCTGGCGAAGCTCAAGCAGGGCTGAGGCGCCTACTCGTCGCCCGAAGGACCCTTGCGCTGGCGCTTGATCTCGCTGCGTCCCTTCTTGGCCTCGAGCCGCCGCCTCTGGCTGCCCTTCGTCGGCTTGGTCTTCTTGCGCGCCTTGGGGACTTTCAGCGCCTCGTCGACGATCTGTGCGAGGCGCGCGCGCGCATCCTCTTTGTTCTGGAGCTGGCTGCGCTCGCTCGACGCCTGGAGCACGAGTTCGCCGTCGGTCGTGAGGCGCGACGCGAGCTTGGAGAGCAGGCGCGCGCGCCAGACGTCGCCCAGGACGCGGCTGTCGCGCACCGACCAGCGCAGGGTGACCTTCGTCTCGAGCTTGTTCACGGCCTGACCGCCCGGTCCGCCGGCGCGGCTCGTGGTCACCGTGAGCTCGTCACCGGGGATCGTGAGGTTGGCGCGCACGAAGAGGTCGTCGGACGTCGCCATCACGCGCCCTCCGCGGTGGTGGCGGCGGATGCGTCTTCCGACCCGCCCTGCGCGGGCTCGTCGGCGAGCCGCGCACCGCGCGCCACGAGCACGCACAGCGCGGGCAGCCCGTGGAACGCCAGCCGGTGCGCGCTCGTGAGCAGGTGGCGTCCGAGGTGCATCGTCGTGGCGAGGTAGACGCAGGCCATGAACGCCAGCATCCCCAGCACGAGCAGCGGGACGAAGCGACCGAGGGCAGGGCGCGCGCGCCACGCGACGGCGACGAGCAGCAGCGGCAGGAGTCCGAAGACCGACGCGTCGAAGGCGATCGCGGCCAGTCCGGCGAGCAGCGGCAGCGAACGCGCGAGCAGCGCGCCGCCGTCGAGCAGCAGGCCCGGGTCGGCGATGGGCGGACTGCTCAGCGCCACGCCGCGCAGCAGCAGCGTGGGGACGGCCAGCAACGCCGCGCCGCCCACGATCCATCCGACGAGGCCGCGACGCGGGCCGGCCAGCATCCACGCGACGAGCACGATGACGAGTTCGGCGGCGCCCTCGAGCTTGGTCGCCACGAGCGCGCCCGCCGCGATCGCCGCGAGCACGACGTCGCCCGCGCAGCACACCCCGCGCCGGACACGGTCGACCGCGTCGACCAGCACGAGCAGGAACAGCGCCAGCGGGACGTCGACGTAGCCGCCGGCCACGAGCGACTCGCGCACGTCGAGCGACGTCCACGCGGGCAGCGTCCCGAACGCGAGCAGCAGCAGGCGTCCCGCGGGACCCTCGCGCAGCAGGAGCGACCCGGCCAGCAGCAGCAGCGCGCACGCGAAGCCCGCGAGCACGAGCTTGGGGCCGGACGTCGCGTCGGGCGGCGAGCGCTCGAACACCGGTGCGAGCAGCAGCGGCACGAGCAGCGGATAGTCGCGGTGGAAGCCGATCGCATCCGCGTCGACGAGCGACGGCGCCTCGGCCACGGGATGAACTGCGAGTTCGCGCGCGCGCGGCGCCCAGAACTTGCCGCCGTCCGCCCTGAACGGCGTGCCGACGCCCGCGAAGCACGACACGCAGGCGACGACCAGCACGACGCCGATCACGAGCCGGTCGAGTCGCCGCGCACGGGTGACGACTTCGGCTTCGGCACGCGGACGCGGCGAGCGCCCGTCGTCCGACGACCCCACGCGTGCCGCGACGAGAGCGAGCGACGCGACCGCGAGCACGCCCGACGCGAACCATCCCGTGGCGAGGCCGAGCAGCGAGAGCACGAGCTGGACGAACCCCGTCGCCGCCGCGCCCAGGGCCAGGGCCAGGCCGATCCGTCCGCCGAGGCCGTCGCCCGCGAGGCGCGCGCCGAACGCGCGCATCGGCCACCAGCCCGTGGCCACCAGCAGCGCGAGCGCGAACACGCCGGACGCGACGCTCATCGCGGCAGCTCCTGCAACGCCGGGCGCGTCGCGGCGCCCGCGTCGCGCACCCCGCGCGGATCGCCGTCCGCGCCGATCGCGACGAACCCCGCGTCGCGTGCGTCGCCGTCGGGTGCGTCGTCGGCGCGCGGTTCGTCGTCGCGCGCATCCGCCCCACCCGCAGCCGCCTCGCGCGCCGCGAGCGCCGCGAGGTCGACCACGAAACGACGCGTGCCCTCGCCGTGCGGCAGCGTGGCCGCGGCGTCCGCGACCTGCTCGGCGCTCCAGCCCGACGGGACGGGCACCACGAGCGGCACGATGCGCCGCGGGAAGAGCGCCCACGCCACCGGGTTGAGCAGCCAGTCCTGCGTGCCGACCACGAGCACCGTCGCGTCCTCGGGGATCGTCGTCCGCCAACCGCGCAGCGTGTCGGCCAGCGAGCGCCCGGCCACGCCCACGAGCGCGTCGTCGCCCAGCGTCCACGCACCGGACGCGGCACGCTCCTGCTGGACGTGCACGGACACCGCGGTCGTGCCGAGCCCGGCTCCGGCCGAGCCGAGCGCGAGCGCGGCGCACGCCCGCAGCGGACGGCGCGGCAGCAGCGCCCACGCGACGGCCGCGAACGAGAGCCCCGCGAGCAGCATGTGGACGTCGGCCACGCGCAGCGCCGCGCGCTCGGCGGCGTGCGCGGCCAGTCCCTGCTCGCCCAGGTCGCGCGGGTCGGGATGGGCGGCGACCCACGCGTCGAGCCCGGGGAACCCGGGCAGGCCGTCGAGCTCGGTCACGTCGAGCGCGGCGAAGCCCAGGGCGCACGCCGCGAGCAGCGCGACGACGCGCAGGATCGCGTCAGCGCTCGCCCGCAAGCCAGCTTCCCCGCAGGACGAGGTCGCCGTCCTCGCCGCGCGCCTCGATCGATCCCGCCGCGCCCGACTCGACGCGCAGCGCGGGCCCGTCGGCGGACGTCCACGCACCGGCGGCCTCGTGCAGCGCGCGCGCCAGATCGCCCGCGCGCCCCAGCTCGTCGGGACGCGCCAGCAGCAGCGCCCCGTCGAACGTCATGAACTGCAGCCCGCCCTCGGCCGCGAGCGCCTCGGGATCGGCCTCCCAGAACGCCGCGCCCTTCCAGCCGGCGGCGTCGGCCAGCGTCTTCAGCCACGCACGCGCGGCGTCGACGTCGAACGACGCGCCCTCGCGCAGCGACAATCCCGAGACGACGTTGCCGTCGTCGTCGCCGAAGACCGCGAGCAGTCCGCTCCACGGGCGCAGCAGGTCGCCGAGCTGCTGCGCGAAGCGGTCGGCCGGCGGCCCCTCGCCCTTGACGTAGTCGGCCAGCGGCTGGACGAAGCGCGTCAGCGCCGACGCGAAGCGCTCGCCGTCGACTGCGAACACGAGCGGCGCACCTTCGAGTTCGGGCGCCGGACGCAGCGCGTCGACGAGCCCGCGCCAGTCGGAGCCGGGCGTCCAGCGGATGCGCAGGCTGGCGCCGAACGCGCGTTCGGACTCGGGTGCAGCGGGCGACGCCGCGGGCGCGGCCTCGGTGGGATCGGCGTCGGCGAGCAGCCCGTCGAGGACGGACGAGAGCACGGCGGCGTAGGCCGGACCCTCGATGCGGAACTGCAACGCGGCCAGCTCGTCGAGCCGCAGCGCGCCGAGCAGCTCCCACAGGAACGCGCCGCTCACCGGCAGCTCGGGCATGCCGCCCATCGCGCCGTGTCCGTCGCGGCCCTGGGCGAACATCGCGGCCGCGCCGGCCGCGCCCGCGCCGAGCTGCGCGTTGCGGAGCTGCGCCGCGAAGCTCTCGATCTCCTTGTGGAAGGTCTGCGCCAGACGCTGGACGTCGGCGTTCACCACCACGGCGAACGGCTCGTCGCGCCAGAGTCCCGCGAGCTCGTCGAGCGCGCGGCGCGTCACGACCGAGGCCTCGTACGTCGGCACGAGCAGCGCGAAGCCCTCGTGGAAGACGACGTCGATCGGCACGACGTACTCCTGCGGCTCCTGCAGCGCCGAGAGGATCGCGCCGGGCGACATGCCGCTCTGTCCCACGTTGCGCAGCGCGCGCTGCGCCATGGCCAGCGGATGGTCGGGCGCGATGTGCAGCTCGAAGTGGCCGTCGGAGAGCACCTCGACGCGATCGCAGTGCTCGAGCGACGCGCGGAAGGCGTCCTCGTCGTCGACCGGCAGGCAGAGCGCCGTGTCGCCCCCCATGACCGACGCGTCGAGCATCAGCGCACACGCCGGACGCGCCCCCGACAGCCCCGCGGGCGTCCAGCCGATCTGGTCGCCGAGCCAGTGCGCGAGCCGCCCGGGATCGGCGCGCAACGCGACGTAGCCCAGCACCGCGGGTGCCTCGACCGACATCGGCCAGCTCTCGCCGTCGTGCGCGCTCGACGCGTCGGGTCCGCAGGCGGGCAACGTGCCGGCCAGCACCAGCAGCGCGAGCAGGAGCACGGGACGGGCGGCGCGGACCACGCGGGCGAGGGACATGCGGCGACGACTCCGGCGGCCGTACGATGGCCGCGATGCGATCGAGGCATGGTACCCGCCTGCGAAGGGCCTCATGACGGGACGAATCGACGGCGACGCGAAGGAGCGGCTGCGGCAGCTCGTCCTCGGGCAGGGCTTCGCGCGGGCGGGGTTCGCGGGCGCCGAGCCGGTGCCCGACGCCGTCGGTCCGTGGGTCGCCGCCGGACGTCACGCGTCGCTGGCCTACATGGCGCGCGAGCCCGCGGCGCGCGCCGATCCGCGCACGCTGCTGCCCGGCGCGCGCAGCCTCGTGTGTGCCGGCGCCGTCTATCCGCGCAGCGACGGGACGGGCGCCATCGCGGCCTACGCCCGCGGGGACGACTACCACCGCACGCTGCGCGCCGCACTGCAGCGCGTCGTCGGCGCGCTCGCCGCCGAGCACCCGCGCGCGACGTTCCGCGTGTGCGTCGACACGGCGCCGCTGCAGGAGCGCGCCTTCGCCGCGCGCGCCGGCCTCGGCTGGATCGGCAGGAGCACGCTCCTGCTCGACGAGCACCACGGCCCGTGGATGCTGCTGGGCGAGATCGTGACCGACCTCGAGATCGCACCCGACGCGCCTGCCGCCGGACGCTGCGGCACGTGCACCGCGTGCGTCGACGCGTGTCCCACCGGCGCGCTCGACGCGCACGGACTCGACGCGCGCAAGTGCCTCTCGTACTGGACCATCGAACATCGCGGCGCGCTGCCCGCCGAGTGGGCTGCGCGCCTCGACGGCCACGCGTTCGGCTGCGACGACTGCCTCGTCGCGTGTCCCTTCGGGGACGGGCGCGTCGCGCGCTCGGCGTCGGGATCCGCGCCGACGTCCGCGTCCGCGGGCGCGGATGCACCCGTGCCCGCGGTCATCCCCGAAGCGCCGTTCGTCCCGCGGCCCGAGCTGGGACGGCTCACGCTCGACGAGATCGAAGCCCGGGCGCGCGAGTCGTTCCGCCGCCACTTCGGACGCACGCCGATGGCACACACGCGCAAGGGCGGACTGCTGCGCAACCTGGCCGCGATCCGAGCCGGGGCCGGCCGCACACGATCCCGCGACGGGGATGCCAACAACGCGGGGCCGGCCAGCGTCCCAGCGCCCGGGCCCGGCCCTGCGAGCGACGGTCGCACGCCCGGCGTGTAGAATGCCGGGTCCTCCCTCGCTGCCGCGCACCCGATGCCGCGTCCCGTCCCCCGCCGGTGCCCCCGATGAAGATCTTCGAGCCCCACATCCACATGTACTCCCGCAACACGCGCGACTACGCCGAGATGGCGACGGCGGGCATCCGCTCGCTCGTCGAGCCGGGCGGGTTCTGGCTGGGACACGAGCGCAAGCACCCCGAGACGTGCCTCGAGTACTTCGACCACCTGCTGAACTTCGAGCATACGCGCGCGGCCAAGGCGGGCATCACCTACCACTGCACGTTCGCGCTCAACCCGAAGGAGGCGCACACCCAGGCGATCCGCGAACGCGTGCTGGCCGAGCTGCCGAGATACCTCGAGCACCCGCTGTGCTGCGCCCTGGGCGAGGTGGGATACGACAGCATCGACGACGTCGAAGAGCAGGTCGTGCTCGCGCAGCTCGAGATGGCCAAGCAGCGCGGGCTGCCGGTGCTCGTGCACACGCCGCACGTCGACAAGCTCGAGGGCACCGAGCGCCTCATCGCGAACTGCCGCGACGTCGGCATCGATCCCGACCTGGTCGAGATCGACCACTGCACCGAAGAGCAGGTCAAGCTGGTGGTCGACGCGGGCTTCTGGTGCGGCTTCACGATCTATCCCGTGACCAAGCTCTCGCCCGAGCGCGCGGTGGCGATCTTCAAGCAGTTCGGCACCGACCGCATGCTCGTGAACAGCTCGGCCGACTGGGGACCGTCCGATCCGCTCTCGGTGCCGAAGCTCGCGGTGCTCATGCAGCAGTCGGGCTTCGACGAGGAGACCGTGCAGCGCCTCGTGTGGGACAACCCGGTGCGCTTCTTCGGCCAGTCGGGACGCCTCGTCGAGACGCCCCTGTTCGAGACGGCGACCGCCTGAGGTCCGCGCGATGAACGCTCCCGAAGAGAGATCGCGCGCGACCCGCGTGTTCGCGCTGACGCTGCTGCTGCTCGGCGCGTGCGAGGCGTCGACGTCCGCGGCCGAGCCGACGGCTGACGACACCCAGGTCGCCGAGAGCACCCAGCTCGCCGGCGACCCCGCCGCGACGGACGCGTCCGAGGCGACGCCGCCGACCGACGCGACCGAGGCGACCGACGCTGCGACCCAGGCCGAGCGCGCCGCGGCCCGCGAGGCGGCGGCCCGGCTCGCGCCCTTCCCGACGGGGGCACCCCCGGTCGCCAAGGGCCTCTACGCCGGATCCTGGACCATCGACGCCGAGCATCCCTTCGAGCATGCCTGGATCGACGAGGAAGGACTGCGCGAGACCTACACCAAGCGCCAGGCGGGACGGCGCACCTGGGCCGGCATGTCGAGCACGGACGACTTCATCCCGCTCGACGCGCTGGTCAAGGACCGCACGGGTCCGGCGTCGGCCTACTTCTTCACCCTCGTGCACCGCTCGCCGCTGCCCGACCAGGACGCCCACGATCCAGCCTCGTATCCCGACGTCGACGCGGTGCTGCACGTGCGCCATCGCGGGCGCGTGCGGGTCTGGTTCGAGGGACGGCTCGTGGTCGACGCTCCGGCCCCGCCACCCGGCGAGACGCGCGAGGAGCGCGTGCCCGTGACGTGCACCGGCGCCTTCGACGTCCTGCTGGCCAAGGTCGCGCGCGGTTCGCCCGAACTGGGCGACTCGTACGCGCTCGACCTGCGCCTCGGCCTGCCCGACGGATCGCCCGTCCCGCTCCAGGCCTGGAACACCATGCGTCCGTCGGGGTACCTGAGCGACCTGCTCCCCGTCGAGGTGGGGCCGCCGGCCGACGGCTGACGGCCGATGCGCCGGCCGCGCCGGCGCGCACCGCACGCCACGCCTCACGACGCCGCGCGCGCCCGTCCCGTCAGGCGGTGACCAGCACGAAGTGGTCGTCCTGCCACATGAGGAGGCGGTTGCGGCCGCCTTCCTTGGCCTCGTAGAGGCCCTTGTCGGCGCGGTCGACGAGCGATTCGAGCGTGTCGCCGATCTGCAGCTCCGAGACGCCGCCCGAGATCGTGACCGGCACGTCGGTCCCGTCGCCGGCCGAGACGTGGATCGGGTTGTCCTGCAGGTGCTGGCGGAAGCGCTCGACGATGGCGGCGGCCTCGTCGCCGTCGGTCTCGGGGAACACGAACAGGAACTCCTCGCCGCCCCACCGGATCACGCAATCGGACTGGCGCGAGATGCCCGCCAGCGAGGCGGACACGGCGACGAGCACGTCGTCTCCCGCGTGGTGGCCGAGCGTGTCGTTGATGCGCTTGAAGTGGTCGATGTCGATCAGCGCCACGGCCAGGTCGCGTCCGTAGCGACGTGCGCGCTCGATCTCCTCCTCGAGGCGCTCGCAGCCGTGGCGGCGGTTGCTCAGGCTGGTGAGCGCGTCGGTGCGCGACGCGCGTTCGACCTCGTCCTGCAGGCGCTTCATGCGCGTCAGGTTCGCGACGCGCGCCAGCAGCTCCTCGCTGCCCTTGCGGCTCTTGACGACGTAGTCGGACACGCCGGCGCCGAGGTTCTCGAGACAGTCGTCCTGCTCCTCGCTGGCGGTCAGCATGAGCAGCGGCAGCATCGCCAGGCGCGGCGTGGCACGCATCTCGCTCACGAGCGCGTTGCCGTCCATCTTCGGCATGTTCAGGTCGGAGATGACCATGTCGTACGGATGACCCGGCTGCAGCATCTCGAGCGCCTGCACACCGTTGTCGGCCGTGTGGACCTCGAAGCCGGCCTTCGTGAGCACCACCTCGTAGACCTTGCGAACGGTGCGCTCGTCGTCGACGAGCAGGATCGTGCTCTGGGTCTTCATCGTGCCGATCTCGGGGACGGTGATCGGGTCCCACGGGAAGCTCTCGCCCCTCTCCGGATCCGATCGTTGTGCCCGTCTTTCTCGGCCTCGATGCGCTCCGGACTTGAGATTCCGCTTCGCCGAGTTCCCTCGCGTCGCATCGCTCCGCGGCGGTCCCGATCGGCCTCCGATCCCCCCCGGCGGGCCCGATTTCGCAGGGGGACGCCTTCCCCAGGCAGGTCCCGGAGCGGGCCGCCTACTTGAAGAGACTGTCGAAGCGCCGCTCGAGGCTGCGCTGAGCCCGGCGGTTGGGCATGGCCACGAAGACCGTGTCGTCGCCGGCGATGGTGCCGATCAGCTCGGGCATGGCCATCGAGTCGAGGGCCAGCGCCACGGTCTGGGCCAGGCCCGGACGGGTGGCGACCACGAGCAGGTTGGGCCCCGCCGGACGCACCGAGCGCACGAACGGCTGCAGCTCGGAGAGCGTCGGGTAGGCCTGCTCGTCGTCCTCGAGCTCGTCGTCCTCGCTGGGCATGCGATACGCACCGTCGACCTTGCGCGCCCCGATGTGCACGAGGTCGCGGCTCAGGCTCGACTGCGTGATCTCGAAGCCCTTCTCGCGCAGGGCCTCGACGAGCCCCTCCTGGGTGCGGGCGCGTCGCCGACGCAGGAGCGTCTTGAGCACCTGGCGACGTTCGTCCTGTCGGCTGCGGCTGCTCCTCGGCATCTCAGGCTCCGTGCGCCCCGCGAGGCGCCAGCGCGGCGGTCGCCTCGATCTCGATCAGCGCGCCGTCCTCGACGAGCGCCGCGACCTCGACCAGGCTCATCGCGGGATAGTGCCGTCCGAGCACCTCGCGATAGGCGGCCCCCACCTCGGGCAGCGCACCGAGGTAGGCGCGCCGATCGGCACAGAACATCGTCAGGCGCACGATGTCCTCGGCCCGACCGCCGGCGGCCTGCACGAGCGTGAGCACGTTGCGCAGCGCCTGCCGGAACTGATCGACGAAGCCCGCGCCCACGATGCGTTCGTGCTCGTCCCACCCGATCTGCCCGGCGAGGACGAGCAGGTCGTGCCCCGCCGGCACCCGCAGGGCGTTGGCGTAGCCCTTGGGACGCGGCCAGCCCGCGGGCAGCACGGCCTCGATCGTTCGCGGAGCGTTGGTCATGCGCATGAAGCTACAGACTTGCGCATAAGCTCGCAAGGTCGCCCACGCCCGGGGAGCCCCTCGCACGTCCGGGAGGCCGGCGGGTGTTCGCCGGGTCGGCCCTCGAACGCCCGAGGTCCCGCCCGGCCTCCCCCGCGAGGGGGTGCCGGACGGGACCTCGGTCTCGGGGGCCGTTCGGCCCCGTGTGGCTCCGTCCTACAGGCGCCGCACTCCCAGACCCGCGCCGAAGGCGCTGTACAGGCCGGTGTCGGGATCCTGGTCGACGGCCACGACCCAGGTCTCGATGTCCTCGACCTTGAGGTTCTGGACCACCGACTGGACCGCGTCGTCCTTGCTCACGAAGTCGGTCACGAGCGAGAAGGCCATCGGATAGGCCCGCAGGTCTTCGAAGCCGATGGCGTCACCGCGGTCGACCGTGAAGGCGAACTGCATGTCGCCCGTGACGATGCCCGTCGTGGTCGCCGGATCGGTGACCTCGCCCACCACCGTGTTCGTGTCGACCGGGAAGCTGCGCACCGTCTTGCCGGTCGGCGAGCTCCAGTAGAACGTGTCGGCACCCGTGCCGAAGAGGTCGACGTCCATCACACGCTGGTAGCTGATGTTCTCGAGCCGGGCGCGCGAGGCACCCTGCAGGATCAGGTAGCCGCGGATGACGCTCTGGTTCTTGCTCACCGAGTACTGCGTGCGGACGAGCAGACCTTCGCGATCGACGACGCTGTTCGGAATCAGGACGATCGACTTGGCGAAGCCCGAACGGTTGAAGCCGTTGCTGTCGACGAACGGACCCAGCTCGAAGGAGAGCTGCTGCGGCTCGGTGTCGAAGCCCGGATCGTCGAGCTGGTCGCCCGCACCGCCGAAGACGCTCGTCACGCCCTTCGGCGACTGGACGTCGAAGCGCACACCCCAGCCGTCGGCCGGCACGCCCACGCGCAGCACGTCGATGCCACCCACCTTCTTGAAGCCGACGAAGTCCTCGATGAACGTGCCGTCGGGGCTGACGCCCGCGATGCGATCGCTCTGGTTGGAGAGGTACGAGGCCTTCTCGAGCTCGAGCGACAGGGTGTACTCACCGGTGGTGGTACCCTCGTCGCCGGCGAAGTCGAGGTTCGTGTCCGGCGCGCTCTCGACGCCCACCGCGTACGGACCGGTGAACTCGAGCGGGATCGTCAGGCGCGACAGCTTGCCCTTGCCCGAGTCGTCGTCGACGGCGAGCAGGTCGCCGTTGGACGCGTCGAACAGGCCCATGAGCGAGTCGAGGTCGTTGCCCGTCACGCCTTCGGGGAACTGCGTCTCGGCATGCAGGATCGTCAGACCCGGACCGTCGAAGCCGAAGAAGTCGACGTCACCCTGCGTCAGCGAGAGGCCCGTCACGAGCAGCGGGTTGCCGGTCACGACCTTCGGGGGACCCGGGAACACCGGCGTGGCCGACGCCAGGTCGTCGTTCGGCTCGTAGCCGTCGGGACCGATCAGCTCGTTCACGTCGCCGCCGTCGGTGCCCTGGTCGCCGCCCTCGTCACCCGGCAGGTAGCCGTCGAGGGTGTCGATGCTGGCCTCGCCGCGACGCACGTGGATGACCTTCTCGAACAGTGCCCACGGCACCGGAGGCAGGTCGGACACGCCGAGCGAGTACAGGCCCGTGAGCGGCGTGACGACGTCGTACTGGAGCGTGCGCGGGTCTTTCTGCAGGTGGTAGAAGCCGAGCACCTCGTCGGGGCCGAACCCCACCATCGCGATCACGAGGTCACCCACGTCGACCGCAGGGCGCCCGTCGATCGTGAGCGTCACCACGGCGGGCAGCGTGTCGCCCGAGACACGCTTCTCGACAGCCAGCTCGATCACGGTCTGCAACCCGGAGTCGGTCACGACCTGCTGGGACTTCACGCGTGCGACGAAGATCGCATCCGCGCCGTCGATCTGATCGCCGGTGGTCGCGGGCGAGAAGAGACTCAGGACGCCCATGGGAAGCGCGAGGCAGAGGACGAGAGCCAGCGCTCCGAGCGAGACCTGATGTCGGGAGACGTTCATCGGGGCCGATTCCGGGAGGTGCGGATGCTTCGATTGCCGAGGGCCGACGCGCTAGAGTCGACGCGCGCTCGGTCGTCGCGAGCTCAGGGGCTGCTCGCGGGTCGGACGTGCGCAATGTGGACGCTTCGGTGAACCCAAGGCTACCCCACAAATATCCATCGGTCTAGATGGGGCTTTCGGCATCGGATCGCCGGGATCCGTTGAGAATTTCAGACCTGGAGGCCGCTTGCCGCCACCCTCCGAACCGACGTCGCTCCCCGCCCGACGTGACATCCCGTGACCGCCTCCCACCCAGCCGCCACGCACCCGCCTTCCGACGCCGGGACCGAGGGCACGCTCGCCCGCGGCCTCTCCGGTCTCGGACTCGTGCTGCTGCTGCTGGCCATCGCGGCCCTGGCCGTGGTCCCCGACGAGGCGGTCCTGCGCGGCAAGGCCCTCTGGGGGCGATCGCTGATCCTGGGCGCGATCTCCTGCGCGCTCCTGGCCCAGGCCGCTGCCGGACGCCTCTCGGCCCCCTGGACGCCCTTCCTCGCCGCCGCCCTGGGCCCGGCGGCGGTGGCGGCCCTGTTCCCGCTGCACAGCACCCTCACGAGTCCGTCGCTCGCGCGGGACGAGATCTGGCGCCTGGCCCTGGTGCCCACCACCGTGTTCGGGGCCGCCGCGCTGCTCGGCGACGCCGCCCGCCGTCGGCGCTTCCTGGCGGTGCTCGCCCTGGGCGTGCTCGTGGCCGGCGGCCACGCCGTGGCCCAGCGCGCCGGCGGACTCGTCCCGATCGGCATCGAGCCGGCCGTGCGCGCCGAGGGCGGATTCGGCAACCCGGTCTTCCTGGGCGCGTTCCTCGTGCTCGTGACGCCGGTGCTGCTGGCCGAGGCGCTGCTCGGCGGTGGACGACTGCGCTGGCTCTTCGCCGCGGCCGGCGGCGTGGCGGTGGCCGCGCTGCTGGCCACCGCGAGCGCCGGCGCGTGGCTGGGCTTCGGCGCCGCGCTCGTCCTCGGGCTGTGCCTCACCGTGGGACGCTCGCGCGCTCTCGGCATCGCGCTCTCGCTGCTCGCGGTCGTCGCGGTGGTGATCGTCGGCACGCGCCTGGGCATGATCCTGCGGCCGCGCGCGCACACGCTCATCTGGCGTGACACGTGGAGCATGTTCCTCGCGCACCCGAACGGCGTCGGGCCGGGACAGTTCCAACTCGCCTTCCTGCCGTACGCGTCCGACGAGCTGCTCGCGATCTACCCGCGCAGCTCGTCGATCGTGAACGACGCGCACAACGAGCCGCTGCAGGTGCTCGCCGAGCTCGGCGTCCCGGGATTCCTGGCGTTGCTCGCGGCCCTCGTCGCGCTGCTGGCCTGCGCGCGCGCGACCCTGCGCCGCGAGCTGCGCGAGCGGCACCTGCTCGGCGCGGCCCTCGGCGGCGTCCTCGGGTCGGCCACGCAGTCGCTCGTCTCGCCGGACCTGCGCTTCGGCGTCACGTCGCTCGTGCTGGGCGTGATGCTCGGCTTCGCGGCCTCGTTCGGCGCGCCGTCGACGCGGCCCGTCCCGTGGGGTCGCTTCGGACGCGCCCTCGTCGCGGCGCTGGGGCTGCTCGGACTCGCCACCGCGGTCGCGGAGTCGCGCCGCCAGACCGAGCTGCACGAGCTCGTGCAGCCCGACGCGCCGCCGCCGCGCGACGCGGCCGACGACGCGCGCGTGCTCGAGCTGCGACGCGCGCTGCGCGAGCATCCCGACGACGTGCAGGCGCACTTCGACCTGGGAACCGCGCTCGCCGAGCAGGGACGCGACGCCGCCGCCGCCGAGGCCTTCGCCGACGCGCTGGAGCTGGCGCCCGGCAACGCGTCGATCCTGCGCAACCTGGGGCTGGTCGAGAGCCGCGGGCACATGGACGCGGCGGCCGTGACGCACCTGCGTCCGGTGGTCGAATCCGCGCCGGACGACGACCTGGCGCGGCTCATGCTGGGTTGGGCGCTGCTGCGCACGGGGGACGTCCCCGGCGCCGCCGGCCACGCCCGCGCGGTGCTGGCGCGCACGCCCGACCACGCCGACGCGCGCTACCTGCTGGCGTACGCGGCGTTCGTGCAGGGCGACGTGCGCAGCGCCCTGGCCGAGACCGAGACGCTGCTGGCCGACCATCCCGACCACCGCAAGGGCCGGCTGCTGCTGGAGGTGCTGCGCGAATGACGCCGCTCGTCGTGAGCCTCGACGCGGGCAACACGCTCTTCACCGAGCGCGCGAGCCGCGCCGCGCTGTACGCCGAGGCCTTCGCCGCGGTGGGCGCCGACGTCTCCGTCGACGAGCTCGCCGCGTGGATGTCCGAGGCCCACGGCGCGCTGGGCGACACGGTCGACGGAGGACCGCGCTACTCGGTCCCGTGGTTCCGCGCGTTCGTGGCCACGCTGCTGCGGCGCGCCGACTGCGACACCGACCCCGAGGACGTGCGCCACGCGCTCGAACGCGTCTTCACCGATCCGTCGACGTACGTGGTCTTCGACGACGTGTTCCCGGCGCTCGACGAGCTCGCGCAGCGTGGCGTGCGCCTCGCCGTGACGAGCAACTGGAGCGACCGCCTCCCGGGACTGCTCGAGGACCTGCAGCTCGCGCCGTACTTCGAGACGCTCGTGGTGAGCCAGCTCGTCGGTCACGCCAAGCCGGACGTCCGCATCTTCCATGACCTGGCACGGCGGACGGCCTGCGACCCGGGCCTCATCCTGCACGTGGGCGACCAGCGCGAGGACGACCTGCACGGCGCCCGCCGCGCCGGACTCGCGGCGCGGCTCGTCGACCGCACACCGGGCGCCCTCTGCGACCCCGACGTGCTCTCGTCGCTGCTCGACCTGCGCGCGCTGTTCGACGACTGAGCGGCACGCGTCACCCGCCCGGCGCGCGCGCCGTCCCGGGAACGAAGACGCCCCGCCGGTGAGGGCGGGGCGCCTGGTGTCACCTCGTGTCGAAAGGCGGAGTCGGGCGCGGGGGCACCCGACTCCAGCGTGCGGTCAGGGGTTCGTCCCGGCCATGCCGTTGCTCGACGAGAAGCCCGTGGGCGACGACGCGTCGAGGAACCAGAACTGGTGGTAGAGGACGAGGCCCGAGGGCAGGGTCGCCGGCCACTTGATGGCGAAGTCGAGCTTGCCGCTGGGCTTCGTGGCGAGACCCGCGACGACGACGTCCGGCGCGGGGACGAGCGTGCCGCCGCGGAACGGGGCGTCGATCTCGCTCGTGCCGATGACCCAGAAGGCCTGGGCCGAGGGCGGGGCCCCGTCGACGTAGTAGGTCGCGACCTTGGCCGGCTCGAGCGTGCCCGACCCGCTCAGCAACGCGTGGTAGTCGGACGACGGGTAGTTGTGGCCGAGGTTCGTCCAGGGCGACTTCGAGTTGCGCCAGAAGAGGTTGTCCTCGCCGATGGTGTTGGCCACCACGAGGTCGCAGCTGCCGTCCTGGTCGAAGTCGGCGAACTGCGCATGGCGCGAGTTGCCCACCGTCTGGACGACCGGGTGACCGGTCACCTTCTGCAGCGTCCCGCCGACGTTCATGTACATGAAGTCGGACTCCTCGCGGTTGGCGACGAACAGGTCGTCGTCACCGTCACCGTCGACGTCGCCCCAGGCGGCCGCGAAGCTCTTCCCACCGTCGCTGGCCGCGGCGATGCCGGTCAGCTTGGTGAACGTTCCGTCGCCGTCGTTGAGGTACACGTCGTTCGACTCGTCGCCCTCGTTGCAGACGAACAGGTCGAGGTCGCCGTCGCCGTCCCAGTCGTTGGCCGACATGTCGCGCGACGCGTGCGCGTCGGTGGCCAGCGCGTCGCCCGTGTGGCGCACGAACTGTCCGACGCTGCCGCCCTGCAGACCGCCCTGGTTGAAGTACACGAAGTTGGGCGTGTCGTTGCTGTTGGCGAACATGAGGTCGACGTCGCCGTCGCCGTCGAGGTCCGCGAACTTGGCGTCGCGGGACGGTCCCACGTCGGTCGACTGCGGACCCGTCGTCACCTTGGTGAAGTGGCCGACGCCGTCGTTCAGGTACAGCAGGTTCGGCGAGAGCTTGTTCGCGAAGGCCAGGTCGAGGTCGCCGTCGTTGTCGACGTCGCCCCAGGCCACGCCGTAGGTCTCGCCGCCGTCGGTGACGACCGGTCCGGTGGTGACCTTCTCGAAGCGCCCTTCGGTGGCCTGCGGGATCTTGCCGTGCAGGTTCTCGTACAGGCCGTTGTTCGTGCCCTGTCCGTTCGCGACGGCCAGGTCCTGGTCGCCGTCGCCGTCCATGTCGCCCCACGCGGCGTCGAACGTGAAGCCGCCGTCGTTGTTGATCGCCTGCGGCGGGACGGTCTCGAACGACGCGTTGCCGCGATTGCGGTAGACGATGTTGTCCTGGCCCCAGTTGCCGATGAACACGTCGAGATCGCCGTCACCGTCGATGTCGGTGGAGATGATGACGCGCGTGTCCTTGCCGTCGGTGCCAAGGTCCTGATTCTGCTGCAGGACGAGCGGGACGGCGAACGAGTCCGAGGCTGCGGCCGCGGCGGCGAGCAGGCCGATGGCGGACAGCGTGCGGGTCAGGTGCTTCATGGCGACTCCCATGCCTTGGGGCGGGATCAGCGGGTGCGGGTCTGCACAGCGGGACGCTCCGCTATCGGCCGCGCCGCACGCGGGGGTTGAGCCCGGTTGCCGGCCGGGCCTGCCGCCGGGAGGGTCAGGGGCGTCCCGGGGACCCGCGAGACGGCCGCGAAACGCCCGATCCGGCCCCGCCTCGCGGTTCAAGTCGCCCGACCGGCACGGTAGAGTCGTGCTCGGAGGAGAGCCGTCGCGTCACCCGGTCCCAGGCGCGGAGGCCGGGCGGCTCCTCCAGGACGCACCTTCTGGAGGACCCCATGAGCGAGTTCGGCCACGGCGCCGCCCCACCCCCCGCGACGGGCCTCGGCCTCTTCCAGAAGCTCGGCTGCCTGTTCCGCGCCTACGCCATCCCGCACGACTCGCTCGTCGTCCCCGGGCCGTTCGCCCGCGACGACCGCAACTGCTTCACCTTCGGCGTCCCCGTGCCGTGGGAGAGCGACGACGGCGGCAGGTCGCCCGTGGTGCTGCTCGAGGACGGAGAACCGCTGGGGCCCGCGCGCTGCGGCCACGACGACATCCGCACCCTGGGACGCGGCCGCTACTCGCACTGGGGCCCGAAGATCTACTTCTCGTCGAGCGACAACAGCGACCCGAACACGAACGGGCGCGTGTACTCGGTCATGCCGCCCGAGGGCTGGCGGCGCGGATGGCACGGCGTCCTGCCGCAGACCGGCACGCCGCCGTCGGGCCCCGACGGATGGGCCGAGCGCGAACGGCCGCGCGAGCCCGAGCCCGGTGAGCGCGTCTCGGTCGAGTGGAGCCTGACCGACCTCGCGCCCGACACCATCGACCAGCTCGCCGACGGTTCGTACTCGGTGGCCGTCCCCGGTGAGTGGCCGTCCGATCTCGACGACACCTCGACGCTCATGCTGCTCGAGGACGGCAAGCCGCTGCCGCTGGCCCACGCGACGCACGCCGAGATCGCGACCCTCGGCGGCGGACGCTACTCGCACTGGGGCAGCGAGGTGCGCTTCTCGACGTCCGACGGGGGCGACCCGCGCGCCAACGGCAAGACCTACTCGATCGCCCGGGCCGAGGCGTTCCTGTTCCGCTTCGCACCCTCGCAGCCGATCGCCGAGCAGGGCCGGTGCTGGATCCTCGACAGCCTCCCGCGCACCTGGACCAGCGACCAGGACGGACGCTCGCGGCTCGTGCTGCTCGAGGACGGCCTCGCGCTCGGTCCGGCCCACTCGTCGCACGACGACATCCGCGCCCTCGGCGCCGGACGCTACTGCCACTGGGGCCGCCAGCTGTGGTTCTCGACGGGCGACGGCAGCAGCCCGCTCGAGAACGGACGCACCTACACCGTGGTGCGGCTCGACGGCGAGGCGTAGCGGGCCGAGTCCTCGGCCGACGGGTCGGCGTCGCGGCGCGCCACGCCGTCCGCCCCCGGCGTTCGGGCGTCGACCCACGAGAGGTCGGTGTCGTCGTGCGGCTCCGGCAGCCCGAGCGGCACGAGCAGTTCGTGTCGCGGACAGAACCGGTCGACGCGGCCGCGCCAGAACGACTCGGGCAGCCGCGCGGCCAGCGGCGGCCAGAGCGCCGACGCCTCGAGATCGACGGGGCGCGCGCGCCGCAGCGTCCCGCCCGTGCCACGCGGCGGCTCGCCCGGGACGAACAGCGTGGCCGAGCCGCGCGTGGCCGGCAGGAGTCCGAGGGCCAGCACGTCGGCCGGCGTGACCGGTTCGTCGTCGAGCATGGCGAGCAGATCGTCGGGCACGCGCGCCACCCACAGCAGGCCGGCCCCGGACGTGGCCACCTCACGCGGCGCGGCGGACAGCAACGACGGACCGGCCGCTCCCGCGCGCAGCCCCGGGAGGATCGGTTCGCACCAGCCATCGCGCGTGAGCGTGAAGCCGAGGTGCGCGCGGCGTCCGCCGTGCACGGGGGCACGCGCCACGCCCTCGACGCCCAGTCGCGTCCAGGCCCGCAGCGCGGCGAGCGGCTCCGCATCGGGGACGAGCCCGTCGCAGTCGATCGCGAGCAGTCCGTCGGACGGGACGCGCACCGGCCAGCGCCCCGCGCGGGCGGCCTCGTCGAGGAGCTCGCCGTACCCGCCGGACGCGAGCGCCTCGACCCACGTCGCGCGCGCGGTCGCGGTGCCCGGCAGGACGAACGCCGGACGCCAAGGGCGCGCGCGCTCTCCGTCCCCGCCCAGCGGACCCCAGGCGTACACGCCGCGCACGTCGGTGTGGCCCGTGGCCGCGGCCGGCAGCCCGCGTCGCAGGAGCGCGTCGCGCACCGCGGCCAGGCCCGCGTCGAACGCCCACGGCTTGTGCGTGGACGACTCGGACACGCTGCCCGGCGCGCGGCGCCAGTGGTATCCGATGCGGTGCAGGTGCGCCACGCGACGCGCGTGCTCCCAGGCGCGCAGCAGCAGGTCGTGGTCCTGGGCGCCGTCGCACTCGGGACGCAGGCCGCCGAGCGCCTCGAAGAACGCGGCCCGGATGGCCACGAGGTGTGTCGCGGCGTTGAACCCGAGCAGCATCCACGGAGACGGTCCGGCCCGGAAGACCGGCGCCACGTGCTCGCCGTCGCGCGTGAGCTGGTCCTCGTCGGTCGAGAGCAGATCGAGCCGCTCGTCCTGCTCGAAGGCCTTCTCGATCCGGGCGAGCACGCCGTCGGCCAGCAGGTCGTCGTGGTCGAGGAACACCAGCACCTCGCCGCGGGCGGCGCGCGCGCCGGCGTTCGTGGCGCCCGCGATGCCGGGCGCGTCGAGCGCATGCTCCGGCACGAGCCGTACGTCGGGACGCCGCCCGAGCTCGGACAGGAGGCGTCGCGCCGGAGCCGTGCGGCAGCCCGCGTCGACCAGCACGAGCTCGACCGACGCGGGCTGGTCGAGCACCGAGTACGCCGCGGCCGCGAGCTGTTCGGGCGCGGGATCGAACACGGGCACCAGCACCGAGAGCCGCGGCGCGCGGACGCGCGCGGCGGCGCGCTCCACGGCCTCGTCACGTGACGCACGCGAGGGCGTCGGTCCCTGCGAGCGCCACCTGTCGTAACATCCTGGCGACGGATGTCGTCGGTCCGTCGCCCAGGCCGCCGCCTTGCGCAGCGAGGAACGCAGTCCGTGACGACGCCACCACAACGCACCCCGATGCAACAGGTCGCGTGCGCGTGCCGGAGCGCTCACGCGTGACCGTCCTCAGCGTGCTGCACGTGGTGCCTCACCTCGACCGCGTGGGGGGATACGAGCGCCAGGCCCTGGCGCTCGCGCGGCAACAGCGCCGCTCGTCGACCATCTCCCCGATTCTACTCACGCACGCCGACGGCGGGCGGCCGCTCCTCGAGAAGCTCGCGGCGGGCGACGTGCACCGCCTGCGGCGCGGGCTGCTGCGTCATCACCCGGGAAGCTGGTGGAGGCGGCACGGGGCCGGCGTGGAGATCGTCCACGCGCACGGCATGCACAAGCTCACCGGACAGCTCGTGGCCGCCGCCGTGCGCGACGGCGTCCCGGCGCTGGTCAAGGTCGCGACCGAGGACGACGTGCGCATGTTCGCCGATCCCGAGGCCTGGATCGGCCCCCTCGACGGCGACGAGTCCGCGCCGCACGGGATGCGCTGGCGGGCGATGGTCAGGACCGCCTGGCGCCGGCTGCGGCGCGCGGGCACGTTCGTGGCGCTCAACGCGTCGATCGAGCGGCAGCTGCGCGAGCACGGACTCCACGCGGTGCGCGTGCCGAACGGCGTCGACGTCGAACGCTTCCGTCCGCCCACGCCGGCCGAGCGCGACGCGGCGCGCGGCGAGCTGGGCATCTCGGGAAACGAGCGCGTGGTCGCCTACGTCGGACGGCTCGCCACGCGCAAGGACGTGATCTGCCTCACCGAGGCCTTCGTGCGCGTCACCCAGCGCATCGCGGCGCGGCGCATCGCGCACGTCGTCGCGACGCGCCCGCGAGGCGGGTCGCTGGCCTCGTCCCGCGCGCTGCTCGACGACGAGGAGCCGCTGCGGCTGCTGGTCGTGGGCGACGGATTGGCCCGGGCCGAGGTCGAACGGCTCATGACCGAGGCCGGTCGCACCGCGCGCTCGACCTTCCTCGGCGAGCGCGACGACGTGCGTCCGGCCCTGTGGGCGGCCGACCTGTTCGTGCATCCGTCGCGGCGCGAGGGGCTGCCGAACGCGGTGCTCGAGGCCTGGGCCTGTCGCCTGCCGACGGTGCTCTCCGACATCCCGGGACACCGTGACGCGAGCGCCGGGTACGAGCCGACGCCCGACGAACCGTGCGCCCTGTTCTTCCCGCCGGGCGACGCCGAGGCGCTGGCGTCACGCCTGAACGCGTTGCTCGGCGACGCCTCGGCGCGCGCGTCCCTGGCCGCGGCGGGACTGCAGCGTGCGCGCACGGTCTTCCCGCTCGAGCGCGTCTCGGCGACCTACGCGGAGATCTACGCGGAGCTGCTCGCGCGGACGCGCGGCGCGGGCGGGTAGCGGCGCGACACGCGGCGCCCGGCACGCGACACGCGACACCGTCGCGGGGCGCCCTCGTCGCGATCGCCGCGGCACGGGATCCACATCGCGACGCGGGCGCGCGCGGCCTCCTGGGAGCAACGCCTCGGGAAGGTCCACGACACGGTGTTCGACGGGGACTCCGCGCTGGTCGCTCCCGGGTTTCCCGCGCACCGTGTCCCGAGGACCCGGAATCGTTCGATCAGCAGGCCTCGTCGAGCGCCCGCGGATCTCCGTCGCCGTCCCGGACCGGACGGCGGCTCGACGCCTCGTCCGCCCGCGGCCCGAGGACCGGGATCGGACGCGCGGGTGCACCCGGCGTTGCGTCGTCCTCGTCGGCCGACCCGGCCTCCGGAGGCTGCGCACGCGGCGCGTCGGGGGACGGGTCGTGCAGCCCGACGTGCTTCTCGGGTTCGGCTCCGGGTCCGATGTCGGACGCGCCGTCGGCTCCCTCGACCGACGGGACCTCGACGCCCGTCCAGCGCAGCTTGTTCGCGGCGGCGAAGTGCTGGTGCGAGAGCGCCTCGGCGAACGTCGCCAGGGCCTGGTTGCTCGCGATCGCGCCGCCGAACGTGTCCTGGTAGTTGCCGTAGCTGCAGGCCTCGGGTGCGCGGGGCGGCCTCTCGACCGGGCGACGCACGTGGCACACGCCCAGGATCGTGACCGTCCCGCGATCGGTGATCGACGTGCCGGCCTGCACCTCGAGCGAGCCGCGCACGCGTTCGCCCTCGTTGCCGTCGAGCGGCAGCACGAGCGACGCGACCACGTCGATCTGCCCGTGGAAGTCGACCCACGGGAAGCCCGCCAGCATGCCCACGAACTCCTCGAGGTCGGGCACGTGCACGTGGTACGGGTTGTCCTCGCCCGCGAGCCCGGTCCAGAACTCCTCGAACGCCTTGTTGGGGACGGACACCACCGCCACGCCGTCGGGCGAGAGCACGCGCCGGATCTCGTCGACGAGCTGCTGCTGCTCGCGCACGTGCTCGAGCACCTCGAGCGCGACCACGACGTCGAACGATCCGTCGGGGAACGGCAGCCGCTCGTTCAGGTCGTGCAGGACGTACGCGTCATCGTCGCGCGGGTCGTCGGCGCGCGCGAGCTCGAGCGCCTCGGGACGCAGGTCGACGCCCACCACGTCGGACGCACCGGCGCGCAGCAGCATGCGCGTCCCCACGCCCGCCCCGCAACCCACGTCGAGCACGCGCTGCCCCTCGACGAACGACGAGGCGAACGTGTAGCGGGCGCGGCTGTGGGCCAGCGTCTGCGGGCTGTCGGTCTCGACCGGGTACTCGGTGTTCAGCGCGGCCCTGCGGCGCAGCACGTAGCAGCCGCTGATCACGAGCAGCTCGTCGCGTCCCATGGCCGCGTAGCACGGGTCGAGGCGAGACTGCACGTCGTCGACGTAGGCCTCGTCGGCCCACATGTTCGCCTCGAAGGTCGCGTCGAACCCGGCGCGCTTCCACTCTTCGCCCATGGCGAGCGGGCGCCAGCGGTTGCCGCACTCGCCGTGCACCTCGGCGAAGAGCGCCGAGAAGTCGGCCGGCGCGAGGGTCATGTACTCGAGCGGACGGTCGAAGTCGCGGTGGTCGCGGAAGTCGACCTGGTGCACTCCCACGCCGCCGCTGCGGGTGATGCGCGCCAGCGTCGCCACGGCGCGCGGGACGTCGCCGACGTGCTCGAAGACCGCGTTCGAGAGCACCACGTCGAACGACGCGTCGGCCACCTCGTCGAGGTCCTCGGTGCCGAGGTGCAGCGTGCGCAGCGTCTGGTCGACGAACGCCGACGCCTCGAGCAGGCGCAGGATCGGGTCTGGCGACAGCTCGTCGCGTTCGGCGCGCAGGCGCGCGAGCATCGCGGCGAAGAAGCGGCCGTGGTACTCGGCGTCCCAGGGCGAGAGGTAGCGGTCGGCGACCGTGACCTCGGCACCGTGGCAGGCCAGCAGCACGGCGGTGCCGAGCGAGTAGCCGGGGCCCAGCTCGAGCACGCGCTTGCCGACCAGCCGCCTCGCGCCGCCCGGGATCTTCGAGACGTAGAAGTCGGCGATCTGCAGGGCGTAGTCGACGTCGCGCGCGATGGCCTGCGGCGAGCAGTCCTGCTTCCTGTAGTTGACCGGTGTGACCGTCATGGGCTCGTCCCGGAGGCCTCGGCGGCGACGGCCGGCGCGTCGGTGGAGACGACGCGCAGCGGTGACCAGACCGAGTGGGGCTCGTAGTGGACCGTCTGGATGTGGTCGGGGCGCACCACCGAGAACGGCAGGCAGCGGTCTTCGGACAACAGCAGGTCGTCGTCGCTGAAGTGCTCGGGACCGGGCGCCACGCCGAACTTGAGATAGTACCGTCCGGCTCCGAGACGCAGCGACGGGAAGACGACGTCGGCGGCGACGGTGCCCACGTCGAGGTCGAAACGCCGCGTGTTGGGACGTCCGTGGCCGTCGAGCGAGCAGACGTTCGTGGTCGTGGCCACGTGCTCGCCGCGCTCGTTCCAGATCATGAAGCCGAGGTGCACGCCCTGCTTCCGCAGGCGGCTGCGCAGCACGAAGCGCATGCGGCACGGGCGTCCGCAGACGACCTCGCGGGTGGGCTCCCCGAGCGCGTCGAACAGCCGCGCGTCGACGAGCTCGACGAGCCTCATGTCGCGCACGGGCGGCGCGCCCTCGAAGTCGATCGGGACGAGGCGTCCGTCGTCGTCGAGGCGTTCGCCCGCGCCGTTCGTGCGCTCGGCGGACGCGTCGAACATGCCGTCGAAGAGCGGCACGTCGTCGACGAACCCGTCGCCGTCGCCGGCCAGGACGGGCTCGGCGCGTCCGAGGTCGAAGTCCTCGCCTCCGCCGTCGTCGTCGTCGTGCCTCCGCCACCCGGGCGTCGACGCACGCGCGACCTCGGCCGCCGCGCGCGCCGCCGCCGCCGCCGCGGGATCGGCGTCCCCCGACTCGTCGTCGTCGTCGATCTCGTCGTCGAAGCGCGGCGCCGCCGGACCGTGCTCGACGGACGCCTGCCCGACGGGTGCCTGCTCCGGGAGCTCCGCGAGGTCGTCGCCGCCGACGAAGTCGCGCCCCAGGTCCTGCTCGTAGAGCTTGCAGACCGTGAGCGGCTCGCCGTCGGCGATCACGCGTCCGCCGCGCAGGTAGATCACCCGGTGGCAGATGCGTTCGAGGAAGTACAGGTTGTGCGAGACGATCAACGCCGTCGTGCCGCCGCCGCACACGTCGACGATGTGGTTCGTGCACTTCTGGACGAAACGCGCGTCGCCGGTGGCCAGCGCCTCGTCGACGATCATGACCTCGACCTGTCCGCAGAAGGCCACCGAGTACATGAGGCGCATCTTCATGCCGCTGCTGTACGTGCGCAGCGGACGGTCGATCACCGGCCCCAGCTCGCTGAAGGCGATGATCCAGTCGGTGCGTTCCTCGAGCTCCTTGCGCGAGTAGCCGAGGCACATGCCGCCCATCAGGATGTTCTCGCGGCCGCTGCACTCCTCGTGGAAGCCCGTGCCGAGCTCGAGGATGGCGCGCAGCCGTCCGGCGATGCGGTAGCGTCCGCCGGTGTGGTCGATGGTGCCGGCCAGGATCTTGAGCAGCGTCGACTTGCCGGCGCCGTTCGCGCCCACGATGCCCACGCGCTCGCCCTTGCGCACGCGGAAGCTCACGTCGCTGAGCGCGCGGAACTCGGTGTGCCGCGGCCGTCCGGTGACGACCTCCTTCAGCGCGTCGAGGGGCGTGGCGTAGACCGGGTAGGTCTTGCACAGCCGGTCGACGCGGATGACGACGTCGCGGCTCATGACGCGGCCGACGCCTCGCGGGGTGTCGCGTCGGGACGCGTCGCCGCGCCCGCGCCGTGACCCGCCGGGCCGTGCGTCGCGGCGCCCGGGCCGCGGCCCGCCGCCGTGCCGTGCTCCGCGCCCGACGCCGCCGTCCCGGACGTCCCGCGCCCCACCGGCTCGCGCAGCACGCAGGCGTAGTGCGCGAGCGTCTCGTCGATCATGCGGCCCAGGCCGAAGCGCTCCTGCACGAACGCGTGCCCGGCGCGTCCCATCTCGAGCCGCAGCGAGTCGTCGAGCAGCACGCGCACGAGGCTGCGCGTGAGCCCCTCGACGTCGTCGATCTCGTGCAGGAAGCCCGTCTCGCCGTGCAGCAGCGCGTCGGGCGTGCCGCCCGCGGCCGTGGCCACCGGGGGACATCCGGCCCACTGGGCCTCGAGCACCACGTTCGGCGTGCCTTCGACCGAGCTCGTGAGCAGCATCGCGTCGGCCGCGCCGAGCAGCGCGATGACGTCCTTGCGTTGACCGAGCAGACGCACCTTCTCGTGCAGGCCGCGGCGTCGCAGGTGGGTCTCGACCTGAGGACGCAGCTCGCCCACCCCCGCCAGCGCCACCGTGAGGCGCGGCACCTTGACGAGCGCGCGCTCGACCACGTCGAGGAACAGCATCGGCTGCTTCTCGGACGCCAGCCGGAAGACGCCCGCCACGAGCCGGTCGCCCTCGGCCAGTCCGAGTTCGGCGCGCACCGCGTCGACCTCGGCCGGCTTCGGCAGTCCCATGCCGTGCAGGTCGACGCCGTTGCGCACCACGTCGAAGCGCTCCTCCGGCAGTTCGAGCCAGCCCGCGTAGTCGCGTGCCCCCTGGATCGAGTTCGCCACGAAGTGCACGCCGGGGCGCCGCGCGAGGAGCCGGTACCAGTCGTCCATCCACGCCTGGTAGAAGCTCGGGAAGTAGCGCGGGTTCAGGTTGCGCGTCGAGAGGATCGCGTGCGGCAGCCCGACCAGCGCCGCCGACGCCGCGCCGATCACGTTCGGGTAGTCGAGCCAGCAGTGCAGGACGTCGGGCGGCCGCCGCAGCAGCTCACCCGCGAGGTCGAGCACGGGGTTCCTGATCACGTCCGGCAGCGAGCCCACCAGCTCGGGGTGGATGTCGAGGTCGAGCAGGCGCTGCAGCGCCGCCGGGTCGGCCGACGCGCCGGCCACGCCGAAGCGCACGCCCGCGCGCAGCAGGTCGTCGCAGTAGTGCCCGTTCTCGTCGGCCAGCGGATAGGTGGTCAGCACGCGCACGTCGTGTCCCGCGGCGCGCAGTCCCTTGGCCACGTTGCAGAGCTGGCGCTCGGCGCCGCCCGAGTTGAGCTGGCCGATGTAGAGCAGCACGTCGAGCGGTGCGCCATGTGCGCGCGGACGCACCAGCGGCTCGACGCGGGCGAGGTGCGCCTCCCACTGGTGCTCGCCGTGGAAGGCCTGGCGGTTGCGCGACCTGAGCGCGAGGTGCGCGCGCGCACGGTCGAGCCGACGGTGGTACCAGCGGCCCACGCGCGAGCGGTCGAAGCGCTCCTCGAAACGCGAGAGCGGCTTGCGCAGCGCGAGCGAGCGCGTGCGCGTGACGCCCCACGTGCCGGGACCGCGCGTCGCCACGTGCCGCACGCCGAGAGACGAGAGCTGCCACAGCACCCGTCCCGAGGTGGACGACACGCCGTCGAGCAGGATCGCGGCGCCGTATCCGGAGCGCAGCGCGTCGTGCAGCGAAGGGTCGACGGTCGGCGGCGGCCCGGGCAGGATGCGTCCGTAGGTCACGCCGCGTGACGGCGGGCGCGGCGCCGCGGTGGTCAGCACGAGCAGGCGCGGCGGCGACGGGAAGAGCTCGCGGACGTCGCGCGCCGGCAGGTCGCCCGTGGTGATCACGATCCATCCCGTGTCGCGCGGCAGCGCGGGTTCGGGCATCGACCCGGCCATGTGCGCACGCACCGTCTCGGCGTAGACCCCCATCTTCACGCCACCTCCGCCACGGGGACGGCAGCATGCTCGCGCATCCAGAACTCGAGCATGAGCACCGTCCAGACCTGGAAGATCGAGAAGCATCCCTCTTGGCGCTGGTGCGCCACGAAACGCCGCAGGCCGTCGTGGCCGAGCATCGCCGCCACGTGTCCGTCGCGCGACAGGAGCACCTCGTCGCACAACCCGAGGATCGTGTCGGCCGTCCACGCCCGGCCCGGCAGCCCGAAGCCCATCTTGGGACGGGCCGCGTGCTCCTTGGGCAGGTAGCGCGCGGCGAGCGTGCGCAGCAGCGGCTTCGTGACGCCGTCGTGGTAGCAGAACTCGGCGCCGAGGCTGCGCGAGAAGTCGGCCAGCGCGCGGTCGTAGAACGGACTGCGCACCTCGAGCGCGAAGCGCATCGACATGCGGTCGACCTTCGCCAGCACGGCGCCCGGCATGTACGTCCGCACGTCGAGCTCGCGCATGCGGTGCACCAGCGGACGGTCGCGCCGGTCGAGCTCGCGCACCCATTCGCCCACGAGCGCGTCGGCGTGGTCGCCGGCCTCGCGTCCGGCGAGGTCGCGCACGCCCTGCGGGTCGAACATGAGCCAGCGCAGGCTGCAGTACGCGTTGCCGGGACGCCACGCGCGCCGGTTGCGCACCATGTACAGCGCGCGCATGCGCCAGTCGGCCTCCTCGCGCAGCGTCTCGCGGTAGCGTCCGTAGCCGCCGAACAGCTCGTCGCCGCCGTCGCCCGAGAGCGCCACCGTGACGTGCTCGCGGATGAACTCGCTGATCAGGAACGTCGGCAGGCAGCTGCTGTCGCCCAGGGGCTCGTCGAGCGCCGCCGCGATGCGCGGCAGCAGCTCGACCGCGTTCGGGTCGAGCATCTTCTCGTGGTGCCGCGTGCCGAGCAGCCGCGCGGCCTCGCGCGCGGCGAGGTGCTCGGACTCGTCGGTGTCCTCGAAGCCGATGCTGAACGTGTCGACGTCGAGACCCAGCTCGTTCGTCATCATCGCGACGATCAGGCCCGAGTCGACACCGCCCGAGAGGAACGCCCCCAGCGGCACGTCGGAGGCCAGCCGCTTCTCGACGGCCGAGAGCAGCAGCGGACGCAGCTCGTCGGCCTTGCGCTCGAGCTCGTCGGGCGTGAGCGCCTCGTAGGGCGAGCGCGTGACGTGCCCGCCCTCGGCGTGGAACTCGAAGTGCCGTCCGTGTCCCTCGCGCGGTGCGTGGTCGCCGAAGTCGACCGACATCCACGAGCCGGGCTCGAGCTTGGCGCAGCCCTGCCACAGGGCACGCGGCGCGTGCACGTACTGCAGCAGGAGGTACTCGGAGAGCGCCTCGTCCGACACGCGCGCCTCGAAGCCGGGTACGCGCCGGAAGGCGGACATCTCGGACGCGAACGCGAACCATCCGTCGCCGCGGCAGACGTACAGCGGCTTCTGCCCGTACGCGTCGCGCGCCAGGAACAGGCGGCGGCGCGAGGCGTTCCACGTGGCGAAGGCGTACATGCCCTCGAGCTTCGGGAGGTTCGACGGCTCACCGCTCGCGAACAGGTACAGCAGCACCTCGGCGTCGCTGTCCGAGCGGAAGGGGTAGCCGCGCGCCTGCAGCTCCTCGCGCAGCGCGGGGAAGCTGTAGATCTCTCCGTTGAACGTGAGTCCGACCTGTCCGTCGTCGGTCACCATCGGCTGGCGTCCGCGCTCGCTCAGGTCGAGGATCGACAGGCGACGGTGCGCCAGCGCGCACATCCCGTCGGGCGAGACCCACACGCCGTGCTGGTCGGGACCGCGATGCGAGAGCGTGTCGCGCATGGCGACGGCGATCGCCTCGAGTTCTTCGCGCGAGAAGCGCCCCGCGTGGTCGACGATGCCTGCGATGCCGCACATGCTCGATCAGTCCAAGAGGCTCTGGAAGTCGCGGTACTGCACGCTGCGCTGGAGCCGGGCCTGGCGCTCCATGTACGACTCGTACTCGTCGGGGTCGACGTCGTCCAGCACGAGGCCCCGGCCTCCGCGCAGCTCGTCCACGACCATGCGGCCGTAGGCCTCGTAGACCTCGGCGGGATCGACCGGGTGCAGCGCCTCGCCGGCGCGGCCGCGCGCCACCATCTCGATGTTCCGCGTCCGGGGCACGGGACGGAACGGGGGCAGTTCGATGTGGACCTCGGCGGGCATCTCCCGGTAGCCCGTCGACGCGACGTACCGCAGGTCGCTGTCGCGGAAGGTGTCCTTCGCGATCGTGCCCATCGGCTCGAGCAGGTCGTGCACGAGGTGCCAGCCGGCCTCGCGTTCGCCGGAGAGCTCGTCGCGCGGCAGCATCAGGGTGTACTCGCCGGGGCCGCGGTCGAAGGCCGCGTACGCCAGCGGCATGTGGTGCTCGCCGTCGCGCGCCACGATCAGTCCGGGACGACGCATCTTCGTCCAGCTCCCGTGCGGGTCGTGCACGACGACCCGCAGCGGGAACACGCGGCGGTAGCGCGCGGCGGCCCGTTCGACGATCTGGCGCAGGGCGGCCACGTGCCCCGACGGGTCGACCCGCCGCAGCGCCGCACGCCGTTCGGCGCGCGCCCGCGCGATGACCTCGTCGGCCTCGTCGAGAGCGGCGAGCCATCCGTCGGCCTCGCTGTGGAAGTCGCGGAACACGTCGAGCCGCGCGGTCACCGGGTACACGACCACCGGCGAGAGGTTCAGGCCGATGTCGTGCTCGAACGCGAAGCGCAGGTTGTCGGGGAGCTCGCGCAGGTTCTCCTTCGTGACGATCATCCCGACGTTCACGACGAAGCGCGCGTCGTCCTGGCGCCCGACGGCGCGCAGCACGTTCGCGACGACGGTGTCGAAGTTCGCGCCCGCGCGCATCGACTCGAAGGTCTCGCGCGTGAACGAGTCGATCGACACGCTCGCGTTCACGTGCGGGAAGCGTCCCAGCTTGTCGAGCTCGTCGGCGTCGAGCAGCGTGCCGTTGCTGGTGAAGCCGAAGGTCAGGTTCGGGTTGTCCTCGGTGCGGAAGCCGTCGACGAACGCCCGGAAGCGCCGGATCAGGTACGGCTCTCCGCCGTGCCACACGAACTGGTGCAGGAACGGCACGAGCGACAGCACCTCGAGCTCGGTGCTCTCGCGGTGACGCACGTTCGCGAGGCGCACGGTGTTCTGGCTGCACGCCGGGCAGTCGATGTTGCAGTCGGCGGTCGAGATGAACGACACCATCGACGGACGGGCCTGCATCGTCTCGACGCCGCGTTCGTACTCGTCGTGGGCCGCCAGCAGGTTGCGTCCCGACTCGCAGTCGGTGCGCATCGAGGGCAGCTCGACGACCAGCTCACCGCAGCGCAGCGCGTAGCGCCTGCCGCTCGAACGCGGGTCGCTGCCGTCGGACGACGAGAGGTACAGCGTCTCGCCCCAGACCGAGTAGCGCCCTGCGCCCAGGTTGCGGACGTCGTCGTGCAGCGCGTCGGGGATCGGCAGCGGGACGCCGTCCTCGAGCAGGTGCACGGGCGCCTCGCTGCGCGCCGCCTCGTCGAGGATCTCGCGCGGCACGGGCGCCGTGAAGCAGAGCCCCGTCTCGGGACGGAAGGTGACCGGCCACGAGAAGGACGGGTACGTGCCGCCGGCCCACTTCCAGGCCAGGCACTCGTGGCAGGGATGACCGGCGCGCGGCCCGTCGCCGGAGTTGGCCTTGCGCAGGGCCCGGTAGGCCGGCCCGTTCCAGATCTCGTCGAGGGTCTGCTCGTTCGTGTTGCCGAGGGGCTTGCCCGAGTTCGCGTAGCCGCTCCAGAAGCAACACGGCACGACCTCTCCCGTGAGGTCGATGTTCATCTGCTGCCACGGATAGGCACAGCGCGACGTCATGCAGGGGCTCCCCGTCTCGGATCGGGCCCGCGGACCGCCTGACGGACGACCGCTCCGGGAGCGCACCGCCGCGCATCCCGCCGTCCTCCGCGAGCCGGACCACTGTATCAATCCGGACCGGGAGGGCCGACCCGTCACCCGCCGTCGCCGGTCCCCCCCACGGGCCCTCGGCTAGAGGAAGTTGCCGAAGAAGATGCGCAGGCGGGTGAAGACCCGGTGCCCCACGCCGACCGCGAGCAGCGCCAGCAGCGCACACACCACCCACGACCACGGATGCTCGATGCGCTGCCAGAAGAGGCAGTCGCGGTACATGTAGACGAAGTGCGAGAACGGGTTGAAGACGAGGATCCAGCGCAGCACGGGCGGCATCGAGGCCACCGACGACGGCACGTAGAGCGCCGGCGTCAGGAAGATGCCGAGCGAGTTGAAGACCGTCACGATCTCCTTCACGTCCCGCACGAAGACGCACAGCGCGCCGAGCAGGTAGGCCACGCCGAGCATCGCCAGGGCCTGCAGGCCGACCGCGAAGGGCAGCAGGGCCCACGTCCACGGGACGTGCAGCTGGCTCACGACGACGTACAGCATGAGCACCACGAGGCTCACCGCGTGCGGCACGAGGTTCGCGAGCATCGTGCGCAGCGGAAGCACGCCCGCGGGGAAGTCCGCCTGGCGCACGAGGCTGGCGGAGCCCGTGACCGTCCAGCAGGACGCGCCGAGCAGGCTCGACCAGGTCATCCACGAGATCAGGCCCGAGAGCACGTAGGCGGGATAGTCGTCGAGGCCGCCGGCCACGCCGTCGCCGAAGCGCATGCCGAACACCCAGGTGAAGATCGCCATGTAGACGAACATCTGCAGCAGGGGATGCAGCAGGGCCCAGGCGATGCCGAACGCGCTCCCGGCGAACTGGCTGAACAGCTCGCGACGCACGAGGCCGAAGGTCAGCTCGCGGTGGCGTCCGAACTCGTCGACGAAGGCGGGCACCGGTCTCACGGGACGATCCTCCCGGCGTCGAGGGCGTCGGACGCGGTGCGCGTCGCGTCGGTCGGCTGCGAGGCGGGCGCGACCGTCGACGGCGCCGACGGCGCGGCCTCGACGCGTCGGCGCGGTCCGGGCGAGGCGGGGATGCCCGCCGGTCCGGCCCACGGACGCCACAGGCTCCAGCGCGCGCCGCGCACCGAGCGCGGACGCACGAGCGCCTCGAGCCGGCTCAGTCCGCCGAGCATCAGCGTCTCCCAGCGCGGCCGGTGCTTGGCGAAGTAGCGGCGGCGCGAGGCTCGCACGATGACCTCGATGTTCGGTTGCGGCGGACGTCCGTGGTGCGGCCGCACGTGCATCACGTCGACCTCGGGTGCGTAGAGCGTGCGGTGTCCGCCGCTCGCGACGCGCCGCGCCAGGTCGACGTCCTCGTAGTACAGGAAGAAGCCGGGATCGAAGCCACCGGCCGCGAGGAACACGTCGCGACGCGCGAACAGGCAGGCGCCCGTGAGCCAGTCGACCGGTCCCGGGACGTGCCGGCGCTCGTCGAGGTACTTGCGCCGGTGGCAGGCCCGCGCGAGCCCGGCCAGCAGCGTGAGCAGCGACGGGAAGCGTCCGGCCGAGAGGCCCAGGCTGCCGTCGGAGTTGTGGATCGCGGGTCCCACGAGCGCCACGTCGGACGGCGCGCGCGCCAGGACGCGCGGCAGCCCGGCCAGTCCCCCACGCGGGACGTAGAGGTCGGCGTTCCCGAACGCCAGCCACGCGCCGCGCGCGAGCTCGGCGGCGCGGTTCACCGCCGCGCCGTAGCCCACGTTCTCGCCGCAGCGCACGATGCGCGCGCGTGGCGCGAGACGCGCCGCGAGGTCGGCCGACCCGTCGCGCGAGGCGTTGTCGACGATCACCAGGTCGGTGCTCAGTCCCTGCGCGTCGAGGTCGTCGAGGGCGCGCACGAGCGACGGCAGGAAGACGCCCAGATCGCGCACGCTGTCGTGGCACACCACGATCCACGTGAGTCGCGCATCGTGGACCACTCCTGGCATGCCCTCCTCCGCGGCAGCAGGGACGCGCGCCAGCGGACCGTCCCGTGCATCGCCGCGCCGAGCCTACCAAAGCCCCGGCGCCGCGCGCCCCAGCCGTCGCCTACGGCGTCGTCGCCTGCAGACCGTGTCCGGCCTGCTGTCCGGTTCGATCTGCCCACGCGGCCTGCGGCCACGTGGCGTGCCGCGCGGCAAACCGCCGCCGCGCGTCACGTCAGGCGCCGCCGCCTACGGCGTCGTCGCCTGCAGACCGTTGGTCGCCGAGAAGCCGAGGGGGCCGAGGGGGTCGGGCATCCAGACCTGGAAGAAGAGCTGCGAGCCCGACGGGACGCCGCTCGGCCAGGTCACGAAGAAGTAGTAGAAGCCGTTCGCGTCGGTGGGGATGCCGGGCACCAGCAGGTCGGGCGCGGGCACGAGCACGCCGCCCTTGAACGGCGCGAAGATCGTGCTGATGCCGACGATGAACGTGGTCGCCGTGTTCGGGACGGCCGAGGCCACCTGGAAGCCGGCCTGCGTGTTCGGGTCGAGCGTGCCGGAGCCGGCCAGCATCGGCTCGCCCTTGGTGCCGGCCAGCGCGTGGCCGAGCGTCGTCCACGGCGGGGGCGTCGTCGCGCTGGGCGAGATGTTCAGGTAGACGTCGAGCGCCTCGGCGAAGTTCGCCACCACGAGATCGAGGTCTTCGTCGCCGTCGAGGTCGGCGAACGCCGCACCGCGCGAGTTGCCGCCGTCGCCGGCGGGCCACGAGCCGGCCTGCGAGAGGAACGTCCCGTCGCCGAGGCTGCGGTACAGCTCGTTGTCGCCGTTGGTGTCGGGCACCGACAGGTCGACGTCGCCGTCGCCGTCGATGTCACCCCACTCGGCGCGCCGCGAGGGCGCATCCACCAGCACCGGGTCCTGTCCGGTGACGGAGACGAAGTCGCCCTCGACGCCGCCCTGGGTGCCGCCCTGGTTCGTGAACAGCATGTTCACGCCGTCGTTCGCCACGAACAGGTCGAGGTCGCCGTCGCCGTCGAGGTCACCGAACGAGCCCGCGAAGCTGTCGGCGTCGATCGCGACCGCACTGCCGAGGGCGGGCGCGAAGGCACCCGGGGTCCCGAGCTGGGACCCGCCCTGGTTCAGGTACAGGACGTTCGCGCCACCGACACGGTTCGCCACGAACAGGTCGAGGTCACCGTCGCCGTCGACGTCGGCGAACTCGGCGCCGTAGCTGTCGCCGCCGGGGAAGGCCGAGCCGCCGTCGGGCAGGAACGTTCCCTGGATGCCCGCCTGCGAGCCACCCTGGTTCACGAAGAGCAGGCCCGGCTCGCCGTTCGAGTTGGCGTAGAAGAGGTCGAGGTCGGCGTCGCCGTCGACGTCGGCGAGGCGCACGTCACGCGTGTTGCCTCCCGAGTTCGTGGCCGGGTCACCGACCACCGCGACGAAGTCGCCCTCGAGGCCGGCCTGGGCACCGCCCTGGTTGGTGTACAGCTCGTTGTCCTGGCCCTGCCGGTTGGCGATCGCGAGGTCGAGGTCACCGTCGCCGTCGAGGTCGCCGAACTCGGCCGCGAACCCGTTCGAGGTGCCGTTCACGAGCGGGCCCGAGACCTGCTGCGCGAACTCGCCCTCGACGCCGGCCTGGACGCCGCCCTGGTTGATCCACAGGACGTTCGGCTGGCCGATGGTCGTGATCGCGAGGACGTCCTCGTCGCCGTCGCCGTCGACGTCCCCCACGGCCACGTCGAAGGACGAGGCCGCCTCGGTCACGACGTCGACACCGCTCAGGCGCGCGAACGTGCCCGCGGTGCGACCCAGGTAGAGGAAGTCGAGGCTGCTCCCGGAGAGGGTCGAGTTCGCGACGAAGAGGTCGGGCGCACCGTCCTTGTCGTAGTCGCCGAAGACCACCGCGTTCGACGAGCCGCCGTCCGTCACCACGGGACCCTGGGTCACGCGCGTGAGCACGCCCGTACCGTCGTTGCGGTAGAGGAGGTTGTCCTGGCCACAGCAGTTCGCGACGGCGAGGTCGAGGTCGCCGTCGAGATCGATGTCGGCGAAGGCCGCGTCGAGCGAGGCCGCGCCGTCGGACACCGGAGGACCCGCGAGCGTACGCACCCAGGTGCCCTGGGTGCCGCCCTGGACGCCGCCCTGGTTCACGTACAGCGCGTTGTCCTCGAGGAAGTTGGCCACGAACAGCTCGAGGTCGCCGTCGCCGTCGAGGTCACCGGCCGCCACCGCGCGCGAGTCGCCGCCCTGGTCGGCAGGGACGACGCCGGTCTGCTTCACGAGCAGCCCCGCGCCGTTGTTGAAGTAGAGGAAGTCGTCCTCCCCGCCGTCGTTCGTGACGTACAGGTCGAGGTCGCCGTCGCCGTCGAGGTCGCAGAAGACCGCGTCGGTCGAGTCGCCGACGTCGGTCACGGCCTGTCCCACGGTGACCTTCGTGAAGCTGCCCTCGGTGCCGCCCTGCGCGCCGCCCTGGTTGCGGTAGAGCGCGTTGGTGCCGCCGATGTTCGCCACGAACACGTCGAGGTCGCCGTCACCGTCGACGTCACCCAGCGAGACCGCGCGCGAGTTGCCTCCGTCGGTCGCCACGATCGACGAGAGCTTGCTCGCGAAGGTGCCCTCGACGCCGCCCTGCGTCCCGCCCTGGTTCACGAAGTAGTTGTTGTTGGCGCCGTTGCGGTTGGTGACCACCAAGTCGAGGTCGCCGTCGCCGTCGAGGTCGCCGAACGCGACGCCGGACGAGTTGCCGGTCACGGTCACGGCCGGGTCCCCGGCCACCGCGGTGAAGCCGCCGTCGTCGCCCACCAGGTAGAGGTGGTTCGCCACGGCGCCCGATCCGGCGGCGACGTACAGGTCGAGGTCGCCGTCACCGTCGACGTCGGCCCAGGCCGCGTCGAACGACTCGCCGGCGGTGGCGGTCACGGGACCGGGAGGGGCCGAGTCGAAGGTCGACTGGGCCGACACGATGCCGCCCAGGGTGCCGATCAGGAGGCACGTACGCAGGGGGGAGTGCTGCATCGGTTTTCGTCCAAGGGTGCGTGGAGAGGATCGGTCGGCCGGGGAGGAAGCGTGAGGCATTCCTGGGCCGCTTGACTTCGGGGGGGGACCGAACTGAGCGATCTTGCCCACGTCCTCGGCGCGATTCCATCGAGATTCGCAGACATCCGATGGGATTGCGGGAGCCCAGGGCACATCGCGGAGTCGGACCTCCACGAGAGCGCGGGAGAACGGCCGCGCCCCTCAGGTTCGCCGCCCGGCGCCCGGCGGATGCCACCCCGGTCACGACGATCCGGGCGGCGAGCCGCTCAGAAACGCTTCCGTCCCTGGACGACCAGCGCGCGGCCGGGTAACGCGAGCACGTCCTGGGCCAGGTCGGAACCGCCGGGTGCCTCGACGGCCACGTCGAACAGGTTCGTGACCGTCGCCGAGAGGTCCCAGTCGTCGTCGGTCAGCAGGCGCAGCGTGAGGTTCGTCACGAGCGCCGCGCGCGATCGGTCGCCGGCCAGCGTGCGCCGTTCTCCCGTGTGCTGCAGCTCGAGACCGAGCCACAGCGACTCGTCGACGAGCGGCGCGAGCAGCGAGGCCTTGGTGAGGTGGTCGGGACTGTTCGTGAGCGGCTGACCCTCGCCGTCCTCGGCCTGCTGCCAGACCTGGCTGAGGCGCGTGCGCCAACCCGACTCGAAGCGACCCTCGACCTCGAACTCGACGCCGTGCGCGTCGACGCGGTCGACGTTCTCGAACACGAGCAGCCCGTCGGCCGGGTCGACGACCTGGGTGATCAGGTCGGTCAGCGCGTAGCGCCAGAGCGAGATGCTGCTGCGCACGCCCTCGGCCAGGTCCTCCTCCCACACGAGCTCGTAGGTGCGGATCGTCTCGGGGTCGAGGTCGGGGTTCGGCTTGGTCGTCACGAAGCCGTCGTGATACGAGGCCTCGAAGGCGTTCGGCGCGCGATAGGCGTCACCCGCGAGCAGCTTGACGGTGCTCTGCTCGCGCGGCGTCCAGACCAGGGCCAGACGCGGATTGAGCGTGCCGCCGAAGTCGGTGTCGCGGTCGTAGCGCATGCCCGCAGTGAGACCGAGAGTGTCGGCCAGCGCGATCTCGTCCTGGGCGAAGACGCCCCACGTCGTGCTCGCGTCGTGCACGTCGAGGTAGACGTCCGAGTCGTAGTTCGACTGGTCCTGGCGGTAGTCGTCGCGCACTTCGCCGCCGAGGGTCAGCCGGTGCCCTTCGATCGACGAATTGGAGACCAGAAGCTCGCCGCCGAGGGTGCGCCCCTCGCCGCGATCGTGGTTCACGTACGTCCCGCCGTCGTCGTAGACGTACGTGCCGAAGTACGAGTAGTCGTCGTAGAACGCGCGCGCGGTCACGTCCCACGGACCATCGGACTCGGGATGCCACGCGGCGTCGAGCCACGTGTGGGCGTCCCGCGTCACGTTGCGGTCGTCGCCGATCACCGACTCGTAGGAGCCGGTCGGGAAGTCCTTGGCACGGCGTCCGGAAGCCGCGGTGAAGGTCACGTCGCCGCGGGTCAGCGCGACCCACAGCGAGCGCGCGCGCTCGCCGTCGGTGCCGCTCACGTGCCCTCCCGTCGGGTCGCCCGAGTACTCCGGATAGTCGTAGCGGTCGCCGTCGGAGCCCGTGCCCGAGACGGAGGCGACGAGCGAGGTCCCGTCGTCGATCTCGCCGCCCCAGGTCCCGCGGCCGAGGCGCAGGCCGCGGCTGCCCACGCCCGCCGCCAGCTCCGCGCCGGCGATGTCGGACGCCTTGCGCGTGACGATGTTGATCACGCCGAAGAACGCGTTGCTCCCGTAGAGCGCCGACCCGGGACCGCGCACGAGCTCGATGCGCTCGACGAGATCGAGGTCGAGCGGCAGGTCGAGCCCGATCGTCGCGGTGTCGTACACCGGGTCGTTCATGCGGTGCCCGTCGATCAGCAGCAGCACGCGGCTGTTGTAGTCGCCGAGCGGGTTGAAGCCGCGCAGTCCGAGGTGCTCGTAGCTGCGGTCGTCGGTCACGTCGACGCCGCGCACGCTGCGCAACGCGTCGGACAGCGTGCGCCAGCCGTGTCGCCGCACGTCCTCCGCGGTGAGCACGGTCACCGCCGACGGCGCCTCCCTCTGTTCCTGGACGTGGCGCGACGCGCCGCTCACCGTCTCGACCTGCAGGCCGAGCAGGTCCTCGAGCGAGAGCGACGAGAGGTCGTCGAGCTGCCCGGCGGGCTCGGTCACGGGATCCTGCGCCGCGACCAGGACGAACGCCAGCAGTCCGACCCCTGCGCCGCGCGCGAGAGGATGTCCGGGTCTGGCGGCGGAGCGGGCGGGCATCGGCGTGAGCGCGACCTGAGAGGGTTCGGACGGATGTCCTGAGGTCGGCCCTGTCGACCATCGTCCTCGCCCGGCTTGACCCCATGCGGGGCCGTCGATGGAAGGACTCGCGTCCCTGCGGCGCCCGCCTCGACCCGCCGCACGGCGACGTGCGACGTGTCCGCAGCCCGCGCATCGCCCGAGAGAGATCCCCCCGCCCGGGGGACCGCTCCTCCGGGCGGGGGGAAGGACCGACTCGGCCATCGCCTATGCTGGCGGCCCCGCCCCGAGGATCGAGAGGCTTCCCAGATGGTCCTGAACTACGTGTCCGTCGCTGTCCTCGTGCTCGTGAGCGCCGCATCGGCGATCGGGCCCGGGCCGGCACCCGATCCGTCCAGCGAGACCCCGGCCGGCACCGAAGGCGCCGCTTCGCCGACCCCGGCCCAGTTCGCCGAGGCCGTGGCCGACTACGCCCCCGACGTCGAGCGCATCCTCGGCGAGGCGCTCGAGCACGGACGGGCCTACGTCGAGCTGAGCGACCTGTGCCGCACCGCGCCGCGTCGCCTGGGCGGCTCACCGGCCTTCGCCGCGGCGGTCGAGTGGGCGCGCCAGGCGATGCTGCGCAACGGCCTCGAGAACGTGCGCCTCGAGCCCTGCACCTCCAGCCACTGGGTGCGCGGCGACGTGGGACGCGTGCGCTACGCGGAGCCCGCCGAGATGGCGGGCGACGACGTCCCGATGCTCGCGCTGGGCGGCTCGGTGGCGACGCCCGACGAGGGCATCACGGCCGAGGTCGTCGTGGTCGACTCGCTCGAGGCCTGCAGCGCGCTGGGCGAACGCGCGGCGGGCAAGATCGTCCTGTTCGTCGGCCCGATGGACGACGGGTCGCTCGATCCCTTCGCGGCCTACGGCGCGGCGGTGCAGCAGCGCGGACGCGGCGCGTCGACCGCGGCGCGCGTGGGCGCGGTGGCGGCGCTCGTGCGCTCGATGTCGATGCGGCGCGACGACGTCCCGCACACGGGCGGCATGCACTACGCGCCCGACGCGCCGAAGATCCCCACCGCGGCGATCAGCACGAACGCGGCCGACCGCATCGCGGCGCTCGTCGCCGCGGGACGCAGGGTCGTGCTCAACCTGCGGCAGAACCCGCAGACGTTCGAGGACGCGCCGGCCTTCAACGTGGTGGGAGAGCTCGTGGGCCGCGAGCATCCCGAGCAGATCGTCGTGGTCGGCGGGCACCTCGACTCGTGGGACGTGGGACAGGGCGCGCAGGACGACGGCGGCGGCTGCTGCCAGGCGATGGAGTCGGTGCGGCTGCTGAAGGCGCTCGACCTGCGGCCGCGACGCACGATCCGCGTGGTGTTCTTCGCCAACGAGGAGAACGGCCTCGGCGGCGGACGCGGCTACCGCGCGACCCACGCCGACGAGATGGACCGCCACCTGCTCGCGCTCGAGTCCGACTCGGGCGTGTTCGCGCCGCGCGGCTTCGAGACGAACGCGACCCGCGACTCGAACCCCGCGGCGCGCGCGCTGCTCGAGGCGGTCGGCGAGCTGCTCGCGCCCGCGGGAGCCGGGCTCGTGCGCGACGGCGAAGGCGGCGCCGACATCGGTCCGATGGAGGACGCGGGCGTGATCCAGGTCGGCTACCTGCCCGACCCGAGCCGCTACTTCGACTACCACCACACCGAGCGCGACACGATCGACTCGGTGCACCCGCGCGAGATCGACCTCGGCGCGGGCGTGATCGCGTCCCTGCTGTACGTCGTCGCCGACCTGCCGCTGACCGTCCCGCGCGGCGAGGTGACGGAGTCGCGCTGAGCGCCGCGTCCACGATCCGGAGGACCCCATGATCCGCCAGGCACTCGCCAAGCAGCTCGCGTTCACGCGACGCGTGATCGAGATGAACCTCGCCGGCATGACGCAGGAGCAGTCGCTGCGGCGTCCGGCGCAGGGCGGCAGCTCGCCGAACTGGGTGCTCGGACACATCCTCGGCGCACGCGTCACCCTGCACGAACTGCTCGGCCTGCGACCCGAATGGGACGCGGCGAGCGCCGCGTCCTACGCCCGCGGCAGCACGCCACCCGACGCCGCCGCCGCGCTGCCGCTCGAGCGCATGCTGGACGACCTGGGTCGCAGCCAGGCGGCCGTGCTGCCGGCACTCGAGGCCGTCGACGACGCACGTCTCGCCGAGGACGCCGGCGCACCGTCCGACTCGCCCCTGGCCGGCTGCAGCCGCGCCGAGGCCCTGGCCGCCATGGTCTTCCACGAGGCGTACCACGCGGGGCAGCTCGGCGTGCTGCGCCACGCGGCGGGACTGGACGGCGCGCTGGGCTGACGCGGGGCCGGCGCCGTCGTGTCCCGGCCGCGCGTGAGCAGCGCGTGAGGCTCCCGAGGGCCCGGGTCCGCGAGAGTGCCCAAGCTCCGGCGCGCCGCGACCGATGATGTCCGGGCAGGCCGCGCGCGCGGCCTGCCCGCGAACGTCTTCGCTCCCGATCCCGCGGACGTGCTGTATCTTGTGACGCCATGACCGGCTCCGTGCTCAACTGGCACGTGCTCGTGCTGAACCGCTCGTGGTCCCCGATCGCCACGACCACGGTGCGCCATGCCATCGGCCTGATGTTCAACGGCGTGGCGCTGGCCATCGACACCCAGACGTTCGAGCTGCACCCGTTCGAGCGCTGGGTCGAGCGCGACGTGCCCGACGGCGCACCGTGCATCCACGGCGTGCGCACGTCGGTGCTGATGCCCGAGGTGATCGTGCTCCAGAGCTACGACGGCTCGCCGCGACGCGCGCTGCCCTTCTCGCGCCAGAACCTCTACCGGCGCGACCGCAACGTGTGCCAGTACTGCGGACGCCGGGTCGAGGCGCGCGAGGTCTCCATCGACCACGTCGTCCCGCGCTCGCGCGGCGGACGCACCGACTGGGACAACTGCGTCCTGGCCTGCCTGGGCTGCAACCACCGCAAGGCCAACCGCATGCCGCAGGAGGCCGGACTCGTCCTCCGCCGGCCGCCCGAGCGTCCGCCGTGGTCGCCGCTGCTGCGCACGCCCGAGCCGCGGCGCCGGCCCTCGTGGAAGCGCTTCGTGAGCGTCCACGACTGGGACGAGGTGCCGTGACCCGCGGAGTCCGCGGGGCGCCGTAGGGCTCCGACGCGGGACGGCGCAGAGGCGCCACCGACGGGACGTGTTGACGCGCGAGCGTCCCGCCGCCGAAACTCGCGCCATGCGCAAGAGCTCTGGATATCTGGTCCTGTTCGTCGGTGTCGCCGCCCTCGTCGGCGCCGGCGTGTGGCTGGGCTCCGATCCCGCGAGAGCGGCGGACGAGGCCGGCCGACCGCCGTACGTGCTGCCGGTCACGCTGGCCGACGTACGCCGCGACACGGTGAGTCCCACGGTCGAGCTGACGGGCACCGTGCGCTCGACACGCTGGGCACGGGCGTCCTTCGAGATCGGCGGCGTGCTCGCCACGCTGTCGGTCGAGGAGGGGGACGCGGTGGCGGCCGGCGCGGTGCTCGCGCGACTCGACGACACCGACGAGAAGCTCGCGGTCCAGCAGGCCAACGACAACCTCACGGTGGCGACCCGGCGCCTCGACCTGCTGAATGCCGGCGAACGCGGCGAGGTCAAGCGCAGGCTCGAGGCCGAGCTCGAGGTGGCGCGCGCCCAGGAGCAGCTCGCGGTGCTCGAGGTCGACCGGCGGCGCGAGCTGGCGGCCGTCGACGACGTGAGCCAGGCCGAGATGGACCGCGTCCAGGCCGACCGACGCGCCGCCGTGGCGCGGCGCGAGGCCGCCGAGCAGAGCCTGGCCGAGGCCAACGCCGGCGCCCGCGAGGAGGACAAGCTGATCGCCCAGGCCCAGGTCGATGTGGCGAAGACCGCGCTCGAGACCGCCCAGCGCAGCCTCACCAAGACCGCGCTCCTCGCGCCCTGGGAGGGCACCGTGGTGCGGCGTCACGTGTCGGTCGGCGACCACCTCGCGCCGGGCGAGACCGTGGTCGAGCTGGCCGACCTGCGACACCTCGAGATCGTGGTCGAGGTCCCGTCGCGCTTCGCGCTGCGCCTGGGCAGCTCGCCGCGCATCCTCGTGCACGTCGACGAGGTGCCTGACTTCGTCTACGACACGCGCCTCACGGTGACCATCCCCGCGGCCGACATCGCGTCGCGCAACTTCCGCGGGATCGTGCGCGTCGACACGGTCACCGTCGGACGCGACGTGCTGCGTCCGGGGATGTTCGTGCGGCTCTCGCTGCACCTGGCCGACCTCGAGAACGCGATCGTCGTGCCGTCCGACGCGGTGCGCACGACCGAGGACGCCACGCTCGTCGTGCGCGCCGTCCCCGCGCCCGACGGCGGCGACGGACTCGTGGGCGAGCTGGTCCCCGTGCGCGTGCTCGGCAGCGATGCGGGCAGCACCGCGGTCGAGCCGATCTCCGGCAAGCTCGCCCCCGGCGACCGGGTCGTCATGACGGGCGTCGACCTGGCCTATCCCGGGGTGGCGCTGCTGCCGCGTGACGAGGGCGCCGACGGCGCGTCGGAGAGCGCGCCGTGAGCCCGATCGAGGCGGCCGTCCGGCGACCGTACACGGTGGCGGTGGCGACGATCCTGGCCGTCCTGTTCGGGCTCGTCGCGCTGCAGCGCATCCCCGTCCAGCTCAAGCCGCAGGTCGACAAGCCGAAGATCACGATCACCACCGCGTTCCGCGGCGCGAGCGCGATCGAGGTCGAGGAGCAGCTCACGCGTGAGCTCGAGGAGGTGCTGCAGAGCACCGAGGGACTCGTCGAGATGACGAGCGTCTCGTCCGAGGGCCAGAGCAGCGTGACGCTCGAGTTCGAGTACGGCACCGACACGCAGCTCGCCGTGGTCGACGTGATCAACAAGCTGAGCCGGGTCGAGCGCCTCCCCGACGAGGCCGACGAGCCGGCGGTCGACATCGACAGCGGCGACAACGCGCGCACGGTCATGTGGCTGGCGGTCGTGTCGGGCTTCGGTCCCGACCAGGTGCGCCGCATCGTCGAGGAGGACATCAAGGCGCAGATCGAGCGCGTCGAGGGCGTGGCGTCGCTGTTCATCGCCGGCGGCAGCGAACGCGAGATCCAGGTGCGCATCGACCCCGAGGCGCTCGTGGCGCGCGGCGTCTCGGTGCAGGAGCTGCTCGACGCGATCGCCGCCGGCAACGTGAACGTGGCGGGCGGCACGATCGAGACCACCGGGCGGCAGCTCGTGGTGCGCACCGTCGGACGGGCCGCGCTGCCGGCCGGCCTGTCCGACCTGATCGTCAAGGAGGGCGAGGGCGGCAGCGTGCGGCTGGGCGAGCTGGCCGAGATCGTCGACGGCTTCCGCGAGGCGTCGGGCTTCGTGAACATCGACGGCACCCCGGGCGTGGCGCTCGGCGTCCGGCGCCAGGCCGACGCGAACGTGGTCGACCTCATCGGACGCCTCGACGACGTGGTCGCCAAGCTCAACAAGGTCTTCACGAACCGCGGCATCGACGTCTTCCTCACGCCGGTCTACCGCGAGACGACCTACATCGAGTCGGCGCTCTCGTTCGTCACGAACAACCTGCTCATGGGAGCGGCCCTGGCCGTGGTCGTGCTGGCCGTGTTCCTGCGCAGCGTGCGCAGCGTGCTCATCGTGGCGCTCTCGATCCCGCTCTCGCTCGTGGTCGTGTTCCTGGTCATCCAGGCCTCGGGACGCACGCTCAACGTGATCACGCTGGCCGGCATCGCCTTCGCGAGCGGCATGGTGGTCGACAACGCGATCGTGGTGCTCGAGAACGTCTTCCGCCACCTCGAGTCGGGCAAGGGACCGCTGCGCGCGGCGATCGAGGGCGGACACGAGGTCTGGGGCGGCATCCTGGCCTCGACGCTCACCACGGTGGCGGTCTTCCTGCCGATCCTGACCCAGAGCGACGAGGCGAGCGACCTGTTCGTCGACATGGCGCTGGCCATCTCGGCGGCCGTGATGCTCTCGCTCGTGGTCGCGCTCACGGTCGTGCCCGTGCTCTGCTCGCTCATGTTCCGCGGCAAGCGCTTCACCGAGAAGGTCGGACACCACGCGCACGCGCTGACCGACATCGAGACCGGCATGGGCTTCGTCGGACGCGCCTACGACCGCTTCACCGAGTCGCTCTCGACGCGCGGCGGCGGCGCGACCGCGGGCAAGCTCGGCATCTGCCTGCTCGTGCTGGCCGTGGCGCTCGCGTCGCTGCGCCTCATGCCGCCGGCCGAGTACCTGCCCACCGGCAACCGCAACCTGGTCTTCTTCTTCGCCGAGCCGATCCCCGGCACGCGGCCCGAGGCGGTCTCGGCCAACTTCAAGCCCTTCGAAGACTTCGTCCTGGCGCAGCCCGAGGCGTCGCGCATGTTCGCGGTGACCGGGCCGAACTTCAACGGCGGCGGGGCCGTGTTGAAGGACGAGTACGCGGATGCGAAGGGACTCGACTCGTTCCACAAGCGGCTCTACGGTCCCGCGGCCACGCTGCCCGGCTTCCGCTTCGTCGTGCCCGTGCGCAGCAGCCTCTTCGAGGACCCGGGCAAGCAGTTCGAGGTCGAGATCTCGGGTCCCGAGCTCGACGACCTCGAGCGCGCCGCGACGCGGCTCGGCGAGCGCCTGCAGCAGGTGCCCGGCGTCGAGTTCGTGCGCAGCTCGCTCGTCACGGGACGTCCGCAGGTGACCGTCACGATCGACGAGAACCGGGCGAAGGACCTCGGCCTCGACGTCTCCGACGTGGGTACCGTGGTGGCCGTCATGCTGCAGGGACGCCGCACCACCGCGCTCATCGACGGCGGCCGCGAGGTCGAGATCAACGTCGTCGCGCCCCAGACGCGGATCGAGTCGACCGCCGACCTCGCGTCGATGCGCTTCCTCGACGGCCAGGGACGGGTGATCGACCTGGCCAGCGTCGCCAAGGTCGAACGCAGCGTCGGGCCGCAGAGCATCCGCCGGCTCGAGCGCGAGCGCAACGTGCTGCTCACGGTGAACATCGGCAAGGACGCGCCGCTCGAGACCGTCGTCTCGACCGTCGAGGACGACGTCTTCCCCGAGCTCGCCCAGGAGCTCGGTCCGGCCTACACGCTCGGCGTGGGAGGCTCGGCCGACAAGCTGCACACCACGCTGCACACGCTCTCGGGCGGCTTCGGCTTCTCGGTGCTGATCGTCTACCTGCTGCTCGTCGCGCTCTTCAAGAGCTGGGGCACGCCGATCGTGATCCTGGTCACCGTGCCGCTGGCCCTCACCGGCGGACTCATCGGCATCCGCGTCGCGCACGAGCTGTCCGGCGGCGAGGCCTCGTTCGACGTGATCGCGATGCTCGGCTTCGTGATCCTGGCCGGCCTCGTGGTCAACAACGCGATCCTGATCGTGCACCAGGCGAACAACTTCCGCGACGAGGGCATCCCGCCGCGCCGCGCGCTCATGCTCTCGGCGCGCTCGCGCCTGCGTCCCATCGCGATGACGATCATCACGACCGTCTTCGGCATGCTGCCGCTTGCCCTCGGCGGCGGCGCCGGCGCCGAGCTCTACCAGGGGCTGGGCGCCGTGATCGTCGGCGGACTCGTGCTGTCGACGCTCTTCACGCTGTTCCTCGTGCCCGCGATGCTGAGTCTCGGGCACGACCTGCGCGGCGCGCCGTCCCTCGACGACGAGGTGGGACTGGGCACGATCAAGGCGACCGCCGCGCCGCCCGCGAGCGCGAGCTAGCCTAGAAGACGTGCGGCAGCATCCGCTTGGTGCGCGCAGCGTATCCGGCGTAGTCGGGATAGCGAGCGAGCAGGAGCCGCTCTTCGGTCAGCATGCGCAGCAGCGCGCCGAGGAAGACGAGCAGCGCCAGCCCCGCCGCGGGGAACGAGAGGTGCGCGCAGGCCCCCGCGACGGTGAACAGGACGACCGCGGTGTAGATCGGGTGGCGCAGGTGGCGGTACGGCCCGCTCGTCACGAGACCACCCTCGGTGGGGTTCGCGGCCGCGTGGAAGCTCCGGCCGCCGAAGGTCATGCGGGCCCAGAGCATGAGCACGACGGCGGCGGCCTGCAGGCCGACCACGAGCGGCGAGGCCGAGAACAACGAACGCGTGACGGCCAGTCCGACGACCCCGGCGACCATCAGCACGAAGCCGAGGACCGAGGCCGACCTCACGGAGAGCGCCCGTGGCGGCGACTCGATGATCCGTCCCCCGGAGAGACGGGCAGGGATCGCAGGCCGCTGCGTTCCATGGCGCCTGCCTTCAGCCGTCTTCCTCGGGCGTCTCGACGGCCGCGAGCTCGCGCTTCTTCGTGATCACGACCACGCGTCCCGAGTAGCCGCACGTCACGAGGAACACGCCGCTGCCGACGGACGTCAGCTCGCCGGCCGCGAGGTGGTGCAGCTTGTTGCCGTCCGCGTAGACCTCGTGCTCGTGCCAGCGCAGGTCCTCGTTGGTCATCACCCAGACCTTGCCCTCGTAGCCGGCGGACGCGGCCTCCAGGCCCGGCGCGACGGGGTCGACGTTGGCCAGCACCGCGCCGCGCAGGCGCTCGGTCTCGCGGTGGATGATCTTGCCCAGCGAACCGCTCACGAGCTCGAGCGTGCCGTCGTCGCGGGCCACGAGCAGGCGCTCGTCGTCGGACGCGACGCGCGCCGCGCCCGCGGGCTGGCGCGCGATGTTCGTGGCCGTCCACTTGCCGGGGGCCTCGCGGCGCACGAGCGAGACGCTGCCGTCGGCGCACGCGATCGCCACGCCGTCCTGGTGCGGGACGGCCATCTTGCCCGCGCCGGGGAGCGGCACGGTCACCACGCGCTCGAAGCCGTTCGCGCCCAGCGCGAGCACCGTCGCCTGTCCGCTGAAGCCGTCGACGAGCAGCTCGTTCCCGGGATGGTCGGGGTCGAGGTCGGCGATCGCCACCCCGTGCAGCAGCTCGGACGCGCGCGCGGCCTCACGCATCGTCCATCCGTCGCCGTCGCGGAAGAACACGAACGCGGCGCCCTCGCCGCCGTCGTCCTCCTTGCCCTGGGCCATGCCGACCGCGACGACCTCGAGCCCCGGACGCGCCGGGTCGAGCTCGCCCAGCGCGACCTGGATCATCTCGCCCGGCGCCTGGCCCAGCACGCGGTGCGTCCACTTGCCGTCGGCGTAGCTGACGAGGAACACGCGCCCCGACTCGGAGACCGCGACGATCTCGTTGCCCGGGCTGTCGGCGTCGACGTCGCCCACCGCGCAGCCGCCGAGCTTCTCGCCCAGCTCGGCGGCGGTGAGCGACGCCCAACCCTCGGCGTCGACCGTCCAGCCGCCCTGGCTCACGTCGACCGGACGCACCTCGTCGAACATCGGCGTCTCCACGCGCGGCTCGTCGTCCCGCCCGTTGCAGCCGGGCGACGCGAGCAGCGCGGCCGAGACGAAGGCGAGCACGACGGGACGGACCAGCAGGCGGACGGACGCGGTCACGGGCACGACTCCGGCGCGCGGCGACGGCGACTCGCGGAGGCCGCGCCGCGCGGCGTCCCCCGGCCCGGCATGGTACCGACGCGAGGCGGGGACTTGCGAGGCGCGTCACCCGTCGGGCAGCGCGAAGCGGCACAGCAGCGCGAGGTGGTCGGAGAGCGTGCCGCCGAGCGTGCGGCGCTCGAGCAGCGTCCAGTCGGCCGGGGCCAGGACGTGGTCGATGGCGCGCTCGGGCGACTTCGCGGGGAAGGTCGGCGGCGCGTCGGCGACGTCGGTGAAGCGTCCCGTGGCGGCCCACAGGCGCATCGACGCGTCGCGCGGCTCGGCGTTGAAGTCGCCCGCCAGCAGCGCGGGACGCGTCCCCACGAGGTCGCGCAGGAAGGCCGCCTGGCGCGCGTTGTCCGCGAGGTCGAACGAGTCGCAGTGCAGCGCGCCGAGCAGCAGCTCGTGCCCGTCGAGATCGAGCGCGCAGAGCAACGCGCGGCGGTTGTTCGTGGTGATCCAGAACGGCTTGCGCTCGGGCAGGTCGACGCAGCCCAGCGCGCGCAGCGGACGCCGCGCGAGGATCGCCGTCCCGCCCACGAGCGCGAAGCCCGGCACGCCGAACGCGTAGCACTCGCCGAACGCCGCGACCGGCATGTCGAGCGCCTCGGCCAGGAACGCGCACTGGTCGACGTCGCACGGTCCGCACTCGGCCATGACCTCCGAGAGCACCACGAGGTCGGGCCGCTCGGGACGCAGCACGTCGGCCATCGCGCGCAGCCGCGCCTCGACGTCCGCACGCGGCGCGAAGTCGTACCCGCCGCGATGGACGAAGGCCTTGGCGATGTTCCACGCGACGACCGTGAGCGTGCGCGGCGCGGGTGCGCGCGCGGCGGCGGCCAGCGCGTCGGGGTCGCGCACGACGAGGCGCACGTCGTTCCCGTCGGCGAACGCGAGCGAGCGCAGGACGATCGCGGCCGCGCTGAGCAGCGCGAGCGCGAGAACGGCGCGCAGGATCGGGCGTGCTGCGCGCGCCACGAATCGAAGAGCGTGGGTCGGGTCGTCCATCGGGAATCCGGGAACCGCGCGGCCCACTCGACGTCGCGGTGCCGGTGCCGGTGCCCGGAAGGTCGCGACGATCCGCTACGGAGTGAGGCCCTGCAAGCCGTTGCTCGCCGAGAAGCCCGCCGGCCCCGCGGGGTCGGCGATCCAGACCTGGTAGAAGGTGGCGACACCTGCGGGGATACCACCCGGCCAGGCGAACGAGAGATTCGCCGTCCCTGCTGAGTCGATCGGGATGCCGCCCACGACGATGTCCGGGCTGGGCACGAGCGTCCCCTGCTTGAAGGGTGCTTCGAGCGCGCTCGCGCCGACCACCAGCCAGGACGTCGATGCTGCGAGCGCGCGCTTCACGGTGAGCGTGGTCGTCGCGCCGACTTCGAGCGAGCCCGTCCCCGTCAGCACCGGAACGCCCGAGGCGCCCGCCAGGCCCTGCGCGAGCGTCGCCCACGTCAGGTCGACGTCGAAGTGCGTGATGAAGATGTCGTTCGGCGTCTCGTCGAACGCCCCGGGAGTCACCGGAAAGCCGGAGGCCGCGACCTTGCCGGTGACGACGAAGTCACCGCCTCCGAGGGACTGGACGCGCCAGCCCCACGCGGCTGCCGCTCCCGAACCACCCAGGAACGTGCTGTATCCGAGCGTGCTGCCGTGGTTCGTGAGGACGCTCACGAAGGCATCGGCTCCACCGCCGCTGTACTCGGTGTCGAGCGCGCCCGGCGTCGTCGGGAAGTCGGGCGACGAGGTGCGTCCGGTGACGACGAGTGTCCCGAGATCGTCGAGCGCGACGCCATACGCAGTTTCGGGCTCGCTGCCGCCTAGGAACGAACCCCACTCGAGGACATCGAGCCCAGGCGACAGGACTCCGACGTACATGTCTCCCTTGCCGTGGTAGGTCTCGTCATAAGCATCGGGCGTCGCGGCCGACGCAGCGCCGGCACCACCGCAGAATGCCACGCGGCCCGACGAATCCAACCCGATGTCCCATAGGGCGTTCAACACGAACGTCGAGGCGACGGCTTGCGAGAGGTCGGGGACGAGCCGCGCGACGAACGGCAGGTAGCTTCCTGGCGCATACGGTCCAGGATCGTACGCTTGCGGAGACATCGGGTAGTCCGACGACACGAGGCCGAGGACCACGATATCGCCGTCCGAAGCCACCTCGATCTCCCGGATCTCTTCCTCGCTGGACGAGCCACCGAAGAAGGTCGAATCGACGAGTTGCTCGCTGCCCGAGAGGCTGGGATCGAGGACCACGATGAGTCCGTCGAAGAACGGCGCCTTGACCGGCTGCATCGCCCACGGACTCGTCGGGAATTCTGGCGACAGGCACTTCCCCGCCGCGACAATCTGGCCACCGGGCGCGTACGCCACGGCATTCAGTTGATCGGCGCCGCTTCCGCCGACGTAGGTCATGTAGGTGAGCGCGCCGGAAGCCAGATCGAACTCGGCCACGATTCCGTCATCGACACCACCGGCAAAACCCGGCTGGAATGCGTTGCCCGTCACGGGAGCGCTGGGTGAGTTCGTCAATCCTGCCACCGCCAGTGCTGTGAGTCCCCGAGCCGCAATCGATCCGAATCCCAGGATCAGCGACTCCTCATCGTGCGTCACGTATGTCGAGTACAGCAGCTCGCTGCCGTCCGCACTCAGCCGGGAAACAAATGCCTGAGAGAGGGCGAGCCCGGCCTCCGAATCCCACGCATTGGGCGTCGTTGGGAAGTCGAGCGAGGACGTCGAGCCGACGAGGGCTACGGACTCGTCGTCCAACACCACCATGTCCGCAACGCCGTCCCCGGAGCTGCCCCCGAGGAACGTCGACCAAGCGAGTTCGGCGTCGATGGTGAGATCCGATGTCCTCGACCAGCCGTCGGTTGCCAACCGCAGGCCGGCGTCGCCCTCGACCGACGCGGAGACCGTCAGCCGAAGACCGGAGGAGCGTGCCTGCCCCAATTGAAGGGAGAGGATGCCGCTCCCCGAAGCCCACCGCGCGGTACGTCCGTCACACGACAAATCCAACGGGGCTCCCCAACTGCGAAGAACGGGGTCGTCGGCCGACCCAGCTGCGATTCTGAGCGAGAGGCCGAGCACTCCACCTCGAGCGTGAAGCGTGAGGTCGAGCCCAGGTCTCACCTCGCTCAAACACACGGCTTCGCTCCCGATGATACCCTCGAAGACTTGCTCACCCGGCCCGTAGAAGTTGACAACGCTCCGTCGACCGGACTGGCTCGCCTCGGCGTAACGCCCGTCAGCGACATCGAGTCGCAGGAGCCCTGGGCGCTCGGAGTCGGCCCACGCGAAGTACAACCCCTCGCGTCGAACCTGCATCGCGCCTCCCCGCATCGGGAGCGCGTAGAGCAGGTCGGGATCCCACTGCCCCGAGTTCGGCACCAACGCCGTGGGACAGGCGGGAACGATCGCGGAATCGCAGGAAGACTGCGTACTCGCACTCGCGGCAATCGCAAGCGTGGTCAGCACGAATGCCATCGCGGATGCGCGCATCAGAAACGCTCGCCATCAAAGAAGTAGACGCGACCGACCTCGGTCTCATTGCTCGGGGGGGTCAGCCCTTCGAGATCGGGGGGGGGCCTTCCTCCTCGCCCCGCTCCTCGGCGGGGCGCTCCGTCTCGAAGGCTATGGCCGAACCCGCGATCCGTCAATCGCTGCGCTCCACGGCCGCGGCGGAGTCCTCTGCGGGAGCAGCCCAGCGGCCGGGATCCCGACATCCTCGCCTGCCTCGTCTCGTCGACCTGTATCGTGGCGCCCCATGGACCGCGACGCGCTCTGCTCGGCCTTCATCGAGGCCCTCCCCTACGACCCGTATCCGTTCCAGGAGGAGGCGATCCTGGCGTGGTTCGAGGCCGACGGCGGGCTGCTCGTCACGGCGCCCACCGGCATGGGCAAGACGCTCATCGCCGAGGCGGCGGTGTTCGAGGCGCTGCACACCGGCAAGCGGCTCTACTACACGACGCCGCTCATCGCGCTCACCGACCAGAAGCTGCAGGAGCTGCAAGACCGCGCCGAGGCCTGGGGCTTCTCGCGCGACGACGTCGGCCTGCTCACCGGCAACCGGCAGGTGAATCCCGACGCGGTGGTGCTCGTCGTCGTGGCCGAGATCCTGCTCAACCACCTGCTCGCGCCCGACCGCGACTTCGGCAACGTGAGCGCGGTCGTGATGGACGAGTTCCACTACTTCAACGACCGCGAGCGCGGCGTGGTGTGGGAGCTCTCGCTCGTCCTGCTGCCGAAGGAGGTGCGGCTCATGCTGCTCTCGGCCACGGTCGGCAACGCGATCGACTTCACCGTCTGGCTGCGCGACCAGCACCAGCGCACGCTGCGCCTGATCCAGACCGACGAGCGCAAGGTCGCGCTCGAGTTCGCCTGGGTCGAGGACAAGCTGCTCACCGAGCAGCTCGTCGCGATGGTGAGCGACGACGACGCGCTCGCGCGCACGCCGGCGCTCGTCTTCTGCTTCTCGCGCGACGAGTGCTGGGAGACGGCCGAGCGCCTCAAGGGCCTGCCGCTCATCAGCAAGGAGACCCAGGCCGAGATCACCCGCCAGCTCGCCGACGAGGACATGTCGCAGGGCATCGGACCGAAGCTGCAGCAGATGCTCATCCGCGGCGCGGGCGTGCACCACGCGGGCATCCTGCCGAGGTACAAGCACCTCGTCGAACGGCTCTTCACCGAGCGCCTCGTGCCGTTCGTGGCGTGCACCGAGACGCTCGCCGCGGGCATCAACCTGCCGGCGCGCTCGGTGGTGCTCAAGACGATCCTGAAGGGCAAGCCCGGCGAGCGCAAGGTGCTGCCCTCGGCCGACGCGCACCAGATGTTCGGCCGCGCGGGACGTCCGCAGTACGACACCGAGGGCTACGTCTTCTGCCTCGCGCACGAGGACGACGTGAAGATCCATCGATGGAAGGAGAAGTACGACCAGCTCCCGGCGAAGGCCACCGATCCGGGCATCCTCAAGGCGCGCAAGGCGCTCGAGCGCAAGCGTCCGACGCGCCGCAAGACCGAGCAGTACTGGACCGAGGGACAGTTCGAGTCGCTCGTCAAGGCCGGACCGGCGAAGCTCGCCAGCCGCTCGATGATCCCGTACCGCTTCCTCGCGTTCCTGTTGTTGCACGGTGAGACGGTGGGCGAGATCCGGCGCTTCCTGCGCAGGCGCTTCGCGGACGCCGACCGGCTCACGGGCTTCGAGAACCAACTCGACGCGATGCTGAAGAACCTCGAGAAGCTCGGCTTCCTGGCGCGGCGCGGTTTCGTCCCGCAGAAGGACGTCGACGACCCGGGCTTCGGCGAGGACACGCAGCTCGAACTCGACGAGAGCCTCGAGCGGCTGCTCGTGCTGCGCGGCATCGACCCGCTCTACGGCGACTTCCTGGTGCACGAGCTCGCGTTCAGCAACTTCGAGGAGAAGCTGCTCGCGCTCGAGTCGGTGCTCGACGTCCCGCACAAGATCGCGCGCGCGGCGTCGCCGCCGTACGACCTCGCGCCGGGACCGCTGCAGAAAGAGGTGCTCGAGCCGACGCTGATCAAGATGGGCGTGAACCTCGACCCGCTGCCGCCGCCGTCCGACGACGAGCCGCGCATCTTCTACGAATGGGACGACCCCGACCGCCCGAAGCCGCCGCCGACCTTTGCCGAGATGCTCGAGATCCTGTTCCAGAGCCGGCTCGCCGTGCCCGAGGAGATCCCGATCCAGACCAAGTGGATCGCGGGCGGCGTGCTCGAGACCCAGGGCGAGTTCTTCAGGTTCACCGGCTCGCGCAACCTGGCCAAGAGCGAGGGCATCGTGCTGCGTCACCTGCTGCGCCTCGTGCTGCTGGCGCGCGAGTTCGAGGCCATCACCGAGGACCCCGACTACACGATCCTGGCCGAGAAGGTCACCGCGGTGTGCGAGGCCGTCGACGTGCGCTACACGCGCCACCTGCTCGACGTCGCCGAAGACCAGGCGAAGCTCGAGAGCTGAGCGGACGGACGCGCCATGCTGCGAGCACTCATCGCCCTCACTCTCGTCCTCGCGCCACGAGCTCCCGCGCAGGACGTCACCCCACGCGCGGTCGCGCCGAGCACGCGCGACGGTCTCGCGGCCGCGATCCCGCTCGGCCCGCACGCGGTCGGCTTCTTCACGGCCCTCGTCGAGGATGCGCACGACCGCTACTCCCAGTACGGCTACGACGGAGCGGCGCCGCGCTTCGTGCAGGTCTGGTATCCGCTCGCGCAGCCCGTCGACGACGCGCCGCTGACCTACGGCGAACTGCGCGAGCGGCAGGTCCCCGAGGCGCTCGAGCACGTGTACGCCGAGCTGCTGTCCCGCATGGACGAGAGCCTCGTGACGTACGACCTCTCGGAGCAGGTGTCGACTTGCGCGCCGCTCGACTTCACGCCGCACACGACCCGCGACGTGCTCGACGCGCTGCGGGACGTCCCCACCGCGAGCCACCGGGCGCGTCCCGAGGGGCCGCTCGACGTCCCGATGATCGTGTATCACCACGGCTCGCAGGGGACCTCCGACGAGAACGTCGCCATGGCCGAGTTCCTCGCCTCGCGCGGCTGGGGCTTCGTCTCGGCGAACTTCCACCTGCCTTACGAGGACATGCCGTACGGACTGCACGAGGGCGTCACCGACGACACACGCGCGCTGCACACGCTGATCGCCTTCGCGCGCACGCTCACAGAGAGCCCCGACGTGGTCTTCATCGGCCACAGCTGGGGCGCGCAGGTGGGATGGTGCCACCTCGACGAACCCGGCCTCGTGCAGGCGTTCGTCTCGATGGAGACGACGATCGAACCCAAGACCGACCTGGCCGAGATCGCCGACAAGTGGCCCTTCGTCCACGAGGCGTTCACGCTGCGTGACCAGCGGCTCGCGCTGCCCGTGCTGCACTTCGCGAACACGCGCGTCGACGCGCCGTTCGCGTACTTCGCGGGGCGCAACACCGCGGAGACCCTCGACGTCTCGGCCAGGGCGCCCTTCGAGCACGACGCCTACACGAGCGCGTACTTCCTGCGCCTGCTCGTGCGCGACCGCTTCCCACAGCCCGACACCGACCTGCTGCAGGAGCAGCTCGCTCTCTACGCCGAGCACCTGCGCATGATCGGGGCCTTCCTGGATGCCGTCGGGCGGCACGAGCCAATGGACGTCGCGCCATTCCGGGAGACGTTCTTCGTGCACCGCGCCGCGCCCCGCGCCGCGGCGCAGGAGCGCTGAGGGAGGAGGGCGCGGACTCCGCGCGGCCGGGCACCCTCCGCGCCGAGCGCGACCTACAGGGGCAGGGCCACGAGCCGCTGCTCGACGCCGTTGCTGATGCGGAACTTGCCGTTGGGCGCCGACGCGTCCAGGTCGATGAACTGCCAGAAGATCGGTCCACCGAGGCTGAAGTCGGGCAGCTCGAACGAGAAGGCGATCTCGCCCGCGCCGTCGAGCGGCACGACGAGGGAGGAGATGACGAGCTGCGTCGGGTCGAGCAGGAACGGCTCGAAGGCCAGCGGGAAGAGGTCGGCGTCGAGCGACACGAGCAGGTAGCCGAACGAGCTCGGGACGCCCTGCGAGACCGCGACGTCGATCAGCCCGCCGGGGACGGCCGGGCCGTCCACCGCGAGCACCACCGGAGCGCAGGCCGTCGCGGCGAAGTACGGCATCCCCTCCGCCACGATCTGCCCGCGCACGTCACCCGTCGGGTTCGCTCCCGAGTGCACGTTGAAGTACATCCCGCCGGCCTGCAACTGGTCGAACAGCTCGGACGTGAAGACCGGCGCGGTGCTGCCCGACCAGGTGGGCGGCCCGTTCACCAACGGGAACAGCACCGGTCCGTTGGTGCCGACCGGGGCGGTGTGCACGTGCGCCACCGTGACCGTCGGGATGTCCGCGACGGTCACCTCGTACGTGACGGTCATGTCGGGGTTGACCACCAGCATGCCGACGCCCGAGCCCGCGGACGCCACCGGAGGGTTCTGCTGCCCGGGCGTCAGGCGCGCGGTGAAGCGGCGCGGGTTGACCAGCACCTGTCCGCGGGTCTCGCCGTCGGGGTGCGCCGCGCTCTCGACCACGACGTAGAGGCCCTCGGCGCGCAGGGTCGCGATGTCGCTCGCGCCCAGCGCCGGCGTGCTGCCGCTCCAGTGGCCGGGTCCGCCGGTCAACGTGTGCAACAACGCCCCGTTGCCGCCCGCGGCACCGATGCGCAACCGCGCCGCCGTGCCCGACACGAAGATCGTGCGCAGGTCGTAGGAGAGCGTGTCGTCCGGTTGCAGTTGGAAGGTGGCGTAGCCACACGCCGAGGAGGCCACCGACGGCACGACCTGCCCCGCGTCGAGGTCGGCCCGGTACATGGTCTGCGCCGAGACGGCCGGGACGACCGACGCCAGCAGAACGAGACTGGACACGAGTTTGCTCAGGACCTGCATCGGACTCCTCCTCCTCTTGATTCGCGCGGCGCGCTCGGAGCGAGGGCCGCTGCCCTCGTGGGAGCATAGGCGGCATCCGGAGATCCGCCTACCCCTGCGACGCCCCGACGACCTCCTTGTCGTCTTCAGGGACGCAAGCTGACGCGCGCCGTCCCCGCGCCGGGGACGTCGACCGTCGACTCGATGCGCTCGCCCGCGACTTCGGCCGAGACGCGATACGTCCCCGGCCACAGGCGCGGGAAGGTCGCGCGACCCTCGTCGTCGGTCCGCACGGGATTCCAGAAGTGCGACTCGACGACCTCGGTCTGTTGCCGGATGCCCACCGAAACGTGCGGCAGCGGCGCGCCCAGCGCGTCGAACAGCTCGACCTCCAGCCGGGACGGACGCGGCAGCGCGGCGACGACCTTATGACCCTCGAGCGAGGCCTCGAACACGCCGAGCGCGAGCGGCGCGAGGTCGTCGCGGTCTTCGGCCACGTCGAACGGCAGGTCGGGGACGTTGCGCCCGGTCGTCGCGGTGACGCGCAGCGAATAGCTGCGTCCGGGGACGAGCTCGTCGATGCGGAAGCGCCCGTCGGGATCGTCGAACGACGCGTCGGTCGAGCTGAACACGTTCGGCGCGACCTCGTGGCCCAGCTCGACACGGAAGTGCGGGACGGGCTCGCCGCTCGCGGCGTCGATCACGCGTCCTTCGACGAACGCCGGGCGACGTGCGTCGTCGCGGACGGCGAGCACGACGCCGTCGGTGCCGGCGGCGACCTGCTCGGCGTGCGCCACGACGAACCGGCTGCTCTCGCCGGCGTACACCGAGAGGTCGAAACGTCCGTCGGGATGCAGGCCGTCGAGCAGGAACGCACCGTCGGTGCCGGTGAGTGCGCGTGCGAGCCCGAAGCGCTCGTTCTCGTCGGGACCGAGCGGACCGCCGAACGGACTCGGCGTCGCGCCGCTCGGACGCGCCGAGACGACGTGCCCGGCCAGCGGACGTCCTTCGCCGTCGACCACCGTACCGCGCACGGGCGCCGCGCGACGCAACGCGAGGGTCACGCGCCGGAGCGGCGCGTCGGCCGAGAGCTCGACGTCGAGCACGTCGCTCGACGCGCTCGCCGGCTCGAACGCGATCGCATCCGTGGCGCGCGGCGGCTGCAGCGTGAGCTTGCACGCCGAGCCCGTGTCGGCGTCGGGCAGGCCGAGCAGGTGCCACGTCCCGAGCAACGGCAGCTCGAATCGGAACGCGCCGTCGTCGTCGGCGAGCGTCGAACGCTCCTTCGACCACGGGGTGATCGACGGTTCCGGCGCGAGGTCGAGATCCTCGCCGTCCTGCCACACGCAGACCCTGCCGCCGGCGCGCGGCGTGCCGTCGGCGTCGACGAGCGTGCCCTCGATCGTCCACGGGTCGGGGACGACGAGCTGGAGTTCGACCGTCGCGCCCGGGCGCGCGTCGAAGTGCCACACGGGACTGCGCCGGTCGCCGACGCGCGCCTCGAGATTCCAGCCGTTGGGCGGGTCGACGAGCACCTCGAACGCCCCGTCGGAGTCGGCGACGAGGTCGTCGACGGCGCGTTCGGTCCCACGTCCGCCGCTCGTGTTCGTCCAGATGCGCAGCGTCGCGCCGGTCGCCGGGACACCGCGCGCGTCGAGCACGCGTCCCGTGACGCGGCACGGCGCCTCGAGCACCAGGACGGCTTCCCCCGCGCCGACCGTGACGTCGTAGCGCAGGGCGTCGCGGCCGAAGAGACGCGAGCGTCCGAGCGCCTCGTGACGCGCGGCGAGCACCTCGCTGCCGCGCAGCACGACGTCGCAGCGGCCCGAGTCGTCGGTGACGCGAGTCGAGATCGGCTGGGCCTCGGACGTGATGCGCGGCGGCGAGCGGAGGAACTGGCCCTGCTGCGCGCCGGGCGTCGCGCCGCCCGCGAAGACCTCCACCGACGCGTCCGCCACGGGACGGTCGTCACCGTCGAGCACGAGCACGCGGAACGGACCGAGCACGTCGTCGTCCTTCACGGCGGCGGCGACGGGCGCGGCGACGGGCGACTCTTCGCGCGAGGGCGCAGCGGCCGGCGCGGCGATGGCCGGCGGCTCGAGCGCCTCGACGTCGCGTGGCGTCTGCGGATCGAGCGCCATCGCGAACTGCGCGGCGCGCGGCGTCTCGACGAGCGCGACCCCGCCGTCCTGCGTCGCGGGCCACGCGAACCACGCGAGCACGCCCAGCGTCCCCACGCCGAGCAGGGCGCCGAGCGCCTTGAACATGACCAGTCCTCCCGGAGCGAGTGCCCCCGCACCCGGCGGGAGCGCCGCGTGCGACATCGTTCGGTGCGCCTGCGCCGCGTGACGGCCGGCGCGCACGCCGCCGGGCGCGCGCGTCGCGGCCTCGCGGCGTCCGGACGCGCCGCCCAGCAGCGCGAAGGCTCCCGCGAGCCCGCGGCGCAGCCGTTCGAGCCCGCGCGCGAGCTGGCTGCGGATCGTCCCCGCCGGACGGTCGAGCAGCTTCGCGATCTGCTCGGCCGACAGCCCCTCGCGGACGCGCAGCAGCACCGGCTGCTGCCACGCGTCGGGCAGCGCGCGCACGCTCGCGTCGACGGCCCGGTCGAGCTCGGCACGCGCCGCGTCGTCGAGCGGATCGCTCGGCGCGGGACGCGTCGGCAGCCGCGCGAGGTCGGGCGCACGCGCCGCGCTGCGCCGCTGGTTGCGCACGACGTTCGCGAGGATGCCGGTCATCCACGGCCGCACCGGACGCCCGTCCCAGCGCGCCGCCGCGGTGAGCGCCGCGAGGAACGTGGCCTGCAGCGCGTCCTCGGCCGCCGCCGGATCGCGCAGCAGCTTCGCCGCGAGCCGCAGCAGCGACGGCGCGAGCTCGTCGTAGAGCGCACCGAACGCGTCGGCGTCGCCGGTGCGCACGAAGCGCGCGAGCGCGACGTCCTCGGGCCGCGCGCCGGACGACGAGCCGCCGCGCGACGCCGCGTCATGCGGCGCGCCGTCCCCGGCGGGCGTCCCGTTCGGCGGCGGTGTCGGCAGGCTGTCCACGCCCCCATCTTGTCGCGAAGCGCCGATCCTGCTCCCGGAATCTCGCGCCGCGCCGGCAGCGCGACGGCGGGGCGGCCCTGCCTCGCCGCGGACGGCGCCGATCGTCCGTCGCACATCCGGCGCGTCGACCGCGCGGCCGGGCGACGCCTATGCTGCGGCGACCGTGGGAGGACGTCCGATGACCGCATTCGACCTGGCCGAGGCGCGACAGATCCTCGCGCGCACCCCGCGCATGCTGGACGCCTGGCTCGCCGACCTGTCCGACGGGTGGCTCGACGCGCGCGAGAGCGAGGACACGTGGAGCGCGCGCCAGGTCGTCGAGCACCTCGTCGACGGCGAGCACGACGACTGGATGCCCCGGACGCGACACCTCCTCGAGCACGGCGAGTCGATCCCGTGGGAGCCGTTCGACCGCTTCGCGCACCTGCGCCGCGCGCCGCGTCCGATGCGCGCGACGCTGGACGCGTTCGCCCGTGCGCGCGCGTCGAGCCTGGCCGAGCTCGACGCGCTCTCGCTCACGCCCGCCGATCTCGAGCGCACCGGCCTGCACCCCGAGTTCGGACGGATCGCGCTGCGCGAGCACCTCGCCACGTGGGTCGTCCACGACCTCGCGCACGTGGCCCAGATCGCACGCGGGCTGGCCCGTCGCGACGCGGACGCCGTCGGTCCGTGGCGCGCCTACCTCGGCGTGCTGCGTCCGCGAGTCTGAGCACCGGGCCGCCTGCTCGGAGCCCTCGACGATCCGTCGCGGCGGGACGCGTGCATTCGAGTTCCGCTTCCGACGAACATGCGGTGGACGGCGTCCTGCCGGATGTACAGTGTCGCGCGCTCGACCGGATCGCCTCGCACCGGAACAGGGGGGCGGCGCGCCATCGATCGAGGACGCCCTGCCGCGTCCCGTGCTCGACAGGGCTTGCCGTTCCGCCACGACTGCGAGCTCCCGGGGCACGACCCCGAGGCGCTCGGGAAGCGAGGTCCGCATGCTGCATCTCGACACCGGGAACACGGCCTTCATGCTGCTCTGCAGCAGCCTGGTCATGCTCATGACGCCCGGCCTGGCGTTCTTCTACGGCGGACTCGTCGGCCGCAAGAACGTGCTCGCGATCATGATCCAGAGCTTCGTCTCGATGGGCTGGACGACGATCCTCTGGTGGGGCGTCGGGTTCTCGCTGTGCTTCTCGGGCGACCTCGCGTCGGGCACCGACTTCGGCGGCATCGTCGGCAACCTCGACTGGGCCGGCCTGCGCGGCATCACGCTCGACATGGCGTCGCCCAACGACACGATCCCGATGCTGGTGTTCTGCGCGTACCAGATGATGTTCGCGATCATCACGCCCGCGCTCATCACCGGCGCCTTCGCGAACCGCGTCACGTTCAAGGCGTACATGGTGTTCCTGACCTGCTGGCTGCTGCTCGTGTACTTCCCGTTCGTGCACATGATCTGGGGCGGCGGCATCATGGCGAGCTGGGGCGTCAAGGACTTCGCCGGCGGCATCGTCGTGCACAACATCGCCGGCATCGCCGCGCTCGCCGCGATCCTCTTCGTGGGCAAGCGCAGGGTGGCCGACACGGGACCGCACAGCATCCCGCTCGTCGCGCTGGGCACCGGCCTGCTGTGGTTCGGATGGTACGGCTTCAACGCGGGCAGCGAGTTCAGGGTCGACTCGGTGACGGCCGTCGCGTTCGTGAACACCGACATCGCCGCGTCGTTCGCCGCCATCGCCTGGCTCGCCATCGAATGGATGACCTCGCGCAAGCCGAAGTTCCTCGGCCTGCTCACGGGCGCCGTCGCGGGTCTCGCCACGATCACGCCGGCCGCGGGCTACGTCTCGCCGGCCACCGCCTGCCTGATCGGCCTGATCGCCGGCGTCGTCTGCTACTACGCCGTCGCGCTCAAGAACAGGCTGAGATGGGACGACGCCCTCGACGTCTGGGGCGTGCACGGCGTGGGCGGCTTCCTCGGCATCGTGCTGTGCGGCGTGTTCGCCTCGACCGCGTTCAACCCGGCCTCGTCGGGCGGCGTCGACGGACTGCTCGCGGGCAACACGCACTTCTTCCTGGTCGAGGTCGGCGCCGTCCTGCTCTCGTCGGTGTGGGCCTTCGTCTTCACGCTGGGCATGCTCTGGATCATCAACCGCTTCACGCCCGTGCGCGTCGAGGAGAGCACCGAGCTGCTGGGACTCGACGAGGGCCTGCACGGCGAGCGCGCGTACCTCGAGCAGGGTCCCTGACGCGACGGCGGGACGCGCGGCGGTCGCGTGACTATCCCTTGCGCACCGCGAACTTGAGCCCCGACCACGTCGCGTCGATGGCCGCGATCTTGTAGTCGACCAGGCCGTGCGCGAGGCCGAGCGCGCGCACCGCGTCCTGGGTCACGTCGGTCGCGACGCCGGACGCCTTCTTGGGCCAGCAGATCCAGACGCCGTCGCGGCCGGTGCGCTGCGCGAGGGACGTGACGCCGCGCGCGAGATCGGCGTGCCGCGTGACGAACCACAACAGCAGGTCGCACGCGCCGCGCGGACGGCGCACGAGCGAGACGTCCGGCGGGAGTGAACCGAGGGTGCGCTCGAAGTCGTCGGGCGCGCCGAGCAGTCCCACGCGCGCGCCGGGCTTGATGCCGAGCTTCTTCGGCAGCGGCGTGCCCGAGTAGCCGGCGAGCACCGACGCGGGCTTCGCCCGGGACGCCGGCTTCGCGGCGAGCGCGCGCGTGAGCGCTCCCTCGAGTCCGCGCCACGTGCAGTACGTCGCGTCGGGAAACTGCTCCCGCACGCGCGCGACCTTGGCCGGCTCGCCGTCCACGAAGACCAGCGGGACGGCGCGCTGCGCCTTGCGCGAGCGCAGCAGCAGCGCGAGGTCGCGTCCCTGCATCGGGAGCCGCGAGAGGTCGATCACCCACGCCGACGCCGCGAGCTTCGGGAGCGCGCGCAGCGCGTCGGACGCGACGTCGGCGGCTTCGCAGGCGTGTCCCGCCGCACGCACGCGCTCGACGCACGTCGCGCGCTCGTCGGCGTCCCAGTGCACGAGGCGCACGGGCGGACGACCCGCCGCGCGCGTGCTCACGATCCGCTCGCCGGGCGGCCTGGCGTCCCGCGTCGCATTCCCTCTCCTCCGTCGAAGGACGGCCCGGATGCTACGCGCAGCGCGACCTCTCCCTCAACCGGACGGATGCCCACGCCCATGGTAGGCTGCCCGCGATCGCGGTGGCCGGGCAGGGTCGGCTGCGGTGTTTCGCGGGTGCCGCGCCGACCCGTGTCACGCTCCGAAGAGATCCATCCATGAACCGCGCCGCCCTCTCCAGCCTCGTCGTCGTGGCCCTCGTGGCCGCCGACGCGCCGGCCCAGACCGTGCTGTACGAATGGCCCGGCCTCGCGTCCGGCGACGCGTTCGGCTTCGCCGTCACGGCGCTGGGTGACGTCGACGGGGACGGCGTGCCCGACATGGCGGCGGGCTGCCTCGCGTCCTGGCCCCCGCCGCCGCAACACCCGGGGTACGTCGACGTGCGCTCGGGCGCCGACGGCGCGCTGCTCTTCCACTGGAGCGGCCACGCGCTGCAGGATCGCTACGGTTCCGCGCTCGCGAGCGTAGGCGACGTCGACGGCGATGGCACCTGCGACGTGCTCATCGGTGCGCCCGACCCGACCCAGGCCACCCACGGCCTCGTCGAGCTGCGCTCGGGACGCACCGGGACGGTCCTCGTGCGCCACGTCGGTCTGGCCGGCGACCAGTTCCTCGGAGCCGACGTGGCCGCCGCAGGAGATCGCGACGACGACGGTGTGCCCGACCTGTTCGCCGGCGGCGTCGGCTTCGCGCGGGTCTACTCGGGCAGCGACGGATCGATCCTGTTCGAACTCGACGCACCCGGCTCACAACTCGGCACCGCGCTCGCGGGCGGTGCCGACCTCGACGGCGACGGCCTGCCCGAACTCGTCACCGGCGACTGGCAGTCGGGAAGCGGCGGACGCGTGAGCGTGTGGTCGACGTCCGACAGCGTGCCGCTGATGACCTTCGACGCCGAGGACCCCGTCGACCAGCTCGGCATCGACGTGGCCGTCGTGGGCGACGTCGATGCCGACGGCACGCCCGACATCGCCGGCGGCGCGTACATGTTCAACGGCGTGTTCATCGGCGAAGGCGGCTACGCGAAGGTCTGGTCGGGCGCCACGGGCGCCGTCCTGCAGCGCTTCTCGCGCTCGTGGCCGGCTCCCGACTTCGGCTTCGGCGAGGTCGTGGGCGGTGCCGGCGACATCGACGGCGACGGCTTCGCCGACGTGGTCGTGGCGAGTCCTGGTGAGGTCTTCTCCGGACGCCTCGGCACGCGCCTGCTGACCTTCGCCGGACAGGTCGCGACAGGCGTGGGCGACGTCGACGGCGACGGACACGGCGAGCTGCTCGTCGGCCAGCCGTTCTCGTCGCCGTCCGCCGGAGGCCAGGCGCACCTCGTCGCGTGGGACGATCCGCTTCCGTGGGTCGCGTTCGCGGGCGGACCACCCGGTCATCACGGAGTGCCGTCGCTGAACGTCGACGGTCCGCTGCTGCCGCTCACGAACGTGCACGTCTCGCTCTCGCACGGCGACGAGGACGCGAACGCCTTCTTCGTGCTGGGCGTGAGCGTGCTCGGCGCTCCGTTCAAGGGCGGCGTGCTCGTGCCCGCGCCCGACCTCGTCCTGGGCGGCCTGCCGGTGAGCAGCTTCGGAAACCTCGTCTTCGACTTCGGATTCCCCGCCGGCGTGCCGTCGGGAACGACCCTCGCGATGCAGACGTGGGTCGTCGACGGCCAGGGTCCCGCGGGGCTCGCCGGCAGCAACGGCGTGGTCGCCGTCGTCCCGTAGGACGCTCGCGCACGCGCTGCTGCTGACCGTCCCCGACGACTGCTGAGGGACGGGGGGCCACGGCTTCGGCTTCGGCTTCGGCTTCGGCTTCGGCTTCGGCTTCGGCTTCGGCTTCGGCTTCGGCTTCGGCTTCGGCTTCGGCTTCGGCTTCGGCTTCGGCTTCGGAGCGGACGCCTTCCGTCCGCTCATCGGACACCGGCCGGTTCGCGGACCTCGCCTTCTTCGGCCTCGGCCTCGGCGGCCTCGTGTGCCATCGCGTGTGTCGCGAGGAAGTCGCGCACCGCGGGCAGGAAGCGCGGCGACGCGCCGGCGCCCATGTGGTCGGCGTCCTTCACGACCTCGACCTCGAGGCGCGTCATGACGTCGGCCAGCGCCTCCACGTCGGGATACAGCCCGTCGCGATCGCCCACGAAGGCCAGCACGGGGACGCGGTTGTGCTTCAGCTCCGCGACGTCGAGCGCGAGCGCGCGGAAACCTCGGCAACAGGCCGCCAGCGCGAGGGCGTCGTTCGTCGCGAGGGCCATGCGGTCGAAGAACGCCACCTGTTCGGGCGTCGGCGGCGCGGCGTCGTCGGCGCTCAGTCCCGCATAGAGCGGACCGAAGCCCTGGCCGGCCTCGAGCGAGGCCGCCACGCGGTCGAGCAGTTCCTCGCCGGGCGGGCCGAACGTGTAGAGCCCGAAGCCGCCGGCCACCGCCGACGCGACGCGTTCGGGGTGCCGCTGGACGAGCGCGAGCGCGATCATGCCTCCCATCGAGTAGCCGACCACGTGCGCCTTGCGGATGCCGAGCGCATCGAGCAGCTCGATCACGTCGTCGACGAGCGCATCCCCGTAGCGCGCGACGTCGTGCGGCTTGTCGGAGCGTCCGTGTCCGCGCACGTCGAGCGCGAGCACGCGATGGTCTTCGGCGATCGCCGCGAGCGCGCCGGTCATGCGCCAGACGTCGAGGCTCGCGGCGAGACCGTGCAGGATCACCACGGGCTCGCCCTCGCCGACGTCGACGTAGCGCACGCGCACGCCGTCGGGCGCCCGCAGGAACGTGTCGTCGCCGACGCGGACGAGCGTGGCGCGCGACTCCTCGGACGACGCGGCGACCTGCGCGCGGTCGTCGGGCGGGGCCGTCGCGCCCACGTCCTGTGCGCGGACGGACGAGCCGCACAGGGCGAGCAGCAAGGCGAGGCACGCGAGCGCGTGCGCGGCCCCCGACACGCGCGAGGAGCGCCGAGGGACGAGCGCGACGGACGGACGACGGAATCCGGTGATCATGCCAGGCCTCCCGCGGACGACGCGCACATCGCGGTGGACGCGACGCCGGCGCGCGAACGCCATCGTCCCCGCTCGCACGCGGACGTCAGCGCTTGAGCGCGAGCATACTCGCCGGCGGCGCGGGCGGGTGCGTCCAGTCGATGGGACCCTCGGCGAAGCGGCGACGCAGGTTGCCGAGCACGTACGGCCAGGCCTCGCGGAAGTACGCGACGGCCCGGTCCCAGCGCGGGTCGTCGCCGAAGCCGACGTCGTCGAGGCGCACGCGCGTGCGTCCGTCGTCGAGGGCGGTGAAGCGCAGGCTCACGACGGTGTGCTCGAGGTGCGTCTCGAAGCCCGACGGCGAGTTCCAGGTGAAGCTCAGCAGCGAGCCGCGGTCGAGGGCGAGGATGCGCGTGTCCACCGTCCCGCGCTGCTCGACGGGCAGCTCAGGCTGGTGGAAGACGTCGAACTCGCCGCCCGGGCGGGCGTCGACGTGCGGCCGCGGCGAGAAGAACGTCGCGAGGCCGGCGTCGGTGGTCCACGCGTCGAAGACCGCGTCGGGCGCGGCGTCGACGACGATCTCGGCGTGCACGTCGCGCGAGCCGGCGCGCGGCACGAGCGGCGAGCGCGCGAAGTCGATCGTCGCGAGCACGTCGCGTCCGGCGTCGGTCAGTGCGAGCGACGTCCAGTGGCACGCGTCCTCGCCGGACGGCTCGAAGCGCTGGGAGAAGCGCGCGCCCGCGTCGTCGACCGAATCGAGCACGAGCGCGTCGCCGTCGCGCGTCGCCGTCCCCGCGTACGTCGCGCCGAAGCTCGCGACGCAGGTGAACGGGACCGGGCCGGTACCGCCCAGGTCGAGCCGCGTCTCGAACAGGATCGCCTCGCCGTCGGCGCGCCGCCCCCAGGTCGTGATCCCGAGCAGCCGCCCGCCGAGGGACGACTCGAACACGTGCCGCGCGAAGAACGGCTTGCCGTCCGTCCAGGCGCCCTCGCCGACCCAGCTCCCGCCCTCGAGCGAGCGCAGCAGCCCACGCGGGTCGTCGGGCGCGGGAGCCGACGGCGCCGCCGCGGGCGCTCCGGCGGCCAGGGCGGGGACCAGGAGGGCGGGCAGCAGATCGCGAATTCTCGGGCGCATGGGCCGATCCTCGTGTTGGTTGATCGTTCAAGTCAGGTGCGAGGATATGCTGTTCGGCGAGACTGTCAATCCCCCACCCCACGCGAGCCCGCCGTGAGCGACACGAAGGACCGCCTGCTGCAGACGGCGGCCCGGCTCTTCCACGAGCAGGGCTACCACGCCACCGGCGTGGCCACGATCCTGCGCGAGGCGGGAGTCAACTCGGGCAGCCTCTACCACCACTTCGCGGGCAAGGAGGCGCTGCTGCGCGGCGTGCTCGACTGGTACCTCGACCAGTTGCGGCCCGTGATCACGGGACCGGTCGAGGCCGCCGAGTCCGACCCGCTCGAACGCATCTTCGTGCTGCTCGGCAACTACCGCGCGATGCTCGAGAGCACGGGCTGCGTGCTGGGATGTCCGATCGGCAACCTGGCGCTCGAGGTCTCCGCCGACCATCCCGCGGTGCGTCCGCTCATCGACGCGAACTTCGCGCAGTGGCGCGCCGTCGTGGCGAGCTGGATCGACCAGGCGCGCGATCGCCTGCTCGACGACGTCGACGCCGAGGCGCTGGCGCTGTTCGTGCTCACGACGATGGAGGGCGCGATCATGCTCGCCCGCGCGCGCGGGACGCTCGAGCCGTTCGACGTGGCCGTCGCGAACCTGCGCCGTCACGTCGAACTTCTGACGGCGTAGCCCGCAACGCCGACGTCGAGCGCGCTCGCGAACGCACCGCGCGGTGCGTCGCGTGACGCGTCGACGACGCGCCGTGTCCGCGGCCGCGACCGGACGTAGACTGCGCACCGTCGGTCCGGCGATCGGTCCCCACCTTCGATGCAGGGCGAGCCGTCGCCCGAGGAGCCTGCCATGTCGTCGTCCGTCCCGCGTGTGCCGTCCGTGTCGTCACGTCTCGCGTCGCGTCCGTCCCTCTTCGCGCTCGGCCTGCTGCTCGCGCTGGGATCGGGCGCGCGCGCCGAGTCCGAGCTCGTGTTCGACCTCTCGGGCTTCTCGCCCGCGGGTGTCGGCGGCGAGGTGATCGGCATCGCGACCTCGACGGCGCACGTCGTGCACGGACGCATCGACGCGACCTTCGTGAGCCACGAGCCCGGCGAGTGGTCGCTCTTCGCGAACTTCGAGCTGCCCACCGGCCTCGACGGCGTCGACAGCGAGACCCTGGGCTGGGAGGGCGCCGGCACGTTCCACACGACGCTCGAGACCGACGCGTTCAACGGCTTCCTCGCGCCCGCGCCGGGCCAGGCATCCTACGCGTGGTACCTGCAGTACGCCGGGGGCGTGCCCATCGTGCTGCCCGGCGGCGGGACGGGCTTCGGTCCGGTCGACGGCGAGTTCAGCGAGCTCGTGCTCACGCTCACGGTCTGCGACTGTCCGCCCGGGCCGTTCTCCGATCTCGGACACGCGCTCGCCGGCACGCTCGGCGAACCGCAGCTCACCGGGACGGGCAACCTGTGCCGCAGCGCGCCGACGTCCATCGCACTGAGCGACGCGCGCCCCGGCGGTACGGCGTTCCTCGTGCTCGGGGCCGCGAGCGTGTGGCTGCCGTTCAAGGGCGGGACGCTCATCCCCGACCCGGGCTTCGTCGTGCTGCCGCTCCCAATCGACGGCGCGGGCGGCGTGGCCTTCGACTTCACGTTCCCGATCGGCCTGCCGTCCGGCCTGCAACTCTGGATGCAGGACTGGATCCCCGATCCGGCCGGCGCGCTGGGCTTCGCGGCGAGCAACACGCTGCTGCTGACCGTCCCCGACGACTGCTGAGGCACGGGACGCGCCGCGGTTCGCCTTCGGCTTCGCCTTCGGCTTCGGCTTCGGCTTCGGCTTCGGGATCGGGATCGGTGTCGGTGTCGGCGATCGGTGTCGTGCGTCGCACGGAGCGGCGGCGCATGGCATCCTCTCTCGCGCTTGCGCGGGACACACCGTCCCGCAGCCCGACGAGACCTCACCCGGAGCCCGACGCATGTCGAACACGATCCGCCTGCACCGCGTGCTGCGCGCGCCGCCGAGCCGCGTCTACCGCGCCTTCCTCGAGCCCGCCGCGATGGTCAAGTGGCTCCCGCCGCACGGCTTCACCGGCACCGTGCACGAGATGGACGCGCGCGTCGGCGGCGGCCACAAGATGTCGTTCACGAACTTCAGCACCGGCAGCAGCCACGCGTTCGGCGGACGCTACCTCGAGCTCGTCGAGGGCGAGCGCATCCGCTACACCGACGCGTTCGACGACCCGAACCTGCCCGGCGAGATGCAGTGCACGATCACCTTCAAGGAGGTCATGGGCGGCACCGAACTCGAGATCGTGCAGGAGGGCGTCCCCGACGTGATCCCGCCCGAGATGTGTCACCTCGGCTGGCAGGAGTCGCTCATGCTGCTCGCGCAACTTGTCGAGGCGGAGATCCCGGACCAGTGAAGAACCCTGGCGTGCTCGCGATCGCGACGATGCTCGGCGTGATCGCGGGCTGCGCGCCGACCCAGGCCCGACGCACCACGCTCGAAGACGGGCCCGTGTCGTCGCCGTCGGAATGCGAGGGCGTCTGGCGCTTCGCTTGTACCGCCGAGAGCCGGACCCTCGACCTGCGCGGGTCGGGCAGCTTCACCTACTCCGCGGACTCCTGCCTCCGCGGGCCCACCGAGCGCGGCACCTGGTCCGCTTCGAACGACAGGATCAGGCTCACGACCGCCGAGGAGGTGTACCCGCACCTTGCCGACGAGCTGCTCGTCGTGACGTGGGGACCGCGCCGCTACCTCGTGCCGTCCGACGGCCTCGCGACCTTCTGCAACATGGTGAACGCCGGCGAGGAACCGGGCGCGAGCCTGCTCGGCCTGTCGTCACCGGCGTTCGTGCGTGTGCACGGAGGCGACCTGCCGGCCGACGGCAAGCCTGCGCTGCCGCCGCCCTGGGACGCGTGGATCCTCGACGCGCCCGTCGTGGCCTGCGTCATCGACAGCGTGCTGTCGATCCCGGACGTCCGGACGACTCCGCACGAACTCGAGACGCGGGTCACCCTCGACGCGGGCCTCGACAAGGGCCTCGTCCCCGGCATGACGCTCTTCCCGGTGGACGAGCCGGGACCGTTCAGCCCGATCACGCTCACGGAGGTGAGCGCCGATCGTTCGCAGGGCGTCATGACGCGCTGGCGACCGCTCGCACTCGGGTCGGCGGTGTCGACACGCGTCACGACGCCTCGCGAGTGGATCGATGCGCATCCACCGCGCGACGGCTGACGCGCGCAGTCGTCGCGACGTCCTCGGCCGCCGCTACCTCTCCTTGAGCGCCTCGCGCAACACGACCTGGCTCAGCTTCGGATCGGCCTTGCCGCGCGTGGCCTTCATGAGCTGGCCCATGAAGAACGCGAACAGCTTCTGCTCGCCGCCGCGGTAGCGGGCGAGTTCGTCGGGATGCGCGGCGAGCACGTCGCGCACGCTCTCCTGCAGGGCGTCGGTGTCGCTCACCTGCTGCAGCCCGCGGGACGAGACGATCTGCGACGGCTCGCCGCCCTCGGCGACCATGACCGCGAGCACGTCCTTGCCGGCGGCGGCGGTGATCGTGCCGCGCTCGACGAGCGCGACGAGGCGCGCGAAGGCCGCGGGTTCGAACGGGAGGTCGTCGAGGGCGCGCTCGCCGACGCGTCCCAGGAGCTCGTTCACGATCCAGCGTCCGACGACGGACGGCTCGGCGTGCGCGTCGCGCGCGGCCTCGAAGAAGTCGGACAGCGCGCGCTCACCGGAGAGCACGTCGGCGTCGGCGGCCGACACTCCCAGCGCGTCGCGATAGCGGGCGAAGCGCTTCGCCAGCTCGGCGTCGGACGCACGCACCTCGTCGCGCGCGTGGGACGGCGCCTTGTCGGACGCGGCCGGCTGCGGCATCGGCGCCGGGACGACGTCGTCCTTCGCCGCCGCCTGCGCGGCACCGGCCGGCGCGTGCATCGCGGCCACCTTCTTGGCCCAGCCGTCGTGCAGCGTGACGATGCGGTTCAGCACCGGCGCGCCGGCCCGGCTGTGCTTGACGTCGAAGACGAAGAACCCCAGCCGCTCGAGCTGGACGCGCGTGCCCGGCTGCGCGCCCTTCAGCGACGGCTCGAGCCTCGCGCCCGACACCTCGACGAGCGACTCGGGGTTGAGCTCGTCGAGCTGGTCGACGCCTTCGGTCGTCCCGGGACGCTCGACGGCGAACAGGCGATCGTAGAGCCGCACCGTGGCCGACAGCGCGTGCGCCGCCGAGACCCAGTGGATCGTGCCCGGCACGCGCCGTCCGTCGGGCGCGTTGCCGCCGCGCGAGGCGGGATCGTGCGTGCAGCGCAGCTCGACGACCTCGCCCGACGCATCCTTGACCACCTCTTGCACGGTGACGAGATAGCCGTAGCGCAGGCGCACCTCGCGTCCCGGCGCGAGCCGGTGCCAGCCCTTCTTCGGATGCTCGTCGAAGTCGTCGCGCTCGACGAGCAGCTCGCCGTCGAACGGGACCTTGCGCGTCCCCGGCTTGCCCACGTCGTCGGGCCAGCTCGGCGCGTCGAGCACGTCGACCTTTCCCGCGGGCCAGTCGGTGATCGTGAGCTTCAGCGGATGCAGCACGCCCATGCGCCGCTCGGCGCGCGTGTTGAGGTCGTCGCGGATGCAGTACTCGAGCTTGCCCACGTCGACCAGGCTGTCGGTCTTCGCCACGCCGACGAGCTCGCAGAAGGCGCGGATCGCCTCGGGCGTCACGCCGCGACGCCGCATGCCGGCCAGCGTCGGCATGCGCGGGTCGTCCCAGCCGTCGACGTGGCCTTCCTTCACGAGGCGCAGCAGGTTGCGCTTGCTCATCACCGTGTAGCCGAGCTTGAGCCGCGCGAACTCGGTCTGCCGCGGACGCGACGGCGGCGCCCCGTTGTCGAGCACCCAGTCGTAGAGCGGACGGTTGTTCTCGAACTCGAGCGAGCAGAGCGAGTGCGTGATGCCCTCGTACGCGTCCTCGAGGCAGTGGGCGAAGTCGTACATCGGATAGATGCACCAGTCGTCGCCCGTGCGGTAGTGGTGCGCGTGCCGGATACGGTACAGCAGCGGATCGCGCATGAGCATGTTCGGGTGCGCCATGTCGATCTTGGCGCGCAGCACGCACGTCCCGTCGGGGAACTCGCCCTTGCGCATGCGTGCGAAGAGCTCGAGGTTCTCGGCGATCGGACGGTCGCGGTCGGCGCTCGGCGTGCCCGGCTCGTAGACCGTCCCGCGACCCTTGCGGATCTCCTCGACGGACGAACCGTCGACGTAGGCCTTGCCCGCCTTCACGAGGCCGACCGCGTACTCGTACATGAACTCGAAGTAGTCGGACGCGTAGCGCACCGGCCCCGTCCACTGCCAGCCGAGCCACTGCACGTCGCGCTCGATCGCCTCGACGTACGACTGCTCCTCCTTCTCGGGATTCGTGTCGTCGAAGCGCAGGTGGCAGCTCCCGCCGAACTCCTGCGCGAGGCCGAAGTTCAGGCAGATCGCCTTGGCGTGGCCGATGTGCAGCCAACCGTTGGGCTCGGGCGGGAAGCGCGTCACGATCTGCACGTGGCGTCCCGCGGCCAGGTCGGCCTCGATCATCTCGCGGATGAAGTGGCTGGGACGCGACGCGTCGGCGCTCTTGTCCTGCGACGGATCCACGGTCTCGCTCCTCGGGTCGGGACGTCGCCACGGCGTCACCTCGCCGCGCGGCGTCCGACCGTCCATCTTGCCGCATGCGGGCCACTCCGCGCGAGGTACGACACGCGACCACCGCGCTCCCGAGGACGCGTCGGGCCGGACATCCCGCGACCCGACCGGCCCGCGGGCCTCCTCGTCCGGCGCGCGCACGCCGGCGGGAGCGGGATCCTGGCCGACGGTCGGGCGCGGAGCCGACCCGGAGCGCGGCGTCAGCCGTCGCCCTCCACCAGCTCGACGAAGCCCCACTGCGCCGGACGATGCATGTCGACGACGTACTGGGGCGTCCAGACCCAGTTGTCCTCGGGCTGACCGGGACGCTTGACCTCGCGACCGTCGACGACGTCGTGCTGCCATTCGACGCGCGAGAAGTTCACACGCCACACGTCGCCGGCCTTCGGCGGCAGGGCCGTCGAGTCGTGGCCGGCCAGCGCCGCGTGCGGGATCGCGATCTCGACCGTCCAGCCGTGGTCGGTGTCGGTCGCGTCGCCGAGCGTGCCGTCGACGTGCACGGCGGCGCGCAGGTCCGGCGGCGACCAGCCGTGGTCGGCGCGCCCGCCCTCGCGATAGGGACGCGAGAGGCGCAGGTCGAAGACCGTGCCGAGCGCGTTGACCTCGACCTCGCCGTACCAGCATCCGTCGCCCTCGGGATCGACGAAGACCTCGAAATCGTCGTCGTGGAAGACGATCTCGTCGCGCTGGGTGAGCGTGCCCCACACGTTCGGCTCCTCGAGTTCCGCGGCCACGTACAGGAAGTCGTCGTCCCAGGCGACCTTCGCGCGCGTGACGAGCGGCGGCGGCGGCTTGACGGGACCTTCGATGTCGACGAACGCCTCGGTCCACGGCGCGGACGCCCAGCACGCGTCGTCGAGCCGGCCGTCGACGCGCGGCGGCACTCCCGCGCGCGGCGCGCGCAGCCACGCCGGACCGCGAGGCGTCGCGTCGCCCGGCAACGGACCTCTCGGTCCCTCCGTCGCGCGGTGCTGACGCGCCTCGCCCAGCGGCACCAGGAAGGCCATGGCCGCCTGGGCCGCGAGCTCGCGGCCGCGCGTGTCGAGGTCGTCGGCGACGAGCAGCGCGTCGAGCGCACCCTGCGGATCGTCGGGGTCGGCCAGCGCACGTCCGACACGTCGCTCGAGCGCGGGCATGGCGGCGCTGCGCGCACGCCGCGCCTCGACCTGCTCGGCGAGCGGACGCGTGTCCCACATGCGCACCGTGCCGTCGCCGGAGCCCGAGAAGAGTCGCGCGCCGTCGGGGCTCCAGGCCAGGCTGTAGACGTAGCGCTGGTGCCCGGAGAGCTGCGCGACGAGGTCGAAGTGCGTCGCGTCCCAGAGCCGCACGACGTCGTCGCGCCCGCCGGTGGCGATGCGCGTCCCGTCGGGGCTCATCGCCACCGCGATGACCTCGGCGCCGGTGTCGGGCAGATCCGCGACGAGACGGCCGGTGGCGACCTCGCGGATGCTCACGCCGCCGCCCTCGATCCAGCCCGTGAGCAGCCAGCGCCCGTCGGGACTGAAGACGCTGCGCCAGCTCTGCCGCCCTCCGGGGTCGGCCCAGCGGCTCACCTCGGCCCCGCTCGCGACGTCCTCGATGCGCACCTGGAACGGCCGGCCCCCGTAGACCGCCATGAGCAGCCCGTCCGGAGAGTAGACCCCGACGTCACGGGTCGAGGGCACCGCCGTGAGCCGCTCGCCCGTGACGAGATCCCAGACGCTGCCGGCCACGAAGACGCGCCGACCGTCGGGATGGAGCGCGAAGTCCGGCGTGTTCGGGTCGTCGATCAGCGTGCGGACGGAGCCCTGCACGAGGTCGAGCACGTCGAGGTGTCGCCGTCGGCTTCGTTCGACCATGGCGACCAACGCGTGTCGTCCGTCGGGAGTCAGCGCGGCCGCCTCGCAGCGCTCGCCGACCAGGCCCGTCTCCGCGACGAGCAGGCCGGTGCGGGCGTCCCACAGCTTGACCGCGCCGCGCCGACCCACGTCGCCGTCCCAGCCGCCGGAGAGCAGCAGGCTGCCGTCGCCCGAGACGCTGATCGGATAGACGTAGCTCGCATGCCCGGCGAGGACGTCCGGGACCCCCGTGCCGACCGGCCACACGCGCAACTCGCCCGTCCTCGACCTGCTGAGCAGGTCACCGCTCCCGGGCAGGAACACGAGCCCGACGTTCGCGGACGAGTAGTCGATGCGGCCCTCGACGAAGTCGCTGCGCACCGCACCGCTCGAGACGTCCCAGACGCGGATGTGACCGTCGAGCGTGCCGCTGGCGAAGAGCCGCCCGTCCGGGGACCACGCGCCCGCCCCGGTCGCCTCGCCGTTGGTCACGAGGCGCCGGACGACGGACGGCGCGCCGTCCACGACCGAGAGCAGGATCACGGGACCGCTGCCGCTCAGGATCGCCACGAGGGCGCCCGACGGAGACGGCGCGAGGTCGCCCGGATGCACCGGCACGAAGCCCGGCAGCGGCACGAGCGTGTCCGCGTCGAGGACGGTGGCCGCGTAGTCGTCCCCGGCTCCTTCCACGCCCTGGCCGACGGTGACGATCCAGAGCCCGTCGGGACTCCAGGTGGCCGTGGCGTTGACCCCGTCACGCCGCCCGAGGACCTCGCCGCTGCCGGCGTCGGTGATCACGAGACCCCGCGACGTCGAGAGCAGGATGCGTTCGCCCGCGGGATGCCAGATCAGCCGCGCCCGGCTGCCCGGGCCATCGGGCACGGGCTCCGCGACGGACGTCGGTCGGCCCGACAGCGCGTCCCGGACCGTGACCGTGATCATCCCGTCGGGACCGGGCTCGGCGACGGCCAGACGCGCGCCGTCGGGGCTCAGCGCGGCATCGGTCAGCCTGCTGACCGGGACCACGAGCAACTCGCCGCCGCTGCGCGTGTCGACCACCACGCACTCGACGCCGCCTTCCGCGCGCGCACGCGTGAGCATCGCACGCGCGACGTCGCCCGTCCCGCGGATCCCCGCCAGGTGCCACTCGGGGTGCGGCGGGAGCGGCAGCGTCCGGTCGACGCGACTCGCGAGGTGCCGGTACTCCCAGCCGCGCAGGTGTTCGGGAGTGGCCGCGAGCAGTTCGGACGCCTCGGCGAAGTGCCCTCCCTCGATGGCGCTCTCCGCACCCAGGATGCGCGCGTCGTAGGCGGCGCGATCGGCCTCGTCTGCCCGCCGTCGCGCGTCGAACGCGAAGCTCAGGCTGACCATCGCCGCCGCGATCGCGACGAGCAGCACGACGGCCACGCTGGCCACGAGCGCCCGGTGGCGGCGCACGAAGAGCAGCGTCCGGTACCCCGCGCTCGCCGGCCGCGCGAGGATCGGCTCCTTGCGCAGGGAACGACGCACGTCGGCGGCCAGCGCGGCGGCCGTCTCGTAGCGACGCTCGGGCTGCTTCTCGAGCGCCTTGCCGACGATCGTGTCGAGGTCGTCGTGCACGCGCGCGCCGCCCTGCCCGGAGAGCCGGCGCGGCGTCGCTTCGCGCACCGCGCGCGCCATGTCGGCGATCGACAGTCCGTCGAGGTCGTACGGCAGCCGTCCCGAGACGAGCTCGAAGAGCAGCACCCCGAGCGCGTAGACGTCGGTCGCGATGCCGATGCTCTCGGGATCGCCCAGGAACTGCTCCGGGCTCATGTACGACGGCGTGCCCATGACCTGGCCGGTGCGCGTGTGCATCGACGCGAGGTCGCTCCCCGCGTCGACCACGCGTGCCAGGCCGAAGTCGATCACCTTCGGCCTGCCCTCGCCGTCGACCATGACGTTGTCGGGCTTGAGGTCGCGATGGACGATGCCCTGCTGGTGGGCGTGCTCCACCCCGTCGACGATCTGGCAGAAGAGCTCGAGCCGCTCCTCGCGCGACGGCGACGTCTCGAGGACGTAGCGCGCGAGCGTGCGCGCGCCCTGCACGTGCTCCATCGCGAGGTAGGGGACCTCGACACCCGCGGCGATCTCGGCCGTGCCCATCTCGTAGACCTGAGCCACCGCCGGGTGGCGCAGCCGCGCGAGCACCTCGCCTTCCTGCACGAAGCGACGGCGCGCCTCGTCGGAGGCGAGCGCGATGCGCAGCACCTTGAGCGCGACGCTGCGGTGCGGCACCGCCTGCTCGGCCTCGTACACCGCACCCATGCCGCCCTCGCCGAGCAGCGACACGATGCGGTACGGCCCGATCTGCCCGGGATGCCCCGCCGGCGGCGGGCGCCGCACCTCGTCCTCCGCGGCGGAGGCGTCGCACTCGTCGTCCTCGACCGCGTCGTCGTGGACGAGCAGCGAGCGCACCTCGGCCAGCAGCTCCTCGTCGCCCGCAGCCGCCGCGCTCAGGAACGCTTCGCGCTCATCGGGCGCGCGATCGAGCGCCTCGCCGAACAGCGCGCGGACGCGTTCCCATCGACGGCCGTCCGGGGGGGGCTTCGTCACGGCGGCATTCTACGGCCCGGCGGGCGGACCACGCGCCCCAGCGCACGACTCCGGGCCCGCCGCGACGTCGAGCAACTCGAACACGGGCGAGACTTCGGCCCGGGGACGCTCGGTGCCCGGATCCTGCGGCGGGCCGATCGCAGCGAGAAGCAGACCGAGTGCGGCGAGTGACATGGTGTCTCCGAACCCCAGTGCGAGCATGGACGAAGCCGGACGCGGTCGTCCACGCAACCTTCCCGGGAAGAGCGAGGTCCGGCACTGCGCCGAGCTCCGTGCCCCGAGCCGACCGTCGGCACCCGGTCGGCAAGACCCCGGAGAGAGCGCCGCACTGTCGGGCGTCGCGTCCCCCACCCTCCCCCCAGGCAAGCCGCGGCCTCGGGGGATAGACTCGTGGGATGGCCGCGCCGATCGACGTGACGCAGCATCTCGACGCCCTGGCGCGCGGTGACCGCACCGCCGTCGATCGGTTGTTCCCGGTCATCTACGGCGACCTGCGCGCGCTGGCCGCCGACTTCTTCCGCGGACGCGGACCGCAGACGCTCGAGCCGACGGCGCTCGTGCACGAGGCCTACGCGCGGCTCGTCGGCCGCGACCACGACCTCGACGGCTGGACGGGACGGCGCCACTTCTACAGCGTCGCCGCCCTCGCCATGCGCCAGATCCTCGTCGACCACGCGCGCGCGCGCGGCGCCCAGCGGCGCGGCGGCGACCGCCAGCGCGTCGTGCTCGACGAGAGCGACCTGCCCGCGACGCTCACCGCCGGCGTCGACCCGCTCGAACTCGACGAGGCGCTCACCGAGCTGGCGCGGCTCGACCCGCGCCAGGCGCGCATCGCCGAGCTGCGCTTCCTGACCGGACTCTCGGTGGCCGAGACGGCCGACGTGCTGGGCGTCTCCGAGCGCACGGTCAAGCTCGACTGGCGCATGGCGCGCGCCTGGCTGCGCGACGCACTGCAGGGCGGGTCGTCCGGGTGAACCCGGCGCAGTACCGCGAGGCGCGCGCGCTCTTCCATCGGCTGGTCGAGCGCAGCGACGACGAGCGCCGGCGCGCGCTCGACGCCGCGGACGCCGACACGACGGTGGTCGAATGCGTGCGGCGCATGCTCGGACGCGATCCCCAGAGCGACGTGTTCTCCGACGAGCGTCTGGGAGAGTTCGGGCCCGAGCTGCTGCGCGACGACACGCTCGTCGGCGCCCTCGTCGACCTCGAACGCATCGGGACGTACCGCGTGCTGGAGCGCATCGGCGAGGGCGGCATGGGGGTCGTCCACCGCGCCCTCGACGAGGCCGCCCCCGACGGCGAGCCCGTGGCCGTGAAGGTGCTGCACGCCGGGCTCGCCTCCGCGAGAGTCGTGCGGCGCTTCCGACGCGAGGCGCTCGTGCTGAGCCGCCTGGATCACCCGGGCATCGCGCGCTACGTCGACGCGGGCACGGCCGAGGCGGTCACGCGCGGCGGCGGCGCGGGCACCGTGCACTTCCTCGCGATGGAGTTCGTGCCGGGCGACTCGCTCGTGCGGCACGCGACGCGCCACGGGCTCGACGAACGCATGCGGCTCGAGCTCATGGCGCGCGTGTGCGACGCGGTCCAGGCCGCGCACGACCTGGGCGTCGTCCATCGCGACCTCAAGCCGGGCAACGTGCTCGTCGCGCCGCTCGCCGGCGACCCCGTGGGACGCCCGAAGGTGCTCGACTTCGGCGTGGCCCGGCACACCGGCGAGGACGAGCCGCTCACACGCACCGGCGCCGTCCTGGGGACGGTGCCGTACATGAGTCCCGAGCAGGTCTCCGGCGGCGAGCGCGCGGTGAGCTTCGCGTCGGACGTCTACGCCCTCGGCGTGCTCGCGTTCGAGCTGCTCACGGGCGACCTGCCCTATCCGGTGCGCGGGCTGCCGCTGCCGGAGGCCGCGCGGGTCGTCCAGGAGATGCCTCCGCGCCGGCTCGCGCGCGGCGCGCTCGACGTCGTGCTCGGCAAGGCGCTCGAGAAGGACGCCGTCGACCGCTACGCGTCGGCCGCCGCGCTGGCCGACGACCTGCGCGCGCTGCGCGACGGACGCCCCGTCGCCGCCCGTCCCCCGGCGTGGACGGTGCGCTCGCGGCGCTTCGTCGCGCGCAACCGCACGCTCACCGCGAGCGTCGCCGGCGTGGTGCTCGCGCTCGTGGTCGGCATCGTCGTGGCGACGCACGCCGCCCTGCGCGAGTCGGAGCTGCGCGCCTCCGCCGAGGCGAACGCCGAACGGTCGCGCCTCGCCGCCGAGGAGGCCGGCCGCGCCGCGCACGTCGCGCGGCTGCAGAACGCGGCTGCCGCCCTCGACGCCAACGATCTCGCCCACGCGCAGCGCGTCCTCGAGGCCTGCGAGCCCGCGCGCCGAGACTGGCCATGGCGCCTGCTCCGGTCGCGACTGGACGACAGTGTCCTGCGCGCGCACGTCCCCGACCTGCAGCGCGGGTCGACGGTCGGCCTCGTGCCCGGCGCCACCGACGACGAGCTGTTCGTCGTGAGCGTCTCGCCCGACGACGCGCACCGCGCCGCGATCCATCGCTGGGACCTGCACAGCGGCCGGCTCGTACGCGTCCGCATCTGGGACGGCGTGCGCGGCGCCGCGCTCGCGGAAGGCGGGCGCGAGCTGTCGTGGATCGGCCTCGACGGCGTGTGGACCCGCGAGGACCTGGTCTCCGGAGACGTCCTCGCCCGCGCGACGGAGGTCGCCGACGACGCCGACCGCCTGCTCCCCGCCGTCGGACTCACGACGCCGGGCGACCCGGTCGTGTTCAAGTCCGGCGCGTCCGGGTTGCTGAGCTGGGACGGACGTGCCGACGCGCCGCCGGCCGCGAGCTTCGTCGGCGAGCGCACGGTCACCGACGACGCGCGACGCTGGATCGTGACCGAACCCGGGGGATCGGTCGAACGTGTCGACGTCCTCACCGGCGAGACGCGCACGTGGCCTCAAGCGGGGATTCCGATCGCCGTCGGTCCCGACGGACTCGTGGCGGTGCAGATGCCGGACACGAGCCGCGTCGCCCTGTGCCGGCCGGCCTCCGGCGGCGGGGACGTCGAGCGCACGATGCTGCAGCTCGAGCACGGCGAGCCGCTCGCGCGCGTCGTGTTCGACGTCCACGCCGAGCGCTGCCTCACGCTGGGCGGCACGGGATCGCTGCGCGTCTGGTCGACCGAGACGGGCGCCGCGCTGCTCGACCTGCGCGGCGGTGCGATGCCGGCGCGCAGCGCGCTCTTCCTCGAGGACGACCAGCTCGCCGTCCTCGATCAGGACGGCGGACTGCGGCTGTGGGACCTGCGCGCACCGCCCGGTCGGATCCTTCCGCTCACGGCGCAGGTCCGCGGCGTCGCGGCCGTCGGCGACCGCGTCGTGTTCTGCACGAGCGGCGGACGACTCGGCAGCATCGACCTGCGCGACCGCAAGCTGTGCGCCCTCGTCGGCGCGCCGCTCGACGCTCCCCAGCTCTTCCAGATCGCCGTCACCCCGGACGGACGCCGGCTCGTCGTGACGATGGACGGCGGTCCGGCGCGGACGCGCGACGTGTGCGTCGTCGATCTCGCGAACGGCACGTCGCGCGTGCTCCCCGCCGACGGCGGTGAGCGCATCGGCGACATGGGGCTGGCGTGGTCTCCCGACGGACGACGGCTCGCCGTCCAGGACGAGCAGCACGGCCTGGAGGTCTTCGCCTGGGACGCGGACGCGCCGCCCGAGCGCGTCGCTTCCTGCGACGCGTCGGGCGGAGGCGTGCGCGGCGCGGTGGCCTTCTCGCTCGACGGCCGCCGGCTCGCGGCGCGCCTCGGTGCGCGGCGCGTCGGCCTGCTCGATCCCGGCACGCTGCAGCTCGTGCGCGAGCTGCCCTGCGAGGACGCCATCGTCACGGTGCTCGCGTGGTCGCCCGACGGCACACGCGTGGCGGGAGGTTTCCGCGACGACGTCGTGCGCGTCTGGTCGGCCGACGACGGCACGCTCGTGCACACGTTGCGCGGACACGCGCGCACCGTGGTCGGCCTGGCCTGGTCGCCGGACGGCGCCCTGCTCGCGTCGGGCTCGATGGACACGAGCGTGCGTCTGTGGGATGCCGTCCACGGTGAGGAGCTGTTGCGCCTGACCGACGAGCGCTCGCCGTACCGCAGTCTCGTCTTCGCGCGCGACGGCGAATGCCTCGTGGGCGAGACCGAGATCGGCCTCTGGGCCTGGGACTCGGCCGACGCGACCGAGCACCGTCCCGCGCGGGACGTGGCGCCACCGAGCGACGATCTGCGCGATCTCGTGCCGCGCCCCGCGCCTCGCTGAGCTCGCGCGCGGCGCGGAGGCTGTGACGCCTGCGCGCGCCGACGCGGCAACCTCCGCGCCGGACGTTTCGCGAATGCGTTGCCCCCCCGGCGCCCCGAATCCGTGTCTGACCCGGGACGGACACGCCCGGGATCCACGCCCGGCGCCTCCGCGACCCGCACAGCTCCGCACACCTCCCGACGAGACCCCGAATCCATGCCACTCGCCTCGACCCGCACCCTGGCCGCCGCCCTGACCCTCGCCCTGCTCGCGCCCGCCACGTTCGCGGGCGGGACGGTCGTCACCTCCGTCCAGCCCGGTGACTGGAGCAGCGGCTCGACGTGGTCGACGGGCGCGCTGCCCCAGACGTTCGACTCCGTCCACCTCGACCATGAGGTCGAGCTGAGCCTCGGAGACGAGACGGTGCACAGCACCACCGTCGGCACGTCGCAACCGGCCTCGCTGACGATCACCGGCGGCATCCTGGACAGCACGCAGTTCAGGATCGGCGTCGGAGGGTTCGGGGCGCTGAAGGTCGAGGGCGGCCAGCTCACCACCGAATTGCTGCTCGTGGGATCGCCGGGCGGCGTGACGGATGGCCAAGCCAACCTGAGCGGCGGCTCGCTCGTGGCCAAGGTGCTCATCGTCGGCCCGTCGGGCCAGGGCATCCTGAACCTGGTCGGGAGCGACGTGGACGTCAAGGTCCCGAAAGTGCTGCAGATCGGGAGCAACGGGCGCCTGGCGGTCCATCCCGACGCCCTCGACCGCTCCGGTCTCTCCGCGATCCAGGCGGGCGACGTGGAGTTCGACCCGGGCTCGAGGCTGACCCTCGACACGAAGGCGCTGAAGCCCCGCATCGGCGACGTCTGGGATGTCATCAGCTACGCGGGTCTGCTCGCCGGGGCTCCGTCCTCCGTCGAGACCAGTGACGGCTACGCGGCCGCGGTCGTCCTCGCGACACCCGGCGTCGTGAGCGTCGTCGTGACGCAGGTGCCGCCGTTCGTCGATCTCGGCGGCGGGAGTGCCTACGGCATGCCCCCGATGGTGCTCGATGCGGAGTCGTCGCTGACGCCCGGCATCCCGCTCACGATCACGCTCGCCGACGCACCGCCGCCGCTCGCGCTCTTGTGGATCTCGGTCGACTCGCAGCCGTTCGCCGCGCTGGGCGGCACGGTCTACGCCACGCCGTACGGACTCGAGGTGCCGCTCGCCACCGGCGCCGGTGACGTGGTCATCCCCACCGTGTGGCCGGTCGGCATCCCCGCCGGCACGCAGTTCTGGATGCAGGCCATCGCGAGGGACACCACGATCCCCGGCTTGGTGCTCTCGAACGCCCTGCGCGGCACCGCGCACTAGCCCGGCCGCGTCGCTCCCGCCGACGGGCGGGTCGCGGAGACGAGGCCCGCCGCTCGGCCCCGGCTCCGCGTGCGGCGGACATCTTCGGAACGCGTTGCCCCCGCGCCGCCCGGATTCCGTGTCTCACGGAGGGCGGAGGCGCGGAGGCCCGCGCCTCGCACGCTCCGCACACCTCCCGACGAGATCCCGAACCCATGCCACTCGCCTCGACCCGCACCCTCTCCGGAGCCCTGACCCTCGCCCTGCTCGCGCCCGCCACGTTCGCGGGCGGGGCGGCCATCACTTCGGTCCAGCCCGGCAACTGGAGCGACGGCTCGACGTGGTCGTCGGGCTCACCGCCGCAGTCGTTCGAGTTCGTCTACCTCGATCACGAGGTCGAGCTGAGCCTCGGCGACCAGTCGGTGCTGAGCACCATCGTCGGCTCGTCGCAACCGGCCTCGCTGAAGATCACCGGCGGCAGCCTGGACAGTCCTCAGCTCACCGTCGGCAGCGGTGAGTCCGGGTCGCTCACGGTCGAAGGCGGCCAGCTCACCACGAACTCGGTGTTCGTGGGCTCGACGTTCAGCACCGCGGGGGGAGAGGCCAGCGTGAGCGGCGGAGTGGTCCAGGCCCAGTCACTCGTCATCGGCGCGGCGGGCCCCGGCACTCTGAACCTCATCGGGAGCGACCAGGCGGTCTTCGTCTCGGCCGTGCTCCGCATCGGCAGCAACGGTCGCCTGACGATCGAGCCCGACGCCCTCGATCTCGACGGCCTCTTCGCGATCCACACGAAAGACGTGGAGTTCGAGCCGGGCTCGAAGCTGACCCTCGACACGAACGCCTTGCAGCCCCGCATCGGCGACGTCTGGAACGTGATCGGCTACTCGGGCTCGCTCGTCGGCGCCCCGTCCGTCGTCGAGACCACCGGCGAGGGCTACGCGGCCGAGGCCATCGTCACGATTCCCGGCGTGGTCCGCGTCGTCGTGACGCAGGTGCCGCCCTTCGTCGACCTCGGCGGCGGAAGTCCCGGCGGCGTGTCCCCGGTCGTGCTCGATGCGGAGTCGTCGCTGACGCCCGGCATCCCGCTCACGATCACGCTCTCCGATGCACCGCCGCCGCTCGCGCTGCTGTGGATCTCGGTCGACTCGCAGCCGTTCGTCGCGCTGGGCGGCACGGTCTACGCCACGCCGTACGGACTCGAGGTGCCGCTCGCCACCGGCGCCGGTGACGTGGTCATCCCCACCGTGTGGCCGGTCGGCATCCCCGCCGGCACGCAGTTCTGGATGCAGGCCATCGCGAAGGACACCACGATCCCCGGCTTGGTGCTCTCGAACGCCCTGCGCGGCACCGCGCACTAGGCGCGTCGAGGCACCGCTCGGACGAGTCCCCCGCTGCCCGAATCCGTGATACGTTCGCAGCGCGCGCGGGGGCGCTCCCGGAACCGACGAGTGGTCGCGACTTCGCCGCGACGCCGCCTGTCGCCACCGGGAGACTCCCATGACGCCTCGCCGACTCGTCCTCGTCTCGCTCCTGCTGCTCACCTCCCCCGCACTCGAGGCCGACGTGATCACCGTCGCCCAGGACGGCTCGGGCGACTTCCTGCACGTGTCCGACGCCGTCTCGGCCGCCTCCGACGGCGACCTGCTGCTCGTCGCGCCCGGCAACTACATCGGGGTCTTCCCCCTCGGCCCGGACACGGCGCTGTCGATCGAGAACAAGACACTCACCATCGTGGGCGACGGGCCGGGCGTGTCGCTGCCGCAGGTCTTTGTGCGCAACCTGCCCGCGTCGAAGCTCTTCGTCCTGCGCAACGCGAACGTCGGCGCGTCGCAGCTCGCGGGCATCATCAGCGCCGGCATCACGGTCGAGGACTGCGCCGGCGAGGTGCTCCTCGAGGACTGCACCGTCACGGGACGTCCCGGCTTCTCGGTCGCGAAGGCCGAGCCCGCGCTCGAGGTCTCCGGCGCGTCGAGGGTCGTGGCCTCGCGCTCGACGTTCGTCGGAGGGCTCGGTCCCGACACCGATCCGCTCATGCCGTTCCTCGCGACGGTGGCCGAGGGCGGCGACGCCGTGGTCGTCCACGCCGGACACGTCGTGCTGTACCACTGCACCGCCATCGGCGGCCGCGGCAGCGACGACCCGAACTTCGACCTCGGCGGACGTCCCGGCGGCGCGGGCGTCGTGGTCGAGGCCGGCGGCCAGTTGCGGCTCTACGGCAGCGACGCCGCGGGCGGCGCGGGAGGGAGTCCGTGCCCGGCGTCCGAACCGGCGCAGTGCGTGGGCGGCGACGGCGCGGTGATCACCGACGCGCTGCTGCACTCGGTCGGCGCGACGTTCACCGGCGGGCCCGGCGGCCTGCTCGACGATCAGACTCCCGCGCCGGACGGCACGCCGCTCGTGCTCGCGGGTGGCGCGGTGCACCTCGCCCATCCCGATCTCGTGCCCGACCTGCACGGACCGGTCGCGCCGCGCGAGGGCACCTTCATGCAGCTCACGATCTCGGGTGAGCCGGGCACCGGCGCGCGCCTGTTCCTCGCGCTCGACACGACCTTCGCGCCGCTGTCGGGCAAGAAGGGCGTCTTCGTCCCTGGCATGCCGACCTTGGGTCCGATCGTGATCGGCACCCTGCCCGCGAGCGGCGAGCTCGACGCGGCCTTCGTCGTGCCGGCCCTGCCGGTCGGCGTCGAGCACGTGCTCTCGAGCTGGCAGGGGTACACGACCGACGGCGCCGGGTTCCTGCTCACGAGCCCGCTGCAGGTCGAACTCGTCGACGCGTCGTTCTGACGGGTTCCGGGCGCAGACACATCCACCCGCAGGACGGGTCCGAAGTCGGAGATCGCCGCCGCCGGTGACGCCCGACTCGCGATCCGGCTCCCTGCTGCGTCCCTGCTCCTCCGAGGTCCGCAGCATGCGTCGCGTCCGTCCCATCGCCTCCCTCGCCCTGCTGGCCCTCGCCGGCGCCCTCCCGGCCCAGACGATCGAGGTGCCGATCCAGCCCAAGGCCACCTACCTGCACGCGTCGGCGAACGACATGGCGACCGACGCGGTCGCCATCCCGCTCTCGGCCATCCCCGCGGTGTCCGGTCAGTGCCTGCGTCTCATCAGCCTGGGCGCCATGGACAACGGTCCGTCGGGCGACACGATCAACAGCACGATCGCCGTCTTCAGCGCCAGCGCGACGCTGCTCGACAAGTCGAACCTGCACCGCGTGGTCGACGCCATCGACGCCGGCGACGAGTTCATCTCGGCCGCCACGCTGAGCGGCAACCAGCCGACCGACATCCCCGAGGACTTCCGCGTCACGAGCGCTCTCCAGGCGGACGTCGTGGTGCAGATCCCGGTCGGCGCGACGCACGTCTTCGTCTGCAACCACGACAGCCAGTACGGCGACAACAGCGACCCGAACGGCGACCATCGCATCCAGATCACCGTGGTCGGCACGTGGACGGAGCTCGGTACCGGACTCGCCGGCACCTCCGGTGTTCCACAGCTCGACGGCACCGGCCTGATGCTCGGCAACGACCCGTGGACGCTCACGCTCACGGACGCCGGCGCCGACAAGGGCGCATGGCTCGTGCTCGGACTCGCCGAAGTCGACGCGCCGTTCAAGGGCGGCCTGATCGTGCCCTGCGTCGACATCCTGCTCGGCCCGCTCTCGACCGGCCCCGCGGGCACGATCTCGCTCACCACGACCTGGCCCGCGGGCGTGCCGTCCGGCGCATCGGTGTGGACCCAGTACTGGATCCAGGAGACCCCCGTCGCCGCCATCTTCTCGTCGAGCGCCGGACTCAAGGCGACCGCGCCGTAGGCGGGACGACGGCCGGGCGTGCGCGGCGCGTCGGCCGTCGCGCGGTCCCGGGCTCCGCTCGCATGGTCCTGGTCCTGGGGGGACGGCGGGACGCGGCCCTCCCTACTTCAGGAGTTGGTTGAGGAGGATCAGGACCACATCGGGGCCATAGTTCACGACGACGAGGTCGAGCGCGCCGTCCGTGTCGAGGTCGCCGACCGCCAGAGAGTTCGGACTGCTGCCGACACCGAAGGTCTGCGCCGCACCGAACGTGCCGTCCCCCACTCCCCGCAAGACGGACATTTCGTCGGAACTGCCGTTCGCGACGGCGAGGTCCAGCACGCCGTCTGCGTCGAAATCACCGCACACGACCGCAACGGGGAATTCCCCCACGGCGACACTCTGCGCGGCCGCGAAGGTGCCGTCGCCGGCGCCCAGCAACACCGAGACGGCGTCCGAGGTGCCGCATGCGACGGCGAGGTCGAGCACGCCGTCGGCATCGAGGTCGCCGATGGCCACTGAGCGAGGACTGACTCCTGTCGCGTAGCTCTGGGCCGCGGCGAAGCTCCCGTCTCCCACTCCCAGCAGCACCGAGACCTCGTTGGAGGTGCGGTTCGCGACGGCGAGGTCGGGCACACCGTCGGCGTCGAAGTCCCCGATCGCCACCGAGAGGGAACGGCTCCCCGTGGCGAAGCCCAGGCCTGAGCCGAAGGTTCCGTCGCCCACCCCCAGCAGGATCGTCACGGTTCCCGACGTCGTGTCGTTCGCGACGGCGAGATCGGGCACGCCGTCGACATCGAGGTCGCCGATGGCGACGGAGATCGCCTGGCTCCCCGCCGCGAAGTTCTGCGCCGCGGCGAAGCTGCCGTCGCCCGCACCCAGCAGCACCGACACGTTGTTGGACATCTCGTTGGCGATGACGAGGTCGGGAACGCCGTCGGCGTCGAGGTCGCCGATCGCCGCCGACGCGGGGGAGCCGCCCGCCGCGAAGCTCTGAGCCGCGGCGAGGGTCCACGGAACGGCTGCGAGCAGCACGGACACGTCGTCGGAGAACGAATTCGCCACCGCGAGGTCGAGCGCGCCGTTGGCGTCGAGATCCGCGAGCACCACCGCGGAGGCACCGTTTCCCGCCGTGAGAGCCTGGGCCGCGCCGAAGGTTCCATCGCCCGCGCCGAACAGCACCGACACCCCGTCGGAGAACGGGTTCGCAACGGCGAGGTCGAGCGCGCCGTCCGCGTCGAGATCGCCGATCTCCACCGAGAACGGAGCGCTGCCCGCGGCGAAGTCCTGCGCCGCCCCGAAGCTGCCGTCTCCCGCGCCGAGCAGCACCGACACGGCGTCGGCGCCGGAACTCGCGACGGCGAGGTCGGGCACGCCGTCGCCATCGAGGTCGCCGATCGCCACCGAGGAAGGAGCGCTGCCCGCGGCGAAGTCCTGTGCCGCCCCGAAGCTGCCGTCGCCGGTGCCGAGCAGCACCGACACGGCGTCGGAGCCGAGACTGGAGACCGCGAGATCGGGCACGCCGTCCCCATCGAGGTCACCGATCGCCACCGAGGATGGGCCGTCTGCCGTGGCGAAGTCGTGCCTCGCGGAGAAGCTCCCGTCGCCCACTCCGAGCAGCACCGACACGCTGTCGGAACCCGAGCTCGCGACGGCGAGGTCGGGCACACCGTCGGCGTCGAGGTCACCGATCGCCACGGAGACGGGACTGTCCCCCGCAGGGAAGCTCTGCGCGGCGCCGAAGCTCCCGTCGCCCGCGCCGAGCAGCACCGACACCGTGCCGCGCGAGGTGTCGTTCGCGATGGCGAGGTCGGGCACGCCGTCGGCGTCGAGGTCACCGATCGCCACCGAGCGCGGCGTGTTGCCTGCCGCGTAGCTCTGCGCCGCGGCGAAGTTGCCGTTGCCGGTCCCGAGCAGCACCGACACGTCGTCGGAGTTGAGGTTCGCGACGGCGAGGTCTGGCACGCCGTCCCCGTCGAAGTCTGCGCTCGCCACCGAGAACGGGCCGTTCCCCGCTGCGAGGTTCAGCGCCGCTTCGGGGATCCAGTCGAGGGATCCGAGCAGCACCGACACGTCGTCGGAGATCCGGTTCGCGACGGCCAGGTCGGGCACGCCGTTCCCGTCGAGGTCACCGATCGCCACGGACCTGGGTTGGGTGCCCCCGGCGAAGCCCTGCGCGCCGAACGTCCCGTCGCCCGCTCCCAGCAGCACCGAGACGTTCAGGGCGTCCTCGTTCGCGACCGCGAGGTCGAGCACGCCATCCCCATCGAGATCGGCGATCTCCAGCCAGGCGGGGCCATTCCCCGCCAAGATGCTCCGAGCCGCGCCGAACGTTCCGTCGCCGATTCCCAGCAGCACCGACAGGTCGTCGGAGTTCTCGTTCGCGACGGCGAGGTCGGGCACACCGTCCGCGTCGAGATCGCCGATCGCCACCGACCGGGGACTGCTGCCCACCGCGAGACTCTGCGCGACGCCGAAGGTTCCGTCGCCCACTCCCAGCAGCACGGACACGTCGTCGGAATCGACGTTCGCGACGGCGAGGTCGGGCACGCCGTCCCCATCCAGGTCACCGATCTCCACGGAAATCGGGAAGCTCCCCGCCGCAAAGGCCTGGGCTGCGCCGAAGCTTCCGTCGCCCACGCCGAGCAGCACCGACACGTTGCTGGAGTTGGAGTTCGCGACGGCGAGGTCGGGCACCCCGTCCGCGTCGAGATCGCCGATGGCGACGGAGAACGGGTCGCTTCCCACCGCGAAGCCCTGCGCCGCGGCGAACGTCCCGTCACCCGCGCCCAGCAGGACGGAGACGCTGTTGGGGCCGGAGTTCGCGACGGCGAGATCGGGCACGCCGTCCCCATCGAGGTCGCCGATCGCCACCGACCGGGGGGCGTTCCCCGTGGTGTGGCTCTGCGCCGCAGCGAAGGTCCCGTCACCGTTTCCGAGCAGCACCGACACGTTGCCTGCGCCGGAGTTCGCCACGACGAGGTCGGGCACGCCGTCGGCGTCGAGGTCATCGATCGCCACCGCGAACGGTCCGCCGCCCGTGGCGAAGTCCTGGGCCGCGGCGAAAGCGCCGCCGCCCACACCCAGCAGCACCGACACGTTGTCGGAGCCCTCGTTCGCGACGGCGAGGTCGAGCACGCCGTCCGCGTCCAGGTCGGCAATGGCCACGGACTCCGGGATGACCCCCGTCGGATAGAGCGCCCCCGGGAACAGCACCCCCAAGGGCGTCGGCTCCTGGATGGTCAGCTCGAGCGTGTTCGACGCCGAGCGTCCGGCGAAGGCCACGGGATCCACCACGAAGGACTGCAGGAAGAGCTGGAAGCCCACGGGAACGACCGCGGACACCGGGAACGGCAGCGCGAGTTCGCCGGAGGGGTCGATCGGCAGGCCGAAGACCACGACGTCGGGCGAGGGCCCGAGGATGCCGCCCTGGAACGGCAGCGCAAGCTCGCTGAACCCGATCACGAGCGTTGCGCTGCTGCCCGGCAGGGCATCGCCGAGCGACACCACGTTGTTCGTGGACCCGGGCGTGCCCGCACCCGTGCCGTCGAGCAGCGGGACGACGCCCCCGGTGCCGGGCTTGCCAGGCGTGGTCGGCGTGAAGGGATCGCCTGCGAAGAGCGGCGCTCCCAGCAGGGCGAGCACGGTCAGGGTGATGAGGCTTCGCATGGTCGAGATCTCGTGGCGGACGCTGGCGACCCGCTGCCCCCAGGCACCGGCCGCGGGGAGAGACACGTCATTCGCGAGCGGTCGGGGCAATGAGGGCGCATTTGGCCCCGCACGGGCCGACGTGACCGACGTCGCCCCGGAAGACCCGGGCGCCTTCCGCCCCGCGGGCGTGCCCTCGGGCGCATCGGTGTGGACCCAGTACTGGATCCAGGAGACCCTCGCCGCTTCGAGTCGAGCGCCGGACGGAAAGCGATCGCGCCCTAGGCGAGACGACGGTCGGGCGCGCGCGGCGCGCCGCCGTCGTGGGTTCTGCCGTGTTGCATCACGCGCCGCGCGGTGGCGCGGGGCGGCTCCGTCAGGGAGTCACGGCGACGAGTCCGTTGCTCAGCGACACGCCGACCGGCGCCGTCGCGTCCTGGACGGCGACCTGGAACCAGATCGAAGTCGACGAGGGCAGGCCCGCCGGCCAGATCCACGGCACGACGAGCGCACCGTCCGGGTCGGTGGCCGCCGTGAGCAGCACGCCGATCGGGACCGTCACCAGCGTGCCTCCCTTGAACGGGGCGGGCGTGCTGGCCAGCGACAGGAACAGGATCGACAGCGCCGACGGCGACGCGCCGCTGAGTGCGAGCCCTCCCGACGAACCGGCCGTCAGGCTGCCGCTGCCGAGCAGGCTCGGCACGCCGGACGCGCCCGCGAGTCCGACGGCGAGGTTCGTCCACGGACCCGCGCCGACGGTCGAGTTCAGCAGGACGCCGAGTCCGTCCGCGCCGATGCCGTCGTCGGCCACCGCGAGATCCGGACGACCGTCGCCGTCCAGGTCGCCGAAGGCGATGCCCTCGGGACGCACGACTCCGCCGATGTCCGTCGCGTCCCCGAAGCTGCCGCCGGCTTGGGCGTGCAGGATCGAGATCGTGCTCGACGACAGGTTGCTCACGGCGATGTCGCGCAACCCGTCGCCGTCGACGTCCGCGAGGGCGATGTGCACGGGAGACTCGCCGACTGCGTGGTTCACGGGCGACGCGAACGTCCCGCCGCCCTGACCGAAGAGCAGCGAGAGACTGCCCGCGCTCCCCGACTGCGTGACGCCGACGGCCAGGTCGACGAAACCGTCGCCGTCGAGGTCGGCGGGGACGATCGCCTTGGCGTCGCCCGCCAGCGCGAGATCGGTCTGCATGCCGAAGGAGCCGCCGCCGAGGCCCTGCAACACCGCGACGGACGCACCCTGCGTGACCGAGGTGAGCAGGTCGGGTTCGCCGTCGCCGGTCAGGTCGACCAGCGCCACCGTCAACGCCTTGCCGGCCAGCGGGTACGTGGCCGCGCCCCCGAACAAACCGCTGCCCTCGTTGCCGAGGACGGTCAGCGCGTGGCCGCTCCCATCCGCCACGGCGATGTCGAGATCACCGTCGAGGTCGATGTCGCCGAGAGCCAACGCGGTCGGACCGTCGCCCGCGGCCGTCGCCTGCGGCGCGCCGAACAGTCCGTTGCCGAGGCCGTGGAGCACGGCCACCGCATCGTCCTGGAGGTCGGCCGTGACCAGGTCGAGGTGCCCGTCGCCGTCGAGGTCGGCGAGCGCGAAGTCGATCGGGAACTGACCGGGGACCGTGATCAGCGGCGCGCCGAGCGCGCCACCACCGAGGCCCCGCAGCACGGCGAACTCGTCGGTGCCGAGCGTCGACACGGCCACGTCGACCCGGCCGTCCTCGTCGAGGTCGGCCATCTGCACGGCCGCCGCGCCCGGAGGCACGTCGTAGTCGGTCGTCCCCTCGAGCTGCGCGCCCCCGAGGCCGCGCGCGACGAAGACACGACCGCCGGCGTCGATGGTGCTGGTCACGGCGAGGTCGGGCAACCCGTCGCCGTCGACGTCACCCGCCGCGAGCGAGACGGGACTGTCGCCGGACGCGTGGACCACCGGCTCCGCGAAGGCGCCGCCGCCCTCGTTGCGCAGCACGGTGAGCTGTCCGTAGTCGGCGATCGCGAGGTCGGCCGCCGCCAGGTCGACCAGGCCGTCCGCATCGAGGTCGGTCGCCACCACGGAGACGACGCGGCCGGCGATCGGGTGGGTGACGACGGCGCCGAACGCGCCGCCGCCGAGTCCCGGGAGCACGGCCACGCCGCCCTCGGGGACGCCCGCGAGGGTGCCGAAGCCGACGGCGAGGTCCACGACACCGTCGCCGTCGAGGTCGTCCAGCGCGAGCGCGCGGGGCGCGCTGGGCACCGGGATGCTCGAGGCCGCACCGAAGACACCTCCCGCGAGACCCGGCAGGATCGACACGCTGTCCGACACGAGGTTGACCACGGCCAGGTCGGGCTGGCCGTCCGCGTCGACGTCCGCGACGGCGATGCCTCTCGGTCCGACCCCGACCGCGTACGTCTGGGCGGATCGGAACGACCCGTTGCCCTTCCCGAGCAACACCGACACGGACTCGGACGAGTAGTCTGCGACGGCCAGGTCGAGGTTGCCGTCACCGTCGAAGTCGCCCGGAGCGAGCGAGGCCGGAGCGCCTCCGACCGCGAAGTGGCGCGGAGGTCCCATCGAGCCGCCACCGAGCCCGAGGATGACCGACACGCTGTGGCCGTTCTGGTCGGCCGTCGCCAGGTCGAGTCGACCGTCGCCGTCGAAGTCGCCGGCGGTGAGTCCCGTCGGCTTCGGTCCGACGGGGTACAGGCTCTGCGTCCCGAAGTCGCCGGATCCGTCACCCAGCCGGATGCTCACCGAGTCGCCCTCGCGGACGGCGGCGACCAGGTCGAGGGCACCGTCCGCGTCGACGTCGCAGAGCAGCACGGCGTCGGCGCTCGGGCCGGTGGCGTACGCGACCGGTGCCGGGAACGACGGGGGCGACTGCGACGCCGCGTCGCTCACGAGCGTCAGGGAGCCGAACAGGATGACGGACAGCGCGATCGTGCGAGACAGGTCGAGCCTCCTTGGCTTGGCGTCCTGGCGAACCGGGCCACGCCGCTCCAGCGCCCGCGACCTTGCCGCTGTGTCCCGACTCTAGGGCACCTCTCGAAACGGCGCTACGCCGGGGCTTCGAGAAGGCCGCTCGGGCGGCGCCTTCACCGGCGCGCTCGACTCCGAGGGCGACGCGCGGCCGACGACGGTTCGGGCGATCCGTCCGACGTCGCGGCGGACGGCCTCGAGCACGCCGAGCGGGCGCCGCGCGCGATCAGGGAGGACCGAGCGTGAACGCGAGGCCACCCGTGGCGTCGAGCGCGGGCGGGCCGCTCGTCCCGAGGAACACGAACTGCGCGAAGACGTTCAGGCCGGCGGGCGCGCCCGACGGGATCGGCAGCGGGAGCATCGTGCAGCCGGGACCGAGCGCGGGCAACGGCGTGACCGAGCCGGGGAACGTCGGGTCGACGTAGATCTTGGTGCCCACGCCGGGGATGCCGGGGCAGAAGTAGCCGGGTCCCGGGAAGCTGAAGTTCAGGATCAGCCACGCGGTCCCGACGGACGGGGCGCCGCTCACCTCGAGGCCGAACGTCGGGCCGGGCGAGCACGACTGGCCGAACGTGGTCAGCGTGGCGGTGCTGCGCGGACCGGCCCAGGTGATGCCGCGCTGCACCATCGCGAGTCCGCACAGGTACGTCGCCGGTGCGGGCATGCACGGCACCGGCGTGTAGAACGTCGGCGGCGCGGGGAAGCCCGAGAGCAGGTCGACGTAGTCGACGGTCATGCCGTCGGTCACGTACGCGCACGGCGGACCGCCGGCGAAGTGCGGGGTGTTCGTGTCGAACGCGATGCCGGTGAGCGCGGGCGTCACGCTGCATCCCGTCACGAACACGAACGCACCGAGGGCGCAGGTGCCGGGGGTGTACGCCATCGCGAAGCCGCCCGACTCGACGCCCCAGAGCGTGTAGCTCGCGGGATCGAGCGAGAGGTCGGTGAGCGGAGAGCCGGTGATCGTCGACGCGAAGCAGGGCGGCGAGACGATCGTCGCCGCGCCGCAGCCCGCGGGCGGCGCGATGGCGCAGACGAGCGTGCCGTCGGTGATCCACAGCACGAAGCCGGGTGCGAAGGTGCCCGTGGCGTCGCCGCACATGCCGGTCAGCGGACCCAGCACCGTCGGCGGCAGGAAGGTCACGAGCGGACCGCAGGGCGGCGGGAAGCCGCAGGCGGAGTCGCCGACGTACTGTCCGATGCTGAAGCCGTCGGTGACGTAGACCGTGTCGGTCAGCGGGTCGTCGGCGATGTCGCCCAGGATCGTCCCGAAGGGCACCGGACCGGGGGGCGGCGCGAGGCACGACGAGGGACCGTACGGGCAGGCGGTGAGGTACGGGTTGGGCTGGCCGCAGGGTGCGCCGGGCGTGGTCGAGAACTCGGTGATCAGGCCCGGAGGTCCGTCGAGGCCCAGCACGAGCTGCGCGCCGACGGGGGTGAACGACAAGGCCAGCAGCGCGCAGGCGGCGCGCACGAGGATGCGGGACATCGGACCTGCTCCAGAGAACAGAGGTGCGCGACCTCGCGCGACGTGTCGGGGCCATCCGTGGAAGGCCGCGAAGCTGCCTCACGGAATCTCGGTGCGCCCCGCCGTGCGCGCCGAGCCGTCCGGGCGTCATCCGGGAACGGATCGTCGAGCCGGCCGGAGTGGCCGCGTGGTCGGGGATCCCACGCGTGCCCGCTGCCCCGGACAAGAGAGCAGTGAACACCCGGTCTGGAATTCGCGCAAGGGGGCACCGCGGGCGACGTCAGCCGAGCCGCTCGAACGCCTCCCGTTCGAGGGCCAGGATCGCCTCGACGCGCTCGCCCATGGCGTCGAACAGCGCGTGCGCGTCGGACGGCTCGAGCGTCGCCCGAGCGTCGAGCGTGGGGATCTCCGCGCGCATCGCCGCGACCGTGTCGGACGCGGCCGCGCCGTCCTGGCGCAGGGCGTCGCCGATGCCGAGCAGCAGCGCCTTCGTGCGCGCGCGCACGGGATCGTCGTCGGGCAGCGCGAGCTCGGCGATCTCGTCCCACAGCACGGCCGAGCGGCGCACGAGCCCGGCGGCCTCGCGCAGCGCGTCGTCGCCCGTGACGTCGGCCGCCTCCTCGAGGAAGTCGGCGTAGAGCGGACGTCCGCCGGCCGGGGGCGTGGTCTCGAACGCGATGCACTCGTACGTGCGACGCAGCGCGAAGTGCACGAGCGGAGCCGTGGCGAACACGCGCCGCCACGACTTCCTGTCCTTCGCGCCCGTGAGCATCGCGTGCCACTTCGCGAGTCCGGCGAAGCCGAAGTTGCTCTCGAAGCCCTTGACCTTGCCCTCGTGGAAGACGCGCGTCGTCTCGGCCAGCGCCGCGCGGATGCCGCCGGCCAGGTCGTGCGACTCGTCGCGTCCGTCGACCGTCACGAGGCGCTGCTTCGCCTTCTTGTACGACGCACGCGCCGCCGCGAGCTCGTCGAGCGAGAGCGGGTTGGGACGCCGCGCGCGGTCGTCGATCCACGCGACGTCCGTGGACGGGTCGATGCCGCACACGCCCACGAGGTGCGCGCCGTGGCCGGCCCACACGGCCGGCACGTGCAGCCACGGCAGCTTCGCGGGATCGACGGTGCAGATCGCCGTGCGTCCGCGGGCCAGCGCGTCGTCGAGCGCCTTGCGCGCGGGGCCCGGCGCGCCGCCCGTCCTGCGCGTGACGCGCACGCCCGTGCGCTCGAACGCGCCGTCGGAGAACTCGTCGGACAACGACCAGTGTCGCGGCACGAACGAGAGGATCGGCGCGTGTCCCGCGTACTCGAACACGAAGTACATGAAGCCGATGCCGCCGCACAGTCCGAACAGCATCGCCTCGCTGAAGGGACGTCCGTCGTGCGGCGAGACGATGCCCGCCTGGGCGAAGGCGTTGCACAGCACCGCGCTGTCGCCGTGCACGCCGCCGAACCGGGTGCAGCCCGGCAGCAGTCCGGGGAAGGCGTCGGACGGTCCCGCGTCGAGGGCTCCCGCGGGAAGCAGCTGTCGGCGCGCCGTGGTGTACGACTCACCGGTCTTGGCCATGCGCTCGCGCACGCGGCGCTTGAAGGTCTTCTGGTCGGTCACGATTCGATCTCTCGGCGAAGCCGGCCCCGCGCACGCCGCACCCCTGCACGACTCCGGCCCGAGGGACGAGTGGCCACGACGGCCGCATGACTCGACGCACGGACGAACGGTCCGGAGGAATCCAGGGTTCCCCTTTGCTCCCTCGGGGGATCGCGGTGCGGGCGACCCACGGGAGTGCGGCGCCGGACCCGGACGCCGCCCGAGAAGCTACGCGCGGTCGGAGAGGACGTCAAGCCGGCGCGGGCTCAGCGCCGGTGCCCCGTGTCGTCGAGCTCGACCTGCAGGTCGTCGCCGGGACGCAGGGTGACGAGTTCCGCCGTATTCTTCGTGTTGAACGCGAAGCGGAACACGCCCGGCGGCAGGTCGCGCAACACGTACGCGTCGCCCTCCACCGCGAAGCGCCAGACCGGGCGCACGACGATGCCCTCGGCGACCCCGCCCTTGTCGCGCTCGAGGAAGAACATCTCCGAGGTGTGCGCGATCTCCTCGGCGTCGACGAGGCGCACGTGCAGCGACGCGGTGCGCGGCAGCTCGGCCACGAGCGGGATGATCGGGACGCTCGGCGGCGCCGTGAAGGTCCGCGTCACGTGCCCGGGCGCCGACACGACGAGCTCCATCGCGTCGGGGCCTTGCACGACGAAGTCGCCGGACGCGTCGCTCAGCGCGTACCCGGACACGAGTCCGCGCACTCCGGTCTCGCCGATCGCCGTGACCAGGATCGACGCATCGGGCAACGGACGTCCGCGGTCGTCGACGATCGTGCCCGCGCACGGACGTCCGCGCGGCAGTGCGAACTCGAGCACGTCGGGGCCGTCCGCGACGACGAGCGTGCGTTCGGTGCGCACGAAGCCCGGCGCTCCCGCGCGCAGCAGCAGCTCGTGTGGTCCGACGCCGTGCACGACGAACGCGCCGTCGGTGCCGGACGTCACGCGCAGCGGCTCGCGCTCGTTCTGCGCGCCCGTGAGCCGGAACGCTTCGAGCCGCGCGTCGACGGGCGGCGTACCGCCGTCGTCCGAGAACACGCGCACGACCAGGTCGCGCGCCGGCGCGACGACGAGCGTCACGCCCGACGACCCCGGCGGGACGTCGCGCACCGCGCCCGGCTCGAGTCCGTCGCCGAAGGCGTAGACCGTCACGGCATGCGCGCCGGGCGGCAGGCCCGCGAGCGCGAAGTGTCCCGAGGCGTCGGTACGGCCCGTGACCGCGCCGGGTCTCGCGTGACCTCGGATCTCGATCGGCAGGCGGTCGGGCGCCTCGTCGATGCCGGACAGCACGCATCCGTGTCCGACGTACTCGGTGGGCCTCTCGGTGGCGAACACGCGGGCGTCCGCCACGGGACGCCCCGACGGATCGACGACGCAGCCGGCGAGCGTCGCGCCGGACTGCAGCCGCACCTCGTGCGTGCTCGCGGCGTCCTGCGGACCCGCGTCGAGCGCGACCTCGGTCGCCACGAAGCCCGGCGCGCTCACGCCGAGCGTCACCGCGCTGCGTGGGAGCCGCCCCAGCGTGAAGCGTCCTTCGACGTCGGTCGTCGTGCCGTGCGTCGCGGACGAGACGACCGCGGGCATGCGCTCGCTGGCTCCGTAGGGTCCGCCGAACCATCGCGCCACCACGGACGCGCCCGCCAGCGGACGCCCCGCGTCGTCGACCACGCGTCCGCGCACGACGCCCTCGGCCGCGAGCACACGCTCGCCGAGGTCGACCTGCGGCGCGAAGCCTCCGAGATCGAGTCGTCCGAGCCGCTCGGTGAGTGTCGCGCAGCCGTCCCACTCGATCACGAGCACCGGCTCGGGCATCCCCGCCTTGGTCTCGCCGCGTTCGACGTCGACCGGGATGGACGGCACGTCGAGCGCGAAGCGTCCCTGCGCGTCGGTCGTCGTGACCGGCACCCGCGCCCACGGGATGTAGTCGGCCCAACGCGACCCTTCGACTCCGAGACCGACGAACTCCCAGAACGGTTCGGGACGCGCGCCGAGCCGTGCGAGCGTCGCGCCGTTGGGCGCGATGCGCACGCGCGCGCCGACGACCGACGCGCCGGCCGCGTCGACGACGCGTCCCGTGAACGTGATCGACGGGAGGGCCACGCCGTCGGCATCCCGCACGCGCGACGGCAGCGGGAGGCCCATGACCGGCGCCGGCAGCGCATCGCCCGGAGTCCAGAGCGGACGTACGTCGTCCTGCGCGGCGGCGGGCGTCAGTGCGCACGCACAGGCCACGATCGACGCGAACAACGTGCTCGACGCCTTCGTGAGATGCACGGACGTCCTCCTCGCGGGCTCGCGGCACCGGTCGACCTCATGGTCTGCGACGACCGGGAGATCGTCAACCGCGGCACGCTCCCCGTCGCGACGCGGCAGGACGCGCGACGCACGTCTTGCGCGCGTCCGTGCCCGCGGGCCAGACTGCGCCCCGACGCGAGCGCGTCCGCGGGCCCTTAGCTCAGTCGGTCAGAGCAGCGGACTCATAATCCGTTGGTCCTGGGTTCGAGTCCCAGAGGGCCCACCAGTCTGCAGGTCGACGAGCGGTTCGCCTGCACCGAGCATGCGCGCCGACGGCGAGACCGCGAGCGCCCGGTCGAGGGCGTCGAGCGTCTCCCGATCATCGACGCGGCCGGTGAGCGCCATGTGGACGACGTGCGAGGTCCCGCCGCGCCTCGCAGCCCGACCCTCGTCCGAGGCGGGGAACGACTCGCCGTCCCACAGGGCGACGACCAGACGCGACCAGCGCGCGATGAACAACCCCGCCAGCGCGTACTGGAGCTTGCGGGCGTCTTCGCCCCGAGGTCCCGGGTCGCGCAGCAGCGCGTCGTCCGACACGTGCGGCATCACGAACGTGCGCTCGGCGCAGTCGGCGAGCACGCCGCGGAACCAGGGCCGCGCTTCGCGCCGATCGTCGAATGTGAGCTCGTACACGTCGGCAGCCATCGGCAGCACCGGCACGACCCTGATCGCGGGCCACGCGTGCGGTCGTCCGTCCCTGCGCGCCGCGTCGGTCAGGCGTCGATCCAGGTCGAGCGCGACCTCGGTGATGATGCGATCGGCGCCTTCGGCGAGCGCCGTGAGCAGCACGATGGGCGTGTCGCGCAGCCGCCAGGCGGGGAGCGGCGCACGCGGATCGTCGGACGCTCCACGCGCCGCGCGCGCCGCCACCGTGCCCCTGCTCCTCCATCGCCGTCTCCACTCTCGTCGTGCGCGAATCCTGCCCATCGGGACCACGGCGTCCAGGTAGGCTGGGACGCGTCGACGACCCACCGGGAGGAGGTTCGCCATGCCGCGCAGTCCGTCCGACGGACGTGAGATGTGCTTCGTGCTCATGCCGTTCGGCACCAAGCCCGATCCGTCCGGGCGTCAGATCGACTTCGACGCGGTCTACGGCGAACTCGTGCGCCCCGCGGTCGAGGACGCCGGCCTGCGGCCGCTGCGCAGCGACGAGGAGGGCCAGGGCGGAGTGATCCACAAGCAGATGTTCGAGCGCCTGCTGCTGTGCCCGTACGCGGTGGCCGACCTCTCGACCGCGAACCCGAACGTCTACTACGAGCTCGGCGTGCGCCACGCGGCGCGGCCGCACACGACGGTCATGATCCACTCGAGCGAGTCCGACCTGCGCTTCGACGTCTCGCCGGTGCGCTCGTCGCTCTACCACCTCGACCCGAAGGGACGACTGAGCGACGTCGAGGCCGACCGTCGCAACCTCGAACGGCGCCTGCGCGAGGCCCTGGGCCACGGCCGGCGCGCGCGGCGCGACAGTCCGATCTTCGAGCTGTTCTCCGAGGCCTACCGCGCTCCGGAGCTGCCGCACGAGGTGTGCGACACCTTCTTCGAACGCGTGCAGATGAGCGAGACGACGCGGATCGAGCTCGAGCGGCTGCGCACGCGCTACCGCGCCGCGCGCGACGACGACGCGCGCGACGCCGTGCGCACCGAGCTGCGCACCGTGCTCGAGCGCTGCGCGGGCACGTCCACCACCGAGGCCGCCACGTGGACGGCGCTGCTGCTCACGTGCCGCGCCTGCGACGACCTCGACGGCATGCTGCTCGTCGTGGCCACCGTCGACGAGACCCTGGGACGCCAGCGCCTGTTCGAGCAGCAGCACGCCTTCGCGCTCAATCGCCTGGGACGCGGCGACGAGGCGCGCGCGATCCTCGAACGGCTGATGCGCGAACACGGAGCCGACCCGGAGACCTGCGGCCTGCTCGGCCGCGTGCACAAGGACGCCTGGAAGTCCGCGCTCGCCGCCGGCGACGACGACGGGGCCGCGTACCACCTGCGGCTCGCGATCGACACGTACCTGCGCGGCTTCCTGGCCGACTGGCGCGACTTCTATCCCGGCGTGAACGCGCTCACGCTCATGGACGCGGCCGGCGACGCACGCTTCTCCCAGTACCTGCCGATCGTGACCTTCTCGACGCGGCGTCGCCTCGAGACGCGTCCCGAGGAGCGCCAGGACTACTGGGAGCACGCCGCGATGCTCGAGATCGCCGTGCTGACCGGCGACCGCGCCGAGGCCCAACGCTGGCTGCCCGGTGCGCGCATGCACCACAAGGAACCGTGGGAGCTGCGCACCACCGCCGACCAGCTGCGCACCATCGCCACGCGGCGGCGCGGGACGGGCACCGACGAGCAGGCCGCCTGGATCGACGCGCTCGCCGACCGGCTGGCGCCGCGCGCCTGACCCCGCGGCTACCGCGCGAAACGACACGGCCCGCGCCCCGGGAGTCCGGGACGCGGGCCGCGCATCTCGTCAGCGGCGCGTGTTTCGCGCGCCGCCCGACCAACTCGTGATCAGGGCGACTGGATCGTGAGCTTCAGGCCCTTCGACCAGTTCTTCCACTGGCCGGCCAGGTTCTGGCCGAACGCCTGGAAGAAGATCTCGTCACCCGGGGTGACGAGCGACAGGTCGGGCATCACGAACGGGATGCTGACCGTCGCGTCGGCCGGGTTCGGGATGAACGTACCGAGCTGCACGAGCCACGGCAGGTTGTAGAAGCGCAGGTCGAGGTTCGCGCTGTAGATGTCCGACTGCACGATGCCGACCATCATGATCACCGGCTTGCCCGGCACCGTCGACTTGATCTTGATCTCGTTGGCCGACAAGGGCGAGCCGGGACCGGTGCCGGTGAGCGACACGACCTTCTTCACGCCGTACTGTTCCCAAGCGCTGGGGGGCGCGACGTTCGCACGACCCACGAGGCGCATCACGAACGAGCCGACCGTCGGCGCGGTGAATTGGAAGGTGCCGATGTACGCGTTCGTGGTCTCGAGGTAGCGGTCGTAGGCGTTCACGACGCCGGCCTCGACCGACGCGATCGGTCCCACGAGCAGCGGGCCGGTGGACGACCCACCCGCGGTGTCGGAGTTGTAGCTCCAGCCGATGGCGCCATCGGCCATCGCGATCGGGGTCACCGGCGTCACGTCGACGGTGAATCCCTCGAAGCCGCCCGACGCCGAGTTCGGCAGGCCGGTCAGCACGTAGTCGCCGAGCACGGTGCCCTGCACGCCGAAGCCTGTCGCGCCCTGGTAGATGCGGATGCGCAGCGTGACCGGGTTCGGAGCCACGACGTTCGTCGCGTAGCCGATGCGGAACGACTCGATCGTCGCGCCACCGCCACCGAAGTTCGCGGTGCCCCAGTCCATGAAGTGGTGCGTCACGATGGCGCCCGAGCCCGTGGTGAACGAGCCGCTCAGCGTCGTGTTGTTGAAGAGCACGGTGCCGCTGCTCTCGTACGACGCCGTGTCGGGGTCGATGCTCGAGGCATGGAACGTATTCGTCGCGAGGTCGTACCGGCCGGCGTAGCGGATGCTCTCGACCGGGATGATGTCCTGCGCGATTGCCGAGGTGCCGATCGCGCCCAGACCGAGCGCGGCAAAGAGGATGTTCCTGAACATGGAGTCCGCTCCAAGGCGGGATGAAAGCAGGGAGGATGATCCGGGGGTGCCGCCCGGCGCCGTCGCGGCGGGCTCTCCCCCAGCGCCAGATGCTATCTCGCTTATGGAATGCCGCCAGGGGGTGGGAACCGACGATCCGAAAGAACCTCGAGGCGGTCGGCCGAAGTCGTCGCGGCCGGGATGACAAGCCGATCCCGAGCGCCCGGAGTCGGGCCGGGACGCAGACGCTCAGGGCGCCTCACGAACTCGCCGGGCCGCGCCCGTCGCCCTTCCGGCGGACCGCACCAGAATGGCCGATCGCGGCACGTCGGCACGCGACGTCTTCTTCCGGCGAACCCCGTCGGGCGCGCTGCGGGGTCGTCAGGCGTGTCGACGATCCCGCGACGAGGAACTGGCTGACCCGCTCATGGAACAGCCACGGGCGGTTCCGTTCGTCCCGAACTGCCTACGACCGATGCGGGTGCCCGGCGCCCCCCTCGTGCACCCGACCTGCCCCCCCTCGCGCATGGGTGAGCGGGCGCCGCGGCCATGCAATGGAGCCTGGATCCGGACGCTCGTCCGGCCTTGTCACGTCCCCACCAAGAGGTACGACGACCATGCTCTGGAACGACGTCACGTCGAACTGGCAGGACCTCCGCAAGGAGTTCCAGGTGAAGTGGTCCAAGCTCACCGAGACCGACCTGACCGCCATCAACGGCAAGCGCGACGAACTCGTCAGGCGGCTGCAGACGGCCTACAAGACCGACAAGGTGAAGCTCGAGAAGGAGGTCGACGACTTCATCAAGTCGCTCAAGGCGCACGTCTGACACGCACGACGAAGGTGCTGCGCACGCTCGCGAGCGACTGCGGGGCGTCGTCCCACGCGACGGGACGGCGCCCCGTCGTTTCGTCCGGGACGCGGCCTGCGCGCGCGGGACCTGGAGCGCGACGTCCTCCGACGTGATCCGACCCGGGAGCTACGGGTGGGTCGGCTGCGGCGCCGACTCGATCCGCTCGCGCTGACTCTCGAGCAGCACCGAACGGTGCGTCAAAGCGAACGAGACCAGCGCGGCCACCGACGTCGTCGGGATCAGCGACAGGCCCGCCATCTTGGACACCACGAGCGTCGAACCGAGAGGCGTCTTGGTCACTCCCGTGTTCAACGCGGCCATGAGCGAGCAGGCCAGGATCGCCTCGTTCGTACCGGGCAGCAGCAGGTGGATCGACCGGGCCAGCGCCGCCCCGATGAAGAACAGGGGGATGATGAACCCGCCCCGCCAGCCGCTCGCCACCGTCACCGTCGTGCCCACGAACTTGGCCGCGGCCGCGAGCGCGAAGAACGACCACGTCGCCACACCCACCGAGAGCAACGGATCGATCTGGTACTTGCCGTAGGTGAGCGCGAACGGGGACAGGACGCCGAGCGCGCCGAGCAGCAGGCCTCCCACGAGGGGACGCCGGCGTTCGTCGAGCGCGGCGAAGACGCGGCGCGCGCGTGAGACGCCGGACGTGAAGGCCAGGGCGACGAGCCCGCCCACGACGCCGGCGGCCGCCGACCACAGCAGGTCGACAGGCACCGGCTCCGCGTCGAGCACGAAGCTCCAGACCGGCGCGAGTCCCAGCCCGGACGCGGCGACGTAGACCACGTAGCCCACGAGCGACGCGACGACCGCCGGCAGCAGGGCCTCGTGGTACTGCAGTCCGCGACGATGGAGGATCTCGAGCGCGAACAGCGCCGCGCCGATCGGGGCGCCGAAGAGCACGGTGAACGCCGCGGCCATGCCGGCGATCGTGAGCATCCGGCGGTCGGCCGCGCACATGCGCAGGCGCTCGGCGAACCACTGCGAGCAGGTGCCCGTCGTCTGGACCAACGGCGCCTCGGGACCGGCGCCGCCACCCGACGCGATGCACAGCAGCGAGATCGGCAACAGCGAAACGAGCTGGCGCACACGCGCCCGCTCCTTGCCGAGCAGGTGGACGTTGTCCATCAGCAGCTCGATGTCGCCCGGGGAGCCCAGCCGCTCGACCAGCCGGCCGATCGTCCAGCCCACCGCGACCATCAGGACCACGTGCAGCCAAGGGTCGTGACCGTGCGGCCCGAGGACGTGCTCCGCCCCGTGCAGCAGTGCAAGGTAGAGGAAGCCGAGCAGTCCGCCGACCGCGCCCACCGCGCACGAGCACGCGAACATCGTCCGCAGCTTCATCGGACCGCCAGCCGCCGCCTGCATGCCACCCTCCATCGTCCGCTCGCCCGCACGACGGCCGACGGACGGACGCGATGCTTCGTCGGCGACAGGTTAGCGAACCGCCTTCCCCGCGCGCGACCGACGTCGCCTATCATGCCCCCGCCGATCCCGGAGGACGACCCCGTGCCGACGACTCCCGCCTGCCTGCGGACGCTGCTCGCCCTGCTCGCCCTGACCCTCGCCGCGCGCGGTCAGGGCAACCTGATCATCGTCGACGACGGCCCCTGCCCGGGCGCCGACTTCGCCACGATCCAGGCTGCGGTCGACGCCGCGCAGGACGACGACACGATCCTCGTGCACGGCTCGACCGGCGCACCGTTCGCGCCCTTCGTCGTCGAGGGAAAGGACCTGCGCCTCGTCGCGTTCGGTGACGTGCAGATCGACGCGAGCGCGCCGGTCGAGCTGCGCGACACCGACCCCGACCGCGAGATCCTGCTGCGCGGTTTCACGTCGACGCGTCCGCTCGTGGTGCAGCACTGCAAGGGACCGGTGTGGATCGAGGACTGCCGCTTCGGCGGCGCCGCCGCGTCCACGCCCGAGCCGGGTGCGTCGTTCGACGACTGCGGCGCGGTCACGCTCGTGCGCGCGACGTTCCGCGGCGGCGACGCGATGCCCGACGGGTCCGCCGCGGCCGAGGCAGGCGTGATCGCGCACGACGTGGCGCTGCTGCAGATCTGGAACGGCCTGGTCACCGGAGGACGGGGCGCGCTGTTCGACGCCACGTCCGCCGACGGCGGCCACGGACTCACGGCCGGCGGCGCGACGGTCGTCGCGCTCCACGCGGCCGACCTGCGCGGCGGAGACGGGGCCACGTCCGCCGATGCCGGCGCGACACAGCCCGGCAGCGACGGCGGCGACGGACTGCGCGCCGACGCGGGCGTGACGGTGCTGCGCTACGATTCGTCGCTGTCGGGCGGCGCACCCGGCACGAGCGACGCGGGCGACGGCAAGCCGGGACGTCCGCTGGCCGGCAGTGCCGTCGTCCTCGAGCTGCCCGGCGAGGCGCGCGTGTTCTCGGTCGAACCCGCGGTCGTGCTCGAGGGACACCCGGCGTTCGTGCACGTCGAGACCGTCCCGGGCGACCACGCGATCCTGTGGGCCGGCACCTTCCAGTTGCCGATGCTGCTGCCCGCGCTCGGCGGCACGCTCTCGACGATCCTCTGGTACGTGGCCGACCTCGGCGTGCTGCCCGGCGGGCCGCTCGACCTGCAGCCCGTGCTCGCCGAGGGTCTCGCCGGTCCCGACTCGGTGCTGCCGCTGCACGCCCAGCTCGGTTTCCTGAACGGCACCCAGAAGGTGCTCTCGCCGCCCTCGCTGTACGTCGTCGCCGACGAGCACTTCTTCGAGGATCTCGGCTGCCCGTGAGGATGCCGTCCGTCCAGCGCCTCATGGGGACGGCGCTCGCGCTGCTGCTCGTCGCCACCGCGATCGGACCCGGCTGCTTCGCGCCGCCCGCTCTGCTCGCCGCCGTCGACGTCGACGCCGAGCTCACGCTGCGGCTCATGCCACCGGGGACGACCCTCCATCAGCTCGCGCTCGCCGGCGGCGTGAGCCTGTCCGGCTTCGTGGTGCCTTCGGACGCGGGGGCGCCGGTCGTGCTCCACCTGCAGGAGTCGTCGGGCTCGCCCGGCTCGCTGAAGTTCCACGACGGCGTCGTCGCGGCGCAGCTCGCCGAGCTGGGCTTCGCCTCGTTGATGCTCGACTACTCGGGCGTGGGGATGTCCGCGTCCGGCGACGCCTCGATGGACGACTTCGAGCGCGACGTGCACGCGATGTACGCCGAGGCCGTGCGCCTCGCGGGCGGCGACGAGTCGCGGGTCGTCCTGCGCGGGACCTCCCTGGGGACGCTCGGCGCGGCGCTCCTGCTGCGCGACGGGGCGCGTCCCGCGGCGGTGCTGCTGCACGTGCCGGTCATGCCGGACACGGCCGTCCCGCGCATGGGCGCCCGCCTGCACGGCGCCGTCGCCGGGTGGCTCGCGCACGCGATCTTCCGCGACCTCTGCGAGGTCGACGTGCCCTCCGCGCTCGCGCGTTGCGAGGCGCCGCTGGTCGTGATCACCGGGCGCGACGACTTCCTGCTCGACGACGACGAGCGTGCGGCACTCGAGCACGCGGTGCGCGAGTCCGGCGGCGAGTGGCTCGTGCGCGACGAGGGACACCTCTGGCTGACCGCGGCGGCGCACGCGCTGCAGCCCGAGGAGACGGCGGTCCTGCGCGACCTGCTGCCCGGCGTGCCCGACGCCGACGCGCGCCTGGCTCGACTGCTCGCGCGCCTGCCGCCCGACGTGTCCGCGCGCTTCGGAGGGGGCCCGACGCGGACGCGGCTGCGCGAGGTCTCGCGCGCGGTGCTGAATGGCGACGCCAGGCTGGCCGCCGCGTTCGCGCTGTGCGACGACGGTGCGTCGTTCGCAGCTCTCCGTCGTCGCATGTTGCTCGACGAGCGTCCGTACGAGGTCGAACTCTCCTTCGACGAGCTCTGCGAGGTCGTGCGGGGTGACGCGCGCCTGCCGCCCATGCCGATCGACCTGCTCGAACGGCTCTCGCTCCCGTCCGACCTGTTCGATCGTTTCGGCACGGGCCTGGGACTCGTGCTCGAACCGGTCGCCGCGACGAAGTGGGTGGCCGACACGATGCGCGGCGAGCCGATCGCGTTCGGCTTCAGCGTCGAGCTGCCGCTCGAGCGGCTCGAGGAGCACTTCGACCTGGCCGCGACCGAGAGCGCCTTGTCGGACGCCGGGGTACCCGACGACGTGCGCGGGACGCTCCTGCTGCGGCTCGCGCTCGAGGCGCAGCGCGTGCCCACGCGCGTGCGTCAGGCGCCCGACGGGGTCGTCGTGCTCGAGGCCGGCACGCGCGACGGCTGGACGACGCTCGACCTGCGCGAACCCGCCGAGTTCTCGGCATTCTCGTTCCGCGTCGGCCAGCGCTTCGGCCGCGCGGCGACCGAGGTGCTCGAGGCCGCCGGGCGTGAGACCCCGGCCGCTCCGTGATGCCCGCCGGATCGTCCGAACGCCACGCCGGGCGAGGCCCCGGCCGGCGGCCCGGCGTCACGGTGGCCAGAACGCGGGGATGAGGATCGTTGCGCTGATCCACATGAGCAGGTTCAGCGGCAGGCCGAAGCGCACGTAGTCCGAGAAGCGATAGCCGCCCGGACCCATGACGAGGGCGTTCGTCTGGTAGCCGATCGGCGTCGCGAAGCTGGCCGACGCGCCGAACGCGATGGCCACGAGCAACGGCTTCGGGTCGATCCCCGTGCGCGTGGCGATGCCGAGTCCGATGGGAGTGAGCAGCACGGCCGCCGCGTTGTTCGAGAGGAACTCGGTGAGCAGGCTCGTGAGCAGGTAGAAGGCACTCACGAGCACGATCGGCCCGTGGGGCCCCGCGAGATCGACGACGCTCGCGGCCATGTCCGCGGCCAGTCCCGTGCGCTCCATCGCCAGGCCGAGCGGGATCGTCCCGGCCAGCAGCATGAGCACCGAGGGCTCGAGCGAACGGGTGGCGTCGTGCACGTCGAGGCAACGCGTGAGGATCATGGCCGCCGCGCCGATCAGCGCGAGGTGCACGATCGGCGCGACGCCGAGCGACGCCAGCAGCACCACCGCCAGCATGATCGCCGCGGCGAGCGGTGCCTTGCGCGGGAACGTGACCGACTCCTCGACGCCCTGGACGAGGAACACGTCGCCCTGTTCCTGGAGCGCCTCGAGCGACGCGAGCTGTCCGAGCACCAGCAGCACGTCCCCCGAACGCAGGCGCCAGGCCCGGATCGCCGACCGGTGGTGACGCCCGAGCCGGCGTACCGCGAGCACCTGCACGCCGTGCACGCGCGACAGCCCGAGGTCCTGGATGCGTTCGCCGTCGAAGCGCGAGTTCGGCGTCACGACGGCCTCCGCCAGGCGCAGGTCGGTGCGCGAGACGACCACGCGTTCGGCGTCGGCCACGGCCGTGCCCGCCGCGACGCCCTGGCGTCCGAGCAGGGCGTGGATCGCGCGCGCGCTGGCCTCGACGATGAGCACGTCCTCCTCGGCCAGCACGAAACCCGAGAACGGACGCACCGTGGGATCGTCGCCGCGCACGAGTTCGAGCACCTTGACCACCTCGGCGCCCTCGACGAGCTCGGCCAGCGGACGACCCGCCAGCGGACTGCCCCGCGGGATCGCGATCTCGGTCACGAAACGCCCCTCGGCGGCCGGCGAGATGACCTCGGAGAGGGCCGAGCGTCGCGGCAGGAAGCGCGGGCCCGCGAGCACCACGTACGCGCCGCCCACGACGAGGTAGAGCACGCCCATCTTCGAGAACTCGAACATCGAGAAGCCCTCGAAGCCCCCGTCGCGTGCCAGGCCGTCGACGAGGATGTTCGTGCTCGTGCCGATCAGGGTGCAGGTGCCGGCCAGGATCGACGCGTAGCTCACGGGCAGCAGCAGCTTGCTGGGAGACACCTCGAAGCGGCGCGCGAGGGTGATCGCCACGGGGACCATGAGCGCGACCACCGGCGTGTTGTTCATGAACGCCGAGAAGACCGCGGTGGGCAGCATGAGCGCGAGCAGGAGGCGCCGCTCGCCGCCGCCTCCCAGGGCCGCGAGCCGTCCGGCCACGAGATCGACGGCCCCGGCGCGCTCGAGACCGGCCGAGAGGACGAGCATGGCCGCCACCGTGATCGTGGCCTGGCTCGAGAAGCCGGACAACGCGTCTTCCGTCGACAGGACGCCCGTGAGCGCGAGCACCGCGACGAGCGACAGCGCGACGACCTCGATGCGGACCCACTGCGTCACGAGCAGCACGAGCGTGACCGCCAGCAGCACGAGCATGAGATCGGCGTCGTTCACCGGCGTCGGCCCTTGCGTCGCGCGGCGGCCGGCGGCGCGTCGGCGAGCGCGAACGGCACCCCGTCGCGCTCCATGAAGCTCCGCGTCACCTCGACCACCTCGGCCAGGCTGTGGCGGTCGAGCACGTCGCTCATCGCGTTGCGCACGTCGAGCATGAGCATGCGCATGCCGCAGTGCGCCTCGTCGGGACACGAGCAGCGCTCGTACGCCGACGCGCTCACGCAGCGGATCGGCGCGAGCGGCCCGTCGAAGGCACGCACGACGTCGCCGGGACGGATCTGCGCCATCGGACGCGCCAGGGAGTAGCCGCCGAGGCGACCGCGGTGCGCCGTCAGGAAGCCGGCGGCCACGAGGTCGGCCAGCACATGCGCGAGGAACGGCTCGGGGATGCGCTCGTGGCGTGCCAGGTCGGCGGTGCGCACGCGCGACCGTCCCAGCGTCTCGGCCAGCCCGATATCGATCAGGCTGCGCAGCGCGTACTCGCACCGGCGGGTCAGCATGCGGGGGAATCCTGATCGGTTCGGTCATGTTTATCCCAGGACCCGCGGGCCGTCAAGACGGCTCGCCTTCCCCACGGATCGCGAGCGACGCACTAGACTGGACCCGGGCTCCTTCTGGCGGGGGAGCGCGGAACGGGAGGGAAGCATGACGGTGCGCGCGACGGCGGTCGCGACGGCGTGTCTCGTCGTCGCCGGGGTGCTCTCGACGGTCCTCGTCGTCGCGGGAGGCGAACGCGACGCGCGCCCTGCGCTCGCGCTCGTCGACGCAGGCTTCGTGACATCGCGCCGCATGGACGACCTGCGGCCGACGCCCGCGCGTGCGGACGTCGTCGCACTCGACGTCGCGCCGCGCGAGTTCGCGCCACGCGTCGCCGACGACGAGCTCCCGGCGATCGTGCGCCGGCTCGCGAACTGCCGCACGCACGTCGACTTCCTGCGCGCGATGCTGGCGCTCGCCGGACCCGTCGAGGCGCCCGACGGGTCCTGCGTGACGCGCTTCGACGAACGCCCCGAGGCGACGCGTGACCTGCTGCTCGACGCGTTGCAGCTCGCGCGTCATCCCCTCGCGCGCCAGATGCTCGTCATGCACGTCGCGCTCACCGCGCCGCCCGACGACGCGCGCCAGAGGCTGCAGCCGCTGCTCGACGGCGACGATGCCGGCGATCGCGAGGACGCCCTGCTGGCCCTCGCGTTCCGTGGCGACGCCGCGGCGGCGTCCGGCTTCGTCGCGCTCGCCGCACGGCCGTCGGAGGCGGTCGTCCGACGTCCGCTCGGTGCCGTGAGAGGCGAGCAGATGCTCGAGCGCGAGAGCGCCCGTGACGTGCTGCGCAGCTACCGCGCGCTCGAGGTGCTGTGGCGACGTCCCTACTTCGGCCTCGACGCGAGGGTCTGGCGCGGCGCCGGCACGACCTTCCCCTGGGTGGACGCCGACGCGCCGTCGTCCGCCGACGAGGAGCTCCTGCTCGAAGCCTGGCGTGCGCGCTACCCGGGGCACTGCGGAAGCGACAACGTCGCGCTGCGTCTCGCGCGCCTGCACCTCGCCGCGGGACGAGACCTCGACGCCCTGCGCGAGGCCTCGCGTGCGTCGGTCGAGCCCGACGCCGACCGGCGTGACGAGGCGCTCATGCTGCTCGTCGCGCTGGCCGAGTTCTCGCCGCTCGGCTCGCCCGTGGTGGGCGACATCGTCGACCCGCGCGCGCCCGAGCGGAACGCCGACCTGCTGCTCTCCATCCGCGCACGGCGCTACGCGGCCGAGCTCGGCTACGCCGCCGCGCTCGACGAGGTCGCGCGCGTGGCCGCGAGCCGTCCCGAGCTGCTCGTGTCGCGCGCGTACCGCGAGCGCTGGGCGGGACGGGTGCCGTGCGCGCTGGCGAGCGGGCAGCAACCCGTCGCGTGGGACGACCCGCTGCGACGCACCGACGCACCCGAGGACGACGCCGTCCCGTGGGACACGCCGCTCGACCGCTACGGCAACGAGACCGACCTCGACCCGTCGCCCGAGGGCGTGGTGCTCGACCTGGGCGCGCTGCGCGACCAGTTCCGGTCGTGGGAGACGATGGCCGCCTTCGAGGAGCGCGAGCGCCGGGCGCGCGGCGACGAGCGCCTCGACTGGGCCTACAAGCGCGCGGCGTTGTACTACCACTCGCGCGACGTGCTGCATCCCGTGTACGCCGGGCACGGCGCGAACTGGAGCGGACGTCCCGACCCCGCCTGGCTGCGAGGAGACGGACCCGACGCGCCGTCGGCGTTCGACTGGTACGAGGCGACGCTCTCCTGGAACCTCGCCACCGACGGCTTCCTGGCCCTCGTGCGCGACGACCCGGGACACCCGCTGGCCGACGAGGCGCTGTTCTCGGCCGGCCTGGCCCAGATCAAGGCGGCCGACGAATCCCCGGTGGCCCACACGCCCGCCGGCAACGAGCGACGCTGGGGACACGTCGCGCGTGGCGTGCAGATCCTCGAGCGCCTGGCCCGCGAGTACCCGCTCAGCCCGCTCGCCGACGACGCCGCCGCCGCGGCCCGTTACTGGCGCCGGACGCGTCCCACGCAGCTCGCCGCGCGCTGACGCGCGACGCGCCAGATTTGGTGGCGGGCCGCGCGCGCGTCCCGCGCAAGCGGCGGTGACCCCCGCCCCGCGCGCGGTCCGCACGAGCGACCGCGACGCCCGGAGTCCACCGCATGTCCGACACCCAGCGCCGCATCCGCTCCCGCTCCGTCCCGGCCGCCCTCGCGCTGTGCGCCCTGGCCGGCGCCGCGCACGCCGAAGACCCCGTGCCCGTCGAGTTCGACACGCCCGTCGCGGGCATCCTGCCCGACTACGAAGCGCAGCACGCGTACGCGTTCGTCGCGGCGGCCGGCCAGCGCGTGTACGTCGACAGCCTGGTCACGGGGCAGAACGACGTCGGCTGGCGCCTGCGCGACGCGCACGGACGCGTGCTGGCCGAGAACGCCGGCTTCTTCAGCGACCTGGGCGCGATCGATCTCGTGGGCGGCGAGTACGTGATCGAGGTCTTCCCGGACGGCTACGGCAGCGGTGCGTACGCGTTCGAGGTCTCGACCGTGCAGGACGACGCGGGGCCGCTCGTGCTCGGCTCGCCGACGAACGGCATGCTCGAGGACCCCGGCTCGCGCGACACGTACACGTTCACCGCGAGCGCGGGACAGCGAGTCTTCATCGACACGCTCTCGTCCGAGTCGACGAGCGGCATGGACTACGTGCTGCGCGACGCGTTCGGCCGCGTCCTGCTGAGCAGCGGCAACCTGGGCGACTTCGGACCGATCGGGCTCGTCGCCGGCGAGCACTCGCTGGAGGTGCACGGCGAGGGCGACACCTCCGGGGCGTACTCGTTCGTCGTGACCGACGTGTCCGACAAGCCCACCCAGCCGCTCGCGTTCGGCGTGCCGATCGCCGAGAGCGTAGACGGGCCGGGGCAGACCGTCTCGTGGACGTTCGGCGCGGCGCCGGGCAGCGCGCTGTTCCTCGACGTGCTCACGGTCGACGGCGCGGGCCAGTTCGACTGGCACCTCGAGGACGCCGCCGGACGCGTGCTGCTGCAGACCACGGCCCTCGACGACCGTGGTCCGCTGCCGCTCATGGGTGGCGACTACGTGCTGAGCGTGCTCGGCGAGGGATCGCACACCGGCGGCTTCAGCTTCGAGGCCAGCTTCGTGCCGTCGACGCCGACCGTCCCGATCACGATCGGACAGCAGGTCGACGACGCCATCGACGCGCCCGGCGTCGTGCGGACGTACGCGTTCGACGCGCCGCCCGGCGCGCGCGTCACGCTCGACCAGCTCGCCACCTCGAACCTGCTCGGACTGGCATGGCGCCTCACCGACGCGCTCGGACTCGACATCGTCCCGCGCACGACGTCGCTGCAGGACGTGGCGCCGGTCACGCTGCTGGGCGGCGGGTACGTGCTCGAGATCTCGGGCGACGGCTCGGCCACCGGCAGCTACTCGATCCGCCTGGTCGAGGGACAGGACACGCGGCTCGCGGCGTCCCTCGGCGACACGCTCTCCGGCTCCGTCGACCAGCCCGGCGACCGTACGACGATCTCGTTCTCTGCACCGACCGGCACGCTGGTGACCTTCGACCAGGTCGCGTCCACGAACTTCCTCGGCATCGACTGGACGCTTCTCGACTCCGTCGGACGCGCCGTGTTCGGCAAGACGACCTCGCTCTCCGACGTGGCCTCGGTGCCGCTGCTGGGCGGCGACTACACCCTCGTCATCGAGGGCGAGACCGGCCAGACGGGGACGTGGACGATCGCACTCGTCGACCTCGGTCCCACGCCGTTCGTGCCGGCGGGCACGCCGATCGCGCTCGACCAGCCGGTGGCCGCGCAGATCGCCGTCGCCGGCCAGGCCGATGCGTACACGGTCGACGTCCCGCACGGCCAGCTCGTCTTCGCCGATCTCACGGCCTCCGGCCCGTCGACGCTCGACTGGTCGCTGCTCGACCCGGCGGGACAGGTCGTGTTCGACGCCGCCGCGAGCAACGTGAGCACGTCCGACCGCGGCCCGTTCGCCCTGGCCGGCGGCACGTACACGCTGCTCGTCGAGGACGACGCGGGCGGCACGCCGTCGTACGCGTTCACGCTCGTCGCCACCCAGGACCTGCTGCGCGTCGCGACCTTCGGCGACCTGCTCGACGACGCGCTCACGATCCCCGGCGAGCGCCACCTGTGGGACCTCGTCGTCCCGACCGACGGATCGCTCTTCATCGCGCTCGCGAGCGGCTCGAACCAGTTGCGCTTCGACCTGTTCGACCCCGCGGGGCACGCCGTCGTCGACGGCCTCCTCGGCAACCAGCCGCTCGGGCCCTTCCCCGCCGCGGCCGGAACGTGGCGCCTCGTCGTGCGCGGCAACGGACTCGACGACCTCGCCGCGTACGTGCTCGAGGTCGTGGCGCCCGTCGACGACGAGGGTCCGCTCGCGATCGGAGTGCCGATCGCCACGTCGTTCGCCGGACCCGGATCGACGCAGCGCTGGCTGCTCGAGCTGACCGAGACGCACACGCTCACCTTCGACGTGCTCGCCGGCACGAACCAGGTCTCGTGGACGCTCACCGACCCCGTCGGGCTGGCGGTCTTCGGTCCGTTCACGCCGTCCAGCACCAGCCAGTCCGACCAGGGCCCGTTCCCGCTCTTGGCGGGGACGTACGAACTGCTCCTCGACCCGGTGGCGAGCAACGTGCCGAGCTTCTCGTTCGCGGCGGTCGAGTCGACCGCCAGCGAGTTCCCGCTCGTCCCCGATACGCTCGTCGAGGGCACGCTCGACGGTGCCGGGAGCACCGCGTGCTACCTGCTCGACGTGCCGCCGGGCGGAGGGTCGTACTACTTCGACGACACCGTCGCGTCGCCCGGCCTGCGCTGGACGCTCGTCGACGAGGGCGGCGAGACGCTCTTCGACGACGACATGGGCAACGTGAACGGCTCCGACAAGGGGCCGCTGACCCTGGCTGCCGGCGCCTACGCGCTGCAGCTCGAGGTCTCCACGGGCAGCCCGGCGTACGGCTTCGTGGTGCACACGTCACCGCAGCTCGAGGACGTCCTCACCCTCGACGTCGAGACCTCGGGACAACTCCCCGCGCCCGGTGCATCGCTGACCTACTCGTTCGAACTCGCGCAGACCGAGCGCCTCTTCTTCGACGCGCTCACCGGCGGCGGCGGCCTGCGCTGGACGCTGATCGACCCGGCCGGCTCCTCGGCCGGCCTGTTCGCGAACGAGGTGCTCTCGAACTCGGGCTCCGACGAGGGCCCCTTCGTGCTGCCCGCGGGGACGTGGCACCTGCGCCTCGCCCTGGACGGCGTGGCCTCTCCGGCGTGGTCGTTCGTCGTGCGCCGGGTCGAGACCGACCTGCTGCCGCACGTCGTGCTGGCCGACCCGCCGGTGCTCTTCGACGGCGAGACCGGACGCCTGCTCACGCTCACATGGTCGGTCGAGAACCTGGGCGGCGAGACCCTCGCCCCCGGCTGGACCGACCGCCTGCTGCTCTCGAACGACACCCAGCTCGGCGACGCCGACGACATCGTGCTGGCCGACGTGGTGATCGACGATCCCGTCGCGTCGGGGGAGACCTACCAGCGCGAGCTCACGCTCGTGTTCCCCGACTCGGTCGGACTCGGCGACTACCTCGTGTTCGTCGACGTCGACGCCACCGACCTGCTCGACGAGCCCGGCGGCGAGCTGAACAACGCCGTATCGACGCTCTTCAAGGTCGTGCCGTCGCCGGCGACGACCGGCGGCTGCATCACGTTCGACCAGCCCGACGGCGCGTCCTATCCCGCGGGGACGACGCTGGCGCTCTCGGGGCGGGCGCTCGGCCTCGACGCGTCGCTCGACGTGATCTACGTGCTCGACGTGTCGACCAGCACCCAGGACGTGTGCGGACTCGACAGCAACTTCGACGGCGTGATCGACGAGTCCGACGACCTGAACGGCGACAACGGGACGGGCGACAACCCGAACCCCGACTGCACCGAGGGCTCGATCCTCGACTCGTGCCTGGGCGCGATCCGCATCGTCGACGGCCTCTTCGCGCAGAACGGCAGCGTGACCCACGCGCTGGCGCCGTTCGCCGGTACGGGCAAGACCGCCGATCTCGCCCCCGAGCCCGGCATCCAGACCTGGACGACGCCGCCCGAGCGCGACGCCGACGGCGACGGTGTCGCCGACTTCGAGCAGGCGCTGCTCAGTGCGTACGCCATCGGCGGTCCGTTCGGCGTGTTCGGCAGCGGCATCGAGCTGTTCACGAACGTGAACGTGGGCGGCGGGACGAACTTCGAGCAGGGCTTCGGCGCCGCCGCCACCGCCCTGGAGCTCGGTCCGCCTGCGGGAGAGCGCGTGATGGTCTTCCTGACCGACGGCCTCCCGGCGCCCGAGGCGGCGTACCCCACGGCGGGTGCGCTGATCGACGCGGCCGCCGGGGGACTCGACCTGCGCTGCTTCCAGCTCGGGCTGCCCGACGTGGCGCCTTCGCTGCAGTTCATGGCCGACGTGGTCGACGCGCAGCCCGACGGCGACGGGACGGCGCGCGCCGTGTCCGACGTGAACGACCTGCTCTTCGAGCTCGTGCAGGGGCTCGAGGTGCTCGCCGTGACGGTGAACGGCCAGCCCGTCGACAGCCTCGACGCCGCGGGCCGCTTCTTCCACCTCGTCACGCTGCAACCGGGCGCGAACGTGTTCGTGGTCGAGGCCGCCGACAGCGCGGGTGGACTCTGCGAGGCGACGCTCACGCTGTGGGGCGTCGTCCCCCAGGACGGCACGCTCGACCTGCTGCAGGACGTGACGGCGTCGCTCGACGTGGCGTACTCGGACACGACGTACGACCTGGCCGCGGGCGCGCTCACGGTGCAGATGCGCGCGACGAACGCCGGCGACGACCTGCTGGCCGGACCGCTCGTGGCCGTCGTCGACCAGCTCTCCGACCCGTCGCTCGCGTTGCTGAACCCCGACGGCTACACCGACGACGGACGCCCCTGGGTCACGTTCCTCGACACGTCCGTGGCGACCGTGCTCGAGCCCGGCGACGCGACACCCAAGCGCGGGCTGCGCTTCGCCGACCCCGACGGCGTCAAGGTCTCGTTCGAGCTGCAGTGGCTGGCGCTGGGCAACACCGCACCGTGGTTCACGAGCGTGCCGCCGCTCGCCGCCCATCCCGACGCGACGTGGACGTACGCGGCGCACGTCGTCGACGCCGAGGGGCACGCGCCCGCGTTCGCGCTCGTGACCGGTCCCGCGGCCATGACGGTCGCCGCCGACACCGGCCTCACGACCTGGACTCCCGGTCCGTCCGACGTCGGCAGCCACGACGTGGTGCTGCGCGCCGAGGACGGCTGGGGCGGCGCCGCCCAGCAGTCGTTCGTGCTCGTCGTGAGCGAGGACGACGGAAACCACCCGCCGGTGTTCACGTCGGTGCCGCCCGTGCAGTCCGCGGTGGGCGCCGCGTACGCGTACCTCGCCCAGGCCGCGGACGCCGACGGCGACGCGCTGCTGTTCGAGAAGCTCGAGGGGCCCGACGGCGTGTCGGTCTCGTCCGACGGCCAGCTCGTGTGGGACTTCGCCCTGCCGGGCGTGCACCTGATCGCGCTGCGCGTCTCCGATCCCGAAGGGGCCTCGGCCGAGCAGGCCTGGCTGCTCGCGGTGGGACAGCTCGCGTCGGGTCCCGGCGCGCCGCTCGTCTACGGCACGCCCTCGTCGGTGGGCGTCGCCGGACAGCTCTACCTCTACCAGCCCGCGCTCGACGCCGGTCCCCTGGCGCAACCCGAGTGGACGCTGCCCGTCGCGCCCGCCGCCATGACCGTCGACCCGTCGAGCGGTCGCATCACGTGGACGCCGACCCTCGCCGACGTCGGCGCGCATGACGTCTCGCTGCGCGTGACGCTGCCCGACGGCCCCTACGCCACCCAGTCCTGGACGGTCGACGTCGTCGCGCAGGGCGGCAACCAGCCGCCGACGATCCTCTCGACGCCGCCGCTCGTGGCGTTCGTCGGCGACACGTGGACGTACGACGTGCAGGCCTTCGACCCCGACGCGCAGAAGATCGCGTACGCCCTCGCGACGGCGCCGGCCGGCATGACGATCGACCTCACGACCGGCGTCGCCGCGTGGACGCCGTCGACTCCCGGCTCCGAACTCGTCGCGATCACCGCCACCGACCTGGGCGGCGCGACGGGCAACCAGGTCTTCACGCTCACCGTGGCGCCGCCCAACGGCGCACCCACGATCACGTCGACGCCGCCGGCCGGCGCGCTGGCCGGCGCGTCGTCCGTGTACGCCGCGCACGCCGTCGATCCCGACGGACACGCGCTCACCTGGGCGCTGCTCGAGGCGCCGGCCGGGATGTCGGTCGGCAAGTCGACCGGGCTGCTCACGTGGACTCCGCCCGTCGGACTCGCGGGCAGCGTCGACGTGTCGCTCGCCGTGTCCGACCCGTTCGGCGGCCAGGACGTCCAGGCGTTCACGCTCGACGTGCTCGAGGACACGACCCCGCCGTCGGTCGTCGTGGCGCTCTCCCACGCGCCGGCCACGATCCACGAGGCGGTGACCGTGAAGGTGCAGGCCACCGACGCGGCGCCGATCGTCGAGCGCATGCTCACCGTGGACGGCACGCCCGTCGCGCTCGACGCCGCGGGCCAGGCGGTGATCGTCCCGGAGATGCTGGGCGCGATCTCGCTCGTGGGCAGCGCGATGGACGCGTCCGGCAACCTCGGCATGGGCAGCTACGTCCTGCCCGTCGGTCCGGACGTGGGCACGCCGCTCGTGACGCTGCTCGCACCCGAGCCGGAGGCGCAGCTCACCGCGCCCACGGACGTCGTCGTCGTCGTCGACGACGACGTCCCCGCCGCGCTCACCTGGACGGTCGAGCTCGAGCGCGCGTCGACCGGTGACGTGACCGTGATCGGCGAGGGCAACGGACCGGTGGACGCCGGCGTCGTGGCGACGATCGATCCCACGCTGCTGCCGAACGACACCTACCGCGTGCGTGTCGTGGCGGCCGACGGCTTCCAGACCGGCGGCGTTCAGTTCGACGTGCACGTCGCGGGAGGCAACAAGCTCGGCGCGTTCGCGTTCGACGTGGTCGACGTGCTCGTCCCGCTGGCGGGGATCCCGCTCGCGGTGACGCGCCGCTACAGCAGCCTCGACACCTCGACGGGCGACTTCGGCTCCGGCTGGCGACTCGGCCTGCCGGGCGACGTGTCCGACGCCGAGCTCGAGACCGACAGCGACCAGGGACTCATCCAGCTCCTGGGCGACGAACCGTTCTCGTCCTCGACGCGCGTGTACGTGACGCGTCCCGACGGCGAGCGCGAGGGCTTCACGTTCGACCCGACGCCGGTGGGCTTCCCGTCGGTGCTGGGGTTCTTCCCCGCGTTCACGCCCGACGACGGCGTGACCGACACGCTCGAGGCCGTGGGACCCGAGATCGTGAGCGGCTTCGGCGGGCTCTTCTTCGACTTCGTGATCCCGTACAACCCCGACACGTACGTGCTGACCACGGCCGAGGGCCTGGCCTACACGATCAACGAGGAGCACGGGCTGCAGCTCGTCGAGGACGTCCACGGCAACACGATCACGGTCACGCCCGACGGGCTGCAGAGCTCGCTGGGTCCTTCGATCGCCTTCGAGCGCGACGCCCAGGGACGCATCGTGCGCGTCGTCGAGCCGATCGACCCGGCGGATCCCGACCACGTGGTCGACCTGCACTACGGCTACGACCCCGCCACCGGCGACCTCGTGAGCTTCGTCGACCAGCTCGGCAACGAGACCTCGTACGCGTACGGCGACCGCGCCCATCCGCACCGCCTCACCGAGCTCACCGACCCGCTCGGCACGCCGCTGCTGAAGACCGTCTACGACGAACAGGGACAGCTCCTCGCGCTGTGCGGCGCCGACGGCGACGTCGACACACTCGACGGCTGCACGCTCTTCACGACCGACTCGGCCGCGGGACTGCAGACGGTGATCGACGCGCGCGGCGTGCGCACCGACCGCGTGTTCGACGCGGCCGGCGACCTCGTGCTCGAGCGCACCTGGCGCTTCGACCTGCTCTCGTACGTCGAGACCGCCTTCACCTGGGACGCCGCGGGACACATGACGTCGGTCACCGACCCGCTCGGCAACGTGACCACGATGAGCTACGACGCCGCGGGCAACCTCGTGGCGCGTACCGACCCCGCGGGGCGCACGACGACCTGGGCCTACGTCGACGGCTGCAGCGAGCCGGTCGCGATCTGCGACCCGACGGGCGCCTGCACGACGATCCAGCGCGACGGCGACTGCGCGGCGGTGATGTTCGTCGACGCCCTCGGGGGCGTGACGCAGATCGTGCGCGACGACGACGGACGCATCACCGACGTGATCGACCCGGTGGGCTCGGCCTGGCACTACGAGTACGACGCGCTCGGCTATCCCGCGTCGATCTCGGCGCCCGGAGACGGCGGGTCCCCGTCGATCTTCGAACACGACGTCAAGGGACAGCTCCAGCGCGCCGTCGACTCCGAGGGCCGCGAGCGCATCTTCACGTGGGACGACAAGCATCGCCTCGTCGGCGAGTCGTGGGACGACGGCACCGAGATCGCGTACGAGTACGACGCGAACGGCAACCTGCTGCGCTCCAGCTCGCCCGATGCCGTGATCACGTGGGACTACTGGCCCGTCGGCCTGCCGCGCACGATGGACACCACGGCCACGCCCGGCGCGCCCGGCGTCGTCGTGAGCTACGGCGTGCCGTCCGGCGGCGGCCTGCAGCCCGGCTACGACGGCGACCTGAACATCACGCACGTGAGCGACTCGCTCGGCGGCCTGACGGCCTACGCCTGGGACGAGTTCGACCGGCTCGTGTCGGTGGCCCAGTCGACGCCCGCGAGCGCGCTCGGCCAGCGTCCCGCTCTCGGCGCGTCGCCGCTCGGCCTCGGCCAGGGGACGTCGGGCGCGCCGACGCCGCCCGGTCCGTCGTTGGCCGGCGGCCTCACGCCCGAACGCCTCGTGACGCTCGCGTACGACGACGCCGGCCTGATGCGCGAGGTCGTACGCGGCACGTCACTCGCGGGGACGCAGCCGGTCGTCCGCTCGACGTACGGCTACGACTGCGGCGGCTGTCCGAAGCGCGTGGCCCTCGTCGAGCACATCCGCGCGTCCGACGACGCCGTGCTCGACTCGCTCGCGATCACGCGCGACGACGCGGGACGTCCCACGTCGCTGCTCGACGCCCAGGGCCTGCACTCCTACGCCCACGACGGCACCGGACGCCTGCTCTCGGCCGACCACCCCGGCGGCTCGCCGCTGCCCGACGAGTCGTACACGTACGACGCCGCCGGCAACCGCCTCGCGTCGCACCTCTCCGCGACGACGTCCTACGCCTACCAGTCGGGCTCGGGCGGAAGCCAGCTCCTCTCGGACGACGACCACGCCTACACCTACGACCGCAACGGCAGCCTCGTGCGCGCCGAGGACCTCTCCACCGGAGAGGTCACGACGTATGCGTACGACCACCGCAACCGGCTCGTGTCGGCGGTCGTGACCGACGCCGCGCTCGTCGAGCTGCATCGCGCCGAGTACGCCTACGACGCCACCGACCGGCGCGTGCGCAGCGTCGAGGACGGCGTCGTGCGCCACGTCGTGTACGACGGCGACAACCCGCTGCTCGTGCTCGACGACGCCGGCGCGCTCGTCGCCCGCCGCACGTACGGCCGCGGCATCGACCAGGCCTTCGGCGAGGAGATCGGCGGCCAGACGCGCTGGCTGCTGCCCGACCACCGCAACTCGATGCGCGTCGTGACCGACGCCGCGGGACAGGTCGTGGCCCAGCGCACGTACGACAGCTTCGGGCGCCGGGTCGCGTCGTCCGGCGTGTCGCTCGACACCGACCTCGGCTTCCAGGGACGCCCCGGCGCGGGCTTCGCCGAGCTGCTCGACTTCCGGGCGCGCGGCTACACGCCCGGCCTCGGACGCTTCCTGAGCAAGGACCCCGTCGCGCCGCACGCCTACGCGTTCGTCTCGAACTCGCCGCTCACGCTGCTCGATCCGAGCGGACGCACCGAGCTGATCGAGTACGCCTGCTTCGCGGTGAGCGCCGTGAAGGACGCCTACCAGGTCTCCCAGGCACCCGCCGGCATCATCGAGTTCATGAGCGAGGAGGTCGTCAAGGGACTCAACGGCGAAGGCGGCGGGGGCGACGTGGACCAAGCCGTGAACGACGTGCTCGAGGCGATCCTCGAGATCCTCACGGGCGAGATCAACCCGTTCCCCGAAGACCCCATCGACGCCTTCTGCGAGATCGCGGGATGACCACGCACACCGCCCCGAACCCCGCCGTGTCCTCGCGGACCCGCACCCCGTCTTCCCGCCCCGGACGTCCCGTCATGCGCGCCCCGCTTCCTCGTCGCGTCCTCACGCTCGCTCCGCTCGTCGCGCTCGCGCTCGTCGGCGCGCCGCCGTCCGCCGCCGCGCAATCGACGTCCGGCGCGGCGCGCGAGGCGCTGCCCGCATCCTCCGCGCGCACGACATCGCCGGCACCGACGGACTTCGCCGCGACGCCGCTCTTCGCTCCCGCCCTGCGCATCGCGCCGCGCGTGTCGCCGCACGTCACGCTGCCCGACGCGCTCGTCCACGACGGACGCCTCGTGAGCTTCGCCCGTCGCGTCCCGACCCCCGACGGCGCGTCCGGCGTGCGCGCGGCCGACGGCGTGCGTCCCGCGTCCGACGCGACGGACGCGGGCGAGCCTCCGCAGCCCGGGCTGCAGAACCCGTCCTTCTCGAACGACCTCGTGGACTGGGACGTGCTCGTCTCCGGCGCCGGCGCCGCGCCCGGAGACGTCACCGTCGAGGACGGACGCGCCGTGCTGCGCGAGGGCGACGCGTTCCTGGTCGAGCTGTCCCAGGCCTTCGTGCTGCCCGACGGCGCGGCCACGCTCTCGCTCGAACTGTTCGTCGAGCCGGGCTTCGACCTGTCCGACGGGTTCATCCCCGACGCGTTCGAGATCAGCCTGCTCGACGCCGCCACGCTCGCGCCCGTGGTCGAACCCTGGGCCGCCTTCGCGAGCAGCGCGTTCAACCTTCAGGAGGACGGCACGACGCACCTCGGTCCGTCGACGACGTTCGACGGCCAGCGCATCGCGTTCGACGTCTCGGGCGTCCCCGGCGGCAGCGAGCTGCTGCTCGCCTGCGACCTCATCGGCGCCGACGCCGACACGCTCGGCGGCGTCTCGCTCGACGACGCGCTGATCGGCTTCGGCTGCGGCGGACCGGGCTCGGCGCAGTCCTACGGGGCCGGTTGGCCCGGTACCGGCGGACAGGTCCCGACGCTCGAGCTGCTGGGCACGCCCGCGCCGTGCGCCGAGATCACGCTGCTCATGGGCAACCCGGCGGGCGGCGACGTCCCCGCGCTGCTCGCGATGGGCTTCGCCCAGGACGCGCTGCCCACGCCGTTCGGCGGCACGCTGCTCGTGGCGCGGCCGATCCTGCTCGACTTCGTGCTCGACGCCGGCGGACGCGTGGACCCGGTCACGATCCCGTGCGACGCGAGCCTGTGCGGCGCCGAGCTCGACCTCCAGGTGCTCGCCGTCGACCCCGGCGCGAGCGCGGGATGGTCGTTCTCGGCCGGACTGCAGATCCTGATCGGCGACGCCTGAGGCGCGGGACGGAGCCGCCTCTGGCGTCCCGGCGTGAGAGCGTCGACGATGGGAGCCGCGGCGGGTCGGGACGGCCCGCCGCCGGGTCCACGACCCCGCCCCACCCACGCACACGCCGGAACGCCGCCATGGGCCGCATCTTCGAGAAGCGCAAGACCACCATGTTCGCGCGCTGGGACCGCATGTCCCGCGCCTTCTCCAAGATCGCCAAGGAGATCACGATGGCGGCCAAGCGCGGGCTGCCCGACCCGGACGCGAACCCGGCGCTGCGCCGCGCGATGGCCAACGCGCGCGCGGTGAACATGCCGAAGGACAAGGTCGAGGCCGCCATCAAGCGCGCCGCCGGCGACGACTCGGTCGACTACCAGGAGGTGGTCTACGAGGGCTACGCCGCGCACGGCGTGGCGATCATCGTGACCTGCGCCACCGACAACCCGACGCGCACGGTGGCCAACGTGCGCTCATGCTTCAAGTCGCACGACGGCAACATGGGCAGCACCGGCAGCGTGGCCTTCGGCTTCAAGCACATGGGCGTCTTCCGCATCGACTCCGCGGTGCTCGCGCAGGCCGGGGTCGACCCCGACGACCTCGAGCTCGAGCTGATCGATCACGGCCTCGAGGAGATGCTCGAAGGCCAGGGCGACGAGGGCCAGCCGCAGCTCGTGCTGCGCTGTCCCTTCGGCGAGCTGGGCAACCTGCAGCGCGCGCTCGAGGAGCGGCAGCTCAATCCCGCGGCCGCCGTGACCGAGTTCGTCGCGCAGACTCCCACGCTCCTGCCCGAAGAACAGGAGAAGGACGTGCTGGCCCTCGTCGACGCCCTCGAGCAGGACGACGACGTGCAGAGCGTGTTCACGTCGCTGGGCTAGTCGTCGCGTCGCGACGGGCGAGCTCTCCTAGCCGCGCGCGTCGTCGGTGCTTGCGGGGGCCGCGAGCTCTCGTGCGAACGCGTCGAGTTCGGCCACCTTCGTCGCCGAGTAGCCGCGGTCGTGGAACCAGCGCACGAGGCCGTCGCCGTCCAGCAGCAGGATGCGTCCGTTGCGTGGGCGCTCTTCGCCGGTGAAGCGCACGATGGCGCCGGCCTCGTCGTAGACCGTCACGACCGAGGCCCAGTCCTCGCGCGGGATGCCGCCGCGCATGCCCTCGTCGATGAAGCCGGCGGCCATGCCGGGCAGCAGCCCGTCGATCGTCGGGACCTCGACGCGCGCCACCGTCGCCCCGAGCTGCTGCAGCCCGAGCAGCCAGCGGTCGAGATCGAACTGTGCCTCCTGGACGTAGCCCACCAGCAGCACCACGGGCTCGCCGGCGAACGCGTCGGGCAGCACCACCGACTCGCCCGAGAGCGCGTTGCCCGTCACCCGCGGGAACGTCTCGCCCACGGGATCGCGGTTCGCGATCGGCGTCGAGCAGGCCGACGTCGCCCCGAGCAGCAGGGCGAGCGCGAAGAGCAAGGGGACGCGGGACATGGGGGATCTCCATGAGGCTCGGTGGACGACGGGGATTCGTCCCAGCGCGCGCCGTGGATGCGGAGTGGCCCGATCCCGATCCCGGACGCTGGAGATAGGATGTCGCGCGTGTCTCCGAACCCGACTCGACGTCCTCGCTACGGGCCCTGGCTGGTCGGCCTCGGCGCGGCGCTGTGGGGCACCGAGAGCGCCTGGCGCATCCCGCTCAACGATCTCTTCGCGGCCGAGGTGATCGTCTTCTGGGAGCACGTGCTGATCCTGCTGCTGTTCCTGCCGGTGCTGCTGCCGCGGCTCGGCGAGCTGCGTCGCATCGACCGGCGCGCGTGGGGCTTCCTGGTCTTCTCGGGCTTCGCCGGTTCGGCGGTGGGCACGGTGTTCTTCACGCTCGCGCTCGCGAACGGCAACCCCACCACCGTGAACGTGATCCTGAACATCCAGCCGGTCATCTCGACGCTCGGCGCGTTCCTGCTGTTCGGCGATCGGCTCACGGGACGCTTCCTGCTCTGGGCCGCGGTCGCGATCGCCGCCGGCGTGCTCCTGTCGGTCGAGCAGCCGTCCGCCATCGGAAGGTCCTTCGCCGAAGCGGGCTGGAGCCTCGGCACCGGCTACGCCCTCGTCTGCGCGCTCTTCTGGGGACTCTCCACCGTCGCCGGCCGCGGCGTCATGACGCGCGTGCCGCTGGGCCTCGCCTCGGGCCTGCGCATCGCCGTGGGACTCGTCTGCATGACGGTGCTGCTCCTGGTCACGGGCTGCATGCACGCCGCGCAGCTCTGGCCCGCGGCCGCGCAGGAGCACGCCGGCCAGGCCGTGCTCGCGCTCGTGCTGCTCGCGTCGCTCTCGGGCGCGCTGCCGCTCCTGCTGTACTTCGAGGGACTGCGCCTGACGCGGGCGTCCACCGCCGGGTACTTCGAGATGCTGCAGACGCTCGCGGCCGTCGCGATCACCTGGGGCTTCTTCGGCGCCGCGCTGCGCCCGCACCAGGTCGTCGCGGCGCTCGTGCTCATGGGCGCGGTCGTCATGGTCCAGCGCAGCCAGGAGCTCGCGACGCGCGCCGGACCCGGTCCGACCGACGCCTGACTGGACGCGGACTCCCGGTTACCCTGGGAGGCCGTCCGGGAAGACGACGGGAGGGAGATCGATGGGCATCCAGGCGAGCTGTGCCGCGTGCGGACGCACGTGGACCGTGAAGCAGGCGGGGCGACGCTACCGCTGCCGGGAGTGCGGCGGCCCGGTCGAAGCGAGCGCGCGCGCGACGCCGGCATCCGCGATCGACCTCGACGCGATGGTCGCGTGTCCCGAGTGCTCGGCGCTCAACCCGCCGGACGCCGCGCGCTGCGTCGAGTGCGGTCGCGCGCTCGGCGAGTCGAGTCGGGCCGCGAAGCCGGGGGCGCTCGACGAGTCCGAGCGCGAGCGGCTCCGCGAGCGTCTGTCGGCGGCGTCCGAGATGGGCACGCTGCGCAGCGACCTGCGCGCGCTGCGCCTGCTGTTCGGCTTGTGGGCGCTGCCGCTGCTCGCGCTGGGGGCGATGTTGCTCTTCGCCGCGAGCGCCGAGGGTGACGGTTCGCGGCTGCTGCTCATCGTCGGCTGCGTGTACCTCCTGCTGGGCGTGACCTCGATCGTCGCGGCGGTGCGCATCTTCCACCAGCCGTTCGGCTGGTCGCTGGGACTCGCGATCCTGCAGGTCGCCGCGCACCTCGCGGGCCGCCCGGTCGACCAGTGGCTGATGCCCAGCTACGGCCTGTTCCTGGCCGTGGGACAGGTGTTCATCACGTGGAGTGCGTGGCGCGTGCGTCAGCTCGCGCGCGAGCATCCCGACCTGTGGAACGCGCTCGAGCACCACCGCGCGCGGGACGCCTTCCGCGAACGCGTCGGCGAGGGCGGCACGGCGCGCCAGCGCGCGCGGCGACGTCGGCGCGTCCCGGGACCGGTGCTGGCCGCGACCGTGGGCGCGATCGTGATCGGCGCGGCCGGCATCCTGCTCTGGAAGCAGCAGGCGACGGCACCCGACTCCGTCGACGAGTCGCGCGCGCGCTTCGAGGCCTCGTGGAACGCCGGCGACCTCGACCGCGTGGCGCTCGAGTTCGACGCGCCGCGGCGCGAGCGCATGCTGCGTTCGACGCGCACGCTCGTCGACCGCCAGGGCTGGGACGCGCTGCCCGCGCTCGGAGCGCGCCGCGTCGAGCGCGAGGACGAGACGCTCCACGTGTGCGCCTACGACGTCGGCGGACGCACGCTGCGCGCGCACTGGAGCTGGCGCGAGACGCACTGGGTGCTCGCGGGCCTCGAGTTCCCGCGCGACTGACGCGCGTTCAGCGCCGTTCGCGGTCGTCCGGCGCCGGTGTCGGCGCCGTCCCGTCGGCCGCGGACGCCTCGCGCCGCGCACGCGTGTCGAGCAGCTCGCGCGTGTGCCGCAGCAACCGCAGCGCCGGACCGGGCTCGCCGTGTCCCGGGACGAGCCACGTCGCGTCGTCGAGCGGCCAGCGCGTCGCCAGCGCGTCGAGGCACGCGGGCCAGTGCGCGAGGTCGGCGTCGCCCGTGAAGCCCAGGTCGCGCGCCGAGACGTCCTTGACCATGCAGCCGCCGAAGACGAGCGCGCCCGGTTCGATCGACGCCGCGGCGTTGCCCGGTGCGTGCCCGTCGCCCGCCGCGAAGAGCCGCACGCGCGTGTCGCCGAGCACGAGCGTGGCCTCGTCGGCGAACGTCACGTCGGGTCCCGGGACGCCGAGCGAACGCGCGAACGCGAGGGTCGCCTCGCTGCCCAGCACGGCGATGCCGCGTGCGTGCAGTTCGCCGACGCCGCCGGCCGCATCGGGATGCGCGTGCGTGACGAACGCGCAGCGCACACGCGCGCCGACCTCGCGCGCCAGCACGTCGAGCAGGCGCGCGGTCTGATCGTCCGTCCAGGGCGTGTCGAGCAGCAACGCGTCGTCATCCTCCACGACCACGAGCCCGTTGGCCCACATCGGGCGCCCGCCGACCTCGGACGACGAGCGGTGGAGGTACACGCGCGACGGCAGCGTGTCGGACGGCAGCAGACGCGTGAGCTCGAGGTCGGCGCCGAGCACCAGCCGCTCGCCGTCGGTCCAGGCCGGCGCACCGGGCGCGGACGTCGATCGCGCCGCGCCCGCCACGCACGCACACAGCACGAGCGCGAGGACACGTCGGGCGAAGCGCTGCGGCGCACGGTCGATCATGGGATCCCAGGCTACGGCGCGGCGGACGGACGCTCCAGCGCGTGGGCGGTCAGCGCAGTCCGAGGCGCCGCGCGAGGTGGTGCAGGTTGCTGCGGTGCATGCCCAGACGACGGGCGGCCGCGGCCCAGTTCTCGTCGCAGGCGGCGAGCGCGGCGCGCACGGCCGCGCGCTGGTAGTCGGCCAGCGCCTGGCGCAGCGACGTCCCCTCGGGCGGCAGGACCGGGACGGACGTGGTCGCGTCGCGGCCGCCCGACGCATCCGGGCCGTGCGCGTGCGCACCCGGTGCGGCAGAGCCGGACGCGCGCACGCCGGACGCTTCGCCCGCGACCCGCGCGACGCCCGCGCCGTGCGGCCACGCTCCGAACGCTCCGTCCGCATCGGACGCGCCGCCGTCGACGTCGCCCACGTCGGACGCGCGCACGATCACCGGCGCGCCGGCGTCCACCCGTCCCGCGGCGTGCAGCACGGCGCGCGCGATGACGTTCTCGAGCTCGCGCACGTTGCCCGGCCAGCGTCCGCGGCGCAGCGCCGTCTGCGCGTCGGGGTCGAGCCGCACGGGACCCGTCCCCAGCCGGCGCCGCGCGCGGTCGGCGAAGTGGCCGGCGAGTTGCGCGATGTCGTCGGCGTGCTCGCGCAGCGGCGGGACGTGCAGCCGGCACACGTCGAGGCGGTGGAAGAGGTCGGCGCGGAAGCGTCCCGTGGCCACCTCGGCGCGCAGGTCGCGGTTCGTGGCGGCCAGGATGCGCACGTCGACGCGTTCGGTGTGGTCGGAGCCGACGGGCTGAACCTCTCCTTCCTGCAGGGCGCGCAGCAGCTTCGGCTGGAGGTGCAGCGGCAGCTCGCCGATCTCGTCGAGGAACAGCGTCGCGCCGTCGGCCACCCTGAACTTGCCGGGACGGCTCTCGCCCGCGCCTGTGAACGCGCCGCGCGTGTGTCCGAACAGCTCGCTCTCGGCGATCGACTCGGGCAGCGCCGCGCAGTTCACGTACACCAGCGGACGTTCGCGTCGCGGCGAGCGCGCGTGCAGCATGCGCACCACGAGTTCCTTGCCCGTGCCGGTCTCGCCGGTCACGAGCACGGGCAGCTCGGCGCGCGCGACGAGATCGAGCTCGTCGCGCAGGCGCACCATCGGCTCGCTGTTGCCGACCAGCAGCCCGCCGCGCCGCTCGAGGACGTCGGCGACGAGCTGCTGCGCGACCTGTCCCTCGTGACGCGCGCGCTGCTCGAGGGCCTCGATGAGGTCGGACGTGCGCAGCGCCGCCGCCGCGAGCGCCGCGAGGTGCGCGAGGAACCCGCGATCGACGCCGTCGAACACGCCGGGACGCAGCGCGTCGGCGGTCAGCGCGCCCACGAGTTCGCCGTCGACGCGCAGCGCGCAGCCGAGGCAACTGTGCACGTGCAGGTCGGGCTCGCCCTCGATGAGTCCGTCGTACGGATCGGGCAGCTCGCTCTCGGCGGGGAACACCACCGGCTCGTGCGCGCGGCAGATCGCGTCGAGGCGTGGGTGCTCGTCGAGCCGGAAGCGCCGCCCGAGCAGGTCGGGCGACGTGCCGCGGGCGGCGACGGGCACGAGTTCGGCGCCGTCGAGGCGCAGCAGCACCGCCGCGTCGCACGGCAGCGCGCGATCGACCGCCGCGACCAGACGACGCGAGCGGTCGGCGGCCGTGAGCGAGGCCGTCATGTCCAGCGCGATGGGCAGCAGGTCGGACAGATCGGGCGTTGCCATTTTCGCAACCTCGTTGTGATCTACACACTACCTGGGCGTTGTCCTGCGGGCAACGTCCTTCACAAAGCGTGCCTCAGCAGCACTTTGCGGATTGGCACACCATCTGCTTTCTGGGTCAGCAGGAGGTATTCCCCATGACTTCGACCGTTCCGTCCTCGTCCCCGTCCCTCGCCCGGCTCGCGTCCACGCAGGCCGGGGCGTCCCGCGTCTTCCATCGCCACGGCCTCGACTACTGCTGCCACGGGCAGGCGACCCTGGCCGAGTCCTGCGCCGCGAAGGGCCTCGATCCCGCGGCCGTGCTGGCCGAGATCGAGGCCGAGTCGCACGGCGCGCCACCCGTCGCCGACTGGGCGAGCCGTCCGCTCGGCGATCTGATCGACCACGTCCTCACGCGCTTCCACGAAGGGCATCGCGCCGAGCTGCCGCGCCTGCTCGAGATGGCACGCAAGGTCGAGTCGGTGCACGCCGATCGCCCCGACGTCCCGAAGGGACTCGCCGCGCACCTCGCGCACGTGCACCAGTCGCTGCTCGAGCACATGGAGAAGGAGGAGCAGGTGCTCTTCCCGATGCTGCGCGCCGGCCGCGGCCGCATGGCCTCGATGCCGATCCAGATGATGGAGATGGAGCACGACGACCACGGCAGCAACCTCGCGAAGCTGCGCGAGCTGGGCCAGGACTACACCCCTCCGATGGGCGCCTGCGCGACCTGGCGCGCGCTCTACCTGGGACTCGACGAACTCGAGGCCGAGGTCATGCAGCACATCCACCTCGAGAACCACGTGCTCTTCCCGCGCGCGCTGCGCGGCTGAGCGACGCACCTCGCGCGCGGCCCGTGTGCTCCGCACCCCGGTCGCACAACGCGCACGTCACACCCGCCGCGCCGATGGACGCGCGTCCCTTTCCTTCCTTCGATCGCACCCCAAGTCGGACGTCTGACCAGTCATGACCAGCAACAAGCGACTCTGGACCGCCCTCGTGCTCTGCGTGGCCGGTGCCTTCACGATCCTCGGCTTCTTCGGACACGAGGTGTACCGCCAGGCGCCGCCGCTGCCCGAGCGCGTCGTCACCGCGAGCGGCGAGCTGCTCGCCACGCGCGACTCGATCCTCGACGGCCAGCAGGCCTGGCAGAGCCTGGGCGGCCAGCAGCTCGGCTCGATCTGGGGACACGGCGCGTACCAGGCCCCCGACTGGTCGGCCGACTGGCTGCACCGCGAGGCGATGGCGCTGCTCGACACCTGGGCGCTGGCCGAGCACGGCATGCAGTGGGTCGACCTCGACGCCGAGGACCAGGCCGGCCTCCAGGGACGCCTGCGCGCCGAGCTGCGCACGAACCGCTACGACGCCGACAGCGGAACGCTCGTCATCAGCGATGCGCGCGCCGCCGCCGTGGCCGAGGTCGGCGCGCACTACCGCGCGCTCTTCGGCGGAGACGAGTCGCTCGCCTCGCTGCGCGAGTCGTACGCGCTCCAGGACGACGCGATCACCGATCCCGCGCGCCTCGACGCGCTGATGGACTTCTTCTTCTGACGAGCTGGGCCTGCGTCACCGAGCGTGCTCCTGTCAGGCGATGAGCGTCAGGCTGTTCAGCTGACGAGCTGGGCGCGAGGTGTCGCCGTCACACTCAGCCGATACATCGCAGAACACACCGGCTCGCACGAGGCGTTGCTCCGAGCCGCCCCGGCAGGTCAACGGGCAGTTTCCACTCGACGAGCCCACCGCCGCGAGCGCCGCCGTCTTCTGGTCGGATCCGTTGCTTCGTGATCACGAACAGCAGCCGGATGTCAGTTCGTCGTGCCCGCAGGCCGGGGCGTCGGCTACTGCTTGGCGTTCTGGGCGAGCCGTCGGCGTCGAGGCGCGTGCCTGCTCGGCAAGGTCGATGGTGCGATGCGCTGCACGTTGGCAGGTCCCGTCTGCCGTGAGCAAGTGCGCGACCTGCTCGACGAGCACGCGCAGCCGCAGCCACGCGCACGTCGCCGATGAGCGCGTCCCTCGCGCAAGTACCTCGTGGTAGAGCGCGACCCGCTCGCAGGCGCAGCTGCGTTTCCACCGCGTCACGCCGTCGGACAGGCGCCTGCGGCGTCTTCTGGTCGGTGATCTCGATCGTCGTGCTGCTGGCCGGCGTCGGCCTGCTCGTCTGGTGGCAGGCGTCCGCCGGCAGGACGACGCGCCGCGTCGTCCCCGAGCGCGACCCGCTCGGCAAGCTGCAGCTCACGCCGTCGATGCGCGGGCAAACGTGGCCGTGGCGCTGGCGCTCTTCTGCGTGCAGGTGCTGCTGGGCGCGGTGACCGCGCACTACACCGTCGAGGGCGACGGCTTCTTCGGCATCCCGCTCAGCAAGGTGCTGCCGTACGCCGTGACGCGCACCTGGCACGTGCAGACCGGCATCTTCTGGATCGCCACCGCGTTCCTCGCCACCGGCCTGTTCCTCGCGCCGGTCATCGGCGGCGAAGAACCGAAGGGACAACGTCTCGGCGTGAACGTGCTCTTCGGCGCGCTGCTGCTGGTCGTCACCGGCTCGCTCGCCGGCGAGTGGTTCAGCATCGAGCAGAAGCTCGGCCTCGACGCCGGCTTCTGGTTCGGGCACCAGGGCTACGAGTACGTCGACCTGGGGCGCGCCTGGCAGATCGCGCTCTACGTCGGACTCATGCTGTGGCTGTTCCTGATGCTGCGCGCCATCGCCCCCGCGCTGCGCAAGGGCCGCGCGAACCGCCAGATGGTCGGCCTGTTCAGCGCCTCGACCGTGGCCATCGGCCTGTTCTACGGCGCGGGACTCATGTACGGCGCGCGCACGCACCTGACCGTGGCCGAGTACTGGCGCTGGTGGGTCGTGCACCTGTGGGTCGAGGGCTTCTTCGAGGTCTTCGCCACCGGCGCGATCGCGTTCCTGTTCACCACGCTCGGCCTCGTCAAGGCCGCCAGCGCGACGCGCGCGTTCATCGCGTCGACCACGATCTTCCTCGTGGCCGGCATCCCGGGGACCTTCCACCACATCTACTTCGCCGGCACGCCCATGTCGATCACGGCCATCGGCGCCACGTTCAGCGCGCTCGAGGTCGTCCCGCTCGTGCTGCTCGGCAAGGAAGCGCTCGACACCCTGCGCATGGAGAAGCGCGCCGACTGGATGTCCCGCTACCGCTGGCCGATCCGGTTCTTCGTCGGCGTGACCTTCTGGAACCTCGTCGGCGCCGGCCTGTTCGGCTTCCTGATCAACCCGCCCATCGCGCTCTACTACATGCAGGGACTCAACACGACGCCCGTCCACGGACACACCGCGCTCTTCGGCGTCTACGGCCTGCTCTCGCTGGGACTCATGCTCGTCATCCTGCGCACGCTCACCGGCACCCGTCCGTGGCGCAACGGCGCGATCTCGCTCGCCTTCTGGGCCATGAACATCGGCCTCGCGCTGATGGTCCTGCTCAGCCTGCTGCCCGTCGGACTCGCGCAGACCTGGGCCAGCGTCGAGCACGGCCTGTGGTACGCGCGCTCGGCCGACTTCCTGCAGCAGCCCGTGATCGAGACCCTGCGCTGGATGCGCATGATCGGCGACTCGATCTTCCTCGTGGGCGTGGCCGCGCTCATGTACTTCGCCATCGGCCTCAAGACCGGCTGGAGCTACGCGCCGATCGGCGAGGACGAACGCGAGCGCGAGCCGGCGGACGGACGCGAGCCTGCGATGGCCGCCGTCGAGACGCGAGGCTGATCGAGCAGACATCCGGACGTCCGGCGCGCGCGCCGGACGCATGACTCGCAAGACGGCGCGCTCCCGGGTCGCACCCCGGGGGCGCGCCGTGTTCGCGTTCGGCGAAGGCGACCGCCGAGGACCCGCTCGCGCGGACGACTCAGCGCCACTCCCCCGGGCCTTCAGTGGCCCCGCGTCCTCGCGTCACGCGCACGCTGCTCGGCCTTCGCCCGCGCGAGGAACGTCGCGACTCGCGGATCGTCCGGGCCCACGACGACGTAGTCGGCATAGCAGGGTCCGTCCCAGCCCTGCTCGTTCTCGGGGTCGGTGCTCACGATGCCTCCGAGCAGCCGCCAGTGCGCACCGTCGTCCTCCTTGCCGGCGAGGAGGGCCGTGCCGTTCCAGCCATGTGGGCCCGACCCGGACTTCCTCAGGTCGATGCCCAGGATCGCCGGTCCCGACGGATCGTCGACCAGCGCGACGTCACGCTCGACGAGGAACGGCGGCCCGGGCCACGGCGGCGGCGGGCTCGCGATGGCCAGCCCGAGCGAGCCCGCGTGGTCGCGACGCAGTTCGGCGACCACGCGCCGCGCGGCGTCGGTCTCGCCGGCGTCCGCGAGCAGTTCGGCGTAGCGCGCGAGGAAGAGATCGAGCGCTGCGCGCGGATGTCCCATCTCCGGTCCGATGAGGTCGATCGCGTGATAGAAGTACGTCGCGTGCGCCCAGAGCAGCGCCTGCTCGCGCTCACCGGTCCGATCGAGGAAGTCGGCACGCGCCCGCGTGACGGCGAACAAGCCCTCCCACTCGTGGTACGGGCAGCAGCATGTCCACCAGCGCGGACCGTCACCGAAGAGGAGCGCGTGTGCGTCGTCGATGCGTCCCGACAGCTCGAGCAGCAGGGCACGCACGCCGAGCCAGCCGGGGTAGCACCAGCTCTCGTCGAGCGCGCTCTCCTCCCCGGCTCCCGCCTCGGAGCGGGCGGCGAGCAGCCGCGCTTCGATGCCGACGGCGAGGGCCGCGAGGACGTCGAAACCAGGCATGTCGCGGTACGACACACCGAAGCGAGTGGCGAAGAGCGCGAGGCGCGACGAGATCGCAGGACACGGGTCGTCCGGCAGCACGGCATACGCCAGCAGGCTGTCGCGCTCGAAGAACGGCCAGCCGTCGCGCGAGGTCCAGGCGTCGAGCATCGCGGTGAGCTCCTCGAGCTCGGCGGACGCGGCCGCGAGGTCGGCGCCGGGCCGCACCGCGGACACCTCACCGTCCCCCGCCCGCGCGACGGACGGGCACCACGCGACGAGCAGCACCGTGACGAGCACGAGCGCGGTCCGGCTTCCAGTGATGGGGTGCGACATCCCGCTCCTCCCGGCAAGGGCGTCGCTCGAACCGCGGCGACGGTCGGGGGTTGCGGACTCGATGGAGGTCGCTTCCGGCGGTACGACGCGGCCGCGGCTCCTTCAGCGCGGCGCGTCCTCCCACGCGAGGCGCGCCTCGAGACGCAGCAGCTCGTCGACGAGCGCGAGGAACGTCGGGTGGTCGTCGTCGCCCGGCCCGCACATCGACGTGACCATGCATGGCGCGCGCCCGCGTCGCTCGATGGCGATCGCCCAGACCTCGCCGTGCGGGTCGCAGTCCGACGTGGCGGCCTCGCCGTCGTGGCGGAAGAGCCCCGTGGCTGCGACGGCGCGCGTCGCGGCGTCGAACACCACGGCGTCACGCGGCGCGACCTGGTGTCCGGACATCGTTGCCGGCAGCCAGCCCATCGCGCGCGTGAAGTCGTTGTCGACGTCCCACGTGCGTTCGCAACCATCGAGAGACAGGCGCGTGTCCGCCCGAGCCCCCGGGTCGCCGAATCCGTAGCCCACGCCCCGCTTGACGGTGATCGCCTCGATGTCGTCGCTCGCGAAGGCCCACTCCGGCGGACGTCCCGAACCGTGGCAGACCTCGCAGCGCCCCTTGGCATCCAGGAGCGGTGACGGAGGGACCGCGTCCACCGGCCACGGATCGGTGTGCGCCGTCGGCGTCGACGCGTCGTGCGACTCCTGCGCGTCACGTGCGACGCGACTGTCGTCCTGCGCGTCACCGCACGCGCAGGCGAGCAGGCAGACGACGGCCAGCACACAGGCGCCCACCGCGGAACCGAGCCTGCCGGACGAACGCATCGAGTTGCCTCGCGAGGAGACCGATGACCGCACGAGTCCATCATGCGCCGAGACTCGCGCGCGGGACATCCGTAGCAGCCGGCTGACGCGAGGTTGCGCGCTGCGCTCGTGTGCACGGCGGCAGGAGCCGGTCGCCGGCCCCCGGCGAGGCGGTCGTCGTCGACATCGCGACGAGTCGATCGCGCGCCGAGACCGGAGTTCTCGCCGTGCGGCGGCCCGCCGCTCGCCGTCCAGCCGCCGGGTGCCGGCTTCCGGTCGGTGTAGACTCGACCTGACCCGAGCCCTGCCCGAGGCGCGACCGACCGCATGTCCACGACCGACGACGCCCAGCCCGCACCGCGCGGCCGCGACGACACGGACGAGTTGCTGGCGCTGGTCTACGACGACCTGAAGCGCCGGGCGGCGGGCATGCTGGGTGCCGGCGGGCGGCACGCCACGCTGCAGCCCACCGCGCTCGTGCACGAAGCCTACGCCAGGCTGGCCCAGCGCAGCGCGCACTGGGCCGATCGCGCGCACTTCCTGAGCACGGCCGCCCGGGCCATGCGGCAGATCCTGATCGACCACGCCCGCGCGCGACGGGCCGGCAAGCGCGGCGGCAACCACGTGCGCGTCACGCTGCAGGGCCTGTCCGACGGCGCCGACCGCGAACTCGACCTGGTCGAGCTCGACGACGCCCTGCGCGAGCTGTCCGACGTGAGCGAACGCTTCGCCAAGGTCGTCGAGCTGCGCTTCCTGGGCGGCCTCACCCTGGACGAGACCGCCGAGGTGCTGGGCGTGACCGCGCGCACGGTGAGCAACGACTGGCGCGCGGCCCGCGCCTGGCTGCGCGACCGGATCGCGCGATGAGCACCGACCCGGCGCCGGCCGACAGCCGCGCCCTCGACGCCCGCGCGCTGGCGATCGTGGCCGAGCTCGTCGAGCTCGACGACGCGGCCCGCACCCGCGCCCTCGACGCGGCCTGCGCCGGCGACGCCGCCCTGCACGCCCGCGTGCGGGCCCTGCTGCAGCGCGACGCCGCCGACTCCGACGCCTTCGCCGACGACGCCGCCTGGATCGGCAGCGACCTCCTCGACGCCGGTACCGTCGACGCCCTGCTGCCCGAGCGCATCGGCGGCTTCCGCATCGTGCGCCTGCTGGGCCGGGGCGGCATGGGCGTGGTCTACGAGGGCGAGCAGAGCAACCCGCGTCGACGCGTGGCGATCAAGGTGCTCGGCGCGCACATGGCCAGCGGTGAACGTGCGCGCCGCTTCGAGCGCGAGCAGGAGGCGCTCGCCCGCCTGCAGCATCCCGGAATCGCCACGATCCTGCAGGCCGGCAGGGCGCTCACGCCCGCGGGCGAGCGGCCGTGGTTCGCGATGGAGCTGGTGGACGGCTCGCCGATCACGTCCCACGCCGCGCGCGAAGGGCTGAGCGTGCCGGCGCGCCTCGCGCTGCTGGCCGAGCTGGCCGACGCCGTGCACCACGCCCACGAGCACGGCGTCGTGCACCGCGACCTCAAGCCCGACAACGTGCTCGTCGACCTCAGGGGCCGTATCAAGGTGCTCGACTTCGGCGTGGCGCGCGTCAGCGAGCCCTCGTCCGTGTTGCAGACGCTCGTGACCGAGACCGGCGCGCTCGTCGGCACGCTGGCCTACATGGCCCCCGAGCAGGTCGGCACCGACGGCGAGCGCATCGGTCCGGCCACCGACGTCTACGCCCTGGGTGTGATCGCCTACGAGCTGCTCACCGGCCGCCGTCCCCACGAGGTGGCCGGGCTGGAGCTGCAGGTGGCGGCGCGCCTCATCGCCGAGCGCGACGCGCCGCGGCTGGGCACGCTCGACACCGCGCTGCGCGGCGACGTCGAGACCATCGTCGGCAAGGCGCTCGAGAAGGAGCCCGAGCGCCGCTACGCCAGCGCCGCCATGTTCGCCGCCGACCTGCGGCGCGTGCTCACCCACGAGCCGATCACCGCGCGTCCACCCACGTTCGGCTACCGCATGCGGCGCTTCTCGCGGCGGCACCGCGGACTCGTGGCGGCTTGCGTCGCGCTCGTGCTCATGGCGGCCGTGGCGCTGGCCCTGGCGCTGGAGGCCGCGCGCCAGACCGGACTGGCCGAACGGCGCCTCTCCACGGTCAAGCGCGAACGCGACGCCGCCGACGCGTCCCGCCGCGAGGCCGAGTGGGAGGTGGCCCGCGGCCAGCTGCTGGCCGCCTCGGTCAGCCTGGAGGACGAGGACGGCGGCAGCGAGGCGGCGATCACCGAGTTGCAGCAGATCCCCGAGGAGCTGCGCGGCTGGGAATGGCACCACATGCTGGCGCGCACCGAGCGGCGCTACCGCGTGTTCGACTTCGACGCATCCCTCGGCGCGTCCCGCGACTACGCCCTGGCCGTGGGTCACGAGGCGCGACTGGCGGCCAACCTCTGGAACGGCCCGGGCGGCGGCACGCTCGTCGTCTGGGATCCGCTCACAGACCAGCGCGTCGACGCGGCGACGCTCGATGGCGTCACGATGCTCGACTGCGCCTTCCGCCCGGACGACCGCGAGGTCGTCGTCGTGGGCCACACGAACGACGAGCCGCGCCAGCACTGGATCGGCATCCGCGACATCACGCGCGGCGCCTGGGTCGAGCAGCGCACGCCACTCCCGTACGACGTCGGCGGCTACCCCCTGCTCACCGACGACGGCGCGCTGGCCCTGTTCGACTCCGAGACGAGCCCGCTCTACGACGTGGCCGACGACCGCGTCGTGGGAGGCGTCGGTCAGCGCGTGCTCTGGAGCCACCAGATCGTCGACGGCAGCCGGCTGCTCCAGGACGGCGGGGCGTCGCGGCTGCTCGACCTGCGCGACGGTTCGGTCGTGGCGACCGGGATCATGGCGCCGGTGCGGGGCGGCGGATACCTGGCCGACCACGGACACACCCTCGTGGACCTCTCGAGCGGGCAGCCCGTGGCACTCGGTCCGGTGCCGCTGCCCACGGCCAGCCCCGAGGGCATCCTGTCCGCGGCGCTGACCAAAGACCGCCGCTGGCTGGCGACGCTGCACTCGGGCACGCAGGTCGTGCGGCTGAGCGACCCGCGCACGGGCGAGATCGTGGCCTCCCTGGGCCCCGTCACCGGTGTGCGCGACAGCCTGGCGTTCGTGGCGGACGGGCAGACGCTGGTGAGCACCGGCCACGACACCGTGCGGGCCTGGGACCGTCCCCTCGACGACCCCGCCGTGCTGCGCGGGCACGAAACCTACGTCTACGACGTCGACCTCTGGGAGCCGGGCGGGCTGCTCATCAGCAGCGACTACGCCAGCGTCGTGCGGCTCTGGGACCTGCAGAGCGGTGCCCCCGTCGCGAGCTGGGACGCGGGCAAGGGCGCGGGCTGGGACCTCGTCGTGCTGCCCGACCCGCCGCGGCTCGTGCACGTCAGCTCCGGGGCCGGAGTCCACGCCTACGACCTGCGCAGCGGGCGCACGCTCTGGCACCAGCCGGGCGGCGCACAGTTCGCCGCGGCCTCGCCCGACGGCACCCGCCTCGTCGTCTCGCGCGGCTGGATGCTCCTCATCGTCGACAGCACCAGCGGCGAGGTGCTCGTCGAGGGCGAGTCCGGCCACAAGGGCAACGCCTGGGAGTACGAGTGGCCCGTGGCTTGGCACCCCGACGGCGAGCGGCTGTACTACAGCCTGGGTGGCGAGCGCTGCATCGGCGAGTACGACGCCGACAGCCTGGAGCTGCTGCGGCGGTTCGAGATCCAAACCGAGCCCGCGCGCATCGGCCTCGACCCCGCCGGCGAGCGGCTCGTCTACGGCGGCAGCCACGAGCTGGGCTTCGTCGACCTGGCGAGCGGCGCGGTGCTGGCGGGTCTGCCCCACGACCAGGAGCCCCTGGGCTTCGCCTGGTCGCCGGACGGCACGCGCCTGGCCACCGGCGGATACGACGACGTGCTGCGCCTCTGGGACACGGCGCGCGGCCGACTCATGTCCCAGCTCAGCGGCCACGACGCCTACATCAAGGCGCTCGTCTGGACCGCCGACGGCGAGACGCTCTTCAGCGCGTCGGGCGACACGACCGTGCGCGTCTGGAGCACGCGACCGCTGCGCGAACGCAGCCGGGCCCTGGCCCTGTGGCACCTGGTCGCCGACCGGCTGCGAGCGGAGGTCGAGCGGCGCTTCGCCGAGGACGTGGCCGCCGGGCGCACGTTCGAGCTGCCCGTGGCCGAGCGCGTGGCCGACCTGGGCGAGACCGCGCGCGAGCGGCAGATCGCCGCGCAGCTGCTGCTGGGCCTGCGGCTGGAGGCCGGCGCCGACGGGTGAGCATCGGAGCGGCGCGCGCAGGACACCGGAGCACACCGGCACGTGCGCGTGACGCGGACCGGGACGACCGCGCTCCCGGACGCAAAGCGGCCCCGGGGGTCGCCATCCCCCGGGGGCCGCACGAAGCGCGACGCGCTCCATGTCCTTGCGCGATGCGGCTCGACGCGTCCCTCAGTCGAGCGTGATCAGGACCTGCATGATCCCCGTGCCGACGTGCAGCTCACCCAGCGCCTTGCCGAGAACCGTGCCGACCGCCGGGCTCGGATCGCGCATGGCATGGCCGGGCGTCCAGGCCGTGACGAGCAGGTCGCCGGGCAGGATCGCGCCGTTCTCGGCGGAGACCCGCACCTCGACGATCCCGCTCGTGGCGACGGGCACCTCGCCGTAGAGGTCGCGCATGTCCTGGAGGCTCAGCGGCTCGGACCGCCGACTCGCCGGCACCCCGTCGGCGTCGTACGCGGGCTCACCGGTCTCCACGACCCGGTCGAACTCCCGACTCGACGCCAGGAAGCCCGCGTGCTCGGCGTAGACACCGGCGACGAGCGTGGACCGCGCGCCCTGCGCCCGTCGCACCGCACGCGGATTGGACGGGTCGATGACCAGCACGTCGCCGAGCACGTGTTGGTCCTCCGTGCTCTCGATGAGCTGGGCGAAGCCCTGCCCCCCGGAGAAGGCCCCGTCGGCGAAGACGTTGCCGTTCGAATCGACCCAGAAGTTGTGATCGCCGTTGGACTCGAACGTCGAGAGCACGAAGCTGCCGGAGTAGCTCGGGGAGTGCTCGATCATGAGGCCGTGGGGGTTGCTGCCCTGTTCCACGGCCTCGAAGCGGTAGTCGACGTTGCTGTAGCCACTGCCGACGTTGAACCCCCAGTGGACGGGCGAGGGGTCGATGAGCGAGGCCGTGATGCAGTCGAACTGCAGCTCGGAGTAGCCCACCGAACCGCTCGCCAGGTCGTTCGCCGTGAGCGAGTTGTCTGCCACCTCGCTCGACCCCACGGCGTTGGCCGCGATCTCGCTCGCACCCACCGAGTCCGTACCGAGATCCTGGGACGAGATCGAGCCATCCAGGATCTTGGTCCCGTCCACGGCGTTGAACGCCAGCTTGGCGTTCGTCACCGCGAGGTCGGTCAGCTCGGCCGTGGCGACGGAGTCGGCGCCCAGCTCGAACTGGCCCACGGCACCCTCGGCGATGTCGATGAACGTGATCGAACGGTCGGCGATCTTGCCGCTGTCGACGGCGTCGGGCGCCAGCTTGGGACCGGTCACGGATCCATCCTGGATCTCCTCGGCGCGCACGGAGTTCGTCGCCAGCTCGACGTGTCCGATGGCCCCCTCCGCGATGTCCACGCCGAGGATCGTGCGGAAGGCGATCTTGTCGCTCGTCACCGCGCCGTCGGCCACGCCGTCGGTCATGAGCTGCTGCCAGCTCGCCTGGCCGTTCGCGTCGCTGGTGAGCACGGCGCCCGCACTCGCACCGTTCGCGAACATGAGCCCGTCTGCGTCGGTCAGCGTGATCGAGCGCGGGTTCAGGTCGCGGCCCTCGGTGATGCCGGACAGACCCAACGGACGCGCCGGGCTCTCGGCGTAGTCGAGCACCTTCTTGCCCTTGGCCACCGAGACCTGGGTGGTGACCCAGACGTCCTTGGTGAGCAGGTCGGCGGGCAGGTCGCTGATCACGAGGTGCGCCATGCCGGACACCTTGTCGGACTGGGGCTGGTCGCCGGCCGCGAAGGGCGCGTCGGGCGCCTTGGCCGTGATGACCACCTCGCTCTCGTGGATCGGCGCGCTGCCGTCGGGCGGGCCGTCGTAGAAGCGCACGGTGACCGTGGCGCCGCCCTTGCTCACCTTGAGCGGCTTGTAGGAGATGGTGCCCTTCTTGTCCTTGCTGGCGAACAGGGGCAGATCGAGGCTCAGGGAGCCGGGGTCCTGGGCGGTCGCGGGAGGCGCGGCCAGCAGGCCCAGGGCGAGAGCGACGGGCATGGCGTGGGAACGGAACACGGTGGGTCTCCTCTGGTGGCGAACGGACGCGCCCCCTGGCGCGCCCCACCGCCCACCACGCAAGCCGGACGGAGATTCCGAAACGGAGAATCCGCGGGCCGGCCCCCGGGCGGCCCGCATCCGGCGCATCGCGCGCACGCGGGATCCCGGTTTCGGGAATCGTCGCCGCACTGCGTGTTGCTCGACGTCGCGCGCCGGGTCGGCCGGCCCGGGATCAAAGGAGGCCAGACATGTCCCGTTCCCTCGCCGTGCCCGCCCGGCAGCGTCTCCTCGTGATCGCGCTCGCCTGCCTGCCTGCGAGTGCCTGCACGACCCAGCTCTTCGAGGGTCCCCCGCGCGACGACTCCGAGGTGGCCGTCGTGCGAGCGGGTCCCGGGACGCAGATCGACCGGGTGCGTTCCGACTCGCTGCGTGACGGACGGTGGATCCACGTCAACGGCAGCGTGCGCGCCCTGCCCGGCGTGTACACCTTCGAACTCGAGGACACCTTCTCGAGCATCCTCGACGTGCCCGAGAAGTTCGGCGACCGCTACGGCAAGCACGGCGAGGTCGAGGCCCGGCTCGAGGCCGGCGAGCGCTACGTCGCCGAGTGGGACGAGTACGAGGGCGGCGGCATCGAGATCGACGACGACGGGTAGGAGCGCCGCGACCCCGTCTCGACGGACGCGCCGCGAGCGCTCAGCGACCGGGACGCTCCCGCGCGAGGTCGAGCGGCAACACGGCGCTCATCGCCGCCGCCCGTCGACACGCACGTGGCGCAGGATGAGCGGACGTCCGAACACGGCCACGAGCACGAGCACGCCCAGGAACACGAGCGCTTCGGGATCGGTGCGCGCGAGGCGTACGACGAGTCCGATCGCCGCGGCGGCTGCGGCGACCGCGCCGAAGCCCGTGATCGCGCGCGCGCCGCTGCGCTCGCGGAAGGCGAGTCCGCAGACGACGCAGAACGTCAGGAGGAACGCCAGGCTGGCGGCCTCGACGAGGGACGTGAGCCCTCCCACCACGGCCAGCAGCGCCGAGAGCGCGCCCAGCGCGAGCACCGCGCGATCGGGGATGCCGGACGCGTTCTCGTGCTCGAGCAACGCCGGCAGCTCGCCGTCCTCGGCGACCTCGTGCACAAGGCGCGCGGTGGCGAAGAGCGTCGAGTTGATCGCCGAGCCGGTGGAGAACGCGGCGGCGATGGTCACGATCACGAGGCCCGTGGTGCCGGCCGCCGCCTGTCCGGCCACGGCCAGCGAGACCTCCGCGTCGCGCACGACGCCGTCGGCGCCCACGAGCATCGGCACGCCGAGGGCCACGACGACGTAGACCCCGATCACGACCACGATCGCCGAGAGCACCGCGCGCGGCAGCGTCCTGGCCGGCGCCTCGATGTCGTCGTAGTCGTACGTGAGGAGCTGGAAGCCCTCGTAGGCCATGAAGACCGAGGCCGCGCCGAAGAGCGCCGCGCCGACGCCCGCGTCCGGCACGCCCTGCGAGAGCCTCTGCGTGTCCCAGTGGGCGAGTCCAAACCCGGCCAGCGCGCACAGCGCGACGAGCTTGAACCAGACGAGGAACACCTCGACGCCGCCGGCCTCGCCCACGCCGCGCAGGTTGAGCGCCACGAACGCCACCAGGATCGCCGCCGCCGCCGCACGCGGGAACCACGGACCGAGTCCCGCGACGTGTCCCAGGTACTGCCCGAAGGTCGACGCGTAGACCGCGTTCGTGAGCACGTAGCCCACGACGAGCACCCAGCTCAGGCTGCCCGCGAAGCCCTTCGCGTCGATCTCGCGCAGGAAGGTGAACGCGCCGCCGCCCTCGCCGAAGTGCGCCGCGAGCTTGCAGTACGCGTAGCCGGCCGCGAACGCGATGAGTCCCGCGGAGAGGAAGCTCAGCCAAGCCCAGCTGCCCGCGATCGCGATCACCACGCCGAGCGTCGAGAAGATGCCGCCGCCGACCATGCCGCCCACGGCCATCGACCAGGTCGCGTTGAAGCCGAGCTTGCCGGACGTCTTGGCCAAGACGGACTCCCCGGGGGACGGATCGGCGGACACCGTGCGCGTCGCGAGGACCGCGACCCGCCTGCGCGACGGACGTCGCGTCGACACATGCTAGCGCTCTGCCCCTCGTGGGCAGAGCGTCGTCCTCGACGTCGTCCGGTGGAGCCTGCGTCTCGACCTCGACCCGCGTCTCCGCGGCGTCGCTCAGTCGTCGACGTCGTCGAGCGCGATCTTGCCCCGGTGCAGGCGGAAGAGCAGCGCGAAGTACCCCAGCGCGAGCACGCATCCCGCGGGCCACCAGCGCAGTCCCGCGGCGAGCGACGCGGGATCGGCCGCCGCGTTCTCGACGGTGAACGAGCGCGAGGCATCGCCGGCCGCGCGCACGAGCACGGGATGCAGAGCCGCCGCCGTCGCGCCCAGCGCGCCCAGCAGGAACGCGCACGAGCCGAGGAAGGCCGCGCGGTCGCGTCCCGTCGCGCGCGCGCGGGCCGACACGACGAGCCCGGCGACGAGCAGCACGGCGCCGGCCCACGCGACGGGACGCGACAGGAGCGCGTCGAACCAGCCCGGCACCACGACCTCGGTGGCCGCGCTCACCGCGATCCACAGCAGCACGAGCACCGGGAACGCCACGCGCGCGGCGACGAGACTGCGCGCGCGCACAACGCCGTCGGTCTTCCACGCGAGGAAGAGCGCGCCGTGGTGCACGATCGCGACGAGCGCGAGCACGCCGGTCAGGACCGTGTACCAGTCGAGGATGCCGAGCTCGCCGGTGGTCGTCCACGAGGCGAAGAGCGGCAGCGCGAACCAGCCGTCGGCGTCGAGCGGGACGCCGCGCACGAGGTTGCCCAGCGCCGCGCCGAAGAGCACGGGCGCGAGGGTGGACGCGATCCAGAAGGTGCCGTCCCAGAAGGCGCGCCACATGCGGTCGGCGAGGTGCGAACGGAACTCGAGCGCGATGCCGCGCAGGACGAGCACCCACAGCACGAGCATGATCGCGAGGTAGAAGCCCGAGAGCACCGAGGCCAGCACCGCCGGGAAGGCCAGGAACAGCACGCCGCCGCCGGCCAGCAGCCAGACCTCGTTGCCGTCCCAGAACGGACCGATGGCGGAGAGCACCTGACGCCGCGCGCGGTCGTCGCGCGCCACGAAGAGGTGCAGCGCGCCGGCGCCGAAGTCGAAGCCGTCGAGAACGACGTACATCGTCAGCACGAAGGCGCTGATGCCGAACCAGATCGTCTCCATCACGCGTCCTCCGCGTGCGCGCTCGCGTCGGGCGCCGAGTGCGCGGCGTGGCCGTGCGGACCGAGCGCGACCTCGCGTCCCACGAGGGCCAGGAAGAGCACGCCGAGCACGAAGTAGAGGCCCGCGAAGCCGAGCGTGGTGAAGACCGTGGCGCCGGCGTGCACCGTGGGCGAGGCGCCGTCGGCGGTGCGCAGCAGTCCGTACACGAGCCACGGTTGTCGCCCGAACTCGGCCGTCATCCAGCCCGCGGTGTTGGCGATGAACGGGAACGGGAAGGCCAGCGCCAGCACCCACAGCAGCGGACGCGTCGTCGCCAGGCGCCTGCGCAGCAGTTGCAGCGTGGCCAGTCCCATGAGCGCGATGAAGAGCGTGCCGAGGCCGACCATGACGTGGAAGGCGTAGTAGAGCAGCTCGACGTTCGTCGGCCAGACGTCCTCGGCGAACGCGTCGAGCCCGGCCACGTCGGCCGAGAAGTCGCCGTACGCGATCCACGAGAGCAGCGCGGGCAGGCGCACGGGATTGTCGAGCGTGCGGTTCGCCACGTCGGGCTGGCCGATCACCGCGAGCGGCGCGCGCGGGCCGCTCTCGAAGCGTCCCTCCATCGCGGCGAGCGCCACGGGCTGGTGCGCGGCGACCATGCGTCCCTGCCAGTGCCCCGTGGGGAAGGCGACGAGCATCGACGCGACGAGCCCGGCGATCACGCCGGTGCGCAGCGAGACGCGCGCCACGTCGGCGTGCTCGCCGCGCAGCGTCCAGAAGGCGCCCACGGACGCGACGCAGAACGCGCCGCTGACCACCGCGCCGCACTGGTTGTGCAGGACCTGCACGAGCGCCCACGGGTTGAGCAGGAACGCCGCGAGGTCGCCCACCTGGTAGCTGCCGTCGGCCGCCAGCGCGTGTCCCACGGGATGCTGCATGAACGCGTTCGTGGTCACGATGAAGTACGCCGAGAGCCAACTCCCCAGCAGCAGGCCGCAGGCCACGACGAAGTGCCGGCGCGGGCCGAGCCTGCGCTCGCCGAACAGGAGCAGACCGAGCAGCGTCGACTCGAGGAAGAACGCGAACAGTCCCTCCATCGCCAGGGTCTGGCCGATCACGCCGCCGGTGGTGCGCGAGAACGCCGCCCAGTTCGTGCCGAACTGGAACTCCATCGGGATGCCGGTCACCACGCCCAGCGCGAAGCCGAGGCCGAGGATGCGCGTCCAGAAGCGGGCCGCGTCGTCCCAGGCCGCGCCGCCGCCGCGCAGCGCCGCGAGCTTCATGACCACGACGAGCAGCGCCAGGCCCATCGTGAGCTGCGGGAAGATGTAGTGGAACGTGGCCGTGAACCCGAACTGCAGTCGGTGCCAGAACAGGGGATCGTCCATCGTGCGCGTCCTCCGGCGGCTCGTGCTTGGAGCACGGGCCGGGAGTCCAGGTTCCCGATCCGGACGGCACGCGCGAGCGAAACCTGCATCGTGCGTGCATCGGTGGTGCATCGCGCGGCGTGGCGCGGGCGACGCACGTGTGGCAGCATGCGCGCGCGCGGGTCGTCCGCGCCGCGCCCCGTCCCCGAGCCGTCCCGCGATGCAACCGTCCGAACGCGACCGCGGACCGCAGCCCCTCGCCGCGCTGCTCGAGCGCCACGCGCTCTCGCACCACGCCCTGGTCGACGCGTCCGACGAGCAGCTCACGCACAAGATGGTCGCGCGCGGCTGCAAGGGACGCTGGCTCACGCCGAACGTGCGCGCCAAGCTCGTGCGCGCGCTGAACCGCGCGACCGGCGAGTCATACGTCGAACGCGACCTGTTCGACTACGCCTGACGGGACGCGCGGCGTCAGCGTCCGTCGCGAGGCAGCCTGCGGTCCCAGGTGCGCTGCGCGACCGGCTCGCCGCCCAGGCGCGCGTCGAGACTCGCCTCGAGACGAAAGGCCTCGGCGGTGGACGTGAGCCGCGTGCGCGTGACTACGCGCACCGACCAGGCACCCCGGTGCAGCTCGCTCACGTGCTCCACCTCCGCGCACGCCGAGAGCGGATCGTCCTCGCGGATCGAGAAGCGCTCGACGATGCCCTGGCCCACGTGCAGGTCGAGGTCGTCCTCGCGCCAGAGGCCGACGCGGCCCTGCTCGTCCATCTCGGTGCGGACGGTGCAGACCACCTCGCCCGTCGACGCATCGCGCGCGACGCTGCGTCCCGAGCCCACGACGAGCAGGTCCGTCTGCGCCGGCGGCGCCGCGGCCTCCGGCGGGCCGAAGGGACGCAGGTGCGCGTCGTCATCGCGCGGCGCGCGGCGCGGCAGGCTCAGGCGCGAGTGCTCGCCGAAGAGCGTGAGCGTGACGGCCTGCGGCGAGGGCCACACGAGCGGCCAGTAGCTGGTGGAGATCGCCAGGCGCAGCCGGTGTCCCGGCGCGAACGCGTGGGCGACGTGGTTCAGCGGCACCTCGACGACGAGCCGTTCGCCGGGCAGCGCGCGGTGCCCGAGGCCACCCCGCGCTTCCGGCTGGTCGATCCGCGCCTCGCCGACGGCGGCCTGGGCGACGAGGGCTTTCCGTGGTTCGTGAAGCCGGTCAAGGGCGCTTTCTCGCTGCTGGCCAGCCGCGTCGACGACCCGGCCGCGCTCGCGGCCTACCTCGTGCAGCCGGCGGTGCGCGGCTACCTCGACGAGTACGTGCCGATCTTCAACACGCTCGTGCGCGCGTTCACCGACCTCGAGCACGACGGCAGCTTCTTCATCGCCGAAGAGCCGGTGCACGGCGCGCAGGTCACGGTCGAGGGCTACCTGCTCGGCGACGAACCCGTGCTGCTGGGCGTGGTCGACTCGACCCTCGACCCGGCCACCGGCAGCTTCCTGCGCTTCGACTATCCCTCGGCGCTGCCGGCCGACCTGCAGCAGCGCATGGTCGACGTGACCTTCGACGCGGTCGCGGCGCACGACCTGCACAACACGCTGTTCAACGTCGAGCTGGTCCACGACCCGGCCACCGACCGCCTCTCGATCCTGGAGGTGAACCCACGCATGTGCGGCCAGTTCGCCGACCTTTATGAGAAGGTCGACGGGGTGAACGGCTACGAGGTCGCCCTCGCCCTGGCCGTCGGCGAACGCCCCCGGCACCTCGTGCGCCAGGGACGCTTCGGCGCCGCCGCCAGCTTCCCGCTGCGCGTGTTCGAGCCGGTGCGCGTGGCGCACGCCCCCGCCGACCGCGACCTGCGCGCCGCCGAGGCCCTCGTCCCCGGCACGCTCGTGTGGACGGAGTGCGTCGAGGGCCAGGCGCTGGCCGACTTCCGCGCGGCGGAGGACGGCCACAGCAGCCGCTACGCCATCGTGAACCTGGGGGGCGAGGATGCCACCGCCCTGTCCGGACGCATCGACGCGGTGCGGGAGCAGCTCGGGTACGTGTTCGAAGCGATGTGAGAGGGCGTGTGTCCGGTCGGCGACCGGGGTGGGATTCGCGGTCAGGCTGTCGGTTGCGGCGTGTGGGTTGACTCGCGTCGGGGGCACGGTGATCGACGTGGCACGCGCGGTGGCCCAGCGGGCCGCCTATGCGTCGCGTCGCGGCCCGCGCGATCCCCGCAAGAGCGATGCGACGACGATGATCGACGACCACGTCCTGAATCACGGCTACGGTGCCGACCGCAGTCGGCTCGACAGCACGGAGCTTGGTGACGGCCCAAGGTGAGGATCCTGAGGCGGCCCGACTTCCAGAATCGCGCTTCCGCGCGATACCTCGCCGCCTATCGTGCCAGCGTGCCTCGTTGTCAGGAACGCGGCCTGGGCGTAGCATGCGGCGGCCTCAGGAGTTGCGTCGGAGATGATCGTGGAACGGGCGCCGGGAAGGACGCAGCCGAGCGGGGTGGGAGTGGCCGTGTTTCGGGACGCAATTCCGGCAGGCCGAGTTCTAGACAATTGTTGTTAGGGAGCAAGATCGACAAGCGCAAGTGACTAGGCTTCGCAATATCGACTGTGATAAGAGGATTTGAGCTTTGGGAACGATGATCCACTTGGCCGTGGGGCGGCTCGAAGTTGATTGGGGCAAGAACAGTGTCTTTTCGGACCACGGCGCTCTGTTTCAGTCGGAGGACCTCAAGCCCGTACCGTCGTACTACGCCAACGAGGAGTGGCCAGACGGCGAGGCCATCGTTAAGATGAACGAAGGCTTCGGCAAGCCGCTTGGCGCCGTAGTCGATAGACTTGAGTTGCTGGGCTTTACAATTCGATCAGTTGAGCGGCAGTACGCGGCGCTCCACCAAGTTCATGGGCTGTCAGAGCAGCCAATCCCGTTTGGCGAACTCAGCAGGGCGCTCGCCAGCGTGGACGTTCGCACGATCAGCGGGAGCTACAGCGAAGACTATGAACCCGGCGAATTCGTACGGAAGGAGATCCTCGACAGACTGGCCCTGAACTCTGATCAACACCTTTGCCATCCCGGGGATCTAAGGCCTGACTATTGGGAGGTGAGCCTCCTTCTCGAGAACTTCGGAGCAAACGCTGCGCTGCGCTTGCTCGCTCAGAATCCTCAGAACCTCAGTCTCGACGTCAGTTGGGATTTCACGCCTTTGGTAGATGCAGGGTGGGCGTCTCGACGCGAGTTCCAGGCTGGTCCCATCCCCGAGCAGCGGTTTCTTGTGGTTACGGAGGGGAGTTCCGACGCGAAGGTCATTCAGCATGCGCTGCGGCTGTACCGCCCTCACATCGCTGACTTCTTTCAGTTCGTAGACATGGAGGAGGGCTATCCCTTCTCCGGCACCGGGAATCTCTATCGCTTCACGCAGGGTCTCGCCAGCATAGGGATTCTGAACAATACGATCATAGTCTACGACAATGATCTGGAGGGAGTGCTGCAGCTAAAGAGAACGAACCACCTCTCTCTACCACAGAACGTGAGAGCTATCAGCCTGCCTGACCTGGAAGCCCTGTCGAGCGTCGCCGCCAGTGGTCCTGGGGGGATTGCTTTGGCCGACATCAACGGCACGGCGGCTTCGATTGAGTGCTACCTGGATCTCAATAGGCCGGGTCTGCCGGAGCCGCTGGTGCGTTGGGCGGCCTACAGTCGAGAGGCCGATCAGTACCAGGGCGCCCTCGAGCGCAAGGGGAGGTACATGAAGGAATTCCTTGGTCTTCGGTCAGCCGATCCAACCTACGATTCGACGAAGATAGAGGCGGTCATCGATGCTCTTGTCGCGAAATGCGTGTCAATCGCGGAGGCGAAGCTCGCCGTCACCATCCCAGAGCGCTCAAGCGAGACTTGATTACTTGGATCTGCTGCCTAACAGACCGCCCTAGGCCGACCGGCTGGCCGGCGGCTGAGCGGCATCCACGATAAGGGACCAGCATGGACGCGGCGTCATTCAGTAAGCAGATGCTTGAACTGGGCCACTTCAGCTACCTCACGTGCGTCGCAGGAAGCCGAGTCATCGATGGCACCCCCGAACAAACTGCCTCTGACGTTCCTTTGGCCACATCGGCATTCGGCGTCGAGCCAGATGGCGGCAACAAGATCACAATGACGCTGGGCCAGGTGCAATACCGCCTCCCCGCCTTCAGGACTTGGCTCATGCAGTCGCTCTTGGTCCGGCTTGATACGTTGCTCCATGCGGCGCTTGACGGTGCGATCGGTCGGAGCGCGGAGCAGGACAGCGGCCAAGTAGAAGCGGATGTTCACGTGCTGGCGCCGAACGTCAAGGTGGACCACCCATGGGCCTACAAGGACGTAGTGCTGCTCGCAGTTCACCGCAACTGCATTGTTCATGGTGACGGCAGTCTGCCGCCTAGCCGAGAACAGCGACTTCTGGACGCGGGCTGGGTTTCCCGTCAGGAGGCCCTGGAGCGTGTCAATTGGCGCCACCCTACCTTCGCAGACTTCATTCAGTACAAGAAGGCTGTTCGGACAGTCGGCAACGCCTGCCTACAAGCCGCGAGTGTATGAGCCCCTAACAAGCCGCTGCACACGGACGGCTCTACGCGCCTCCGGTGAGCGGCAAGCCCGTTGGGCGCATTCGGAGAAGCCTCAGAATCGGAGAGCGGAAAAATGTCAGACAGTAGAACTCTTGATGACCGCATCGCAGAACTAGAAAGACGGGTTTCAGCCCTCGAAGCGCGTCCCGCCAGTAGCGCGCCTCGCGCGGAGCCCTCGGGGAGTGAAGGCGGATCAACCGGAAGGGTCGGAGTCGCCGTATCAAACAAGAGGTACCAGCCGTCTGACCCGATGAACGACGTCTATCAAGATCACATCTGGTTCGACTGCGAATTCTGCGCGGTACAACTGAAATCGCCAGCGCGTGCAATCAAGGGCACCATCGAGTTCTGCGACCTTTTTGGGGAGCCTCGCTTTCGTATCGGCTACACGCTGAACGAGCGCCTTCAACCTGGAGCTCGTGTGACGGCCGCAGGATTGGGGTTCGAGTACAACGATTTCATGAATGAGCACCAGTGGATGCTCACTACCGATCTCGACGACATGACCGTACGCTTCCAGGTTGGCCAGATTCTGTACGAAGATGGAGCGACCGAGACCGTGCGGTAGAGAAAGTTGAAGCGGGCGACGATCTCACGCTCCAGCCCGCGTTGTCGGCCCCGCCGATGAAGTCGAGCGTGGCCCTCACGCACGTCGAGGCGCACCTCCTGCAGGCGGCGGTCGCTGTACAGCGTCTCCGGATCCTCGTCGAGGTCGCGCACCAGCGGCAGCGCCGGCACCGAAAGTCGCGGGCGCGGGGTCGCGATCATCGATGCTCCTCCGGCGTAACACGCGCACCTGTGCGCAACGCCTCCCGCCGCTCGCGCCAGCGTCGAACGAGGTCGGACGCCGCCTCCTCCCAGCGCGGGAAGTGATAGACGAAGCCCGCGCGCAGCAGCCGGCCGGGAACCACGCGCCGGCTCTTGAGCACGAGCTCGGTCTCGGTGCGCAGCACGAACGCGCCGACCTCGAGCATCCAGTGCGAGGCGGGCAGGCCGAAGCCGATGCCCCACGCGGCGCGCAGCGTGCGCATGAAGTCGGCGTTCCGGAGTGGGTGCGGCGAACACAGGTTCACCGGTCCGTGCAGGTCGTCGTGGGCGACGAGCCAATCGACGGCACGCACGAAGTCGCGGTCGTGGATCCACGAGACGAACTGGCGCCCGTCGCCGCTCTGGCCGCCCAGGCCCCGCCGCACGAGGCCCAGCAGGACGTCGAACACGCCGCCGCGATCGGGGCTCATCGTCATCGCCGAACGCATGAGCACCTGCCGCGTGCGCGGCAGCCGGAACGCCAGCGCCGCCCGCTCCCAGGCCGTGGCGACGTCGATGCTGAAGCGCCAGGTGTCGGGCGCCGACGGCTCGGTCCCGCCGAGCACACCGGTCTCCTCGTCGTTCGGCGCGCCGTGGGTGTGCGCGTAGATCGTGGCCGTGCTGGCCTGCAGCCAGACTCGCGGCGGACGCTTCGCGGCCGTGATCGCCTCGCCGAACGCGCGCGTCGCCTCGACCCGTGAGCCGAGGATCGCGCGGCGGTTGCCGGCGCCGTAGCGGCAGTCGACGCTGCGCCCGGCGAGGTTGATCGCGACGTCGCACCCGTCGACCTCGGACGTCCACGAGCCGGGACCGCGGGCATCCCAGCGCACGACGCGCCACGGGGCGGGTCGCGGGTCGCGTCCCAGCACGACGACCTCGTGCGCGCCGGACGCGAAGTGCCGCGCGAGCAGGCTGCCGATCTGTCCGCTGCCGCCCGCGATGACGATCTTCATGCCGAGGCGTCGCTCTTGCTCACTTGCCGCCGGGCGCCGAACCCTTGCGCTTCGCCTGGCTCACGAGCAGCTTCAGCCCCAGCTTCGGGACGATGCCGCCCTCGAGCAGCTTGAGCGCGAGTCCGTCGAGGGTGCGCACGAGGCCCTCGAGGTCGGAGAGGCGTTCGCGCAGCACCTTCGCCTCGGCGCTGCGCTCGCCCTTGAGCCGCGGGATCCACTCCTGCAGGTGCTGCAGCATCGGGTCCCACTCGCGCCGCTTCCGGGTGGCGACGATGCTGCGCGCCGCGCGCTCGAGGTCGGTCACCGGACGGTACGACACGCGGCGCGTCCCCGGCGGACGCTCGCCGTGCACGAGCCCCCAGTCGGCGAGTTCGCGGCAGGCCATGCTCACGGCGCCGCGGCTCATGCCGAGCCCTTCGCACAGCCCGTCGGCGTCGATCGCGTCGGAGCTGGCCAGCAGCCAGCCGAAGACCCGTCCGGCCGCGGGCGTCACGCCCCACAGCGGCGCGAGCCGTCCCCAGAGGTCGACCAGTTCACCGCGCACGTCGTCGAGTCCGCCCATGGACGCACAGCCTAGCGGCACGCCCCGTCCGTCGCGACGCGATCCTGAACTTTCAGAGATTTCTGAAAGTTGGTCTCGACGAACGAACGATCCCCCGATAGGTTCGACGGTCGTCGGGGCCGGACGACGCGCGTCCCGCCCGCCCGTCAAACTCCCGGAGAGAGGCCCATGCCCCCCGTGCTCGTGTACCTGACCGGCATCGCCCTCGCGGGCGGCGTCGCCTTCGCCGTCGTGCGCTCCCTGCAGCCGTCGCTCCAGCGGCTGCTCGTCGACCTGTGCGGCACCGACGACCGGGCGCGCTTCTGGACCGCCTTCTCGGGCGTCATGCTCGTGCTCGTGCCGCTCATCGGAGCGATGATGCACCGTCCCACGCTGACCTCGGACTGGGACGCGCTGTTCGACCTCACGCTCCAGTTGCGCCTGGCGCTCATCGGGCTCGTCGCCGCGACCCTCTGCCTGGGCCTCGTGCTGAGTCGCTTCATCCCGCGACAGGACCCGTCGCCGCCCGCGCCCGGCGGCCCGGCGCGCACCCCCGACGCGCCCCCCGCCGAGCCGATGCTGCACGGGAGCTGACCTCGATCCGGGCGCCCTGTGGGCGGCGCCCGGCCCGATCCTGCCTGGCGGCGGCGCCGGCGACGTCGAGATCGCCCTGGCGCCGCTGCCCGCGCGCGACCCGCGCCGCCGAGCCCCCGCGCGTCCCAGGCGGAAGCGTCTTGCCGCCTCGCGGATGGGAAAAATCATGTCGGCATCTGGAAATGGATATCCCCGTCACTATCCGACCTCGACGTCAAAAGAGACAATGAAGTCCGCTTATCGAACCCAGTCCGGGCCGACCCCCTCCCATCCGGTCATTGCCCATGCCCACGCACGTGTCCGCGCCCACCGGACCGGCCGAGGCCGGTCACGACACAGGTCGCATCCCGCTCCACGGGCTGGTCGAGCTCGCGGAGCACACCCTCGAGGTCGTCTCCGACGCCGGTGAAGGGGCCCAGAAGTGCGGCCAGGGCTTCGGCGCCCTCTCCGCGCGCATGGGCAACGGCTCCTGGACGGTCGAGATCATCCCGGCCGAGATCCAGCCGCCGCCGCGCACGCCCGGCAGCGCGAGCGGCGTGCGCATCCGCATCGGGACGCGCGAGGTCACGAACTGGGGCGACGCCGCCGGCCTCGTGATCGCCTTCAACGAACAGGTGCTGCTCTCGCGCCACCGCCTCGACGCGCTGGCCGACGACGCGGTCATCCTGCTCGAGAAGCGCTGGGGCGAGAGCGACGACCCGGCCGTGCTGGCCGAGTGGAAGGCCGCCCTCGAGGAGCTCTCGAGCAAGCCCTACCGCATCGTGCTCGTGCCGCTCGAGGAGCAGACGCTGACGGTCGTCGACAACCCGCTGCACGGCAAGAACATGTTCGCGCTGGGCGTGCTGTGCCGCATCTACGACCGCGACCTCGACCGCGCGCGCGAACAGATCCTGCGCCAGTTCAAGAAGAAGTCGCGCGACGTGCAGCAGGCGAACGTGCGGCTGCTCGAGCTGGGCGCGAGCTGGGCGAAGGAGAACCTCGACTTCCAGATCCGCGTGCCGCCCGGTCCCGAGAAGGGACCGATGGTCGTCATGAACGGCAACGAGGCCGTGGGCATGGGCGCCATCGCGTCCGGCATGGAGCTGTGCGCGATGTATCCGATCACGCCGGCGACGTCGGTCTCGCACTACCTCGGCGACGTGTTCGAGCGCTTCGGCGGCATCGTCCATCAAGCCGAGGACGAGATCGCGGCGGCGGGCGTGGCGGTCGGCGCGTCGTTCGCCGGCAAGGTCGCGTTCACCGTCACGTCGGGTCCGGGCCTCGCGCTGAAGACCGAGTTCCTCGGGCTGGCGGTGATGACCGAGACGCCGCTCGTGGTCGTCGACGTCCAGCGCGGCGGACCGAGCACGGGCCTGCCCACCAAGGTCGAGCAGGCCGACCTGCTCGCGGTGCTCTTCGGCCAGCCCGGCGACGCACCCAAGGTCGTGCTCGCCCCGGCCACGATCGAGGAGTGCTTCCACTGCATGATCACCGCGCGGCGGCTGGCGGAGGCGCTGCGCGCGGTCGTCGTGGTGCTCACCGACGCGAACCTCGCCACCGGCGTGACGCCCTTCCCGCGTCCCGTGCCGCAGCCCGACTGGCAGGCCACCGCGCCCGACGGCGCCCCCGTCGCGCAGGGCGGCAAGCCCTACCAGTGGGATCCGGAGACGGGACTCAGCACGCGCTTCGTCCCCGGGCAGCCGGGCGGCATGTTCACCGCCACGGGCCTGTGCCACGACGAGAAGAGCGCCGTGACGTACGCGCCGCACGTGCACCAGAAGGGCTGCACGATGCGCAGCCGCAAGCTGGCCGCGCTGCAGAGCACGCTGCAGCCGCCCGACGTCGTCGGTCCCGACTCGGGCGACCTGCTCGTGGTCGGCTGGGGCAGCACCAAGGGCGCCATCGAAGAGGCCTGCGAGCGCGCGCGCGCCGAAGGGCTCTCGGTCTCGTCCACGCACCTCACGTTCCTGTCGCCGCTGCAGCCCGGCCTGCGCGCGATCTTCGAGCGCTTCCGGCGCGTCATGACGGTCGAGATCAACTACAGCGACCGCGTCGGCGACCCGTTCATCACGTCCGAGAACCGGCGCATGGGACAGCTCGCGTGGCTGCTGCGCGCGCAGCTGCTCGTCGACGTCGACTGCTGGACGCGCGTCATGGGCGAGCCCCTGCGTCCCGGGCAGATCCTCGCCGGCATCCGCGCGAAGTTCGGGAAGGGAGCCGACTCATGATCGACACCGCCTGCTCGCTGCTCGGTTGCGGCATCGATCCGCACGTCGAGCTCCCCCAGGAGGACTACGAAGGTCCTCCGCCGCGCTGGTGTCCCGGCTGCGGCGACCACGGCGTGCTCGCCGCCACGCAGCGCCTGCTGCACGACGAGCGCCTGGCCCCCGAGCGCACCGTGTTCGTGTCGGGCATCGGCTGCAGCAGCCGCTTCCCGCACCACATCCGCACGTACGGCTTCCACGGCATCCACGGGCGCGCGCTGCCGATCGCCACGGGCGTGAAGCTCATGCGTCCCGACCTGGCGGTGTTCGCGGTGATGGGCGACGGCGACTGCACCTCGATCGGCGCCGGACACTGGGTGCACGCCGTCCGCTACAACCTCGACATGGTCGCGTTGATGCTCGACAACAACATCTACGGCCTGACCAAGAACCAGACCTCGCCCACGACGCCGCAGGGCCATCCCAGCAACACGCAGCCGCGCGGGAGCTGGCTGCCGGCGCTCAACCCGCTCTCGGTCACGCTCGGCATCACGAACGCGTCGTTCGTGGCCCAGACCGCCGACTGGGTGCCCGGACACGTGTACGCCACGCTGCAGGCCGCCTTCCGGCACCCGGGCTTCGCGTTCGTGCGCATCCTGCAGCGCTGCCCGAAGTGGACGCCCGGCGTGTTCCGCGCGCCGGCGCAGCAGATGGCGCTGACCGAGATCCTGGTGCACGAGGACGGCGTCGTCGAGCCCGAGGTCGAGCAGTACTACAAGACCCACGTGGCGCACGATCCGTCGGATCTCGACCACGCGCGCCACCTCGCCGAGGAGTCCGACAAGGTACGCATCGGGCTCTTCTACAAGAACGCCGCGAACGCCCGCTACGAGGAGACGCGGCGCGTCCCGGTGCACACGGCGGAAGACAAGATCCGGCTCCTCGAGGCGGAGTTCGATCGCCATGCCGTCTGACGACGTCGACGTACGCATCCTGCGCCGTCTGCGGCGCTCCACCGACCGCTTCCGCTCGGCGCTCGCGCTGGCCGCCGAGCAGGTCCGCGGCATGCTCGGACCGCTTCCCGACGCGTCCGAGGTCGCACCCGACGCACGCCCGCTGGGACGCTTCGCCGCCGGACGCATCGATCCGTCGGCCTTCGCACGGCTCGTCACCCGCGCGCCGCGCGACGACGCGCCCGACCAGGACCTGCTGCTGGCCGCCTTCCACACGATCACCTCGCTGCTCGAGCGCGGCGACGCCGCGCAGGTCGTGCGCGTCGATCGCGGCGCCGACCTGCGCGACGCCGTGGGACGCGCGCTCACCGACCTCGGACGCGCCTTCGCCGCCGCGCGGCTCGTCGCGCCGTCGACGAAGCCCGCCGAACGCGACCCGTCGCTGCTGCAGGCCCTGCCCTTCGCGCGCTGGAACGCCGCCGAGCGCGAGCTCGCCCCGCCGCTCGTGGTGCACGTCGACGGCGCCGACCTGCAGGCCGACGGGCTCGCCGAGTTCCTCGACGGCTCGCTGCTGGTCGTGCTGCTCGTGCGCGAGGCCGCGCCTCCAGCCGCGCTCGTGCGGCTCGTGACGCCCGGCACGTACGTGCTGCAGTCCGATGCCGAGGACGACCTCGACGCGTTCGCGCGGCACACCGGCCCGGGCATCGCCGCGATCGTGCCCGGCGAGTGCGCGCGCTTCGTGCACGACCCGCGCGGCGGCGCCGGACTCGGCGACCGCCTCGTCCTGCGGCACCTGCCCGACGCCCCACCGCGCACCGCGCTCGGCGCGCGCAGCGCGCGCCAGCAGGCCGAGGAGCTGCTGCAGCTCGCCGTGCTCGCCCAGGAGCCGCCGGCGGCGCTGGCCGCGGCGGGCGCGCACGGCACGTCGGCCGATCCGATCGACGTGCTCGCCTCGTGGCTGCTCGGACGCGCCGGCCTCGGCAAGCTCGAGGTCGACGCCTGACGGAGGGACGACGATGGCAGCGCTGCCGCTCGGCTCGTGGATGACGTCGGGCCTCGTGCTCGGCGGAGTCGGCGTGGTCTTCGGCGCGCTCATCGCCGCCGCGCACCGCCGCCTGCGCGTCTGGGAGGACCCGCGCATCGACGCGGTGGCCGAGATCCTGCCGGGCAGCAACTGCGGCGCGTGCGGCTTCGCGGGCTGCCGCTCGTTCGCCGAGAACGTGGTCGAGGGCGCCGCGCCCCCGTCGACCTGCACGCAGATGACCGAGGACGCCGTCGGCGAGGTGGCCGGGCTGCTCGGCGTCGACGCGGGCGTGGCCGTCAAGCGCAGCGCGCGCCTGCTGTGCGCCGGCGGACTCGGCCTCGCGCGCCAGGACGCGTCCTACGTCGGACTCGGCACGTGCCGCGCGGCGGCGGCCGTGGCCGGCGGCGGCAAGGCCTGTCCGTGGGGATGCCTCGGGCTCGGCGACTGCATCCCCGTCTGCGACGACGACGCGATCGCGCTCGACGCACGCGCGCTGCCGGTGGTCGACCCCGACGCCTGCACCGCCTGCGGACGCTGCGTCGACGCCTGTCCGCGCGGGCTGCTCGAGTTGCGTCCGGTGGCGCACGCCCTGGTCGTGCAGTGCAAGAGCGCGCTCGAGGGCGACACGGCGCTGGCACTCTGCGACGTGGCCTGCACCGCGTGCGGCAAGTGCATCCAGGACGCGCCGCCCGGCGCGCTCGAGCTGCGCGCCGGCATCCCCGTGGTGGCCGACGGGCGCTGGGACGAACTGTCGCCGGACGTGACCGCGCGCTGCCCCACGGGCGCGATCCGCTGGGTCGTCGGACGGCAACGCTTCGACGCCCGCCCCGAGGAGGTGGCCGCATGACCTCGTCCGCTGCGACGCTCTCGCGTGACGCCCGGGCCGCGACCGCCCGCCTGTCCGTGCTCGACGCCGTGCGCGCGTCGTGCCGCGCGCTCGACACGCGCCTGCTCGTCGACGCCGACCTGCGCCGCGACGGCGACCTGCCCGTCCCCGCCTGCACGGGACGCGCGCTGCTCGCGCGCGCCTCGGGCCTCGCGCTGGCCGGCGTGCGCGCCGCCGCCCTGCTCGACGGTCCGTGGGACGCCGACGCCGCGCTCGCCACCGCCGTCGGACGCCACCTGCCGCTCGTCGTGCACCTGCTCGGCCGCGCCTCGCCGCGTCACGGCACCACTGCCGGCGCCGGACACGACGCGCTGCCCGCGCTTGCGCGCAGCGGCGCCGTCGTGTTCGCCGCGCGCTCCACCCAGGACGCCGCCGACCTCGCGCTGCTGGCCACGCACGTGGCCGAGCTCTCGCTGCGTCCCGTGCTCGTGCATCACGATCCGTTGCCCGACGCGCACGCCTGCGTCGCGCTGCCCGACGCCGACGACGTCCGGCGCCGTCTGGGCGAGCCCGACGACACGCTCGCCGCGCCCGATCCGCTGCAGTCGGCGCTCTTCGGCGGCGAGCGCCGCCTCGTGCCGCGCGTGGTCGACGTCGACGCGCCCGCCACGAGCGGCGGCGCGCTCGATCCCGCGGCGTACGCCCGGGCGGCGGCCGCCGACGCGGTCTGCTTCGACGACGCGCTGCCCGCGCTCGTCGAGCGTGCGTGCCGGGACGTGGCCGCACTCACGAACCGTCCGCTGCTGCCGGTGCTCACCCATCGCATCGCCGACGCCGAGTTCGTGCTCGTCGCCACGGGATCGCTCGCGCCGCTGGCCGAGCTCGTGGCCGACCACGCGCGTCTCGTGCTGCGCGTGCGCGTCGGCGTCGTGACGCCGATGCTGCTGCATCCCCTGCCGGACGAACGGCTCGTGACGCTGCTGGCCGGCAAGAAGGCCGTGGCGGTGCTCGAACGCGACGGCGCGCGCGGCGACGCCGATCCGCCGCTGCTCACGGCGCTGCGCGCGGCTTGCGCCCGGGCCGTCGAACGCCGACGCGGCAGGCACGGCGACGGACTGCGTCCCGACGAGGTGCCCGCGTTCCTGTCGGTGAGCTGCGGCGTGGCGCGCGAGCCCACGCCGGGCGATCTGCTCGCGGTCGTCGAGCGCCTGCGCGCGAAGGACGGCGCCACGGGACGGATCATGTCGGGCGTCGACTTCGTGCGTCCCGCGACGCGCGTGCCGAAGCTGCAGCTCTGGCAGGAGCGCCTGCTCGACGGACGTCCCGATCTCGCCACCCGCGCGCTGCCGCCCGCGGCGTGCGACGACCTGCTGCCACGCGACACGCTCGTGCTGCGCGTGCACGCCGTGGGTGCCGGCGGCGGCGGACGCGACCTGGGCGAGCGCCTGGCGAGCGCCCTGGGCGACGCCCTGGGACGCCCCGCGCGCACGTTCCGCGACGCGCGTCCCGAGCGGCTCGGGCTGCCGCGCACCACCTGCGCGCTGCTCACGTCGGAGTCCGTGCCGCACCTCGCGCCCCCCGCGCGCGTCGACGTCGTGCTGCACGCGGCGCCGTTCCATGCCCGTCCCGAGGCGCTGCTGGCGGGCCTCGGCGCGGGCGGCGTGCTCTTGCTCGAGGACGCCCGCGAGCCCGACGCGCTGTGGGCCGCGCTGCCGCGACGCGTCCAACGCGCGGTGCGCGAGCGTCGCCTGCGCGTCGTGTGCCTCGACGCGCGCGCGCAGGCCGAGGCGTCCGCCGACGTCGACCGCGCGCGCGCCGACGTCCTGCTCGGCGCGCTGCTAACGGTCTGCGCGACGCCGGACGCCGACGCGTCGGCGCTCGGTGCACGCACGCTCGCCGACGCGCCCGACGGCGACGCACGTCGGGCGGACGTGCAGCGCGGATGCGGCGCGGCGCGGCGCGTGACGCCCGGCGCCGAGACGGGCCCGGAGGTCGGCGAGGTCCCGGCGCGTCCGGCCGCCTTCGACCGCGCGCGTCCCGAGGGCCCGGCCCACGGCGGACGCTTCTGGGAACGCGTCGGACACCTGCTCGCCGCCGGCGAGGAGCCGCTGGCCGATCCCGTGGCCGCGCTGGGCACGCTGCCCGCGCGCTCGAGCACGCTGCGCGACCTCTCCGCCGGACGCGAGCGCTTCCCGCGACTCGACGCGGCGCGCTGCACGGGCTGCGGTGAGTGCTGGGTCGCGTGTCCGGACGCGGCCTTCGACGTGCGCGTGGTCGAGGTCGACGCGCTGCTGCGCGCGGCTGCCGAGGCGACGAAGGCGCAGCGTCCCGACGACCGGCTGGCGCCGCTGCTCGCGCCGCTCGGCCAGCAGGCGCGCAAGCTCGTGGCGTCCGGCAAGGCCCGCGCGCCTGCCGACGCGCTGCTCGCCGCGTGGGACGCGGTGCGCGGCAAGCTGCCGCTCGACGCGGCGCGCCAGGCCGAGGTCGCGGCCGAGCTCGAGCTGCTCGCGGCGCGGCTGCGCGTCCAGCCGCTCGTGCGCGGTGCGCCGTGCCTGGTCGAGAGCGCGCGCGACGCGTTCGTCTCGCTGTGCGTCGATCCCGAGGCCTGCAAGGCCTGCGGACTGTGCGTCGAGGTCTGCCCCGAGGACGCGTTCACGTCGGTCGCGCAGGACGAGCCCGTGCTGGCCGCCGCCCGCGCGGCGCTCGACTTCGCGGCGAGACTGCCCGACGATCCCGGCGCGCGGCTCGACGCGTCCCCCGCGGGACTGCTGCTGCGACGCGATCCGTCCACCACGCCGGCGGGCGGCGACACGGCCTGCGCGGGCTGCGGCGAGAAGGGTGCGCTGCGTCTGCTGCTGGGCGCGATCGCCGCCGAGCGCGCACCGCTCGTGCACGCCCACGTGGCCGAGCTCGAGCAGCTCCACGGACGGCTGCACGCGCGCGCGCGCGAGCTCGTCTCGGGCGACGTCGACCTCTCGCAGGTGACCGACGGGACGGGCGTGCGCCTGCACGCCGACGTGGCCGCCGACGTCGAGCGCCTGCTGTCCACCGCGGGCGAGCTGGCCGGACTGCTCGCGCGCCACGACGCGGGACGCGCGGGCGCCGCGTGGCTCGCGACCGCCGGCTGCTCGGCGCGCCTCGCGAGCGACTCCCCGTACGCTCCGCTGCCGATCCCGTGCACCACCGCGCTCCTCGACGACGCCGCCGACACGGCCCTCGGCCTGCACGAGGGACGCCTGCTCGCGCAGGCCCGGGAGTTCGCGCTGCTGCGACGCGCGCGCGCGCTGCTCGAGGGCGGCACGCCGAGCGAGGCGCCCCTGCAACCCGACGACTTCACCGCCGACGAGTGGGCGCTCTGTCCGCCGGTGGTGCTGGCGGGCGGCGATCACGGGCTGGCCGGCGCGGCCCTCGGACGCGTGCTCGCGCTGCTGGAGTCGAAGCGTCCGCTGCGCGTCGTGCTGCTCGACAACGGCCTGGCCGCCGACGCCGCAGGACGACGCGCGCCCGACGCGCGGCGCACGACCGACGATGCGCTCGACGCTCCGCCGTCGCTGGCGCGGCTCGCGCTGACCCGGCCCGACGTGTTCGTCCTGCACGGCAGCGCGTCCCACCCCGAGCACCTGCTCGACGGACTGCGGCGCGGACTGCGCGCGCGCGGTCCGGCGCTGTTCGTGCTCGCGGCGCCGTGCCCGCTCGAGCACGGCTACGCGCCGCACGAGTCGCTGCGTGCCGCGCGGCTCGCGGTCGCGTCGCGCGCCTTCCCGCTCTTCGTGCACGACCCGGCGGGCGGCGCGCACCTCGCCGAGCGCCTCGACCTGTCGGGCAATCCCGCGCCCGAGGCGCCGCTGGGGACGCACGACGACGGATCGCCCGCGAGCTTCGGCGACGTCGTCGCGCACGAGGCGCGCTTCGCGCACCTGCTCGACCCGGGCGACGCCACCGGACGCGACGTCGTCCCGCTGCACGAGCTGCTGCTGCGCGCGCCGGACGCCCGCGGCGACACGCGCGCCTACGTGACCCTCCGCGACGGACGCCGCGCGCTCGCGTCCGCGTGCCTCGTGCGGCACGGCGACGCGCTGCTCGACGGTTGGCGCCTGCTGCGCGAACTCGCCGGCCGCGATCCGGCGCCGGGCGTGCGCGAGGACGTCGCGCGCCAGGTGCGCGCCGAGGCCGAGCGCGCGACCGGCGCGCTGCAGCGCGAGCACGAGGCGCGGATCGACCAGCTGCGCCGGCGCATCCCGGGACAGGTCGCGCGGCGGCTGGCCGCCGGCCTGCTGCGCGCGGGACGGGGCCGCACGGTCGACGAGATCCTGGCCGAGGCGGCGTCCGGCGGCGGGCTCGACGTGGCCGACGTCGACGTGGACGCGCTGCTCGACGGCGCCGCCGCGCGCGACGCCACGTCGGGCGCGCACGACACGGGCGACGCGGCGCGCGAGTCCGCCGACGATGTGCAGGCGGTCGCCGACCCGGCGCAGGACGGGCACGCCGATCCGGGACCAGGTGTCGCGACGCCGTCGCCCGGCGTGGACGCAACGTCGGGCGCCACGAGCGGCGACGACACGTCGGCGTCCGGCGCGAGTGCGACCGTTGCGCCTGCGTCGGACGACGACGAGCCGCTCGCGCTCGATCCGTACATCGACACGATCCGCTGCACGTCGTGCAACGAGTGCACCAACCTCAACGGCCGCATGTTCGCGTACGACGACAAGAAGCGCGCCTACGTCAAGGACCCCGACGCGGGCACGTTCGCGCAGCTCGTGCAGGCGGCCGAGAAGTGCCCGGTGGCGATCATCCATCCCGGCACGCCGCGCAACCCCGACGAGAAGAACCTCGAGGCGCTCGTGAAGCGCGCGCAGAGGTTCCTGTGAGGACGTGATGCGTTCGGTCTTCCGCTTCCGGCACGGCGTCCACCCGCCCGATCGCAAGGGGCTCACGGCGGCGCTGCCGGTGCGCAGGCTGCCGTATCCCGACGAGCTCGTGCTGCCGCTCCAGCAGCACGCGGGACGTCCGGCGAAACTCGTCGCGCGCGTGGGCGACAGGGTCGAGCGCGGCGACGTGCTGGCCGTCGCCGACGGACACGTCTCGGTGCCGGTGCACGCCTCGGCCGCCGGCACGGTGACCGACACCGGGCTCTGGCCGCACCCGAGCGGCGCGTGGGAGCCGGCCGTGCGCCTCGCCGTCGACGCGCACTCGGCCCAGGCCGCGCGTCCGCGCCTCGTCCCGCACTGGGAGGAGCTCTCGCCGGCCGAGATCATCGGCGCGATCCAGGACGCGGGCCTCGTCGGACTCGGCGGCGCGGCCTTCCCGATGCACGTCAAGCTGCAGCCCCCCGAGGGCACGCGGCTCGACGCGCTGCTCGTGAACGGCTGCGAGTGCGAGCCGTACCTGACCACCGACCACCGCACGATGGTCGACCATCCCCGCCGCGTGCAGCTCGGCGTGCGCATCCTGATGCACTGCCTCGGCGTGCGGCGCGCGGTGATCGCCGTCGAGCGCAACAAGCCCGACGCGATCGAGGCGCTCACCGCCACGCTCCCCGACGATCTCGACGTGAGCGTGCTGCCGCTGCACGTGAAGTACCCGCAGGGCGCCGAGAAGATGCTCGTCAAGGCCGTCACGGGACGCGAGATCCCCTCGGGCAAGCTGCCGCTGCACGCGGGCGTGCTCGTGCAGAACGTGGCCTCGCTGGCCACGGTGGCCGAGGTCTTCGAGACGGGGCTGCCGCTCGTCGAGCGCATCGTCACGGTCACCGGCGGCGGCGTCGTGCATCCCGCCAACGTCGTGGTGCCCGTGGGGACGAAGCTGAAGGACCTCTTCGCGGCCTGCGGCGGACTGCGCGACGACGTGGCCGAGATCGTCATGGGCGGTCCGATGATGGGCACGTCGGTCGGCAACCTCGACGCGCCCGTGCTCAAGGGCACGACCGGGCTGCTCGCGCTGCGCGCGCACGAGGTGCGCCACGAACCCGCGCGGCCGTGCATCCGCTGCGGGCACTGCCTCGACGCGTGTCCGGTGTTCCTCAACCCGCAACGCCTGGGGACGCTGGCGCAGGCCTCGCGCGTGCCCGACATGGCCGACATGCACCTCAAGGACTGCATGCTGTGCGGCTGCTGCAGCTACGTCTGTCCGTCGCACATCCCGCTCAGCCAGCTCTTCGCCGCGGCGCGCGCCGAGCTGCGCCGCAAGGAGTCGGCGGCATGACGAACCCGCGCCTGCTCGTCAGCGCGTCGCCCCACCTGCACGGGCCCGACAGCACGGCCGCGATCATGTGGTCGGTGGTGGGCAGCCTCGTCCCGGTCGTGGGCGCGGCGGTGTGGTTCTTCGGACCGACGGCGTTGCTCGTCGTGCTGGCCTGCGTCGCCGGCGCGCTGCTGCCCGAGCGCCTGATGGGCACGCCCGGCTCGCTCAAAGACGGCTCGGCCGCGATCACCGGCATCCTGCTCGCGCTCAGCCTGCCGCCCGGCATCGCGCTGTGGATGGCGTTCGTCGGCGGCGCGTTCGCGATCAGCGCCGGCAAGCTCGTCTTCGGCGGCCTGGGCAAGAACGTGTTCAACCCCGCGCTGCTCGGACGAGCCTTCCTGCAGGCCGCGTTCCCCGTGGCGCTCACGACCTGGCCGAAACCCGGCGGCGACTTCCTCGCCCTGCGCGGCGACACGTTCTCGTTCCCGTTCACGAGCGCGGGGGTCGACACGGTCACGGCCGCCACGCCGCTCGGCGCGATGAAGTTCGGACACGCGTCGACGCCGCTGACCGACCTGCTGCTCGGGACGACCGGCGGCTGCCTGGGCGAGACGTCCGCGCTGCTCTTGCTCGTCTGCGCCGGATGGCTCGCGTACCGCGGCTTCCTGAACTGGCGCACGCCGGTGGCGGTGCTCGGCAGCGTGGCGCTCTTCTCGGGCGTGCTCTTCGCGATCGACGCCGCGCGCTTCCCGTCCCCGCTCTTCATGCTCTTCTCGGGCGGGCTCATGCTCGGCGCGCTGTTCATGGCCACCGACATGGTGACCTCGCCCGTGACCCACGGCGGCTGCTGGATCTTCGGCGCCGGCATCGGCGCGCTCGTGGTGCTGATCCGCGTCTGGGGCGGACTGGCCGAGGGCGTCATGTACGCGATCCTGCTCATGAACGCGATGGTGCCGTTCATCGACCGCGTCACGCAGCCGCGCGTGTTCGGCACCGGACGTCCCGCGCGCACGTCGGGAGGCGCGCCGTGAACGCACCGCACGCCGCCGAGCCGACCCCCGCGCGCGCACCGGCGCCGCCGCCCGAGGCGCCGCCGCCTCCTCCGGCCTGGAAGCTCGTCGCGACGCTGGGCGGCGCGGGCGCGCTGGCCGGCGTGCTGCTCGTGGCCGTGCACGACGCGACGCTGCCGGCGATCCTGGCGCACCGCGAGGCGGTGCTGCGCGCCGCGGTCGACGAGGTGCTGCACGCACCGGCGTCGGTCGACGTGTACTACGTGGTCGACGACGCGCTCGCGAGCGTGGCTCCTCCCGACGCCGACGATCCGCTGCGCGTGTGGTGCGGACGCGACGCGGGCGGCGCGCCCGTCGGCTGGGCGCTCGACGCGTCCGGCCCCGGCTACCAGGACTCGATCCATCTGCTGTTCGGGTACGACGCGGCGGCCGACGCGCTGCTCGGCCTGCGCGTGCTGCAGAGCAAGGAGACGCCCGGCCTCGGCGACCGCATCGAGAAGGACGCGACCTTCGCCGCCGGCTTCGCCGACGCCGTCCCGCCGATCGCCGGCGTCAAGCCGGGCGAGGCGTCCGACGCCCACGGCGTCGACATGATCACCGGCGCGACGATCTCGTCGAAGGCGGTCATCGCCGCCGTGAACGCGGCGCTCGAGCGCACGCGTCCGCTGCTGCGCGAGGTCACGGCGTCCGGCGCGATCCCGCCCGTGGCGTCGCGCACGACGTCGTCCGGCGCGACGGCGGGAGCGCCCGACGCCGCCGGCGCGAGCGACGCATCCTCCGTCCCCCCGCACGAGGGCGAACCATGAGCCGCGAGACGACTCCCCGCGAAGACCTGCTGCGCGGCGTCTGGCGCGAGAACCCGGTGCTCGTGCAGATGCTGGGACTGTGCCCGTCGCTGGCCGTCACGAACAGCGTGGCGAACAGCCTCGCGATGGGCCTGGCGACCTTCTTCGTGCTCGTCGGCTCGAGCCTGCTCGTGAGTTCGCTGCGCAAGCTCGTGCCGCACGAGGTGCGCATCTCGACCTCGATCCTGGTCATCGCCACCTTCGTGACGGTGGCCGACATGGCGCTCGAGGCGCTCGTGCCCGAGATCCACAAGGCGCTGGGCGCGTTCATCGCGCTGATCGTCGTGAACTGCATCATCCTCGGACGCCAGGAGGCCTTCGCCTCGCGCCGTCCGGTGGGACGTTCCCTGCTCGACGCCGCGGGCACCGGCGCGGGCTTCCTCGTGGCGCTCGTGCTCATCGGCGGCGTGCGCGAGGTCGTCGGCAGCGGCAGCTTCCTCGGCGTGCCGCTCTTCGGCGAGCACTACCAGCCGTGGGTCGTGATGATCCTGCCGCCGGGCGGCTTCCTGACCCTGGGATTCCTGCTCATCTCGCTCGCGGCGCTCGCACGCCGGCGCGAACGCCTGGCCGCCGAGGCGCGGCGACGCGCGACGCGCGGCGAACTCGCGACGGAGGGCGCATAGATGGGCGACCTCGTCTGGATCCTGCTCTCGGCCATGGTCGTGAACAACTTCACGCTGGCCATGTTCCTCGGCCTGTGCCCGTTCATGGGCGTCTCGGGACGGGTCGAGACCGCGCTGCGCATGGGCCTCGCGAACATCTTCGTGCTGCTCATGACGAGCCTCTGCGCCTGGACGCTCGAGACCTTCGTGCTCGTGCGCTTCCCGTTCCTGCGCATCATCGCCTTCATCGTGGTCATCGCGTCGCTGGTGCAGATCGTCGAGATGGCGATCAAGAAGCTCTCGCCCACGCTCTTCCGGCAGCTCGGCATCTACCTGCCGCTGATCACCACGAACTGCGCCATCCTCGGACTCGCGCTGTTCCAGACGAGCCGCGGGTACTCGCTCGTCCAGGGCCTGTTCTTCGCCCTCGGCGCCGGACTCGGCCTGACCCTCGCGCTGGTGCTCATGGCGTCGATCCGCGAGGAGCTCGAACTGCACGACCCGCCGGCGGTCGCGCGCGGCATGGGACTCGTGCTCGTCGTCGCGGGCAGCCTGTCCATGGCCTTCATGGGATTCGCCGGCATGGGGAGCGGAGCATGAGCACGTCGCCCGATCGTCGCCGCAGCACGTCGCACGCCATGCATGCCGCGCACGACACGCACATCACGCACGACGCGCCCGGCGCGCCCGGCGCGCCTGGCGTTCCCGCGTGGCCCACGCGACGCGCGGTGCTGGCCTTCGCCGCCGGCGCGTTCGTCGTCGGTGCCGCCGGCGGACTCTTCCGGCGCCGGGGCTCGCTCGTGCGTCGCACGCTGCCCGTGATGGGCACCTTCGCCGACCTGGCCGTGGTCTGCGACGACCGCGTCGTCGCCGAGCGCGCGCTCGACGCCGCGTTCGCCGAACTGCTGGCCGTCGACGCCGCCATGTCCCGCTTCCGCGACGACTCCGACGTGGGACGCGCGAACGCCGACGCCGCGCGCCGCGCGGTCGCCGTCTCGCCGGCCACGGCGAGCGTGCTGGCCGAGGCGCTGCGCGTGGCCGAGGCCAGCGACGGCGCGTTCGACCCGTGCCTGGGCCGCGCCGTCCAGCTCTGGGACGTCACCCACCGCCGCGCGCCGCCGTCCGACGCGCTCGTCGAGGCCTTCGCGAACCGGCGCCTGTACGCGTCGCTCGAGCTCGACGCCGCGGGCCGGCGCGTGCGCTTCGCCGACGCCGACGCGTCCCTCGACCTGGGCGGCATCGCCAAGGGCTGGGCCGTCGACCGCGCCGCCGACGCGCTGCGGCGCGCGGGCATCACGCGTGCCTTCGTGAACGTGGGCGGCGACCTCGTCGCGATCGGCCGCTCGGAGGACGGCGACCCGTGGACGGTCGGCGTGGCCGATCCGCTGCGTCCCGGGCAGATCGTCGCCACGCTCGAGGTCGAGGACGGCGCGGTGGCCACGTCCGGCGACTCCGAGCAGCACTTCGACGCCGGCGGACGCCGCTACCACCACCTGCTCGACCCGTCCACCGGCGCGCCGCGCGCGACCTCGGCGCACAGCCTGACCGTGGCCGCCGACACCTGCGTGCTGGCCGACGCGGCCGCCACCGCCTTCTTCGGACGCGACGCCGACGCCTCGGCGCGCGTCCTGCGGCGACTCGACGCGCACGCGCGCCTCGTGCTCCCCGCCTCGCCCTCGCCGGACGCGCCGCGCGATCGCCCGCGCGGCTGAGGTCCCCACGCAACAACCCCACCACGGAGGATCGCCATGAAGGCCTTGAACGTCGCGCAGAGCCCGGCGCCGCAGATCCCGTCGGACATGACCGTGCAGGACGCCATCCAGCACCTCGAGACGCGCTGCGGCTGCGCCGTCGCGGTGGTGCAGGCCCACAAGCTCGTGGGCGTGCTCTCGAAGGACGACGTCCTGCGCAAGTGCGTCGCCGCCGGCAAGGACCCGGCGAAGACGAAGGTCTCCGAGGTGATGGACGACACGCCCATCACCGCCACGATCGACACGTCCACCGAAGAGGCCATGCAGCTCATGCTCGGCAAGGGACAGTGCTACCTGCCGATCGTGAACCACTCGGGACAGGTGGCCGCCTGGCTCGCGGTCTGCCAGCTCTTCGAGGACCACGTCGACCACCTCACGCGCGAGGTCTGCTCGCTCTCGGCGTTGCTCGGGAACGACGCGCCGGGCGGCTGAGCGACGCGCACTCCGTCGCCGACCCCGATGGACGCCGACGGCTCGGGCGGCGCGCCGTCGCATCGCGGCAGGCGGCGCGACGAGCATCCCCCGAAGCGGGCCATGTCGCGTAGACTGGCCCGCCCGGAGGGGACGTGGACCAGGCCGCCGACGACGTGACCGAAGAGCCGAGCACCGCACGCCGCTCGCGCGCCGTGGGCGTGATCGCGACGGCGCGTGCGTTCGCGTGCGCACTTTGCGCGTGGCTCGTGTGCGGGGGGACGCTGGCCGCCTCGCCGACGTCCGTCAGGTCCGTGACCGACGACGACGCGCCGGGCCGCGCGCGGGCGATCCTCGCGCGCGAGATCGACACGCACGAGAGCGCCGAGACCGACGCGCCGCGCGCGTCGACGTACCAGCGCGAGCTGCCCTACTCGGGACGCGACTGGGCCGCGACCGTCGACGAGAGCGACCCGAAAGACCACGCCGACGATCGGGGTGGCGGCTCCGGCTCGGGCCTCGGTGCGATCGCCTGGCTCGTGCTCGCCCCGCTGGCCGCGCTGGCCCTCGTGAAGCTCGTCCAGCAGCGCCGGCGCGCGCGGGACGTCGTCGCCGGCGACGAGCAGGCCGCGCCCGCGCACCCGGCTCCGCTCGACCGGGCCGCGCTCGACGACGCCGAGGCGCTGGCCCGCGAGGGACGCTTCGGCGAGGCCGTGCACGCGCTCCTGCTGCGCACGCTGCAGAGCCTGGCGCGCGACCTGGGCCGTCCGCTCACGCCGGGCACCACGAGCCGCTCCTTCGCCGGGAGACTGCGGCTCGCCGCACCGCACCGCGAGGCGCTCGACGGACTCGTGCACACGGTCGAGCTGTCGCTTTTCGCCGGCCGAGAGGCCGACGCCGATGCGTACCGCCGCTGCGCCGAGGCGTGGCACGTGCTCGCCGACTCGTTCGACGGAGGCGCGCCGTCGTGAGCGCCGTGAGCGGGACGTCCCTCGGCGAGCCCGCGCCGCCGCCGGACGACGATCGCGACGCGCCCTTCCGGCGCCGCACGCTGCTGGCGATCGCGATCGTCGGCGGGCTCTCGCTGGCCGTGACGTTCTGGATGCTCGTCTTCGGCGGACGCATCCCGTCGCCGCCGCGCCTCGGCGATCGCTCGGCCGTGGGACTCGATGCGTTCGTGACGCTGCTCGACGAGTCGCACGTCCCGCTGCGCACGCTGTCGTCCGACGACGACCTCGGCGAACCCGGCGACCTGCTCGTTCTGCTGCCGCCCGACGCGGCCAGCCCCGCGCAACTGCGCCGGCTGCGCGCACGCCTCAGCGGCCGCCGCGCGCTCGTCGTGCTGCCCAAGTGGCGCACCGAGGCCGACGGCGACCATCCGGGATGGGCCGGGTCCGTGCGCGCGCTCGACCCGTCCCGGGTCGACGATCTGCTCGACCTGCTCCTGCCGCGATCCTTCGACGTGGTGCGCGTCGACGCGCCGTACGAGGAGCGCACGCGCAAGCCATCGCTCGATGCCGACCTGCCGTACCCGCAGCTCCTGAGGACGGCGTCGTCCCTCGAGCCGATCCTGTCCGACGCGCGCGGCGTGCTCGCGGGGCGCGTGCGCATCCCCGACGCGCAGGGCGACCTGTTCGTGCTGGCCGACGTCGACCTGATCGACAACCACGGCCTGGGACGGGGCGCGAACGCGTCCGTCGCGCTGGGGCTGATCGAGGCGCTGCGCAACGGCGGCGCGCTGGTCTTCGACGAGTCGGTGCGCGTCGCGCGCGACCCGGGCGACGTGTGGGGCCTGCTGCTCGAACCGCCGCTCTCGTACGGACTCGCGCAGCTCGGACTCACGTTCGTCGTGCTGCTCCTGTCGGCGAAGCGCTTCGGCGCGCCGCGTCCGCTGCGCGAGGGGCTGGCCGCCGGCAGCGGTCCGCTGCTCGAGAGCACCGCCGAGCTGCTGCTGGCCGGACGCCACGACGCCGCGATGCTGCTGCGCTACGAACGCCTCGCGCGGCAGCAGCTCGCCGAGCACTTCCTGCTGCCGCCCGATCTCTCGGCCGCCGAGCGCGCCCAGCGCCTGCGCGCCCTCCTCGTCGCCCGCGGACGGCCCGAGCCGGCGTCGGTCGGCGACGAGCCGTCCGACCGGCGCGCCGCGCTCCTGCGCCGGGCGCGTGCCGTCCACCACTGGAAGGAGTCCGTCGTCCATGGACATCGCTGACGTCCGCAGTCTCGCCGAGCAGATGGAGTCCCGCATCGGCGAGCTCGTCGTGGGACAGGAGCGCGCCGTGCGGCTGCTGCTCGTCGCGTTGCTGGCCGAGGGCCACGTGCTGCTCGAAGGCATGCCCGGCACCGCCAAGACGCTGCTCGCGCGCACCTTCGCGTCGGGGCTGGCGCTCGACTTCGAGCGCATCCAGTTCACGCCCGACCTGATGCCCGGCGACGTGCTCGGGACGAACATCTTCGACTTCCGCACGAACGCCTTCGTGCTCACGCGCGGGCCGATCTTCACCCAGGTGCTGCTGGCCGACGAGATCAACCGCACGCCGCCCAAGACCCAGGCCGCGCTGCTGCAGGCCATGCAGGAGCGCTGCGTCACGCTCGACGGCGAGACCCACGACCTCGGCCCCGGGTTCATGGTCGTCGCGACGCAGAACCCGATCGAGCACGAGGGGACGTACCCGCTGCCCGAGGCGCAGCTCGATCGCTTCCTGCTCAAGGTGCACGTGGGCTACCCCGAGCGCGAGGCCGAGCGGCGCATGGTGCGGCTGCACGGGCACCGCGCCGGCACGCCCGATCCCGCGGCGCTGGGGATGCGGACGTTCGCGTCGCTCGACACGCTGCTCGCGGTGCGCGCGCACGTCGCGTCGCTGCGTCTCTCGGACGACCTGCTCGACTACGTCGTCGACGTGTGTCGCGCGACGCGCGAGCATCCCGCGCTCACGGCCGGCGCGTCGCCGCGCGCGGTGGTCATGCTGTGCCTCGCGGCGCGCGCCGCGGCGGCCCTCGACGGACGCGAATACGCCGTGCCCGACGACGTCCAGGCGCTCGTGCAGCCGGTGCTCGAGCACCGCATCGTGCTCGCACCGGGTGCCGAGCTCGAGGGACAGTCGGCGCGCGACGTGCTCGAGCAGATCGTGGCGCAGGTGCCGGTGCCGCGCTGATGCGTCCGACGCCGCGCTGCGTGCTGCTGTTCGCCGCGGGGGTGCCGCTGGCCGTGGTGCCGGCGCTGCTCTTCCCGGCGGGACGCCTCGCGTGGCCGGTGCTGCTCGCCGCGACCGCCGCCGCGTGCGTGCTCGACGCGGCGCGCACGCTGCCCGCGCGGCGCATGCGCGTGGCGGCCCGCATGCCGGGCCGCGTGGTGGTCGGCACGCCGGGACCGGTGGCGCTCGCGCTGTCCGTCGAGCGGCTCGTGCGTCCGCTCGAGGTCGAGGTGCTGCTCGACGTCGACGCGCTGCTCGAGGCGCCGGCGCCGGTGCACGCGCGCTGCGAACCCTCGGACGTCGCCGGCGGCGGCGCGCGCGCCGAGCTCGAGCTGCCGGTGCGTCCGCTGCGACGCGGCACGGGGCACGTCCGCCGGGCACACCTGCGCTGGACGGGACCGCTGGGCCTGTTCGCGGTGACGCGCGTCGAGACGCTCGACGGCGAGGTCCCGTGCATCGCCGACCTGCCCGCGGTGCGCGCCCTGGCGCTGCGCTTCTTCGGCACGCGCCACGGATCCACGGGACTCAAGACCGAGCGCTACCGCGGCGAGGGCAGCGAGTTCGAGTCGCTCCAGCGCTGGGCCCCGGGATTCGACCCGCGCGCCATCGACTGGCGCGCCTCGGCCCGCGCGCGGCGGCTGCTCGTGCGCAACTTCCGCGCCGAGCGCGACCACCAGGTCGTGCTCGCCGTCGACGCCGGACGCCTCATGTCGGAGCCGCTCGGCGACGTCCCGCGCGTCGACCACGCGATCAACGCGGCGCTGCAGCTCGCCTACGTGGCGCTGCGCACCGGCGACCGCGTGGGACTCTACGCGTTCGACGCCGAGCCCCGTGCGTGGATCGCGCCGCGCTCGACGATGCCGTCGTTCACGCGCCTCGAGCAGGCCGCCGCGCGCATCGACTACGCGAACGTCGAGACGAACTTCACGCGCGCGATGCTCGACCTCGAACACCGCCTGCGCAAGCGGTCGCTCGTGGTCGTGTTCACCGAGTTCGTCGATCCCGTCACCGCCGAGCTCATGCTCACCCACGTGGGACGACTCGCGCGCCGGCACGTGGTCGTCTTCGTCGCCCTGCGCGACGCCTCGCTCGAGGACGTCACGCGCAGGGAGCCGCTCGGCATGCTCGACGTGAATCGCGCCGTGGTGGCGGGCGACCTGCTGGCCGAACGCCACACGGTGCTGCAGCGCCTGCGGCGAGCGGGCGTGGCCGTTCTCGACGCGCTTCCCGGGGAAGCGGGCGCCGAGCTGCTGAACCGCTACCTCGACATCAAGCGCCGCGAGAGGGTCTGACGTGGACGCCGCCCAGGACGCCACCACCACGACGCCCGCGCCGCCGGCGCCCGACCCCTCCGGACCCACCGCGACGGCCGCCGAGACGCGCAGCGTCGCGTTCCGTCGCGCCCGGGCCGCGAGCTGGCGCGAGCTGGAGACGCTGCTCGCGCGCGTCGAGCGCCACGGCGCGCGTTCGCTCGACGCCGACGAGCTCGCACGCCTGGCCGTCCTGCACCGGGCCACGATCTCGTCGCTCAGCGTGGCGCGCGGCATCTCCCTCGACCGGAACCTGCTCGAGTACCTCGAAGCCCTCGCGGTGCGCAGCCACCTGAGCGTGCACGCGCCGCGGCGCGACCTGCTCTCGCTGCTGGCGCGCTTCTTCCTGCGCGACTTCCCGGGAGAGGTCGTCGCGCGCCGTCGGCACGTGCTCGCCTCGACCGCCTGCCTCCTGCTGGGCATGCTGGTCGGATACGCATTCACGCGCTCCGACCTCGACACGTACGACGCGTTCGTCTCGCCGGACATGGCCGACGGGCGCGATCCCGACGCCACCTACGACGAGTTGCGCGAGCCCCTCTACGGCGGGCAAGAATCGCTGGCCGACACGCTGGTGCACTTCAGCGCCTTCCTGTTCACGCACAACGCCCGCGTGGGCATGCTGGCCTTCGCGCTGGGCATCCTGGCCGGACTGCCGGTGATCGTCCTGCTGTTCTACAACGGCGCATCCCTCGGCGCGATGGTGGCGCTGTACGACGTACGCGGGCTGGGCCCCGACTTCTGGGCCTGGGTGCTGCCGCACGGCGTGACCGAGCTGTTCGCGATCGTGCTGTGCGGCGCCGGCGGCCTGCTCATCGCGCAGGACGTGCTCTTCCCCGGGCGCCACACGCGCCTCGCGAACCTGCGCGTGGCCGGACGTCGCGCGGGCGTGCTGCTCGGCGGCGCGCTCGCGATGCTGTTCGTGGCCGGACTCGTCGAGGGCATCTTCCGCCAGGTCGTGACCTCGATGCCGGTGCGCTTCGTGGTCGCAGACGGCTTCGTCCTGGGCTGGATCCTCTACTTCGTCGCGCTCGGCCGGAGGCGCGAGGCGACATGAGCGCGCACGCGCCGTCCCCGACGTTCAGCCTGATGCAGCTCGAGGAGCGCCTCGCCCGACGCGAGGTCGTCTCGCCCGAGGGCGTGCCGCTCGTCTTCGCGGTGGCGCCGGCCGCCGAGCGCTTCGCGGCGCTGCTGATCGACCTCGTGCTGATCGTGCTCTCGGTCCTGCTCGTGGCCTGGGTCAGCCACTTCGCGGGCGACGACCTGGCCCAGGCTCTGGGACTGCTCGCGCTGTTCGCCATCTGGTCGTTCTGGTTCACGCTCTTCGAACTGCGCTGGCAGGGACGCACGCCGGGCAAGCGCCTGCTCGGGCTGCGCGTCATCTCGGCCAACGGGGCGCCGCTCACCGCGGGCGCGATCTTCGTGCGCAACGCCACGCGCGAGGTCGAGGTCGTGCTGCCGACGTTCGCGCTGCTGTTCCCCGAGCAGATGCTGCCCGGCGAGGGTGTCGTGCCGCTGGCGTGCATCGTGTGGCTGCTGCTGCTCGTCACGCTGCCGCTCTGGAACCGCGACCGGCTGCGCCTGGGCGACATGATCGCGGGGACGATGGTCGTGCGCGCGCCGCGTCCCCGGCTGCTGGACGAACTCGCCGCGGCGCGTCCGGCGACCGCGCCCGAGGCGGCGCTGCGCTTCTCGCCCGCGCAGCTCGAGGCCTACGGCGTGCGCGAGCTGCACGTGCTCGAAGACCTGCTGCGCCGCGGCACCGCGCAGCCCGAGAACCTCGCCACGGTGGCGCGCGCCATCCGCACCAAGATCGGCTGGACGCCCGACGGCGACCTCCCGCGCGACGAGGTCTTCCTGCGCGCGTTCTACGCGGCGCAGCGCGCGCGCCTCGAGCACAAGCTGCTGCTCGGACGCGCGCCGCGCGACAAGCACGACGCCGCGGGAGGCCGCGCCGCGCGGTGACGTCCGCTTGCGGCGGCGCGGCCCGCGCGACGCGAACCGCCACGCCGCGCGCCTCGCGGACGCCGCCACCCGGCCCGCGCCTCAGGCGAAGATCGTCGCCAGGGCGTCGTCGTCGAGTCCGTCGACCTTGCGACGCAGTTCGTGGTACGCGACCCCCGTGATCACCGCGCCGAACGATCCGAACAGGATCTGCACCGCGATCTGGCCCACGACCCGGGCCGTGCCGACGGGCAACGCGAACTGGGTCACCATGGTCACGACGAACGCGATCACGCCCACGACGACCAGGAGCAACAGGAGTTGCCAGCGCGAGCGCTTGGTGAGGGCGGCCGAGCGCGGGAGCGACGCGCCGACGCCCACGTCCTCGGCCACGATCACGGCGCTCACGAGGTAGTACTTCAGGGCCAACGCGACGGAGAACGGGATCGCCACGATGAACAGCACCACGCCCACGGCGGGGATGGCCACCATGAACGCTGCACCGGGCAGGTACGGCAGGAAGATGATCACGGAGACGAGCAGGTTCGCGAGCAGGATCGGCAGGAACACCGACATCCCGCGACGCAGGCTGGTGCCGATCGACATCGGCTCGCCGCGCAGTCCCGTGAACACGCCGTGCAGCACCGCCGCGGCCGTGATCGCCCCCGTCAACCACGACATGACCATGGTGATCGCGAGCCAACCGTAGGTGGTCGCCACCTGGGGCCGATCGGGTTCCGCTCCCAGCACGGAGGCCGGCCCCGCGAGCGTGAGCAGCACCGACGGGATGCTGCACAGCGCGGTGATGGCACACAGCCCCACGAAGCAGCGCGTCCAGACCGACAGGCTCGTCGAGATCACGTGCCCCACGGTGAACCGCTCGAGCTCGACGACGCGCGTGCGCTCGGGTGCTTCGACCATGCCCGCATCCTCCTCCGGTTCTCGGGTCGCGACGATACCCGATGATCGTCGGGACGGGCAGCCCCTGCGTCCCCACCGAATTCAGGCGAAGATCTGCGCCAGCTCCTCGGGCCGCGGGCCTTCGGACGCCGCCCGCAGTTCGTGGTAGACGACGCCCGGGCCGACGGCGAAGGCGCCCACGCAGAGCAGCTCGAAGGCGATCCGCACCGCGTCATGCATCGCGGTCGGGGACACCACCGCCACGACGAAGGCGCTCGCGAACCAGAGCAGGGCGACGAGGGCCGAGGCGATGATCAGCGTGCCCACGAGGCGCCGGCGAGAGCCGCGCGTGAGCGCGTCGGTGCGTCGCAGCACCGCCAGGGGAGACCAGCGTCGCTCGGTGACGAGGACGGCCGCCATGGGCAGGATCCGGGCCGTGAGCACGAGGTTCCCCAAGAGCCCGGCGCTGAAGAACAGCAGCGCCATGGACGGCGCGTCCATGCCCAGCGTCAGGAACGAGACCAGGAAGAGCGGGATGACCAGGGTCATGCCCTGCAGGACGTGCACCACGAGCAGCCCGGGCAGCACCACGAGGCCGCGCCACAGACTCGCGCCGAGGGCCGGCGGGTCGCCGGCGAGATGCCGGGCGACCAGGTCGCACGCCGCACCCACGACGAACGTCCCGCACAGACAGCGCGCGACGAACTCGACCAGGATCCAGCGCGGATCGAAGCCGAGATCGTCGAAAGCGGGGGAAGACTGCGCGTCGACGACGAAGACCGGCGCATAGGCCGCCATCACGACGAGCAGCGCGAATCCTCGCCGGCGCACGATCGAGAACGCCGAGGCGATCGGGTGTCCGACGCGATAGCGGGACGATTCGCGCGGCACGTCCGCCGTGAACTCGTCGGACTCGGGCGGCAGCGGTGCGCCGGGAGACGCCGGCGCGTGCGTCGGTGCCACCGCGTCGGGCGAGCCCGCGGCCGGATCGGATGCCGCCCGACGCTCGCGGCGCGGCGGATCGTCGCGCGGCGTGCCGAACGCGAACGGGGCGTCGTCGCGCGACGCGTCCTGCTGCGTGCCTCGCTCGGCTTCGTCCATGTCCCGCGCTCGCTCCCGTCCGCGGGCCCAGCGTAGCACCCGTCCCGCGGGTGAGGCTCAGGCGAACGTCGTCGCGAGGTCGTCGACCTCGGGTCCGTCGGCAACCAGGCGCAGGTGCTCGCACAGCACGGCCGACGCGGCAGCGAGCAGCGAGGTCGAGAGCGTCGAGCTCACGACGTTCGCGAGAACCATGACGGCGACGCTGCCCGGGAGGAGCCCCGCGGCGTACCGCCAGAGCCACGTCGACGCACCGACCGTCACGAGCAGCACGAGCGCCACGAACACGATGCGCCAGCGTTGGCCACGCGCGAGGCGGGCGGCCTCGCGTCGCGCCTCGCGCAGCGTGCGCGCCTCGTCGCCGAGCAGCAGCGGCACGATCGGGAACAGCACCACATACGGCAGGGCGAACCGCAGCAGGTTGAGGATGACGAGCCCGACGACCCCCGCGTCGATCGAGCGAGGCGAATCGGACGTCGACGGGAGGGCCATCCACACCCAGAGCAGGCCGAGCGCGGCCACGCGCAGCGACAGCCGGAGGGACGCCGCGAGCAGCGCCGACGCAACGCGGCGCAGGCGTTCGAACGCGCGAGCACGGCAGGCCACGCGCGACACCGCTCGGCCCAGGCGTGCACCGCGACGATCACCGCGGGACGCCGGCCCCGCATACTGGCGCGTACCGCGACGAGGCAGGCTCCCACGACGCATGGCGTCGCGATCGCGCTCGCCACGAGATTCGCGAGGTCGGCCTCAAGCACCGCCTCGCCCCAAGCGTGGTCCGCGAGCTGTCCGGATGTCGTGACTGCGGTGGCCGCCGAGAGTCGGCTGATGTTCCACATCGCCACGGGGGCGAGCACGAGCTCACCCGTCAGGGCCAGCAGCAGCACGCGCGGCATGACGCGCACCCAGGCCGTCCACGTGGAGGACAGCGCGGACGCGATCGAAAACTCGCGGCCCGACGTCGTCTCGTCGCCCTGCGACTCAGATCCGCTCATTGTCCCGTGCTCTCGCTCCCGTTCGCGACGACAGGATATCACCGGTGTGGCGCGGGCATGGGTGAGGCTCAGGCGAAGGACGTCGCGCGGCAGCACGCGATCTCGCGCGCGTCACGTCATTCGTGGCGCAGCGCGTCGATGGGGTCCATCGCGGCGGCCCGGCGCGCGGGATAGAGGCCGAAGACCACGCCGGTGAGGCACGAGATGCCCATCGAGAGCGTGACCGACTCGGGCGTCACGACCGCCTCCCACTCGGTGAAGGTCTCGACCAGCCACACGCCGCCCAGGCCGAGCGCGATGCCGAGCAGGCCGCCGATGCCCGAGAGCGTGACGGTCTCGACCAGGAACTGGCGCGTGATGTCGCCGCCGGTGGCGCCCAGCGCGCGCCGGATGCCGATCTCGCGCGTCCGCTCGGTGATGCTCGCGAGCATGATGTTCAGGATGCCGATGCCACCCACGAGCAGCGAGATGCCGGCGATGATCGGCAGCACGATGTTGAACACGCGCTGGGTCTTCTGCGCCGACTCGAGCAGCTCGAGCGGCACGACGACCTCGTAGTCGGGCTGCGAGTGGAAGCGGTCGAGCAGCGTCTTGATCGCGCGCGCCGCCGTGACCACGGCCTCCTTGTCCTTCACCGCGCAGACGATCTGGTGCAGTTCGACGCGCGTGACCTCGCGCGAACCGGACGTCTCCTTGGCGTGCGTGATGCCGAAGCGGTCGAGCACCGTCTCGTACGGGACGTAGATCTCCAGCGCGCGGTCGTCGATGCCCAGCGTGGCCTTGTTCGGGCTCTGGAACTCGAAGTCGGGCAGCACGCCCACGATGCGCAGGTAGTCGGTGCCGACCTTGAGCTGCATCTTGAGCGGGTCGCCCATCGACTTCGCCTCGCGCAGCAGCCGCTGCCGGACGACGCACACGCGCGCCCGCTCCTCGCCGTCGACCGGCGTGAGCGCGCGTCCCTGGATCGGCACGAGCCGCAGCTTGTCGAAGTAGTCGGGCGTCACGCCGCGCACCTTCGACTCGAGCCGGCGGCTCTTGAACCAGATCCACTTCTCGACGTCGTGGACGGGCAGCACCTCGGTCACGCCCGGCACCGTCTCGAGGATCTGCGCCGCGTCGCGGAACTTCAGCCCGTACTCCGCGGCCACGTCCTCGTCGGGATTGGCCGCCTCCTGCACGTTCTGCGACTCGGGCGGCTTCTTGGTGTTCACGATGATGTTCGTGATGCCGAGCTGGTCGATCTGCGCCAGGATCGCCCGCCGCGCGCCCTCGCCCGTCGACATCATCGACATGACCGAGGCCACGCCGAAGATGATGCCGAGCGCCGTGAGGAACGAGCGCAGCTTGTGCCGTCCCAGGTTGCGCAGGGCCTCGAGCACGAGTTCGAACAGGAACGTCACCGCGCCGCGCCTCCGGCCACGGGACGGTTCGCATGAAGCGCGCCCTCGTCGCGCTCGTCGCTGTGGATGAGCCCGTCGCGGATCACGATGCGCCGCGGGGCCGCCCGCGCGATCTCGGGATCGTGCGTGATGAGCACGATCGTGCGTCCGCCGTCGTGCAGCTCGTAGAGCAGGTTCATGATCTCGGACGACGTCGAGCTGTCGAGGTTGCCCGTGGGCTCGTCGGCCAGGATGAGCGCCGGGTCGTTGCTCAGCGCGCGCGCCACCGCCACGCGCTGCCGCTCGCCGCCCGAGAGCGTGACCGGCGTGCTGTGGATGCGGTGCGAGAGCCCGACCTTCTCGATCAGCTCCTTGCAGCGCGCGTGGCGCTCGCGCCGGCCCATGCGCGCGTAGAAGAGCGGCAGCTCGACGTTCTCGAGCACGGTCAGGTGCGGCACGAGGTGGAACGACTGGAAGACGAAGCCGATGCGCGCGTTGCGCAGGTGCGACAGGCGCCTGTCGTCGAGGCGCGAGACGTCCTCGCCCGCGAGCCGGTAGCGGCCGTGCGTCGGACGGTCGAGCGCGCCCACGATGTTGAGCAGCGTCGACTTGCCCGAGCCCGACGGCCCGACCACGGCGACGTACTCGCCCTCGAGCACGGTGAAGCTGATGCCGCGCAGGACGCGCACCGCCGCGTCGCCCGTCCCGTAGATCTTCTCGATGTCCTCGAGCTCGAGGACCGGAGTCCGGCCCTCGCTCACGGCGAGCCCCCGGACCCCGCGGGACGTCCGGCGCCGCCGCCTCGGTGTCCCCCGCCGTCGCGACCGCCCTTGCCGTCGCGTCCGCCCGGACGCGCGCCGTCGCCGGCCGGGGCCGCGGGCGCCTCGGCCTTCGGCACCGCCAGGGCGTCGGCCGTGGCCGCGCCCTCGCCGCCCTCGGCGGGGGTGCCCGCGGCGGTCGACGGCGCGTCGACGGTGGTCGCGTCACCGCTCGCCGCGCCGCTCGTCGTGCCGTCGCCGCCCGTCGCACCGTCACCGGCCTCGGACGCTCCGTCGACGGCCTGCTCGCTGCCACCCTCGGTGCGGATGTCCGAGTGCTCCTGCCCCGGGAGCTGCGGGTTGTAGAGCAGCACGCGGTCGCCCTCGACGAGTCCGTCGAGCACCTCGAGGTAGCTCTCGTTCGTGCTGCCCGGCTGGATGGCGCGCTTCACGATCGTGTTGCCCTCGAGCACGTAGGCCCAGTGCTGTCCCTCCTCGAGGAACGCGCACTGCAGCGGCACGTACAGCACGTCGTCCTTGCTCTCGATGAAGATCTCGGCCTTGGCCGAGATGCCCGGACGCAGCTCGATGCCGCCCGTGGTCGCGAGCGTGACCTCGACGTCGAACTTCTTCACCTCCTGATCGTTGTCGGACGACAGGGCCGCGATCTTGGTCACCTCGCCGTCGAGCACCAACCCCGGGTAGGTGTCCATCGTGACCTTGGCGGACAGGCCCTGCACGAGCTTGCTCACGTCGGCCTCGTGCACCTGCAGGTTGACCTGCATCACGCGCAGGTCGGGGATGGTCAGGATCGTCTGGTTGCCCCAGATCTCGGCGCCGACCCGGATGTCCTGGCGCCACCAGGAGCGACGCGGGTCGCCGTAGATCACGATGCCGGGCGACGGCGCGCGCAGCGTCATGCCCTCGATGTCCTTCTCGAGGTCCTCGACCTGCTTGCTGAGCTTCTGGAGACGCTGCTCGAACTGCTCGACGGCGACCTGCTTCTGGCGCAGCTGCGACTGCGCGCGCTTCTCGGCCGTGTCGAGTCCGCGCTCGGCGTCGCTGACGGCGACGTCCTTGTCGACCTTGCCCATCGGGAAGGTGTACTGGTCGAAGAGCTCGAGATCGCGCTCGGCGCCCTGCAGCTTGACCTTGCTCTGCTCGTAGGCGATGCGGTCCTCCTCGAGCTGCGACTGCGTGACGTAGTCCTTCTCGCGCAACTTGAGGCTGTCGTTGTAGACCTTCTCGCGCTTCGTGAAGTTGATGCGCGCCTCCTCGATGGCGATCTGCAGCTCGCGGCGCTGCTTGGGCGCGTCGCCCTCGAGGTAGCGCTCGTGCTCCATGTTGGCCTTCTCGAGGGCCACCTTGGCCTTCTCGATGGCGGCCACGTTGTCGCCCTCCTGGATCTCGAGCTCGGTCTTGGCGGTGTCGAGGTCGGCCTGGGCCTTGACCACCTCGAGCTCGCGCGACTCGAGCTGTTCCTTGGTGGGATCGGCGTCGAGCTCGACGACGACCTCTCCCTCCTCGACCTGGCTGCCCTCCTCGGCCAGGAACACGATCTTGCTGTCGCCGCGCAGGGTCGGTGCGACCTTGGCCGACTCCTTCGCGACGAGCGTGCCGTTCTCGGTGATCGTGATGTTGAGCGGCCCGCGCCGGACGGTGAACAACCCGTCGTCGGGGACGATCGACGCCGACTCGGACGACGTGCCGTCAAGCCCGAACCACCACGCGGATCCGGCCCCGGTCACGAGGAGCATGGCGACGATGATCGATGCCTTCATGGCTTCCACATCCCCTGGTCGTCGATGAACAGCAACCCGAGGTCACGCATGAGCGAGAGCCGGGCGATGAAATGGCTGACCTTCTGGGACACGAGCTGGTTCTGGAGGTCGACGAGCGCCTGGCGCGCCTCGAGCAGGTCGCGGTTGTCGGCGTCACCCGACTCGACCCGGATCTCGGTCACCGCCACCGCGCGCAATTCCTGTTCGATCTGCTGCTGCTGGAGCACGACCTGCAGCTCGCTGCGACGCAGCTGGCGCAACGAGTCGCGCAGGTCGCGCTCGACGTTCTCGAGCAGCAGCTCGTGGTCGCGCCGCGCCTGGTCGAGGTCGATCAGGGCCGAGCGATAGGCGTTGCGCTCGGGCGTCTGCTGGAGCGGCAGGTCGACCTTGAGCGACGCCGCCGCCGACCAGATGTCGGGACCGGCGTTGTCGAAGTCGTTGCCGGCGGCGCCCGAGAGCGTGTAGTCGGCCCCCAGGGCGACGTTCGTGCGCAGTCCGTCGCGCGCGATGCGCACGCCGCGCTCGGTGTCCTCGAGACGCTGGCGCGCGGTCATCAGGTCGAGGCGGTTGTGCATCGCCACCTCGACGGCCGAGTCGGGGTCGATGCGCACGGGCTCGAAGGGCGGGTCCTCGGGCGCGATGCGGATCTTCACGTCGTCGGGCAGGCCGAGCCGGATGCGGAACGCGTCGAGCGTGTCCTCGTAGTCGGCCTTCGACTGCAGCAGGTCGCTCTCCTCGCTCACCTCGCGGCGCCGGGCGCGGAAGACGTCCTCGATCGTGTTGCGGTCGACGAGGCGCAGCGCCTCGGCCTTCTGGCGGTCGAAGACGGCGCCGCGGTAGCTCTCCTCGCTGTTCTTGATCTGCGTCGCGCGCGACACGAGCTGGAAGAAGTCGCGTGCGATGGCGATGGCCTGGTCTTGCCTGAAGAGCTCGAACGAGCGGATGGCGTAGACCAGGCTGCGTTCGCCCTGGACGAGCGACTCGTGGCTCACCTCGTAGCCGCTGCCGCGCGCCAGGGGCTGGCTGAGCGAGAGGGTCAGCGCGCTGCTGTAGGTGCGACCGCGGTCTTCGTCGACCACGGCCGGCGTGACGAGCGGATCGCCGTTGCCGTCGAGCACGGGGTCGCCGTTGCTGTCGAGCACCGGCTTCGCGGGCGTGATCAGGTACGGGCCCTGCGTCTTGCTCGTGTCCATGCCGAAGCCGAGCGAGAGCGTGCCGCCCGTGGGCAGGATCTGCGAGACGCCCACGTCGAAGCCGGCGGTGTAGCGACGGCGTCCGCCTTCTTCGTCGGTCAGGTTGTAGGCCAGGCTCGAGTCGATCTGCGGACCGAACTGGAAGCGCGTGCCGGTGAGCGAGAGTCCGGCGAGGTAGAGCGACTCGACCTGGTCCTGGTACTCGCGTCCGGTCGAGAACGCGGCGGCCAGCGCGTCGGACAGGCCGATCTCGCGCACCTCGACGGCCTCGCTCGCCGCCGCGGCGTCCTGCGGCTGGGTGGTGGACGCACCGTCGGGCAGGAAGCCGCCCGTCGCGCCACCGGACGTCGGCGCGGGCGCCGGCGTCGACGGCACCCCCGACCCCTCGCCGGACATCGGGTCGTCCGGCGTGTCGGACGCGGCGTCGTCGACGCCCGCGTCCTGCGGCGTGGCACCCGACTCGGCACCGGACGTCTGCGCGCCCTCTCCGTACGTCTCCTCGAGCTGCTCGGGGCGGATCGCCTGCTCGCCCTCGACCTCGGCCGCCGGACGCTCGACCCAGCGCTCGCGTTCGCCCAGAACGCTCTGCTGCTTGGCGTCGAGCAGCGCATCGACCTCCGCATCGGCGTCGCGCACGTACGACTCCGGCGCACACGCAGCCAACGCCAGACCGACGACCAGTGCCGCAGCGGTCGTCGGTCGTCGCGTCGTCATGTGCGGAGTCGCCGTCGGGAGGGGACGCTTCGGACGCCGCCGGTGTCGTCGCCATTCCCTGAGGCGTCGTTCTCCACCCGTGCGGCAGCGGATGCAGGACCTCCCAGTCTAACGATCGCCCGCGCCTGCGCGCGCGGCCCGCCGCGATTCGCGCCGGTCGTCGCGCCTCGCCGCCGGCCCGCATGCACCGCGACGCAACCGCGGCACTCTCGTGGATGACGCTGCGTCGACGCGGATCGGGAAGGCCGCCAGCAGCCGGCGCGTCATCGTTCCGCCACGATTGAGCAACGCGGGGGGATCGAGGCGGGCGGCGCCACCTGGCCGGACAGGCGCACTCCGATCAGGCCTGAGGCGCCAGGGTGTCGGGGATCGGGGGCCCGCCGCCCCGCTCAGGGGACGACCAGCGTCCACGAATCGATGCGCCCGTCACCGGCTGCGAGGTCGTGGATCTCGAGCACGCCGCCGTCGAGCGAGACCGCGTCGCTGTCGGGCGGCTGCGAGGTCACCACGATCACGGCCGCACCTTCGGGAGCGTCCTGTTCCAAGACCGAGAGCGAGCGTCGGCCGACGAGCGAAGGGATCGTGCTCGCATCGACGAGCACACGCACCGCGCCGTGCGCGCCGACCTCGAGCACGCGACCCGCCCGCGCGTCGAGCAACAGCAGACGGCCGTCACGCGGATCGCGCGTCAGGTCGACGACCACGCCCCCGTCACCGACGAAGGCGTCGGCGAGTCGCTCGAGCTTCGCCTCGCCGGGACGCCACGCCCAGCGCTCGACCACGGTCGCTCCGTCGTCGCGATGGACGGCGACGAGTGCGGTGAGCGGATCGTCCCACGCCAACGCCAGCGGCACGCCGTCCGAGATCGTCACGTTGCGTCGCACGCGCGTCGACTGCACGCCTTCGGTGAAGCCCGACACCGAGAGCCTGTGGTCACCCGGGAAGAGCATGAACTCGGGCAGTCGGAACCTGACCTCGACGGGCGCCTCGCATGCCGACGGCAGCAGTTGGACGTGCGTCGGGACGAGGTCGGCCTCGACCGCGTCGCGCGGTGTCACCACTTCACCTTCATCGACACGGGGCTCTGCTCCGAGCGCACACTGCTGCGCACTCACCCACGGTGTCACCGAGAATGCCGTCGTCACCGCCAGGCCGATCATCGCTCGACGCATCGTCAGCATCCCGTTCGCCTGCCATCTCGTCGGGAGGTTGCCGCCGCGACTTGAGTCGATCATCACGTGGAACGCCGTCACGGGAGGAGCACCTGCCAACCGTCGACGAGACCGTCACCGGCATCGACATCTTCGATCTCGAGCACCCCGGCAGAGTCTACGAGGTCGTCGGAATCGTCCAACTCGTAGGAGAGAGCGTACACCGCCCCCGTCGTGGAATCTCCGATCAGCTCCATCGAACGGCACCCTTCGAGGGCCGGGATCGCTATCGAATCCGTGAGTACGGCTGCGTCGCCCGACTCGACGTCGATCGTCCAAAGGCGGGACCCGTCGGCGTCGAGAGCCTCGAGATCGTCGAAGAAAGGATGATAGACGAGCGCGGTGATGATGCCGAACTGCCCTCCGAGCGCGATGTCGCGCACTTGGTAGCCGACCCTGACTCCGTCGAGCAAGAACGTGTATTCACGCAGGACTGCTTGTCCGGTGAACGCCATCCCCGCCACGAACAGCCGGTCACGGCCGACCCCGGCGACGGCAGTGGGCTTGTAGTCGAGCGCCACGCGAGACAGGTCCCAGGACCCGGTTCCGGAACCGCCGTACGGGCTGATGTGCTGATTCCACCGCTCGACCCAGATCTCGCTCGACTTCGAGAAGATCGTGTACGAGGGCAGCCGCGCGTCAACCGCCTGGTCGATCCCGCTGCCGAGTGGCAGGTAGTTCATCGACGTGGCCTGCAGGAAGGCCGGGACCGTGATCGCGTCGATGCGCGCCTTCCAGGTCAGGCTCGTGTCGTAACCCGGGGAGGTGGCCGGCACGTACGGCGGGCCCAGCGCGGGATCGCCCGGGTCACCTTGCGGTATGTCACCTCCGACCTCCAGGCATGCCTCGCACGGGTCGGGCAACGGCTCGTTCCCCGGCTCCTGCGCAGCGAGTTCGGTCGCCACCTCGATGCGATCGCAGATGGCCCTGAGCGCCTCGGGCGAGGACTCCTGCGACGCGAGCATGCAGAGCTTCTCGGCCTCCGCGATGTAGGCCGGGCGTTCCGGGCGCTTCGGAGGCGCGATCGGCATGTTGAAGTGATTGAGCTCGTGGACGAGCGTCCCCGCCAGCAGCGAGGTCGCACCCTTCGCAGCGTCGTCGTCGAATCCCAGGTTCTCGAACTGCGACTTGAGCAGGTCGTCTGGCCTGACGTTGATTCCGTCCTTGTCGAGGGTCGTCGCGTGGTTGTCGGTGTTCGCAGAATCGACCGTCTCGAGGCAGATCATGCCCGCTGCGAGCATGTCCCTGACCTGTTGCGCGTCGCTCGCACATCCCACCGACTCGAGCTTGTCCGCCGCCGCCTGGAGAGGACCGTCGAATGCCGATCCCTCCGGAATCATCGCACCCTCGTACAGGTTCCCGTCGTCTCCTGGATTGCCCGGATGCGTGAAACCCGCCCAACACAAGACCGACGCCATCATCGACACACCGGTGACGACAGCCAACTTGATCCGACTCATGCTCTCCCCCTTCGTCGTCCTGGCGCTCTGCGGCCTGACCCCTTCAGGCCTGCTGCGAGCGATTCACTCCCTGTCAATCATGCTGAGTTCGAAGTCGAAGTGGCCTTCGGCGATGAGCTGCCCCGAGACCGCACTCACCCACGCATAGGGGACGCGCTTCGCTCCCACGAGGCGCATCGGGGACAGCAGGGGATCGGCGCCGTTCCGCGACGCGATCCAGTCGTCGACCTCTCGACTGCTGTCGAACGTCCACCTCACGTCACGTGTGTCGAGCATGAGCACGTGAGTCGCGGCGAGTTCCGCCGAGACGTCGGCGCCGGCCTCGTTTCGCGCACCGTCCTCGCAGCCCGTGAGCAGGACGATGAGCAGCAGCGCGCAAACGGTCCCCGGTGTCGTGGTCATGCCCCCTGCCTGTGCTCCTCCCGCACCGATCTCCGGATCATGATTCACATGCTCGCGACCTGTCAAGGCGCCGAACGCCGCAAATCGCACTTCAGACCTGAATCACGTTCCGGAATCCGCGCAGGACGCCGCGCGAGTCGAACACGAGTCGCGCATGGCGCGCGACGAGATCCCAGTCGACGGCCGCGTGGTCGGTGGACACCAGCACGGCGTCGTAGGTCGCCAGGCGCGTCGCGTCGAGCGCGACGCTCTCCATCGGCGGAACCTGCGCGTGACGCACGGGACGACTGCGCGGCACGTGCGGATCGTGGTAGTCGACGTGCGCGCCCAACGCGAGCAGTCGCTCGACGAGCACGAAGCTCGGGCTCTCACGCGTGTCGTCCACGTCGGCCTTGTACGCGAGTCCGATCACGAGGATGCGTGCCGCGTCGATCGCGACGCCGCGCGCGGCGAGCGTCGTACGCACGCGCCCGACGATCCACTCGGGCATGGCGCTGTTCACCTCGCCCGCGAGTTCGACGAAGCGCGCCGGCACGCCCGCCGCGCGCGCCACGTGCGCGAGGTAGAACGGGTCGATGGGGATGCAGTGCCCGCCCAGTCCCGGCCCGGGACGGAACGCGGCGAAGCCGAAGGGCTTCGTCGCCGCGGCGTCGATCACCTCGTGCACGTCGACGCCGAGCGCGGTGAGCAGCACCTTCAGTTCGTTGACGAGCGCGATGTTCACCGCGCGGTAGACGTTCTCGAGCAGCTTGGCCGCCTCGGCCACCTCGACCGACGAGACCGGGACGACGTGCGCGACCGCCGCACCGTAGAGCCGCACGGCCGCCTCGCGCGCCGCGTCGTCGAGTCCTCCCACCACGCGCGGTACGGAGGACACCGCTCGCCCGGCACCGGGGTCCTCGCGCTCGGGGGCGTAGGCGACGAACACGTCGCGCGCACACGAGAGTCCGCTCGCCTCGAGCGCGGGACGCAGCACGTCGCGCGTCGTCCCGGGATAGGTCGTCGACTCGAGCACCACGAGCTGCCCGGGGCGCAGCACACGCGCCACGTCGTCGGCCGTCGTGCGCACGTACGAGAGGTCGGGCTCGCGATCAGCCAGCAGCGGCGTGGGGACGCACAGCAGCAGCGCGTCCGGCTCGCCGAGCCGTCCCGCGTCGGACGTGACCGCGAAGCGTCCGGTGGCGAGGCGACGCGCGGCCCAGTCCTCACCGAGGTGGTGCAGGTAGACGCGGCCGGCCGCGAGCGCCGCGATCTTCTCCGCGTCGACGTCGTAGCCGAGCACGGAGAAGCCCGCGTCGAGCATGGCGCCCGCCACGGGCAGGCCGATGTACCCCAGTCCGACGACGCCCACGAGCGCCTCGCGGGAGTCGATGCGCGCCAGCAGCCGCGCCAGGAGTTCGTCGCGTCGTGCGTCGCTCACGCGAGCAGGCTCCGTCCGCGCTGCATCGCCTTCTCCCACGCGGGCGAGACGAACAGCAGCGCCATGCCGAGGCCCTTGAGCATGGCGCTCGCGACGATCGCGTACCAGACGCCGAGCAGTCCCATGTCGAGTTCGACCGCCAGCCACCACGCCAACGGCACCCTCAGCAGGTTGCCGGGGATGGACACGAGCGCCGCCAGGCCCGACGAGCCGGCACCCGCCATGGCGTCGCCGTAGACCATCTCGAACGCCTGCGGGATCTGGCACAGCGCCATGTGCGAGATGTACCCCGCCGCCACCGCGAGGATGGCCGGGTCGTCGGTGTAGATCGAGCACAGCCGCTCGGGCAGCGTCAGGAAGAGGGTGGTCGTGATCGCCATCACGCCCGCGCAGAGCAGCGCACCCAGGTGCGCAGCCCGCCTCGCGCGCGGCAGGTCACCGGCTCCGACGGCGTGCGAGGTGACCGCGCCGGCGGCCACGCCGAAGCCGAGCACGACCATGAACGAGAGGCTCTCGACGCCGCGGAAGCCGATGGCGTAGCCGCCCAGCGCCGACTGGTCGACCTCGCCGATGAGGCGCGTGAGGTAGAAGCCCACCAACGCGAACAGGAAGGTCGAGCTGCCCGCCGGGACGCCCACGCGCAGGATCTCGGCCGCCATGCGCCGGTCGAACGCGTAGCTCGAACGCGCGAGCAGCGCCGTCATGCGCTCGCGTCGCACGAGGATCGCGAACGCCAGCGCCGCGGTGACGCAGCGCGAGAAGCCCGTGGCCAGCGCGGCCCCGACGACGCCCATGCCCGCGAGGTGCAACGTGGGGCCGCCGGCGCCGAGCGTGACCGCCTCGGGCACGAGCAGGAAGTTGAAGAGCGTGTTCACGCCCACCGCGAGGAGCTGCAGCTTGAACGGCGTGCGCGTGTCTCCCATCCCCTGCAGCGAGAACTCGAGGATCGGCGAGGCGAACAGGCCGGGCAGCAGCAGCAGCAGCGCGCGCACGTAGGCCGTCCCCTGCACGACAGTCTCGCCCTCGCCGCCCACGAGGCGCAGCAGGTCGGGGACGTAGATCCACTCGAGCACCGCGAGCGGGACGACGACCATGAGCGCCAGGCGCAGGCCCTGCGCGAGCGCCAGCGGCACGCCGGGGCGGTTGCCCGCGCCGAGGCGGCGTCCCACGAGCGACTGCGTGCCGCGCGCCAGCGCGAGGATGAAGCCGAAGTTCGCGATCGAGACCATCATGAAGAGGCCCATCGCGTTGGTCGCCTCGGGCGGCGCGAAGCGTCCGAGGAACCACGTGTCGTTCACGTGGTAGAAGTTGTGCAGCAGGAACGAGAGGATCGCCGGCACCGCGAGCGAGCCGATGGCGCGCCCGAGAGGCATGCCGCTCGTGTCCCTCACGAGGTCCGTCCCGCACACGCGGGACGCACTCGGGGCGAGGCCTGCGCGGCCCGCGCGAGCGACCCGAGCCTCCTGGCGCGACGCGCGTCCCGTCCGGTCGCGACGGCGTGGCCGACGCGACGGCCGGGAGTCGACGGGCTCCTCACGGGGGCCTCCCTCGGGAAGCGCGGCATTGTAGAGCCCGCGCCGTGCGGGAAGAATGCCGGGCATGTCCGCCCGCATCGCCATCGCAGGAGGAGGCCCGACCGGCCTCATGATGGGCCGCCTCCTCGCGGGAGACGGCCACGAGGTCACGATCTTCGAGGCCGCGCACGAGATCGGGGGCCTGTGCCGCAGCCGCACGGTCGACGGCTTCGTCTTCGATCTCGCCGGCGGGCACATCATGTTCACCAAGGACGCCCGCGTGCAGGCGTTCTGGGACGAACTCTTCCCCGACGAGCCGCTCGTCGTGAGCGAGCGGCACACGCGCATCCTGCACGACAGGGGATGCTGGGTCAGCTACCCGTTCGAGAACGCCCTGGGCGAGCTGCCGCTCGAGCACAACCTCGAGTGCACCGAGGGCGTCGTCCGCGCGCACCTGCGTCGCGAACGCGGCGAGCCCGCGCCGCACGACTTCGAGAACTGGGTGCGCTGGAAGATGGGCGACGGCGTCGCGCAGCACTTCATGCACCCGTACAACCGCAAGCTGTGGAAGTGCGACCTGACGCAGATGGGCACCGTCTGGATCGCGGGCCGCGTCCCCGACGCGCCCCTGGCCGACGTGCTCACCGCATCGCTGGGCCACACCACCGAGGGCTACACGCACCAGTCGGTCTTCCGCTACCCGCGCACGGGCGGTTTCGCGGCCATCCACGAGCGCATCGCGCGGCCCATCGCCGACCGCGTCGTGCTGGGGCACCGCGTGCAACGCATCGAACGCGTGGGCGACGAATGGGACGTCGACGGACAGCGCTTCGACCACGTGGTCTCGACCATCCCGCTGCACTCGCTGCCGCGCGTGCTGGCCGACATGGAGTCGGGGCCGCGTCAGGCCGCGAGCAAGCTGCGCTGGCGCGGACTCGTGTCGTACCTGCTCGGCATCGACGCCGAGCACGTCCAGCCGTTCAGCTGGGTCTACCTGCCGCACGCCTGGCAGGGCCCGGCCAACCGCATCACGTACATCTCGAACTACAGCCCCGAGAACGCTCCCACGGGCAAGGGTTCGATCATGGCCGAGGTGACCTACGACGGCACGCCCGCCGACGCCTCCAAGGCGGGACGGCTCGAGGTCGCCCGGGGTCTCGAGCGCGCCGGACTGCTCGACGCCGAGCGACTCGTGGTGACCGACGCGCACGACAACCCGCACGCGTACATCTTCTACGACCTCGAGTTCGAGTCGAAGCGCGACACCGTGCTCGGCTACCTCGACGGACTGCCCGGCTTCCACGCCATCGGACGCTTCGGGCGCTACGACTACCACAACAGCGACCAGTGTCTCGCGTCGGCGTTCGACCTGCACGCGCGCATGCGTGGCGCGCTCGCACGCGGGGGCGGACCGATCGACGGCGCGCCGTCCCGTGGCTGAGGCCGCGGGCGACGACGCGGCGCCCGGCGCGGACGCGACCCGACGCGACGCGGAGCCGTACGACGACGCGACGCGCGACGCGCGCGTGGCGCTCGTCGTCCCCACGTGGAACGGCGGCGCGCTCTGGGAGCGCGCGCTCGCGGCCTGGCGCGCACAGGAAGGCGTCGGCGAACTCGAGATCCTGTGCCCCGACTCGGGCAGCCGCGACGGGACGCCCGAGGTCGTCCGCCGGGCGGGCGGGCGCGTGGTCGACGTCCCACCGGGGACGTTCGACCACGGTCGCACGCGCAACGAGGCGATCGCGCAGGTGTCGGCCGAGTTCGTGATCCTCACCGTGCAGGACGCGCTGCCGCTCTCGTCGCGCACAGCCGCGGCGCTCGTCGCGCCGCTGGTGGCCGACGCGTCGCTCTGCGCGACGTACGGACGCCAGGTGCCGCGTCCGGGCTGCCACCCCGTGCTCGTGGCGCGCATCGGCGCCTGGGCCGGCGGCAGCGATCCCGTCGTCCAGGACCTCGCCGGCCGTGACTGGGACGCGCTCGACCCGTGGGAGCGTCTCGGGCTCGTGCGCTACGACCACGTGATCGCCTGCGTGCGACGCTCGGCGGTGGCGCGCTGGCCCATCGCCACCCGCTCGTTCGGCGAGGACGTCGACTGGGCCGCCCGCGTGATCCGCGCCGGTGGACGCATCGCGTTCGTTCCCGACGCCGCGGTCGAGCACAGCCACGACCGCGGCGCCTTCGACGAGGCGCGGCGCATCTACTGCGACCACCGCAACCTGAGCCGGCTGCTCGGACTCGTGACCGTCCCGAGGCGCGGCATGGTGAAGGACAACGTCGCCGCGGCGCGCCGGCACTACGCGCACCTGGTCGAGACCGCGCCCGACACCGACGCGTCGAACCGCGCGGCCCGGCTGGCCTGGGCGAACGACCTGGCCCTGTACGAGAACTGGGCCCAGTATCTCGGAGCGAACCTTTCGCGCCGCTGGTGGTTCCGTCCGGTCGACCGCTGGCTGCGGCGCGGCATCTGATCCGCGCCCCGCCCGGCGGCGCACCCGCGTCCGGTAGGATGTCCCGCCCCATGCTCCCCCCCAGACTGCTCGCGGCCGTCGCGCTGACCGCCCTGCTCGTCGCCTGCGGCGACGACGCGCCGAACCCGTCCCACGCTCCGCGCACGGTCGTGCTCGTGAGCCTCGACACGCTGCGTCCCGAGCGGCTCGGCGTCTACGGCGGACACCCCGACACGTCGCCCGCGATCGACGCGTTGGCGTCCGAGTCGGTGGTCTTCGACCAGGTGCTGGCCGCCTCCCCGTGGACGCTCCCGTCGCACATGACCATGCTGACCGGGCTCGACCCGGTCGCGCACGGCGTGCGCAACGCCGGCTACAGGCTCTCGCGCAACGTCACGACGCTGGCCGAGTCGCTCCAGGCGGCAGGCTTCACCACCGGCGCGTTCACCGACGGAGGCTTCGTCGACTCGTCGTTCGGCTTCGACCAGGGCTTCGCGACCTACGACGACGCGCGCTCCGACGACGGGCCGAACGGCATGCTGCGCATCGTCCCGCGCGTGCTGTCGTGGCTCGATGAGCGCGACGCGGGCGAGGACGTGTTCCTGTTCGTGCACACGTTCGACGCGCACACGCCCTACGACAGCCCGGGGCCCGAGGTGCTCGAACGCTTCCGGGCGCGTCCCGTCGACGACGGCCCCGACGACTGGATGTTCGACGCGCTCGCGTACATGAACCAGCAGGTCAAGACCGGCGTGACCGGATACGCACGCCTGTCCGAGCTGCTCAACGACTACGACGCGGGCGTGCACGTCGCCGACACCGGCGTGGGCCGCATCGTCGAGGCGCTGCGCGCCGCCGGCCGCTGGGACGACGCGCTCCTGATCGTGACCTCCGACCACGGCGAGTCGTTCCTCGACCACGGCCTGCACGTGGGACACGGGCTCGCGTCCACCGACGACGAGCTGCACGTCCCCCTGCTGCTCAAGCTGCCGCGCGGCGAGGGCGCCGGGACGCGACGCCCCGAGCTCGTGGGACTGGTCGACGTCGCGCGCACGGTGCTCGACGTGACGGGCGTCGCGCCCGACCCGATCACCCAGGGCGAGAGCCTGCTCGGGCTCGTGCGCGGCATCCCGCGCAGCGTCGACTTCGTCCTCGGCGCGTCGCAGAACGCGACCACCGGCTTCCTGGTGCGGGACGGCCTGACGTACGTCACTCCCACGGCGATCGAGCCGATGCGCATCGCGCAGCGGCACCTCGGGCCGTCGACGCCGCCCGATCTCGATCCCTCCGACGACGGCGTCGAGTACACCCAGGGCAACGACGAGGACGCGGTGACGCTGCGCTACGACGTCGCGGGCGATCCGCTCGGGTTGTCCGACGTGTTGCCGGGTCCCGAGATGCTCTTCGACCGCGCGGCCGACCCGGGCGAACGACACGACGTGGCGCGCGAGCGTCCCGACGACACGAAGCGCATGCGCACCGCGTACCAGAAGCTGCTGGCCGAGAGCCAGGCCGTCGCCGATCAGCTCTTCGACGAAGAGGCCGGCGTGAACGAAGGCCTCGACCGCGAGCAGGAGCGCCTGCTCGCGACGCTCGGATACATCGGGGGTTCGGAGTCCGCGCCGGCGATCCCGATGAAGATGCGCACGTGGGCGCTCACCCCGCCCGAGAGGCCCGACACGAGCGGGCTCGTCGCGGCGGCACGCGCGGCGTACGTCGTCGAGGCTCGGCTGCGCGAGGGCGGCGAGGCGTCCCCCGACGACGCGGCCACGCTGCAGGACGCGGCGCTGCGCATGGCGTCCTGGGCCGGCGAGAACCCCGACTTCGCGGCTCGCGTCGAGTGGCGGCTCGTCGCGCTCACCGCGTTGGCCGAACAGCACGGGCTGCAGCTCGAGCCGCAGCGCTGGCTCGACGCGGTGCACGACGCGGCGCGCGCGGCGAAGCGCGGGAAGCGCTGACGCGCATCGGCGTCGCGCGACGCTCCGGGCGCGCGACATCGACGGCCGGCCTCAGCCGCCGACGCGGTTCATGTCGACGTGGCCCATGCCCTCGTGGACGGGCGGCTTCACCCGGCGCACGAACTCGAGCGCCTCGTCGACCACGCGTTCGAGATCGCCCGCGCGGATCCTGTCGCGGATGGCGACCTCGCCGCCCTCGAACAGGCAGCTGCGCAGGACGCCCTCGGCCGTCATGCGCACGCGGTTGCACGTCTCGCAGAACGGCAGCGAGATCGCGGCGATGATGCCGACCCGCTGACCCGTCGACTCGAGCGTGAACGTGTCCGCCGGCCCGCTGCCGCGCGCGCGCGGGACGAGCTTCCCCACGGTCTCGATGCGCCGCCTGATCTCGTCGAGCGGGATGCGCTGCGCCGCGACGCCGTAGTCGTTGCTCTTCATCGGCATGAACTCGATGAAGCGCTGCTCGAAGCCCTGAGCGAGCGAGTACGCGAGGAGGTCTGCGATCTCGTCGTCGTTCACGCCGCCCATGACCACGGTGTTGAGCTTCGTGCGCTCGAACCCGACGTTCTTCGCCGCCGCCAGTCCGTCGAGCGTGCGTTGCAGACCGTCGCGCCGCGCGAGCTGCCGGAAGCGCTCGGCACGCAGGGTGTCGAGGCTCACGTTGAGACGGTCGAGGCCCGCCTCGCGCAGCGCACGGGCGTGCTCGCCCAGCAGCATGCCGTTCGTCGTCATGACGACCTCGGGCGCGTCGGGCAGCGCCTTGAGCTTCGTCACCAACGTGGGCAGGTCGCGCCTCAGCAGCGGCTCACCGCCAGTGAGACGGATCTTGCGCACCCCGCGCGCCACGAGCACGCGCGCGACCTCGGCGATCTCATCGTAGCTGAGGAGCGCGTCGCGCGGGAAGAAGCTCTGGTCCTCCGGCATGCAGTAGCCGCAGCGCAGGTTGCAGCGGTCGGTGACCGACACGCGCAGGTAGGTGATCGCACGCGGCTTCCCGAGCTCGAGTCCGTCGCCGGACGAAGGCAGCGGGTACGGCTGGACGGTGATCATCGCGGCGACGCTTCCGGCGGGAGAGGACAGCGTAGCAGACGCGAAGTCCGCCGCCGTGCGGGCTGCAGACGACACGGGCCGGAGGGATCGATCCCGCCGGCCCGTGTCCGGTGCACGTCCCGCGGGCTGTTTCGGCCCGCCGGCGCGTGGCAGATCAGAGGTAGTCGCGCAGCTCGTCGAGCAGGCGGCGCTTGCTGAGCTTGTCGAGCGCCTTGACCTGCATCTGGCGGATGCGCTCACGCGACACGCTCATCAGCTCTCCGATCTGGTCGAGGGTCTGGGGCTCGACGCCGCCCAGTCCGAACCGTCGGGTGATGATGTCGCGCTCCTGCGCCGTGAGGTGCTCGGCGAGCACCTCGTCGATCCGCTTGCCGAGTGCCCGCTTCTCGGTCAGCGACATCGCACTCGCCTGGTCCTCGGCCTCGAGCATGGAGGCGAAGGTGTCGTCCTCGCCCATCGGGGCATCGAGCGAGTACCAGCTGCGGTCGGTCTCCATGAGGCGCGCGGCGGCCTGCTGCGTGGTGTCGAACAGCTCGGACACGTCTCTCAGGTCGACGTCCTTCTGGTTGCGCGGCAGCTTGCCCTCGCGCCGCAGGCGGCGCATCTTCTGCTGGATGTAGTTGGGCACGCGCACGATGCCGCGGTTCGCGGTGATGAGCCGTTCGACCGCCTGGCGCACCCACCACGCCGCGTACGTCTGGAAGCGCACGCCCTTGCGCCAGTCGAACTTCTCGACGGCCCGGATGAGCGCCGCGTTGCCCTCCTGGATGAGGTCCATGACGGGGACGCCGTAGGTGCGGTAGGCGCTCGTCATGCCGATCACGAGGTACAGGTTGCGCTCGACGAAGTGCGACCGCAGGCGCGCGTACTCTCCCACGCAGCTGCGCACGTAGGGGTCGTGGCTGTCGCACGGCAGCGAGGCCAGGAACTCGTCGGGGTCGCCGCCGGTGATCTCGGCGATCTCGTCCCGCAGCGTGGCGCAGTTGATGCCGCGCTCGAGCAGACGCTCGCGCGCCTCGACCGGCAGGTTCGTGGCGTCGACGAACGGACGCAGACGGGCCCGCGCGAACTCGAGCCGCCGCGCCATGGTGTGCTCACCCTCGCGGTCGAGGCGGGGCAGCGTGCGGATCGTGTCGGCGTACAGATTGAAGTCGTCGGACGAGTACCTGAGCCCACGCGGCACCTGCTCGGCGAAGGCCTCGTTGAGCAGCTCGTCGGGATCGCTGCCGGAGTGCAGGATCACCCCCTCGAGGTCGGCCACGAGTCGACGCAGCGCCTTGTCGGACGCACACGCGTCGACGAGCAGCGGGTCGAGTTCGAGGTACGTCATCCGACCGGTACGGCGCGCCGTCTCGAGGACCTCGCGGCGGGTCGCCTGGTCGTAGGCAGCGGGAGTGATGGTCTTCATGGGGTTCCTTCCGATCGCGCCGGGCGATGCAGGAGGCATACGTCGGGATTCGTGCGGTGCTTGCCCGTCTCGATGGGCGACTTCGATGCGCCAGATGTCGCGACCGGAACGGGCGGGATGTCGGAAAACCCCGGCCGGGCTTTCTCGGGAGGGGATTCGTCGGGGAGCGGCCCGTGGATGTCGCCACCGTGCGAAGCGCATTCGCCCGGCTGGCGGCCCATGACGGCTCCGTCAACCTCGTGAGCGACCGTTGGACGGCGACGAACGCGCGTTCCTGCACCGAGTTGCGACGAACGAGCGCCGAACGCGGTCTGCCGCGCCAGCGGTCCGACTCGTCGGGTGTCGCGCGTGCCCATGTCCGGAGAGGACGCACGAGGTGCACCGTCCCCACCGGACGCGGCGGCGGGTCATCGACGTGTCACAGGCGCAGCAGCCGACCGACGACCCCAGCAGCCACATCGGACTCAGAGGTCAGCTCGTCCTACGATCCGGGCTGCCGCTCCCTCGGGCCGCGAAACGCGGCGGAACCAGGGCCGTCCTCAGAAGGCCTGGATCTGGAGCACCAGGTGATAGAGCCCCAGCGCGAAGTAGAAGGTGAACCCGATGGCAAGGGCCGTGCGCGCCGGCCTGAAGTTCTTGTGCAGCATGACGAACAGCAGGCACAGGCCCGAGAGCAGGCCCTTGGCGACGACGAAGAAGACCGAACCCTGGTCGATCATCCACTGGGCGATCGGGTTGAGTTCCTGGCCGCCCTTGCCCAGGTACACGAGGGTCGAGACCGAGTCGATCACCGTCAGCCCGAAGAACACGAGCAACAGACCCACGAGCTGCGGGCTGTAGACGTCGACGTAGACGTTCTCGACCTCGCCGTCCCGTCGCCCTCCCCGGCGGCGCCCGCCGAAGAACGTGTAGCGGGAGAGCATGGGAGTGGCGCGCATGCGCCGGTCGGGGCCCCGGCGACGCTCGCCGGCCTCGGCCTCTGATGTGTGATCGCTGGTCGCCATATCTCGGTGAGTATCGTCTCGATGTCTCGGAAACTTGCGTCGGATCGAGTCCCCGAGACGCGCCTCCTGGGTCATAGACTGCAACGCCGCCCCGTCCGACCGCCATGCTCCGCCGACTGCTGCCCCCCCTTCTGGTCCTGATCGCCGCGCTGGCGGCCACTTGGCCGGCCCTGCAGGGTGACTTCCTGTACGACGACCAGCACTACCTGGTCGACAACCCGGCCGTCTCCGGCGAGGCCTCTCCGCTCACGACGCCGCTCGGAGACCCCTCCCAGGGGCTGTACCGGCCGCTCACCGTGCTCTCCTGGCGGGTGCAATACGCCGGTCCCGACGATCCGGGGCCCCTCCGCGCGGGCAACGTCCTGCTGCACGTCCTGGCCGCACTGCTGCTGCTCGGGCTGGCAGCCGATCTGGGCCTGCCGCGCAGCGCCGGCCTGCTGGCCGCGCTGCTGTTCGCCGTCCACCCGGCACACGCGGAAGCCGTGGCCTGGGTCACGGGACGCGCCGAGTTGCTGGCCGCGGTGCTCGTGCTGGCCGCATGGCGCCTGCACCTGCGTCCAGGGATCCTCGGCGCGCTCGGCGCCGCCGTCCTGGCCGGCCTCGCAGTGCTCGCCAAGGAGAACGCCGTCGCGGCGCCGGCGCTGCTCGTCCTGGGCGACCTGCTGTTCGTGCGCCGCCGAGTCGACGGGAAGCGTCTCCTGCTGCTCGCCGGCGCGGTGCTCGGGGCCTTCGCGCTGCGCCTGGCCGTCCTCCCCGGCGCGCTGCCGGTCCACGGTCCGTACCTCGACCTTCCCTTGCAAGCTCGCCTCACCGTCGCCCTGGCCGTGCTGTCGCGCGCGCTGGAGTTGCTCGTGCTGCCGCTCGGCCTGCGCATCGAGTACCAGCGTGACGAGCTGCTCCAGCTCGCCGGAGTCGATCTTGCCGTGCTGGGGCTGGCGGTGGTGGCCGTGGCCGTGCTCTGGCGCCGCTGTCGGCCCGCGGCGGCCGGCCTGCTGTTGGTACCCGTGGCACTCGTGACGGTGCTGCACCTCGTGCCCATCGGCGAACCGTTCGCCGAGCGCTTCCTGTACCTGCCCTCGGTGCCCTTCTGCCTGGCGGTCGGGGCCCTGCTGGGGTCCTGGGGACGCCGCGAGGTCTCCTCGGGGCGCGGCCTCGGCCCCAGCCTGGCGACCGCAGCCTTGCTGCTCGCGGCCGCGGTGCCCGCCAGTCGCGCGGCGTGCGCGGTGTTCCACGACGAGGTCTCGCTCTGGACGCAGGCCGCGAGCGTCGCACCGCGAGTGACCCTGGCCCGCTACAACCTCGGCCTGGCCCTCGAGCGCGCCGGCGGCCGCGACCTGACGGAGGACGTCGACCGTCCCGGCGCCATCGACGAACTCGAGGCGTCGCTCGAGCTCGACCCACATCACGCCTACGCACCGTGGGCGCACCTGCTGCTCGGGCAGCACGCCCTGGTCGCGCACACGGGCGATCCCCCCCAGCCGGGACGAGCGGCCCGGCACGACCGGGCGGCGCTCGCACTCGAGCCCGGATTGATCGAGGCGCGCCTCGACCTGGCCGGCATCGCGCTGCTCGCGCCGCAGATCGTCGCCCCCGACGAGGCCCGCGCACTGCTGGCCCCCCTGTCCGGGCGCAGCGACCTCGATCCGGCGCGATCGGCCGCCGTCGACGACCTGTTGCGTCAGCTCTCGGACGACTCGTCGGCCAGCACCGGGACGTCGTCGGACGAGGGGTCGTAGCCCACCAGTCCCGACAAGAAGTCGAACACCTGGAAGGGCCGCACCTCGACCTCGACGCCGAACAGCACGAGGTGTGCGCCGACGCCCACCGAGTACTGCCAGAGGTCCTCGCGCCCGTGCTGTCCGACGTATCCGGCGATGACCTGCCGGTTCACCGCGAACAGGTCGGTGTCGCGACTCGACCAGCCGGGCAACATGAACTCGCGCGTGTTCTCGGTCCACAAGCCGCCGTAGCGGCCGATGGTGCCGACCATGAGGCACGGCACCCCACGCACGCCCGATTCCTGGGGACGGGGCAGGTCCTGCTCTTCGGGACCTCGCATCATGAAGCCGAACTGAAGGAAGCGCGTGATGCGCGCGTAGACGCCGAGGCCGGTGCCGAACGCGAGGCGCACGCCGACCACGTCCATGAGGTCGGCGCCGCGAGCGGCCAGCCAGCCCCCGGTGTCGCGCGGCCCGGCCGACGAGACGCAGGCGGTGGACGGCAGCAACGCGAGCGCGGCGACGAGCAACGACGCCGCGATGCGCACCGACCGGACGGCGGCCGTCCGCCTCGGAGCGGGTCCGAGCGCCCGGCCTGGCTGCGTGCGGATCATCGGCTGGTCCTCCGTCGTCGTCGCCGTCCATGGTGACATCGCCGCCGGGGAAAGGGGAGGCCGGGCGCTACACTCGACCCGATGACGCCCACGGCGGTGATCCTCGTGAACTACGAGAGCGGCGACCTGCTGCGGCGCTGCGTGGCGTCCGTCCTGGCTCAGGACCCGCCCCCGCGCACGGTGCTCGTGGTCGACAACGCCTCGCGCGACGACTCGCTCGAGGGGCTGCCGCCCTCGGTGCGGCTGCTGCGCCGCGGCACGAACGACGGCTTCGCGGCCGCCCTGCTGGCCGGGCTCTCGATCACCGACGAGCCGTTCGTGCTCACCCTGAACCCCGACACCGTCCTGCTGCCCGACTGCCTGCGGGCCGCGGTCGCGGCGCTCGAGGCCGACCACCTCGCCGGCTCGCTCGCGCTGCGCGTGCTCTCGGCGGCCGACCCCACGCGCCTCGACGCCACCGGCATCGGACTCACCTCGGCACTCTCGGCGATCAACCTCGACCACGGACGCCCCGTGAGCGACCTCGACGACCATCCCGTCACGGTGCTCGGGCCGCTCGGCGGCGCCGCCCTCTGGCGTCGCAAGGCGCTCGAGCGCGCGGGCAACTTCTCCCCGCGCTTCTTCCTCTACTGGGAGGATGTGGACGTCGCGCTGCGCCTCGACCGCGCCGGCTACCCGTGCCGCACGTGCCCGTCGGCGCGCGTGCTGCACGAGGGCAGCGCCAGCGTCGGACGCTGGTCGCGCACGAACGTCTTCTACATGCTGCGCAACCACTGGCCGTGCCTGATCGGCGCGCTGCCCGGACGTCTGCTGCTGCGCCATCCCCTCGCGCTGCTGCTCGCACCGCTGCGCGCCGCCGCGCTCTACGCCCTGCGCGGACGTCCGTTCAGCGCCGCCTGGGGCCTGCTGTGCGGTGCGGCCCTGTCGCCCGGTGCGCTGCTCGCACGCCGACGCCTCACGCGCAGCGGGAGCGGACGCCGCGCGGCCGAGCGCGTCGCGGCGCTGCTGCGCGACGGCGACCGCAACCGCGCCGCGATGCGCGCGGCCGGCGTCGGCGGACGCGACCTGCTGCCGTCCGACGCCGCGCGTCGGCGCGCCCCGCTCTCCGGGGACGGCGCGCGGTGAGGGTCTGCGTGCTCACGACGTTCGCGCATCCCGACCACTTCGGCGGCGCCGAACGCGTCGTCGCCGAGGTCGCCCGCCGCCTCGCGGCCCGCGGGCACGCCGTGCGCCTGCTCACGGGCCGCGTCGCCGGCACGCCGGAGCGCGAGTCCCGCGAAGGGCTCGAGATCCTGCGCTTCCCGATGCAGACCGGGCGCGGCAGCCTCCGCTTCTACCGCTCGGTGTGGAGCGGCGTGCGCGCCGCGCTGCGCACCGGGGTCGCCGCCGACTGCGACGTGCTCTCGCTGCACCAGCCGCTCTCGGGCGCCGCGGCGCTCGTGCGCGGCGTGCCCGTCCCGAAGGCGCGCGTGCTGAGCTTCTACGCGCCGTACCACCTCGAGTACCTGGCGCGCTTCCGCGAGGGACGCGAACGCGGCGCCGTCCCGTTGCGGGCACGCGCGGTGGCGGGCGCGCTGCGCCGCGTCGACCGCATGCTCGTGCGGCGCTGCCAGCGGCTGCTCGTGCTCTCGCGCTTCTCGCTCGCGCAGGTCGAGGACCTCGTCCCCGGTGCGGGCGCGCGCACGACGATCGCACCGGCCGGCGTCGACCTCGCGCGCCTCCGTCCGGGAGCCGTCGACGGCGCGCGACGTGCCGAGCTCGGACTCCCGGACGGCGACGAACCGCTGCTGCTCACGGTGCGTCGGCTCGTCCCGCGCATGGGCGTGCCCGACCTGCTCGAGGCCAGCGCGGCGCTGCTGCGCGCGGGATGCGTCCATCGGCTGGCCGTCGCCGGCACGGGCGAGGCCGAGGACGCACTGCGCGCCCAGGCCGCCGCGCTCGGACTGGGCGAGCGCGTTCGCTTCCTCGGCCGCGTCCCCGACGACGCGCTGCCCGACCTGTACCGCGCTGCCGACGTGTTCGTCCTGCCCACGCGCTCGCTCGAGGGCTTCGGCATGGTGACCGCCGAAGCCCTCGCGTCGGGCCTGCCGGTCGTCGCCACCGAGGCCGGCGCCAGCACCGAGGTGCTGGCCGACGTGCCGGGAGCGCGGCTCGTCCCCGCGGGCGACGCACACGCCCTGGCCGAAGCGCTCGGTGCGTTGCTCGGCGACGACGCGGAGCGTGCGCGGGCCGCGTCCGCCGCGCGCACGCACGCCGAGCGCCATCTCACGTGGGACGCGCACCTCGACGCGTTCGAGCGCGCCGCCGAGGCCGCCCTGCGCGAGACCGGGACGCTCGGCGCGCACGACGTCCCGCCCGCCCCGCAGGCGCGCCCGGCACCGCGCACGGAGCGGCCGACGTGAGCGCGCCGCGACCGCTCACCGTCGTCGCGCTCACGCGCACGTCGTCCATCGGACCGTCGACGCGCTACCGCATCGAGCAGTACCGCGCGCTGCTCGCCGCGCGCGGCATCGAGGTCGAGACGCGTCCGCTGTTCGGTCCCACGTGGTTCTCGATCCTCGAATGGCGCAACCCGCTGGCGCGGACGCTCGCGAAGGCCGGGTACAGCGTAGCGCGGCTGGGAGCGCGGGTGGCGCAGGTGCTCGGAGCGCGCGCGTCCGACGCCGACCTGGTGCTCGTCGAGCAGCAGCTCTTCCCGTACCTGCCGACATTCGTCGAGCAGATGCTGTGGCCGCGCGCCAAGCCGACCGTGCTCGAGTTCGACGACGCGATCTTCCTCACCTTCGCGCACGGCAGGAAGCTGGCCGCGCTGTGCGCGCGCGCCGACCTCGTGATCGTGGGAAACCGCTTCCTGCGCGAGTTCGCCGCACGCAGCGCGCGTCAGGTGCACGTGATCCCCACCACGGTCGACCTCGCGCGCTACGACGCGGCGCTGGAGCTGCAGCGCGCGCGGCGCGCGACGCCCGACACGGGTCCGTTGCGCGTGGGCTGGATCGGGCTGCGGTACAACTTCGGCTACCTGCGCGAGCTCGCGGCGCCTCTCGCGGGCCTCTCGCGCGCGGTCGAGCTGCGCGTGGTGAGCAGCGGCCTGCCCGAGGTCGACCCGGCCTGGGACGGCGTGCGCCTCGTCCACCGGCCGTGGTCCGCGGAGGGCGAGGCCGCCGAACTCGCGCAGTGTGACGTCGGCGTCATGCCGCTCCCCGACGACCCGTGGACGCGCGGCAAGTGCGCGCTCAAGATCCTGCAGTACATGGCCGCGGGCGTGCCGGTGGTGGCCAGCCCGGTGGGCGTGAACGCCGACATCGTCCGGCACGGCGAGAACGGACTGCTGGCCGCCACCCCGGCCGGGTGGTCCGCCGCCTTCGAGGCCCTGGCGGCCGATCCCGAGCTGCGGAGCCGGCTGGGCGAGGCAGGACGGCGCACCGTCGAGGCCGAGTTCTCGATCGAGGGGGGCGCGGAAAAAGTCGCGAACGCTTATCGTTGCGCGACGCGGCCTGCCGATCCTGGACGCCACACCGGGTCCGCCGACCGACGCGCGTCTCCCCCCGCCTCGCCATGACTCCCACTCCCCTGACGTACGCCGTCTGGTACGGGCTGGCCTTCCTCACGGCCCTCTCGCTCGTGCTGTTCGTGACCCCGCTCACGATCCGCGTCGCGATCAACTTCAAGATCCACGACGCGCCCGACGGACGGCTCAAGAAGCACACCCAGCCCACGCCCTACCTCGGCGGGCTCGCGGTGGCGTCCGGGTTCGTGATCGCCTTCGGTCTGCTCTCGACGCCCGCCAGCGCCAAGGACCAGGCCATGGGCATCCTGGCCGGCGGCTTCATGGTGCTGCTGCTCGGGTTGTACGACGACCTCACGAACCTCAAGCCCGGCGTGAAGTTCCTGGGACAGCTCCTGGCCGCGGTCGTGATCTGGAAGGCCGGTGTGCAGGTGAACATCGGCGGGCTGCCGTGGTGGGCCAACATGGGCCTCACGCTGCTCTGGATCACCGGCGTCACGAACGCCTTCAACATCATCGACATCATGGACGGCCTGGCGTCCGGCGTGGCCTTCATCGCGGCGATCTTCCTGTTCGCCATCGCGCTGCTCATCGAGGACGCACCCGTGGTGCCGTTCATGGCCATCACGCTGGCCGGCGCGCTGCTCGGCTACCTGCGCTTCAACTTCAACCCGGCGCGCATCTTCCTGGGCGACACGGGCAGCCTGTTCGTCGGCTTCATGATCGGCTCGCTCTCGATGCTCGTCTCGTACACCGACCACAACCGCCTCGCGCTGGCCACGCCGGTCGTGCTGCTGGCGGTGCCGATCTTCGACACCGCGTTCGTGGCCTGGCACCGCGCGCGCAAGGGCATCCCGTTCTTCAGGGGCTCGCCCGACCACTTCGCGCTGCGCCTGCGCCACGCCGGACTCAGCGTGCGTCAGGTCGTGCTGCGCGTGTACGCCGTCTCCGTGACGCTGGGCGGCGTCGCCCTGTTGATCGTGTTCGGACCGACGGAGGCCGTCCCGTGGGTGCTCGGCGCGGTGGGACTGCTCGCGCTGCTGACGGCCGTGCTGCTCTCGCGCCTCGCACCGCCGCCGGCCCGCGCGCCGGCCCCCGCGACCGACGAGCGCGCGTCCGGTCCTCCTCCGGCGTCGCACGGCGGATCGCGCTCCGAGCGTCGACGCGCCGAGCGTGCGTCGCAATCGCGCGACGGCGATCGCACCCGCTCGGTGACCCAGGGAGCGCGTTCGTGACGCCGGGCCTCGGGGACACGCTCGCGCAATTGCGCGTCGAGGAGCCGAGCTGGCTGCACGACAGCCGCGGCGTCCCCGGGCGCCCTCCCGAGGAGGCCGCGGCCCTGCTGGCCAGCCTCGACGCCGAGGACCTGGGCGTGTTCGTGCTCGCCTACGGCTACGGCATGCGGCTCGGCGCCGTGGCCCAGACGCTGCGGCACGATCCCGCCACCGTGCTCTGGCGCGTTCAGCGCGCACTCCAGCACTGGACCGACGAGCACGGCACGCCGGGACGCGAGGCGGCGCTCGAGGTCGGCATCGCCGACCTGCTGCGCGGAGCGGTCCCCGCCGACACCGCGCTGCCGCCGCCGCCCGGTGACAGCGCGAGCTGGAGCGCGCGCGACCTCGCCACGTCGCTCGGCGACGAGGTGCGCCAACGCCTGGCCGATCGCATCGACGCCGAGCGCGCGCCGGAGCCCGCGGTGTCGGGCATCGGCATCGGCTCGATCGGGCTCATCCTGCTCGCGATCGTGGGCTTCGCGCTGTACGGCTTCGTCCGCGACCTGAACCCGCTGCGCCGCGGCACCGACCTGATGAAGATCGGCGAGTTCGCGGCCGCCCGGGAGGCCTTCCTCAAGGCGGGCGACACCGAGGAGTCGCGCAAGCAGACGGTCCTCTGCTGGCTCGCCGAGGGCCAGTTCGAGCGCGCCCTCGAGACGATGGACGACGCCGTGCTCGCGAGCCTCATGCCGTTCGCACCGAGACCCCGCACGTTCGACTCGACCGTGGTCCGGACGCCCGGCCGCGCGCTCCTGCCGCGCGGGACGATCCTGAACCCGAAGCCGTCGTTCGTGATCCGTCCCGGTCCGCCGGCCGACCTGGTGGTGACCGTGCTCGTCGGCACGACGCCGCTCTCGCTCGGCAAGTCGCTGCCCGACACGAGCGACAGCGAGGGCCTCGTCGAGGTGACCTGGCCCGACGACTGGAGCGGACTCATCCCGGGCGACACCGAGTGGTCGGTCGGCGGCGGCGAGCCCATCACGATCACGCTGCTCGACACCGAACTGCGCGACGAGATCCAGAAGCGCGTGCGCTGGATGATGCACACGCGCGACATCCCCGAAGCGGCGAAGGACTTCCTGCTCGGGCACTTCTACCGCAACAAGGGACTGCTCGAGGCGTCCACCGAGGCCTTCGCGCGGCTCGCCGAGCGCTTCCCCCAGGCGCCGTATCCGCGCGAGATGGTGCAGCAGACCGCGCGCGCGCTGGGTGTCGACGCGTCGGTGTTCCTGAGGTAGCCTGCGGCGCCTTCGACCCGTCGTCCCGCGGGCCGACCCCTCCGCAACCGCACGCCATGGTCGTGATCCTCGGCGCCGGTCTCGCCGGCCTGTCCGCCGCCTTCCATCTCGACGGACGCGATCGACTCGTGCTCGAACGCGAGCCCGAGATCGGGGGACTGTGCCGCTCGATCCGCGAGCACGGCTTCACGTTCGACTACACCGGCCACCTGCTGCACCTGCGCGATCCGTCGATCCGCGGCTGGGTGCTCGACCTGCTGCCCGCCGGCTGGACGCATCTGCACCGCAGCGCGTGGATCCACAGCCACGACGTGCTCACGCCCTACCCGTTCCAGGCGAACACCGCCGGGCTGCCGCTCGACGTGCGCCTCGAGTGCCTGCTCGGATTCGTCGACACGCTGCGCCGTCCCCACGCCGAGGTGCCCGTCCCGGCCGCCGAGCCCCTCGATCCCGCGCTGCCCTTCCTGCGCGTGGCGCCGCCGCCCGCCGACGACGAGCCGACGTTTCTCGACTGGATCCACGCGCAGTTCGGTGCGGGCTTCGCGAAGCACTTCTTCGAGCCGTACAACGGCAAGATGTGGCGCCGTCCGCTCGACCACGTCACGGGCGACTGGGTGAGCTGGTCGATCCCGCGCCCCGAGCTGCGTGACGTGCTGCGCGGCGCGATCACCGCGAACGACAAGGCGTTCGGCTACAACCCCGACTTCCTGTACCCGAAGCACGGCGGCATCGACCATCTGCCACGCAGCATCGCGGCCGCGCTCCCCGACGACGTCGTGCGCACGCGCTGCGCGGCGGTCTCGCTCGTGGCCGGCAACCGGCGCGTGACGCTCTCCGACGGCAGCGTCGAGACGGGCGAGGTCGTGCTGAGCAGCCTGCCGCTCGACGTGCTGTGCGACCTCACCGTCGACCTGCCCGACGACCTGCGTCGCGACGCCCGGCGCCTCTCGTGCGTGGGCATCCGCGCGGTGAACCTGGGAGTGCGCGGAGAGGCCGTGCATCCCGGGGCGCAGTGGGTCTACGTGCCCGACGAAGCCGTGCCGTTCCACCGCATCGGGCTGCCGGCCGCGCTCACGCCCGCCATGGCGCCGGCGGGGCACCACACGCTCGTGACCGAGATCAGCTACGTCCCCGAGGCCGACCCGGGACGCGACGCGCACCTGCACGGCACGCTCGACGCGCTGCTGCGCATGGGGTTCCTGCGCTCGCTCGACGACGTGGTGCACACGCGGGTGGTCGACATCCCGCACGCATACGTGGTCTTCGACCGCGCCCGACGCGAGGTGCTGCCGAAGCTGCTGCGCTGGTTCCTCGACCGCGGGGTCGCCCCCATGGGACGCTACGGGAGCTGGGACTACCTCGCGATGGAGGACAGCCTCGTGCACGGTCGGCAGGTCGCCGCGTGGATCGCCGCGCGCTCGTGATGGGCGCGGTCCCGGTCGTCCACGTCATCACGCAGCTCGAGCTGGGCGGCGCGCAGCAGAACACGCTGCACACCGTGGCGCGGCTCGACCGCGCGCGCTTCCGCCCGCACCTCTTGTGCGGGCCGGGCGGCCTGCTCGACGACGAGGCGCGCGCGCTGAATGGCGTCGAGCTGCACTTCGTCGACGAGCTCGAGCGCCCGATCCGCCCGGGACGCGACCTCACCGCGGCGCGCGTCATCGCCGACCTTCTGCGCGACGTGGCGGCGGGCGGGCCGTGCGTCGTCCACACGCACTCGAGCAAGGCCGGCATCGTCGGACGCTGGGCCGCCCACCGCGCCGGCGTCGGTCCGGTGGTGCACACGATCCACGGCTTCGGCCACGACGCCGTGCCGGGACGCTTCGTGCGCCGCGCGGTGCTCGCGGTCGAACGCACGATGGCGCGCCACACCGACGCGTTCGTCTCGGTCTCGCGCGCCAACGAGGTCGAGGGGCTCGCCCTGCGCCTGCTCGGCGGCAAGCCGTGCCGCATCATCCGCAGCGGCATCGACGTCGACGATTTTGCCCGCGCCGATGCGCTGCGTGCCGCGGCCCGCGCCGAACTCGGCTACGCACCCGACGCGCGCGTGGTCGGCATGATCGCGTGCCTCAAGCCTCAGAAGGCCCCGGCCGACTTCGTCGACCTGGCGGCGCGCGTGCTCGAGCAGGCGCCCGACGTCGAGTTCTTCCTGGCCGGGGACGGCGAGCTGCGCGCCGACGTCGAGCGGCTCGTCGAGGCGAACGGCATCGGTCCGCGCTTCCGTCTGCTCGGCTGGCGCCGCGACGTGCCCGAGCTGCTGGGCGCGCTCGACGTGCTCGTGCTCACCTCGCGCTGGGAGGGCCTGCCGCGCGTGTGTCCCCAGGCGATGGCGGCGGGACGTCCGGTGGTCGCGACGAACGTCGACGGCATCCCCGAGGCCGTCGTCGAGGGACGCAACGGGTTCCTGTTCGAGCCGGGCGACACCGCGCTCGCCGCGCGGCGCGTGCTCACGCTGCTCGACGACCCGTCGCTGCGCCGCCGCCACGCCGACGCCGGACGCCGCGCCGTCGACGAGTTCCGCCAGGAGACGATGGTCGCCGAGCAGGAGCGTCTCTACGACGAGCTGCTCGCCGCACGCGCCGGCGCGCTGCGTCCGCGAGCCGACGCATGACACGCTTCGTGGCACTCTGGCGCGGCATCAACGTGGGCAAGGCCAAGCGCCTCGCCATGGCCGACCTGCGCGCGTTGCTCGAGCGGCTCGGCTACACCGACGTCCGCACGCTGCTCAACAGCGGCAACGCGGTCTTCGCGGGCAAGGGCGCGGCGGCGAGCCACGGCAAGCGCATCCGCGCCGCGGTCGCCGACGAGCTCGGTGTCGACGCCGCGGTGCTCGTGCGCCGCGCCGACGAGGTGCGCGCGATCGTGGGCGAGAACTCCCTCGCGGACCCGCGCAGGAACCCGTCGCGGGTACTCGCCGCCGTGGCCGATCCGCCGGGATCGCTCGAGGCGCTCGCGCCGCTCGCACGCAGCGCCTGGAAGCCCGAGGCGCTGCACGTCGGCGCCCACGCGGCCTGGATCTGGTGCCCCGACGGCGTGCTCCAGAGCGCGCTCGTCCCCGAGGTGACGCGCGCGCTGGGCGGCGCGGTGACGATGCGCAACCAGGCGACCTTCGAGAAGCTCGTCGCGCTGCTCGACACGCTCGACGGCTGAGTGCGCGGGTGTGGAGCCGGATCGGCGCTCGGCGTGCATTGCCGTAGACTCGCCTCCATGCGGAGACCAGGACGATGCGCACGGAGGGCGAGCGTCGAGGCTCTCATGCGAGTTCGCGAAGACGACGCGATGAGGCAGCACCGCGCGCGCATCGTCGCGGCGGCGTGCATCACCGCAACGCTGGTCACGTGCGAACGCCCGCCGACGGCGTCGAGCAGCGGCGAGATCGTCGCGACTGCGCCCGATCCGAACGACTCGACGCCGTGGCGTCCCGTCGTAGTGCGCAGGCCGCTCGGCGAAATCGTGCCGTCCTTCGTCGAGGACGCCGACGCCAGGTTCCCCGACGAGGTCGACCCGACCCCCGGCGTCGACGTCGCGGTCTCGCGCCTGCCCGACGGGGCCTGGCTCGTCGAGGTCAGCGATGGAAGCCCGTGGTTCTACCACGCCATTGCGATGTTCGAGGTGGCGCGCGACGACACGGGCTTCGACGTGCGCGCCTGCCGCCTGTGGATGTCGTCCGACGTCGTCGACGGCAACGACAAGTGGCGACCGATCCAAGCGGGCCAGGTCGACGTGGCGTCCGACGCGCCCGAGGGCGTGCTCGCGACGGAGTTCTGGCTGCACGCGTGGGACGACGAAGTCGCCGGGACGTACCACTGCCGGCTCGACGACGATTCGCCGCCGACGCGTTCCTGGTATGTCGAGCACATCCTGCGCCGCGCCGGTGCTGAGCCGTCCCTCCCCCGCGCCTCGCGCGCTGCCCTCACCCCAGCGGACACGCGACGCTGAGCTCGTGCCCGTCGGGATCACGCAGGTGGAAGTAGCGCTCGCCCCACGCGGCGTGGCGCGGCTCGTGTTCGACGAGCGCGCCGGCCGCGAGCGCGAGCGCGTGCAGCCGGTCGACCTCGGCCGGCGTCGCCACGTGCAGCACGGCGCGGCCCCAGAACGTCCAGCGCACGTCGGACGGCTGGAGCTGCAGGTTCACGAAGCCCGTCCCGCAGCGCAGGCTCGTGAAGCGCGCGTCGGGACCGCCGAACACGCGCGGCATGCCGAGCGCCTCGTAGAACGCCACCGCGCGCGCCATGTCGTGCGTCGCCAGCGTGAGCGCCGAGATGCCGCGCCAGGACGTCATCGCGTCGTGCCTCCGGCGCGCGGTCACCCGAGTCCGATGCGGTCGAGGCCGTCTTCGTCGAAACCGAGGGCGTGGCCGAGCTCGTGCAGCAGCGTGATGCGGATCTGCTCGAAGAGCTCGTCGCGCGTGGCGCACGCGCGCTCGAGGTGCTCCTGGAACAGGAAGATCACCGAGGTCTCGGGAGGCCCCTCGCTGCGGTCCCACTCGGCGATCGACGGCCCGAGATAGAGCCCCAGGAGGTCGTCGGCGTCCTCGACGCTGCGCCGCAGCTCGCGCGAAGGGCGCGGGTCGACGATGACCGGAACCCGCTCGAGCAGCTCGGCGAACGGCTCGGGCAGCGACGCGATGACGTCGTGCAGCACGGCGTCGAAGACCTGCGCCGAGACGCGGACCACGCGTGCACTCCCTCGCGACGACCCCGCGCGTCCGACGGTCGGACGCTCCCGGGACGGATCACGATAGCGCACCCCGTGCGCGGGCTGAAGACGCGACGCGCCGCGCGTCAGCAGGACGCCGGTGACCCGCTGCGCGGGATCCAGCTCTCGATCACGCGCCGCAGCGCGTCGCTCGTGACCGGCTTGGTGACGAAGTCGTCCATGCCGATCTCCATGCAGCGGTCGCGATTGGTCGTGAGCGCATGCGCGGTGAGCGCGACGATCGGCGTGTGACGTCGGTCGCCCTCGCGGCGGCGGATCTCGACGGTCGCCTCGTAGCCGTCCATGACCGGCATCTGGCAGTCCATCAGGATCAGCCCGTACGACTCGCTCTCGAGCCGCTCGACCGCCTGCTGTCCGTCGCCGACGACGTCGACGTCGTAGCCGAGCCGCTTGATGAGCTGTTCGGCCACCTTCTGGTTCACGAGGTTGTCCTCGACCACGAGGACGCGGGCGCACTGCGGGACGGTCATCATGTCGTCGGACTCCACGGAGTCCGGCTCCGCTTCGGTGTCGAGGGTCACGTCGAACCAGTGCACGCTCCCGCCTTCCGAGGAGCCGTCGACCCCCCAGGAGTCGGCCATCGCGGGCACGAGCTGCTGCCAGAGGACGAGGTCGAGGTGCGCCTCGTCGGACACGTCGTCGAGACGCCGTTGCGCCGACTCGGGATCACCGTCGTGCACCTCGAAGCGCAGGCGCACCGCGGACGGCTCGTCCGCCAGGCACTGGACGCGCAGCACGATGCGCCCGGCGGGCGTCACCGAGACGGCGTGGCCCACGAGCAGGTTGAGCATCAGGCGCAGCCGGTCGCCGTCGCCGCGCACGTGGCGCGGCACGTCCGGTTCCCGTCGCACGTCGAGCGTCACGGGCACGCCCCGGATCTCGGAGCGTCCCTGGACGGCCACGGCGTCGAGCGTCGCGCGCAGATCGAATACGTTCATTCCACCCCTCCTGAGGAGCCCAGTGGACAGTCGCACGCGGCCGTCGCCGTCCCCTTCCGCGGGGACCGAGGACGCGTACGACGTCGCGGCTCGGCAACGGGACCGGAACCGCGACTCGGGCCTCTTCGTCCCACCCCCCCGCGCACTTGAGGAAAACCCGTAGAAAGGTGACGCGAGCGCGGCGTGCCCGAGGAGGCGCTCCGCGGGTCGTCCGCTCGCAGCCCGCTCGCCACGCGGAGAGCGGCGCGCCGGGCGCGTTCAAGTCGTGGGCAGCCGGACGCGAAGAGACCCGTGCGAGCGAAGGGGGATCACCTCCCTCGGGGACTCGTCATGTCCGCTCGTCCGATCCGCCTCGGCTCTTCCGCGTCCGTGCTCTCCTTCGGAGTGCTGGTGGCGACGACGACGCTGCTGGGCTCGGCACGGGCCAATCCGCTCGACCCGGCGGACTTCGCGCTCGTCGACGTGACGATGGGCAGCGGACCGCGTGCGCTCGTGCTGGCCGACCTCGACGGCGACGGTGCGCGCGACCTGCTCGCCGTCGACGAGTTCTCGAGCCGGCTCTCGATGCGCTTCGGCGACGGCGCCGGCGGCTTCTCGTCGCTCTCGTGGAAGCCCGTCGGACCCCAGCCGGTCGACCTCGCCGCCTGCGACCTCGACGGCGACGGCCTGCTCGACGTCGTCACCGCGAACACGGGCAACTCGACGGTCTCGCTGCTGCTCGGTGCGGGCGGCGGCGCGCTCCAGTCCGCGATCAGCGTGTCCGGCGGCGTGCAGCCCATGGGACTCGACGTGGGCGACGTCGACGGCGACGGCGATCCCGACGTGGTGACCGCGGGCGACGATCTCGTCAAGACCGTCGCGCTCCTGCCGGGCGACGGCGTGGGTGGACTGTTCGCGCCGTCGTTCCCGCTGGGCGGCTTCTGCGCCACGGACATCCTGCTCGTGGACGTCGATCTCGACGGCGACCTCGACGCGGTGATCTCCGACGACAGCCACGACTCCGTCGTGGTGCTGCCGGGACTCGGAGCGGGCGCCTTCGGCGGCGCGGTGTCGATCGCCGTGCCCTCCGATCCACGCGGCCTGGCGGCGGGCGACCTCGACGGCGACGGGCAACCCGAGCTGTTCGTGGCCGCGTCCGGCGACTCGGTGATCTCGGTCATCCGCCACCTGGGCGGCTTCGTCTTCTCCGACGCCGAGCAGCACGACGTGGGACTCGGTCCGTACGCGGTGGCCGTCGGCGACGTGGACGGCGACGAGGACCTCGACGTCGTGGCCGCCGACTTCGGCTCGCTCGACGTGGCGCTGCTGCTCGGCGACGGACACGGAGCGCTGGCGGCCGGTCCGCTGCTCGACGCGGGACTCGGCCCGGTCGACGTGGCGCTCGGCGATCTCGACGGCGACTTCCTGGCCGACGTGGCGATCGTGAACCAGTTCTCGAACGACGCCTGGGTGCACCTCGCCCAGATCGGCCCGTGGATCGACCTGGGCGGCGGCGTCGCCGGCGCGGCCGGCGAAGCCGTGCTCCAGGGCAGCGGCGAGCCCGTCCCCCACGACCTCGTGAGCGTGCTCGTGACCGGCATCGACCGGCGCAAGAAGCTCGGTCACCTGCTGATCGGAGTCGAGCGTCTCGACGCGCCGTACAAGGGCGGCGTGCTCGTCCCCGATCCGCTCGTGATCTCGAAGATCCGGCCCGACAAGCCGCTCGTCTTCCGCTGGCCGGACGTGCCCGCGGGCGCCAGCCTCTACATGCAGGTCTGGTTCGACCTCAAGGGACGCAAGCAGGCCACGGGCAGCAACGCGCTGCGCGCGGTGGGCCAGGCCCCGTAGCCGCGCGCCGCAGCGCGCACGCAGCACTCCTCACGCACCGCCACACCTCGTGCGGGCCGCGTGGACCATGCCGGTCCGCGCGGCCCGCGCTTGTTGCCGGAGTGCCGTCGACGCGGATCCGTCGCGCTCGCCGGCCTCCGAGCGCTCGTGCGCGGCGCGCGCGACTTTCTCCGGCACGTCGCGCAGCACGGGATAGACTTCGTCCGCCTCGCTCGATGCCACATCGCGGGCGCGGCTCTTCGTCATCCCCGTCCCCGCGTCGCGAGCGCGGGGGCAGCACGTCCTCAGATGATCGCCATGGTCCTCCCGCCCACGTCACGCCGCTCCCGGTCGCTCCACCGGGAGCCGAATGGCCGCGTGGGCGGGCCGGTTGGTTCGGGTCCCGGGGCGGTCGTCGGCATGGGAGTGCCGGCGGTCGTCCTCCACTCGGCGTGCGGGACGGCGGACGTCCCGACGGGCCGCTTGGAGACTCGGAAGAGAAGCTGAGCCGCAAAGGCTCCACGTAGACGGCGGCGAGCGCGACAAAGCGCTCGCCGCCGTCTCTTTTCCGTCCCGACGTGCCCCCATGCGCGCGGCCGGGCTCGGCGCGGGCACGGCGAGCGCTTCGTCCCGCGCCGCGGAGGCGTGCGCTGCGGCGGGAACGTCGCGCTACGGCAAGCGCACCGAGTCGCCCTCGCGGAGGGCGCGCGCTTCGTCCAGCAGGCGCGCGACGCCGGCCGCGACCGTCTCCATCTGCCGCGGCCCCGCCCGCTGGACGCCGAAGCGTCGCGCCGTCTCGCGCAGCAGGTCGTCGTACGGCAGGCTCACGTTGCGCTGCAGCACGAGCTCGGCGGCGTTCGCCAGCTCTTCGGCGGGCACGTGCTCGAGCGCTCGCAGGCTCTCGTCGTCGCCCTCGACCGGCACGCGCACCGCGCGCCACGCGCGCGCGTCGAGCCCGCGCGGCCACAGCACGTCGTCGCGCAGCTCGGGACGTTCGTCGTCGGGCAGGGTCGCGCACGCCTCGAGCACGCGTTGGCGCACCGAGGCGACCACGCGCTCGATCTCCCACGCCGCGGCCACGCGGCGGACGAGCAGCTCGACCGCCACCGGACCCTCGGCCGCGACGACCTGCGCCACCTGATGCGCGACATGCGCGGCGGCGCCCGGCGTGACGAACCCCTCCGCATCCCCCGCGCGCGGCAACACGCAGGCCGCGTAGGCACGCTCGGCGAGCGGAGCCTCGACCGCCGACGCCGCGAACGGTTCGTCCCGCCGCGCGGGCGGTCCGTCGGACTCGGACGCATCGCCGGATCCTGCCTCGGTGTCGGCTTCGATCGAGGCCCCGCGCGCGAGCTCGGTCGCGGTCTCGACTGCGGCTCCGGTTTCGGTCGCCGCTTCGGTCGCGGTCGCCGCTTCAGTCGCGGTCGCCGCTTCGGATTCGCTCGAGGCTCCTGGCGCGGTCGCGGTTCCGGCCTCGACCTCTGCCGCGGACCCGGCCGCGGCGGCGGCCTCGGACGCTTCGCGCTCCCTCGCGGCGGCCAGGGCGGCGTCGAGCGCGGCCAGCAGACGCTGCGTCTCGCGCTCGGGTTGCAGCCACCAGTCGGTCGACCAGACCCGGTGCAGCGTCCAGCCCAGGCGCGCCAGCACCTCACCGCGCAGGCGATCGCGATCGCGCGCCGTCTGCGCGCGGGCGTAGCCCGGTCCGTCGCCGAGCACGCCCAGCACGAAGCGCTCGGGGCGCACCGGATCGCGCACCGCCACGTCGATGCGCGATCCCGAGCAACCCACGGCCGGCTCGACCACGAGGCCGCGCTCGGCCAGCGCCGCCTCGACGTGCCGCTCGAGCGCCGTGCTGCGCGTCGTGGCCTCGGCCGCGGTGTGCTCGGCGATGGCCGCCGGACCCCGCTCCGCGTACTCGAGGAATCCCTTGAGATGGCGCACGCCCGCCGCGCGGCTGCGCGCCAGGTCGATCTGTTCGCCGCGCAGCGAGGTGAACACGATCACCTGCTCGCGCGCGCGCGTGACGGCCACGTTGAGCCGACGCTCGCCGCCCTCGCGGTTGAGCGGACCGAAGTTCATCGAGACGCGGCCCTTCGCGTCGGGACCGTAGGCCACCGAGAGCAGGATCACGTCGCGCTCGTCGCCCTGCACGTTCTCGAGATTCTTGACGAACAGCGCCTCGTCTCCGCCCGCGTCGAGATAGTCGTCGAGCACGGGATCGCCCCGCCGTCCGCTCTCGAGCAGCGACTCGACGAGCTGCTGCTGCGCCAGGCTGAAGGTCACGACACCCACCGACGGACGCGCCCCGCCGCGCCGCGCCTCGCGCGCACGTTCCGCGATCTCGGCCACGACCGCCTCGGCCTCGGCGCGGTTGCTGCGTTGTCCGCCCTTGTCGTACGTGCCCTCGACGCGCCGCAGCACGACGCCCAGCCGCGCGCCGCGGTCGGCCGGCGACGGGAAGGTCACCAGCCGGTTGTCGTAGTAGTGCGCGTTGCTGAACGCGATCAGGCTCTCGTGCCGGCTGCGGTAGTGCCAGCGCAGGTCGAGCGACGGCAGGTGCGCCGCGGCGCACTCGTCGAGCAGGCTCTCGAGCTCCTCGAACTCCTCCTCGACGAGCTCGTCCTCCTCCTCGACCTTGTGGAAGAAGTTCGTCGGAGGGAGCTGCTTGCTGTCTCCCACGACGACCACCTGGCGCGCCCGCGCGATGGCGCCGATCGCGTCCCAGACGGGGATCTGCGAGGCCTCGTCGAAGACCACCAGGTCGAAGTCGGCGCTCTGCGCGTCGAGGTACTGCGCCACCGAGAGCGGGCTCATGAGCACGCACGGCTTGAGACGCGGCAGGACGTTCGGCAGGCGCTCGAACAGCCTGCGCACCGGGAGGTGCCGGCGCTTCTTGCGCAGCTCGCGCTCGAGCAGTCCCAGCTCGGAGTTCGGCGAGGTCTCGTCGCCCACGGTCGGGACGCGCGCCGCCAGCGTCGCCACGAGGTGCTCGCGCGCCAGCGTCGACATGCGCGCGTCGAGCTCCGCGAAGCGCTCGATGCGCCGCTCGTGCTCGGCCCCCACGAAGGTGCGCAGCCGCTCGTCGCGGTCGATGGACGCGTTCAGCCAGTCCTCGAGGAACGCGCGCCGGAAGGCGCGCACGAGCTGCTCGCCCGCGACTTCGCCCTCCTCGAGCGACCCGATCAGCGTGCGCAGGCCGGCCGTCGACGCCTCGCCGCGCAGCCGGCGCCAGTGGCACCAGTCGCGCAGGTCGGCGCGCTGGTCGCGCCAGCGCGTGAAGACCTCCTCGCTGCGCGGCAGCAGGCCCGGCTCGTCGACCGCTCCCAGCACGAGCGCCTCGTCGGCGTGCGCGAGCTGCAGCACGGCAGCCACGCGCTCGGCGTGCCTGGCGGACGCCTCGCCGAACGCGCGCAGTCGGCGTCCGTGGGTCGCCTCGGGGCCGAGCAGATCGCGCTGGGACGTGACGAGCTCGGCGCAGCGCCCGCGCAGCGCGGCCAGGCGTCCGGCGTCGTCGCCCACGAGCTGCGCGAGCGCGTCGCGCATCTCCCCGGCCCACGCCAGGGCGCGGCGCAACGCGTCCCAGTCGACGCTCCCGGGCCGCCACGCGGCGCCGAAGAGCGCCGCGACGTCCACGCCCGGGTCGCGCAGCGCCCGCACGTCGGTCGCGAGTGCACGCGCGATCTCGAGGTCTTCCGCGAGACGTTCGCCGCCGGGCTTGCCGCCGCCCTTCCAGAGCGATGCCAGCTCGCCGCGCAGTGCGCGCTGCCTGAACGCCCTGAGCGGCCAGAACGCCGCACCGGCCGCGCGCCAGCGTTGCAGCAGATCGTCGAGATCGCGCCCGAGCAGGCCCTCGTCCCAGCGCTCGGACAGCTTCGCGAGCCGCGCGTCGGTGGCCTCGCCGCGCTCGATCCACGGCGCCAGCACGCCGGCGATCGGTGCGAGCGACGGCTCGGTGAGCAGCGCGGGACCGCACACCGGCGACTCCGCGAGCAGGGCCGCCGTGCGCGCGAGCGCCGCCGTCGAACGCCGCGAGAGCTCGTCGACGACGGACGCCGACGTGGACGCATCTCCTGCGTCCGCGCGCACCTCGCCGCCGTCGGCGCGCACGTCGGACGACGAGGTGTCCGGCGCCAACAGGGCGCACACGTCGGCGGCCGCCTCGCGCACCTGTCCCAGCGTGGCCAGCGCGGCCTCGGACGTCTGGCGCAGGCGCTCGGGCAGCGACGTCTCCCACGTCTCGCAACCCACGCCCGCGAGCGGGTGCCGCGCCGGGACGCCCACCGCCGCCACCGCGGTCGCCACACGGTCGAGCAGCTCGAGCAGCCGCACGTACGCGTCGGCGTCGACGGCGTCGACGTCGAGGCTGCCCAGCCTGCGCTTCGGGACGTCGAGCAGCTCGACCAGCTCGGACGTCACCTCGTGCACGCTGCGCCGCAGCTGTCCCTTGGCGTGCAACGCCTCGACGTAGGTGTTCAGCACGGCGCGCTGCCCGGCCAGGCGAGCGGCCGCGTCGGCCCAGCCGGCGGGCGGCGCGCGGCGCTCGACCGTCAGCGTCTCGCCGAGCTGCTGCAGGACGGCGCGCTTGCTCGAGCTGTTGCTGTGCAGCTCGAGGCAGAAGGGGCCGAGTCCGACGCGCTCGAGACGCGAGCGCACCACGTCGAGGGCGGCGCGCTTCTCGGCCACGAAGAGCACGCGCTTGCCACGCGACAGCATCTGCGCCACGAGGTTCGTGATCGTCTGCGACTTGCCCGTCCCCGGCGGGCCCTCGAGGCGGAAGCTGCTGCCCGACTCGGCCGCGAGCACCGCCGCGAGCTGCGAGCTGTCGGCGTCGAGCGGACAGAAGATGGCCGCCGGGTCGAAGCCCGCGTCGAGCGCGCCCGGGTCGGGGAACGCGCCGCGCGCCTCGAAGGCATCGTCGGGCCGCGCCACGAGGTGTTCGACCACGGGGTGCGCGAGCAGGCTCTCGCGGCGGTCCTCGAGGTCACGCCACATCATGAACTTGGTGAACGAGAAGAGACCGACGGCCGCCTCGGTGCGCACCTCCCAGCCGTCCATGTCGCGCACGGCCTTGCGGAAGCGCTGCAGGACCTCCTCGACGTCGATGCCCGCGTCGTCCTCGGGGAGCTCGTCGAGCGGGAGCTCGAGCGCGAACTCGGCGCGCAGCTTCTCGAGCAGCGTCGCGTTGACGCGCGGATCCTCGTCGGCGAGCGCGATGCGGAAGCCTTCGCGCAACGAGCGCCGCTCGAGCTCGAGCGGCAGCAGCAGGATCGGCGCGCGCCGCACCTGTCCGTCGCCGTCGGCCTCGGTCCAGTGCAGGAAGCCGAGCGCGAGGAAGAGCGTGTTCGCGCCCGTCTCCTCGAGCGACGCGCGCGCCGCGCGGAACAGCTCGAGCAGGCGCCGGTCGAGCTCGGCCTGGGGAAGATCGGCGTGCAACCGCTGGGCCGCGAGTTCGTCGTGCAGGAAGCGCTGCTGAGGGTCGTCGTGCGTGCGCACCTCGGTCAGCGCAGGGTCGCGCGGGTCGTCGGCCGGCCGCTCGGGCCGCGCCAGGATCGTGAAGCGCCGACCCGACTGCAGCGCGTCCTCGAGCTGGGATGGCTCGGGACACAGCAGCGGCACGGTCTTCTTCGTCTCGCGGAACGCGAGCAACCGGTTGCGCAGCGAGAGGTCGAGCAGCCGCCGCTTCCAGCGCGCGATGCGATCGGTCGACGACTCGGGAGGTGCGGCCGGCTCGCCGGAGCCAGTGTCGGTGTCGGTGTCGGTGTGCCGACTGGTTTCGGATCCGGGTTCGGTTGCGGCTCCGGCTGGACTTCCGGCGTCGGACGCGACGGCCACCCGCACCGGATCCTCGCCGTTCGTCGTCGTCGCGGCGTCCGTCCCCTGGAACGGCAGCGGACGCACGGCACGCAGGCGCGCCGCGCGCACGTCGACCGCGCCCAGGAAGTCGCCGTCGTCCGCCAGGCGCGCCGCGGCGCGGCGCCGCGCGGTCTCGTAGTCGACGGCCGGACTCGCGGTGGCGAGCGTCGTCTCGAGCACCACGATCTCGTCCAGCTCGACGCGCTTGCGCAGGCGCAGCAGGTCGTCGACGAAGGGCTGCGGGAACGACTCGTCGCGCGTCCAGGCGCCGACGAAGGCGTGGCCCTCGACGAACACGAGCAGCGCGCCCAATCCGGCCTGCTCGCAGGCGGCGGCCAGCAGCACCGAGAGGTCGAAGCAGGTGCCCATGCGGTGCCCGAGCACCTGGTCGGGCAGGCGCACCTTCTGTCCCGAGGACTCGAAGCTCGCGGGCGGGTTGACGTACTGCAGGCCGCGCGCGCAGAGAGCGTCCCAGAGCGCGGTGAGCACGGCGTGCACGCGGCGCGCGTCCTTCCGCTGGTAGCCGGACAGCGAGGCGTCGCCGGTCGCGACGCGCAGGCGTTCGCCGGCCTCGCGCAGCAGCCCCTGCACCGCGGGATGGTTCGGCAGCACGAACGCCGCGGCCATCTCGGGCAGCGACTGCAGCCCTCCCCACTCGTTGGCGGCCAGCACCGCCACGGGACGCTCGGCGCGCGCGAGCGTCGCGTCGCCCTGCAGCACCTCGACCGTGAGCGTGAGCGCCTCCCGCTCGAGCTGCCGCGCGAGGCGCGCCGGATCGGGACGCAGGTCGACCGGCTCGAGGTGCCACGTCGCACCCGGCGCGAGCGACAGGATGCGCGCCTCCCAGGGCGCGGCGAGGTCGCCCAGGGTGACGCGCACGAGCAGGTCGTCGAGCACCTCGTCGCCAACGTTGCGCAGCACGAGCTGCTCGACCACCGGGACGTCGTTCTGCTGCATCGCCCAGTTCACGCGGTCGCCGCCCTCGACGCGGATCTCGAGCCGCGCCGGGCGCGCGCTCGCGGGCGACGCGGCGGCGGACGGCTCCTGCGACGCAGGCGAGGGATCCTGCGGTGACGGCGACGCGGACGACTCGCTCAACGCGGGTTCCCCGACGGGCTCGTGGACGGCTGGCGCCGGGGCGCGCGCCTCGACGTCCGGGGCCTGCCGCCACGACGACGTTCGGCGGCCGGCTCCGGAAGCCGCAGAGGATACCGCGCCGGCCGCTCGTCGCGCTCGGATCGGCCACGGGACGCAGGCGGGGCGGACGCGGCGCCGAGGCACCGCGTCCGCCCCGCACGGGCGACGCGCCGAGGCGCGTCGACGGGTGTCACCGCCCCGCGATCAGAGCCGCACGTAGTCGAACTCGAACGGCTGGCCGTTGATGCCCTTCGGGGGAGGCGCGATCCAGCCCGCGATCTTGCCCGGCTCGGTGCAGGACTTCATGAGGCTCTTCACGTAGACGCGGTCCGCCTCGCTGGGCAGCCAGCGGTCCTTGTTGCGCTGCCACTCGTCCTCGCCGATCGGGTTGCCGTCGATGTCGAAGTGGTGCCCGGCGAAGACGCCGATGTTGCGGTTGAAGCGGCGGTGCGGCAGGCGCAGTTCGTAGTCGATGCCGTGCTCGACGAAGATCTTGTTCCAGTAGTTGATGCCCTTCTGGTTGTCCTCGATGAAGTCCTCGCGCAGCACCTCGTTCATCGCGTTGCGCAGCGGCACCTGCTGGGTGACGAGCTTGCCCTCCTCCCAGAGCACGACCTCCTTCATCTGCTCGAGCGCCTTGTGCTCGTCGAAGCGCTTCATCTCCCACGCGCGGCCCTTGAGGCTGCTGCCGAAGAAGTTGGCCGAGTTGCTCGAGACCTCGGCGCCGTAGAGGTCGTTGCTGCTGCTGGCCCAGAAGTTGATGTACCGCTGGATCGTGTCGAGGTCGATGCCGCCGTGCTCGCGCGGGCTGCTGTCCGGGAACTCCTTCATCAGCTGGCAGGCGCGCTCGACGACGCGTCCCACGCCCGTCTGGCCGACGAACATGTGGTGCGCCTCTTCGGTCAGCATGAAGCGACACGTGCGCGCGAGCGGGTCGAAGCCCGACTCGGCCAGGCTGAGCAGCTGGAACTTGCCGTCACGGTCGGTGAACATCGTGAAGCAGAAGAAGTCGAGCCAGGTCTGGATCGGCTCGTTGAAGGTGCCCAGGATGCGCGGGTGGTCCGGGTTTCCGCTGCGACGCTCGAGCAGCTCCTCGGCCTCCTCGCGACCGTCCTTGCCGAAGTACGTGTGCAGCAGGTAGACCATCGCCCACAGGTGACGCCCCTCCTCGACGTTCACCTGGAACAGGTTGCGCATGTCGTACAGGCTCGGCGCGGTGTGCGCGAGCAGGCGTTGCTGCTCGACCGACGCCGGCTCGGTGTCGGCCTGGGTCACGATGATGCGGCGCAGCCAGTTGCGGTACTCGCCCGGCACCTGCTGCCAGGCCGCTTCGCCCTGGTGGTCGCCGAAGCCGATCTTGCGGTCCTTCTCGGGCTCGGCCAGGAAGATGCCCCAGCGGTACTCGGGCATGCGCACGTGGCCGAACTGGGCCCAGCCCTCGCTGTCGACCGACACCGCGGTGCGCAGGTAGACCTCCCTGTCGTTGAAGTCGGTCGGGCCCATCTCCTTCCACCAGTCGATGTAGTGGGGGAGCCAGTGCTCGAGGGCGCGCTGCAGGCGCTTGTCGGACGAGAGTTCGACGTTGTTCG